>NZ_JADILO010000001.1 GCF_015278125.1 Vibrio fluminensis
GAGGAGTTGGGTCTGTACTCGTTGCGAAATGGGTATGAGTCACTAAAAGTATATTCGGAACCGCCGTATGCGACCCACGCTTGTACGGTGGTGTGAGAGGACGGAGGCCGTGAGGCCTCCTCCTACTCGATTTTCTATCTCGTAACGGAATTAAAAATTACATTCGATTCTGTCGGTTGCCTTGAAAACTCCGCGCCAAGTTTCATTGTGTTTCACAATCATGTAACGAATACTTATCCGTCAACTATCAACTGGAAGATATAGATTAATGAAGTGGATGATTTTCGTTGTTGTTTGCTTTTTTACTGTGCCAGTGAATGCCCAAAACATCCAAGATGAATTGGGTACTCTCGAGGTGGAAAGACTCAAAAAGGATGGGTGGTTCGCCGCTTTATCTGAAGTTAGCATGGTTGGGGAGGCTGAACTAGAGCAACAATTCACAGAGATTTTGAGACTCTGCAATATTGAATACAGCCCAAATGAAGCACTTATTAAAGCGTGTGTTAGCGAGCAATTTGAACAATATCTCAGTGTACCGTTATCTGACTTACATCAGTGGGATGAGCACGTTCAGTCGCTTGATAAAGCCAACATGAATATCGATGAACAGCTAAAAGCTCTGGAAGCTGAGTTAGTTCACATCAGCAGCAAAACAAAACTTACACAGGCAGATATTCAGAAATTGAACCACGTAATGCAGCAGATGAGTGAACTCGCCCTCGAGAAAACCAATGCAGCGACTGAACATATGGAAGGCGTTACGCCTTATATCGAAAACATAATAAATAAGTGAAATCAACAAGTCGCGCACAGGTCGCTGGCTGTTGGTTTTTACAAGTGGAATGATTAGCGAGGAACAAGGATGAGAACACGCGCTTTATTTGGACGTTTGATGGTGCTAACCATCGGCCTATCATTTTCAACAATGATGTCTGCCGATGACAATCTCTTTACACCAATGCCAGACTCTAAGGTGGACAAGCAAATGCTACGCCACTATTCACCCTATTGGATAATAACCAACATTAGTGGTAGCCAACCAAAGAGTGAGGTTGTCAAAGGAAAGTTGCAGCGTATCAACTATAAATTGCCCCCAAGTTATCTTCCAGAACATGCGGTGAACAACTATGCTGCTCAGTTAGAAAAGCATGGTGCTCAAGTGATATATCGTTGTAACAATGAGCAATGTGGTAACGCAAATAAGTTGTTTAAAATGGTTGCGCCACTCAACACCACCTCAAAACAGAAACCTTCTTTGCTCACCGCTAAGCTATCAAGCGGCGTCAAAGAGCTGTACGTCTCTGTTTATGCGTCCAACTGGCAAAATGCGATGAACGTACAACTTGATGTGGTAGAGATCATTCCAGAGCCATTAGACTTGGTGGCAATCAACACTGATTACTTAGGTTCGGACGTTAAGCAAATTGAGTATCAAGATCTCAAGCACAAAGACAAAAGAGGCTCGAGTGATCACCCGATGATTCAACGCTTGCCGGGCGCCTATATACGCGATTATAAACAGGTGGGCTTTGAACAGACGCCAGTCGCTGTTGGAGACCAGCTTAAAATTGAACAGCGTGAAGGTAAGATCACGTCAATCGGTTATCGGCTGCCCCGAACTTACTCGGAATATGAAGTCGATGCCAACTACAAAGCGGCGTTTGAGAAACTTGGCTTTGAACTTCAAGCAAGTTGTTCAGGCAATGAGTGTGGAAAGAAAACTCAGTTTATCCAAAAAATCAAAGCTGTGGTGGATAACGGCAATGACAAGAGTCAAAAGTACCGCCTTTACACTCTACTGCGCCCAGAGGGAAATGTGCATGGTTTGGTTTATGTGGTGGGTTATGTAGGTGCGCTTTGGACCGAAGTCCGCATTATTGAAGAGACCGCTTTAGTCGACAGCCGCGTTGAGATAGACCTAGATGGGTTGATTAACGGCATTGAGCAAAACGGATACGTTGCCTTAGATGGATTGCTGTTTAAGTATGACAGCGATGAGATGCTGCCAGAAGCTGTATCTGTATTGGAAACATTAACCCAATACCTCAAAGCGAATCCACAAGGTTTATTCTATGTGGTAGGGCATACAGATGATAAAGGTAAACAACAATATAATACCTCTTTATCGGAGCGACGAGCGCAAGCAGTAGTGAATGCCTTAGTGAATCAACACAGCATTCCTAAAGGGCAATTAACGCCAAGAGGCATGGGGGAGTTCTCTCCTGTCGCCAATAACTTCCATGAAGAAGGGCAAAAACAAAACCGCCGCGTCGAACTTGTATTACGCTCAGATAGTAAGTAGTACATCGAGTTACAATAACTCCATCGTGTTACATTCAAGCAGCGGCAAAAGTCGCTGCTATATCAGACTTAAGTGTCGCACAACGACTTAACACTTAAATAGCTGTATTTATATACAGTTATTTTTATTTATGAGTATATCCATCAACTTGTTCGTTATATTAGTCGGACAATTGGGGTTAATACGCAAGTTAAGACTGAGTTGTTACCGCAAACCAATCCTCTTTTTCTACTAATCACTTGAGAGTAAATGCTTTTTTGTTGGGCATCATCCATGTGCATTAAGTTAGTGCAATTTCCCCACGTCAGTGCACCTCAAGTAACTGCTGGCACCCAGATATTTATGCATCACGATAAAAACATCATTAATTACAGTACGATAGCGTTTATTGATGGAATAACTAGATCTTGGAACACTCTTTGCTCTATTAGTCGCTTAGTTATTGATTTCACCATCATGGTGAAATCAAAAATTTGATGCACAGGATAAGTGCGCTACAAAACACGGAGACAATTAATCATGAGTGTAACTGCTAGTCAGGTACATGGAGCTGTACAAACACTAACTCAAAGTTCCGACACACTTTTCTTATTACTTGGCGCCATTATGGTTTTTTTGATGCATGCAGGCTTTGCGTTTCTTGAAGTGGGAACGGTGCGCCAAAAGAACCAAGTTAACGCTTTAGTTAAGATCCTTGCTGATTTCGGGATATCAGCCATCGCATATTTTTTTATTGGTTATTGGGTCGCGTATGGCGCCAATTTTTTTGCTGACGCAGAGACTTTATCGCAAGGTAATGGCTATGAGTTAGTGAAATTTTTCTTCTTACTGACCTTTGCAGCAGCGATACCTGCCATTGTTTCTGGCGGCATTGCCGAACGCGCTCGATTTTACCCAATTTTAATCGCAACATTCTTTACCGTAGGTCTTGTTTATCCATTGTTTGAAGGCATGATTTGGAATGGCAATTTTGGTGTTCAAGCATGGTTTGAAGCGCAGTTTGGTGTGGGGTTTCATGATTTTGCTGGTTCGGTTGTGGTGCATGGCGTAGGTGGTTGGATCGCGTTAGTAGCGGTTATTTTCTTAGGTATGCGTAAAGGACGTATTCGCGCCGGCAAACATACTAACTTTGTCCCTTCAAACATCCCGTTTCTTGCGCTTGGCGCATGGATTTTATGTGTCGGCTGGTTTGGCTTTAATGTGATGTCAGCGCAAAGCCTAAGTGGCATCAGTGGCTTAGTCGCGATGAACTCATTAATGGCGATGGTAGGTGGCATAGTGGCGTCACTTATCGCGGGTAAAAATGACCCAGGCTTTATCCACAACGGACCATTAGCGGGGCTTGTGGCTATCTGCGCAGGCTCTGATTTAATGCACCCAATTGGCGCACTGATTACCGGCGCAATTGCCGGCGTACTGTTTGTGTTCCTATTTACCTACTTACAAAACAAAACCAAGATTGATGATGTATTAGGTGTCTGGCCTTTACATGGTGTCTGCGGTGCTTGGGGCGGTATTGCGGCGGGAATTTTTGGTCAATCAGCATTGGGCGGATTAGGTGGCGTAAGCTTTTCTGTGCAGGTTTTGGGGACTTTGCTTGGTATTTCTGTCGCGCTGATTGGTGCCTTGATTGTGTACGGGGTAATTAACGCTCTGATGGGATTAAGACTCTCAGAAGAAGAAGAGTACAACGGTGCAGATTTAACCATTCACCGTATCTCTTCAACGAACGACGACTAATAAATTAGGATTTTTGGAGTAGGGATTGAGGTGAACTACGCACCTCAGTCCTCGATAATTGTTAGCAATTTCCTTTTTTAGCTTGTCCCGGCGGGCAAAATTTGTAGTTGCCATTGTGTTTGTTGTCGCTATCTTTAGTGCTCACCTTAACTTGAACATCATCGATTTCGCCTTCAACATGGGTTAGTTGACACCCAGCAAGTGCGGTCAGTAATACAGCGACTAGAGACAATCTCAGCATTGCTTTTCCTCTCAATTTTTAACTTTCATGACCAGCATTACGACCATGGTCTAATCCATATTACTACTGTTGTTATTCTTTCAGTGTTAAGCTTGAGTAAAAGAATGACAAGGATAGGTTATGGATTTCCCTTATAGAAATATTGTAGTACTTACAGGCGCGGGCATCTCTGCTGAGTCGGGGATTCAAACTTTTCGTACCCAAGATGGACTGTGGGAAAACCACCGCATAGAAGATGTGGCGACACCGGAAGGTTTTGCGCGCAATCCTGATCTGGTACAAGACTTCTACAATCAACGTCGTAAAAAACTGCAAGATGAGTCAATCAAGCCTAACGCCGCGCATAATGCGTTAGGGCGCTTGGAGCGCGAGCTAGACGGTACCGTGACTATTATTACGCAAAACATCGATAATCTGCATGAGCGTGGTGGTAGCGAAAATGTCATTCACATGCACGGGGAATTACTTAAAGCGCGTTGTAGCGAATCCAACCAAGTGATCGATCACAGCGAAGATATCCAAACCGGCGAATTGTGCCATTGCTGCCAAATGCCGGCCCAGATGAGACCACATATCGTGTGGTTTGGTGAAATGCCACTGCGCATGGGCGATATTTACGCGGCGATTGAAAAAGCGGACTTATTTGTCTCGATAGGTACATCAGGGGTGGTGTATCCAGCAGCAGGCTTTGTACATGATGCACGTATGCATGGCGCACACACGATTGAAATTAACTTAGAACCCAGTGCGGTAGAGAGTGAATTTAAAGAAAAGCGCTACGGTAAAGCGAGTGTTGAAGTACCAAAACTGGTTGATGAGATCCTTGCAGTAAAAAAGGCTAGAACAGCTTAGTTGACTGCGCTACGCACTATAAATAAAAGCGGCTACCAAGGTAGCCGCTTTTAAATTCTGGTAAGTACAATAAATTATCGTACTTTCAGCTTTTGGAAGTACTCATCGTAAAGCACGCTTGCTTCACCCACTTCATCTTGCCATTCACCGCTATCCATGATCTCCTGTGGTGGGAAGATATTTGGATCGTTAGCAAATTCTTTTGGTAGAAGCTCTAGTGCAGTTTTAACTGGAGTAGGGTAACCAATCTCTAGTGCAATCTTAGCCGCGTTCTCTGGACGCAGTAGGAAGTCGATCATCTCGTGAGCCGCTTCTACGTTTTTCGCACCGGCTGGAATTGCTAAGCTATCCATCCAGAAAATCGCACCTTTTTCAGGCCAGATGATATCGATCTGAGCGCCTTCTTGGCGAGCCATGTATGCTGAACCGTTCCAAAGCATGCCTAGTGATACTTCACCAGCTAGGTATGGGTTAGCAGGGAAGTCTGAGTTAAAGACTAATACATTTGGCATTAGTTTTTTCAGCTCTTCATACGCTGCTTCGATTTCAGCTGGGTTGGTTGTGTTAGGTGAGTAACCTAGTTTAGATAATGCGATATGGAATACTTCACGAGAATCATCCATTAGCATTAGCTGGCCAGCCCACTTGCTGTCCCAAAAATCAGACCAGTTTTTCACTGTGTCTTTAGGTAGCATTTCAGAGTTGATACCAATACCTGTCGCACCCCAGATGTAAGGGATAGAGAAGTTGTTGTTTGGATCAAAAGGCTTGTTTAGGTAGTTTGGATCCAGATCAGCAAAGTGTGACAATTTCGACTTATCAATTTTTTGGAGCATGCCTTCTTTGCGCATCTTAGATACAAAGTAAGTAGACGGTACTACCAAATCGTAACCGTCACCTTGAGTTTTCAACTTCGCGTACATACTCTCATTTGATTCGTACGTTGAGTAGATTACTTTGATGCCAGTTTCTTTTGTAAAGTCTTCAAGAACTTCATTAGGGATGTATTCCGACCAGTTGTAGAAGTACAGTTCTTGATCAGCAGCCATCGCCGAAGAAGCGAATAGGCCAGCTGCGCATAGTGCGCCTGCATAGAATTTACTTTTCATTATATTTCCGTTTTATCTCACCAATTCAGCACATTACCAATCCTGATAATATCCTCTGAGTCAGCATATAAAAGTATAAAAGTGATTATGACTAGATTATGAATAATCTAGCAGCACGCGATTATATCAGCCCCCAAATAAAAAAGGCAGCGAATGCTGCCTTTTTTAAATGCTATCAAGCGGTTTATTGACCTGCTTTAAGCTTTAAGAAGTAATCTTCGTATTTAACCGTCAGATCACCAACAGAGTCTTGCCATTCTACGCGGTCAAGATCTTCTTGAGATGGGAACAGTGGTGCAACATCTTGGAACTTGTCGTTAGATGCTTTAACCGCTGTTAGGTAACCAGTGTCACCAGAAATTTGCTCTGCGATTTCTGGGCGTAGTAGGAAGTCGATCATCTTGTGAGCCGCTTCTACGTTTTTCGCGCCAGAAGAGATAGCAAAGTTATCTACCCAACCAATACCGCCTTCTTTAGGGAATACAAGTTTAAGTGGTAGACCTTCTTTTTGTGCAGCAGCAGCAGAACCGTTCCAAAGCATACCAACACCAACTTCACCAGACATGTAAGGAGCACCTGGGTTATCAGAGTTGAATAGTAGAACGTTAGGCATTAGCTTTTGTAGTTCCGCGTATGCTTCGTCAATCTGTTTTGGATCCGTAGAGTTACCAGAGTAACCTAGCTTACGTAGTGCAATGTGGAATACTTCACGAGTATCGTCCATTAGCATTACTTGACCTTCAAGCTCAGGTTTCCATAGGTCAGTCCAGCTTTGGAAGTCATTTGGATCGTACATATCAGTATTAACCGCAAGACCAGTGATCGCAACGACGTGTGGAATAGAGTAGTCGTTGTTTGGATCGAATGGCTTGTCTAGGTAGTTTGCATCTAGGTTCTTGAAGTTAGTCAGTTTAGACTTGTCAATCTTCTGAAGCATACCTTCATCACGCATCTTCGCTACGAAGTACGTAGAAGGCACAACTAGATCGTAACCTTGGTTATGAGTCTTTAGCTTTGCATACAAAGTTTCATTCGACTCATAAGTTGAGTAGATTACTTTGATGCCTGTTTCTTCGGTAAATTGTTCTAGGATATTACTGTTAATGTAAGGACCCCAGTTCATAAATACCAATTCTTTGTTTTCGTCCGCTGCCACTGAACCAGAGAACAGAGAAAGCGCACATGCACTACCAGCTAATAGAGTAGCCCATTTTTTCATCGACGTTAGTCTCCAAACCAAACGTTGCTCAGAATACAAATAACTGAGCGTTTAAAGTAAAACAGAATGGCTTTGCCATTCTGTTTCGTGAAAAGTCCGCGATTCTACTTCACTTTTTCCCTTGCAAGCAACTGCGAAGTTACTACAAGCGCTAAAGAAATAATCAGCATGACTGTCGCAAGGGCATTCACCTCTGGAGAGATGCCCACTTTGACCATCGAGTAAATCTTCAATGGCAAAATTTCGTATGTTGGACCAGTTACAAATGAACTGATGATCACGTCGTCTAACGATAACGTAAAGCTTAACAACCAACCTGCCGCAACTGCTGGCTTAGCCAGAGGAAGAATGATTTGTTTTAGAATCACCCATTCGCTTGCGCCAAGATCTTTTGCCGCTTCCAACATTTTCACATCGAAACCATTTAAACGGCTGTATACAGAAACCACTACAAACGGTAGACAGAAAGTTATATGCGCTACCAACAGAGTCAGGAATCCAAGCTGTGCACCCATTACTAGGAATAGCGCCAGTAGCGAAATCGCCATCACGATATCTGGTGACATCATAACTACGAAAAGCATACCGTTTACTAGACCTTTACCCTTAAACGAGTAACGGAATAGGGCAACAGCAGTTAAACTACCGATAAGTGTAGCAGCTGTTGCTGAAAACACTGCAACGTTTAACGAGTGCCATGCTGCTTGCATTAAGCTGTCGTTATTGATCAGCGTTTCATACCATTTGGTAGTAAAGCCACCCCATTTCATACCAAAGCGGTTATCGTTAAATGAGTTAACGATTAGAACGATGATAGGAAGGTATAGAAACGCATACACTAGCGTCATAAAGCTAAATCTAACTGTACGTCCCATTAGTCTAGCTCCACTTTCTTGTTCAATAGTTTACCTGCTCTGTAGTAGGCGTATAGCATCACAGCCATGGCGAAGGTGAGGGCAATACTGGTTGCCGCACCAAATGGCCAGTCACGTGCGTTAAGCACTTGGCTCTTGATTACGTTACCAATTAGTAGGTTCTTCGCACCACCTAGTAGGTCAGAGATGTAGAACATACCTAGTGCTGGAAGTAGAACCAGCAGACAGCCACCGATGATACCTGGCATAGTTAACGGTAGAATCACACGAGTAAAAGTCTGGAACTTATTTGCACCCAAGTCTTTTGCTGCTTCAATGTATGTACCGTCTAACTTCTCGATTGCGCTGTACAGCGGCAGAATCATAAATGGTAGCAGGATGTATACTAGACCAATCATAACCGCTGTTTCGGTGTACATAAGGCGAAGTGGCTTATCGATGATTTCCATCGCCATTAACGATTTGTTCAAGATGCCTTGCGTACCCAATACAATTTTCAAACCGTAAGTACGGATCAGTGAGTTAGTCCAAAAAGGAACAATCACCAAGAACAGCATGAACGGACGCCATTTCTCTGGCATTTTCGCTACGATGTAAGCAAATGGGTAACCGATAATCAAACACAGTACCGTCGCAACGATCGCCATGTAGAAAGAGTGCATCAGCACTTTCGCGTATAGCGGATCCATTAAGCGCAGGTAGTTATCGAAAGTAAACGTCATTTCGATAAGGTTTGCTTCGTCACGAGTCAGAAAGCTGGTACCGATGATCATTAGGTTTGGCACTAACACAAATAGCGTTAGCCAGCCAACAATCAGAGCGATGATAGCGTTCTGAAGACTAATCTTCTTGCTCATCATTTAGTACAACCTCCCAGCTTTCAACCCAAGTAATAGCAACCTTTTGGCCAAGAGAGTGATCCACATCTGGATCGTCTTCGTTGAAGAACTCACTTACCATTACGCGCATGCCTGATTCAAGTTCGATAACTGAATCAAGAGTCATACCCTTGTAAGTACGTTCTACAACGTGACCTACAATTCCGCGTTGTTCAGACTCTTTGATCTCTTCGATGCGTAAGTCTTCTGGGCGAAGTAGTACTTGAAGTTTATCGCCTGGGTTTGCTTCTTGGTCGTAGTAAACCACTGACTCAACACCTTCGATTGATGCGCGAATACGCTTCTCATCTAGACGCTCAAGCATCTCTGTGTTGAATACGTTGATTTCACCGATAAAGCGAGCAACAAACAGGTTCTTTGGCTCTTCGTAGATTTCACGTGGCGAACCATCTTGCTCGATCACACCTTCACGCATAACGATAATGCGGTCAGACATAGACAGTGCTTCTTCTTGGTCGTGTGTTACGAAGATAAAGGTGATACCTAGTTGACGCTGTAGCTGCTTAAGCTCGATTTGCATCTGCTTACGCAGTTTGTAATCAAGTGCAGACAAAGATTCGTCTAGTAGTAGAACTTTAGGTTTGTTAACTACAGCGCGCGCAATCGCGATACGTTGTTGTTGACCACCTGAAAGTTGGTGTGGCTTACGCTGCGCCATTTTCTCAAGGCGAACCATGCGTAGTGCTTCCATTACACGAGGCTCGATTTCAGCTTCTGCCACTTTCTGCATGCGCAGGCCAAATGCCACGTTTTCAAACACGGTCATATGAGGGAATAGGGCGTAACTTTGGAATACAGTATTTACATGGCGCTGCTCAGCAGGAACCTGAGTGACGTTTTGACCGTCAAGGATAATGCTACCATTATCAGCGGTTTCAAAACCTGCAATCATCCTAAGAACGGTGGTTTTACCACAACCTGATGGACCTAGAATTGTTAAAAATTCACCGTGGTTAACATCAAGGTTAAGATTACCGATGATTTCCTTGCCATCGAAACTCTTACTAATCCCAGTTAAACGGATAACTGGTTGCTCTGCTGTTTGTTTATTCAACGTCTGTTTTTCTCCCACATTGGTCATTCTAAGCTCAAAATCGTAAATGACCCGCAGTTACACAATTAGAGCCGCGCATGATAATCACCAATAGTGTGAATTCAAAGCATTTTCTTTCTTCAGAATAGAAAATTTTTCGCAGGTAAAAGTAAAGATTCTTTACCATACTGTTTTTACGGAAGTTGCGTGCTTCTATACTGGGAAGTTAAATGCATCAATTTCAACGTAAACCCTTGATGATTTATAACTATGCTGGTTAATTATCAACCAAACGAACAAGAAAGCAAGCGAGCAAAGTAGATTCCATGTGAGTCTTCAGAGGCTTTAAGTATAATGCGCAAAGTCGCAATTTTTACTTACAGCGTTAAGATTGCCTATAGAGAGTGCCTATAGAGTGACATTCACGGTATTTTTAATGCCATGTATCTGAGAGCGATGTTCTACTCAGGTACAATCATGCGAAATCGTAATTTTAAGCCGGATTTGATAATGAGTAATGATATAGAAAAAGACTTTAACCTAGGTGGAAGTATTGAACGTGCGGTCTCCGGCAACTATGAGTTGAAAGCAGGAGATGTATTTAGAGAAGCATGGGCACAAACTGTGAAAAACTTCCTGTCATTTTCACCAGCCATCATCATGCTTTTGTTTGTACAAGTCGGTGTTTTCTATATCGCACTTAAGTTACAACTTGGTGACCCATCGATGATTTTCGATGCGATTACCGACCCAGAAGCATTCAATCCATCCATTGTGCAAGCGATATATATAGCTAACTTCAGTTACGAAGTGATAAGCGCGCCGATTTATGCGGGTATCTGTTTAATGGCGATGAGCCATTCAGCGGGACTTACAACTAAGCCACGTCATATTATGAAAGGCCTGCAATATACAATCCCAGTCATTCTGGCAACGCTATTTAGCTTAATGTTGCAAGGGGTAGCAGGAATGCTATTGCCGTTCTTGTCTATGTACTTATCTGTAGCATTCAGTAATTCAATTTTGTTGATTTGTGAAAAGCAAGTGCCACCAATGCAATCGCTGTTGTTGTCACTGCGTGCAGTTAACAAGAAAATCTTCGTCCTATCAGGCATTTACATCATGGTAATGCTGATGTTTATTGCAGGGGCGATGTTCTACGGTATCGGACTAATTTTCGTTTTACCGTTCTTCTTCCATGTAAAAGGCATTATTTACCGAAATATGTTCGGTATTAAGCTGAAAATTGTCGCGTCAGATAGACCTAAAGATGACGATGACCATAACCCACAGGTGTTTAATGCGTAAAATTGACTTTTTCGCCCTAACAGCCACTCTTGCAGTGGCTGTTTTTGGTTGGTACCACTTTGAATTTCAACCTGAAGACGAAGAACAATCTTCAACCAATAATGTGGTATTTATCGGGAAAGCAGTTGGGGCGGCACCTAATTTTGCGGGCTTTGAAGATGTAAATCTTAAAAAGAAAGCTTTCTTTGACTATCTGAGACCAGGTGTTGAACTAGAAAATCAACGTGTACAAAAAGAGCGTGCACGCTTGGTTCGCATTGAAAGTAACTATCACACGAATAAACTCAGCAGTGAAGACAACAGTTATGCTAAGCGTTTAGGTCAACTGTATGACGTAGAGCTCACCACTGAAGGCATTACGGAAGCGTGGTTAGATAAAATGCTTCATCGCGTTAACGTGTTACCTGAAGCGTTAGTGATGACCCAAGCCGCGAATGAATCAGCATGGGGCACATCGCGATTCGCGACTAAAGGCAATAACTACTTTGGGCAGTGGTGTTACACCGAAGGCTGCGGCCTTGTTCCGTTACAACGTAGCGAAGGCTCGTATCATGAAGTTGCAAAATTTGAGTCAGTACAAGAATCCATACATCGTTATTTTATGAATGTGAACCGCAACAAAGCTTACTTTGATCTACGTGCTATTCGTTTTGACCGCCAAAATGAAGGCCAAAGCTTGATTGATACACAAGCCGCAGTTGCACTAACTAATGGATTACTCAAGTATTCTGAGCGAGGTGAGGCGTACGTCAAGGACTTGCAGACAATGATCAGACATAATGACAAGTTCTGGACAAATTATAACGATCAAACGAATTGATGAAAAAAGTAACGCTCACACTTTTAACAACAGCGCTTTTAGGCGCTGTTGCTTTACCTAGCCAAGCTCAAGAATACATGTTCACTTATTCAAAGCTCTATTCACATATGAAGAAAAATGCCAATGGAGGGCATGACGATGTGAAAGTAGGGTTCTTCTTTGTCAACGCTGACACCAAAAAACTCTGTAATATAGAGAAAGCTTGGATGGAAAAAGAGGAACATTACGAAGAGCTTAAGATATCGGATTATCAAGAGGTTATGGTGCCACTTGATGACAACTTAAAATCTGCCAACCCTCTGGTGTTTGTCGACACACCTCAGGACATGCGTTGTGATTTCTCAATGGTTGTGATGACCAAAGAGCCATTTGATGGACAAGTTAATTACGAAGAAGTAAAAGTATTACTACCCCAAATGCAAGCGATCCTAGTTGAGCTAGGTGGTATGTTCGCTAGCTGGTTTACGCCGGATGTTGAAGGTGTAACACTAGAATTTGCTAATGAACTTAACTCTCAGGTTAGCTTCTCTAATGGGACAACCAAGCCGATTGTAAACGGCAAGGTTCAAATTGCTTTGAGCGAGATTGGTGAAGGGGGTTCAATGACGTTACCTGAACCAACAGCTAGAGTGCTGCCATATTTGCCTAAAGCAAAGTAATACTCACCAATTTACGTAAACGTAAAAAAGGTCGCAGATGCGACCTTTTTCTTTAATAACGTGTTGCGTAAGACAACTTATAAGTTTGTTACATCTAGCTTAAGGCTAGGGTCAAACTCTTGCACGATATCTTCATCAACAAAGTTTTGTGCAGGGATCTCTTCTTTATCAAAACCGATGTCGCCGCCGTTAATTACGCCTGAATCACGATCAATCGATTTGAAGTCAAACAGTTCAAAATCTGCTAGGTGGCTAGGTACCACGTTTTGCATTGCGCGGAACATGCTCTCAATACGGCCAGGAAAACGCTTGTCCCAATCGTTTAGCATCTGCTTAATGTTTTGACGTTGTAGGTTTGGCTGTGAACCACATAGATTACAAGGAATGATAGGGTATTCACGCATGTCAGCATACTTGATGATATCTTTTTCACGGCAGTATGCTAGCGGACGAATAACAACGTGTTCACCATTGTCTGAAACCAATTTAGGTGGCATGCCTTTCATTTTCCCGCCGTGGAACATGTTTAGGAACAATGTTTCTAGGATATCGTCACGGTGGTGCCCCAAAGCAATCTTAGTTGCGCCGAGCTCTTTTGCCGTGCGGTACAAAATACCGCGACGCAGGCGTGAACATAGTGAACACGTCGTTTTACCTTCAGGGATCTTATCTTGCACGATTGAGTACGTGTCTTCTTCTACAATCTTGTACTCAACGCCAATTGATTCTAAGTACTCAGGCAGAATGTGACCAGGGAAGCCTGGTTGTTTCTGGTCTAAGTTTACCGCCACTAATGAGAATGAAATAGGCGCGCTCTTTTGCAGGCTCATCAGTATTTCCAACATAGTGAAGCTATCTTTACCGCCAGATAGACAAACCATGATGCGGTCGCCATCTTCAATCATGTTGAAGTCTTGGATCGCTTGGCCAGTGTTGCGGCGGATGCGCTTTTGAAGTTTGTTGAAATTATATTGTTGAGCTTTAGTTAGCTCTTGAGTTTGCTCGGTCATTAGTTCGCAGTCTTATCTGTAATCTTAAAACACATCAATACTCAAATAAGGCCATAAATGCCTTAAGAAAAGTACGAAGGGCGTATAATACGGATAAATCACCGAGAAGCCAGTGGTTTCGATGCTTGGACGGAAGATACTTGTATAGAATTAAGTGGGATAGAAAATTCCCCTCGATAGTGAGGGGAATGTAATTCAACGTGTTAGATAGCGGTTGCTGGGTCCAACGGACTAATATAGCCTTCTGGTTTTAATGCCATAACGTCACAATTTATCTTATCAATAACGTGTTCCGCGGTGTTACCAATAAACACGGCAGATAAGCCAGTACGGCCCGTTGTACCGATAATGACCATCGCAGCGTTAAGTTTTTGTGCTGCCTCTGGGATGATATCTTCTGGTAAACCTTGCTCGACAATGGTCTGTTCTTCATCGTAACCATGTTTCTGACGTAATGCTTTCATCGCGGTTAAGTGATGACCACGTACTGCATCAGTGTAAGTGGTCGGATCAAACTCAGGCAACTCAATGGTTATATTAGCCGGCGTGACCGGATAAGCGTTGACTAAGTATGGGCGAGCACCTAGACGCTCTGACAAGCTATTCAGTTGGTCGACCATCGAATCATTTAAGGTTTGATGGGTTTCATTTTCAGAGCCCACATGAACAGAAGCAAGAATACTCGCATTTTCTGGCCATTCTGAGTTTTTAACTAACAACACAGGGGCTGGGCATTTACGCAATAAGTGCCAATCAGTCGGGGTGAAAATGACTGACTCTAAAACATCATGCTTGCGTGTGCCTTTAATTACAATGTCGTGCTCGCCTGCAAATACCTGCGCGATTACGGCTTCGTATGGACGGTTATGCCATACAACGACAACATCGAAATCAATTGAATCATTAATGTAGGGCTCAGCTACAGTTCGCATCCACTGTTCACGTTGATGAATAACGCCTCTACGCATGGCATCTCTCTCATCAACCGAGAGCATAGATGTCATATCATATGAGAAATCATAAATGGAAAGGAAGAACGTTATGTGACTGCGAGAGCGGCTTTTGGCAGCTAATTGCATAGCGCGCGCAAGTGCAGGTTGCTCGTCGCTATTAATATTGGCTACTACTAGGATGTTATTATAAATACTCATTGTTAACTCCTTAGTGAAGAGGAGACTTATACCTAAGTCAACCGGGCCGACATCTACCCAATTGTCTTAAAAATAGTTGGGCATAAGTTCACTTTAGCGTAGTTCGATGAGATTTATTAGCAAAAAATGCGGGAAACAGGGGGAAAGTATGATGTAGCTCATCAAAGAGCTACATCATTGAAGTTATTAAGATTCTGTTGAAACGCCAGCAAGGTGTTTCAGAGCATCGTGGTCAATAATGGTGATGTACTTACCTTTAACGCTCAAAATTTCTGATTTTTGGAAACGGCCCAATAGACGGCTGATAGTTTCAACCGTTAACCCAAGGTAGTTACCAATATCTCCGCGCGTCATGGTTAAACGAAATTCACGTGGGCTAAAGCCACGTTGAGAGAAACGCGTAGAAAGGTTGTATAGAAATGCAGCTAAGCGTTCTTCAGCGTTCTTCTTTGAAAGCAACAAGATCATTTCTTGGTCGCCTTTGATTTCGTTACTCATCAAACGCATAATTTGTTGGCGAAGCTTAGGCATCTTTCCTGAAAGATCATCCAAAATTTCATATGGAATTTCACAAACCATAGATGTTTCAAGAGCTTGTGCGAAACTAGGATGGCTGTCATCAGTAATTGCATCAAAGCCCACCAAATCACCAGCTAGGTGGAACGCTGTAATCTGTTCGTCACCTTGCTCTGTAATAGTGTAACTTTTGATGGTGCCTGAACGAATCGCG
The DNA here is from genome assembly GCF_015278125.1 of Vibrio fluminensis. Lineage (GTDB taxonomy): Bacteria > Pseudomonadota > Gammaproteobacteria > Enterobacterales > Vibrionaceae > Vibrio > Vibrio fluminensis. The sequence goes on from NZ_JADILO010000001.1 coordinate 15,949, forward strand.
TAAAGCGACTTCAACTCATCACCAGCCTTAAATAGTTCTTGGCCTTTTTGAATTGGTTTCTTACGTTCAATGATTTGGTCAAGTTGATCCAGCTCAGACTCATTTAGCGTAAATGGAATGCAAAGCTGGCTAATGCTGCAATCTTGACAATGTATAGCACAACCACCCGACTGAATGCGTTTTGCAGGCTTTTCAGAAATCATAACAACCTTTCACTATTTGATATACATCAATATTTTACCACCGCTAATTAATAAAAGGTAGCTAAAAAAGGCGCTTAAAAACAGTAATCTATCAACCTAGCGCTAATAATTTTAGGGATCCATAGGCCGTATAAATGCCGTAGGCCAAGATTAGCGCTGCTGCGATGTTTCTAAAAACCGAAGATTGTTGCAACTTATGTAAATACTGAGAACCATAACCAACCGCAACCATGGCTGGCAGAGTCCCAAGTCCAAATGCCATCATGATCAAAGCACCGTTGAGACTACTACCTGAAACCACCGCCCATGTAAGCGTTGAATAGACGAGTCCGCAAGGTAACCATCCCCAAACAAAGCCGAAAGGAATAGCATGAAGAGGGCTCTTAAGTGGTAGTAGCTTTTTACCTGCTGGAGAAACAAATCTCCATAGTGATTGCCCCAGCTTTTCTACTACTAATAAACCTTGCCACCAACGAGCAATGTAACAAGCAAGTAGCACCATAAACAAAGCGGCAACCAACCGCAGCCAGGCAAAGCTATGGTTCAAATTTGCGACGTCTGCAACAGTCGAAACCGCGCCACCAATTACTCCGCCGATCAATGCATAACTACCGATGCGACCAAGATTGTAATAAAGAGGGATCAAAGCGGTCGGATTAGACTTGCCCATGGAGAGAAGAGAGGCAATTCCACCGCACATACCAACACAATGGCCAGCACCGACTAGGCCAATGAAAAACGCGGCTACAAAATCAGCATTCATTTGTGATTTTTATCCTGATCGTCCTCGTCAAACAATATGTTATGACCTTGACGTTCTAGATCCTCAAACTGCTCGCTTTTTACTGCCCAAAGGAAAATTCCGACCGCGACACAGACAAGCACAATTGCAATAGGGATTAAAATATAGAGGCTTTCCATGATTACTTACCTTGTTCCTTAAGCAATCTAAGTGAATTAGATACCACAATGATTGAACTTGCCGACATGCCCACCACTGCAAAGTATGGTGCGACGAGACCAGCAACTGCCAATGGAAGAATTAATAGGTTATAGCCTAACGACCAAGCGAGGTTTTCGGCAATAATTCTTCGCGTTTTAAGCGCTAGCTCACGAGCTTTTAAGATGCGGTCTAAATTATCACCAAGCAATACCATATCGGCAGATGCTTTCGCGACGTCTGTGCCGCCACCCATTGCGACAGAAAGGTGCGCACCAGCAAGTGTCGGGGCATCATTAATACCATCACCAATCATCATAGTAATGTCATTCTTGTCGCCTGATTTTAAGTATTGCAACTTATCTTGCGGTTTGGCTTCGGCAATCACATCATCAATACCGATTTGCTTAGCGACCAAGTCAGCATTTGGCTTCGAATCACCAGTAAGCAAAGTGACACGTACACCAGCTTGTTGGAATTGCTTAATGAAAATCTCAGCTTCTTTACGGATCGGGTCTTGATAAAAGAAGGTGGCGATATGTTTGCCTGCTAAAGAGAGGTAAATTGCATTGGCTTGCGCTGCGCCAGCATCCGCCAACACAAAATCGGCGCTACCAATTTTTAGTTGTTGCTCTCGATGCTGCCCAGAAACTCCCGAACCAATCGTGTTTTCAATTTCATCTACAACAACATTGGGGTCATGGTAAATACGAAATGCTCTTGCTAACGGATGGTTTGCATGCGCTTCCAAAGAAGCCGCCAGTTTAAGAGCAAGATCTCGGTCAATATCGCTGAACAGCGACACATCGCTAATCACAATATCGCCATGAGTTAACGTGCCCGTTTTATCAACAATGAGGTGATTAACTTTGCATAAGGTTTCAAATACGTGGCTTTTGCGCAGTAGGATTCCAAAGTTACCCATACGCGAAGTCGCACAGGTTAATGCTGTTGGTGTTGCGAGAGATAGGGCACATGGACACGTTGCAACGAGAACCGCCAACATAATCCAAAAAGCATCTTCAGGTTGGTGTTGCTGCCAGTAGAACCAGGTTGCCGCTGCAATAATGAGGATCACTGCGACAAAGTAGCGCGCGACAATATCGGCAATCTCGGCGATTTTCGGTTTGGAAAGTTGAGCTTCATCTTGCAAACGCACAATGTTAGATATCATTGAATCCGCTTTTGATGAGCGTACTTCTAAGACAAATGATTCTTCACCATTAAGCGTGCCAGCAAATACGGTATCACCTAATTGCTTAACAACGGGTACAGATTCACCAGTTAACATAGATTCGTCAATGTGAATACGACCTTCAACAATCACACCATCCGCTGGAATGTGTTCGCCCGGTAACACGCGAACCTGATCACCAACAATTAGCGACTTAACTGGTACTTGCTCGCCATCAAGAGTCGTTGCCATCGCAGGTATCAATTTAAGTAAATTACCGCTGGCAGCAGCAGCTTTGCGTCTAGCTCGCATTTCAAGAAAACGACCGACCAAAAGGAAAAAAGCGAACATCGAAATCGATTCGAAGAAAACTTCACCTTGCTCGGTAATCGTGGCCACCATGCTTGCGACATAAGCAAAGATCATCGCAATAGATACCGGGACATCCATGCCTAGTGTGTGGCTTTTTAAACTACGCCAAGCATTGATATAGAAAGGCAGTGCAGAGTAGAGCATGACAGGTGTCGCGAAAATAAGGCTCACCCAACGAAAGTAATTTTTAAATTCCGTGTCTAAGTCGCCAAATACTTCTAAATAGAGCGCTACCGCAAGCATCATTACTTGCATGGTGGCAAGGCCAGCGATACCCAAACGATAAAGGTATTGTTTCATCGCTTGGTGATAAGCTGCTTCCTGCTGGTCGGCTTCAAATGGAGCGGCTTTATAGCCTAAACGATGTATAACCGATAGCAACTCACTGAGCTTGGTTTGGGTATTGTTCCATGAGAGCAATGCACGATTAGTAGCGGTGTTTACTCGAATTCGCACAACACCTTCGGTATGGGAGAGTTGCTTCTCAATCAACCAAGCACAAGCCGCACAAGAAATACCCTCCAGTGACAACGTCACCTCGGAAAGCTCATCACTGTTTCTGACAAATTCATTTTGAACGTCTTGATTGTCGTAATGAATCAGAGCTTGAAGTTGTTCAGGGACGAGATCAGCTTTTTCAGCGGGGGCCGTGCGATATTGATAGTAAGAGACCAAACCGCTATCGACGATGGTTTGTGCCACAGTCTCACAACCGGGGCAGCACATGTCGCGGATATCACCCAATATCTCTACTTTAAAGTCCGTGTCGACTGGTACATCTTCACCACAGTGATAACACGCTTTGCACATAATACTTTTAATCCATTAATACAGTAGCTGTCTCAGAAGGGAAATTAACACGACCTTGGATTAACCAGGCTTTGTCATGAGGAGTCAACTCAATAAACCACGGTCCTTGAATGGCGCTTTCTAACTTAATACGGTAGTTACCAGAAGCGTCTGAGGTGACCAACTGATTAAAGTCTTGGTCTGCCAAAGTTCGGTGAGCAAACATCGCAGATAGAGCAGGGAAATGAGGCATATTGCCTTTATCAAATTGGATGATGATATCGGCACCATCGGAAATAATGTTCGCTTTAAGGTTCAAATCTTTAGCTGCATTGACCTTAGATATATCGATGTTTATCCCTTTACCTTTTTTATAGTAATCCTCAGTGACCAAGGATGGGGAGTTTTTGATAGAAATAGACAAGGTTATGAACGCCGCCACAACAACCGTTAAAGGAAGTGCGATTAGAAACCACGGCCAAAACTGCTTATACCAAGGCTTTACCATAAAAAAGTTCTCGAATGAAAATGTAAGTAGGAATAATTTAGCGAAATGACAGCCCCTACGAAAGGGGCTGTTTTAGAAATGTTACTATTTATCTGAGTTACTTAGGCTCCACACGTACGCAGAAACCAACTGAACTTTGTCTTCACCCAAAATGTCTTTCCACGCAGGCATAACCCCAGAACGACCATTCATAACCGTTTCAGTTACAGCCGCACGGCTACCACCAAATAACCAGTATTGGTCAGTGAGATCGGGTGCGCCTACAGCAGGGTTACCTTTACCATCTGTGCCATGACAAGCAGCACATACAGCAAATTTCATTTTACCTGCTTCAGCTTCCTTAGCATTCACTGAGCGACCAGATAAGCTTAGCGTATAGCTAACGACTTCTTTAACTCCTTGATCACCAAGTGCAGCATGCCAACCCGGCATCTGGCCGATACGACCCTGCATTACAGTAGTAACGATAGCTTGCGGTTCACCGCCGTAGAGCCAAGCACCATCTGTAAGGTTAGGGAAGCCAGTTAAACCACGAGCATCTGAACCGTGACACTGAGAACAGTTTTGTAGGAACAAACGTTGACCTACTTTGATTGCTTCAGGGTCTTGCGCGATGTCTGGAATTGCTTTTAGCTCTTCCGTACCTTCAACAAATGCTAGGCGACGAAATGCTTCGCCAAAATACGCATCCGCATCATCCAACTCTTTTGCATATTGGTTTAGCTGCTTATTTTGCTGAGCACTTTCAATTGCTAATTTAGATTCTTCCAATGAACGAACCGTTTGGTTCGAGCTTTGCCAACCTAAAAAGCCTTTGAAGTTGCCTAGACCAGGGTAAAGCGCTAAGTAAATAGCAGCGAAAACGAACGTACCCACGAAAAGGTAAGTCCACCATTTAGGTAATGGGTTGTTTAATTCACGAATACCATCGTACTCATGCCCCATGTCAGCACCTTCTTCTACGCCCATTTTGTCTTTCAGGCACCAATACAGAAGGGCTGCACAGCCAAGCAAAGTGCCGACCGTGATAATGATTATCCAAAGACTCCAAAATGTCGTCATTACTTGGTCACTCCTTGATCTTTCGTGGGCGTTTGCTCTTCGTCAGCGAAAACAAGGTTGGCGGCTTCATCAAAACGGGCCTTACGACTTTTACCGTAAGCCCACCAAACCACACCTAGAAAGCTAACAAACAGAACTATGGTCCAAATACTGTGAATAGTACCGATATCCATAATTGCCTCCTTACTTCATTGCATGGCCAAGAGACTGTAGGTAAGCGATGATTGCATCCATCTCTGTTTTACCTTCTACGTCTTTCGCCGCATTAGCGATTTGATCATCAGTGTAAGGAACGCCAAATTGATCACGGAATACTTGAAGTTTCTTCTGAGTGTCTTTGCCATCAAGAAGATTTTCTTCAAGCCACGGGAAGCCTGGCATGTTTGACTCTGGCACGAGTTCACGTGGATCAATCAAGTGTACACGGTGCCATTCATCAGAATAACGACCACCAACACGTGCTAGATCAGGACCAGTACGCTTAGAACCCCATAGGAATGGGTGTTCCCAAACACTTTCACCAGCCACAGAGTAGTGACCGTAACGCTCAGTTTCAGAGCGGAAAGGACGAATCATTTGGCTGTGACAAACGTTACAACCTTCACGGATATATACATCACGGCCTTCCATCTCAAGCGCTGTGTAAGGACGTAAGTTCTCTACAGGCTCGGTTGTTTGCTTTTGAAAAATCAACGGAGTGATTTCTACTAAAGCACCCAAACTAATGGCAATCACAATCAGAATCGCAAGTAGACCGACATTGCGTTCAACAATTTCATGGCGATTGTTAGAATTTGAACTCATTCTTAAATCTCCTTATGCCGGTTGCTCAATAGCTTTTAAGCTATGTTTAGGTGCAGTGATTGTCTTGTACGCGTTGTACGCCATTAGGAACATACCGGCTAGGAAAATAAAGCCACCAATGAAACGTACTGTGTAGAATGGGTAAGACGCCTGAACTGACTCTACGAAGCTGTATGTTAGTGTGCCGTCAGAGTTAACTGCACGCCACATCAGACCTTGCATTACACCAGAAATCCACATAGCAACGATGTACAGAACGGTACCAATTGTTGCTAGCCAGAAGTGCGCATTAATCATACCGACTGAGTACATGCGCTCTTGACCAAATAGGCGAGGGATTAAGTGGTATACAGAACCGATAGATACCATAGCAACCCAACCGAGTGCACCAGAGTGAACGTGACCGATCGTCCAATCTGTGTAGTGCGATAGCGCGTTAACCGTCTTAATCGACATCATTGGACCTTCAAAAGTCGACATGCCGTAGAAAGATAGGGATACGATTAGGAAACGCAGGATTGGGTCATAACGAAGCTTATGCCACGCACCGGATAGAGTCATGATACCGTTGATCATGCCACCCCAAGATGGTGCAAATAGTACCAGCGACATTACCATACCCAGTGACTGAGTCCAGTCTGGCAGAGCTGTGTAATGTAGGTGGTGAGGGCCAGCCCAAATATATAGAGATACTAGCGCCCAGAAGTGAACGATAGATAGACGGTAAGAATAAACAGGGCGCTCAGCTTGCTTTGGTACGAAGTAGTACATCATACCGAGGAAACCAGCAGTCAAAAGGAAACCTACCGCATTATGTCCGTACCACCATTGAACCATGGCATCGACGGCACCGGAATAAATCGAATAAGATTTACCAGCACTCACAGGAATCGCCATACTGTTTACGATATGCAGAACGGCTACGGTGATGATGAATGCACCGAAAAACCAGTTCGCCACGTAAATGTGAGACGTGGTACGTTTTATAAGAGTTCCAAAGAACACGATTGCGTAAGATACCCAAACAACTGCGATTGCGATATCAATAGGCCATTCCAATTCTGCATATTCTTTGCCTGAGGTATAACCTAAAGGCAGAGTAATAGCCGCGGCTAAAATAATTGCCTGCCAACCCCAGAAGGTGAAAGGAACGAGAGGGCCACCAAATAAACGCGTCTGACAGGTACGCTGCACAACATAATAAGATGTTGCGAACAGAGCACTGGTACCAAACGCAAAAATAACCGCATTAGTATGCAGTGGACGTAAACGACTGTACGTCAGCCACGGCGTATCAAAGTTTAACTGTGGCCATACTAATTGAGCGGCGATCAAAACACCAACTGCCATACCGACAATACCCCATAGAATCGTTACTAAGGTGAATTGACGAACGACGGTATAGTTATAGTTTTGTTCAAGCTGCTTTTCTTGGCTCATATTTGCATGCTTCCAATTCTAATTACTACACTTTACTTCCAACACGACACATGTCGTAATGCCACCCAAAATTACTTTGAAATACTTGACCCCATTGCTAGGTTAAATAATCTTAGCGATCTTTAATAAAAGTGGCATTTTCAGGGGCAAATAATACTTCAATTAACATTTTAATGACAGGGAAGTAACCTTACTCCTGGTCTGGATTTTGCTATTTATTTTAAAACTTTGAAGTTTGTTACACGGGGAAGACACCAAAATGGCAGCTCAGAAGCTAACAAAAGGACGTTTTGTTCAAATAATCATCATGTTAACACTACTAATTGTGGCGTTTTTATGGCGAACAATTACGTATCAAGATGTAATAACGGTGAATTGTGGGGCACAGAAACAATGTAACTTTAAAGTTAATGAGACCCAGTTCACAGCTAAAATTGAGTCCGAAATGTTATCGATTAGTGCGAGTGATTCTGATTGGTCAATCAAAGGCGCCGACATAATCCAAGAGGAACCTAAGATTTGGCAAATAGGTTTAGAAGAATCAAAACAACTATCACTAATCAATAACTCACAAGAGAAAACTTACACATTAGAGTTATCAACTAAATAGACTTTAGATCTGAACTTAATTTAGTTATGTATTAAGCTCAGATCTTATTAATAATCAGAGTTAATATCGATAGATAGTAAAACTGATTATTAAGTATTTTATGGTAAATCAATTATGTTAAATCACAATGGTGAACCAAGGAATAGAAGGGAATAAATGACACTGTAACCTTGGTGGCTTATATATCATATTTAACATAATATACATAATGCGCACTGAGATAATGCTTTTGCTGGGCTCGAAATCATTAACGCCAATCCGCCACAAACCATTGATATTCCAGACAATCCAAGCCCATTAAACTTTTTTGCAATGCTTTCCCAATGTGCTTTTATCGTTGGATTATCATTGCGGTCAGCGTGACAACCTAGTAAAGCTATCTCTGGTTCAATTCCTGATTTTTCTGCTAAGAAAACAGCTTCTGAATCAGATATATAGCGTGCTCCTTTGCGCATTTCACTGATTCGAGATGGTTGTACATTCAAATCGCGTGCAATTTGTTTGTCTTGTGTGTAGTTCTGCGCCTTTTTGTAGGCATCTAACAGCTGACTTTGGTACATAGTTAATCCTCCTGCTAACTGATTTTAGCTCAAAACTTCCGACTTTTCGTACCTTGCGGTTCCGCTAATTCGTAATTAATGTATTCCGAAATATCGTAATTTATCAGACCGCCTTGCTTGCAGACCTTGACTCTCATGCTTGGTGGTCGCTCAACTCACTGGTCAAGGTGGCGTTATGGTTACAAAGTCGAAACTTCAAAAAATGGCAGTTCAATCTAGCCAGTTTCACATTGGAACTGGATTACGCCTTTGTCCGTTATGCCGTAACGTTTTCATCAAATCTCGATGCTGCGACAAATGTTCTCATAAATTTGACTCTGCCGTCTCCTGTTCATTGTTAAAAAAACCAGGAGATCTGTAATGGATGTGATTTATATCGACAATGAGCCTCGAGTTGGTATCAATGCATACTTTCCTTGGGGACACCATTTCTTTAACAACCAATCTCAGTTCGAAGCTTATATGGCAATCCATTATAGGCATGACGTTTATCAGCTAGTTCTAATCACAGATGAAAACTACCAAGAGCTTTTGTTTAAGGGGGTTTTCCATGCCATCTGAGCAAATTTTTAATGACGAAATTCGCCCGGTAAAAGTCGACCACCTTGCGTTTACATTTAACTATTCTGATTTGCGTCATCTTGATAAATCTGACGACCAAGAATTTATTAACCTCCAAATGCCGGAGTTTAGACACGCTTCAGCAGATACACCAGAAGCTATTGAGCGTGCCGTTACTACCTATCAAAACAAAGTTCGCAAAGTCTTAGCAGACCGCTTCGACTTGTTCATGGAAAAAGTCTTTAAGTTTCGCGTATCTCCGATGCGTGGTCGTGGGCTTCATGGTTACAACGATTCCATGATTATTTGGGATATAACCGGTTCAGTTGAATGTGGTTTGGTCGGCATTGGTGGCAATAACGATACGGTTTTTGTTCAAATTAACGGCACTGGCTGCACGAAATTATTTGAGCACATCTCATCAATTGAATTACATCGTTGGTTATCCGTCTATTTAGGTGTCACTCGCCTCGCCCGCTTGGATCTTGCCGTCGATGACTTTACTGGCAACTTTGACTGCGCGTATGCAGAACGTTGCTTTTATGAAGGAGCTTTTCGGACCGCAGCTCGCGGTCGTGGTCCAACTATGGTTGCGCATAAACGCGTGTCCGAGTTCGGTGAAATATCTGAAGAAGCCACCATTGTCGGCTCTCGAACTTCTACGGTTTACTGGCGTGTTTACAACAAAAAGCTCGAACAAAAAATCACGGACTCTCAAGTGACATGGTATCGCAATGAAGTTGAACTCAAAAAAGTTGATATCGACTATCTAGCTTCACCTGCATCATCTTTTGCTGGCTTGTGTGACTTTGCCGCCAGTATTGAAGTCGCGCCGCCAATCAAGTTTTCAAAACAGAAAAAGGCTCAAGGACTTGAGTTCTTTGGGCGCATTGCTTGGCTTAGGCGCCAATGTGGTGTTGCACTAGCGGAAATCGTTGCCATGACTGAGGGTGATCTCGGTGAAGCTTTTGGCATGTTGATTCCGCATAAACATCGTCGGGATGATTTCGCCTCCATTGGTGTACCCGATTCTTATCAATCCCTTATGAATACAATTATGGAGTCAAGGTAATGGCTATTATCACAGGAATTGTTGTTAAACGTTTCCCTAAGTCGGGACAAGAAATGGCGGAACTCAATGTTCTTCGTCCAGTTGAATCAGTCAGTGTTGAGAAGTTTGAGCAATATGGTCTGGGTCTTAACACCGACATCCCTTTCAACAAACAACCTCTCAAAGTCAGTATCGATTACGCAAAGCTACTCATTGAGACTCGTGCGTTTGTACCGAACTCAGAGTACGAATTGAAGTTTGGTTCGAATCCAGATGATCCACTAGAAGTCTTAGTAACAGAACTAGTGCCCCAAGATGATCAGGTTAAAAAGCACTTTGCCAATTCGTTATCGGTAAAGGGTTAATCGTGGATGCCCTGCATTCATACTTTATCTAAAGGTGCTCTGCGAGGTGAATTATGTACGTTTTAGTTTGTAGAGAGCCTCTAGTAAATAACGCCTGTTTAACAGGCTTTGAAACGGTGTTACTCACTGAGATAACACCTCAATACATGACGCTAGCTCAGTTTCAGGAAATCATCCCTTACACTCTCGTGTTTTGGGCGACCTGCTTTGTTTGGCGTGAACTTCGAAAGCAAAAATAAGGAAATCTATTATGGATATGACTGCTGTTCTTGATGTAGTAACAAATGGTGTAGCTGCTGCGGCTGCTCTTGGCGCTGCTTACTTAGCCTTCTCTGGCGGTATCGCTGTATACAATCGTCTTAAGAGTGCGGCTAAGTAAAGTTGCATTATATATGGGGGCTTTTGCCCCTGTATTTTTTAAGGTGTTGATATGCAAATTACATTCGAATCTTACGCCATTATCACCATGCTGATTGGTTTTTGGTTATTGCATCGCTAATAGTATGAGGTTTGATAATGAAAAACACTTTTCTCATCATTGCTTTCTTACTAGCACTCTATTCTTTCAATTCAAACGCAAATACTATCAATAGAAATGATGCTTATGTCTGTAAAGACGATGTTTCTGGTGAAGTACTAGGTCACGCATCAAGTTATGAAGGGTGTGAAATCTATAAAGAACAAGCTACACATTTTCCATTATGTACGGGGCCTTCTTTTTATCAATTCTCCGATCGCCATTATATTCGTTGTTGGCGTGGTATCGCTAAACCACATTTAATGCGTATAACACGTACGCAACTTGATACTTGCCCTTCGAGTCACGCAATAGACAACGGCGATGGCACCTGTTCTTTTGGTGAACCGCCACCTCCGCCACCTCCTCCTACTTGTCCTGAAGAAGGAACGTTCTATAAGTCTTTGTATGGTCCAGCGTCCTTCAATAATAGAAAATCTTGCTTCCCGAACAACTGTGCTATTGCTTTCCAAACTGAAAGCTCAGTCTATGTGGAAACTGAGTCGGATGGCGTTTGGAAAACCAGTTTAGAATTGTTCTACACCGGTGAATCATGCAGCTACAGTGCAGATAATGCGAGTGTCGTCGAAATGAGTCACGTATTCTCTGTACCTGACAATGTACATCCTACAGGTGACGCACCGCCGGAAAATTATGAGCCGATTTATCAGAACGACACTCCGTCATATAACGGGGGCGACTCAAGTTCAGATCTACCAACTGATAATTCTTCAACGCCTTTACCCAATCCTGAACCGATTGCAAAAGATCCTGACTCAGAACTGACTAAAGCAGAAAATTCAATTGTTGGCGAAGTCAGTATTTCAAATCAGCATTTAGAGAACATCACACATGAGCTCGGGCAAATTCTAGATCAAGATTCCAGTACCAATGGTCACATCATCAGTTACCAGAAACACATGTTAACTGAGCTTAAAAAGTTAAACGAACAATCAACGTCAGGAGGTGGCAGTCAGGTTGGCGGAGATAATTCAGGTACGACTCCATCAGTAGCTAATTACTCTTGTGATTCAACTGCCCCAAATCTGTTTCAATGCGAAGGTGATGTCATCTTGTGTATGCAAGCAAAAATCCAGTATGACAATCATTGCGTTACAGAGCACATCAATAGCTTAGAGTCAGCATTGGCAGACCAATTCAATAATATTGATAACGCCGCGGCGATTGTTCAAGAGGACGTAGTGAATCTAGCTGAATTGGACACACGCTATTTAGACAATGGCATTCAAGTCCAAGGCAGTTGCCCTGCACCAATTGACGCCAGCTACACCAACCCGTTATCAGGTAGAAGCGAGACCTTTTCCATTGATTACACAGCATTTTGCACCCTTATCGAATGGCTTGCTCCAATCATCGTTGCTTTAGGTTGGTTGAGTGGTATTTACGTTATCGGTCGACTACAAGGAGTATATTGATGCCCTATTTCTTAACTTTTTTGGCGACACTCGTTGTGCCAATGATTCCTAGTATTGTTAGAGGTTTAGTGTCTTACACTGCTGTCTCTGTCGGCTTTAGTTTGGTTGCTTATACTGGCTTGAACTTGGCTCTCGATACATTGGTTGATTTTATTCAAAGTAATCTAAATGGATTACCTTCCGACCTCGCCTCTATCGTTGCAATTAGTGGTTTCCCTCAAGCGGTCAATGCGTTTTTAACGTGTCTCGTTTTCTCCTTTACATTGTCAGGTTTATTCCAAACGACTGGCTATCGTCCTTCTTGGCGACGACCTTCCAACCCAACTGGCTTATAGAGGTTTAATATGCTTTATGCATTCTCCGGTGGTATGGGTACTGGAAAAACCTTAAACGCCATCAAGTATATAATTGAAAATGATAACTTTGCCGGTCGTCCAACCTATTATCATGGCATCCGGGTTGTGCTGTTTGACTATAGCGTCTGCGCAAGTTTTCAGGGGTTCCTCTACGGTGAATATTGGATTGAAAACTCAAACAATAAGGCGCTACAGAAAAAACTTGAGCAAATTGATGACGAGGGACGCTTGGCAGAACTCGACGACTTTCCTTATCTTGCTGCAAGATATGCTCAACATGATCCAATGAAGCAATGGCTCAAGTGGTTTAAAAAACTGGCTTCCCCTAAACGTCTCGCTATCTACCAAGAAGCTTTATCGATTCTCGGAAAAGAAGAATGCGATTTAACTTATGATGATATAAAAGAGATGAACCTAACGTGGACACAATTCGATAATCATCTCGAAATTCACGAGCTGCCAGCTGGTTCAGTTATCCTCGCAGATGAAGTTCAAAACCTTTTCCCAATAAGACCTTCTGCCGCCAAAGTTCCGCCTCATGTAGAGTTTGTAGCAACGCACCGACACAGCGGTCAAGATTTGGTGTATATATCGCAAGACTTTAAGGACGTAGACCAATTCATTCGCAGACGAATTCAAAGTTACACCCATATAGAGTTTTTTGGTCGAGACTTCATTAATCGCTATCACCACAACAAACTTTTCAACCCTGAATCGAAATCAGATCTTAAAAAGGTCGGCAGTGAAACCGTTAAGAGAGACAGTAAGTATCATGGTGTCTATCTCAGCTCGGTAAAGCACACTCACAAAGTAAAATTTAATCCTTTGCTGAAAAAATTGGCGTTTAAGCTTTTATTGGCAATGGCCGTCGTGGGTTTTTGTATCTACCTAATCTTGTTCCACACCATGATTGGCAAGTCGTTTATTAGCTATGACAAATCAACTAAAGAAGCTAATTCAACAGAACAAACTCAGGAAGCAAGTTCAGTTGAACACAAGTACACAAAAAGCGGTATTCGATTAGTCCCCGAATCAGATACTGAGTATCTCCGCAACTTTATTCCTCGTACTGATTTTCTACCTTTTAGTGCACCTATCTATGACGGGTTAACGTCGCAAGCTCTCGATTATCCAGAACTTACGTGCGTATCAACGGTCAAGTCTTGCAAGTGCTTCACTCAACAAAAAACAATCTACTCGGTACCGGTTGAATCATGTCGCCACATTGCGCGATATGGATTCTTCGACCCATTCCACTCTCCGGAACGCGAACGTTCACAGTCAAGGAGTGCCGGTAACAGCGAACTACATCAAGGAGGGTTACACCAGTGAAACTATTCTTCCTCACCTTACTCATTTCATTCTCTGCATACAGTCAGAATGTTGCCAACTTGAGTGGTAAAACACTCGATGAGTTCTTTATCGTATCTTCGGAGGTTTTTGAAAAAACGATTATTGTTGATCCAGAGGTCAATGACTCAGTAAAGGTTTATCAAGTCAGTTATGCTGCAAATTTCAGAGATGTATGGTTCAGCGTTATGCGCGCACACAATCTAGTGTATGTAGAGAGTGATAGTGTCATACGTGTACAACCTAAAAACAAACTGAAAGCAGGAAATAGTATCGTCACCAAAACATACAGCCTTTCGCACGTTAAAGCATCCCAGTTACTTGAGCCCTTGCAGACCTCTTTAAAAGTACAATCATCTCTGCTCGATGTTCCCGACATTACAGCGGTTTCAAGTATCATCGCGGATTCGGCTCTAATGGTTACGGCCCCCCAAACAATCCAAACTAACGTTAGGCAACTCATCAAAGAAATCGATCGGCCTCAGCAACAAATAAAAGTTCGCGCTGCGATTGTGGAAACAATGGATGGTAGCCTCCGCGATTTAACTGTAGATATGGCAGCTGGCGCCGGTGCAATACAAGCGGCTTTCGAAGGTTCGATTGCTGGTTTTATGCCGCTCGCACCCAACGCAACTATTCGGTCCGAAGATTTCACGGCATTTGTTCGATTCATAGAGTCCAATGACAAAACTGAGTTATTGAGCCAACCGGAACTTACCATCATGCATGGCAAAGAAGGATTGATATCCGTTGGACAAGAGCTCCCTTTTATCACTGGCAGTTTTACTACTGAAGGCGATTCGAGTGACAAGCCATTCCAAACGATTGAGCGTAAAGATGTGGGCTTATCTCTTTATGTCATGCCCTATATTGGAGCCGATGGAACAATACAACTTAAGATTAGACAAGAGCTAAGTCGAGTAGATAAATCCATTGAAGCAAGTGACATTGTAACCTCTAAAAGACAGCTCGATACTACACTCTCTGTGCGTTCTGGTCAGACTATTGCACTTGGTGGTATGACTTCGACAGACAGTCAGATGGTAAATGTGAAAGTTCCAATTCTTGGCGACATTCCATTCTTAGGTCTGCTCTTTAGTTCGGAATCAGAAAAAACCACTAAGCGTACCTTAAGTGTCGTGCTTTACATCGAGCACGTTTAAGCCCCGCAGGGACAGAATCAAACCAACTATCAACACCGCCGTAGGTTACGCTACGGCATACACAAATATACATTCAGCATGTGCGGAGCCTAGTACACCCTCACCGCGATTCTAGGGTTGCTCACTGAATATACTCAAAGCGATTACGACCAAAGCTTCTCCCTGCAAGAACAAACTACCTCGCATATTACAAATTGCACCTTGGATTTTTGTTTCATGGATACTGAAGCGTTTCGTTCATTGTGTGCGCTCATGCCGGAGGGCTCGCACGGCGGAGCGCAGATGATGGGCTAACGTTAAAACCCCCGTTCTGTATTACGGGGGTAAATTGCTAGTCTTCAGTTATTCTGAGCACAAAACCAACGAACAGCCCCATCATATGTGACGATTGTCATATCTAGCATTTTTCACAATAACGTCCCATTAATTTTTAAGAATACAATCACTCCAACTTTCAATAAGGAGTAACTTATGTATCTTCATACATTAGAAATAAAAGGTTACAAACGCTTAGTTGATGTAAAAGTAGAATTTAATGACGCAACCTTTTTAATTGGTCAAAACAATAGTGGTAAGAGCTCACTATTAAAAGCTGTCGAATACCTACTCCACGGTAAGCAGATTCCTACAGAAGAATTTCATTCAGTAAAAGATGACGAAACGGGCGAATGCTCTATTGCAACTGATAAAGTAGTAATGGAAGCAGAGTTTAGAGATGTATCTCCCGATTCAAACACGTGGCGAGGGTTCGCAGGTAGAACGTTTACTTATGAGGTTCCAGAAGGTTCTGAAGAGTCTGGGATAAATATCATATATCGTAAAGAATGGACTCCTGGTAAAGCTCCCGTACATTATTTGAAATCTTACGTTCGTAATTTGAAAGAAGAATATGTATCTGCCAAAACCATACAAGACCTAATAAGCCTAGGTATCAGTGAAGATTTAGCTATTGAGACGTTTGATTCGAACAAAGGCAATCTAAACGTAGCGAAAAACAAAGATCGAATGGATTCAATAGATGAACTTTGGGACATTACTACAGAAGAAACTTTTTTTAAAAATCCCGGCGGTATTGCTGCCAACGTTTTGACCAAATTACCTAGATACCTTTTAATTCCGGCTGAATCCGGAGAGGATCAACTTTCAAAGCCTTCAGGCACTTTGCAAAAGACTTTGAAAGAATTATTTAAAGATGTTCGAGACAACTCTGTTCATTATGCTCAGGCACAAGTGCACTTAAATAACTTGTCTGCCGAATTAGACCCTACAGATGTTGATTCTGACTTTGGAAAACTCTTAGGTCAGTTGAACAATGTTATGTCCACAGTCTTTCCGGAATCTAAAGTTCACGTCTCTGCTGACTTAAGTAACCCAGATGAAGTTCTAGTACCCAAGTTTGATATTGAGTTGGAAAGTAATGTGAGAACTCCAATTTCAAATCAGGGTACTGGTGTAATTCGCTCTGCAGTTTTTAGTTTATTACGTTTTAGAAAAATTTGGGAAGAACAGCGAACAGCACATAACACTCGTGGTCTTATCATTTGTTTTGAAGAACCCGAGATTTTCCTTCATCCGTCAGCAGCGAATCAAATGCGTTCAACAATTTATGACTTAGTTGGTCGCAATAATCAAATCATCGCATCTACGCATTCTCCGTATATGATTGACTTGTCGCGCAAACCAAAACAGAACTTGATTCGATTTACTAAAAATACTTTAGGTAGTGAGATTACAAACTTTAGTGTATCTGAAGCATTTCAAAATCTTCAAGAAAACGACCAACATTACGTTAAAATGCTACTTAAATTAGATGATTACGTGGCGCGTGCGTTCTTCAGTTCTCGAACAGTTCTTGTTGAAGGTGACACGGAAGATATTGTAATTAGAGAGACAATTTTGCGCTTGCCTCAAGAACAACAAGATTATGTTCGCGCCAACTGCGAAGTTATCAAGGGACGAGGAAAGCCAGTATTGATATCTCTAATCAAATACTTAAAAGCTGTTGGTATTGATCCTGTTGTTATGCATGATTCTGATGAAGGTACTGCGGGTGCAGAATTACACAATCAACATATTAGAAATGCTCTAAGTAATGATAGTAATTTAGTTGTTTTAAATGCGTGTATGGAGGATGCATTAGGATACACGGCACCTAGTGCTGAAAAACCATATCGCGCATACAAAGAAACACTTAAATGGGGTCCTGAACTCACGGATATACCACCTCAATGGCGTGATATATTCACTCGGTTAATGGGAATTTAGTTTTAGCTACATTAAATCCTTTATAGCTCTTGCGTATCGCAAAATTAGCTTTGACGTATGGGCATCATTTGATGCCCCTATTTCTATAAGTGCTATTCCTAGTATTATTTGTTGGGCTGTTACCAACTTGCCAGTCGGTAATTTCATTTTCCCATTAATCATTGCGAAGTTGTTCCATGATTTTAAATGGCTGAGTTCATTTTTTGACGCTTTTCTCATTAACCTTTTACATTCAGGAGGTATTGGTTTCCCTTTATCCCATGCTTCAACCATTTCAATACTCTTGAAACATAACTCGGCGGTTTCTTTTATTGTTAGACCACAATTAACTCGTCTAAAAAGATAATTTTTCGTTATTTCTCGGCAAATTGTCATCAAAACACCTCCTATTTTATAAAATAGATAGCATTAAAATAGTGTACGTTTAATTAGTTCTAATTTTATTTTCGATCGATGTTCTAATTCCATACCTGTAATAAGAATCTGCTCGGATTTTATAAATACAGTAAATGTCAATTTATCTCACTTTGATTACTATCGACTAGTGCATGTTCTTGCACTTAGATGCCAGCATTAAATAGATCCTTCGATGCTGGTTAGCCATTTGCTATATAGCAACATACCGGTCTCTTTTTATTGAGACCGGTTCTTTTATCGCCTTTTTGCTTTGATTGTTTCTATAACTCGCGCAATCCTTAACAACTTCGACAGAATTTTAATATCATTCGGACTTGATACTTCCAGTAGACTTAACCCAGCTAACAACTGTTGTGGTGCAATAAACTGTCCCGTTGGAAGTTGAAGCAGTTCTTTAGTCATGCAGAAGCCATCCCATACTTCAGAGATACCTAGATTCCTGCTCTCATACAGTCTTATTAGTCGTATACATTCTGGAGGAATCGTTACTTTTCCATTATTCCAATCAGTGACGGTTCTCACACTTTTAAAACAAAGTTCAGATACTTCAAGTACTGTTAAACTGGAACCAATTGCTGTAAATATTTGTGTTTTTGAGCTACTATTTCGTAAGGACTTAAATTTAGACACTTTTAAGTCCTTTTCTATTATTTAATTTATAAATATTATTTAACAGTTCGCCACATAATGCGCACTAAAGTATATCGAAATACTATCATTGTTTTGGCACCAAATCGTCGCTTTCTACGCTATAAGTTCGGCTAACTTGCACCGTTCTTCATGTTTCTGCCAATTGCGATATTCTGTGTTTTTAAACGATGCTTTCTCGATACAAATTCAAAACTGTACGTTTAGATTGTTATCAGCTTCAATTCATCTCACGTTTTTCATCTTATACTTACCCAACGTTGATATTGGCTAGTTACTAAAACTCTTCATCGTTTGTAGCCATAACAGTTTTGTTTACTTTCAAATTTGTTTTGATGATCTCAACTTGCCGCTGTGGCATCTGTCTGGATTGTTTATCGATGACCGTCTTTATCGCAGCACTGTCTGCTAATAAGTCTTTGGAATTAAAATTTAAGTCGCTTAGCTGTGTGATTTGTCGATGCTAAACGCTAGCCAGACTTCTAGCTTCTTACGCAATCAAAATAGATTTTCGTGGTCTCAACGACAACCAAACCTTTGGCTATTTTTCCTATCTACACCAATTGCTTTTGGTTCAATTGAATCACAACGAAATCTCTGACTTGCTTGGTTCGTTACCGATGAATGCAAAATAGTTTGTTTTAAATCGTACGACCACGTGGCATTTCTCAACTTAGAGAAAGTGTTACGACGTCACGCAATGGTATTCGAGGAGATAAAATACATACCCGACTATCTCACCGGAATTATCTATAACGCCTAGAGGCATCAATGCGGTGCATTCCATGACTCTAAGACGTACACAAAATCCTTTCGCTAAGACTAGCGGGTTGTTAACGGAACAGTCACTTAACAGTATCAACGTACAAACGATTCTGCGTATTGTATTGATTGCAATGGCATTAGACATTGTTACCCTGTAACCACGGCAATCCCTATACCGTCAGTGCTGGGAAATTATTCGCCTATTGATGTTTGGGTTTGCGATTAAAACGGCAGATACAAAAAATCGCGCCCTCATTTAACATAACTATGTTATGTATAAGCTGCGCGATGATGCTTGATTAGAACCGTCCTACTTGAAGTTGCAGCGGACTCACAAACCTCATCACATAGAGCATCTATGCTCAGAGGCTTTGTTCCTTTGTCGCCTACCTGCATCTCCAAGTTGTTTTGGTATAGGATGTTTGTTTAGCCTGCTTTCTTACCCGATTTAGAGGTAAAGCCTTGGTGTGGGAAAACATTTCGGATGCGTTGTTGCACTTTTTTTGGAACCTGCTTGGAGAATACTAACTTAGGACCAGTGCGCTGTTGGTATACTTTCAACTCGCCATCAAAAGGATTTCTCTCACCAATTTCTTGTACATTATGGTGAAACTTATTGGGAAAATGTCCTTTTACTTTCTCGATGTGCCCTTGCTTAAAAGTCACCTTTAAGACTGGTCTATCAACCGCTACCAACCAAAAGATCACTAATGCCGCGATAATAATGACATATAGCATCTGCTCTTCCTTAATCAGCCAATAACTTACTCAAATCTTCCTTTAAACTAGACACAGTCTTAGATGCTTTCTCGCTTCGAGATGCTTCTGATAGCAAATATTCAATTGCATCAGATAAGGTGCAACCTAACTCACCCGCGCGGTACGAAAGCTTTTCCCATACACGATAATCAAGGTCGATAGATTTCTTCTTAGTGTGTATCTGTTCGGCATTAAAGTGACGCTTACGCTTAGCACGAATTGCTTGCTTGAGTTTGTTATCTAACTCAAGCGCCATGTTTTCTTCAATCCACTCGAGCACTCGATTTGGCTCATGTTCAAGCTTAAGAAGTCCCTCTACTGCGACTTTGTCTTCGCTGCTATCAATATGGCGAGTGATCTTTTCACCCTCTTTCCACTTCTTGATAAGGTACTTCCACTTCCAACCACATTCTAAGTTTTCAAGTTGTTGATATTTCATTTTATATGACCCGTTAGCATTCTGGTGACAGCGTAACCCAAAGTCAGTTTTTTCACAATCCACTGTCATTCAAATATCGACTCAGATCGCCTATAAAATGTGCAACGGCACTCTAGTATGTCGATAGATGCTATATGATGAGTCAGTTTTCCTATATAATTTGTCACCTTTTTGCATAAATGAATGTCTCAAATGATCCAAGAACAATGGCAAGCTGTCACGCCGCAATATAATGAATACGATAGCTCTATAAACACTATCAATACACTTCCCTGCGTTGACTTTGCCTCAGCTCAGCCAAGACTAAGCAAAACGATCGATACATTCACTTCATTAAAAGGATTTAACCATCTCTTAGTGTTAAATAGTCCTGATAATGCATTTTACCGCAAACACATTGCCGATGTAGTAAAAGGCAAAACGGCGCAGCCAGTATTGACCACAGAGTCGATCGATATGAAGACTCTGTTTGGTTCATACAGCTGTGATAAAGATGGCAACATTCTGCAACGCAATCAGGGTTTATTGGAGCAAAGTGAGCAAGGCTTTATCGTCTTACCCATTACCACACTATTAGCAAACCCAGCTAGCTGGGTAATGTTGAAAGCTGCGTTGCTAACAGGCACCAGCTCTCCTATCAACGTTAACCCAACCCGCTTTGCCGCCAACGACATTCACTATTCGGTATCGAGCAAATTATTACTGGTTGGTGACCGTGACCAAATTGCAGAACTGGAGTATCTAGAGCCCGATCTTTACAACGGTTTCGCTTTGTATAGTGAGGTTGAACTAGAACTCGCTTTGTCACAAAAAACTATTGAGCTTTTCTTAGGTCACTTAAACTGGATAGTAAAATCCAACCAGTTGCCAACCCTAACACCATCTGCGATTCATCGCTTAATGATGGCCGGTGCGCGTCTGACGGAAGATCAACGCTACATGCCTCTTGATATCATGTGGTATCTGGCAATTTTCTTCGAATCACTCTCTACCTGTGATGGCGAACAGTTAACAGAATCTGATATCGATTCTGCTATAGACGCTAAATATTACCGAGAAGCTTACCTACCTGAGCGTGCACGCTCTGACATCCTTGATGGCCAAGTCATCATCGAAACTCAAGGCGAGTGCGTTGGTCAGGTCAATGGTCTTACAGTAATTGATGTCTCTGGTCATCCTCAATCTTATGGTGAACCGGCACGTATTTCGTGTGTCATTCATTTCGGTGATGGCGATATCTCTGACGTAGAACGTAAAGCTGAGCTTGGTGGTAACCTACACGCGAAAGGCATGATGATCATGCAAGCATTTGTCGCAAGTGCGTTGAAATTGGATGAACCATTACCCTACTCTGCATCCGTTGTTTTTGAGCAATCTTACTGTGAAGTTGATGGCGATAGCGCGACATTAGCGGAGCTATGTTCTTTCGTAAGTGCTCTATCTGAATATCCGATCAACCAACAAATTGCCGTGACTGGTGCGGTCGATCAATTTGGTCGAGTGCAAGCCGTTGGTGGCTTAAATGAAAAAATTGAAGGCTTCTACCAAGTGTGTAAACACCAAGGTTTTACAGGCAAACAAGGTGTGATCTTACCGAAAACCAACTTAAAACATCTAGCACTTCACAAAGACGTTGTAGAAAGCATCAAAAACAATGAATTTCATATATGGTCTGTTGAAACGGTCGACCAAGCAATCCCGATCATTATGGGTAAGCCTTTCCGTGGTGACGATGAAGAAAGCGTGATCAGCAAAATCGCTCAACGTATTGAAAACTTTGAGAGACACGAACATTCAGACTCATGGATTGAACGCATCAGAAACTGGTTTAACTAGCACTGATCGGAGTTGTTTAGCGTACACGTGTTCTCTAAACTGCAGCTATCAAAAATTGGAGTAATTGATAATGCAAAACAAACGTGAATCATATAATCGCGAAGATCTACTAGCGTCTAGCCAAGGTGAATTGTTTGGCGAAGGCTACCCTCAACTACCAGCACCTAATATGCTGATGATGGATCGCATCACTAAGATGTCCGAAACTGAGGGTGATTTTGGCAAAGGTTTAATCCTTGCTGAATTGGATATTACTCCGGACCTATGGTTTTTCGATTGCCACTTCCCTGGTGATCCTGTAATGCCAGGTTGCCTTGGCTTAGATGCAATGTGGCAACTGGTTGGCTTTTATTTAGGTTGGGTTGGCGGCAAAGGTAAAGGCCGTGCTTTAGGTGTTGGTGAAGTTAAGTTTACAGGCCAAATCCTACCGACTGCGAAGAAAGTAACCTACGAAATCCACATGAAGCGTGTTGTAAACCGCCGATTGGTTATGGGTTTAGCGGATGGCAAAGTTTTAGTCGATGGTAAAGAAATCTATGTAGCAAAAGATCTGAAAGTTGGCCTCTTCCAGGATACTTCTTCTTTCTAAATCCGATTTATGGATAAGCGACTCTACGGAGTCGTTTATTTTTAACCAAGCATTTTAGTTATAGTGCATTAGAGTGGTAATATAAAGCCCCTTTCGGGGCTCATTTCCTTATGCTGTATGTGAAGAGAGTAAACTACTTAAAAAAGCCAGCTGTTTTGTCTTCTCTGGCATCACGCCAACCACCGAGCCAATACGAACGAGCGTCCATCTGTTGATATGGGCAAGCTTCGGTCGAACGACCATTTAAGCCTGCTTTGTAACCTTGAGATTGTGCACGTTCTAGGCGGTCACGCTTTTGTCTCTTCATAGTGTCGTCCTCATACAATACGGGTGTGTCTAAGTACTACTATTAAAATTGTGTGGCGCTTTTATTACTCCACCATTAAAGAATCGAACAAAACCGTCCCTTTCACAAGCAATAAAAAAAGCCAGACCTCAAAACTGTGAGATCTGGCTCTAGTTTACAATTTTATTTATTGCTTACGTCTAAAACCTAACAGAGTTAACAGACCTAACGCTAGCCAACCTAGAGAGGCGCCTGAACGCTCGATCTTGTTAGATTCAACTGGGCGAGACTGAATATCTGACGCGCTAGTTCCCGCAATTGGTATCAGCTTAACGGCTACTATTGTTTCTCTTTGACCACAAGTAGCGTTAATAGCATTGGATTCATATCCGCTCGCGCAATAGTAAGCCGTACCGGATATAACACTCGCATCGCTAATATCCGTTGCATCGATAATACGATATTTATTATTTTCCGCTAAGCCGTACGTTAAATCGTCTAGATAATATGCACCGTTTTTAAATGGTGCATCTGATTGACTACGATCACCTAATACAGTGGCGAAAGCACGTTGAGCTCGCGGTTTCCCACCTTTCTCCGAATGACGTTCATAATCAATTTGACCTACAACTTCATTACGATTATTTATCGCGCCAGCTTTACCATTTGCACTCTTAAAGAAAATATTTCCCGAGAAGCTGCTGGCAGAAAGAGAACCTGCTGTTATGTTTGGTACATAAAAAAGACTGTTAGAATATGCACCATCATTACTCTCCCGATACTTAACTGTACCAATAGCAATATTATTGCTATTTACCGAGGTTAAAACGGAATTTAGATATTTATTATCATCGTTATACGCAGAAACAAACTTGGTTGGAATGCTATTCAAGTTGTTCAAGTCAAAAACAGCAGCAACTGGCAAATTATTCGATGTAGAGTTATAACCAACAGCAAATGTACCATCACTCTTAATTGCTCTTGCACTGCCTTGAGGCATTGAATCGCCGTCAGCGCTGCCAGATGTCGCAACCAGCTTTAACGAATTGTTATCCCAAATTGCTGCTTGAGATATAAGTTCTGTTGGAGAGTGAGCTTTCGAAACACTACCAACAGTCAAGTTACCCGCTTTTTCCCATGCTTTACTTTGAGTAAAACCGGTGATGTCGAGGTCTGAGCCGTCAACAAATGCAACAGTTCTCGATGTAAAACCTGAACCATAGTGTGTTCCAACCAAAGGCGAAACACTATTTATAATCACATTCTGGTCTGTTGCGTTTTGTTGGGTAGTTTCAATGAATGCGGTTGTGTTATCAGTAACACCATTTACTTCATTCGCGTATCCTCGATTATACTGCTCATCGACCCAATTATCGCAAAGGTTGTCTACATAACCCAGAAAGCGACCGCAGTAATCTTGAAATCCATCCTCACCTCTCGCTAACCACTCAAATCCAAATTCGTAAAAAAATGGCGCTTCATCTCGATAATCAAAGCCGGCAGCGAATCTACGTTCTTCAACAGCAATTCTATGGTCATTAGTTTGTGTAGTTTGACAATCTGCGCCGTCAGCCCAGCAATTCACTGGGGAGTCTTGAATAGCAACACCATAGGTTTTTGAATTGGAATCAACTGGTCCATACAGCTCCACTTTATACACTGCAGCATTAACTGCAAACGATGCACAAACTGTTGCTGCGACAGCCGATAATTTAAATACGTTACTTCTCATCAAAATCTTAACTTTCCTGTTGCATTGCTTCTAGCTCTTCCCAGCGTTCGAAGGCAATTTCTAGCTCCTGCTCTACCGCAGCGAGCTTATCTAATACGGGTTGAGTTTTATCAACTGGTTGAGTGAAGAAGTCGGCACTGTTAACCAACTCTTGCAGCGACTCAATATCGGCTTCAAGCGTTTCAAGTTTCGCTGGGAGCTCTTCAAGCTCGCGCTGTAGTTTATAGGATAACTTCTTCGGCTTTGCTTTCACAGGCGCGGATTTGAGACTTACCTCAACTACCTCTTTCTCTTTTGCTGGTTTTTCAACCGCACGAGACTGCTTCACTTGCGCACGTTGTTGCTGTGCATCATGATAACCACCGACAAACTCTTCAATGACGCCATTACCTTCAAAGATCCAGCTCGTCGCAACTGTATTGTCTACAAATTGACGGTCATGGCTTACAAGTAATAACGTACCTTGATAGTTGGCAAGCAAATCTTCTAAAAGTTCCAAAGTTTCGATATCTAAATCGTTAGTTGGTTCATCTAGCACCAATAAGTTATTTGGACGCAGGAAGATTCGCGCTAGTAGTAAGCGGTTTTTCTCACCACCTGATAGCGCTTTCACTGGTGTACGAGAGCGATGCGGTGGGAACAAGAAATCTTGTAGGTAGCTTAATGCGTGGCGTTGACGACCGTTTACCGTCACCTCTTGTTTACCATCGGCAAGGTTATCGATCACTGATTTCTCTGGGTCAAGCACTTCACGGTATTGGTCGAAGTAAGCAACTTCAAGTTTAGTACCACAATGCAAGCGCCCTTCGTTCGCTTCAATATCACCTAACAACAACTTAAGTAACGTACTCTTACCACAGCCGTTTGGACCAATAAGAGCAATGCGATCACCGCGCATGATATTAAACGAGAAGTCAGAAACGATACTCTGGCCATCAATCGAGTAGCTAAGATTTTGCGCTTCAAAGATGATCTTACCTGAACGGTTTGCATCATCAATTTGAATGTTCGCTTTGCCCTGCACTTCACGTCGGTCAGAGCGTTCTTCACGCAGTTTTTTCAGCGCACGTACACGACCTTCATTGCGCGTACGGCGAGCTTTAATGCCTTGGCGAATCCATACTTCTTCTTGAGCCAATTTCTTGTCGAATTCAGCGTTCTGCATCTCTTCAACACGTAAAGACTCTTCTTTATCGACCAAGTACTGATCATAGTTACCAGGGAACGATGCAAGCTTACCGCGATCAAGATCAACGATGCGCGTAGCCATAGACTTAATGAATGCGCGGTCGTGGGAAATAAAGATAATTGAGCCGCGGAAGTCTTTAAGGAAGTTTTCCAGCCACTCAATCGTCGTGACATCTAAGTGGTTGGTAGGTTCGTCTAGCAGTAATACATCCGGATCACGAACAAGTGCGCGTGCAAGTGCCGCTTTACGCTGCCAACCACCCGATAAGTCAGTTAGCTTGGTGTGTCCGTCTAATTTAAGCGCAGTCAATACATTCTGAATACGGTCTTCAAAACGCCATGCACCAGTGTGTTCTAATTGCTCTTGAATACGAGCTAGCTTATTAATGTTCTTTTCGCTTGGATCTTTTGCGATTAGATCGAGTTGATCTTGATAGATCTTAAGGTGTTCTCCAATCTCTGCCAGGCCTGCTGACACATAGTCAAAGACCGTACCTTCTTGGTTACGCGGCGGATCTTGTTCTAGTCGAGAGATAACGACATCTTGGGTAACGGTTAACTTTCCGTCATCCATGATTACCTCACCAGCCAACACTTTCATCAATGTCGACTTACCCGCTCCATTGCGACCAACTAAACACACACGTTCATTTTCTTGCAATGCAAAATCAACATTGTCTAATAGTGGGCGATCGCCAAAACCTAGAAGGCCATTATTTATGGTAAGTAATGCCATTGTTTTCTAACCAAACCTGTAATTGTTCTAATTCAAATGGCCAATTCAGCTCATTTTCACCATAAGACAAGACGGGAATCGTTACCCCGTAACGTGAAAATAGCTCATCATCGAATGCGATATCGACCACTTCAATAGGGAGTGAAATGTTTAATTGTTGTGTCAAAGCCAGTGCCATCTCGCAGAGATGGCACCCTTCCGTGCTATATAAGGTAATCAATGGTTGTCCTATTAACCTTTGTGTGTCACTAACCAACAGTTATGGATATGTTTGTTGCGAGAGAAATCTAGTGGCAAAGTCTGAGAAGAAATATTCTTCGCTTCTAGACCTAGCTCAGCCAGAGCTTCTAAATCCATCTTAAAGTGGCGTTTGTTGTTTGAGAATACAATCGTACCTTCAGACTTCAACAGGCGCTTAAGGTTACGCATCAATTGGATATGATCGCGTTGGACGTCGAAGGTCTGTTCCATGCGTTTTGAGTTAGAAAACGTTGGCGGATCAATAAAGATAAGGTCGTAGCTACCTGTTGCTTTCTCAAGCCATTGTAGACAGTCGCCTTGAACGTACTGATGTTGACGACCCACTTGGCCGTTTAGCTGCATGTTCTCTTTTGCCCACTCTAGGTAGGTGTTCGACATATCAACGGTTGTTGTTGAACGCGCACCACCACAAGCAGCATGGACCGTCGCAGAGCCCGTGTAAGCAAATAGGTTCAAGAAATCTTTACCTTGAGCCATTTGACCTAAACGACGACGGGTTAACTTGTGATCCAAGAACAAACCAGTATCAAGGTAATCATGCAAGTTAACGATGAGGTCAACACCGTATTCGTTTACTTGCATCTTTTCAGATTGCTGTGAAAGCTTCTGATATTGAGAGCGACCTTTCTGCTTTTCACGAGTTTTCAGCACGACTTTGTTTGCTTCAATACCCGTTACTTGGATAGCTGCACGAATGATGTCGGTTAAACGACGTTTTGCGGTCTCTTCTGGAATGCTCTTAGGCGCTGCGTATTCTTGAATAACAAGGTGATCAAGGTAAACATCGATTGCAACATTGTAGTCTGGCAGATCAGCATCATAAATACGGTAGCAATCTAGCTCTTCTTTACGTGCCCACTTACCAATCTTACCAATGTTCTTTTTCAAACGGTTGGCAAAATCAGGTGCAATCACTGTTTCAGTGACATTGTCACTCACTACTTCTCCTGAACGCTCAGCGATTTGGTAGTTCTTTTGGTGACACGGTAACGCACCGTTGTTCAACTTAAATTGCTTGTCTGCACGCATGCGCAAACAGCTTAGTAGCTCGTCTGAACTCGAAAAGATTGAAGCTTGGCAACCGCCGAACTGCGATTTTAACTGTGCACCAAATGCCGTGTATAACGCGATCAAACCAGGATGCGTGCCTAAACGCTCACCGTATGGCGGGTTACAAACAATCGCACCATTGCCAAAACCTTCAGGGCGTTTAAGCAAAGCAGCATCGCCAGTTTCAAACGAAACAAACTCTTCTACACCGGCACGACGAGCATTATCACGAGCCGTTTTGATAACACGCTCATCATTGTCATAGCCGAAAAACTTGATGTCAATTTTATTGACACCACGGCGCGCTTGCACAGTCGCTTCAGCTTTAATCTCTGCCCAAAGCTCTGCTTCAAAGTCTTGCAATACTTCAAAGCCCCAAGCTTTACGCTTAACACCTGGCGCCATATTAGCGGCCATCATCGCAGCCTCAATTACTAAGGTGCCTGAACCACACATCGGGTCTAGGAAGTTCTTCGTCGCATCCCAACCGCTACGCAAAATAATAGCTGCAGCTAGTGTTTCACGCAGTGGCGCCTTACCTGCTTGCTCACGGTATCCGCGTTGGTGCAAACCGCCACCAACCATATCGATACCAAGAATCGCTTTATCTTTGTGTAGACGAACGTGAATGCGAAGATCAGCTTGATCTTTACTGATCGACGGACGAGGAAGATTCTTCTTAGTGAAACAATCCACAATCGCATCTTTTACTTTCATTGCGCCATATTGACTATTGCGGATCTCACGGTTGGTACCGTTAAAGTCCACCACTAGTTTCTTCGAGCTGTGGAAGTGATTTACCCAGTTAACTGAAGATGCCGCAAGATAAAGATCCATATCATTTTCGCAAGTAAATTCAGACAAGATACGGACAAAACGAGAAGCCAAGCGGCTCCATAAACAGCAGCGATAAATTTGTTCGTTGGTCGCTTTAAACCTTACCCCAGCCTGAACTGGCTTAGCGTCGGCAATGCCTAGTTTTGTTAGTTCTTCTACTAACAGGTTCTCTAACCCGTTTGAAGTTACCGCAAGATATTGATGCATAGTCTTCTAATGTTCGTAATTAATGACCCCGCATTATACCCGACCACGCACATTTTCGTTAATTGAATCTCACTTTTCTCGCTAAGTTGGCATTGTTCGCTTAGCAATTCATCAATCTTCGATTTGGTTTTCTTACAAAAGCAAACATTGAAAGCAATCGCCTATTTATTGTGCTCATGGCGGTAGTGAATACTTATTTACAGTGAAACTGGTCTATACCAAACAAGTTTTGTTGCTGTAAGTTAGTTACATAGTTAGCTAAATAGAGGAATAAATGCATCGCCGATGCTTTTCGACAGGAAATTCGCTGTGCAAAAATTGGCTAATAAGGTGTTTTTTTGTAAGAGAAATCACACTGCTTTGATGATACTTTGCATGCCATTACCTTCTAGCAAACAAAAAAAAGCCGGCGAATAAGCCGGCTAGAAATGAATATTAAAGGAACGAAACAATAAAAGTTAGCCTACTAATCTCATAGGCTGAGTAAGGAAACTGTGATTAGTGATTTGCATTCGGTCATGCATCACCTTTATGGCTTGGCCAAATTGGAGGCCTTTGTGACCATTGAGGCTAAACTCGTCCAAATTGATTGACGCACACAAGCTTGCGCTCTCTCCTACTTCTAGTACGATAAAGGTCCCTTCACCATAACTATTTTCTAGGCGAACAAAATCACCTTCTTCGGGTAAGTTAGAGCCATCAGACAGGCAATCGAAGAACCAGCTCTTTGGCTGTACTGGCTTGTGAAAGCGTTTTGCTGCTACACAATACAGTGCCAATTCTGCCTGACGTGGTTCGCTAAGGCCAATATGAGAGATTTGGTCTTTATACGTTTGAAAAGCTGATGCGTCATCTACGGTGAATTCATTAACACCGATAGCACACTCCACGATCAACTTTCTGCAAAGATTTGTCTTGAAAACCATTTCGTTGCCTAAGTCCAACATCAAATGCTGGCTAGCATCGTCATAGTACCAAGTCCATTTGTCGCTGGGTTTAAGCATCAGTCCGATCTCAAGTTAAAGTGAATAGAGGTAAACCGCTTAATTACCTTTCCCTCTTATTAGCGAAAGTTTATGCAATGAAATGCAAAAAAAAAGAGGAAATGAATTATCATTTCCTCTGCAAAATCATTCTAGAATTCGATTAGTTGCATTGTGACGGCGTCACTCATAGTAATCGATGGCTAGATGTTCTTCACGATGTCTTTCACTAAGCCTGGACCGTGATAGATAAAGCCCGTGTAAACTTGAACCAGTTTCGCACCTGCCATCATCTTCTCTTTCGCGGCAACGAATGAGTCAATACCGCCAACACCAATAATTGGCAGTTGATCACCTAACTCTTTATTAAGAAGACGAACAACTTCAGTACTGCGTGATTGAACAGGACGACCACTTAGACCACCAGCTTCAGTAGAGTGCTTCATGCCCTCCACTACTTCGCGATCTAAAGTCGTGTTTGTAGCAATGACGCCATCGATATTAAACTTGATCAAAGATTGGCAAATCTGGCTGATTTCATCATCAGTAAGATCAGGTGCAATTTTCAAAGCAACCGGCACATACTTGCCATGTTTTTCATGCAGCTCTGCTTGCTTCTCTTTCAACGCAGCAAGTAGCTCATCCAACGCTTCGCCGTATTGTAGTGTGCGAAGTCCCGGGGTGTTTGGTGAAGAAATGTTTACTGCTATATAGCCTGCGTACTCGTATACTTTCTCCATACAGATCAAGTAATCTTCTGTACCTTTTTCAATAGGCGTGTCTTTATTCTTACCAATATTAATACCAAGGACGCAGTCGTATTTTGCTTTCTTAATATTATCAATCAGATTATCAACACCTAGATTATTGAAACCCATACGGTTGATAATACCCTCAGCTTCAAGTAAGCGGAAAAGACGTGGCTTATCATTACCTGATTGTGGGCGTGGCGTTACTGTACCTACTTCGACGAAACCGAATCCCATTGTGTCAAACGCTTCAATACACTCACCGTTTTTATCCAAGCCAGCCGCTAGGCCTACTGGGTTGCGGAATGTGATACCCATACATTCAACTGGACGATGAGGAAGTTGCTGACGATAGAAGAGATCAATAGGAGTGCCGGTAAAGCGCTTGAAGTTTTGAATTGCTAAATCATGTGCCTTTTCGGCATCAAGTTGAAAAAAGCCAGTCCTGGCTAGACGGTAAAGCATTCTGCCTCCGATAGAAAAAAGCCCCGTATAAACGGGGCGCTATTATTTACTCATTTGCAGAACAATTCAAATTTAAAAGCATCAATTCGCGTAAAGCGACGGAGAATTTTGCAAATTCATGCACAGATCCCACTTTGAATTCATTTAAGATGCTTTCCCAACGATTTAGCGATAGCTGATTATTGGCAATCCAGTCATCAAGTGATTGAATCACATCCAAATCAGCCAACTGGCAACCGCAGCTTAGAACTTGTGCCGTCAGTAGGCGTTGTTGCCAATCAAGATCTTCTCTAAATGCAGCTCTAGCAAGCGCTTGCCAATGATTATCAACCGCTTGATTGTTAATTTGGTTCAAGAACCAATGTAAAGACAACCTATCACCCAAATTGAAGTAAAGTTGAGCAACTTTATCGACCGCAATGCCTTTTTCAGTGGATGCTGTGGATATATCCAGTACTGAGTATAAACTTGATAAGCGCGCGACATAATTAGCCAATTCAGCCGCCATACCTTGTTCAACCCAAGCCTGTGCTTCTTGGTTGTGTTCTTCTACTTCTTGAGGAACCAATAATGTATCAAGATCTTGTCTCACTTTATCCACATCTGCGCGATAAAGATCGATTAAAGCAGTTACGGATTGACGGCCTTTTCGATTACGCAAAATCCAGCGACTCACTCTACGCAAGGTACGCCTTACCGCAAACATCATGTCATATTGAACTGTTGTCGTGGCCGTATTATCTAGTGCTCGAATTTCTTCAAGTACCGTTCCCAAGCCAAATATCTCACGCGAAGCGACATAAGCATTAGCGATATCAACAACCGAAGCTCCAGTCTCTTCTTGCAAACGAGTAACGAAGTTACAACCCATTTCATTGACCATTTGATTCGCTAACGCCGTCGCGATGATTTCTCGACGTAGTGGATGGCTTTCCATTTGCGTGAAATAGTTACGGCGTAACTCAGATGGAAAATATTGAACCAATAATTGAGCATGAAACTCATCATTAGCAATATCTTCATGAACAAGCTCTTCTTTCAGAACCATTTTGCCATAAGCCACCAGCACAGCAAGTTCAGGACGAGTTAAGCCAAGCCCTTGTTTCTCACGTTCCAGTAAGGTTTCATCATCGGGAATATATTCCAATGCTCGATCCAGATGCCCTGCCTTTTCCATCGCATGAATAAAACGAATTTGCTCTTTAACTAAAGAAACCCCTTGATAGTCAGTCACGGAAATCGATTCAGATTGGCAATACGCGTCATCTAAGACAATTTCACCAACTTCATCTTCCATTGATTCAAGAATCACATTGCGTTGCTTAACGGTTAGATCTCCGTTAGCCACCAAGCTATTAAGGAAGATCTTAATATTTACTTCGTTATCCGAGCAGTCCACACCACCAACGTTATCGACAAAATCGGTATTAACTCGTCCACCAGCAAGCGCATATTCGATACGCCCTAGCTGTGTCATACCAAGGTTACCGCCTTCGCCAACAACTTTAGCATTGAGATCTTTACCATCAATACGCAGTACGTCATTCGCTCTATCGCCAACATCCATATGGGTTTCAGTTGATGCTTTAACGTAAGTACCAATGCCGCCGTTCCAAAGTAGATCCACTTGCATCGACAAGATCATCTTAATCAGATCGTTTGGCGCAAGAGAACTCTTCTTAGTTCCAAGTAACTTTTGAATTTCCGGCGTTAACGTAATTGACTTCGCGCGACGAGAGAAAACGCCACCGCCTTTAGAAATCAGGTCGGCATTATAATCTTCCCAGCTAGAACGCTGCAGATCAAATAGACGTTCACGCTCTTGCCAACTACTTGCCGAATCTGGATTCGGGTCAATAAAGATATGGAGGTGGTTAAAGGCAGCTACAAGGCAAGTATGCTTAGACAGTAACATACCGTTACCAAACACATCGCCGGCCATATCGCCGACACCAACCGCCGTAAAATCTGTGGTTTGGCAGTTTATGCCCATTTCGCGGAAATGACGTTTGACCGACTCCCAGCCACCTTTGGCGGTAATACCCATCGCTTTATGGTCATAACCGTTCGAACCTCCAGAAGCAAATGCATCTCCTAGCCAGAAGTTATATTCAGCAGACACTGAGTTAGCCAAATCAGAGAACGTTGCGGTGCCTTTATCCGCAGCGACAACCAAATACGGATCATCTTCATCATGACGAATCACGTTTTTCGGTGGAATAACTTCGCCATCAATAATGTTATCTGAGACATCTAAAAGTGCGCGGATAAAACGCTTATAACAGCGTTGCCCTTCAGCAAAAATTTCATCTCGTGAACTGAGCATTGCCTGACGTTTGCAAACGAAGCCACCTTTTGCTCCAACCGGAACAATAACGGTATTTTTTACTTGCTGCGCTTTAACTAGACCAAGTATTTCAGTACGGAAATCTTCTTGGCGATCTGACCAGCGCAGTCCACCACGTGCTACTTTACCGCCGCGTAAATGCACACCTTCAATATCAGGCGCATAAACGAATATCTCAAAAGCCGGCACCGGCTGTGGAATCTCAGGAATATCACTTGGTTTAAGTTTAAGGGCGAGCCAAGGTTTTGGCTGCTTATCT
Organism: Vibrio fluminensis; assembly: GCF_015278125.1. GTDB lineage: Bacteria > Pseudomonadota > Gammaproteobacteria > Enterobacterales > Vibrionaceae > Vibrio > Vibrio fluminensis. Next base: position 50,028 of record NZ_JADILO010000001.1, read on the forward strand.
TCATCAAGCTGGTAATAGTTAGTCCGCAACGTCGCGGTGATCATCTCCATATATCGACGAATAATACGATCGTCATCGAGACTTTCTACTTGTTCAAGTTGCGAAGTGATCTTGTTGATTAGCGTTGTCTGTCCTTTCTCGCTACCTTTCGATTTTGGATCAAAACGCTTCTTAAACAGTTGAACAAGATCCCCTGCCAACTCTGGATGGTGATTCAGCGTATCTTCAATATATTGTTGGCTGAATGGGAAGCCAACTTGGCGCATATAACGGGCATAAGCACGTAAAATTGAAATTTCACGGCCAGTTAACGATGCACCAAGTACTAAACGGTTAAAGCCATCACTTTCTAGCTCGCCTTGCCAAATTGCTGCAAACGCATGCTGGAATCGGTCACGTGCTTCTCGTAGGTCTACAGTCTTATCACTCTTATGTAACATTGAGAAATCTAAGATCCAGTAAACCTGACCATTCGCTTTATGAATTTCGTATGGTGACTCACCGATTACACGTAAACCCAGGTTTTCCAACATAGGCATCACATCAGATAAGTGAATAGGTTCATCGCGATGATAGAGTTTAAAACGCACCGCTTTCGAATCACTCGCAAGCTCTTGTGGGCGGTAGAACAACATACCCAGCTTATTATCATCATTGAGAGATTCTAGACGTTCAATATCTGCCACTGCAGAAGCCGCTAATACATCCTCTTTGTATGAACGAGGAAAAGAGCGCATATATTCTTTCGATAGCGGTAGACCTTTGCTTTCACCGAAGTTTGCGACAATCGCGTCTGAGAGACGATCATCCCAACTTGATGAAGCTTCAACTAAGTTGCGCTCAATGGTCTTCACATCAACATCCATATTATTGTTATCTACACGTACGATATAATGCGTTCTAGCAAGTGGGCTCTCCGAGAAATAAGTGGTGAACTCTACTTCTTGATCACAGCCAAAATACTGTTTAAAGATCTTTTGCGTTTGGCGACGTAATTCGGTGTTATAACGATCTTTAGTGACATACACCATACAGCTAAAGAAGCGACCAAATGGGTCTTTGCGAACAAACAAACGCAGCATGTCACGGTCTTGCATCTGCACCACGCCCATCCCCACTTCAAGCAATTCTTCTTCTCTTGCTTGCAGCAGCTCATCACGCGGATAGTTCTCTAAAATATTGTGCAGTGCTTTGTAGGAATAAGATCCTTCCCTGTAGCTGCTCGCCTTAAGGATACGCTGAACTTTTTCGCGGATAAGTGGAATACCACCAACACTTTGGTTATACACCGCGGAGGTATAAAGCCCGGTAAAGCGATGCTCACCGACAACTTTGCCATTTTTATCAAACTTCTTAATCCCGATGTAATCGGTATAGGCCGGTCTATGAATTCGTGAAGGCGTATTGCCTTTCGTCACGATCAGTAAAAACGGTTTTTCCGCTTCTAAACGCGCCGAATCAGGAAACTCAGAAAGCTTAACGCTACGCACGCGCTTTTCACATGAGAACAGGCCTAAACCTTTCTCTGTGGTCGGTTTAAGCTCCATCTCGCCGTTATCATTGATCAGGTCGTATTCTTTATAGCCCATAAAGGTAAAGTTATGATCGCCCAACCAACGTAAGAATTGGATCGTTTCTTCGTAATGATCGCGTTCGATCTCAACCTTACCTTGCAGCCCCTCAACTTGATCCGTTACGAATTGCAATCTCTCGACCATCTGTTTCCAGTCTGTCACCACAAGTTGAGTATCCGACAAGATATCAAGCAGTTCCTCTTTCAGCGAAGCCATTGCTTGTTTATCACTTAAACGGTCTACCTCAATATGGAAAATAGAGAGTAACTCACCTTCTCCTTGTTCAATACTCAGTATCTTGTCCTTTTTATCGCGTTTTATTTGTGTAGGACCATGCAGCATTAAGTGAGAAGCTAAATCTAAACGTGTTAATGCCATCTTTATCGAGTCCACTAAGAATGGACCATCTGGCACCACAATCTCAACGATAGTATGGGTCGATTGCCAACCCTGTTTACTCACCGTTGGGTTGAACACCCTTACAGAAATGTCTTGAGGCTTTTTGTCATTAAGATGATGCCATAAGCTAACCACAGCACCATATAAATCGGATTCGTTGCGCTCCAATAAATCATCTTGAGCAATGTTGCTAAAAAGATGCTGAGCAAGTTGGTTAACTAGGGGTTGTTGAGCAAGTTCGAGTTTGTCCTGAATCAGCTGATATACCTTTTCAAGAAGAACCGGCATTAGAGGTTCACGCACGGTCATAATCACACTCCACTATTAGAATTCTAAATTGTTGGGATGTCGTCTAAGCACTATAGGTTGTTGTAAGCATAGTGCTTAATCTTAGTAATGCCGTACCATTGTATCGATTATGTTATCTAGCGGTTAACTCTTTTCAGAAAGATTGAGACGAAATGTTTGATAATGTGATTAAGGTTCTATTTAAAGTCCTGCAAATTACAGAACTCACAGAACTTCTAACTTTAGAAACTTGTTATTCTGGTCAGTTGTTAACCTAAATCGCCCCTTCAAACCAATTTGGCTTAAGAACGGACGAAAGCGCGTCGCTGGCAGTTGAATACGCAGGCCATTGTCGGTTGTCACCATGACACTACTTGCGGCACCGTTGTAGTGAGCAAGAAAGGTTTGATAGGGAATGTTGAGGGAAAAGTAGTATTGATTCATGAGCGATTGAGTTAAGTCCTAAATAATCATACTTTTAATAACTATGTTTTTAATAGCTATGCTTCTAATAAAGGTCGCTAGGCTATTCTATACTGTAAACCAACCAAGTTGCACTAACGGCCTAGGCCTATTAGAGAGAACGGCAAACCTCTATCAATCGCCGAAAAAAAAGACAAAATGAGTAATACCCAGTAAAAATAGCCTGCAAAATAACCGTTTATCAGGCTCAGAGTACCGATTTTCCCGCCACCTCAAATTAACTGTATATTTATACAGTTAATCGCGAAGTTATCTAATTCCGTGGTCATTGGGTCTCATCCCCTGATTATCGATCGGAGGTTGTTGCTGTTTGATCTGTGAGGTTAATAGAGAGGCTGAGCCCAATGACAACGTCCAACCCAACATGCCATGTCCAATATTAACAAACAAATTATCGGCGCCCGCTTTGCCAATTATCGGCACACTACTTGGCGTGACCGGACGCATGCCTGCCCAAGTATGCAGGATCTCGCTATAACGACCTGCCTTTGGGAAATTTTGCTGCGCAACACTTAATAGGTGTTCTATCCGAGTTTGGTCTTTATCTCGATTGTGACCAACAATATCCGCACAACCTGCAATCCGAAGTTTGTCACCGACGCGACTGACCACCACTTTATTATCCATATCGGTTACACAGACTCCTGGCGCATACTCAGTGGCTGGCACAGTAATGCTATAACCTTTGATTGGATAAATGGGCAGTTTAATCCCAACCTGCTTTAGAAGATTTAGACTCTCCGATCCGGTCGCCCAAACATAAGCATCAGCCTCAATTTTTCCCCGAGTGGTTTCAAGCGAAGTAATTGAATGTTGATGTTTGATGATTCGAGTGACCTTACAATTGAACTGTGCAGTAAAGCCTCGGTCGCTTTCCATACGCTTAAGCAACTGACGAGAAAACTGAAATGGATCACCAACGGCATCAATAGCTGAATAAATTCCGCCAATAATAGGTTTAGATAGATGCTGCAGCGACGGCTCTAACTCGATACATTGTGGCTGATTAAGGATCGCTTGTTTGCAACCCCATTGCTTTTTTTGCTCTACTCTTGTTGCGGCTTTGTCTAATTCCGCTTGAGTGGTGTAGATAAGCAGCTTGCCGGAAACGCGATGATCAAATGAAAAATCAGACTCAGACAAAAGTGTCTCAAGCACTTCTTTAGAATGAAGTGCCAATCGCAGCAAAGCGCGCGTATTCAACAACTCTTGTTGTGCCTGTCCATTTAACAAGAATTTACTACCCCAAGAGATGAGATTTAAGTCCGGTGAGAGCTTAATACGAAACGCGGGATCTTTTCCCAAGAGTATCTTTGGTACTTTCTTGATTAAACTCGGTGAGGACATCGCATCAATATACGAATAACTCAGTTGGCAGCCATTGGCGTAACTACTCTTTAATGCTGGACCATCTTCAGCATCAATTAATATAACCCGATAACCTGCTCTTCTCAGCAAATACGCCGACGTTATCCCAATAATACCAGCGCCTACAATCGCCACTGTCTTTTCAGCCATAACCCATCCTTGCCTATCCTGTAGCAATGTCTGATATAAAGCTCCTAGCCAGTAACGCATTTAGCGAAATCGATAAATGCGTCTATCATCATCACCTAAATAAACTGTGTAGCATACCGTTAGGAAGATCAAACAAGGTGGGAAAAACTGGGACACAGAAAACTGTCGTTGATAGTTCTACTAATAGAATTGTGAGCGCTGTGGCAATGCTCGATACAGGCAATACTCTATAACGGCTATAGCCACATATTCTCACGCACTTCATAGTGGTTTACATGTCGATCTGGGTTTAGATGGTATTTGTCATCTTCCGGGTACAACTTAGCAACGCCAATATCTTCACCCGCAAATGCTTTGATGCATTCGAGATCTTGCCAATAACTTAGTAAAGTGATTTCTACCTCATCACCTAAATCTCGATTGAGAATTTGCGCGCCAACGAAACCTTCCGTTGATGAAGTATCCTTAATTCCTGTGTCATAAAGATAAGCAATAAAGCCTTCTGCATACTGTTTTGGGCAAGTGGCTTTCATTCTCTGGCTATCATGAATTTTCCTTTTCATTTTATGTTTACGGCTTAGTTTCTAGTACATAACGTCATTGTCGTTTCTGACACAGGCTCACCTTCTATGCGGTAGCAATCTGGCATTTCGCCTAAGATTTCAAAACCACATTTCAAGTAGAGATTTTTGGCAGGCAGATTATTCGAAAGAACACTGAGATCTAACCAGTCGATACTCGGTTCGTCATGACAAAACTGAATGACGCATTTAATCAGTTTTACGCCTAACCCCTGATTTCTACAACTTGAATCAACACCCATTCCCAATAACACGCGATGAAATTTATGTGCTTCTGCATAATGACGTAAATCAATATGACCGATCACTTGCTCGTTTGAGCCTTTAATCACCCAGAGTTTTCGCCAACCATGCTCACCAAGACTGTGCTCGAAACCATCTCTAAACTTAGTCTTTAACAGATCGGAGACTAAGCAGTTTTGTTTAGCTATTGGCTGAAACAATGGTGAATCATCAGCCGCATTTTCGGCAAGATGCGCCGCTAAATAATTAAAGAAAGAGTCTAAATCTGACCGTTTTGCTTCCACTATTTTCATGCATACTCCTTCTTGCAAAAATATAAATGACATGGATTAAACATATCCTACTGTCATTCTAACTTACTGAGTAACATAACAAATATGTCAACATTACGAATAGAGGTTGAAGCGAGGGATGGTTCGCATAATTTGAGAGAAATATCACGCCATAGTGGATTGTGTTAATCGTATGATGGAAAAAATACTATGCCGTTAGTGAAAACTTTATTGCTCAAAAATTTGTATTTCTGACCTTAAAACATAACGCACACAGCGTTTCGTAAAAAGACTACGCCTAATCATTCATTCTTGGGCAACTTGTTATAGCGCTTAAGTGAAGCTAATATGACCAGTATAAAGACCGCTTAAGAGACTGAATATATGACCACTCGAATTTTGGCTGACGTTGCAGCAAGCATTACTGAACTAAAAGCGAACCCAATGAGAGTCGCGACTAGTGCTGAGGGGAAACCAGTTGCGGTACTGAACCGAAACGAGCCGGCATTTTATTGCGTGCCTGCAGAAACATACGAAATGATGGTGGATAGACTCGAAGATCTCGAACTACTAGCCATAGCTAAAGAACGAGAATCGGAAGAAAGCATATCTGTAAATATTGATGACTTATAAACTCAACTTCAAAAAGACCGCACTTAAAGAGTGGAAGAAGCTTGGCTCTACACTTCAACAACAATTTAAGAAAAAGCTAATCGAACGCTTAGAAAACCCACATGTTTTGTCATCAAAACTCTCAGGTTCTGAAAACATGTACAAAATTAAGCTGCGTCAATCTGGCTATCGCCTAGTCTATAAAGTTGAAGATAATGTCATCACTGTAACAGTCCTGGCAATCGGCAAACGAGAACGCAATGATGTTTACCGTAAAGCTGTAAAAAGGCTAGATGACTAAGTAGGTAAACATCGTATTAGCGACCAACATCAACTACAAAAGCTACTTCCTGATTTAACTACACTAAAACTATAAGCCCGAACGAAGAAATGTTGATACCCGACACCAAAGAACTAACCTTCGCAGTCTTAGCTGAACATAAACTAAAAACAGTAACTCTAGCTTTCAACGCACAACCGACTTATTAGACGTATTTTCTACGACCACCGCCGTACCAATTGCGGTGACCATAAACATTGATTTCCCGCCACCGGGAACCTCATCGCTATCGATTGAAACACCAACGATTACTCATTATTGCATTCAAATGCGAAACATATTATCAGAAGAAATTATGCACTATTGCGATGAATATTTGTACCTGTTCACTCTCAAAACACGCACATTTACTTCATCTACATCTGCTTAAAAGTAACCAAAACAATAGGCAAAAATACAGGAAGTATTTTTAAGTTTTCGGCGTCGGGAACGCCTAAAACTGGCCGGAAAACACCAAAGATAGAAAAGCGCCTTTCTGATTACTCTTTGGCGCTGCAAAGAGTAATTGGACCGCTGACACTAAGATAAAATGGGCAGTCATACTTGTAAGCGGGACATACATCAAAACCAGAAATCTCATTAATAACTAATAATCAATGACTTAAACAAAACTCTCTCTTCTAGTAGTCTCAAATTTACGGCACATCAATTTTAACTGTATATTTATACAGTTATTGCTGCTTTTTGAAAAAAGCTCCCTTGTCCGCACACAAAAAAAGCGGCTACTAGAGCCGCTGTTTCATTCTACTATAAGAAAAACTATGATTAAGACTCTAACGCCTTAGTCACTTTCTCAAACAGGTCTTTCGCCAGGTTATCCATCGCTTTAAGTTTTTCAAGCTCAGCTTTAATCAACGCTTGGCGCGTTTCATCGTACTTACCCAATTTTAGCAGTGGGTCGATCAAACGTGAGGCTACTTGCGGGTTTGAGCTATTGAGCTCACGTAAGATCTCTCCAGCAAATTGGTAGCCAGAGCCATCGACTGCGTGGAAGTGAACCGGATTCATATTAAGGAATGAACCAATTAGGCTGCGAGTACGGTTCGGGTTTTTCAAACTAAATGCTTCGTGCTGCATCGTTTGTTTGATCACTTCAAGTACGTTGCCTGCAGGGTTGCTACCTTGCAGTGCAAACCATTTATCCATAACCAAACCATCGTGTTTCCACTTGTTGCTGTAATCAGTCATCAGTGTTTCACGACACGCAAGTTGCGCTTGGTTTGCAGCAGACATTGCAGCAATCGTATCGGTCATGTTATTAGCTTGCTGATATTGTTGCTCAGCCAAAACATTGCCTTGTTCGGTATGAGCAAGGTAAGCCAAAGCGGTATTACGTAGAGCACGCTTACCAATTGCTGCGTGATCAATAGTGTACTCTGCTTGATTCAAGCTGTGGTAAATTGCAGAAAGCTCATCTTGTAGTTCAAATGCTAATTGAACTTTGATCGCTTTTAGTACGGCTGCGACAGCATCGACATCAACAGTCTTGTACCAACCTGATACTTCATTGTGACTTGGCAATGAAAGCACTTCAGCAATAAACGCTGGTTCTAGTTCTTCACTTAACAATACGCCACGGAATGCATCGACGACTTCACTTGGAAGTAAGACGTCACCACCCGCTTGCAAGTTAACAACATTGCGACGAATATACTTCGCCAACAACATTTGTCCCGCATCCCAACGAGCAAACTCATTGCGTGCATGAACCATTAAGAACGTTAGCTCTTCGTCACTGTAATCGTATTCAAGTTTTACTGGTGCAGAAAATTCTCTTAACAATGATGGTACGGGTTTTTCTGTCACACCTTCAAACACAAAGCTTTGTTTTGCTTGAGTTAGATTCAGAATATTTGAAACTTTTTCTCCGTTACAGCGTAACTCAACCACAGCACCCATTGCATCATACAACTCAATATCGAATGGAATATGCAGTGCCAGCTTCTCTGTTTGATCTTGAGTCGGGTCAGTTGATTGTTCTAGCGTCAATGTGTACGTTTTAGCATCAGCATTGTATTCGCTGCTTGCTTTTACGGTCGGTGTACCCGATTGGCTGTACCATAAACGGAACTGAGTAAGGTCAACATTGTTAGCATCTTCCATTGCTTTAACGAAATCTTCGCATGTCGCGGCTGTTCCATCGTGTCTTTCCATATAAAGCTTGATGCCTTTTTGGAAGCCTTCTTCTCCCAGTAAAGTGTGGTACATGCGAATGACTTCACTACCCTTTTCATACACGGTTAAGGTATAGAAGTTATTCATCTCAATCACTTTATCTGGACGAATTGGATGGGACATTGGACTGGCGTCTTCGGCAAACTGCGGGCCACGAATAATACGGACATTGTTAATGCGGTTTACCGCTCGTGAGCCAAGATCAGATGAAAACTCTTGATCGCGGAAAACAGTCAAACCTTCTTTTAAACTAAGTTGGAACCAATCACGGCAAGTCACACGGTTACCAGTCCAGTTATGGAAGTACTCGTGGCCGATTACCGCTTCGATACCTAAGTAATCTGTGTCGGTCGCAGTTTGATCGTTCGCTAGAACAAACTTAGAGTTAAAGACATTCAAACCTTTATTTTCCATTGCGCCCATGTTGAAGAAATCAACCGCGACAATCATGTAAATGTCTAAGTCATACTCTAAGTCGAAACGCTCTTCGTCCCACTTCATCGAATTGATCAGCGAAACCATCGCATGATTAGCGCGATCTAAGTTGCCTTTATCGACAAAGATTTCTAGTTCTAATGCACGACCAGACTTGGTGGTGTATTTGTCACGTAGAACATCAAAGTCACCCGCCACTAATGCAAACAGGTAAGATGGTTTTGGATGTGGGTCAAACCACTTCACCCAATGACGACCATTTTCAGTTTCGCCTTGTTCAACGCGGTTGCCATTGCTTAGTAAGAATGGATACTGCGCTTTATCGGCAATCACAGTTGTAGTGTAAATTGCCAGTACATCAGGGCGATCTAGGTAGTAAGTAATACGACGGAAGCCTTCCGCTTCACATTGAGTGCAGTAAGCACCATCAGATTTGTACAAACCCTCTAATGCAGTATTCGCTTCTGGGTTTATTTCGGTAACGATAGTTAATGTAAACTCGCTAGGCAATTGGTTGATCTTAATGCCATCTTCAACCAACTCATAATCAGACCATGGTTCTTGGTTTACTAATAGACTCTTTAGCACCAACCCATCACCATCTAACTCTAAAGTTGAGCTCTGTTTCAGTTGCTTAACTTGTGAGACCGCCGTCACTAATGTCGCGGTATCGTATAATTCAAATGTCAGATCGATATCAGTAATCGTATGAGATGGAGACTGATAATCTTTGCGATATTTGGCTTGAGGAGCTTGAGCCATTTCTAAATCCTTCTACAAATAATGTCGGTAGTTTTAAGTGTTCTAGAGATTGTACCCCAACGAAAATTACGATAGTTCAGACAAAACATCTGAAATCGCATTCGTTACTTATCGTTCAGTATGAGGCTGACGCTTTTTTCTCTAATAACTTAGTTGTAAAGCTTACAACTGTGACAACAAAAAAACGAGGTATTGTCATACATTACCTCGTTTTTTTCTAATATTGGTTTTACATCTAACTTATAAATCTAAACAACCAGTAAATTGACGATGTTTATCTTATTCGATTTAACACCGCAAACATGCCGCCTTCACCCGATTCAATCGTCAACGTATCTCGATTAAGTTTATAGCGAGTATTATGTTCACCGTTTTCATACAACAGGACAAGATGCTCGCCTTCTGTAAAGTAAACACCTCTTCTGATCGCTTCGTCACCATCAGGGTTGCTGACTTTGAATAGAAATACAAAATCAGGTTGTAATATCAAATCCATCTGGTTGACGTCACTCGCCAAAAGATCATCACCATCAAGATGCTTACTTGACCACATGCCTGCGAGTGAGTTTGAAAGGGCTTTGGTAAAAACGATGCCGTTTAAATTAAGCAAATTGTGGTTGCTCGCATAAGAGTAAATCTGAGGATGATCGGTATTCAACCCGAGAATAATCGTATCTTCATTTGCGGTATACATTCCTTCCCAGCGATCAACGGTATAGTCTTTTTTCTGAATATCAATCGTGAAATTATACTTAGAGTCTAACGTCAATTTTATCGCAATATAGTCTTCTTCTGATTTCTCAGGTTCAGGATTAATCAAATACCAATCGCCGATTAGAAACGGATGATCAAACAAACTTAACGCTTCGGTTTCTCGCGCATTAGAAGGGGTGGTCCCCCAAGTTGTAAAGCTAAAACAAGCTAATAAAATCCCAATCCATCTCATATCGCGTCCCCTTACTTTTTCTTTAAGCGTAGGCACAAGTCGGCGATAAAGCTAAAAATTTGATCTGGCTCACATTAGTTTTTGGTACAAAAAAAGCGAGCTACTTGAGCTCGCTTCGTATTTTGTTGATTAGCTTAACGTATCATATCAACCATGATAGCCACAGATTCATCTAGATATGCATCTGGTGCTTCATAATCTTTCGGTAAATCATCCAATGATTTATATGGCGTTTCACCGGCCAGTTTTTGGCGTTGGTTAATACGTTCAAGACGACGATTATCCGCTTCATCGCTAATGCGTTTGCGTTCTTTCTCGTTTAATGACAGAGCGTTATCTTCTTTCTCTGCATTGTATCTTGCGATATCTTGCGCGATAAAACCAAACTCTAGATCATTTGCGATGCGTGCTTGATGCTGTTTATCTAACTGCGCAATCAATTTATCGTTACGTTGTAACTGTGTGTAATCCGCTTTTTCAATGCTATCCCACGGTAGTGCATTATCTTCAACACTCTCACCCGTCTCAGCTGGGTCAATCGGTGTTGGATAAGCAATATCGGGTACGACACCTTTATTTTGCGTACTACCACCATCAATTCGATAGAATTTTTGAATTGTGTATTGAACGTAACCCAATTCTTTATCGAACAGATCGTAAATATGATTGAGCGAACGATGTTGTTGCACCGTGCCTTTACCGAATGAGTTCTCACCCACGACTACTGCGCGACCATAATCTTGCATTGCAGCGGCAAAAATCTCAGATGCAGATGCACTGTAGCGGTTAACTAGTACCATCAATGGACCGTCATAGCTGATTTCGTTATCGGTATCTGCATTAACGTTAATGCGACCATAACTATCTCGAACCTGAACAACCGGGCCACTCGTAATAAACAACCCAGATAAAGCCGTAGCTTCAGTTAGTGCTCCGCCGCCATTGTTACGTAAATCAACGATGATACCGTCGACTTTTTTCTGTTTGAGTTCAGAAATCAGCTTATCCGTGTCTTTAGACAGACCGACATAAAAACTCGGTACTTCTAGGACACCAATCTTTTTGCCATCTTGCTCGATGATTTCAGATTTAACAGCGCGATCTTCTAGACGAACTTTATCGCGAACAATTGAGATAACTTCACTCTTTGCATCGTTACCTTCCGGTAAGATTTCAAGTTTGACCGTTGTGCCTTTTGGCCCTTTGATAAGTTGGACCACGTCATCAAGTCGCCAACCAATCACATCAATCATCTCACCATCATCTTGACCAACACTGATGATGCGATCACCTTCACCGAGTTTCTTGCTCTTCGCCGCTGGGCCACCAGCAACAAGTGAACGAATCACGGTATAATCGTCAGTCATTTGCAACACAGCACCAATACCTTCAAGGGATAAATTCATCTCTTGCTGGAATTGATCAGCATTTCGTGGGGAAAGATAACTAGTGTGAGGATCGACTTCGCGCGAGAACGCGTTCATGTACAATTGGAAAGCATCTTCATTGTTGGTCTGAGTCAAACGTTTCAATGCATTATTGTAACGTTTGCCTAGGATGTCTTTGATTTCATCCCAGCTCTTGCCAGTCAATTTCAGATTTAAGGCATCGTACTTAACCCGTTTACGCCATAGTTCATCAAGCTCTTGCTCGTTCTTCGGCCAAGCGGCTTCGCTGCGATCAAGTTCAATACTTTCATCGGTATCAAACGTCATCTCTTTATCGAGTAGAGATAAGGCGTAATCAAACCTTTCATAGCGACGTTTGATTGATTGATTATAAATATCAAAAGCGATTTGGTTATCACCTGACTTTAATTGATCATCAATCGAATTCGCCCACTTAGAAAAGGAGTCGATATCAGCTTGAGTAAAGATATTCTTATTGAAATCAAGCATTTCAAGGTAACGATTAAAGATCGCTTGCGAAAATTGATCGTCTAACGAGAAATGTTTGTAATGAGAACGGGTAAATCGAGAAGCGACTCGCTTACTGGCGGTTTTGTGTTGAGCTTCTTGCTCAAGCGCAGGTAAGTCAGTTAATTCGATTTTAGCTTCGAGTGCTTTTACTGGAGTAGCTGCTAGCATAACGCTAGCAGCAATCAGCGAAAAGTTTAAACGGCATTTCATGCGTAGGAGATTCTCCTTTATGCGCGTAGGTGCTCCGCTTTCACAACCATTTGTAGGCCGTTAGACAGTTGAACTCGCACATCTTCCTTATTGATTTCAACGATAGTTGCAGGCATGTTTCCTTTACCCATGTTCACGTTTACTGCGTTACCAACTTTTACTTCTTCAGCTGTTAGTAGACGTGTTTCAACTGGTTTAGCTGCCTTCGGCGCTGACTTAGCAGGACGACGAGCTTGTTGAGGCTTTTTAGCCGCAGGCTTAGCAGTTTTTGCCTTGCCTTCTTCACGAGTCTTCTTGCCTTGTTCTTTGCGACGAGCTTGCACTTTCGCTTTGCTTTCTGCTAGTGCAGTTTTAGCGTGTTCAACGTGCTCTTCATCAAGCTCACCAGCTGGGTTGCCATCTAAATCTACACGTACTGCACCTGGCTTAACACCGTGTAGGTAACGCCATGATGAAGTGTACTGTCTTAACGCTGCACGAAGCTGAGTTTTACTTACTTTCGGGTCGTCTGAAAGGCGATCCGCAAGATCTTGAAAAATACCAATTTTAAGTGGCTTTGCTTCACCTTCTAAAGTAAAGCACTTAGGGAAACATTCAGCAATGTATGCAATTACTTCTTTGCTGTTTTTTAACTTTTCAGTGTTTTCCATGGGGGTTCCTGGTTAAAGCGGACTATCCGCGAGCGTTAAGATAAATATTTCAGCCATTATAGTGACCTGTAAACGAAAAACCACACTCTAACGCGAATTTATGCCTTGATAGCGTGTGAATTAAGCAGGTTTTCCACTTCTGCCATTAATTTAAGCAGTCCATTTTCGTCTTCTTGGTCAAATCGACCAATATTTGGGCTGTCGATGTCTAACACACCGGCGATTTTTCCATCAATTGAAAATGGGATAACAATTTCTGAATTGCTAGCGGCATCACAAGCGATATGACCTTCAAATTGGTGAACATCATGGACGCGTTGAACTTGGTTTGTCGCCACAGCTGTACCACAAACACCCTTTCCAACCGGAATGCGAACACAAGCAGGGTTGCCTTGGAAAGGCCCCAATACCAATTCATCTTTATCCATCAGGTAAAAACCGACCCAATTGATATCCTCGAGAGACATATTAAGTAACGCGCTGATATTCGACAAATTAGCAATCAGATTCGTTTCTGACTCAATAAGAGCCTGTGCTTGTTTAGTGAGGGATAGATAAAATTCTTGCTTCATAACAACTTCCGTTTAGAGACCTTACCGCGACTTCGAATCAAAACATGAGACATGTTTGGCGATTCTACGTACAATGTGAGTATAAATTATTCTTATTATCAGTAGAATGACCGAAAACAATAACACTATTAGCCGTTCTTGGCTGATTTCACAAGCAAAAATACACAAATCTAAGCTGATCGTAGCTAACCTCATTGCGATTGTAGCGACATTAGTCAGTGTCCCTATCCCTCTACTATTACCTCTAATGGTGGATGAAGTTCTGCTCGACAAGCCCAGTACTGGTCTTGAGCTAATGAATAGCGTTTTGCCTAGCTCAATTCAAACACCAACGGGTTACATTTTTTTTGCGTTGCTTCTTGTTATATTGATGCGCACTGTCAGCCAAGTGCTCAACATTTTGCAAAGCCGACAATTTACGCTGGTTTCTAAAACCATCACTTATCAAATGCGCAGTAAAATGATTGATAAGCTAGGCCGCATTAGTATTCGTCAGTATGAAACTCGCGGCAGTGGCGGTATCAATGCTCACTTGATTACCGATATTGAAACAATTGACCAGTTCATCGGCTCTACGCTGAGCAAATTTATTATTAGTTTTCTTACCGTTATTGGCACTGCGGGTGTACTACTGTGGATAGATTGGCGCTTGGGTTTATTTATTTTACTCGTCAATCCCATCGTGATTTATTTCTCCCGACTGCTCGGTAGCAAAGTTAAACACCTTAAGAAACGTGAAAACCAATCATTTGAACGTTTTCAAAATCGTTTAGTAGAAACATTGGACGGCATCTATCAGCTGCGTGCAGCAAATCGCGAACGTGAATTTTTGAACGAACTTAAACTGAATGCCAACCAAATTCGTCTCGATGCCGATAAGTACGCTTGGCAATCAGAAGCGGCTGGTCGTGTCTCCTTTCTACTATTCTTATTGGGCTTTGAGCTATTTCGTGCGGTTGCGATGTTGATGGTAATGTTCAGCGACCTGACCATTGGCCAGATTTTCGCTGTGTTTGGCTACCTTTGGTTTATGCTCTCGCCTGTTCAAGAGCTGCTCGGTATTCAGTTCTCTTGGTACAGTGCAAAAGCCGCTTTAACACGTATTAATACCTTATTAGAACTTGAAGAAGAATATCGTCCTAAGAGTAAAGTGAACCCGTTTAATGACCAGCAAGAAGTTGATGTGAGTATTGAGGACGTCACTTTTTCTTATAACGATGAAAGCCAAGTGCTCAGACACCTTAATCTGCATATCCCTGCGGGGAAAAAGGTTGCCTTAGTTGGTGCCAGTGGTGGTGGCAAGTCCACGTTAATTCAACTGTTAATTGGCGTCTACCGTCCTGAATCTGGCGTGATTAAATTCAATCATCACACTACCGACGACATTAGTTTTGATGTAATACGTGATCAAATTGCCGTGGTTTTACAGCAACCTATACTATTTAATGACAGCTTGAGGCATAATCTCACCCTCGGCAGTCATTATAGTGACGAGCAACTTTGGCAATCGCTTGAAATCGCGCAAATGCAAGATGTCATTAGCCAGCTTAGCCAAGGGTTGGAAACGCAGATTGGCCGTAATGGTATTCGCTTATCTGGCGGGCAAAGACAAAGACTGGCTATCGCTCGCATGGTATTAAGTGACCCGAAATTTGTCATTTTAGATGAAGCAACCTCAGCGTTAGACACCGCAACCGAGGCTGCTCTGCATAAAGCGTTAACTGAATTCTTAAATGGTCGAACAACGCTAATTGTAGCGCACCGCTTATCTGCGGTTAAACAAGCAGACATCATTTACGTGTTAGAAGATGGACAAGTGACCCAAACCGGGACTCATGGAGAATTAGTTGAACAACAAGGTCTATATCAAACCCTCTATGGCGCTGTGCAATCGCACGGCTAACAGGGTTACTCTCTATCTATTTGCCCTCAACCATCAGGGGGCACTTTGAGTTTAGATCCGCACATCACGCAACCTAGTAAAGTTCGACTTTGCCAAGGCTGTGAGTTACCCGTTGATATTGTTGAGGTTGAACTAGGCAAGAGTGCATTCTGTCCTCGCTGTGGTACGCAACTTTATCGCGGTGGTAGGCCTTCTTTATCAGGCAATTTAGCCATTGCGCTAACTTGCCTGTTGCTATTTATCCCTTCGCATTTTTTCAATTTCTTGAGTATCCGTCTGTTCGGGCAAATGATACCGGCAACCCTTCCGTCAGGCATTATTACTTTGTTCGAAGAAGGCTTCGTCTTTCTTTCACTATTAGTTGCATTTTGCAGCTCAATCGCACCACTACTGGTATGCAGTTCTGTAGTGGCAGCACATATCGCACTTAAACTCCGTTCGTTTAAATTATTAAGACCCGCCTTGTGGATCGTGCAGCATCTCAAGCATTGGGTGATGATCGACGTTTTCTTAATTAGTGTCGCGATTTCTTGTTTTAAACTACAAGACTATTCCGATCTGTTTGTTGGCGTCGGTCTATATGGTCTAATTCTATTGCAGCTCTTTACCGTGCTACTGGTAAGCCGCGTGAGCGTACGTCGCTACTGGGAAGCATATCAAGCAGAAAATGAATACCCGTTCGAGCATAAAGATGTGCACTGCACTGTCTGTCACCTCTCTCAGCCGAACAATGACAAGTGTGTTCGCTGCCACAACAGTTTGGCGCATCGAACACCGAATTCTATGCAGAAAACAGCGGCATACTTGTTGGCCGCTTCAATTGCGATATTACCAGCGAACCTGATCCCAATTTCTATTTTGCTTACCAACGGAAAACGTTTAGAAGACACCATATTCTCAGGTGTCGCTGCATTGGTAAAAAATGGCATGAGTGGCATCGCGCTGATTATCTTTGTCGCCAGTATTGTCGTGCCTGTGGCGAAAATTATTGGGCTTGCTTATATATTGCTGGCAGTAAAATTCAAACGCCGTATTTTTCATCGACAACGAATGATGATTTACTTTGTCGTGAAGTGGATCGGCAAATGGTCCATGATGGATCTGTTTGTTATTTCGATAATGATGGCCTTAGTTGACCGTGGTCAAATCCTTGATTTTACGCCAGGATATGGCGCTGTCGCTTTTGGTATCGTTGTGGTATTAACCATGTTGGCAGCAGATAGCTTTGATCCTCGATTTATCTGGGATAATTATGATGAAAGTCGTAATCGTCCGAGCAAAAAACTAAAACAACAAGAGTCTTTCAATGAGTAATTCAACGTCTTCGCAAAATTCTTACTCACCTGATGTGAAGCGGAATAAAGGTATTTCGCCCCTATGGATACTCCCTATTCTCACCATGGTGTTGGCAGGGTGGTTAGTATTTAAAGCTGTTCACGATGCAGGACAGAGAGTCAAAATTCAGTTCTCTGATGCTCAAGGTTTAATTGCAGGACGCACAACTATCCGCTATCAAGGCTTAGAAGTGGGTATGGTGCGCGATATTATTCTTTCTGAGAACCTAGAGAGCATTTATGTCGAAGCTGATATCTATCCAGAAGCAACCAAACTACTAAGTGATACTACCCGCTTTTGGATGGTAAAACCGACAGCATCACTGTCCGGTATTTCTGGCCTTGATGCGCTGGTATCGGGTAATTACATTGCCATTCAACCCGGCGCTGAAAGCGACGAAATTAAAACCACATTCGTTGCTCTCGATCGCGCACCAGTCGATCTACTGGCGAATCAGGGCTTGAGCATTACACTTAAATCAAGAGACCTAGGTGGGATCTCGATTGGCTCTCAAATTCTTTATCGTAAGATTCCAATTGGTGAAGTTTACAACTACCAGCTCGATAAGCAGAGCAAAAACGTTATCATCCAAGCCTCTATCCAAGATGAATATCGTGACATCATTAATAGTGAAAGCCGGTTTTGGAATGTGAGTGGGATTGGCGCAAACGTTGGTTTCTCAGGGGTCGATATCCGCTTGGAAAGTTTAACCGCATTAATTGGCGGTTCTATCGCTGTAGACTCCCCTGGACGCGGTGAGCCGGTAAAACAAAACGCCCAGTTCAAACTCTATCCAGACCTAAAAACTGCTGGCCGTGGTATCTCTATCAAAATAACCTTACCGGACGATAACAAAATCAGCCCTTCGGGCGCGCCAATTATGTATCGTGGCATTCAAATTGGGCAAATTACTGATTTGGAGCTAAACAAGCAACGCGAGCACATCATTGCGTCGGCCGCTATTGAGCCAGCTTTCAGCGACATGCTTAACACTGGCAGTCGTTTTGTGCTTGAAGAAGCCGAAGTGTCTCTTTCTGGCGTCGAAAACCTGACCAACCTTATAAAGGGTAACTTCCTAACATTAGTACCAGGTGAAGGAGAAAAAGCGCGTCAATTTACTGCAATTCGTAAGAATGAGTTCAAAATGCAACAAGCTCAGTCGATTGCGGTTGAACTGTACGCCGACAATTCATTTGGTCTAGATGCTGGCGCTAAGGTGCTTTATCGTGGTGTCAGTGTCGGTGAAATCACTAAAACAACACTGGAGCAAGACAAAGTACGTTTTGACCTATTAATCGATAAGCGTTACCAAAATCTAATCCGCTCAAATAACCGTTTCTTCGTAACAGGCAGCGCTAGTGCCGAATTAACCGAGGCGGGGTTAAATGTCACAGTACCACCTGCAAAGCAGCTACTCACGGGTTCGATCAGTTTTGTCAGTCTTGGAGACAAAATCGCCAAACCTCAGTATCAACTGTATAAGAGCCAATCTTTAGCAGAGCTGGCTCAGCACGCTCTAAGCGGCTCACAAAAAATTACCTTGGTCACTGACGAGCTACCTCCGGTTTCTAAAGGCAGCCCTCTACTCTATCGTAATTTGCAAGTTGGTAACGTCGCTGACTATAAACTGGTGAATGGACTTATTTTGGTTACGGTCACGATTGAAAACCAATACAAACACCTACTGAATAAAGAGACTGTCTTCTGGAATCGCTCTGGGGTTGAGATTGACGCTTCACTCGCCGGAGTAAGTGTCAAAGCGGCACCGCTTAAGACCCTAATCAAAGGGGGCATTGCGTTTGATACTATGTCAGGCATTGCGAATAAAGAAGGCAGCAACTGGAAGCTATACGATACGTTGAAACAGGCCCAAAAAGCAGGGTTCGAGATCACGCTAATCGCTCATGGCGACAGTAAAGTTTCGGTGGGTACCCCTATTCAATACAACAGCATCAAAGTCGGTGAAATCAGTAAAGTCGTGCCTGATTTTTCGCGTAATGACGTTGAATTAAAAGCACGTATTCTACCTGAGTTTGCCACCCAAATTGCTCGCCAAGGGAGTTATTTTTGGCTTCCGCAGGCAGAGGTAGGTTTAAGTGGCGTCAAGAATATTGAGAACCTCCTTAGCCAATCTATTAGTGTCTCAGTTGGTGATGGCGCACAAGCCAATAGCTTTGAACTGCATAGTCAGCCATTCCAAGCTGCTGGTGTCTCGTTCATACTGCAAAGTGAGACTCGCGGCTCTGTCGCCGTTGGCACTCCAGTGCTTTATCGCGAAATAGAAGTTGGCGAAGTCGTCAGTGTTGAACTGGGTGAGTTTGCCGATCGCGTTATTACTAAGATCGCGGTCGATGCAGACTACGCTTACCTAGTGCGCCAAAATAGCGTTTTTTGGAATAGCTCTGGTGTCGATGTTTCTATTGGCTTAACAGGGGCTGACATTCGTTCAGGCACTGTAGACAGCTTATTGCGCGGCGGAATCACCTTTGCCACGCCTGAAGGCTCGCAACTTCAACCTGTCGCAAAGCAAGATCAATCTTTCTTGCTACATAAAGCGCCAGAAGCCGACTGGAAATCATGGCGAACCGCCATTCCAAAGCCATAAGCAAAGCTTATAAGCCAAGTAATTTATAAGATTAACTTATCCAACACCAAGCGCAGCCCAAGCTGCGCTTTTTTTTCCATATTCCGTAAGCAACGTAAACGCTACGTTCCCACACCCATATTCCGTAGCGAAGCGTTCCCAATTCCGTATGCAGCGCAAACGTTGCGTTCCCGCATCCGTATTCCGTAGCAAAGCGTTCCTGATTCCGTAAGCAGCGAAAACGCTGCGCTCCCCCATCCGTATTCTGTAGCGAAGCGTTCGCGTCTCCCGCATCCAGTACCCGTTCTCCTTCCATCTTCAACTCTCTCGGGTATAATCGCGCTAAGTTTTATTTGCTCGAGTTTTCATTTTGCACGCTAACGTATTTATCCCTGATGCATTCCTAGCCGAGATGGCGAAAATCCTTCCTAGTTCACTGAATATGGAAGATTTTGTCGCTGCTTGCCAACGCCCACTGCGTAAAAGTATTCGTGTTAACACGCTGAAAATCTCGATTGACGAGTTTTTGATCCGAGCAGCAGAAAAAGGTTGGCAACTTGAGCCTGTGCCTTGGTGTGAAGAAGGCTTCTGGATTGAAGCCGATGAATCCATCGTCCCTCTTGGTAATACAGCAGAACACATGAGCGGTCTTTTCTACATTCAAGAAGCCAGTTCAATGATGCCAGTTGCAACCTTGTTTCAAGCCGATGACCAGTACGACAGCGTATTGGACATGGCTGCCGCTCCGGGTTCAAAAACCACACAAATTGCGGCACGCATGAATAACGAAGGTGTGCTGGTGGCGAATGAATTTTCATCAAGCCGAGTTAAGGTCCTGCATGCCAACATCGAGCGCTGTGGTGTACGCAATGCCGCACTGAGTAACTACGATGGTCGTGTGTTCGGTGGCTGGCTACCAGAACAATTTGAAGCCGTGCTTATCGATGCGCCATGTTCTGGAGAGGGAACCGTACGTAAAGATGCTGATGCGATGAAAAACTGGAGTAAGGAGTCCGTTATTTCTATCGCAGAGACACAGAAAGACTTAATTGAAAGCGCGTTCCATGCCCTTAAACCTGGTGGCGTAATGGTCTACTCAACCTGTACATTGAGTCGTGAAGAAAACCAAGAAGTTTGTCTGCACCTTAAAGAAACATTTGGTGACTTAGTTGAGTTCGATAACCTGTCTGAACTGTTTCCTAATGCAAAAGAAGCAATTACCGAAGAAGGTTTCTTACACATCTTCCCTCAAGTTTACGATTGTGAAGGCTTCTTCGTTGCGCGTCTGCGTAAACTTGGTTCGGTGCCAGCTCCTGAAGTTAAAAAACGCTTGGGTAAATTCCCATTTGAAAAAGTTAGCAATAAAGTACAGCAAGACATCGCGAAACAGTTAAAAGAAGCACTCGATGTTACTTTGCCTGCTGATTCTGCTGTATGGCTACGCGACAACGACGTATGGTTATTCCCTACCGCTCTTGAGCCAATGCTGAGCGAGTTTAAATTCTCACGCATGGGGATCAAAATTGCTGAAGCACATAAAAAAGGTTACCGCTGGCAGCATCAAGTTGCGACAGCACTATCGGATGGTTCCGAAACTAATTGCGTAGTACTTTCTATTGAGGAAGCTCGTGAATGGTTTATGGGACGCGATGTTCGCCCAGAAGGTCAATCTGGCAAAGGTGAAGTCTTAGTTAAAATGGGCAGTGATGTAGGTAACTATGTGATTGGACTTGGTAAATGGGTTGGGAATCGTGTTAAGAACGGCTTACCTCGTGAACTCGTCCGTGACAAAAACCTATTTTAATCACGTATTAAATTAGTTCTAAAACCCAAGACAAGCTCGCGCAAACCAAATTTTGTACTAATATTAATCTTATATACAAACAATAATATTAAGAAAGTTAGCGCGGGCTCAAACATTAGAGCCAATCCCCTAGGCCCGGATCAGGATAAGATCTGGGCCTTTTTTATTATGCTTCAATAGTATGAAGTCATAACAAAGGTTGAATTAGCTAAGGCGGATACCGTCTTTCTCAATAGTGATCTTGCCTTGCTTGTATAAACCACCAATGGTCTTTTTGAATGTCCCTTTACTGGTACGAAAAGCAGCGAAAATCTCTTCTGGTGAAGATTTATCGTTTAAAGGTAAAAATCCACCTTTTTTCTCTAGCAATTCGATGACTTTACAGCTCAAGTCATCCATCTTAGCGACACCAACTTTCTGCAAAGATAAATCAATCTTGCCATCTTCACGAATCCCTTTGATGTAACCCTTCATTTTTTTACCAATGAACAGTTTACCAAATACGTCGGAATTAAAGATCACACCCCAATGTTCACCATTCACAATTGCTTTGTAGCCTAAGTCACTACGCTCAGCGATCAACAAATCCACTTGTTGGTTACGAGTGTAGTTTGCAGGCGTCTTGTCTAGCAATTTGTTGAATTTCGTCGTACCGACGATGCGGCCTGATGCACGGTCTGTGTAGACATAAACAAGAATGGTTTGACCTGCAGCGAGACGACCGCGTTGTTCACTGAACGGTACCAACAGATCTTTCTCTTTGATACCCCAGTTAGCGAATGCCCCCGTGCTGCTAATGCCTTCGATTTTCATTAAACCCCATTCGCCTACCTGAGCAATTGGAGTCTCTGTGGTTGCAACCAGTTGGTTGTCAGAATCAAAATACAGGAATGCATCAATAAACTGACCTACTTCCACTCCTTCTGGAACGTGACGTTGCGGTAAAAGAGTGGTGCCAAAATCGCCTGCATCAAGAAACACGCCAAAATCAGCTTGTTTCACTACTTCGAGGTGGTTTACTTGACCAACATTAATCATTGTATTTTTATCTCTGTAACACTTAATTTGGAGCGATTATAGCGAAAGTCTGTTATGCTTGCGCCAGATTATTCGAACTTTTTTCCTTTCGGAGCTCCCCCTTGATTACCGTTGATAAGCAGGACGGCATCACGCTCAAGATTTCCCATTCAATGGCATCCAGCAAAAAGGCCAATCTTGACCTCTATTTCTTTGTTCCTGGTGAGTTAGGGCTCAGTCCTGACGTGCTCAAAGAAACTGAATTTTATTATGAGTCTATCGTGCAAAAGCGCGCTTATTACAGTGACAAAATACTCTTGCCACTTATCCATAGCCGTTTAGCAAAACGAGGACGTTTATCATCGACTCAGTATCGCGTCAGTTTGAGTTTGTTTGCTTATCAGTACGTCATCGCATTAGATAAAGCCGTTAACCAACTTAATCGCTATGACACTGACGTCGTGACCGACGAAGAAATCGATGCGGTGATTGAATTGTCTATCGACATTCTCAAGAAATTGCGTCGTGGCATTCCTTATGAAGAAAGCTTGAAGCGCTATTATGCCAACATCGACAACTATTTATCATGGTACACCGAGCAAAAGTTTCTTTCTCTGATTGCTCATATGCCCCGTGATGGTGATTACAAAACGCTGAAAGAGCGTTTGATCCTGATTGTCGAAAAAGAGAAAGCGCATCGCAAGCTCAATAACTACAATTCACCAGCAACACGTGACGACGTAACGCGAATGAGTAACAAGATGCGCCTACTACGTCGACTCATTGAACACCCTATCGTACTTAAAGAAAAAACGACCTCGCTAGGTAAAAATATGAAGCGAATCGTTAAAGGTTTGGCGACGGGTTTTGTCATGGTGTTTGTCACCATCACCGCGGTACTTGCTCGTGATTACTGGGGTGAAATCACCGCATCATTTATTGTCGCGATGTCGTTTGTTTATGCTCTGCGTGAAATCTTTAAAGATGATCTTCGTGATGTACTCTGGCGATGGTTCCGAAAGGGTAAACCGCGATGGCGTAAACGTTATACTGACCCAACCACCAATAAAGTGGTCGGTCAAAAAACCGAATGGCTCGACTATCAAGCACTAAACAAGCTTCCAGATAGAGTTATGTTTATTCGCAAAAAACGCACCGCGCAACGTGAAGAGCAGATACTTCATTACCGCTCGGAAATCGAAATGGCGACTTCACGCTTTATGAGTGGTTATGAAGAGACCCGTGAAACCATGTTCGTTAGCATGAGATCGCTAACACGATTAATGGATAAAGGCTCAAACAGCGTCTATTTACTGAATAACGGTCAAGTGAGTCGAGAGTCTGTCGAAAAGCGTCACTTAATTAACTTAATAGCTAAAGAAGACCGCGATGACGGCAAACAGAGATACTTCCGCTGGAAAATAATCTTAAACCGTACCAAGATTGTCGCGATAGAGCAGGTTGACGTCGACCCAAACATTCAACTGCCTTAAATAATCGTTATTGGCGCTTAGATAACTTAATCGAAAGCGTCAGTTCAAATACCGCCATCGGTTCATCGGCATGCAGTGATGGACAGGTGGCAGTAATTACTACCGCTCTATTGATGCGCTCTCCTGTTTCAATGGCTTCATCCAGCATTTGGTCAATCAGCAAACCGTCACTGCAAGTAAACAATACATCCGCTTCTGGCCTTTTTAAGAATTCTCCTTTGACCGCTTTAAACGCCAGCGAAATTTTTTCGCCTCGCTGCTGCGCCTTACTCATTGCCATAAAGCCACCAGCAACATCTGCACCGACAGCCAAAACGCCAAAATACATACTATTAAGATGATTTTTAGTTCTACGACGCAGCGGGATCATCACTTCGACTTTCTCTTCGTCCAATTGCAATATCTTGGGACGGCATAGCCAGATCAACGGGACTTTAAAGAAGCCGAAAGAGTTCAAGTAGAAATTTGCTTGGCGTAGAGGACTGAGCATAGTGACTTCCGTTATCAACTGGTCTGATCTGTTTTTAATAACTAAGTTATATATTGTTTTGCAGCAAAGTCAACATATTATTAACATAATTGAGAATGAACCGCGCTTAAACAGTTACATTGTCACACCACTAAGGTTACTTGATTTACTTGGTTATAAGTTAAATCTTAAGAATTTGTATATTTAGTTTATTCCTTAGTGGGTTTCCGTTATCTTTAGCGCTTCGTAATTAAAGAATAGGCTGCAGTATGCCACTTAAAACCGACGAACTAAGAACCCAACCGATGGGTCCTATGCCAACTCCTGCTGAGTTGAGCCACACTTACCCTATTACTGACGATGTAGCGGCGCGTATCGCTCAATCTCGTCGTCAGATTGAAAGTATTTTGGTAGGTGAAGACCAACGTCTTCTTGTTATCGTTGGTCCATGCTCTGTTCACGATACAGACGCAGCACTCGATTACGCGAGTCGCCTAGCTACCATTCAAGAACAATACAAAGACGAACTATTCATCGTCATGCGTACCTACTTCGAAAAGCCTCGTACTGTTGTAGGCTGGAAAGGTCTAATCACCGATCCTAATCTAGATGGTTCTTACGCACTTGAAACTGGTCTTAACAAAGCTCGCGAGCTATTGCTTGATATCAATAAACTTGGCTTGGCAACGGCTACCGAGTTTCTTGATATGATCACTGGCCAATACATTGCCGATCTTATTACTTGGGGTGCAATTGGCGCGCGCACAACTGAATCGCAAATTCACCGTGAAATGGCCTCTGCACTATCGTGCCCAGTAGGTTTTAAAAACGGTACCAATGGTAATATCAAAATTGCTATCGATGCGATTCGCGCAGCAAAAGCTCAGCACTACTTCTATTCACCAGACAAAAACGGCCGTATGACTGTTTACCGCACTTTTGGTAACCCATATGGTCACGTCATTCTGCGTGGTGGCGATCAAGGTCCAAACTTTGATGCACAATCAGTCGAAGTCGCATGTAAACAGCTTGCAGAGTTCGACCTACCACAGCGTCTTGTGGTAGATTTCAGTCACGCGAACTGCCAAAAACAACATAGAAAACAGATCGATGTTGCTAAAGACATTTGCGAACAAATTAAATCTGGCAGTACGTACATTGCAGGTATTATGGCTGAGAGCTTTATTATTGAAGGCAATCAACCAATGGACGACATTACTTCCCTAACCTACGGTCAGTCTATCACTGACCCATGTTTAAGCTGGGAAGATACTGCGTACATGTTGGAACTTTTGGCGGATGCTGTTAAAGCACGCCCATAATTTTAGAGGAAATTTACATGCCATCTTTTGATATTGTTTCTGAAATCGATAGCGTAGAACTACGCAATGCAATCGAGAACGCTCAACGCGAGCTTTCTACTCGTTTCGACTTTAGAAACGTAGCAGCAGAGATTGAGCTACAAAAAGATGAATCTGTAAAACTCAGCGCGGAAGGTGATTTCCAGCTAAAGCAAATGCGTGACATTTTACGTGGACACCTAGCAAAACGCGGTGTGGACGCGAATTCAATGGAAGCAAAAGATCCTGAAGCAACGGGTAAAAATTGGCATCAAGTGCTTGTTTTCAAACAAGGCATTGACACTCCAATGGCTAAAAAGGTTGTGAAAGCGCTGAAAGACGCAAAGATGAAGGTGCAAGCCTCTATTCAAGGTGAAAAAGTACGCGTAACAGGTAAGAAACGCGATGACCTTCAGGCTGCTATTGCTCTGATCCGTGAAGCTGAACTGGGCCAACCATTCCAGTACGAAAACTTCCGTGACTAGTCAATACCGTTAAATGTTAAAAACCCGCGTCTTCGCGGGTTTTTTTTCGACGTGAACACACAGATTACATTTTCGCTGATTTGAGTCTTAAACTATCACCAATCAGTAAGTTATATTTTGCCGATGCTTCATTGATGAACACAATCACACGTAATTGTTGTTGCTGGGCTTGAGCAATTAACTTACTCAACTCCCCTTCATCATAAAACATCAGTCGCTCAGCATCTCGCCTAACACTATCGACAAACACAAATGGACAGTCTGATGGATATAAGACTAACTCTGCTTGTTGCATTAATCTTAATGCCTTAAGTGAGAGTAATTCAATATCTTGACCGAATTCAACCCAGGTCAGCTGCCCCTCAGTCGTGACAGCCTCATTTAGAAGACCTTGATAACACTCTTCTAGTTCTTGTCGTGACGCGGCCAACTCTACCTGAGCATGGTCAAAAAATCGTTCCCAAAACTTGCGGCGTAAATCAACACTTGGCAGCTTCTGCTTAATATCATTGCGCTTCGACGCAGCAAAATCTCCTTGTAAGGAGAGGTTTTGTGGCAGTATGTACTCCAATTTTTGTCGAATATTTCGCACCAGCACAGGTGACGCTCCACCACTTGAAATCGCTATCTGAAAACGACCGCGATTAACGATTGAAGGCGTAATAAAGTCACAATATGGCTGGTCATCCACCACGTTAACCAGAATACCCAGTTTTTTGGCGTCATGGTGCACCTGATGATTCAAATTCGGGTTATCAGTGGTTGCCCAAACTTGCACAAATCGCGTATCCATCATCTCGTGTGAGTAGAAGTTCTGCACCCATTGGCACTCTTCACTTACAACTAAAGTCTGCAAGTAATCTTCAATCGCTGGAGACACAATTGTAACAATTGCCCCTGCTCTGACCAGGGTTTCCACTTTGCGGCAAGCCACTTCACCGCCACCAACCACCAGCACCTCTTTACCTTTGAGGTCTAAAAACATTGGAAAGTACTGCATTTCGCTCCTTGCTTATTTATCCTTCAATACTATACGTCGAATTTAACTTTAACTTTAAAATTATATTTTGAGTTAAAAGCGTTTATTAAGACTATAAAACTATGAAATAGCGGCTACCACTGTATCTAAATCTGCATTACGAGAAGTGAGATCAAGGTACTATTTACAAATAATTAACACTTCGTCATTCTATTTGTGTCGAGGATTGTGATTCTAATCAAAAATCATTTTAAATTATACATTTGAGAATATGCAGATCCTTTCCTAGGCTTATAACTAGTTGATTTAGAGACTGACACACTTGAACAGTTTATAAAGTCGACAATATCAATAAACACAACATTTTTCGATTAGTTGCATCAGGTCCCACCTGATTTAACATGGATTCCATAGGAAGGATACAGATGGTTAAAAAGCTCTCACTTCTAAGCGCAAGCATCGTAACGGCTGCACTTCTTGCAGGTTGCGGTGACAACACAAACTCTGCGGCAGACACGGCAAAAGTTGCAGAACTTGAGAAAAAAATATCCGAACTACAAAATCAATTATCTCAAAAAACAGATGCGCCAGCCGCAGCCTCGGCACAGACTTCATCAGAAAGCACACTGGATCGTGTAATTAAAGATGGCCAGTTAACTTGTGGTGTAAGTACTGGTCTACCAGGATTTTCTAACCCGAACTCTAAAGGTGAATGGGAAGGCATTGACGTAGAATACTGTCAAGCACTTGCCGCGGCAGTACTGGGTGACAAATCGAAAGTTAAATACGTTCCTTTAACAGCGAAAGAGCGTTTCACAGCACTGCAATCTGGTGAAATTGACGTACTTTCTCGCAACACGACGTGGACACTGCACCGCGATACCGCCTTAGGTCTTAACTTTGTAGGCGTAAACTATTACGACGGTCAAGGCTTTATGATTAAGAAAGACCTTGGTATTTCAAGCGCGAAAGAGCTTGATGGTGCATCAGTATGTGTGCAATCAGGTACAACAACTGAACTTAACCTAGCGGACTACTTCCGTAACAATGGTATGAGCTACAAGCCTGTTGTATTTGATACTGCGGCTCAAACCTCAAGTGGTTTTGACTCTGGTCGATGTGATGTGCTTACCACCGACCAATCTGGCCTTTATGCCCTGCGTCTAAATCTTGCTGATCCAAGCTCAGCAGTCGTACTACCAGAAATTATCTCGAAAGAGCCGCTAGGCCCTGTAGTACGTCAAGGTGACGACAAATGGTTCAACGTGGCTAAGTGGACGCTGAACACTATGATTAATGCCGAAGAATATGGCATTGATTCTCAGAACGTTGATGAAATGGCCAAATCAACCGATCCAAATGTTAAACGCATTCTTGGCATCGACGGTCCTAAAGGTAAAAGCTTAGGCATTCAAGATGATTGGGGTTATCAAGTAATCAAACAAGTAGGCAACTACGGCGAAAGTTTTGAGCGCACTGTTGGCGAAGATTCTCCTCTAGAAATCTCTCGCGGTGTTAATGCTCTTTGGAACCAAGGTGGCTTCCTATACGCGCCACCTATCCGCTAAGTTCAAGTCATATCTTCATAAAACAAATGGGCGGATTATTCCGCCCATTTACTAAAATCGACGGATTAGAGGTTACTGCAGTATGAAACCTACTATTAGCGAAGCTAGTCAGGCGCCAACGTCTAAAACTAGCATTCTCTATAATCCCACTTTTCGCTCAGTCGCTTTTCAGATTATCGCTGTTAGCGCACTGGCTTTCTTTGTCTACACTATTGTTAACAATGCACTTACCAATCTAGATTCACGTGGCATCGCCACTGGATTTGGTTTCCTTGATCAAGAAGCAGGCTTTGGGATTGGCCTATCGCTGATTGAATATGATGAAACCTTCTCTTACGGCCGTACTTTCTGGGTAGGCTTACTTAACACCGCGCTTGTATCTTTCTTGGGTATTATCGTTGCGACTGTGCTTGGTTTTGCCATCGGTATAGCGCGTCTATCATCGAACTGGCTTGTGAGCCGTTTAGCCGCAGTATATATAGAGATTTTCCGTAATATTCCTCTGTTGCTACAAATCTTCTTTTGGTATTTCGCCGTACTACAAGCACTACCTTCACCGAAAGAAAGCATCAGTTTAGGCGAGGCAATCTTCGTTAACGTACGGGGACTGTTTTTCCCCGCTCCCGTCATGGAACAAGGTTCTATGGTGGTTGTCGGCGCTTTCGTTGTTGGCATCATCGCGACTATTGTGATTAATATTTGGGCGAATAACCGTCAGAAATTGACTGGTCAGCAAACCCCTATGTTTCGCATTGCGTTTGGTTTAATTGTTGTGTTGCCAGTGATCGTGTACTTCATCATGGGTTCGCCAATCTCGGCAGAGTACCCTGAATTAAAGGGCTTCAACTTCCGTGGTGGTATCAGTATTATCCCTGAGCTCGCTGCGTTACTGTTGGCACTAAGTATCTACACGGCTTCATTTATTGCCGAAATCGTGCGTTCTGGTATTAATGCTGTCAGTCATGGGCAAACAGAAGCGGCAATGTCACTAGGCTTACCACGCTCTAAAACCCTAAAACTAGTGGTTCTTCCGCAAGCACTTAGAATCATTATTCCTCCACTCACCAGCCAATACTTAAATCTAACTAAGAACTCATCGCTAGCAATGGCGATCGGTTACCCTGATTTGGTTTCTGTGTTTGCCGGAACTACCCTTAACCAGACTGGACAAGCGATTGAAATCATCGCAATGACTATGGGTGTTTATCTGACACTAAGTCTACTGACCTCTGCTCTGATGAACTTGTATAACCGTAAAGTGGCGTTAGTGGAGAGATAATATGAAGACACATCAATTTCAGCCAGATTTACCGCCACCATCGAATACCGTTGGCCTAGTTGGGTGGTTACGACGTAACTTATTCAATGGTCCCTTAAACTCTATCGTGAGTTTAATTCTTGGTTACTTTATGGTGGTAGGCTTATGGTCTATTGCTGAGTGGGCATTCATCAATGCAGATTGGATAGGGACAACTCGGAACGATTGTACCCGAGAAGGTGCGTGTTGGGTATTTATCAGTGTCCGTTGGGAGCAGTTTATGTACGGCTTCTACCCAGAAGCTGAGCTGTGGCGCCCTCGCCTGTTTTATGCAACATTAGCGTTGTTCACTATCTTACTCGCTTATGAAGGCACGCCAAAACGTACTTGGATTTGGTTGTTCTTCGTAAATGTTTACCCATTTATTGCCGCAGGCTTGCTCTATGGCGGAGTATTCGGGCTTGAGGTGGTTGAAACGCATAAATGGGGTGGTTTGCTGGTTACTCTGATCATTGCTCTTGTTGGTATTGTGGTCTCTTTACCGATTGGTGTGGCGTTGGCGCTTGGACGCCGTTCAGAAATGCCCATCATTCGCAGCATATGTACCGTTTACATCGAAGTATGGCGCGGTGTTCCACTGATCACTGTGCTATTTATGGCATCTGTAATGCTACCACTGTTCCTTTCTGAAGGTTCTGAAACCAACAAATTGATCCGCGCGCTTATCGGTGTGGTGATGTTCGCTGCTGCCTATATGGCTGAAGTGGTTCGCGGCGGTTTGCAAGCGATTCCTAAAGGTCAATATGAAGCAGCCGACGCTTTGGGCTTAACTTACTGGAAGAAGATGGGACTGATCATTTTGCCGCAAGCATTAAAGATCACTATTCCTTCCATCGTAAACACCTTCATTGGTCTATTTAAAGATACCAGTCTGGTACTTATCATCGGTATGTTCGATGTGTTAGGTATAGGACAAGCCGCGAACACTGACCCTGAGTGGTTAGGTTTTGCAACTGAAAGTTATGTATTTGTCGCGTTAGTGTTCTGGGTATTTTGTTTTGGCATGTCGCGTTATTCGATATGGCTAGAGAACAAACTCCATACCGGCCACAAACGATAATTCTAGTATTCAAGGACGTATTATGACGCAACAACAAGATTACATGATCGAAATTAACGACATGAACAAGTGGTATGGTGAGTTTCACGTACTAAAGAACATTAACCTGAAAGTCAAAAAAGGCGAAAAAATTGTTATTTGTGGGCCTTCAGGCTCAGGTAAATCAACCATGATTCGCTGCATCAATCGTTTGGAAGAGCACCAAAAAGGTCACATCTTTGTTTCAGGTAATGAGCTAACCGAAGATTTGAAAAACATTGAAGCAGTCCGCCGTGAAGTAGGAATGTGTTTCCAACACTTTAATTTATTCCCTCATTTAACTGTATTGGAAAACTGTACCCTAGCACCTATTTGGGTCAAGAAAATGCCGAAAGATGAAGCGGAAAAGATTGCGATGCAGTACCTAGAGCGCGTTAAGATCCCTGATCAAGCCGACAAATATCCAGGACAGCTTTCTGGTGGTCAGCAACAGCGCGTGGCTATCGCACGTTCACTGTGTATGAACCCGCAAGTGATGTTGTTTGATGAACCTACATCAGCTCTCGACCCGGAAATGGTGAGGGAAGTATTAGATGTAATGGTTGAACTAGCAGATGAAGGTATGACTATGCTTTGTGTCACTCACGAGATGGGCTTTGCTAAAGAAGTGGCCGATCGCGTTATCTTTATGGATGCAGGTGAAATCATTGAAGAGAACAATCCAGTTGAATTTTTTGAAAACCCGCAATCGGATCGAACACAGAACTTCCTGGCTCAAATCCTTCATCACTAAAAAGCACTAATTGACCGACTTTAAGGGCACATAGCGTGCCCTTTTGTTTTTGTTACAGTTTTTCGGTCAAGTAACCCAACAGATTAGTAGCACATCACAATACCGCTACTGGAAAAAAGGGTTCAGATGCACATTTGGTTAAATTGTGTTACATCTTCGCAATTACTTGAGCAACTATTTCTATTATTATTCTGTTAACTACTCGATGGGGCTTGATCTTTTACTCAATCAACCGCATAAATGTAGGTATAAGCATAACACGCTAATGAGGAAGACTATGAACAGTCCTATGTTTACTCGTTCTACAAGTGCAACGAATACACTTGAGATCAACAAAACCCTAAAGAATACATATTTCTTGCTATCGATGACACTTGTAACGAGTGCTATCGCTGCCATGTTTACTATGGCTATCGGCATTTCTCCAATCATGGCGCTAGTGATGCAAATCGCAGCTATCGGTATTCTTTTCTTCGCTCTGCCAAAAAGCATTAACTCATCAATGGGTATTGTCTGGACATTTGTCTTCACGACTCTAATGGGTGGTGCTCTTGGTCCTATGCTGACTTACTACGCATCAATTGCTAATGGTCCATCAATCATTGCGCAAGCTCTAGGCTTGACGGGCATGGTATTCTTAGGTCTATCTGCTTACACCATTAGCAGCAAGAAAGACTTCTCTTTCATGCGTAATTTCCTAATGGCAGGTCTGATCATTGTTATCGTGGCTGCACTAATTAACATCTTTGTTGGTTCAACAATGGGTCAACTAGCGATTAGCAGCATGTCAGCCCTAGTTTTCTCTGGCTTTATCCTATACGACACAAGCCGTATTGTACGTGGTGAAGAAACCAACTACGTAAGTGCAACTATCTCAATGTACCTAAACATCCTTAACCTATTTACTAGCTTGTTAAGCATTCTAGGTATCATGAACGACGACTAATCGTCGAATCTGATTAAAAAAAGCCCGATGGAGTCTCTCCTTCGGGCTTTTTTATTGTGAGTAGTTCTGAGCTAGGCTACCCTAATCGTAATCTAATCGGTTGGATAATTAAGATGTTTGAATATAACGGCAAGCAAATCGAAACGGACGCGCAAGGCTACCTTCTCGACCATACTCAATGGGAAGAAGGCATGATTGCAATCCTTGCGGAGCAAGAAGGTATTGAACTTACAGATGCACACCTAGAAGTCGTGCACTTTGTTCGCGAGTTTTATCAAGAATTTAATACTTCGCCAGCCGTAAGAATGCTGGTGAAAGCAATGGAAAAAGCACACGGCCCAGAAAAAGGTAACAGTAAATACCTGTTTAAGCTATTCAAGGAAGGCCCAGCTAAACAAGCAACGAAACTTGCTGGACTGCCAAAACCCGCTAAATGTTTATAAGTTGACTGTTCGATATCCTGTGAAGCCTTCACAGGATATCAAATCCCTTAAAGTGCTTAAAATCGACCTCTTCTCGACTTAACTGATCGACTCTAGAGCTGGGTGGCCCTTCTTTCAAATACTCATGCATCTTCGCGATTTGCGCCTCGTTACCACACACCATCACTTCAACATTGCCATCCCATAAGTTCTTAGCATAACCGGTCGCTCCGACTTTCAGAGCGAAGTACGCGGTTTGATACCGAAAGCCTACCCCCTGAACTCTGCCCGCTACCACAAATTTCATACATCGATGTGTCATATATATACCTCTTGCCCTAACGCGATGTTATAGTGCCGCCGCTTTACCCACTAGTGGAATCAGTGGGGTATATTTAAGGAACTACATTATGAAACAAATCCCTTTTCGTTGGATTGATAAGTATCTCATCCACTTAACGATTCAAGAGAAGTTTTACTTACTCTTCTTTCTTCCCTTCTCTGCTCTAGTCATTTTAACGCTCATTCTCAATAACGCCTCTGGCGCAATGACTGACAGCCTATATCAGGAAGAGCTACTGTTAGTTAAAAGCTTAATTGAAGCGGGAAATATTTCTCAAAATGATGTCCAATCATTAATAAACTCTTCTTCCACAATAAGCATCGGTTTTGGCCCAGATGCTGTGCCCGTAAACAACGGACAATTTAGCCTTGTCGCAAACCATGACCAAAACTTGTGGACCGCACTGTCTACCTTTCAAGTCATCATAATTGCGGCTACCTTGTCGCTAATTGCACTTGGGGTTTATTACATTATGACCTTTATTGGTGGTGCGATGTTCACCATGAATCAGGCCCTAAACACGCTCGCGAGCGGAGACTTAACCGCCCGAATGAATTTCTTCAAAGTACGCGATGAGTTTAGTGAAATCGCAATTACTATTGATAAGGTAGCCGATCGCGAACAGAATCTAGTCATGTCGATTCAAGAATCGATCGCGCTAATGCAGCAAATCAGTTCAGAACTTAATCTAGCCACTCGAGAAAGTGCTCAAGTATCAGCCTCTCAGCAAGAGCACCTAAGCTCTCTTGCCAGTGCAACTGAGCAAATGGCGTGTACAATCCGCGAAGTGGCGACCCTTGCCCATGACTCGAGCTCTCAGACTAACGAAGCACGCAATATCGCTCAGCAAGGCCAAAGCAAAGTGGGCGATACGTTAAGCTCTATTTCGCATTTATCTAATGAGGTCCAATCGGCATCTCAAGCGGTTGCGGAACTGGACGCGAATGCAGCACAAATCGACCAAGTAGTAGCAGCCATCAACGGAATATCTGAACAAACTAACCTCTTGGCGCTAAACGCAGCGATTGAAGCTGCGCGAGCTGGAGAGCAAGGTCGCGGGTTTGCTGTAGTCGCAGATGAAGTGCGCGCGCTTGCAGGCAGAACACAACAAGCGACGGTCGAAATTCAATCCATGATTGAGTCATTGCAACGTAATAGCCAGTCACTCACGCAGTTGATGGAAACCACCGTCTCCAGCGCCAACGAAGGTCAGACTTTAATGGCAGAAGTAGACAGTGAGATAGGAGAGCTTGCAGCCCGTAACCAAAGTATCTCTGATAGTTCAACCCAAATTGCCACTGCTGCTGAACAGCAAGGTGTCGTTGCGGATAATATTGCCGCTAGCGTCGATGAAATTCGTAATCAATCCAATATGGTATGTAACAGGCTCGAAGAAACTCGCACTCATGTAGAGCAACTTCGCAGCCAAAGCAACACTATGGAAGATATGTTGATGGGACTTAAAGCTTAAATAAAACAAGTTTCAACACATTCTCTATCAGATACTAGTCAGCAGAGCCGCCATCGCGGCTCTTTTATTTGCTTTTCCCTAGCGCTTCACTGACAATACCCACCCTTTCAAGACAATCATTTGAGTATCACAATGACACCATCAATTTACCTAGTAAAAGGTCGAGATAAATCACTACGACGCAAACACCCATGGATCTTCTCTCGCGGTATCCAACGCGTAGAGGGTGAACCGCAGCTAGGTGAAACAGTGGATGTGTATAGCAATGATGGTCAATGGCTCGCTAAGGCTGCCTATTCACCGAACTCGCAAATCCGTGCACGTGTTTGGAGCTTTGAGAAACAAGACATCAACAAAGCGTTTTTCGTCAAACGCATCCAAGACGCACAACTACTTCGTGAAGATGTGATTGAGCGCGACGGACTAACCGGTTACCGCCTAATCGCAGCAGAATCTGATGGCCTTCCTGGCATTACTATCGATAAATACCAAGATTTCCTCGTATGCCAATTGCTAAGCGCAGGCGCTGAATACCAAAAACAAAACTTGGTTGATGCACTGATCGAAGTGTTCCCGAATGCCAACGTTTACGAACGCTCAGATGTGGCGGTACGTAAAAAAGAAGGTTTAGAAGAGACAACTGGTGTACTTCACGGCGAGCTGCCACCTAAATCGGTTGTTATTGAAGAGAACGGCGTAAAAATCAGTGTGGATATCGTTGGCGGTCACAAGACAGGTTTCTATCTTGATCAACGCGATAGTCGTCAACAATCCATGAAATATGTGAAAAACAAAGAAGTACTGAACTGTTTCTCTTACACAGGTGGCTTTGGTCTTTACGCACTAAAAGGCGGGGCTAAGCGTGTAATCAATGCTGATGTCTCTCAACCTGCACTGGATACTGCTAAATTCAATGCTGAACTTAACGAGTTTGATATTTCAAAGAAACGCGCAGTATTTCTAAATGCTGACGTATTCAAGTTGCTACGTGAGTACCGTGATCAAGGTACTCAGTTTGATGTTGTCGTAATGGACCCACCAAAATTTGCTGATAGCAAAGCACAACTTAATGGCGCATGTCGTGGTTACAAAGACATCAATATGCTCGCCATGCAGATTCTAAAACCAGGCGGTACGCTATTAACTTACTCATGCTCAGGCCTAATGGATCAAGTTCTGTTCCAAAAAATCATAGCGGATGCGGCTGTTGACGCGGGTCGTCAGGTGAAATTTGTCGAGCGTTTTGAGCAAGCAGCAGACCACCCTACCGATACTGCATACCCTGAAGGTTTCTATTTAAAAGGCTTTGCTTGCAAAGTACTGTAAAAAGTTATTCGCAAGGTAGTAACACGATAAACATGAAGCCATAAAAAAGGACCTTACGGTCCTTTTTTGTTAGTCATCGACTAATGCGTATTAGTATTGGTCTGGCAAGTTAGTAAACAAAGAATTTACAAGATCATGTGCACTGTCTCCGC
This sequence comes from Vibrio fluminensis, assembly GCF_015278125.1. GTDB lineage: Bacteria > Pseudomonadota > Gammaproteobacteria > Enterobacterales > Vibrionaceae > Vibrio > Vibrio fluminensis. The sequence continues at coordinate 86,794 of NZ_JADILO010000001.1, forward strand.
TAAGGGCACCATTTTCAAGGCCGCTAACCTCACTTGCAACACCTTGCAAGTTGATATTCAACTCACCATCAGCACCATTATCGATAGTGACCGTTACATCATTATCACCACTCTGCTCGATAACAATGTTATCTAGAAGATCTTGCATTGATGCATCACTACCTAGCAATTCAGAAACGTCCAATACATCTTCGCCAATGGTAAAATCAGTAATGATGTCTTGATCATTGCGGGGCTCAGAACCCTGATCGACCCATTTAAAGATATCTGCGCCTAAACCACCAACAAGAATGTCGTTACCTAAACCGCCGACTAAAATATCATCGCCCGCACCACCGTCTAATAGATCGTTACCAGTACCACCGCGCAAGCCGTCAACGCCTTCACCACCGAACAAAGAGTCATCACCCGAACCACCGAAGATCGCATCAGCACCACCTTGACCGAATACGATATCGTTACCGGCACCTGCGTGAGCAACATCAATGTACGCATTACTAACAGAAGATGTGTTCAATGCACTGTCTTCACCCCATGCAGAGTCGACCAATTGATCATCATCAGAGCCTGCCATAAATTGGTTAATGCCATTGATCGCGCGTTGCTGATTTGCTTCTGAATAGGCATTTTCATCAAGCCTTGCATGACTTTCACCAAGGTCGATGTAATCGTCACCGGCACCAAGGAACACATCGTCGCCAGCATCGCCAACACTTACCGTGATACCACTCGGGTCATATTCGCCAACTTGGTAAATTTGCGTTTGATTGATGTCTGCCGCTGAAGCTGACCACAAGTAGCTTCCATGTCCTTGCATGAAATGAACGGTATCAACATAATCACCAGTTGAAATGACGTCGAAATCACGCTGATCATTATCAATGATGTCTGCCACTACAGTTTCGCCACCTAGCGTTAGACGATAGCTTTCAGTATTTTCTATTTCAAGATCATCAATAGTCGGTAAGAAAACTTCGAATGATGGCACGCCTTCCGGAACCACTAGTTGGCCTTGGGCGTTAACAGTAACGCCATGCGTGAACGATAGTTTCGACAAATCAACATCTGCAGCACTCGCGCCATTCTCTGGTGAGAATGAGAAGTCAAAAACCGTCTTATCCAACGTCACTTTATCTAGTGTCACAGAATAAACTAGCGTTTCACCTTCGGTGACGACTGAATCTTGTAAAGCAATCGATTCAACTAACGCTGGCTCTGGGATAGGGTTAACAATCACATTAACTAGACCAGTATCAACGCCACCGTTACCGTCAGAGATCGTATAGTTAAATTGTGTTTTACCTACGAAATCATCGTTGAGATCAAACTCAACATAGTCACCCACAATACGTGCCGAGCCATCTTGCAAACCATCAACACCAACGATAGTAAGTGTATCTAGATCCAGATCCTTATCATTCGCCAAAAGCTCACTGATCGCTACGCGTAGCACTTCACCTTGGTTTACAGCGTATGCACCATCTGATGATGCTTCAATACCCGCTAAAAAGTAGTCAGACGAGTCTTTTTCTGTGTCACCTTGCAAACCTTTGCTGTACTCAGTCGCACTGAAGACGATTTCATCAAATGCTTTGCCGTCTGTATCAATGTTAAAGAACGCTTGAGAACCACCGTCTACACCGCCAAACGTACCACTTGATACTGGCACGCCATCCAAATAAGCAATCCAAACACCTACTTCATCATTGTTTAAGCCTTCACCTTCTTCGCTATATAAACGATTGACAGAGAACTGGCCACTCGTCATGGCTTTTTCAAACTTAACACTCAGTTTCTCAGAAACGCCTGACTCACGGTCATACTGGAGCTGATTTTCAGGACCTGCCGCAGGAGCGCCATGTTTGATACCAATACCGTTCCTGTCAGGTGCTACTGTCGCACGATCATCACCATATGATGCACTCAGTGAAACTTGGTCCCAACCAATACTGTTGTTGGTACCATCTTGTGACATATCGCCTTGTACTACATGATATTCAGTTGGGTCATTCACGGCTAAAGGTGGTTGATTACCAGCATTAACTGAGCTTGTATTAACAGTGGTAAATGGATTAACTGTTTCTGCACGTGTGTCCGATGGGTTACTCACATTATCATCCTTTAATGTTCATCTTAAGATTTACATAACTAAACCGGAATAAACTAAAAGTAATGATTTATTCCAAAGAAATTTAGTTTAAACGCTTGACTATATAAACTTACAAAAAGCAAACAAAGATACTTCCCTATAGGCTAATGATATTAATTAGCACCTAAAACTTATGAACCATCTTTTGAGCGAGATTATTATCAACTAAATTTACATCTCATAAGTAAGACATTTCCTATAAAAAAACAAAATAAAAAAAGGCCCTGTTTAGGGCCTCTTTATTTAAAGTAATCATTTATATCAATCAGGAAGATTAATTAGCACATCATCGAATAGTGTTTCTTTTGTAAATGCAGTAAAGTCACTCGCGGCATCACTTGCCAGATTTATCTTAACTTGGTTGGTATTTTCTGTTTCGACCGTCACTTCGAGGGAAGCTTCGTCGTGACTAAGGTCAGCACTCACCTTAGCCAACATCGCATCTAATGTTATGTTATCTTCAAACAAATCAGATAGATCCAGTTTATCTTTGCCCACTTCAAAATCTACAACCTGATGCGTTCGATCATTACCTGATGGTTGATCAACCCAACTAAACAAGTCAATGTCATCACTTGCCGATAATATGGCCTGCTCCTCAACAATATATTCTGTGGTGATCTCAGGTAATGTCTCAGTAACCTCTATTTCTATGACACCATATCGAATGGAACCATTAGGTTCTATTACTTCAAATTCAACATTGGTATTTCCAATAAAACCATTTTTGGCAACAAAAACGAGTTCGCCAGTTTTATCGTCAATATTGACATCACCAGAAGACAGGTTTGTTAATTTAGCTGCACTGAGTTGATAGCCATCGGTACTATTGACTCCAAGTTGACTGAATATATGTTGTTGCGAGATTACAAGCTCGGTAGGTTTGTTTTCATCAACCGTCTTTTGTACGGAAAATTCATGACTCGCCTCAACAAAGAGTCCATCAACGAAATAATCGGAAGAGTCATTTCCTGAACCGCCATTTAGTCCCAACGAATATTCAGTTGCCGAAAACTCAATCTCATCAAAGGCGTAACCTTGAGTGTAAATATGGTAAGTCTGTGATTCGCCATTCGCTACCCCTTCAAAAAATCCACTTGCTACTGGCTCACCGTTTAGTTTAGCAATCCAACGTCCGACTTCATGGTTGTTATCACCGGCACCTTCGTTGGCGTAGAGATTTGACACAGCAAAACTACCCGATGTCGCTGGAGTATCTAATTTCACGATCAATTTTTCAGATTGGTCTGTATCTCGATCGTATTGAATCTGCTTGATTGGCCCCCCATCTTCTGGACCACCTGAAATGCCAATTTTACCCGTGAGGTGATTTAAACTAATCTGTCCACTTTCAATCACTTCTGCTTTAAGATTGCCTTCATCCCATTTAGGTACCAGACCATCTCCATTTGCGTCACCTTGCTCTAACTCATAACCAACATCAATCACATCTGTACGGTCAAGTATACTTCCCTCAGCTGTGACGGCGTCACCTATTGATGAATCGAAACTTTGAATCGTAAATTCTAACTTCTCGATATCTTCTTGCTTCATATCAATCCGAGTAGGAAGTACTACATCAAAACTGGTCACGCCTTCGGGCACCAGTAAAATTCCGCCAGACACCATAGTCACACCATTGGTATAACTAACTTGGTCCAGGTTGATATCTTCTGCTGAGGTATCACCTAATAAAGAAAAAGCGCCATTGAATAATGTCTCGACGGATGTTTCTTTATCGAGAGTCACCGTAAAGACAAGATCTTCGCCTTCGGTCGCGCTCGCATTCGTCACAGAATCTACAGTTGGAATAGGTTCATTAACTAAAATGCTGATCAGTGCGGTATCTGTTTCACCGTCACCATCTACAACTCGATATTGAATTTGCATAGTCCCTGAAGCACCTGGAGCAGGAGTAAAAATAATCTCGTCGCCTACTATCTCTGCACTACCTTGGGAAGGGTCAATAACCAGTTGGTCAATCGTCAGTTCGGTACCTTCAGGATCTGAATCATTACTTAATATTTCATCAATTGAAATTCGCAGCGGTATACCAGAGTTTGTCGCATAATGACCCGGAGAAGAGACTTCTATCCCTGCAAGATAATAATCTGAAGAATCATTCGAGGTGTCACCTTGGGCACCCAGACTGTATTCAGTCGCGGAGAAAACAATTTCATCAAATGCATTACCATTGGTCTCTATATCAACAAACTGTTTTTCTCCTCCCGGAACACCTTCAAAATAGCCGCTAGCCACAACAACTCCATTAAGGTAGGCAGTCCAAATACCCGCTTCGTTGTTCGACTGACCGTCATCGGACACTTCACCTTCATTCGCAAATAAATTTGTAATTGCAAATCGGCCTTCGGTCGCGGATTTATCAAACTTTATACTTAAATTTTCCGACTTACCACTAGACCTATCATATTGAATTTGGTTATCAGGGCCACCATCAATGCCCGTACCATCAACACCTAGACGATCATTAATAACGTATTTCGGATTCGCGCCTTGTCCATCAAAACTCGCTGAAATTTCTTTTACTCCCCCCCAACCTAACTCACTCCCTGCCATATTGCCTTGAGTAAGAGTGAAACCAACAGGATCATCATTGGCTGTAGGAGGAGATGTAGGTGGAACAACTGTAGACGGTGGAACATTGTCGCCAACTGACGACAAGACACTAAACAAACCAAGGCTTTGCGTTGTTGATAAACTGAGCAAACTGCTCGCTTCTGTCACAAACACGGTTTCCGGCTGAATTTCGGTACCATCTCTAGCAACGGTGCCCGATAACCCTAAGCTAGAACCCTCAGGTCCACCAGCGGCTGGCGCGAGTTCAGGGTCGATCGCGGTTGGGTCTACACCTTGTTCAATAGCACTGAAAATGTCATCGATTTCCGCTGTTACATTCGACAATTCACCTTCCGTCGATATTTGTGAAACCTCAACTGGTGCCAAATTTTCTTGGTCACTTTCAGAGCGAGCGACGATTAATTCGCCAGGCTTAGGAGCTTCACCAGGTTTAAGTTGTCGTACTACACCATCGACACCAATAACAATAGACTGACCTCCAACCAAACTTACGGGGGGATTTTGATTTGCGATTTCCATATTCTAGCCTCGAATGGTGTGTGAACTGACGTGTTACTAAAGAGCAAGCGACTAATAGTAAATTTCAGTGCGAAAATAACACTCTCAAATTAGCAACTAAAGTTTGAAAATAACCTTTTTGAGCATAATTTTAACATTTGAGACAATTACATTTTCGTTTTATAAAAAATCGGCCGATTTATTCTGGAAGGCATTAGAAAAGCATTAGCTTGAGCGATTTTTAGTCAGATTAAATGATAATCGCGCGCGCGATGTCTCATTATTAATAATTATGCAAAAAGCAGACAAAAAAATTAATACAAAACACTAAATTAGAACTTTTGTAACTTTCGTAAAAAGCATAGGATTAGTGTCAAACTTCTCATCTATGAGAATGATTTCTTTGTAAAATGACGCGCAGAGCACCTTAGGAGAATTAAATTGAAACTGAAAAAGCTTAGCTCACTAGCTTTATTGATTGGTATGAGTTTCAACGTATCAAGCCAGACTTTGGAACAGGCCGTTTCCTTAACCATTACAAATAATCCAGAGATTAAAGCTGCGTATAATGAATTTGTTAGTAAGTATTATGAGTCAGAAGCCTCGGAAGGTGCTTATTTACCAAAATTAGACCTTGATGCCGGTATCGGACACGAATCCGTTGATCTCGCTTCTGGTATTGAAAATGATTTAACGCGTAAAGAAGCGACGTTAAGCCTCACTCAGTTAATTTGGGATGGGAATGCGACCATCAATGATATGTCGCGCACCGCAGCAGATGCGGAATCAGTGCGCTACCAACTTTTAGCCGATGCCTCAGATATCGCCTTAGAAGTGTCGAGAATATATCTAGACGCAACGAAAGCTTTTGAAGTTTTACAATTATCGGAAGCCAACCTAGCGATACACAAAGAAATTCATCGCGATATCAAACGACGTGTAGAATCAGGTATTGGTTCCACCGCAGATTTGTCTCAAGTAGAAGCGCGTATTGCAAAAGCACATGGAAACTTAATCGCTGCGCAAAATAACTTATTTGACGTCCACACCCAATTTAAACGTTTAGTAGGTCAATCCCCTCAAGGTCTGATATTTCCGAGAGCAGACGAAAACGCGCTTCCCCTCACTTTAGAGGAAGGCCTTGAATTAGCGAACATGAACCACCCTGTGATTAAAATAGCCCAAGTAGATGTTGACTCCGCACGCTATCAATTTCAACAGCGTAAAGGGACTTATTATCCAACTATTTCAGTAGAAGCAACTCAGACATGGCGCGACGATGCTGGCGGTATTGAAGGCAGTAGCGATGAGTTTGCCGCAATGCTGCGTTTACGATACAACTTATTTAATGGCGGAACTGATCGCGACTTGGCCGATAGTGCCGCCTATCAGTTGAATAAGTCGAAAGATTTCCGTGACCGTACCTTCCGCTCTGTAGAAGAAGGCCTCCGCTTATCTTGGAGCGCCCTAGACCTTACTGTACAGCAAAAAGAGTTTCTTTCTGACCATGTAGACTCGGCATCTGATACGGTAATTGCTTACCAGAAACAATATAAATTGGGTAAACGTACACTGCTTGATGTCCTCAATACAGAGAACGAACTCTTTGAAGCGCGTAAAGGATACATTGATGCTAAATACGATGAGCAATTTGCTAAGTATCGTGTTTTTAACGCTACCGGTTCGCTTTTAGACGCACTGCGCGTTGATACGCCAAAAGAATGGCATCAAACGGTGGAGTACTAATTATGTTTAAAAAAATCATGACCCTTTCAGCCATCACGGCCGCTTTATCAGGCTGTGTGTTTGGTGACCACCAATACGAATACCTTGCCACCCCAACCCCAGAGCAGGTTGCTGATTTAATGGATCAAGATAGCGACGGTGTAATCAACGCGCGAGATCTCTGCACTTCTACTCCTGAAGGCTCTGAAATCACCAACGAAGGCTGTGGAAGAATTGTCAAATCATCAGAGTCGCTAGGCATTCACATTTTATTTGCCAACGATTCAAGTGAAATAATGCCTATATTTGAAGCTCAGATTCGCCAAATGGCTGATTTCTTACAAGAGTACCCTGAGACAGGCATAGAGATTCAAGGCTACGCGAGCAAAGTGGGCGCCGATGAGTACAATTTAGCTTTATCTGAGCGCCGAGCGTTGGCTGTAGAACAAGAGCTCGAGTCGTACGACATTGACCCTAACCGCGTCAAAGTCATTGGTTTTGGCGAAACGCTCCTTGAAGATGATGGCGATGACGAACTCAGCCACGCTCGCAATCGAAAAGTCATCGCTAATGTGGTTGGTTACAAAGGTGACGTAGTAAAAGAATGGACAATATTTACGCGACTACCGAAATAACTCAATAATTTACAGCGAAAAGGAGCGAAAGCTCCTTTTTTGTTTGGTATCTAACTCGCCCGGTGCTAACCTTAGGTCAAACATACCTGTGAGAGATCTACATGAGCAAATTAACAGCAGATATCGACGCAAACTTGGCTCTATTTATCGAAGAAACCAAAACGAACCAACTTGTTTGGGGGCTTCGTAATGACGAGGGTTGGCTATCTTGTGATTCGACAGAATTTGAAGAAAGTGAAGTGATGCCTTTCTGGTCTTCTAAGGAAGATGCTGAGACTCACAACGTCGAGGAATGGGCTGATTTCCAAGTACTAGAAATCCCTCTAGACATTTTCGTGGAAGATTGGTTACTAACGCTAGACGAAGATGGTGTTCTTGTGGGTACCAACTGGAATGCAACTCTTGAAGGTAAAGAAATGGAGCCATCTGAGTTGGCAAAACTATACCTTTAATTCCATTTCCGTGAATAATATAGAGAAACGCCGTAATGGCGTTTTTCTATTTTACAAACTAACTAGATACAGTTCAAAGCGAGACAAGTTTCACATTTGTCATCAATCAAACCAGAGTTCATTGTTCCCATTCCCTTCCTCGCTTATCATAAGCTATTAATTAATAAATATTTATTTCAAAACACGTGTCGATGAAACGTTTCTTTACCACATTACTCACAGCTTGCTCGATCTCAATATCTCTATCAGCGCACGCATTAAACGATATTGCGCAATGGGAAGAAGCATATGCAGACGCACTTGTTAAGAATAAGCAGCGAGCGCTTTCTCTGCTGCGTGATAGATATAATGCTTTGCCACCTAGTGTAGAAAAGCTTTACATCAGCAGTAAAATCCATGGCTTTATGTTGTTGAATGGACAGCCATATCATGGCAATCAGCACTTATTCGAGGACAACTACGCTAAGCAAGAACAGCTTTTAATTGAAGCATTGAATAGTGAAGAGCAACTTGATTTTATTACCGCACGCAACAATTACACGCTTCTTTTGGATCAGTTTGATCAATCAGGCAATTTGGACGGAAAGATATTAATCGAATACTATTTATGCCGAGGCTTAAATCGTCAATCATCTTTCCATGAAGGGGAAGTCTATTGTTCATCTTTGAAAACACATATTGAAGATGCGACCAATCCAATTTTGCCTAAATATCAAGCATTACGTGTTATCGCCAACAACAGTGAATTCATCGGTAAATATCAAATTGCCTTAGAAACTTACGAAGAATTGCTGAATATTATTCCTAGTTATATCGATTCATCTGGTATTTACAATGATACTGGCCTGCTACTTGCGAACCTAGGGTACTTTGAGAAATCTAAAGAGTACCTTCAGACTTCACTCGATATGCGAGCCAATACAGAGATCCCATTAAAGCTTGCACAAACTCATCATAGTATGGGCAAAGTACTACTCAAGCAGCATCAATATGAACAAGCGATTGAACATTTTGTCAAATCCAAGGATATCTCTCAGGTATACAACCACCAATATGGGCTAACTTTTGCTCAACTTGGCATTGGTCAATCCTATATTGGTTTAAATGACCACTCTAAGGGCATCTCTTATTTATTTGATGCACTTGATAGTGCGACGAAACAAGGAAATAGTCACATTCGAGGTGAAATATATCTTACCCTAGCGGATTCTCATAAAAGCCAAAACAAATACATCGCAGCTAATGATTTTGCCTTGCAAGCATACAACCTGGCTCTATCCATAGGTAGTGAGCGATTAACATCAAACTCACTCAAACATCTTGCAGAAATTGCTGAATTACAAGGCAACTACAGTAGTGCTCTAGAATATTATCGTCAGTATGCGAATTCAGAGCTGAAGAAGCGCGATAAAGAAAGCAAGAACGCCTTCATTGCTTTAGATGTTGCCCGCCAGAACTATCTCAGTGAAATTGAAAATGACAACTTAATCAACAAGAACACCTTATTACATGAACAACTTGATCAGGTTGAAAAAAAATCACTCATTTATGGTTTGATTATTCTTCTACTATTTACCACGTCATTAGGACAAGTAGTTTACATGCGTAAAAAACGCAGTGAATTAATTGCAGATGGTTTAAGTGGCGCACTCACTCGCACAGCATGTATCAATTTGATGAAGAAACACCCAGCGAGCAACAATCTAGAATATAAGAGTGTCGTCATTTTAGTTGATTTAGATAAATTCAAATCGATCAATGACTCACATGGTCACTTAGTTGGCGACACCCTACTGAGGCATATCGTTGAGGTACTTCAAGAAAGCATCAATAAAAATGATATCATCGGAAGGATTGGTGGTGAGGAGTTTATATTGCTACTAAAAGAAGTCGATGAACTTGATGTGCAAGAGCGGGTTAATTTCATCCACCAAGCAATATGCAATACACATATTGAGACGGAAGAAGAGCAACCCGCGCAGGTAACGGCAACGATTGCCTACTTATCGACCACCAAAGCTCTTAATGACTTCGATGAACTATTTTCCATTCTTGATCAAGCCATGTATCAAGCGAAACGCAATGGAAAGAATCAAATCATTGACGCGTATAACGACCCTATTTACATCAATTAGATTGTTTGCGTACCAATTCAGCCATGACATCATCGCGACTGGTTAAGTAATCATTAAGCCCTATCTTGCGTAGTTCGCAAGATGGGCAATCGCCACAACCATCGCCAATAATACCGTTATAGCAGGTTAAGGTATGATTTCGCACCAGCTCCAAAGCCTGATATTGATCGGCTAATGCCCACGTTTCTGCTTTATTCAGCCACATCAATGGTGTCTTAATCGTGATGTTTTTATCCATGCCTTTTACCAAAGCATCATTCATCGCTTTAACAAACTCATCGCGACAATCTGGGTAACCAGAAAAATCTGTCTCACACACACCAGTAATAATAGTTTGCGCACCAACCTGATAGGCATAAATACCAGCAAGTGTCAGGAATAGAATATTACGACCAGGAACAAAAGAATTCGGCAATCCGTTCTCCTGCAATTCATGCGAAACGGGAATATCATCACGCGTTAAAGAACTGATCGCCAATTCATTCAGTAACGTCACATCCATTACTTTATGCGCTGCCGCGCCCAAATCTTTCGCCAATTGGCTGGCGACTTCAATTTCCAGTCTATGGCGCTGGCCATAATCAAAAGTAATTGCATGAACTTCATCATACTCTTTTAATGCTTGTACTAAACAAGTCGTTGAATCTTGACCGCCACTAAACACGACTACGGCTTTTTTCATTGTCATTCCTAATTAAGCAATATTGAGATATTTGTGGGTTTGAATAGAAAGACGCCAGTTTCGTTCAATGCAAGTGTCGATACATAACTGCGTTGCCCGAGGTTTTTGGCTAATTGGTTGTAGTGCGATGATGACATTCGTTTTTAACTCCTCGCCATCAAGAAGCTCTTCCAATTGTTCGATGTCTTTAACCGTACCAACTGGATGCTTGATTTCATTGGCTCGCGCTAGCGCGCTAGAAAGAACAGGCAAGCGCCCTTTCATGGCGATTTTAGGAGAAACCGTCACCCAAGTATCAGGAGTAACCGATACCGGCGATGTACCACTAGTCTCTATTTGACACTGGCAGCCAATTGCCTCAAAAGCTTGAGTCAGTGGCAATAAATCGTATTCACAAGGTTCGCCACCTGTGATTACGATATGTTTTGCCGTATATTTTTGTCGATAAAGCTCAACCAATTCTTGTGCTGAAATCGAACACCACTGAGGGGATTCTTCCACTTTAGATAAAACCTGTGAAACATCCGTTTGATCGTTTAGGTTGACCTGCCAAGTTTGCTTGGTATCACACCATGCACACCCAACTCTGCACAACTGCAGGCGAATAAACACCGACGGAACACCCGTGAAACTGCCTTCACCTTGGATGGTCTCAAACATTTCATTCAATTTATACAAAACTACAACCCGTCGTTACGAACAATGATCATTTTTCGGCCCACACCTTATAAGAGCGAACTGCCAAGGTCAATCTGAACGTGTTTCCTAGAGAAGTAACGTGTTACAGACTGTCAATACAGCTCCTCATTCTTTGCGACCCATAGCAATCAAAAGACCATTGAACCACTTAGTTAATTGTTACGATAAAAATAATTTGCGCACAAACTCCATTTTCCTACAACATCAAGCACATTAAAAACGTTACTATGCAATCATAGCGTTAAGAACTAATTATTTTGGATATGAAATTGGTTCTTTTTAACTACTAATGAAATTATAAGTATGATGTAAGTAGAAATAAGCTCAATCACACTATAATTTTATTTTTTAAGTCGGATAAATAACATTCAAATTGCTCTTCGCCTAAATTTGCGACGCAAAGCTCTCTAATTTCAATCAAGATTTAAAATTATTGGCCGACAAATAAACAATTCATCTTTGTTTATCTAGATAAACAGAGACATTAAACGTATACATACTCACATCTAATAGGAACATAAGATGCTGCGAAATTTATCCGTGAAACAGAAAATCACTTTCCCACTTATCGCGATTATCGCGCTTTTTGCGACAAGTTCGATTATCAATATTGTAACATCCAAACAGCAGGGAGAGCTTACTTATCAACTTAACCAAGTTGTTGTCCCTACTATGTTTAATATTGAGGACGCTTATCGCGACCTTTATCAAGCGACATCAGCCGTTCAAGGCATCGCATTAGCAGATACACAAGAAGCGATAGACTTTAACCACTTCGAATATAAAGACAATGCTTACAAAGCTATTCCTCGAATGAATTCTGCTCAGTTGGTTGTCGACGAGGGTGTATTACCGGCCTCTTTATCAAAAGACATCGAATTGCTTGATGAAATAGCGAACCAGTGGCTGCAAAGCTACGAAACCATGCTCGCAGCCCCTCAGGCGCAGTGGTCAAGCCTTTATGTAGCAAATGCGCAAAAATTTGAAGATCAGTTTGTCGCTGTTCGTGAGCAACTTAATGTTGTTAAAGACCAAATCGAAGCGAAACGAAACTCACTGCAAGATGAAATTATTAGCGCGGCTAAAACGGCAGAGGTAGCCCTGCAAATTGGTACGGTCATCGTTGTTATTCTTTCTTTACTCACCTGCTGGGTTTTAATCAACTCAATAGTAAAACCTCTTATTAATATCCAAAAAGCAATGGAAGACATCGCATCTGGCGACGGTGACCTAAATAAAACCATTTCATCGAACTCAAACGATGAAATCGGTAAGCTTGCAGAAAGCTTTAACCAATTTGTAGATAAGATTCGCTCTACTATCCAGCAAGTCGTCTCAACCAATAGTTCGGTTAAAAACGAGCTTTCGAGCCTGGTCGCTATTTCTAACGCTATTGCAGATCAAACGAATCAGCAACGTCAAGAAAGTGAATTAGTCTCAACAGCGGTAAGCGAGATGCAAGCCACCAGTCACGTTGTTAGCGATAATGCTCGTGATGCAGCACAAGCAAGCCAAAGTGCTGATGTTGAAGTACAAAATACTAACCGCGTACTTGACCAAACAGTTAATTCAATCCGCACGTTGGCCTCTGAAATCGACGAAGCAAGCGGGGTGATCAATCACCTATCTTCTGATGTTGGTAACATCGCTTCTGTACTTGATGTGATCAAGGGTATTGCAGAACAAACTAACCTACTCGCACTCAATGCCGCGATTGAAGCTGCGCGCGCCGGCGAACAAGGCCGCGGATTCGCCGTGGTTGCTGATGAAGTTCGCTCGTTAGCAAGCCGCACACAACAAAGCACTGGCGAAATTCAAGCCATGATTGAAAAACTTCAACAAGGTGCAGAACAGGCCGTAGAAGTAATGAACTCAAGCCGCAATAGTAGCGAGAGCACTATCGAATCAGCAGGTCAAGCGAGTCAATCGTTACAATCTATCCTTAACGCGATATCAAGTATGAGTGATATGAACACCCATATTGCTTCCGCAGCTGTTCAACAAAATACGGTCAGTGAAGAAGTATCAGAAAACATTGTCCGTATCGCAAGCAACAGTGCTGAAGTCGTGGAAAGTGTTCAACGTGCAGAGCACAGCATCCAAGGCTTGAATCAACAATGCGATCAACTTGATAGATTGGTCTCACAGTTCAAATGCTAATTTAACTTAGAAAAACCTAGCTTCGGCTAGGTTTTTTTTCACCTACGATTCGGATAAATGCAAAACTAAACATCAGCAAAACCGGCAATAACGATACATAGACAATCAGTGATTTAAAATTACTGCTGTTAACCAAACTGTGTGCATGAGCAAAGCCGAATGTGATCAATGTTAAACAGCCACTTAGCATCAGCGCATTTTTGCTCGAAATCTGGTTTGGTAGATTAAATCCCACCACACAAATAAAAGTCGCTAAGACAACGAATGTAAGACCTAATAGTGCCGGCGTTTGCCAAATAAATGCAATCGCTGAAGAGGCCATTAGAAGTAGCAACCATACACCTTTTTTGGTAAACAGTTCATTACTTTGCGGGCCAATTGTCGTTTCTAAACGCGACATATGCCAAGCGCAAAGCCAACCAAAAAGCACACCAATGAGACAGTCTAATAAAAAAGTGCTAGCGCTATAAAATAGAGCCGCTACTAGCCAGCATAAACCGACAGCACAACAAGTATAAAAGCGATTCCACCCTCTTAAATCAAGCTGACTGCTGATCATCGCAATACTAATCGTCCAAAGCGTAAGCGATAAACTTGGTAGACCATAGCCTATTTGCTCTGCCAGGTTTAAGTTGGGTTGATAAACAAAAGGACGCGGCAGTTGAAAACCTAACTTACCCATTTGAACAACAAGTGCGCCAAAAGCTAAGGTAAAAATCAATTTCAACGTGAAGTCGCGACCAAACTGGGAATAGCATAACGGCAACAGCAGCAACCACCAAGGTGAAGTAAACCATAAGCCAACCAACACCAACGAGCTCATCATGTTAACAAGCGGGTTCTCACTATAAAGCAAGTAAGATTGCAGTGAGGCGATCCAAGGAAGCTCCAATTGATTAAACCTCGGTGCCGCCTGGGCTAGCGATTCAACAAAACTCACTTTTTGGCTGGTCGCCCCCAAATAACCATTAGCGATAGATTCCCATTGATCCGGATAACGGTAATCCTCGGCCGAAACAGTCTTAGCATCAATAAGGTGCGCTCGGGAAACCTCGACGCCATAATCTGGAGCAAACCAAATTGGCAGTTCATATCCACCATCTTTGTCTTGTTGCGCAAACGCAATCAAATCAGAGTCGGAAACGCAATCAAAGAAAATAGCACTTTCTCCACGCCATAGCTCCTTACCAACACTGACCACAAGGCCTGTCTCTTCCCAAACCTCTCGCTGGGCTGCTTGTTGCGGAGGCTCGCCAGCTTCAATGGTGCCCGCAGGTAGAGACCACTTATCAGTGAGAACCTCTTTGACCATCACCAAGTTGTTATCGGAGCGGATCAGGCATACTGCTCCTTTAAAGTGGTCACTTGCAAAGCTAGGCGATGCCGTTAAAGATATGATAAGCAAAAAACTCATCAATAATGCGTTACGCAAAACTGTATTCATTCGATTTCTTTTTTAAAGTTGTTTTCTAAGCCAGTGAATATGATGTTTGAAGCCTGAATCATCGTAAAACGAGCAAGCTTGCTGATTAAAGTGCCAAACCTCAACAAAAACTTGCTCTACGCCATATTCAGCAAAACGGGTTTCTAACACGTGATAAAGCTGTTTTGCTACTCTCTTTTTGCGCCAATTAGGTAAAACGTATAGTTCATCTACACTCCCCATTTGCACAGGTTTGCTTACCGACGAAATAAGCTCACAAAAATTACCGCTAATAAAACCGACAACTTGATCCTCATGACAAGCAACAAAAACCAAACAATCAGGATTGTCTAAATAACGAGCGATGCTTTTTTCTTGTTCGATCTCTTCCGCTGTTTTGAAATTTAGTGGGTCTTGTATATGGTGCTCATGGTGCAATTGATACATTAGCTCGTTAAGCTGCTCTAAATCAGTCGTCTTTCCTGCGCGGATCGCAATCACTCAATGTCTCTCTTAAATTCAAACAATTATTCTAAACTAATACTCAAGCGATCGTACAATGCCGACAGCCCTTGTTACAATCAATATATACTTGAGTATAGTAACTACATATAACTAAACTTTTGCAACTAAATGCTTCATTTCGCCATTTTTTCCATCAGACATTTCCTACTGCTCAAAATTTATTCCCAATCTAGGCCTTCAAATAGACAATAATTATTCGGCACAACTTCTCAAAATTAGATACAACAGCGTGCCACTCCTTTAATTTACCGCGTCACTAGTCGCATTTTATAAATTTAATAATATTATCAACACCGCTGTGAACAAAATGAACAAAACCTCCACAATGTTCAATAATCACATTATCGATGCTTTAAAGACATCAAATTAACATTTTCATAACCTTGAAACTGTTGGTGCTTAACATACCCCCAGAATACACCTACTAGCGCCAATATAGACATATGAATAATAGCGCCTAATATAGCTTGTGGCATACTGCTCAATATGTTGCATATAAACATTACCTCTAGCGCTTTGCGCTTTAACAGAAGGAACGTGACTCATGTTTAAGGGAATGAAAACAACCCTCGCAGCTTCAATCATCGCTGCATCATTTTCGTTTAATGCTCTAGCTGCTGATATAGAGAAAATCCACTTTCTGATCCCTGGAGGTGCCGGCGGCGGTTGGGACATGACCGCTCGCGGTACTGGTGACGTATTAGTGAAAGAAGATTTGGTCACCAATGTTTCATTCCAGAACCTGTCGGGCGGTGGTGGTGGTAAAGCAATTGCCCACCTAATTGAAACAGCAGAGCGCCAAGAAGATACGCTGATGGTGAATTCAACCCCGATCGTAGTCCGTTCACTAACAGGCGTTTTCCCTCAATCATTCCGTGATTTAACGCCTGTAGCCGCAACCATTGCCGACTACGGTGCAATCGTAACATCGCCTGACTCGCCGTTTGACACGTGGGAAGATGTAGTGAAGGCGTTTGGTGAAAACCCTCGTGACGTTAAAGTTGCTGGTGGTTCTGCTCGTGGCAGCATGGATCACCTTGTGGTTGCCGCTGCGTTCAAAGGTGAAGGTTTCGATGCTCGTAAAGTACGCTACATCGCCTATGATGCGGGTGGCAAAGCAATGGCGGCACTTCTTTCTGGCGAAACCCCGTTACTTTCAACGGGTCTGGGTGAAGTATTAGAAATGTCTAAAGCCGGCCAAGTTAAGGTGCTTGCAGTTACTGCACCAAAACGTTTAGATGCAGCGCCAAATATTCCAACCCTAACTGAGTACGGCAATGAAACGGTCTTTGCTAACTGGCGTGGTTTCTTCGCAGCGCCTGGTGTTAGCCAAGAAAAAATCAACGAATGGAACGCTGCATTTACCAAAATGTACAACACAGACCAATGGCAAGTGGTACGTGATCGCAACGGTTGGATCGACAACTACAAAGCAGATAAAGAGTTTTTTGCTTTCCTAGAAGATCAAGAAACTCAAATGGGTAACCTAATGCGCGAGCTAGGCTTCCTAAAATAAATCTAACTTAAATCAAGATTTGGAAAGCTGTTTAGGCTGATTTGTCCTCAGCCTAATTTCCCTAGCCAACGTTCAACTTTACCTCATATTTGTATCGACGAGGCACACTATTAACACTACTCCTTGCCCGTGTTGCTAGTTAGTTTGGTCGTTGGCTATCTTTTCCCCTAAAGTATTTGGAGTTTGATATGTCGGATTTACCGTCTCGTTCCTCTACGTCTTTTTTTTCCAAAAAGAATCTCCTTTGCCGTGATCGCGTAGGCGCACTGATTTTTCTCGCCGTCTGCTTGTGTTACGGGTATCAAACCTCTCAAATCCCCCTATTCCCTGGGGACGAATATGAACCGTTCACGGCTCGCACTTTGCCAACCATACTCACTTATTTGGGCGTTGCGTTAGCACTCATGCTACTTGTTACCGCAAATGGGGATGAAGAACAAATCGAAGTTGGCTCATTCAATTGGAAACTACTCGGCGGCTTTGTAATTTTGATGGCTCTCTACGGCCTTGGACTGACTTATGTCGGCTTTGTCATCGCCACCAGTGCGTTTTTACTCGCCGGTTTTTATATTCTTGGTGAACGACGCAAAAGTGTCCTTTTTGGCGCTTCGATACCCTTTGTTGTCGCGTTTTACTTGCTGCTTACACAAGGGTTAGATATCTATCTTGAGCCTGGTTTGCTGTTTCTAATGTGGTCATAAACGATAGGATTTAAGTTATGTTGGATGGAATCTTACAAGGATTGTCGACTGCGGTAATGCCAATGAACATCATGATGGTGGTGGTTGGCTGTTTTGTCGGTACTTTTATCGGAATGTTGCCGGGACTCGGACCAATTTCAGCTATCGCGCTGATGATCCCAATTACTTATGGATTGGAGCCCTCTTCAGGTCTGATTCTTATGGCAGGTGTTTATTACGGCGCGGTATTTGGAGGCTCAACGTCATCAATACTTATTAATGCGCCGGGTTGTTCTTCAACCGTGGTCACCGCGTTTGACGGTTACCCAATGGCGAAAAAAGGCATGGCCGGTAAGGCGTTAGCTCTGGCAGCTTACTCTTCATTCACTGGCGGTACATTATCTGCCATCATGTTATTGGTTGCCGCCCCTGCTCTCGCTAAAGTGTCGCTGAGCTTTCAATCCTCAGATTATTTCGCCCTAATGGTGCTCGGTCTTTCTGCTGTTGCTGCGTTTGCGGGCAAGGGACAAGTCCTAAAAGCATGGATGATGACCATTTTAGGCTTGATGTTGTCAACAGTCGGTATCGACAAAGGTGTTGGCGTTGAGCGCTTTACCTTCGGCCTTACTGATTTAATGGATGGCTTTAGCTTCCTTCTATTGGCAATGGCGACCTTTGCTCTAGGTGAAACTTTAATGGGTATTCTTAAACCAAGTAACGATACCCGCGGTGAAGAGCAAGATAAGCTGTCGAACATCGGCAGTATGAAGGTCACCAAAGAAGAAATTAAAGAAGTCGCGCCTGTTTCAATTCGCTCTTCCATTTTAGGCTTCTTTACTGGCGTTCTTCCGGGTGCAGGTGCAACCATCGCGGCCTTTTTAAGCTATGGCATGGAACGTAACCTCGCACCAAAAGAGAAAAAAGAAGAATTTGGTAAAGGCAGCATTCGCGGTTTAGTCGCGCCAGAATCAGCTAACAATGCGGCATCAAGCGGCTCTTTCGTACCTCTTCTCACGCTTGGTATTCCAGGTTCTGGCACAACAGCAATCATGCTAGGCGCGCTGATCGCTTATGGCATTCAGCCAGGTCCACGCCTTTTCGTTGAGCACCCAGATGTATTCTGGTCAGTCATTATCTCAATGTACATCGGTAACATTGTGTTGGTGATTCTGAACCTACCTTTGATCCCTTACATCTCGAAGCTGCTCGCAGTGCCAAGAACGGTATTACTGCCAATGATTCTGTTCTTCTCAATTACAGGCGTTTACCTAGTATCATTCAATACTATCGATGTATTTATCATGATTGTGATTGCCATGGCAGCGATAGCATTAAGGCTAGCAAACTTCCCTCTTGCCCCGCTATTGCTTGGCTTTATCTTAGGTGGTTTGATGGAAGAAAACCTACGACGCGCCCTGATGATCAGTGATGGTGAGCTGAGCTTCTTATGGGAACGCCCTATTACTCTGGCGTTTACCGCTCTAGCAGTGCTCATCCTGTTTAGCCCAATAATCATTAATGCGGTTCAACGCGTAATACCAAACCGCAACACTAAATCGGTCACCGATTAACGGCCAATAGTCACAGCCGCTAAAAAGGAGCTCTTCGGAGCTCCTTTCTTTTTTTGCGTTATTTGCATTTATGCCGGCTGTTGCTGTTTAAGGTACTTTGATAAATCAATGTTATCGCGCTGCGCTTCAGGCAGATAAAGCTCTGCATAGCGTTCAAAACCACCACTGGTTAAAAATAGAATAAACAAGTCGTAATCGATATGCTCATCTTTCGCCATACTGTGCATGATTTCAATCGCCACACTCAGTGGTTTGGCTTTCTTATAAGGACGATCGGCTGCAGTCAACGCTTCAAAAATATCAGCAATAGCCAGAATACGTTCAGGTATCGATAAATCACTTGCATTGAGCTTTCGCGGATAACCACGACCATTAAGAGTTTCATGGTGAGTAGAAGCATAGCGAGGCACCTTTGCCAACTCGGGAGGAAATGGCAGCGCTTCCAGCATCTTAATTCCGCTCGTCATATGCTCATTGATTTTAAAGCGATCTTCTGCAGTGAGCGTTCCACGGCGAATAATTAAGTTATAGATTTCACCTTGGTTATATTGATGCTCTGGCACATCAATATCAAAACCCAGTTTGGGGTCAAACTCCAACGGTCTAACTCGATGAATAATATGCTCAGGCTTGTTCGCTAAGAGCTTTTCCTCGGTAGGCAGTGATTCTTTAGTGGGCATTTTGCTTAGCTCTTCAAAAGGAGACAATCCAAGGCGATTGTCAAAATGCCGCAGCCAAGTTTGATCAGCAATCTCTTTCACTCGATCGATCGCCTCGTCACTCATAAATTCGACACCCACATTCGCTTTGGCAACAAATTCGAAGTCCTGTTGTAATTGAGCATGGCGTTGATGAAGAGTTTCAAATGCTGCGGATTTCGAATTTGGTTCCTCCAACACCGCTTTAAGGTACTCAATCTCAGCATCACGCCAAAGCACTTCAAAGCGAGTCCGTATTTCGTGAATACGGTTGTAGTTCGCTTCTAGCTTGGTGCCCTTATCAACAATATGTTCCGGCGTAGTGATTTTTCCGCAATCGTGCAGCCAAGCGGCAATTTTGAACTCACGTCGTTCATCTGCACTATTGAATTTGAAATCTTTAAACTTACCGTTTTGTGTTTGTTCGGCGATCTCCGCCAGCATAATGCCTAGTTCAGGTACTCGATTACAGTGCCCAGCGGTATATGGTGACTTATCGTCGATTGCTTGTGCAATGACATAAATAAACGCATCAATAAAGGCTTCACGCTCCTTATGATATTTCTCAATTTCATCAACCATTTCTAGTATCGATTCAGACAGCTCATGGACTTCTTTGATGTGACTATCGACCAATTGAACTTTGGCAAATTTTCGCTGTTTTATGAGCTGTGTTTCGGCTCTCAATCGGGCAATTGGCGTAACAATAGGAGAACCAAATATCCACGCTATCGGTAACACAATAACCATCACAAAAGCAGTAATCGCTATCGACGTCATCAAACCCGACATCACCTGAGAGGTAATGACCTCTTCTGGAACAATAACCGCAAAGTATTCATTTCCACCAATGCCTGAAACTAAAGAGACATAGATATAGCGACTTTGGTCGTTACTTTGTAGTATCTGATTATGATTCCGCTCGTTTAACGCCAGCTTAAACAACTCCGGATAAGGTACAAAACCACCTTTAGAGACAGTTTCATCTAACCATTTCGTTTCCAAGGCAAGTTGCTGTTCAGCAGTTATCTGCTTTAATGCTTTTTTCATGATGGGCATAAGGCTAGCATAACGCTCACTCAGCAATAGTTGGAATGGAATGCTATCGAGCCCCAGCAGTTTATTGACCTCAATCGCGTCAATGTTGGCGATTCCTTTCATCTCATTCAGCGCCAAATAGCTATCCACAACAACGTCAACTTGCCCATTAAGTAAATATTGTTTGGCCAACTTAAAATCACTGACACGTAAAACACTGACATTAGGCAAAATGTGAGTAATCAACTCAGCCATACCTCGCCCCGCAACTACACCAACCCGTTGTGTGTCTATGTCATATAAACTGGCAGGCACGTTTTGATCGACAAGCGTTGCAATCCCTATCGGCGCTGAGTAGAAATCGGTGGAATCCAAGCCATAAGCGCCAACAAGGCCATCGGTGACCGAGTGTAAAACGTCAATTTTTCCACTTGAAAACTTATTCAGGAGCGTCTTGGAATCGAAGCCGTTAACGAACTCCAACTTCAATCCCGTTAATTGTGCCAGCAATTTCAACTTGTCGATTGCGTACCCTTGAGGCTCACCGGCTTGCGCAAAGTCGTAAGGCCCCCAGTTATTTTGATTGGAAACAACCAGCGTAGGCATATTCGCAACCAAAGCACGTTCGTCTTCCGTTAACACCATTGGTTCAGCAAGCGGTATGTTGATCTCATTTCGCGAAGGCAAGTTCGAAGCAATCACCTCACCATTGTGATTAAACAAAAACGCTTCAACATTTGGATTTTCCGCCAGACCCAGTGAATCCGCCGATATTTTTGAACTGACTGACGATAAAACAATATCCACACCAATGACCGATGTTTGACTGCGTGTCGAGTAAGTTTGCCCCGTGATCTTTAAGTGCTTAAATAAGTAAGGGGCTGTTTTATAGACTGACTGTTCACTTGCAGAATGGAACCATGGTCTTTGCGAGGGGAAGTAATTACTCTTTTCAGATTCAATTCGTGTGCGTGATAAGCGCTCTGTAAAGAACTCTGTCGTTCTAATACGATTTTGTGCATCACCTTTTATTTTAATGATCACCCAACGATCATTCTCTCCTGCGCCAATTCGTTCGCGAACAATCGGCGATGATTCCAAATTAATAATTTGATAGAAATCTTCATTCTCCTTGCCATAATAAAGGCTATAGAACAGAGGGTTATCAACCAAAACCTGAATAAATATATCGCGAATATCACGTTCATCAAGTTGACGCTCAGCAGCAATGGAAACGCTACGTAATATCTTCGCGCTGCTGCTGGCATTGACTTCAATTTGCTGGATATATTCACTGATCTCAGCACTCGCCATGCTCAATTTACTCAGCACATGATCTTGAGACATTTGCTTGCTAAAAAAATACTGCATGCTTATCGCTATCGCGGCAGTAATCACCGTAGCGAAAATAAACATGGTTCCGACAGTAAAACGTATAGAAAACCTTCTAGCCGACGTTAACGATTGAGTCATCCGTCTTAGCCCTCCTTTGGCATACTAGGTGGGAGGCTATAACCTCCTCTTCTAAAGTTTACGCATAACAGTTCTGCGTTTAACTGCATCTAAACCGCGTCAAACAGCACAGATAGAGCACATTTGACGCACCTTCCTAACTAATGCCAATTCAGTATTAACCCTGTTGCACAAAAGTTCAATTGAGCATACCGTAAAACTTAAGATGTTTGATTTAGTAGGCATTTTTTGCGCAACCCTTTCTTAGAGTATATACTCTAAATTATTTTGCTTAACGGATTGCCATGAAACTACGTCCCCAATCTCTGCTACTTAGTCTTTCACTTAGTTGCATCACCGTATCGCCAATGGCTTATAGTGCTGCGATTAGTTTTGATGAGGCTTGGCAACTGCTACAGCAAGACAATAATTCCATCGCCGCGCAACGTGCCAATGTCGAGCGATACCAACACCTACAAAGTGCCACTGATGATCTTAATCTGCCTAAAGTCACTATTGGCGCCAATTACACACGTTTGGATCAAGATGTAACGGTTTCAGGAAAGCAACTTTTTGATAGCGTAGATGGCCTGCCACATGTACCAGCGAATGTTATAGCTTCAATCCCGGGGGCCGCGTCATTGGTTAGCAGTTTGGGTTCAGCTACCTCTACCATTTCTGAGCGTGATATTTTCACCTCTTCTATACGCGCTATTTGGCCTATTTTTACCGGTGGACGCATTAGTGCCGCGCAAAGTGCTGCGGAAGGTAAAACCGACGAGGCGCGTAGCCAACTGGCAATGGAAACTCAGGCGCGTTATGAAGATTTAAGTAAGTACTATTTCAGTGTGGTGCTTGCGCAAGAAGTGGTCGCAACACGTGAATTGGTTGAAGGCGGATTAACCAAACACCGTGATAACGCAGTTAAACTCGAGCAGCAAGGACAAATCGCGCGTGTTGAGCGACTTCAAGCAGACGCTGCTTTAGACAAAGCGGTAGTTGAACGCAAAAAAGCACAAAAAAGCTTGGAGATTGCCCAATCGGCACTGACTGAAATTCTCAATCAATCCTCGAGCGTAGAGCCTCGCAGCGCGCTATTTATTAACCAAAACTTGCCGCCTCTTTCTGCTTTTATCGAGCAAACGCTTGAGACTTACCCAGGACTTGATCTGCTCGATGCCAAAGAGAAACAAGCAAGTAGCTTAATCAAGGCAGAAAAAGGCAAATACTACCCTGAAGTGTATCTATACGGTGATTACAGTCTGCATGAAGATGATTCGCTAGCCAGCCAGATGAAACCAGACTGGCTGGTCGGGCTCGGTGTCAGCGTGCCGCTGATCGATAACAGCGGTCGCAGTGAAAATGTACAAGCAGCCCATAGCGCAGTTAGCCAAGTGCGCTACCTAAAAGCACAAGCGAAACAAGATCTCTCCGTATTGGTTAAAAAAACCTATTTAGAAGCTCAGCAAGCACAAGAAGAAGTAACTGGCTTAGGCTCTAGCATTGAACTGGCAAAAGAGAACTTACGCTTACGCGAAAAAGCGTTTTCTCAAGGTCTTTCAACCTCCACCGATGTGGTTGACGCACAGCTCTATTTGGCCAGCGTTCAAACGCAACGCGCAGCAGCGAGCTTCAACTACCTTATTTCGCTATCAAAACTACTGGCGCTTTCTAGTCAAATGAACAGTTTTGCTCAGTATCAACATAATGCAATTGCCACTCACAGCCTGTAATAAGGAACCAACATGAAAAACAAGAAAACATTATTACTTTCGGCCACTGCAATTGCTCTCGCCTCTTGGATTGGTTACAGCTTTTACCAAGCCTATCAACCGAAACCTATGCATTTACAGGGGCAGATCGAATCTCAGCAATACAGCATTTCATCCAAAGTCGCAGGGCGAATCGATCAGGTTTTGGTGCGTAAAGGCGATGAGGTCAAGCAAGAGCAGCTAATTTTCACCATTCACAGCCCAGAGATTGAAGCCAAACTTGAACAAGCCAAAGCCGGTCAAAAAGCGGCAGGTGCATTGGCACAAGAAGCAGAAAAAGGTGCGCGTGTACAACAGATTCAAGCCGCCAAAGATCAATGGCAAAAAGCCAAAGCAGCCGCTGATTTGATGGAAAAAACCTATCTACGCGTGAACAACCTATACAATGATGGTGTCGTCGCAGAGCAAAAACGTGACGAGGCTAAAACCCAATGGCAAGCTGCAAAATACACCGAAAGTGCTGCTTTCCAAATGTACCAAATGGCGAAAGAAGGTGCCCGTTCTGAAACCAAACTTGCTGCTGCGGAAAAAGCCCGCATGGCCGCAGGTGCAGTCGCTGAAGTAGAAGCCTTTGCCGCTGACACTCAAATCAAAAGCTGGTTTGACGGTGAGGTATCGCAGGTATTACTACAAAGTGGCGAACTCGCCCCACAAGGTTTTCCTGTGGTTACCGTCGTCGATAGACAAGATTCATGGGCCGTGCTCAATGTGCGTGAAGACTGGCTAAAACACTTTAACAAAGGCAGCACATTCACCGCCTATCTGCCTGCGTTAGACAAACAAGTGGAATTTAAAGTAACCCATGTTGCCGTAATGGGCGACTTCGCTACGTGGCGCTCTACCGATGCATCTCAAGGATTTGACTTGCGTACTTTTGAAGTGGAAGCGCGCCCTGTCACACCAGAGCCAGAATTGCGCATGGGCATGAGTTTGGTGGTTGAACTGTAATGAGTTCTCAGCAAAACTCTAACGCAAGCGCTACCAGCCAGTGGCAGATAGTGAGACGAGATAGATGGTTGCTCTCTTGTCTCACTTGGTTGCCGATCGCGTTGGCCATTTCTATTTGGGCGATCTTTTCTCAAGGTATCGCCCGTAATGTTCCTATCGCTGTGGTTGACCTTTCGCACAGTGAGATGTCGCGTACATTATCACGCTATTACGATGCCACTTCATCGATGGCTGTAGTAGAACAGATGCAAAGCGCCAACCAAGCGGAACAAGCGCTAGTCAATGGTGATATTTACGCCTATGCTGTGATACCCCATAACTTTGAGCAAGATGTCTATAAAGGATTAAACCCGCAAGTTTCGGTTTTTTATAACAGCCAATTTATCTTGATTGGTAAGTTAATCAACTCTGCGTTTGTTCAAGCACAGGGAACATTTAACGCTCAAATTGCCACCATCGCTAACCTCGCTCATGGCAACCAGACCTTGAGTAGTGCAATGGGTCAAGCGTTACCGATTAGAACGCAAATTACCCCGCTGTTTAATAAAAACAGTAACTATGCACAATTCCTCGTCTCGGCAATCATTCCTGCGCTTTGGCAAATAGTCGTTGTGGTAAGCACCATCTTGATCTTGGCAGCCAATCATCGTCAGCAAGGGCTAAATAAATGGTTAGCTGAACAACCTATCAGACGACTAGTTGTGACAATGTCACCATACATCCCCGTGTTTGCCCTGCAAGGTTTTGCTTTTCTCTGTTGGTTTTACCTTGGTTTCAAGTGGCCGATGGACGGCAGTTTATTAGTACTGGTTATCGGACAATGGTTGACGGTTATCGCATGCATGATCATGGGGAGCTTTTTCTTCTTTATGACGTTAGACCCTGCCCGAGCGATGAGCTTTGCTGGCGCTTTTACCGCACCTAGCTTTGCGTTTATGGGGATTACCTTCCCGGTGACAGACATGAATACCCTCGCCCAATTTTGGCGCAGTCTGCTCCCAATCAGCCACTATATTGAGCTGCAAGTCAGTCAAGTGAGTTATGGCGCCAGTTGGCAGGTCTCTATTCAGGAGTTATTGCCTATGCTTGGTTATTTGCTACCACTGCTACTAACTGGCTTACTCATCAAAAAGCATTTAACTGCCACTGCGATACCGGCAACTGTAAAACAGGAGCAACCAGAATGAACCTGTTTGAATTGATCAAAGCCGAACTCAAAGCCTTACTAACCAATCCAGTGGTGATGTTAACTGTATTTGGTGGTGTGGTTTTCTACTCGTTTCTTTACCCACTCCCTTACAGCCATCAGACGCCAAGAGAGCAAAAAATCAGTGTGGTTAACTTAGACCATAGCCAGACCAGTTATCGACTAGAACGCATGGTTGATGCCACTCCGCAAGTACAGATCATTCAACGAGACTCAACCATTGCAGCGGCAAAAGAGGCGTTTTTGGCTCGCGAGATCAGCGGAATATTGGTCATACCTGAGCACTTCTATAAAGACCTGTTGTTAGGTAAAAGCCCGACACTATCTTATGCTGGTGACGCTTCTTATTTTCTGGTTTACGGCACGATTGTTGAGGGCTTGGCGCAAGCAGGCGGCACATTGGCGGCGCAAACCACCGTCAGCCGGTTGGTCATGGACGGCACTCCAATCGAGCAAGCGGCTAAGCAATACTCCGCGACGCAGCTCAATATGAAGCCTACGTTTAATCCGCGCATGGGCTATGTGGATTATGTGGTACCTGCGGTGTTTGTGCTGATCTTACAACAAACATTAGCCATGGCATCAGGGCTTATGGGCGGCACGCAGAAACACGGCAAAGGTTACTGGACTAACACTCCGGCGTATAAGCTCATCGCTGTACGCAGCATAGTACTGGTGGCAATTTACTATCTACTCAGCATGTACTATTTCGGTGCTAGCTTTACCATGCACGGCGTCAGTCAATTGGCTCACGCCAGTGCCCTATTGGCTATGTTACTGCCTTTTCTATTAGCATCATGTGCGATTGGCATCTGGCTTGGCGCAATTTTGCCACGCAGAGAGCTGGTCACCTTAATCGTACTGATTAGCTCAATGCCACTGGTCTTTAGCGCCGGCTTTATTTGGCCGACCGGCTCAATCCCGAGCATCATTGTATGGCTTGCGAATCTCTTCCCAAGTACCCCAGGTATCCAAGGCTTTTTAGCCTTGAATCAGATGGGGGCAACATGGCAGCAAGCTGCGCCGTATTACACTCAATTATGGATTCAAGCCATAGTGTGGCTAGCGATTGCCATCTGGGCACTTAAACGACAAAAATCAAAGCTTAAACTATCAAGGGTGGCACTCGTCACCCTTCTTCTCTTTTCTCTTTTCTCGACTCTCAGCTCTCAATTCTCGCTTTCTCGCCTCTCCCCCTCATACCTGCCACTCTTGCCATTTAGCACGCATCTTCTCGATCACGCTCCGCTCGACACCGTGAATACTGCCATAATCGCCATGACATTCGATGATCTCAAACTCTACTTTGAGCTTTTTGGCTAACTGGTAGTAAGGCTGAATTTCCCAGCGACGGACAAAGGTATTGGCGACGACTACGTTCTCTCCTTTGCGCAGTGCTTGTTCGGTTTGCTGCTTACACCATGCATGCGCCTGCTCTAACAGAGTAGGATTAAATTGGTACTCGCCATCTTTATCAACAAAGTACATATCCGCTTCAAAATGCTGAGCTTGGAAAGTTTTTGCTAAGGTACTTTTACCAGAACCAGGTAAACCACGAATAAGAGTAAGCTTCGGCATAATATGAATTGACTACCAACTGATTCAATTGAGGACGCGCAGTATAAACCAGTCACCATGTTATCGCTAACTGCCTCTATCGCTGTTGTCACTCACTTAAACACACTCCATAACATCTAAGCCCGCATGGATACGAAGGCTTGGATTGCACCTCCGTCTGGGATAAATTAAATTTGCTGTCGACATCTTAAAATGATTGTTGTAAGTTTGGATGTATAGACGTCTAAAATACTGCTTTAGGGAGAAAGCCGTGCCGATCAAGATCCCCGATCAACTACCAGCCACTGACGTGCTGCGTGAAGAGAACATCTTCGTGATGTCAGAAACTCGCGCCGCGACGCAGAATATACGACCACTAAAAGTGTTGATCCTCAATCTGATGCCGAAGAAAATAGAAACGGAAACTCAATTTCTCCGCTTGCTATCGAATAGTCCGCTACAAGTGGATATTGAACTTCTGCGAATCGATAATCGTCCGAGCAAGAATACACCGACTCAGCATCTGGATACTTTCTATCGCCAATTTGAAATGGTCAAGCAACGCAACTTTGATGGCATGATCATTACTGGTGCGCCGCTCGGCTTAGTGCAATTTGAAGATGTGATTTATTGGGAGCATCTACAGAGCATCATGAACTGGGCAAAAGAGCACGTAACCTCAACCCTTTATGTTTGCTGGGCCGCACAAGCTGGTTTGAAGCTATTATACAACCTGCCTAAGCGTACTCGTAAAGAGAAGCTTTCTGGCGTTTATAAACACCAAACCGTCAATCCGCTTAGCCCACTATTACGTGGTTTTGATGATGAGTTTTTGGCTCCACACTCACGCTATGCTGATTTTTCATCTGAGTTTCTCTCGGAACATACCGATCTCGATATTCTGGCAACCTCAGATGTGGCAGGCGTTTATTTAGCGGCAACCAAAGACAAGCGCAATGTCTTTGTCACAGGTCATCCGGAATACGATTCGCATACTCTTCACCATGAATACGTCCGAGACCTCAGCGAAGGAATGGAGCCTGCGATCCCAATCAATTATTACCCCAACAACAACCCAGATAACCCACCGTGCGCCAGTTGGCGTAGTCACGGCCATTTGTTGTTTTCCAACTGGCTCAACTACTGCGTTTACCAACAAACACCTTTCGATCTGGAACACTTTAGTGAAGCAAACTTCACCAAAGACGATTAAACGAAGCCAGTTAGTTCAAATTGGAATCAAGTACAAAGACCAACTCTGTTGGTCTTTTTTGATCTGACTCGATTTACCCCATCCGCAAACGCAACTTAACCCTCTCCTGTGCTAGATATACTCACCTCAAGCCAATAAGGAGGCGAAGATGAAATTAAGATTAGTGACTATGGCTGTAACCATAGTAGGGTCAACGCTGTTAACCGGATGCGCCAGCGAGCCTATCACTAAGCAGACGGATTCAATGCCTTCCCACCAGCAAAAAGCGGATGCACGTATCGAGCTTGCCAAAGGCTACCTCAAACAGCGCAACCTCAGCAGAGCAAAAGAAAACCTTGATAAAGCAATACAACATGCGCCCAACTATTACCGTACCTTACTTACCCAAGCCGACTACTTTAAACAAGTCAATGAACTCACTAAAACGGAGCGAACTTATAAAACCGCGCTCTACTATCATCGCGACAATAGCTATGTGTTAAATGACTATGCGGTATTTCTTTGCAGTCAACAGCAGTATCAACGTGCCAATGAATTTTTCATACGAGCAACTGAACAGCCAACCTATCCGCACATTGGGAGCAGCTATGCGAATGCGGGTTACTGTGCGCTTAAAGGGGGAGAAGATAAACTTGCGATTGACCACTTCCGTCGCTCTCTGAGTTATCAACCTGATAATTTAAGAACGCTATTCCACTTAGTCGAATTAGAAATTGCTCACAACGACTTTGAACCAGCCAGAGCGAGGTTGATAAATGCCAAGCAACAGTTGGGGGAACAAGCTCAGATACTGCAGTCTTTAGTTCGATTAGAAATCAAAGCAGGAAATATCGCTGCCGCACAAAACTATCAACTTAAATTGGCAAAAATAAACCCGCACATCGGCGGGTTTCAATAACATGCGTGGTCAATAATTAATTTTATATACTCAAGTGACTTCAAGGTGCAGGATTCAGAGCATTGTCACTGGTTCAAGTGCAAGGAAAACTGCGAAGCGGAATAGTGAACTATTTCCAAGTAGTTTGACGCAGCAATCGAACCAGTGACTAGCTCCCGAAGGGCGAGTTTGCTTGGCTCGCATACTGCGTTAACGATTTTTGATTTAGAAGCACTAGAACTTCAAATCGTTGCCTTGCCTGCAAACCAAGCAATTCTCGCTGAACCAAGCACTTTGAGGTTACTTGAGTATACACTTCACCGCCAACCATTTTGCACGTTCGGCTTTATCTTTAAAGCTCCACGCCACAAAGCGGCTAATCTTTTGGCCTTGGCTCATCTCAACAATCACTGCCTCTTTTGCACCGGCTTTCTCGAGGTTTTTACGCAACCAACGAACATTATCTTTTTTCGAGATTAAGGTCGTAAACCACAAGACCTGAGTGGCAAATTCACGGCTTTCAAATGCCATGTTTTTCACAAATGCCGCTTCGCCGCCCGGGCACCACAGCTCAGCCTTTTGACCACCAAAATTGAGGGTCGGCTTGCGCGCTTTAGGCTGACCTTTTTCAAGTTTCACCTGACCACGTTTGGCTTTGTGCGCATTAAGGTTATTCAGTTTGCGCTCTGTCCCCTGCTGCGCTTCTTCAAGCGAAGCATGAAACGGAGGATTACAGGTCGTCACATCATAAAATTCATTCGGCTCAATGATGCCCTTAAAGAAATGGCGGCTGTCGCTTTGTAAACGGCACGCCACTTTACCTGTGAGCACCGCGTTGTTCTGCGCGATCTGATTTGAGTTATCTACCGAGATAGGATCAACATCGCTGCCGATATATTCCCAGCCATATTGGCTTACCCCGACAATTGGGTAAATACAGTTAGCGCCGACACCAATATCAAGCGCTCTAACTAGGCTATGGTTGAGTTTTGGTGCTTCATTGAGCAGCAATTGCGCTAGACGGTGAATATAATCCGCGCGCCCAGGGATTGGCGGACATAGGTAGCCTTGAGGAATATTCCACTGCGTGACACTGTAATGTTCAGCCAGCAATGCTTGGTTTAATAGCTTAACTGCCGTCGGATCATCAAATTGAATCGTTTGCTCACCTTTGGGATTTCGCACCACATGCTTTGCCAGCTCAGGTAACGCTTTGACTAAACGATCAAAATTATAACGACCTTGATGAAGATTACGCTTATGCAGCCCTGCCTCACCCGTTACCGTCGTAACCAACATACTACTTGTCGACGATGCTTTCACAAAAGGACGTTTTCCCGCTGACGATTTCGTCGCAGTAGAATTCGTTTTAGGTTTGCGCTTTGAGCGCGCAGTATCTTTACTACTCATAGTGGTCGTTACTTAATATCTTGGTAAATCATAAACAAGCGAGCATCCAGCTCTAATTGATGATAGTCCGGTTCCATATGACAGCAAAGCTGGTAAAAAGCTTTGTTATGATCCTTTTCTTTTAAATGCGCCAGTTCATGGACAACGAGCATGCGCAGTAAAGGCTCCGGCGCGTGTTTAAATACGCTGGCAATACGAATTTCATTCTTCGATTTGATTTTGCCACCGTGCACTTTGGCCGCGTAAGTGTGTAGACCCAAAGCGTTGTTGATTAGATGAATCTTGCTATCGTAAATCACCTTGCTCAGTGGCGAAGTCTTCCTCATATACTGGTTTTTCAGCGCCATTGTGTACTCATAAAGCGCTTTTTCACTTTGAATGTCGTGGCGCTTTGGGTAACGCTTTTCAAACCACGCGCAAAAACGCCCCGACTCAAGCATCTGCGAAACGGGGGTCAAAATATGTTCTGGGTAACCTTGGATATAACGAAGTACAGGATTTGGATTCATAACCGAACAACAAATAATAAAATCGCGCTAAGTCTACCTTAATCAAGACAACGCTTCACGGGAATCGTTGTCGAAAGTGCCCTATTCGCCTATACTCGCGCCAGTTTAACGTTCCAAGAGCCAATAGTGACAATGAAACGACTCGTATTATATGTAAAAGATAAGTGCCCGCACTGCAAAGATGCTCAGCGCTACCTTGATTCTAAAGGTTATCCATACCGTCTAACCAACGCAAAAATGCAACGTGGTCGTAAAGAACTCGATGCGATTGGCGCTCGTTCACTGCCAGTATTGAAAATTGGCGATCGCTATATGATTGGCTGGAATGCGGCTAACTTTGAGAAGATGTATAAGAGCAACTAAGCCGACCTACATTGTAAAAGAGCGAACTATGGTTCGCTCTTTTTCGTTTCTAACCGCAAGTTAAATCAGCAGCTCACCGGACGCTGCATATACACAAACTGATCGGTTTCAGAGGTCACTTCAAAACCGTGACGACGATAAAGCGCTCCCACGCGGTTGCCTTGTAGATAGAGTAAGCGAATCGGAAGTCGCTGTTTTTGTGACATTTCAATCACATTTTGCATAACCGCACTGCCAAGCCCTTGTCCTTGGTAACTTGGCAAAATAAAGAAGCGCCCAAAGTAAATTTCGTCACTACGTTGTTCAATCAGAACACTGCCAACATCTTCACCATCGACCATGATTATCAATGGTTTAGCTTGTTCCCACTCTTGTTTATGGATCTGCCACTGAATGGTTTCATCCCAACCAAACACGTTCGCTATTGCCTGCTTCTCAGTTATTTTTTTGAGTTCAAACAGGAACTCATAATCAGACTCAACGGCTTCTCTTGTTGAATAATTTATTGCCATTTTTTTAACATTCACCCCGTTATAGAGAGGGAAAAAATATAAGGGAAACAGGCTAATTTAGCGATGAGAAAATAAATAAAAAAACAACTGTTGACAAGCGCTTACGACCTATTTAAAATCCGCCGCCAGCAAGTAAGGACAGATTTGAAATTACTTGTTTTTACAATAAATTACGAGCATAAGTTCAGCTGATCTTGGTCAGTTGTCTTTCTATTTTTTTAAAGATAGAGACACAACATTTTGAGATTCGGCATGACAACACAATCTTCTACCGCGACCATCAACGCGACTGCTCCGATTAACAACGAGACTTCATGGCAAAAGAAAGCCATCCTTAGCGTTGCCTTCCTAATGGCGACAACGTCTGTTGGTCCTGGCTTCCTTACTCAAACCGCAGTTTTCACTAATATCTACAAAGTAGATATGGCATTCCCTGTATTCGCTTCAATGTTTATCACTTTCGGTATCGTGATGAACCTATGGCGAATTGTTGGCGTATCTGGCCTACGCATCCAAGACATTGCAAACAAAGTCGCACCTGGCATGGGCTACGTGGTTGGCGTACTACTGGCACTCGGTGCTGTCGCGTTTAACTTCGGTAACGTCAGTGGCTCGGCACTTGGTATCAATGTACTGACCGGCATCGACACCACTTGGGGCGCCCTATTTACGGGTCTTATCGGTAGCTTACTGTTCATTGTACACAACGCTTCTAAGCGCATGGACCAAATGGCGCGTTACCTTGGCTTGTTTATGATTGTGTTGATCGCTTATGTCGCAATGACAAGCCTTCCTCCAATGGGCGAAACGCTATCTGCAGCTGTTATGCCGAGCGATTTCGGTAGTCTACTACTACCAACACTCACCATCGTTGGTGGCGCTGTAGGCGGTTACTACACTGGTGCACAACGTCTAGTTGATATCGGTCTGCAAGGTCAAGAGAACGTTCCATCAATCAAAACGGCAGCTTGGGCGGGTATCTCAATTGCGGTTGTGATTCGAATCCTACTGTTCCTTGCAGTATTTGGCGTAATCTCAGCTGGCGCGGTACTAGACTCATCAAACCCAGCCGCCGATGCGTTCCGTCAAGGTGCAGGTGAAACGGGTTACTTCATCTTCGGTCTAGTGCTGTTTGTTGCCTCAATCACCTCGGTAGTTGGCAACTCATACATGGCAATCTCGCTTATCAAAACGCTGTTCCCTGTGGTAGCGCGTAACGAGAAAACATGGTGTGTAGCATTTATCCTAGTGACTAGCCTTGGCACAGTAACCATGAACATGCCCATTCTTCTGCTAATGCTAGCGGGTTTGGTAAACAGCATCATTCTACCAATCGTGTTAGGTATCGTACTGGCGGCTACTCGTCGTAAAGACATCATCGGTGACTACAAACACCCAGTTTACCTAACTGCAATTGGTGCGGTAATCGTGGTGGTCATGGCTGCATCAAGCGTGACTAACATCAGTAACTTCGTTGCGAAGTTTATCGGCTAAAGCCGCAGGTATATAAGCCGAACGATTAAGAGCCGCATCTAGCGGCTCTTTTTTATCGGCGGTGAATCGGCTTCTAATTCAATGAAAAGACTTAACGAACTCAATAAAGGTTCGATCCGCAATAGACAGATAACCCCCCTTTCGCCACGCCAACGCTAAATCGAGTTTTACCGGTTGTTCAAATGGCACACCAACGATATCCGCTTCATGGTGAGTCACCAAGTCAAGCAGAGCCGTAATAGCAAACTCACGCCTTACAATACTTAATATTAAAGGCAGTAAGTTGGTTTCGAATGCGCATTCTAATTCAAGCTCATTCTCCTTCGCCTTCGCTTCTATATAGTCGCGATGGAAGTAACCTTCTTTAAACATCACTAAGTCTTGTTCAAAGAATTCATCAAAACGCACCGATTGTTTACTGGCAAAGGGATGATCTTTACCCACCACGGCCACCATTTCAGAATGCAAAAGGATATCCGTCTCCAAGTCATCAGGGACCTGCTTATCGAGATTGATGACCCCGATATCCAATTCGCCATTGAGTAACATTTTTCGAATAGAGCCGGTACCTGCATCCACTAAGGTCAGCTTTAAATTCGGATAGCGGCTTTTAAATGCCATTAGAACTTGGGGAAAGAAGTACGAGCCCATCATGCTCGGCGCGCCCAGTCTCACTTCCCCTTTCTCTAACCCTTTAAGCTCATCCATCGCGAGTTTGGCATCATCAATTTGTTGAAGTACCCGTTTGGCGTGTTTAAGCAATACCTTGCCCTCATCGGTGAGCTCGACCTTACGATCAGTGCGACGAAACAAAGCCATACCCAGTTGCTGTTCAAACTTTTTAATCGAGATACTCAACGCAGGTTGAGCTATGTGGAGCGCTTTAGCCGCTTGGGTAAAGTGGCCGAACTCGGCGACGGTGACAAAATGTTTGAGGTGTTTCGAGTCCATATTAAAAGTCCGTGTTTAACGTCAAGAATAGCAATTTTGATATATTTAATTTATTAGGTTGATAATTTTAATATATTTTATTAATCCACATATCACTGATAACTTGATCACATCTGTTATCTTTGCGTGCGTAAACCATGATTGAACTTGGCACATCTCAATACAAGCGCGTAACCTTAAGCTTAGCTTTAGGTTCATTCTTAGTATTCTGTAATCTTTATCTTTTTCAGCCAATGCTGCCATTTATGGCGGACTATTTTTCAGTGTCAGAAACCCAAGTTAACTGGATATTCGCGGCATCGACACTCGCACTATCTATCTCTTTATTACCGTGGGCAATCAGTTCTGAAACCGTGGGACGACGAGCTGTCATGCTGACTGGTTTATTCGCCATGCCCGTGATAGGTGCGCTGATGCTACTTGGCGAATCGTTATTGATGCTGGTCATTTTGCGTGCTCTGATGGGTGTTGCCCTTGCAGCCTTTGCTTCTGTTGCCGTGGCTTACATGGTCGAAGAGTTGAGCGCCAAAGCATTTAGCCAAGCGATTGGCACTTATATCGCCGCGAACTCTCTCGGTGGGATTTGTGGTCGAATCGTGGGGGGAACTTTGACTGACACGCTGGGCTGGCAACAAGCGGTACTTGCTATGGCGGTGTTTACCATTATTGGCGCTCTCCTTGTCGCTTGGTTGCTTCCTCATCAGCAACACTTCAAGCCTCAAAAGGGTCTGCTGAGATATCATAATCGTGCAATTATCTCTCACCTAAAGAACCGCACTATTTGGCTTGCGATGCTGATTGGTTGCTTGAACTTTGCCCTGTTTGTTAACCTCTACTCGGTGATGGGGTTCCGTTTGGTTTCAGCGCCACATTATTTACCCATTGGTCTCGCTTCGCTGATCTTCCTCTGCTATCTAGCAGGTACATTGAGTTCAACTTTAACTTCAGCATGGACCAATAAACACAACGCAATTTCTGGCATGATGCTGGGCACGGCTATCAGCCTAGCCGGTATGCTGGTTGCCTACTTCGATCATCTTCTATGGATGACGCTAGGGTTATTATTGATAAGCTTTGGCGCTTTCTTCACTCATACACTCGCTTATGGCTGGGTAAGTCAAAAAGCCAAGCGAGCCAAAGCAACCGCAACTGCACTCTACCTTGTACACTATTATATTGGGGGTAGTATCGGCGGTTTTTTCCTGATTTATTGTTGGCAACACGGCGGTTGGCAAGCGGTAATCATGGGTGGCAGTGTGTTATACCTTGCGATTTTTATATTGTGCGCGCGCCTAGAAGCAAAAGACAAACTTCTCACCACGAATTCTGTTATTATTGACAACAAAAAATAAAACTATCGTATCAATAAACAGCTTTTTGTTGTTCATTTGGGAAGCTCTATGAATTGTCCACGCTCAACTCCGCAACTACCAGAAATCAAACAGCAAGTGAATCAATGGCTGAATGATGTTGTTATCGGACTCAACTTGTGTCCTTTTGCGGCAAAACCACAACGAAATAAACAGATTGAGATTTTTGTTAGCCAAGCAACCGATGATGAAGCTCTGCTAGAAGATATTTTTAGCCAACTGCTTCATCTCGATCATACCCCGGTCAAAGAGCTTGAAACGACACTCGTTGTCGCGCCGTATATGCTTGATGATTTTTGGGATTACAATATGTTCATTGACTGGGTTGAAGGCATTATCCAACAGCAAGGTTGGGACGGTATTTTCCAAGTTGCGACATTCCATCCAGACTACTGTTTTGCAGACAGTGCTCCGGAAGATGCATCCAACTTAACTAATCGTGCGCCCTATCCGGTGTTTCACTTAATCCGTGAAGAAAGCATGGAAAAAGTGCTAAAACACTACCCGAATCCTGAAGCGATTCCTGAGACCAATATTGCACGTGTTGAATCATTAACGCCGCAAGAACGCTTACAGTTATTCCCTTACCTATTTGGTCAGTAACTGGTTGCTGCTCTAATTGTGCGCACATCCCCAAAAGGATGTGTGATTTCTTACTCGAACAACTCACTAATTCGCGCCAATGCGTAGCGAGCCGAGCTCTGCTTTGTTAGTATTGCGCGAAATTTATATTTAGCGGAAAAATCGCATGTACCTATCAA
This sequence comes from Vibrio fluminensis, assembly GCF_015278125.1. GTDB lineage: Bacteria > Pseudomonadota > Gammaproteobacteria > Enterobacterales > Vibrionaceae > Vibrio > Vibrio fluminensis. The sequence continues at coordinate 124,374 of NZ_JADILO010000001.1, forward strand.
AACTGACTCAAGAAATCTTCGATCACCTTTACCGTGATATTAACGAATTCCGTAGTACTTTTGATCTGCCAGTTGCTTCACCTGAAAGCCTAGATGATAAAGCGGACACGTTACACACTTCTTTAGCTATCGAAGAGTTAACTGAGCTAGCGGAAGCAGACAACAAAACCGAACAAGCCGATGCGATTGTTGACAGCGTTTATGTTTTGATGGGACGTCTAGTTCACCTCGGTAACGACAAAGTAGAAGATAACCTAGCGATCAGCTACCTAATCGACCTGTTGCTTAACGTTGCAGTTAACCGCGGCATCGACTTTATTCCTTGCTGGGATGAAGTACACTCAAGCAACATGAGTAAAGTATGCCGTAGCGAAAAAGAGTACGCAGACACTGAAGCGTATTACGCAGAACAAGGCATTAAGCTAATGGCGGTACAAAAAGGTGATTATATCATCGCGAAATGTGCCGAAGATTTCGTCTCTGAAGCAAAAACAATTCGCCAAGGTAAGGTACTAAAATCTGTTTACTACCGCCCTGCCGATCTAGCGCCACTAACTCGCTAATTTAATTATTCTAAGACCGCCTACTGGCGGTCTTTTTTTGCCATAAGGATCTTGGCATGCAGCTCATTCTACTCAGCCTGCAACATACCCAGCAACTACTCAAATTCGAACAAAACAATCAACACTGGTTTGAGCAGCATATCGAAGCAAGAGCGAGTGATTTCTATTGTGAATTAGGTGTGCAAACCCACATTGCTGAACTGCTAATGGACCATACCTTAGGCAAGGCTCTCCCGATGCTTATCGTCGACAATAAGCAAAACATAATTGGGCGTATAAACCTCCACAATATCCACCGAGGTAAGGCTTTTCTCGGCTATCGTTTAGGTGAACAATACATTGGTCAAGGGATCGCACAGTTAGCAGTACAAAAAATGTTGCCATTAGCGCGAGATAATCATGTCCAACGACTGGTTGCCATCGCCTCCAAGCAAAATATCGCGTCTCAGAAAGTACTCACTAAGTTGGGGTTTGTCGTTATACGTGATTTAGTCAACTTCACCCAAGTGCAAGGGACGACGCTCAACTGCACCGAATATCGACTAGCGTTGACTTAACTAAGTCAATCAAACAGTAAGATTGATTTGCCATTGACATCAACACGTTCCACTTGAGTATTAAACACCTCACCGATCTGACTTGGGGTCAATACTTGCGATACGTCGCCAAAAGCTTGCATGACACCTTTATCAAGCAAAATTGCTTTCTTGGCATGCTTAAGGGTGCGATTAAGATCATGGTTCGACATCAATACCGTTAGCCCCATCGAAGCGACCTTGTCAATTAATTGATAAAGCAAGGCTTCTTGACCAATATCAAGGGGAGCCGCTGGCTCATCTAATATCAGTAGCTGGGCATAAGGATTTAGCGATGGCCAGATTTGCAAACAAATCGCACATAACCGCACACGCTGCCACTCACCACCTGATAATTGATGAATGCTGCGATGTAACTTGTCATCAATTTGCAAAAGGTCGGCAAGCTCAGAGACAACCTGTTCTATTTTTGAGGTTTCATGCTTGGCGTTGGCTGGAATTGACAGAGCTAAGTAATGCGACACTTCTAGATTAAAAGCAGGACGGTCTGACTGAGATAGAAAAGCACGATAAGCGGCTTGCTGCGCCAGAGGAGCCTCACTAAGTGCGACCTCATCTAGCTGAACTTGCCCTTTGTGCTCAATCAATCCAGATATTGCCGATAATAGAGTGCTTTTTCCACTGCCGTTTGGACCAATCACATGAATGATCTCACCTGGTTCAGCTTGAAAAGAGAGTGGTAACAGTCGTTCGCCGACACTAAGTGCTTTAACGTGCATCATGGTTCTTTACCAACATCCATACAAAGATTGGCGCGCCAATTGTGGTCGTGACCACACCTAGTGGCAATTCGGCTGCATCAAGAGCCGTTCTAGCAACAATATCGGCGAATACGAGTAACGTTGCCCCCGCTAATGCAGAAATAGGAACCAAATAGCGGTTTTCACTGCCTAGCGCTAATCGTAGTAAATGCGGCACGACTAGACCAACAAAGCTAATCACGCCACCCAGTGCAACCGCACCACCGACCAATACCGACACAGCAAGAATAAGTTTCCAGCGAATAGCTTCTACATCCAGCCCCAATTGTTTAGCATGTGTTTCGCCCATCATTAATTTGTCGAGCATAGAGCCTTGGCAGCATAGCCAAATCATCACCGGCAAAGTGACTATTGTTAGTATATGTTGATACCAACTCGCGCCACCAATACTGCCCATCAGCCAGTACATCAAAATGCGCAAACTCATATCATCACTAAAATAGAAGGCCCAAGTCACGACTGAACTGGCGAGAATACCCAACGCAACCCCAACCAATAACAAACGTGTCGTGGTTAAACGCAACGCTCGAGTCATGGTAACAATGAGAAAGGTAAACAACATTGCACCAATCACCGCAGCAACCATAAAACCGATAGGCGTTGCCAGCACAGGAACGAAGAACAGTAAAATAACCATCATTACACTAGCGCCACCAGAAATACCTAGCACGCCTGGTTCTGCTAATACGTTGCCCAGTAAAACCTGTAATACCGCGCCAGACACGGCGAGAGAGGCCCCTATCGCTATTGCCGCTAACAAACGAGGCAAGCGCAATTGAGTAATAAGCTGTTCATGTAGAGACGTAAGTTCGCCAAATGGCGTGATAAATACCTCACCAACCATCAAATAGACCGCGCTAACAATCAGCAGGGCAGCAACCATCCATGTTATCGTACGTCGCCAACGCGAATGTTTGCGGGCGATCAGTTGGGAAAAATCCATAAAGCGTTAACTATGCGTCAGTAGTCCGTCTATACCTAATACTATGTCAGATGTTGAGGTATAGATAAAAATAATGGCCTAACGATACCGTTAAGCCATTTAAATAGAAAGAATTTTTACTGTCATTTACGATCAGTCGTATACGATTTGGTCATCTTCGTAGCGCACTTGCACCGGACAAATCATCAGTGCGGCACGTTGCCCTATCTCAACATTACGATTAGGGAAAACAATCGCTTCACCTTCATTTTTCGCCATTAATGGCTTATCGCCATCATGACCAAATACCTCACCGTGCTTAAACGACGTGAAGTTGGCAATATTATCATCGAACAAGAAATCAAAATCTTCGTGGATACGAACGATGGTCCGGCTTACTCTGTACATCAAAGGCTTTCTTGGTAAATGCTCTGACTCGCTATTGGCAATCAAATCGCGCAGAGCCAAATCAAAAGCGACCAATTTACTATGATCGTTATCACCAAATTTTGCCACCCTACCCAACTCGATAGTCAATGCTTGTGCGCTGAACGTTTCACCGGTGTACCAACTAAAAGTACTTGATGGCGCATTAGAGAACAAGATCGCTTCCATATGAGCATTTTGTACAAAATCCATCAGCGCCTTGCTTCTCACTGGATGTCGCGTTTTTGGACTGACGGCAAAAGTATAAAAACGTGAATCTCGAATGGCACTATGCAAATCAAAATGCCAACGTTGTGACTCCGGTGTGCCAGCAAAAAACTGAGTAACGTGCTCTTTTAGCATCTCAGCAATAGTCAGCTCTTTTGAAGGCTCATGTGCTTTCGCATCAAACAAGCGATTTAAGTTGGATTCAATGAAACGTGTGTGCGCATTGGTCGCTTCAGGATGGGCAACAATCAGTAATAGACGCTCTTTGATTGGCTGGAATCCGGTTTCAATATCGGCAAGTATTTTGTCCATTAACTCCATTGGTGCCGTTTCGTCACCATGGATACCACACGAAATCACAATATGTTTGCTTGCGTCGTTCAACTCAGCAGGAATCACTTCCAACACTCCTCGTTGATGCAATTTCAAGCGGGTACCTGAAGCGATAAACGCCTCCCCCGCAAGCATCTCCTGAGTAAGATCTAAGCTGTCCAAAAGAAAAGATTGGCGAAATAATTTTTTCGTCATGCGCTACTCCTTTATTGCACAGCGGTATGTTAATGAAATGTTCTGACAAATTTTGTTGTGGTGATCGCACTTACAAGCAGAAGTTGCGTGCTTCATCGAAAAGTCAAACCTTGTCACACTACGTAACCTCTTGGTATTCGTAGGAAAGAAAGAGAAAGCTGTACAATTTCTACCGAGATTGCTCGGCGAAGCGATATTAACATAAGATCGAGCGATTGTTTTTTGATCTAACACGAATTGACTAGCTAGTTTGTTCTCTTAGCGCGATTAATGCCTCAAATTGAGAAACTTTATCCTTTACTAAATCAATACTTTGCTGCCAAAACTCTGCTTTCGATAAATCCATACCCAAATGTTTTACGACGACATCTTCAGCATACATTGAGCCCGTATCACGAAGTAGCTCAACATAATCACGGTAAAACCCTTCACCTTTGGCTTCTCGTTGAGCGTAGACACCAATACTAAACAAATAACCGAACAAATAAGGGTAGTTATAAAAACTCACTTCTGAGATTGAGAAATGAAGCTTACTTGCCCAGAAGTATCGATCCGATTCACTCATCGAAGATCCGTACCATTCCTTCCACGTTTCGCTCATCAATTGGCATAGCTGCTCTGCATCAAGCTCGCCTTCTTTGCGACGCTGGTAAAAGGCGTGTTCAAACTCAAAACGCACCGGGATATTGATCATCAACGCATACGCTGAGGATAACTCTTGCCATAACATTTCCAATTTATCTTCATCGGATTCAGCAACAGAGAGTAGATAGTCTCTCACTACGTTCTCGGCAAATATTGATGCCGTCTCCGCTAACGTCATTGGATAACGAGTTTGGCACAATGGCATATCACGCATAACCCAATTGTGGAAAGCATGCCCTAATTCATGGGCAAGCGTCAGCATATCAGAACGACTGCCCCCCCAAGTCATAAACACCAGAGGTGTGCGAGTCGCGGCAAACTTAGTGCAATATGCTCCTAAACGTCGATTCGGGGTGGGTTCGGCATCAATCCAACCATTTTCGACCATCATGTCGACAAAGTCAGCCATCTCCTGATCGACCTGAGCAAACGCAGCTTTAATCACGTCAATCGCTTCTTCAAAACGATATTGTTTAGGTGACTGGTTTTCTTTGAGGCTCGGCATACCAGCCATATGGTTCCATGGTTTCATGGTGTCGAGACCATGAACTTGAGCCATCAAATGGCCCGCTTTTTGCCCCACCGAACGATTGTTCTTTGTCGTCACAAGCATTGCCTCAAGTGTTGCCGATCGAATGCGACTGCCATGCAAACTCTCATCGAGAAAGTGCACAGGCTTCTGATAAGAGCGCTTTTGATATTCAGTGAGACGCCAACCCGCCAACGCGTTAAGAATGGCGGCAAAACTCTCCTTATGTTGTTCCATCGCTTTTTGGATTCCTCGCCAAGCGAGTTCTTGCTGTGCAAACTCTGTCCCGTATAACAAACTCGCCGCATGAGACAATCCCACCGTATTCTCCCCGTCCAATTCAATTTGAATAGAACCGGTAATATTGTCGTACAAACGCCCCCAAGCATCGCGTCCGTCTACTTGCATCGCTGCGAGTAATTGCTCTTCTGTCACGCTCAACTTGGTGTCAGCAACCTTACGATCACAAGCAATCGCGAAAGATTGACCATAAACATCACCACTTTCATGTGCTAACACTTCTTGAATAAATTCAATTGGAGCAGTCGCCAAAGTGTCCTGATATGGCGTATAAGCTTGCGTAAGCTCAGAACTCAATTTTGCCAACTTTCCGATTAACGCTTTCGCTGGCCCACTCATCGCATCTTGAGATGCATGACAGACAGCAAAGGTATTAATGGTGGCGAGTAACTTACCTGCAGCCTCCTTAGTCTGGATAGCGTTTTGCATCACACCTGTAACTTCCCTACGGGTTACATGTTGCTGTAACACCACAATACATTGCTGGATCAAATCAATATCTTGGGTGATTTTTTCATCGCTAAGAGATTGATAAGCAATAGAGAGATCCCAACTTGGTGCCGTCATAGCCGTTCCTTAAGCAAGATTTAACAGGTAGTAATGGGTGTGCCGATAGAGCACACGTGCGGGTACAATTGTTCTGCAACTGTAATGCGGATATGAGTAAGTGATTGATTACCAATCTGCATCACAGAAAACAGTTTAGCGTTTGCCCAATCTAATCCTAGTGTATAAGCCAATATCATACGAATCGTACCACCGTGACATATCAGCAATGTATCATGTTCACTGCTTCTGATGAGTTGTTGCCAACCATTGGTCACTCTGAGATAAAAGTCTTCCAGCGATTCCGCTTCAGGCAGAGGGTTCTGTGCTGGGCATTGCCAAAATTGTTCTAACTGAGGCCAATGCTGGTTGAGACTCTCAAATGGAATGCCATCAAAACGACCAAAATTCATCTCTTTGAACGCGTCATCAATCTCTAACTGCCATTGAGATCGAGATTGATTCAGTAAGCGCGCTAAATCTGAGCAACGCTTGAGTGGAGACGAAACCAGATTCTTTATCGGGAGTTCTAAATCAAGGACTGCCTGACAGATGGCTTGCTGTTTATCGCTATCAACCAATACGTCGGTATGACCATAGAGAGCGGGTTCGCCATTCACTTTACCATGACGAAGTAGATAGAAGTTAATCGTACGCATTCCGTCAACCTTTCATCACAATAGGTAAGCCTGCCGCAACAAACGTCACCTTATCTGCGATTTTTGCAACTGCTTGGTTCATCCATCCAGCATGATCGACAAACAAACGAGAAACCTCTCCCATTGGCACGACACCCAAGCCAACTTCATTGGAAACTAGCAACACATCAGCTGAACAACTCTGTAGAGCTTCAATGAGTTTTGTCACCCTTTGATTGATCTCGGCCTCACTCGCGGTTTCGCCACGTTCAAAAATTACATTGCTCATCCATAAGGTCAGACAATCAACCAAAACCACGTCATTAACGGAAAGAGACCGCAAAAGCGTGGCGATTTCTAACGGTGTTTCATGCAGCGTCCAGTCGTTGTCTCGACGAACTTGGTGGTGATCAATGCGCCGTTGCATCTCATCATCGGTGATGGTTGCAGTAGCTATATAGTGGCGATACTGCTTATCGCTTGCCAGCACTTCGGACTCAGCAAAACTCGATTTTCCTGAGCGAGCCCCGCCCAGAACTAAATGAATCGTCATATAGAATGAACCATCCAAGCTAAGATAATTAAGTAGCTACTTAGTTCAAACAGCTGTTGCGCAGCCCCCAAGCAATCGCCAGTAAACCCACCAATACGCTTGATTAGCCATGCCTTAAATAGCGTTCGAAATAACCACGCGGAACCAAGCAATATCGCAGCCAAACCTGATGGTAAAACCAAGCTAACACATACCGCTGTAGCAATTAGCACTGTAAGGTCGACCTTACTTTGTCTATTCGCCAACGGTTTGCTTTTGCTACTATCAGGATCACTAACATAAGGCATATCATAGATCAGTGATGCCGCAACTACGCGACTTAAACTATAAGCCACCACAATCACAGCTACCATGCTAGTTAATGATGCCAATTCCGTTAACAGCACATACTTGCTCAACAACGCCATTACGAGTGTCGCAGCGCCATAAGTTCCGATGCGACTATCTTTCATAATCGTAAGTCGACGCTCTAGCGTCATGCCGCCACCGATACCATCGGCCATATCTGTTAAACCATCTTCATGGAAAGCGCCTGTCAGCATTAGACTGCACACCATCATGAGGATGACGGCGACAGGGTTCGGAAAAATTGCGCTAAATAAAGAAAACAGCGCGGCACATAAAATGCCCAGTACCACACCAACCAAACCAAAGTATCGCCCGGCTTGATTCATTCGTTCTTCACTGTAAGGAGTGTTAGGTGGAATAGGCAAGCGTGAGAAAAAACCCAACGCTAACCAAAATAGCTCTAGTTGATAGTGCAAAGCTTTACGCATTACACATTTACTCCTGCATCTTCAAAACTGGCCATGTTATTATAAAACTCGACTGCAGCTTGAATTAACGGCACGGCTAATACCGCTCCTGTTCCTTCCCCAAGTCTCAATGAAAGGTCAAACAATGGCGTTGCCGCTAACTCTTGTAACATAAACTTATGACCAGACTCATGCGATTGATGAGCAAAAATCATATACTCTCGGCAGCTAGGATCCATTTTTACCGCTACATATGCCGCAGCAGTGGCAATAAAACCATCGACTATCACTGGCGTATTGTATTTTGCTGCAGCAAGAAAAGCACCAACCATTTGAGCGATTTCAAAGCCGCCGACTTGGCGCAGTATTTCTTTTGCATTCTGACCACGGCAGCGATTAACCCCACGTTGAACCAGTTGGCGCTTTTTAGTGAGTTGTTGAGTATTGATCCCCGTTCCCAATCCGACGCATTTTTCGACGCTACGCAGGGATAATGCAGCCAAAATAGCGGCGGCACTGCTGGTGTTGCCAATTCCCATTTCACCAAACATCAGTAAATTTGAGCCCGAGTCTATGGTTTGCTTAACTATCTTTTCGCCATACTCTAACCCCTTGTCCACTTGCTGCTGAGACATGGCGGCCGTTTGCGCGAAGTTTTCCGTTGATTCACCAAGACGCTGTGTTACCAATAACTTAGACTGCGTATCAATCGATTTTAAGATGCCAGTATCAATCACTTTTATCGCAACGTTATTTGCGCGGCAGAAACAGTTGATAGCGGCACCGCCTGCTAAGAAATTTTGCACCATCTGCTGCGTCACTTCTTGCGGTGCAATACTCACACCTTCCCTCGCGATACCGTGATCACCAGCAAAGACCAATACTGTTGGCTTGCTAATCTCCACCTTAGTGACATGGTCACTTTTTTTCTGGCTATGTATCAACGCAATCTTATGAGCAATCAGTTCTAATTTACCCAAAGACCCCTGTGGTTTCGTTTTTTGATTGATGCGATGCCATATCGCATCTGAATGAGTTTTATCTAACATGAAATAATTGCTTACTTTGGTCGTGCTACTGAAAATGTTTTTTCTAAAACAGCGTATTGGGCACCGCCTAAACGGCACAATGGGTTAACATCCATCGCATCAATTACTAATCGCTCTTCTTGCAATTGAGCCACTTTAGAGTCGATATAAACGTGTTCAATCTCAGCAAATACCAAGTGCTGAGCAGTATCGCCGATCTGTTTAACCTCATATAAACAACAAGCGAATGCGATTGAGCACGTCTGCAAACGAGGCAATTCAAATCCTTCAATCGGAACTAGACTTAATTCAACCGCATCTACTTCTGACATTCCATGAGGTAACGTCGCGGCGGTCTGTGTCACCTGTTCAGCCAGGTCAGCACTGGCTATATGTATTACCATCTTGCCCGTTTCAATGACATTGCGAACCGTATCTTTCGGCTCACCGCCGGGTTTGTTACCGACAGAAAACATCAACAGCGGAGGGGAGCTAGAAACCGCGGTAAAATATGAAAACGGCGCGAGATTATAGTTATTGGTACTTGACTCTGTGAGCACCCAAGCAATCGGTCTGGGCACGACTGTTTGGGTCATTAAATGATACGCCTCTGCTGAGGACAATGTACTCATATCGATATTCATAGACATCCTTGTTCTAACCATTTTGTTCTACATGCAGCAAGCAGCGCCTACTATGTGCATTTGGTTGCTTTAGAATATTTCTTGAAAAGCAATAAGTTATCAAAAGTACCCGCGCAGATATACTGGCTTTTCTCGTTACAGTTCTCACTTCAAAACTTTCATTGGCTGAATAGACGACTGGGCATTTGAAATTTCGACCAATAACAGCAAAATAATTGTGATTGGATAAATAGATCTTAACGACGAAATAGTCGAAGCTTTGATTAGTCGAATACGCAAGGGGTTATCATGAGTAAACAACAAATCGTAATGATTGCCGGAGCAACTGGATTAGTCGGTAATGAGCTAATGAAACTGCTACTGGAAGAACGCGCGATTGATCATATCTATGCTCTAACTCGCTCGCCACTTCCGTTTACTCACAGCAAGCTAGCAACGATTCAAGATCCGCAATTGAGAATTGTAAACTGGGATGACTCACAACTCGCTCCTAACAAAGGCTATATCTGCTTAGGCACTACGCGTAAACAAGCCGGATCAAAACAGGCACTGGAGGACGTCGACTATCATTTGGTGTGTGAAATTGCTAAAACGATGAAGTTACTCGGTGTACAGCACCTATGCGTTGTTTCAAGTATTGGCGCTCACCCGCGTTCTCCTTCCCATTACTTGCGCTGCAAAGGGAAAATGGAGCAAGCGATTGAGAGAATGGGATTTGTCAGCGTAACATTCGTAAGGCCCGGACCATTGGCGGGTTTGCGTGACAAACCGCGTACAGATGAAGCCGTCGTACAATCGTTGTTGAAGTTTATTCGTCCCTTGATGATTGGCTCTTTAGCGCGTTATATTCCGATATCAGCCGAAGCCGTCGCGAAAACAATGCTCTATAGCTCGTTTGAATCAACACCTCGGCCAATAAAAATTCTTGATAGTGTCGACATGCGCTCATTGCTCGAAAAATATCAATAACGACGATAAAAACAACTAACTCTGTCGAGCTTATATACCTTGGCTCTACTTAAGAACTAAATGTAATAATAAATACTGTTTTCTTATTTCAATTCACCGTTACAAATCATTATTTTCGCAAACCCAGCTAGATTGTGAGGTAGATCTAATTTTTCTGCAATCTAGTTCAACCTAGAATTACGAAAGGGTTTCGACTATGTCTATTGCTGTTCTTGCGGCGCTGGTAATCTTTAGCGGCTTACTGTTTTCCTTATATCGTTATCAGAGCAGACAAGGACCACTTTCTCGTCAAGTGTTGCTCGGGTTAGCACTCGGCAGTTTATTTGGTTTAGCATTACAGCTAATTTTTGGTGAAGCGAGCCCAATTACGCAGCAAACTTTGCAATGGACGAATATCGTTGGCCAAGGCTATGTCAACTTACTCAAAATGGTCATTATGCCATTAGTTTTGGTGTCGATGATCGCAGCTGTCGTGAAACTGGAAAATGGTGGCTCCCTAGGAAAAATATCTTCAATAACCATTGCGGTTCTAATGCTTACCACCGCTATCGCAGCATTAGTTGGTATTTTCATCACCTCTGCGTTTGCACTTTCTGCTGAGGGGTTAACAGAAGGTGTTCGCGAATCAGTTCGCATTGCAGAGCTGCAATCTCGAGCGCAAAACGTTGGCGAGCTAAACGTTCCTCAAATGCTGATCAACTTCATTCCGACCAATCCATTTGCTGACCTAACAGGAGTTCGCTCGACCTCTATCATTGCAGTGGTGATTTTTGGTGTATTAGTCGGCATTGCAGCACGTAGAGTAATGGCAGAGAAAAGTGAGTTGGAAACACCAATCCGCACCTTTGTCGAAAGTGCTCAAGCTATTGTGATGCGCCTGGTCAAGATGATCATGTCACTAACACCTTATGGTATTGCCGCACTAATGACCAAAGTTATTGCGACGTCAAATGGCGGTGACATCCTTAAACTATTGGGGTTTATTGTTGCGTCTTACATTGCCATTGCCCTAATGTTCTTGGTCCACGCGCTACTAGTATCGCTGGCAGGCATTAGTCCAAAAGCGTATTTCAGTAAAATTTGGCCCGTATTGACCTTTGCATTTTCATCTCGTAGTTCGGCTGCGACGATTCCACTAAATGTAGAAACTCAAATTTCCAAACTTGGCGTACCACCAGCGATCGCCAACCTATCGGCCTCGTTTGGTGCCACCATCGGACAAAATGGTTGTGCGGGTATTTACCCTGCAATGCTTGCAGTAATGGTCGCGCCGACAGTTGGAATCAATCCGTTGGATGTGCATTTTATTGTTTCGTTAGTCGCTATCATCACGATCAGTTCATTTGGCATCGCTGGCGTGGGTGGTGGCGCAACGTTTGCTGCACTGATTGTTCTGCCTGCCATGGGGCTACCCGTCACCATTGCTGCACTCCTGATTTCGATCGAACCTTTGATTGATATGGCGAGAACTGCGCTCAATGTATCAGGCTCAATGACCGCCGGTACACTGACACACCGTTTACTCAAAGAAAACGACAAAAATGTCGTCATAAAGATAAGTTAAGTAGGCATAACCTTTGAGCCTGTGTTTTATTTACACAAATGCTTAGTAACTAGCACGTTTTTGCTGCGTCACTAAACTTTTCGTTCAATTTAAGAGCGTTAGATGCAGCAACCAGCTTGATGAATACATTCACGGCTAAGCTAATGTTTATGTTCAATATAGTGTTGTGTAACGATAATTTGAAGAAAATACAAAAATAACTTTTGTTATTCGCCCAAGTACGTGTATAGTACTCGCGGCTCTTAAAGATACGAGCTATTAATAAAGATTTAAGTAAAGTGTTCTCTCAGTCATCTTTCGATACCTATCGTTTAGCTCCTGCGATTGCTTCTCTAGAAAATCAATACAATAGCTTTTGTCATCAGCTTTAATACATTACAAATTTAAATATAGGTATCTATCATGTCTAACAAAATGACTGGTTCAGTAAAATGGTTCAACGAAACTAAAGGTTTTGGTTTTATTTCTCAAGACAACGGCGGCGCGGACGTATTCGTACACTTCCGTTCAATCGTTTCTGAAGGCTTCAAAACTCTTACTGAAGGCCAAAAAGTTAGCTTCGAAGTAGAACAAGGTCAAAAAGGCCCTCAAGCTGCTAACGTTGTAGCTCTATAATTTCGATTATTTGTCTATCGACAGATGATTTCAAAAAGCGACCTTAGGGTCGCTTTTTTTATGTTTCAATTTTTCACTTCAACATCCTACCCACCCTGCCTACATCACCTCTCAGAGCTAACGCGCTTAAGAATTAACGTGCATACCTAACAGTTTTGACGGTATCGAATGAAACAACATTGATCATTCAATTTAACAATTCTAAAGTACTAGAATAACCACATAAAAAATAATGGATTAAAACTAAAGGCGTAATTACGTGGCTTCGGATCACTGATGAAGAAGTGTTGCTTCACGCCAAATTCTCATGCTGCGGAGCTATAAATGCTGAACTACCACGAATTAGACATTATTGCTCGAAAGAACAAGCCGTTTACTTCTCTTACCAGAGACATATTTGAGCATGTGAGGATCTCATACCCTTGCTTAGGTCGAGTCTCTATGATTGCCAGAGATGGAGACAAACTCTCCACCTATCATACTGAAGATGTCTCTCAACAAGAGCAACCTATCGAGTTTGAGAAAATTTCGATCCGAAAAGGTTCCAGCATTGAACAAATCATATCGCAATTGAGCTATCGTATTATTGATGACCTTCGAGAGTTACCGCTAACAAGACATATTCAGATGTTGCTCGACTCAGGTTATATCAGCAGCCTTGCATACCCCATCATCCATAACAACAACGTTATTGGCATCATTTTTTTTAATGCTAAAACCCCGCAATTATTCCAAAGCGCGGAAGTGAAGAAAGATTTTTTCTACGTGGCGCAAATCATTGCCACTCTACAGATCTTGGCCTTTGAGCGTCAAACTAACTTCAATAGACTGCTGACCATTGCTTTAAAGATAGGCCATGAGCGAGATCCAGAAACTGCCCAACACCTTGTTCGAATTGGACACTACAGTGAGACGCTCGCAAGGCTGTTAGCCAAACATCTTCCAGAGATCACCACCGAGTTCATTCATCGCATTAAACGCTTTGCGCCATTTCATGACATTGGTAAGTACCGCATACCCGATGAAATATTGTTCAGTACGAAAGTCTTCACAACTAAAGAACGAGCAATAATGAATATGCATACCATCTATGGCGAAGAGATAATCACCAACGTCGTGAGCATGGTCGATTTAAACAGTATCTCAACTAAAGACGTGACGTTTCTCAAAAACATCATTCGTCACCATCACGAAGCTTATGACGGCTCGGGATATCCAGATGGACTATCCGAACTCTCTATCCCGCTTGAGGCCAGAATCGTCACTTTAGTCGATGTGTTTGATGCTCTACTCAGTAAGCGACCATATAAAGAGCCTTGGCCGTTAGAAGATGTCGTGTTATTTCTCAAACAAAAATCAGGTTCTCTATTAGATCCGCTTTGTGTTGACGTTTTTCTCGCTAACCTTGATGAGATAATGATGATTCGCCATAACTTTGCAGACTAACCTTTTGGCTAAACTCAAACCCAAACGTCACTAACATCAAGCTTGTCAAAACAAACGGGGCAAGGCAAAGTGGCTTTCAGCAAATCACTATTTATTAGATTCGACCATCGCCATCACTTTGGTCGCCTTTTCGAAATGATCGAGTTGATGGGTTTGAATCCACCATGTCGCCGCCTCCATTAACAATTCAGGGTCATCGTTTTTGTTGGCAAAAAATGCGTAAAATGACACGCCTACGTTGTCGCCTTTCTGTGCTATTTTCTTTTGGCAAACAGTGATCACTTTCTTTCTTAGTGATTCTCTCATTACTAAACTTCCTTATTTATTTTTAAATAGAATAACTGTTTAAATATACAGTTATTGATTTTAATTTCAACGCATACACTAAAACTCATCCACCTCACCTTCTCTCAACCGGTAGTAAAAGGCTTGAAAAATCAGCGTTTGGCTCATCACTCGATTGCTTACGACGCGCCTCAGTGGTCTAATAGTGAAATAGTTAATATGTGTTTGGAAAATTCAATGCAACAAGAGCACCAGCCTACGTTTTTCTTCTTCGACTACGAAACGTGGGGAACCAGTCCAGCTAAAGACCGACCGAGCCAATTCGCAGGCGTTCGCACGGATATGGATTTTAATATCATCGGTGAGCCTCTTGTTATCTATTGCCAACCACCTTCAGACTATCTACCGTCTCCAGAAGCCGCGCTAATTACCGGCATTACACCTCAATTAGCGGCGAGCAAAGGTCTGCCTGAGCCAGAATTTATTGCGCAAATTCATCAACAATTATCAACGCCGAATACCACAAGTCTTGGCTATAACAGTATTCGTTTTGATGATGAGGTAACTCGTTACACCTGTTATCGTAACTTCTTCGACCCGTATGCATGGAGCTGGCAAAATGGTAACTCTCGCTGGGATCTCCTAGACGTCATGCGTGCTTGCCATGCCCTGCGACCAGAAGGCGTCGAATGGCCGGAAAACGAAGAAGGCTTTATCAGCTTCAAACTCGAACATCTCTCTGTGGCGAATGGAATCGAGCACGAAAATGCCCACGATGCGATGGCGGATGTGATTGCCACCATCGAAATGGCGAAAAAAGTCAAAGCAGCACAACCAAAGCTGTTTGACTACTTTCTTAGCATGCGCCATAAACGTAAGCTCAACGAACTGATCGATATCGTCAACATGACGCCGCTAATGCATGTATCGGGAATGTTAGGTAAGGAATGTCATTACACCAGTTGGATTGTGCCCGTTGCTTGGCATCCAACTAACCAAAATGCAGTTATTACCGTTGACCTTGCGAAAGATCCGCAAGCCATTCTCGATCTAGATGCTGATGCTCTTCGCGAACGTCTTTACACCAAACGCTCTGACTTAGCAGAAGATGAATTGCCCGTGCCCGTGAAATTGGTTCACATTAACAAATGCCCTATTCTTGCACCGGCGAAAACATTAACGGCAGAAAATGCAGAGAAGATCGGCATCAATCGTGAGCAGTGTTTAGAAAATCTGCAACGCCTACGTCAACATCCGGAAATTCGTGAAAAGTTGATTGCGCTATTTGCTGTTGAACGTGAGTTTGAAAATAGCTCTGACGTAGATAGCCAACTTTATGACAATTTCTTCTCGCCATCCGACCGTGCGGCAATGGACATTATTCGTCAAACACCAGCGGAGCAGTTAGCTGATCTCGATATTAGTTTCAGTGACCCTCGTATCGAGCCACTGCTATTTAGATATCGTGCACGCAACTTCCCTTGGACCTTGAGCGAACAAGAACAACAAAAGTGGATGAACCACTCTCGTGACTACTTCCAAAGTCGCATAGACGACTACATGATAAATCTTGAAAACTTAGTTCACGAACATGAGAGTGATACAAAAAAAATCACACTATTAAAATCTGTTTACCAATACGTCGAGAAACTTGTCTCATAATTTCTACTTTTCTCGGTGATTTTTCGCTAACGGCGCACCTAAATGGCTAACAAACTACTTAAATATGCCGTCTCTATGGGGCTGATCTTGATCTGCCTTCTAGCTGGCATGAATATTCAAAATCTACTTGGCACATCAATTCCGGGTAGTATCATTGGCATGTTGATCCTTTTTGGGTTGATGGCAAGCGGCTTAGTGCCAGGCGATTGGGTTCAACCTAGCGCCAATTTATTTATTCGCTACATGATTTTACTCTTTGTACCAATCAGCGTTGGGCTGATGGATCACTTCGATACATTAATCCAAAACGCATTACCGATACTAGCAGCCGCCGTAGGCGGTACCTTTATTGTCCTCGTGCTACTTGGTTTGATGTTGGATCGACTCATGAAGCGAGGTAATAAATAATGTGGATGCTAGCAACAATCATCACCTTTTTTATTGCTCGTTGGATCAGTCGAAAGTGCAATACGCCGATTATGAACCCACTGTTAATCTGCATTGCAATACTGATCCCTATCCTCACGTACTTCAAGGTGCCCTTTGAAACCTATTATGCAGGAAATGAGTGGCTGAGTTTTGCTCTACAACCAGCTGTCGTGGCACTAGCATACCCTCTTTATGAGCAGTTACCGCAAATACGAGCGAACTGGCGAATTGTCATGTTGGCATGTGGTGTGGGAAGTATTATGTCGATGCTGACGAGTACCCTTATCGCTGTGGCGCTGAAAACCGACCTATCACTCATTGCGAGTCTACTAGGTAAGTCCGTCACCACCCCAATTGCAATGGAAGTGTCCCGTAACTTAGGTGGTGAACCGGCAATTGCGGCGATTTTGGTTTTGCTCGTTGGCTTGTTTGGCGCGATTCTCGCCTATCCTATTTACAACATGCTTAACATCACGCATCCAGTGGCAAGAGGCTTGACCATGGGTACCGTATCTCACGCACTGGGTACCGCGACCTGTGCCGAAAAGAATGGTGAAGACGCGGCATTTAGCTCACTTGCCTTAGTTCTTTGTGGTGTTATCACTTCCATTATTGCCCCAAGCTTCTTCGCTTTTGCGCTTTGGCTGAGCGCATAGACTACAATTCAACCAATCAGACACGATAAGGTCACACTACTTGTGTGACCTCACTCTAACTATGTAATAATGTAATCCGTTGCATTTTGTATAATGATCTGTGTCACGGTTTAATCCCAATATCGACATAGAATGTAAATTCAAAGATAACGAAAGTTCACTTTCTAATCGAAATAGAATTACTAAAGGATTTCTTATGAGAAGCCGTATCGAGCAAGCATTGCAAACTCTACCATCCAACGTAGCTGATTACCTTTCTCCTATCGTGATGGCGGAAAGCTTTGATGCGACAATTAGTCCAGAGCAATACCGTGAGCTATTAGCACTCTCCAGCATGGAAGATGCTAAGCTTCGCGTCGCATTGCTCCCTATTGCTGCTGCCTATTCATACGCGCCTATTTCAAACTTCTACGTTGGCGCTATCGTTCGTGGTTTAACAGGTCGTCTATACTTTGGTGCCAACCTTGAGCTTAATGGTGCGCAATTAGGTCAAACCGTTCATGCCGAGCAATCTGCGATTAGCCATGCTTGGATGAAAGGCGAACAAGGCTTGAGTGATATTACAATTAACTTCAGCCCATGTGGTCACTGCCGTCAATTTATGAACGAGTTGACGACCGCTGACAAGCTGATTGTTCAACTGCCTGAACGTGCAGAGATGACGTTGCAGCAATACTTGCCTGAATCATTTGGTCCTGCTGATCTTGGCGTCGAATCAGGTTTGATGTCTGAAGTTGATCACGGTAAGCAAGCCGAAGAGCAAGACAGCCTAGCCAAACTTGCACTGGTAGCACTTAACCGCAGTCACGCGCCATATACCAAAAACTTAAGTGGTGTCGCAATCAAACTGAAAAATGGCGCTGTATATCAAGGTAGTTATGCTGAAAATGCGGCTTTTAACCCTAGCCTACCACCGCTACAAGTCGCGCTATGCCAAATTCTACTCGCAGGGCAAAGCTTTGATGAGATTGAATCCGCAGCACTGGTTGAAATGAGTGATGGCAGCATCAGCCACCTGGCTGACACCCAGTCAACGCTGGAGGTGATCAATCCAGATATTCCACTAGTGTATCTAGCGGTTTAAGACTTAAAAGCGATGCCTAAGTAAACTCAACATGCAATTTTAGTGAGTTTCACTTGAAATTATAAAAGGCGCCTTATGGCGCCTTTTGCATGGCTATAAGTCAAAGAATGGCGTTGGATCGATTTCTAGATTATGTGGAGCCACTGCTTTGTCAATTTTGGCACTGCTGTGCTTCAAATCAACATAACTCACTTCGATATAGCGTTTGAATCGACGTGAATAGAAGCATTTGACCTCTGGCTTAAGCGGCTCATCATGATTCGATGTCCACACAATACCAATTCGGCCATCGTTTAACTCGACGATTGAGCCCACAGGGTAAACACCAATACAGTTAATGAACTTGTAAACCAGATCTTTATCAAGATGGTGACCACTCAAACTCAAAAGAATCTTAAAGGCTTCAGCCGAGCTCATTCCACGCTTATAACAACGGTCTGCGGTAAGTGCATCATAAATATCGACGATACTGCTCATACGCCCATGAATCGGCAACTGATCGCCAGCTAGGCCTGACGGGTAACCTGTTCCGTCTAATTTCTCGTGATGCATTAAACAGACGTCACGCGATACGTCACTTAACCCTTTAACATTAGTAATAATCTGCTTGGCATAAACTTGGTGAAGTTTTATGTGCTCAAATTCTTCTGGTGTAAGTTTCGCGGGCTTATTCAGAACTTTATCATCCACTTTAATTTTACCGACATCGTGAATAATACCGCCAATCGCTAGTTGCTTAAGGGTTTCTTTAGATAGCCCCAAATGCTTACCAAAGCTGACAAGCAAACACGCAACATTGACAGAATGCTCGAGCAAGTATTTGTCTTTATTTCTCAACGCAGATACACAGTGCATTGCATCAGAGTCGATTAATACTGAGTCAATAACATCATCTGCCCACTCTTCAATTGCATCAACATGAATCACCTTACCTTCAAAAGTTTGGCTAATCAGTTTTTGCGCCAGACCTTTAGCCTCGCGAATAATTTTTGATGCTCGTTTTTGCTGAGTGTAACGGCTTTGCTTTTTGGGTTTAGCTTGTGAGGAAACACCGCTTTCTATCGCAGGTGCAGGCTCGACATCGATAATCGGCGAAACAAAATCACAGGCTTTGTCTGACAAGGATTGGTCAACCCACACAAACTTGACGCCACTATTTTTCAATTGAGCGATTGCATTAATGTTTGATACGCGACCTGCATTGGAAAGATTAACACGCTTGCTTTGCTCTATGGCCGTAACAAACATTCCAACGGACAGTGAATCGATAGATATTTTTATAGAATTTTGGGGATCGTACTGCATTTTATTATCAAACTTCGCATCCATTCAAAGGCGTGGGCGCATTATATTATGACAAATAAAATAGATCCTCATATCAAGTATTGTTTGCGTTATTTTTGTTCACTATTAAATATAGAATTCGCTGATAGTTCACAAAAAAAACATTACTTACTCACAAATTTTCCTCATTTCCTACATGTAGTCTATTTTTTGATCGCAAAAAAAGTGCTTCACTATTTTGTAAAGCACACAATAATCCACCGCTATACCCTTAAATTATCTAATACTACTTGTTGATCTAGATAACTATGATAGTCGGTATAATCAAGCCCTGAATCAAAAATATATTCAGTCACTAGTCGAGTAACGGATTCCAATAACTGCTCAACTTGCCAAGGTTTTTCAAAATATTGATTGATACCCGCAGAATTTATGGCTTGAATTGTATCGCCATGGGTTGCTTGACCTGTTAATAGAATTTTTTTTGTATGAGTGAAGCGCCGATCCTGACTCACCTCGGTTAATAGCTCAACACCCGTTTTCCCAGGCATGACATGGTCTGATATTAAAAGCGCAATATACTCGCCTTCCGAGTCGAGCTCATCCATAAGCGCTAACACTTCATCAGCTGATTCACAATCTTCAATATTGAGCCATTCAGCTAATGGCTCAAGGTCTTGCAATACCGCGCTGAGAACCTCTCGTTGGTCGTCGACACAAATTACATTTAGCTTGTCCATGTTAATCCTCGATAGGTAATTTAATTCGAAAAATAGTCTGACTTTGTTCACTTTTAACTGCTACAGACCCGCCGTATCCTGAAACAATTCTTCTTACAATAGATAGTCCTAATCCTAAGCCAAACGATAACCCCCCTTTTTTTGTGGTGAAATTAGGGTCAAATATTCGTCTGCGAGTATTTGAATCTATTTCAGGTCCATTATTCGTAATCGTGACTAATATTCGATTACGATTTAAACGGGTTTTAATTTCAACTTTTGGATCTTCGGTCTGGTTCATCGCATCGCATGCATTCTTGATTATATTGATCCACACTTGTACCAGTTCAGTTTGGGACCCTTTGAATTTTGGCAATTCGCCAGGACTAATCCTCACTGAAACTGGTCTTAAATCACTTTGTAATAAGGCGACAGCACGGTTGATACTTTCGTTAATATCGACCTCTTCAACCGTATCAATATCAGCGCGTCCTAGCTGTTTAACCGAACGCACAATTCCCACTGTATGTTTAGACGCCGAACGTAAATCATGCAGGTCTCTTCCCATTTTCCAGTACTTGACCGCCAACTGGGGGTTACGTAACCAATGAGTAGAAATATTGTCATTTGGTAATGCGCGGGCAAGATCTTTTGCTGTGGCACGATCTAAACCATAACGCCTCTCTATTTCTTTTGCGCGTTGGCGGGCATCACTAGACGTGCTCTTTTGTCCGTACAATAAGCCATGGTCAAAGAACTCGCTCGCTTCTGGATGCAACTCTTCAAGCAGATTAACAATCACGTTCTCCAGACGCTCAGATTTACTACTCACCACGCCGATGGCATTGTTGAGTTCATGAGCAATACCGGCAGCTAGTTGCCCAAGTGTCGTCATCTGCTCGGCAAGATTGAGCTTTTTAAGTGCTTTCTCTTTCGCCAACGCCTCTTGTGTTGCTCGCCACTGCCGGCGAGAAAGCTCGTTAACAATCACTGGAGTAAACTGGGCAGTTAAGGGACCAAACGTCGCTTCCTCGATAGCCGGAATATTACGATCAATCCACGCTAAACGCGCATCGGTTTTGGCAATCACCGTTGATGAAGCTATCCACATACCGGAAAAGAAACTATGTACTCCAATAAACGCCCCTTGGCTTGCCGAAAATACCTTGGTGATATTCTCACCTTTTTCAGAAACAAACCCTTCTAACTCACCATCTAACACATAGTAGAGTCGCTCGTTGCGTCCATTCTGTTCAATTAACGTTGCCCCAGCTTCCACCAGCAGTGTGCGTTCTGGTTGGCTGAAATAACGATTAATTAAGCTCGATACATCTGGTTGATACATTACTTAACCAATATGCCCCACTGAATGAAGAACCCAAACCAAGACAAAACTTAGCCCCACACCCACAATACCTAAAACCACACCCACTTTTGCCATTTGACTACTTTCTACATTACCAGTGGCGTGTGCGAGTGCGTTTGGTGGAGTACTGATAGGTAATGACATGCCCAAAGAGGCAGCAAAAGTCACCACAAGGATCAGTGTCACCTCTCCTCCAAGCGGTGCGAGCGAAGTCATTGATGCGCCTAACGCCGCCATAATTGGCATTAACAAGTTTGCCGTTGCCGTGTGTGACATGAAATTCGCCATCAACAAGCAAAGGAACGCCGCACCAAATAGCACCACATAAGGTGAGTATTCATCAAACGGAATACTGTGCACCACCAAGCTAGCAAGCCCAGTCTTATCTAATGCTAAACCAAGAGCAATACCGCCAGACACAAGCCACAGTACATCCCAAGATATCTTCTTGAGATCTTCTTTGTTAATGATGCCGGTCAATGAGAACACCGCGACAGGAATAAGTGCCACAGTATAAGAGTTCATACCGTGCGTTGACCCCATCAGCCACAATAAAATCGTCAATCCAAAAGTAATGTAAACCACGATCGCTTTTGGCGTTTTAAGAAACTTACCTTTAATGGATAAATCAATGCTCTTTTGCTCAGCGGTAAACAATGCATTGATTAGAAACCAAGCCAGCGCCATCATTACCACAACGAATGGCACACCAAATGCCATCCACTCACCAAATGATATGTAGTTGTCACCGACGAGATATTTAAGTGCGATGGCGTTTGGCGGAGTACCAATTGGCGTGCCAATACCGCCAATATTGGCTGCAACAGGAATACAGAGTGCGAATGCTACTCGGCCTGGGTCTTTGGGCCCAAATACAGCAATAACCGGAGTTAAGATCGACAACATCATTGCTGTGGTCGCTGTGTTTGACATAAACATAGAGAAGATAGCGGTGATGAGCATCAAACCTAGCATGACATACTTCGGATCGCTGCCAAATGGTTTCAATAAAACGCGTGCTAAGTTAACGTCCAAACGGTATTTGGTCGCCGCCATAGCAAGAAAGAAACCACCAAGAAAAAGCATAATGATAGGGCTAGCAAAAGTCGCCATGATTTCATTATATTTAAGCAAATCACCAAAGTGATCTTGCCCCTGATCTAAGCGGAAAAATATCAACCCTTTATCCGAGAGCATCAAAAGCTCAAGGACGATAATTACCACCGATGTGGCGTAAATAGGAATAGGCTCAAATACCCAACACAGAGCCGCTAATAAAAATATTGCGATAACCCTTTGTTGTAAAATCGTTATTCCTTCAAACGGAAACGCACTTAAGGGCATAAAAAGGATCAACAGTGGGATCACCACTGGAATGATGTATTTCAAATAAGAACGCATTACGCTACTACTCTTCCTGAGATTTTAAATTGTCTAAGCTAATCATCCTCCTGTTTTATCGAATAAATTTGGCGTTAGATCAATGAATTTACATTCACAGATCACGCTGTTAAGAAAATGTGCATCATCTCTTACTTTATCGCAGCTGATGACAGTTTAAATCACTCGCGCAAACGTTTGCTTTTTGTCTTTATTCCAGTATGATTCTTCGCAGTTCTCAATGTCTTTAGATAAAAGGGTGTGTATGTTTGGTACTGCTACTAGTGAAAATTCTACTCGTGTTCTGCTATTAGGTTCTGGTGAGCTTGGTAAAGAAGTCGCGATTGAGTGTCAGCGTCTAGGTTTGGAAGTGATCGCCTGCGACCGATATGAAAACGCACCTGCTATGCAAGTGGCGCACCGTAGTTACGTTTTAGATATGCTGGATGGTGACGCGCTAGCAGACATTATTGCTAAAGAGAAACCGGCATACGTAGTTCCTGAGATCGAAGCGATTGCTACTTCAAAACTGGTTGAACTAGAAGCGCAAGGGCTCAATGTCGTGCCAACAGCAAATGCCACCAAACTCACCATGAATCGCGAAGGCATCCGTCGCCTTGCCGCTGAAGAACTAAAACTGACTACCTCCCCTTACCAATTTGCCGATAACTACCAAGACTTCACTGCTGCTGTAGAAGCAGTCGGTATTCCATGTGTGTGTAAGCCAGTGATGAGTTCATCGGGTAAAGGGCAAAGCGTGATAAAAAGTGCGGATGACGTAGAGAAAGCTTGGCAATATGCACAAGAAGGTGGACGCACTGGCGCTGGACGCGTGATCGTTGAAGGCTTTATTGATTTTGACTATGAAATTACTCAGCTGACGGTTCGCGCCGTAGATGGCGTGCACTTTTGTGCACCAATTGGACACCGCCAAGAAGACGGTGACTACCGTGAATCTTGGCAACCACAGGTAATGTCAGACCGAGCACTGAAAGCGGCGCAACATGCGGCAGAAAAAGTCGTCAATGCTCTGGGTGGTTACGGCATTTTTGGTGTCGAGCTGTTTGTAAAAGGTGACACTGTCATTTTTAATGAAGTCTCCCCTCGCCCTCACGATACCGGTCTGGTGACGTTGCTTTCACAAGATATGTCGGAGTTCGCGCTACATGTGCGTGCATTTACTGGCATGCCAATTTCAGCGATTAAGCAATACGGTCCGTGTGCATCCGCGGTTATCTTGGGTCAAGGTACTTCGAGCAACATTCGCTATGAGGGTTTGGCCGATGCGTTAAATGCGCCACAAACGCAAGTGCGCCTATTTGGTAAACCGGATATTGATGGTCGCCGCCGTTTAGGTGTGGCAATCACTCAGCGCCCTACTACAGAACAAGCGATTGAAGATGCGATTACCGCTGCAAATAAAGTGAAAGTGATTTACTAGATTTCGCAAAGCTGTCCATCTCGGGTTGGACAACCTTATTCGATTAAAAAACGCTTGGCGACTTATCATCGCCAAGCGTTTTTTCGTTATCGTATTACCCGAAAGTGGTTAGCAACTAACTCTCAATCAAATACACTTCTTCTGCAAATCGAGTCAGGTTATTGCGCACAATGCGTGGGTGGTTCTCATCACCTTCATCACGATAAAGCTTAGTGATTTTGTAATCGGCAAAATGACGACGTACTTCTAACTCTGGTACTGAAAACGGAGGACCCGCCATCTCCTCTTGAACATAATCTAACGTCACGAGAAGAATACGAGCACCAGGATTCAATAAGCCCTTAAGACGTTCTACATAAGCGTCACGCATCTCTTCCGGTAGCGCGACCAACGCCGCACGATCGTAAACAATATCCACTGGTTTAAGTGGCGCAGTGAAATAGTCGCCGACATAAATCGACAACTCATCAAATTGAAACAGCTCGTGCTGACCATTGATTGGCATCACCATCGGGGTATAAAAGTGCTCAGAAAAAAAAGCACGTACAGCAATATTACTCAGCTCTACGCCCTGTACATCTTCATGTTTCGTTGCTAACCAAACCAAATCTTCTGACTTACCACACAGCGGGACAAACACTTTGTCACTGTAGTTAGGTTTGGTGTGTTGCCAATAGTTAATAAGCAGCGGATTCACGTCTTCAAGGTGGAAACCAATTTGGTTGGCAGCCCATTTGTTGTGCCAAAATTCTGGATCTTTCATTTTATAATTTTCTCAGCTGACTTTTGAGCGCTAAGACTATCGAAAAGCTCATCAAAGTTAAACAGACCATTCAGATTAGGTTCATTTTCACTCGATATACTTAGTTACATCTTGAGGGTGAACTTCTGCAAACAAAGCCACTCAAAATCAGTACCAATAGCGACAACTGAGATCTAGTTAAAACTTTTGAATTAAGATTATTTGGTAGGATTGAGTTTGCTCAGGCTACCCCCATAAATAGGGTAACGAACTGTTTTGTTTAGGCGTAATTACTTTTTAATTCCCTTTTTCTAAGCAACGACAATTCTGAGGAGAGTGAATGAGCTTATTCCTACGCACCACGGCACTAATGCTTTTGATGCTGAGCCGTTCTCCAGCTTTTGCCGCGATGCCGATGCCATCCCCAACCAACGATGGCAGTCGAAGTGCAAACCAAGATCAGGTTTGCTCTAAAGCCTTCAAACACAATCTAAGTGGTTTGTATGGCATTTCTTCAACCGATTCAAAGCCATTACAGCCTTATTCTGATTTCGACGTGCTTTACAGTAAAGCGCACCAAGCTCAATTCGAGCTAGAAACTATCTGTAAAAGTACCGCCCTACTCACTGGCACCGACGCCTACTTTGCTGGCGTAAAATCTTCTCAGCGTGCCCAAGAAAAAATTGCATTAGAACTGGATGGTCAAGTTAACCGTATTACTGACCTTGCCCGTGCAACTATTGTGGCAAACGATGTAGCAAGCTTGATGGAAGCGTTTGAAGTTCTGGATCGTGAAACCACCATCGTTAAAGTGAAAAACCGCTTTAAAAAACCGGCAGAGTCTGGCTACCGTGACTTAAACGTCTTGGTGAAACTGCCAAAAACGAATCTGGTTGCTGAAGTGCAACTGCACCTAAAAGCCATTGCGGATGTTAAATCTGGCCCTGAACATAGCTTCTATGAACAAATTCAGCGCATTGAACGAACCGCAGATATCGAGCAGCGCGCCATGACTGAATTTGAATTGGCGCAAATTAATAACATGCGTAGCCAATCGCGTCAGCTGTATCAGGACGCATGGCAACCCTACATTACCACTCATTTGAGTGCGGCATAATCAATCAACAGGCTGAACTCTCAGCCTGTTGTTTTATCTACCCCGTTTTTCTCTGCGCCAATTCCTAATCTATATTCATATCAAGAACTGCAACTTGGCAATACGATATGAGTAGAGCAACCCTTTGGGCAAGCGTACCCTTATTAATCGCGTTCAATGCATCGGGTCAAGAGACCGTTCCTGACTCTTTTGGGCCTTTGCAAACCTACGCCCAATCACCTTTTATTACCAATGGCTTGGCTCCTCAGTTACGCTCTGGTTTCTCTATGCCAAATAACTCTATAGAACTTCATGCCTCAGTAACGGCGGCAAGCATTTGGGCAAAAAACCGAATCTATGAGCTTGATTACTATCAAAATCAACTGCAACTTGGAGGGAAATGGCAAGTAAATAAAAGGTGGCAGTGGGAAATCGGCTATCGACTGAACCATGCTGGAAATAACAGTTTAGACTCATTGACCATCACATTTCATGACTGGTTTTCTCTGGATCAAAACGGTCGAGATGAGGTGGATAACGATCGCTACATCATTTCTGCACCGAGTTATGGCATCAATGAAGAGGATTTTGGCGGCGATATACTTAGCCAAGGCCTGTACAGCTACTTGCAATACCAACTGTTTCAAAATAGTCATCACGGATTTTCTATTGGCTTCAGCCTCTACTACAGTGATTTAGGCAGTGGCTTCTTTGCCCATAGTGACTGGGAACAAGCATTACAGCTTAACTATGGTTTTTTAAGTGGCAATCACGCTATTGATGTTACCTTAAGTCAAACTTTTCGTGACGTACCGACAAACTTTGATCAAATGCCCTATGTCGACAACAACTGGTTTGTCGGCGGGAGTTACCGTTATCAGTGGTACCAAAATCATTATTTGGTGCTACAACTGGGCGTTTATGAGGGGATTTCTGAAGCTGACGATGAATTCGCTAAAGTCTCTACGGATGTCACCTTAGGGTATCGTTTCGAAATGGAACAATCTGCGCTGGAGTTTTCAGTAATAGAAAACATGATAAATGCAGACAACAGTACCGATATTGCGTTCACTTTCGCTTATCGGTACCGTTATGGCGGCTCTAATTAGATCGATAGCACACGAGCAACCGCAGACTGCACTTCACCATCTGATGCGCCGCGTGATAGCGTAAATGACACATACTGATCGCCACGCAAGCCTAAAGAGCGATCCACTTCCGCTAGGCAATGAACATAATTGCCTTCCAACACGAATGACAACTCAATCTCTTTCTTATTGATAAAGCTGCCACCTCTAAACTCGATTTCTTGATAACAGCCAGACTTAGAACTGAAATTACCGCCGCGTAAATACCCTTTTTCAACGTCCGCTTTCACCATCTCAAAACCATTGCTTTGGATCATTCCAATCACTTTCGCCACCACTGGCAATGGCTGAACTTCGACATAATCGCGATCTTTAGGATCTATCGCAAAGTCGATATCAAGAGTGGTTTCCACCCACACATGACACTGGTTTTTAATCGCATTAAGCGCGGTTACCGGCGTTTCATCATGCAATTTAAATTCGAATGGCACCTGCTTGTTTTCATTTGGAGCAATTACAAATGGTTGCACAGCTTGTAGGTTACCCAGAATAAACTCTTGATAGCTAACACCATTGTCTGACTCTACTTTCATTTCAGTACAAAGCTTTAGGTTAATGGCATCGATTTGTTGTTCAACGTCACCACCTTGGATATGAACCACACCCTTGATACTCTCACCCTGCATCACTGCCATGCTATCCAATACAGTATCCACTTTTGCTGCACCAATACCGAGCGAGGCTTTTAACTTTGCAAACATTCTGAGTTCCTTTTGTAGCTCTTTATTATTTGATAATCCTTAACAACCAGAAAACTCGTTTCGCTCGTTTCATTACGATGGTAAGTAAACATCAGCGTCTTCAAGCAGTAAGGGGTTATCGGTATCTCATATCCTAGGCTTATCCATCAAGTACTTTACGAATAGATTGCGCTCTATCTCATTCGTTTGCTGAGATTTTAATCTTACCTTGCAATTGTACAGCGACTACAGCTACATTTGTATATACCTAAATAATTCAGGTTTCCCCATGACATCACTACCCATTTATCAGCAAATCAAGCAATACATCATTGAACAAATCGAATCTGGTAGATGGTCAGTTGGGCAGCGAATCAGTACCGAATTTGAGCTCACTGAACAATTTAATGTCAGTCGCATGACGGTCAACAAAGCGATTCGCGATCTGGTTACGGAAGGCAGACTTGAAAGAAAGCCGCGTCTGGGTACTTTTGTTTGTCAGCTACCAGACAAAGCGGAATCGCCCCTGCTGGATATTCGCAATATTGCTTTGGAAGTCACTGAGCGGGGTAAACATTACAGCAACAAAGTCTTGGTACAATCGAAAATCAATGCGGATGAGAAAATAGCCACTCAGCTCGGTGTGATGCGTGGCACTAAGGTGTTTTACAGCGAGATCATTCATTACGCTGATGAACAGCCCATCCAGCTCGAACTACGTTGGGTTAATCCACAGTATGCACCAGCCTATCTAGACCAAGACTTTAGCCTACAAACACCAACCCAATATCTTTTTGACGCCTGCCCACTCTCAGCTATTGAGCACAGTGTTGAAGCGGTCATGATCGATAAATCAAAGCAACAGCAGCTTAATTTGAAAGAGCATGAACCTTGCTTGTTGCTCAACCGTCGTACTTGGAGTGGTAGCAACTTAGTCAGTAGCGCGCTGCTCTACCACCCGGGCTCTCGCTACAAACTCAGTTCAACCGTCAATTTCTAATCCCAGTTTCTCTGATTTAGTTTTTTCTGTCGATTGCCCTATGGCAATCGCATCTGCAATCTAACGATATAAATCCAGAACGCATGAAATAAGAATATACAATTCAATAACTTACCTTACCAAACGAATTACTCATTAAATTACAATCACTTCATAACCAAGAATTAGCAGATAATAATCCCATAAATTGATCACATTTCCATTACATAATCATTGCACAATCATCATATCCGAACCATTATTTGTATATACATTAAATATGGACGACTACGATGACCCTCCCAACGCAAGATTTAGCATCACCTCTGTATGACTTACATTTAACCAATGTACGTTATGTTTCTATGGTGCCAAACGCTGAGGGGTATCAAGTAAAGCACGGTCATATCTATATTAAACACGGCAAGATTGCCGCAATCAGTGCAATGCCTTTACCAGATAAAGCTGCTCAATCACTCGACTGCCAAAACAAGCTGGTCACACCTGGGCTGATTGATTGCCACACTCATCTTATCTATGCCGGCAACCGAGCCAATGAATTTGAGATGCGTCTTAATGGCATTCCGTATCAAACCATTGCCCAACAAGGCGGCGGTATCCTCTCTACGGTAAAAGCGACTCGACAAGCCAGCCAAGAGCAGTTAGCTGAAGCCGCTTTGCCGCGTCTTGATGGCCTGCTTACCAGTGGTGTAACGAGTGTGGAGATAAAGTCTGGCTATGGGCTGACACTTAACGATGAAATCAAAATGCTGCGCGCTGCCAAATCGCTTGAAAGCTATCGAAATGTGCGTATTTCGACGACTCTCCTCGCCGCCCACGCTGTTCCTCCCGAATTCGCTCATGCACCTGATCAGTATATTGATTTAGTCTGTAACGAGATTATTCCCTCTGTTGCCGAAGAGAAACTTGCCGACAGTGTCGATGTATTCTGTGAGTCAATTGGCTTTAATCTCGCTCAAACAGAACGAGTTTTTCAAGCTGCTCACAAACATGGCTTGGCAATCAAAGGTCATACTGAACAGCTCTCTAACCTAGGTGGTAGTGCGTTAACCGCGCGATACAACGGATTATCCGCTGACCATATCGAATACCTCGATGAACAAGGTATTAAAGCGATGGCAAGCTCGGGAACAGTGGCGACACTCTTGCCGGGCGCTTTCTACTTTCTACGCGAAACACAGTTGCCACCGATCGATTTATTACGTAAACATCAAGTGCCGATGGCGATTTCAACGGATCTCAATCCAGGTACCTCACCATTCGCAGATTTGACTATGATGATGAATATGGGCTGTACCTTATTTGGACTGACACCAGAAGAGACGTTAAGAGGTGTCACTGCTAATGCAGCCCAAGCCCTTGGAGTGAGCGACAGTCGTGGACAGATCGCGCTTGGTTATGATGCGGACTTAGCGCTCTGGGACATTGAACACCCCGCTGAATTAAGTTACCTGCAAGGCGTAAAACGACTCTATGCACGACTCATTCAGGGAGAGATCAGCTATGTCTAATCTACCAATTACGCAACAAGATTTTCATTGGCAAGGTCGTATTGATGAAGAAGATGGCGCGGGCGGGAAGCGTATTCACAGTGTCATCAAGACCATGCAAGTGAGTGAGCTGCAACCCTATCGCAATGCCGTTAGTATCCTTGGCTTTGCCAGTGATGCGGGTGTGGCTAGAAATAAAGGGCGCATTGGCGCTCGCAAAGCACCAGATTTGATTCGACGCGCGTTAGCTAATATGGCTTGGCATAAAGAGAGCCACTTAATTGACTTAGGTACCGTGGTTTGCGATGACGATTTACTTGAACAAGCACAATCTGATTGCGCTGAGATCATCGCTACAGCGCTGCGCTCAACACCTGTCATTACATTAGGTGGTGGACATGAAGTCGCTTGGGCTTCCTTTCTTGGTTTAGCGCGCTATTTTGAGTACATCAAACCGGCTCAGCCGCCACGGATTGGGATTATTAACTTCGACGCTCATTTCGATTTGCGGGCATTTGAACACAGCAACGTCAACGTAAAACCAAGTTCAGGAACACCGTTTAATCAGATCCAACACTACTGCCAAGAAAAACAGTGGCTATTTCATTACGCTTGCTTAGGTGTCAGTCGAGCCAGTAATACCGCAGCCCTTTTTGAGCGCGCCGATGAATTCAATGTCTGGTATGTCGAGGACAAAGACCTCTCTCATCTCAATCATGTTTATCACCTAACCCAACTACAACATTTCATCGATAACTGTGACTACATCTATCTCACCATCGATCTCGATGTTTTCCCTGGCGCGATAGCTCCTGGGGTCAGTGCCCCAGCAGCTCGAGGCATTAGCCTCGATACCATTAACCTCTTTTTAGAGCGCATCTTGCACTACAAAAACAAATTGGTGATTGCAGACATCGCCGAATATAACCCGACATACGATGTCGATAGCCAAACTGCCCGGCTTGCAGCCCGGTTGTGTTGGGATATCGCCAACGCATTTTCAGAGAAATAGTGAAACACAAGGAGTCTTCTTATGACGGAACGCAGCAGTAACGACACGCGTCTCGACACTCAACGAACCATTCGTGCTCCCCACGGCAATGAGCTTCGTGCTCGCTCTTGGTTGACCGAAGCCCCATTGCGCATGCTGATGAATAACTTAGACCCAGATGTTGCTGAACATCCACATGCACTTGTGGTGT
Source organism: Vibrio fluminensis (assembly GCF_015278125.1). Taxonomy (GTDB): domain Bacteria; phylum Pseudomonadota; class Gammaproteobacteria; order Enterobacterales; family Vibrionaceae; genus Vibrio; species Vibrio fluminensis. Next base: position 156,294 of record NZ_JADILO010000001.1, read on the forward strand.
ATGGCGGCATTGGTCGTGCGGCACGCAATTGGGAGTGTTTTGACAAGATCGTTGAAGTACTGGAACGTTTGGAAGAAGACCAAACCTTGTTAGTGCAATCAGGCAAACCTGTTGGCGTTTTCCCTACACATAAAGACGCGCCGCGAGTGCTGATCGCTAACTCAAATTTAGTGCCACACTGGGCGAATTGGGAGCACTTTAACCAACTCGATAAACAAGGGTTAATGATGTACGGTCAAATGACCGCAGGGAGCTGGATATATATTGGCTCTCAAGGCATCGTGCAAGGTACCTATGAGACCTTTGTTGCGGTGGCGAAGCAGCATTTCCAAGGCGAAGCCAAAGGGCGCTGGATCTTAACTGGTGGTTTAGGTGGCATGGGTGGCGCTCAGCCACTAGCCGCAACCATGGCAGGTTTTTCAATGTTGGCAGTTGAATGCGATGAGTCGCGCATTGATTACCGACTGCGTACTGGTTATGTCGACAAAAAAGCCACCAGCTTAGACGAAGCGCTGGAAATCATCTACAGCACAGATAAGCCTGTTTCAGTGGGTTTGGTTGGCAATGCCGCGGATGTGTTCGCCGAGTTAGTTGAGCGAAATATCACACCGGATGTGGTGACCGACCAGACCTCTGCTCACGATCCGCTTAATGGTTATCTACCACAAGGTTGGAGTATGGAGTACGCCGCCGAAGTGCGCACAACCGATGAAGCGAAAGTGGTCGCTGCTGCGAAAGCCTCAATGGCTATTCAAGTTAAGGCGATGTTGGAGCTGCAATCTCGTGGCGCGGCAACACTCGACTACGGCAACAATATCCGTCAAATGGCGCTTGAAGAAGGCGTTGAGAACGCCTTTGATTTCCCTGGTTTTGTACCCGCTTATATTCGCCCGCTTTTCTGTCAGGGTATAGGACCATTCCGTTGGGCTGCACTTTCTGGCGATCCAGAAGATATCTACAAGACCGATCAGAAAGTCAAAGAACTGATCCCTGATGACCCACACTTACACAACTGGCTCGATATGGCTCGTGAACGGATTCAATTCCAAGGTCTACCTGCACGAATCTGCTGGGTTGGGTTAAAAGATCGAGAGCGCCTTGGTCAAGCCTTCAACGAGATGGTGAAAAATGGTGAGTTGAAAGCGCCAATTGTAATTGGACGTGACCACCTCGACTCAGGATCAGTCGCCAGTCCAAACCGCGAAACTGAAGCAATGATGGATGGCTCGGATGCGGTCTCCGATTGGCCACTGCTCAATGCGCTACTCAACACCGCAGGTGGTGCAACTTGGGTCTCGCTACACCACGGTGGCGGCGTCGGTATGGGCTTTTCACAACACTCCGGTATGGTGATCTGTTGTGATGGTACAGACGATGCAAGCCGTCGCATTGCTCGTGTGCTACACAACGATCCAGCAACTGGAGTAATGCGTCATGCCGATGCTGGCTACGACATAGCGAAACAATGTGCAGCCGAGCAACGACTCGATCTGCCGATGCTAAATCAAGAACTGGCTAAACTACGTTAGGAGAATGAAGATGTTGAACCTCGTTTTAAAGCCGGGTCATTTAAACCTTAGTCAATTGCGCCAAATTAACCGCTCGCCTGTAAACCTAAGCTTAGACAGTGCGGCTTTTGAGGCGATCGATCAAAGTACAGCCGTGGTTGAGCAAGTCATTGCTGAAGATCGCACTGTGTATGGCATAAATACCGGTTTTGGTCTGCTCGCTAATACACGCATCGAGCCACAAGATCTCGAAGTACTGCAAAAAAGTATTGTCCTGTCACACGCAGCAGGCATCGGTGAATTTATGTCCGATGAAACTGTCCGTTTGATGATGGTATTGAAAATTAATAGCCTCGCTCGTGGTTATTCCGGCATTCGCCTCTCTGTGATTCAAGCCCTGGTTGAACTGGTCAATGCGCAAGTTTATCCATGTGTACCCAAGAAAGGCTCAGTCGGCGCATCTGGTGATCTTGCGCCACTTGCGCACATGAGTACAGTGCTACTTGGTGAAGGTCAAGCGCGCCACAATGGCAAAATACTCTCAGGCGTAGAAGCACTTGCGATTGCTGGTCTGAAGCCGATTACACTCGCGCCTAAAGAGGGCTTGGCTCTGCTTAATGGTACACAAGCCTCTACCGCCTTTGCCTTAGAAGGTCTGTTTGCAGCTGAAGATCTTTACGCCTCAGCCACCGTTTGCGGCGCAATGTCGGTCGATGCCGCACTCGGAAGTCGCCGCCCGTTTGATCCACGTATTCACCGTGTGCGCGGTCATCGCGCACAAATGGATGCGGCAAGCGCCTATCGTTATATGTTGGATAACAGCAGTGAAATCGGCGAATCCCACACCCAGTGTGAAAAAGTACAAGACCCATATTCACTGCGTTGTCAGCCACAAGTGATGGGCGCATGTTTACAACAGATCCGTAATTCAGCGGAGATCCTTCAAGTCGAAGCTAACTCGGTATCTGATAACCCACTGGTGTTTGCCGACGATGGCGACATCATCTCAGGCGGCAACTTCCATGCCGAACCTGTGGCCATGGCGGCTGACAATCTGGCTCTAGCAATTGCCGAAATTGGCAGTCTGTCTGAACGCCGCATGGCGCTGCTGATCGATAGCGCACTGAGTAAACTGCCCCCTTTCTTAGTCGATAATGGCGGCGTTAACTCTGGTTTTATGATTGCGCAGGTCACCTCAGCCGCCCTAGCAAGTGAGAATAAAACTCTGGCTCACCCAGCATCGATTGATAGCTTACCAACCTCTGCGAACCAAGAAGATCATGTGTCGATGGCAACGTTTGCCGGTAGACGACTAAAAGATATGGCTGAAAATACCCGTGGCATATTGGCGGTTGAGTATTTGGCTGCCGCGCAAGGTCTCGATTTTCGCGCACCGCTGAAGTCATCAGAGAAAATCGAAATCGCCAAGATGAGACTGCGTGAAAAAGTACCTTTCTACGACAAAGACCGTTACTTCGCGCCAGATATTGAACAAGCGAACGCGTTGTTAAAACAAGCAATACACAACGATTTAATGCCTAGTGGCACATTAACCAGTCTGTAATAACCAAACTGTTTAAAAATAGCGCATCGATTCGTTGCGCTATTTTTATTTTCTCCTCTATCTCAAGCAATTACCTCAAGCAATTGATTATCTTTTATTCTCTCGTCAAGGCAGCGCTTACAAAACTCTTGATTTCACTCGCATCGCTGACTGGATTGACCAGTCAAATAAATTCCTCATATATAATCGCAGGCAGTTTTGGTTACTAAGCGTAAGATATGTTTTTAACACCGTATTTTTCTTCTCAAGAAGAGCAGTTCCAGTTCACTCGCCTACAAGCAAGCCATTTTGCTAAGAAAGTCGCGGGCGATTTCAACCCAATCCACGATGAAGATAACAAGCGTTTCTGTGTACCTGGGGATCTACTGTTTGCCGTTCTACTCAGCAAACAAGGGATCAGCCAAAAAATGCGTTTTGACTTCTCTGGTATGGTCAGTGACGGTGTTGCCCTACATATCGAAAACAAATGTAGTAAAGAAGCCTCGGTCGTTGATGCAAACGGCAAAGAGTACTTGCACATGATCCGTGAGGGTGACGTTAACCTGAATCCTGAGTTTATCGAACACGTGGTCACTAACTACGTTCAATTCTCTGGCATGAATTTCCCACACATCATGGTACCACTGATGGAAGAGAAGCAGATGATGATCAACTGCCAACGCCCATTAGTGATCTATGAAAGCATGGAAGTTGAGTTTGCTCGCTTAGACATTTCTGCACCAGAAGTTAACTTTGCTGGCGCTACCTTTGATGTTGAAGGTAAGCGTGGTCTAGTCACACTTAACTTTGACTTTATTCAAGATGGCGAAGTAGTCGGTAAAGGCATTAAACGCATGGTAGCAAGTGGTCTAAAACCTTATAACCAAGAAGACATTGATGATTTGGTTAGCCGCTTCAATGCACTAAAAGACAGTTTTTTAGCACAATTTGATAAAGCCGCTGCTTGAAAGTAACGGTCTACCTCAAACTGATTAACAACGCCCTGCCTTCGTGCAGGGCGTTTTATTGCCAAAAATAGTAACTATGTACGTATTTCTGCGGCAACCGCAGCAAGACAACGTTTTGCTGACTCACTGACGGCACCAAGTTGGAAAAAGCCGTGAATGGTACCTAAGTAACGCTGACAGTATGCATCGACACCCTGAGCTCGCATTCGTTTATAAAGCTCCTCACCTTCATCACGTAGCGGATCAAACTCCGCCGTTATAATGTGAGTCGGTGGTAAATCTGAAAAATCCGCATCTAACAAATTCAACTCAGCGCAATTACGCAAAGCCACAGTATTTCCCGCATACATCTCAAAACCAGACAACAACATCCGAGCCGTTATGATGTAATCAAACCCATTCTCTTGATAACTCTGTGAACACCCTAGCGGATCCAACATTGGATAGATTAATATTTGCTTTGTTGGTAACCAATCTTGCTGCTGCCTCAAGCGTATGGTCGTTGCTAATGCAAGTTGACCACCCGCACTGTCTCCCACAAACGTGATCTTTTCTATATCACCGCCATACTTACCACCTTGACGATAAATACCTAAAACCGCTTGATAAACATCATCATGGGCACATGGATAAGTGTTTTCAGGAGCTAAGCGATAGGCAACACAAATCACAACTGATTGCCCTTGATGGGCAAGATTTCTTAATTGCACATCGTGGGTCTTAAAACCACCACTGATAAAACAACCACCATGGAAGTACACTGTTATAGGTAAGTTTTCAGCATCACTTGGTCGATAGACTTTGACTTCTACTCCATCTACTACGTCGACAAATTCTTGATACATCTCAACATCAGCACCTGCTAGCGCAGTACTCGCCTCATAGCCAATTCGACGACTTGCGACGTCAAAACTCGCCGGGCAAATTTTACCATTAGCAATAAACTCATTCACTAGGTCTTGAATCCCTAGTTCTAGCTTTGTGGTCATTGAATTACTCTATAAATCAAAAAATCGCGCCTATCATATGGAGTAAACTCTAACTGTATATAAACACAGTTCAAATATGTGATTGTGGATTGATTTGGTGATTATCACACCAGTCTATTGCTCACCTGCCTCTCCATTCCCTACCAATGCCAATTAAATTGAATATATACCCAAGTGACTTCAAGATGCAGGATTCAGAGCGTTGTCACTAACGCAAGTTCAAGGAAAATAACGCAGTATAATAGCCAGCTATTTCCAAGTTGTTTGACGATGAAATTGCGGCAGTGAAACGCTCCCGAAGGGCGAGTTGCCTTGCCTCGCATACTGCGTTAACGCTTTTTGATTTAGAACCACTAAATCTTCAAATCATTGCCTTGTCTACAAACCAAGTCATTCTCGCTGAACCTAGCACCTTGAGGTTACTTGGGTATAAGCGCCAGAGTTATCTGTTGATCGACCGATTATTATTTATACATAACTTCAACAAAATAAATTTATATACATTTTTATTGCATAATTTGTCAGTTTAGGTAGTATGAATGCCATATGGTAATTAATGCAGTTTTTAAGCATGAGTATTCAAGTAAAGCAAATTAATAAATCTTACGGCGAGACCCAAGTTCTGCATGACGTAAGCTTCGAATGCAACAATGGTGAAACCCTGGTTCTGCTTGGTCCAAGTGGCGCAGGCAAAAGCTCTCTACTCAGAGTACTGAACCTGCTTGAAAGCGCTGACAATGGGCAATTGTCGATTGCTCAAAACGAGTTTGATTTCGCAGCTCCCATTGCAGAAAAACAACAAATGGAATTGCGTCGTAAAGTTGGCATGGTATTTCAGCAGTACAACTTATGGCCGCACATGACGGTGATGCAAAACCTTATTGAAGCACCAGTTAAAGTGTCGGGCATGGCAGCCGATGAAGCCAAAAGCCAAGCAATTGAGATACTTACAACTTTGCAACTGGCAGACAAAGCGGACACATGGCCGCTACAACTTTCTGGTGGTCAACAACAACGTGTCGCGATTGCGCGCGCACTGATGATGAAGCCAGATGTGCTGCTATTTGATGAACCAACTGCGGCACTTGATCCAGAGATCACTACACAAGTGGTCGAGATCATTAAAAAGCTAAGTGCCACTGGCATTACTCAGGTTGTCGTAACGCATGAAGTCGATTTCGCTAAGAAAATCGCTTCTCACGTCCTTTACCTTGAGAAAGGTCGCATCGTAGAACACGGTACACACGACGTATTTACCAATCCGCAAACCACACAGTTTGCCGATTACCTTAAACACTAATTATTCAGTTTTAGTCACACGTTCGCTGCCCATTGACGGAGTCAGCAATTGTAATTTTATGGAGTAATACAATGAAAAAAGTCCTTCTAGCTTCGTTAATCGGTTTAATTTCTACTCACGCACTAGCTCAAGATGAGATCAAATTTGTGATGGAAGCGACCTACCCTCCGTTTGAGTTCATGGATGAAAGCAACCAAATCCAAGGCTTCGACGTGGATCTTGCCAACGCACTGTGTACAGAGATGCAGGCAAAATGTACTTTCCACAACCAAGCATTCGATAGCTTGATCCCTGCTCTAAAATTTAAGCGTTACGACGCGGCAATTTCAGCAATGGACATTACTGATGCGCGTCTAGAACAAGTGGCGTTCTCTAATGCCTACTACGATAACGCGGCAGCATTTGTTTCTCTAAAAGGTAAAGTTGCCGATCAAGCGGCACTAGAAGGCAAACGTGTTGGTGTTCAAAATGGCTCAACGCACCAAAGCTTCCTGATTGAACAAATGCCAGGTGTGACTGCTGTTCCTTATTCAAGCTACCAAGATGCGTTTATTGATATGAAAAACGGTCGTATCGACTCAGTATTTGGTGATAACGCAGTCGTAGCTGAATGGTTTAAAGGCGACAAAGGTGAACTTGCTTACGTTGGCGACAACATCACTAACGCGAAATACTTTGGTAACGGCTTTGGTATTGCTGTGAACAAAGACAACCAAGCACTGGTTGAGAAACTCAACAAAGCGCTAGAAAAAGTGGCAAGCAACGGCGTTTACCAGCAGATCCACACTAAGTACTTCGGTAACTAATATGGCATTAACGGGTTATTCTCTTTCGCTCGTTCAGGCAAGCTGGATGACTATCCAGCTCGCTTGCGCCAGCTTGGTTGTTGGGCTAGTTCTCGCGGTCATTTTTGCCACTGGTGAAATGTCACGCCGAGTTGCATTCAAGTGGCCAACAACCGCATTCGTCACCGTGGTTCGTGGTTTACCTGAGCTGTTAGTGGTTCTATTTATCTATTTTGGCTCTACCCAAGTGTTGTTTCTTATCACTGGTGAGTTTATTGAGATAAGCCCGTTTATCTCTGGCGTTATTGCGCTATCACTGATCTTCTCTTCATATGCCTCGCAAACCATTCGTGGGGCGCTAAAAGCGGTGAATAAAGGACAAAGAGAAGCGGCATTAGCGCTCGGTATGGGACGCGCTCATACCTTCTTTAGAATTGTCTTACCCCAAGCGGTACGTCATGCCCTTCCGGGTCTAACCAACCAATGGCTGGTATTGCTTAAAGATACCGCATTAGTCTCTCTAATTGGTGTGACAGACTTGTTGAAACAAGCTCAATTAACGTCAGCGTCTACTCATGAGGCATTCACTTGGTACGCGACGGCAGCAGCAATTTATCTTGTTATCACTTTGATTACTCAATATTTGGTCAAGATCATCGACAACAAATTTGCTATTAAAGGCATGGGTGAACTTAAAGGAGCCAAAGCATGAATCAAGCGCATCTAATGCAAATGCTCGATGGGTTGGCAACCAGTTTCCAACTCACCGTAGCCTCACTACTTGTTGGCTGCTTACTTTCTCTTTTGATGACGGTTATTTTGGTGATGCGCACACCAGTGTTGCATTGGCTCAGCCGTGGTCTCATCATCCTCTTTACAGGGACTCCACTGTTAGTACAAATTTTCCTTGTCTACTACGGACCGGGGCAATTTGAATGGATTCGTGAAAGTATTCTATGGACTTGGTTAAGCCAACCTTGGTTCTGTGCGATGTTCGCACTGGCACTTAATACTGCAGCATACAGTACACAACTGTTTAAAGGTGCTTTTAACACCATTCCAACTGGTCAATGGCAGGCATGTAAAGCATTAGGCATGAGTAAAGCACAGAGTTTAAAAGTACTGTTGCCTTACGCTCTGCGCCGCGCGGTACCGGCTTACTCGAATGAAGTGATCTTAGTATTTAAAGGCACATCACTCGCCAGTACCATCACAATCATGGACTTAATGGGCTATGCACAACGCATTAACGCACAAACCTACGACACGTTAACCGTATTTGGTATTGCGGGCTTGTTCTACCTAGTCGTTAATGGCGTATTGACGCTACTCTTTCGTCAATTGGAAAGAAAAGCCTTGGCTTTCGAGGCAGCATAAGCAACGTTCGCTTATAGTCCGGCAATAAAATATACCTTTCCCGACGGGACACTAAACATGAAAAAGGCGGCAGTTTTTAAACTGCCGCCTTTTTATCAATTCTCTTTTTAGCGCTTCACTTTCACATACAACATAATCATGGCGAAAAGCATTGCCACGGTGATAGATGGAACTACCCAGCTAACAAACACGATTTGAGCCACATTCACCGCCCAATCAGAACTTAACATTACGTCCATTTTTACCAACTTGCTGTCTGTAAAGAAACTAAACAAGTAAATACCATTGATAACTGCCGTAGACAATCGATATTTTGAATATTTACTGCTAGATATCTCATTAGTAGTGGTATCAACTAGTATGACGCTATAAAACAAGAGCTCATAGATTGAGCTCTTGATCTACAATATATTCTTTCGCAAAGCCTCTCCGGCACTATTCTAACTTTAATCCATAGGTTTTAAACTTATCGATTACTGTCTGCATTTCCTGTATTGAAATTGATCTGCGTAGCATTAGCTTGGCTCAACTGCGTCAAGTCGAAAAAAGGATTTTCCTCGCAGGTGGTGAGCGCAATTATGACGCCACGTTAGGCGCGATATTAGGTGGTTACGTCTCTGATTTAATTATTGATGAAGGGACTGCAGAGTATCTGGCTAACGTTGAATTGCCGAATTAAACGACGATCTCGACGATCCGATGTTATTTTTGCTCATTAGCATCAGATAGTGCCAATTCAACCTTGAGCGGAATGGGGGCTTTGACTACAATGACGCACTTTTTAATGACACTGGGTCAATAACATGAACGATACAACAGCTAGACCAGAGCTACCAGATCACCTATCAGGCAACCCACGTAGCCCATTCTTCGTGGCTGAGTGTTTTGAGCACCAAATCGGTATCCGTTTTAACGGTAAAGAGCGTACTGACGTTGAAGAATACTGCGTTAGCGAAGGCTGGATCAAAATCGCTTCTCCTAAAGCTCTAGACCGTCGTGGTCAACCAATGCTAATCACGCTAAAAGGTACAGTAGAAGCTTACTACGTATAATTAGCTGACAAGTTACGAAAAGCTCGGCAATGCCGAGCTTTTTTGTCTCTGCAATTTAGAATTAAACGCTAGTAGGTGTGGAACAAGCCTTGATTGTAGTCCTCAACGGCTTGATTAATCTCTTCCATGCTGTTCATCACAAATGGACCGTAATGCACGACTGGCTCATCAATAGGTTCTCCACTAAACAGCAACGCCCCACTCTCTTGTTTGGCAACTAGCTCTAGCGCATCGCCTTGAGTTAACAGTGCCATCTGTCCCTGTTGAACTGCCTGACCACGAACATCGATCTCACCTCGATAGACATACAACATCGCATTGTGTTCTTGAATTAGCCCCAGACTGACTGTTTGAGTGCGATTGGCACGCCAATCTGCAATCGTAGCCGGCACGCCAGTTTTTTGTAGCGGTCCACTAATTGGGTTACCGTTAATCGTCAAACTGCCGGACAGTATACGGACCAAGCCGCTCTCTTCAGAGCCAACCTCAGCAATCGTTTCTGGTTGAAAGTCGTGATATTGCGCTGGCTGCATTTTGTCGCGAGCAGGCTGATTAATCCAAATCTGAACACCATGTAGCTCACCACCTTGCATGATTGGCATCTCACTGTGTATCACACCGCGTCCTGCAGCCATCCACTGTGCACCGCCACTACGCAGTTGACCAACATTCCCCATATGGTCTTCGTGTTGGAAGTGCCCTTGCAGCATATAAGTCAACGTTTCGATACCACGGTGTGGATGAGGAGGAAAGCCACCGACGTAATCGGCCTTATCATCAGACTTCAATTCATCCACCATCAGAAACGGCGAAAAAGCGCGATTATTAAAGCCTGCCACGCGGCGAATTTTTACTCCATCACCATCGGATGTTGGGGTCGATTTAATAATCTTATGAACTTCTCTCAGGTTTACATCAATTAAATGTCTGCTCATAACGTCACTCCTTTACACTGTATACATCCAGTCTATCGTGTTTCGTTATCCACAAACTCAGGTAAATTTGCTCAGGTCATTCGATAAATTCGAACAACTTATCGCTGTACCATATGATAGCGGCGAAAATGCTCTACCGCGCCAATGAGATTGGCGTCATTACCAAACTTCGCTGCTGCTAAATTAGGAATAATGTGACAATACGGCATCGCTCGCTGGTACTTTTCTAACTCGGAGTTAAGTAGAGGGATAAGTGCTGGCTGTTGGCTAATCGCCCCACCAAGAACAATCACTTCAGGGTCGACCGTATATTGTAAGTTAAACAATGCCGTCGCAAGATGGCCTATCCACTTAGTAACGACGTCAATTGCGACTTCATCACCGGCGTGATATCGCTCAAATACTTTTTTACCATCAAGCTTACTCTTGGGTAGTGCAAATGCTTGCGCAGCCTGATTGACCAATCCTCGGGTCGACGCAAGATTAGAGACAATTTGCGGAGTACCGTTATCAAAACCTAAAATGGTGTAGCCAAACTCTCCCGTATAAAGATGATGCCCTTTCACTAATTGACCATCAGTGATAAACGCACCTCCTACTCCAGAGCCGATCACGACTAAACAAAAATTTTGGGAGTTACGCAATTGACCCCAACGATATTCACACAAGGCTGCACAACATGCATCGTTCTCAACCTCGACAGGTAAATGATAACGCTCGGAAAATAGTGCTTTGACATTCACATCCAAAATATAGCGCAGTAAACTACCACCAAACACTAGCCCCTGGTCGACATCTACCGCACCACAAGCGCTAATTGCGATTCCTTCAACGGAATAACGTTGCTTTAATTGAACAAAAACGGGGTCAAACAACGCAAACCAGTCGTCGAAACTAGCGACTCGACTAGGTATCAAAAATCTCTCGGTAATGTGGGGAACAGTATTGTCTCCGGAGTGCTTTTCAATCACTGCACCTTTCACTTGGCTCCCACCAAAATCCAAAGCTATATAAGACATAGTCACCGCAACGAACGTTTTAATTAAAGCTACTGTGTTCAATTAGCGTGTTGGTTGCAACCCCCCAATTTCTATTCTGATAGCCAACGCTTTATAGCAACACTAATTCTTGGTGTTTTATCAGATAATCCAATCGAAACACGCTGGGTAATCGCTCTCACAAATGAGAATTTGTAGTCAGTAATCAATGATCTAAGACAGTTTTTCATCACAAATACTCGAGCAATACAATACATCTGTATCACTTTCGGAATGAAAACCCTCTCGAGATACACAATTTGATTAAAGCAACGACAAATTAATAACATTTTTGTGAAGTGTGCTTGTTATTGCTATTGACCCTATTTCATAAATCCCTACCATACCACCTAACCCTATGATGCAAGTTTCAAAGCGCACAACAAAACTCACTGTTCGCTTGTTAAACGACTAGACTGCATCTTTAGCTTCACCAACGGTAACTAGAGGCACTAACTATGGATCTCGACATATTTAATCCCTCTCGACACCTCAGGCGTGCAGTATTATTTTGGCTGAGCATGTTTTTGTCTGGTGCAACGCTAATCGTCGCCTATTTAACTATCAATACTGGTCGCGCGACATTTTTCCCTTTTGTAGAGCTGATTTTTGGCTTCTTTTCCGCTTATATCTGTTATGAGACTTATCGAGACAATGCCTCATCAACGTTGCGGAAAACCTACGTTTGGTCATTTATGCTGACCATTGCGAGTGGGGTATTTCTCCATCCAATCCAAAATGGTGTCTATGTATGGGCAAACCTATTCCCGGTAATGTGCTACCTAATTCTAGGGAAAACCTCGGCAAAGTTCGTTTCCCCATTAGGTTTAGCCATTATTATTTCGCTAATGATGGTACAGATAATAGAAAACCCGCTGAGTTCTCATGCCTATCTCATCGTTAATTTTGTATTAAGCTACCTCAGCATATGGGCAGCTGCACACATACTGGAAGTGAAGCGAATCAGCTCTGAAACGTCGTTGGGTAACATGGCATCACGCGATGCCTTAACTGGTGCCTATAATCGCCATGCTCTAATGCATAACTTTGAGCGTTATCGACAGGAAAGTAAAAAGCTGCCGATGTCGCTACTTATCTTAGATCTCGACTATTTCAAAAAGGTCAATGATAGGTATGGGCATGATGTTGGCGATAGAGTATTGGCACAAACAGCGGCATTACTCGATTCTTTCAGCGATGAGCACCTTGTCTATCGAATTGGCGGCGAAGAGTTTTGTATTGCTTTTCACAATACTCCGCTAAAGCAAGCGACGAGCAAAGCGGAAGCTATTCGTCAGGCGATTGAAGAGCATCAATTTCACGCCGAAGAAACCCCGATTCGCTTAACTGCGAGCATCGGTGTGTATGAATGCCATCATTTTCACACATTGGAAAGCGTACTCAAAAAAGCCGATAAAGAGTTGTATCGCGCGAAAAAGAGCGGACGCAATCAAGTTATGATGTCGAGGCCGACTGCCACTGTGAATGATGCGCTCTAATATCCGTCGGAATAAGTAAAGTCCCAACCAACATTTGTAAAAAATATTCGATAAAACGCTTAGAGCTCGCTCCGAATGGTGGCCTTGAGCTGATTACCTGTTTCATTGACCAAGCATCCCCACTTCTGCGATCTTAAATAATTAAAAACTTTACTCGCTTAACAGTTGGAAACTATCCTAATTGCTGTACACCAAAGAATATATCACTCTTATACGAGCGATTAGTTCGTAAAGTGCCGTGTGAGCTTATGAGTAAACACAATTATCAAATAAAAAAGAAAACGAAGAATAGATATGAACCAGTACGTAAATGAACCATCCAATTATCAGTTACTGATCAAAAACCTGCTTTTCTCTCCAGTCGCGTTTGACCCAAAACAAGAAATTGTTTACGCCAACCATCGCCGCCATAGCTATGAAACATTTCATAACCGTGTAAAGCAGTTTGCCAATGCGTTGACCAACATGGGGGTTAAGAAAGGTGACACCGTCGCAGTAATGGATTATGACTCACACCGCTATTTAGAGTGCTACTTTGCGATTCCTATGATTGGCGCGAAACTCCATATGATCAACGTGCGTTTATCTCCAGAGCAAATCCTTTACACAATTGACCATGCTGAAGATGACATCGTACTTATCCACGAAGAGTTTTTGCCAATTCTCGATCAAATCAAAGGCCGTGTAGACACGGTAACACGCTATGTCGTTCTACGTGATGGTGAAGGTTGTGAGTATGAAGCGTTACTTGAACAAGAACAACCTCATTTTGATTTCCCTGATTTTGATGAAAATACCGTTGCGACGACTTTCTATACCACAGGTACTACTGGCTTACCTAAGGGCGTATTCTTCACCCACCGCCAGCTTGTGCTGCATACCCTTGGTATTTTAAGTACTCTCGGTACCAATGCGGTACAAGGAAGATTGCACCAAGGCGATATCTACATGCCAATCACACCGATGTTCCATGTACACGCGTGGGGCTTACCATATATGGCAACCATGTTGGGTGTTAAGCAGGTTTACCCAGGTAAATACATACCTGATGTTTTGCTTAACCTTATCGATAAAGAGAAAGTGACCTTCTCCCACTGTGTGCCAACAATTCTGCACCTACTACTTAGTTCGCCTAAATCTCAAAACATCGACTTGTCACAATGGAAAGTGGTGATCGGTGGTGCTGCTTTACCTAAGGCGCTATGTAAATCTGCCCTCGAGCGAGGCATTGACGTATTTGCAGGTTACGGTATGAGTGAAACAGGTCCTATCCTATCTATTGTCCAGTTAAGTCCAGAACATTTGGAATTGGATATTGATCAGCAAGCTGAATATCGCTCTAAAACCGGTAAAAAAGTAGCAATGGTTGAAGCCCACATCGTGGACGAAGAGATGAATCAGCTTGAGCATGATGGCGAAACCAGTGGTGAAATTGTCGTGCGAGCGCCATGGCTGACGCCGAACTACTACAAAGACAACAAGAATTCCAAAGCGCTATGGCGTGGCGGCTATCTGCATACTGGTGATGTGGCGACTATCGATGGTGAGGGTTTTATCAAGATCACTGACCGTGTGAAAGATATGATTAAGATTTCCGGTGAATGGGTTAGCTCATTAGAGCTTGAAGACATCATCCACCAGCATAAAGCAGTATCAGAAGTGGCCGTGATCGGTATGCCGCACAACAAGTGGGGTGAAATACCATTGGCTCTGGTCGCACTAAAACCAGAGGTTCAGTTAGCAGAGAAAGAATTGCTAAGCTTTGCCAAAGACTTTATCAACAAGGGGATCCTTGCCCGAGAAGCACTACTTCTAAAAGTGAAGTTTGTCGACGAAATTGCTAAAACCAGCGTAGGAAAAGTAGATAAGAAAGAACTGCGCAGACTACACCTATAATCGGGTTCTTTGTACTTTTTCTTCCCGTCCCCTCCTCAAAAAATCAAGCAGCTCTTTAAGGGCTGCTTTTTATTATCTATTGTCATTAATCATCAAGTTGTGGAATTTCGTCGTTGGCTGAACTTTATCTTCGTCTTCACGTAAAGCAACGTATGGCAAACAAAAACTTAAGATTCGATGCATCAGATAAATCCTAAAAAATTGCTCCACAGCAAGTGGACAGCAAGAAAGCCAAATAACAAAGAAAAGCACTTCATTATTTCTAAAGTCGAGTTTAACGAAGAACAACTTGTCGTGGCTTGCGTTCTTGAAGCGATCATGTCGAAGAAAGAGTACTCGATAGATTGGCGCGATCTCAAAAACCAAGAAAATTGGCTTCAAGGATGGTGTTAAATTTCAAGCGATGGCGTTAGTTCGCTGTTCCGTAGTGTTAAGCAATTTCCAAAGATGAAAAGAGAGCCAATCCAAGGCTCTCTTTCCAGCTAAGTCATATTAAAACTGAGCGAGTTTTTGTTTGAATGTTTCAAATGAGCAGAAACCATTTTTGTCAGTTGGGCAATCCGACATTTCCAACGTGACATGCTGAGCCGGCGTTTCTAGGTTCAGTGGTACCAAATTGCGAATTTGGTCACTCGTTTGGTAAATATATTCTAGTCTTACTAACTCTTTGCCTTTAGGGCTTTGCCAGCGTTCAATGGCGATCTTGCCGCCAATTGGCGTATTCTCGAAAGTATCTGGTAAAACATAAGGTTTAACGTTTAATGCTGACAAGAGTGAAACAACGTTAGAGTCATGGCCGACTAATACGGTTAGCTCTTCATCACTGCCGGTTTTCATGGTTTTATCAACATAATCCAGCAGCGGCTTAGCAACATGTTTAGCTACTAAAGGAGCACCAAACAGCACCTCTCCATATTTATCTTTGATTTGCGCAAGCTCTAACCATTCTTTGTTATTTTTGATTTTACCCCACGCAACGTCATCCATAGGGTAACCATCATAATACTGTAAAATAAACGCATCAGAGATAATGGTACCTAAACGCAGTGGGCCATTAATACCCGGCTCTTTGTCTTTGTTAAATGACAATGTCGTTGGTATTTTTGATATATCACAGATACCCGTCTCTTTACACGCTTTCGAATCTTTATAATCAACGATTTTGTTTAACAGTTCATAGGCAGGCTTAAGCTCTTTGTTCATGCCAGCGATACCCGTTGGGCTCGCTTCTTCTTCCATCGCTTTTAAGCCAGCCTTTTGAAACGCTTCTGAACCATCACGAATTACCGGGCTAAATGTATAGTCCATGGTATCTAGTGCTTCTCGATTCTCTACTGGCAAGTTACAACCAGGGAAAGCGCCTGCGGCAAAAAACTCACCAGTGGCGATGGTACGTTGCTTACTATTGGTGTAAACCGTTACCTGTTCTGCTTTTGGACAAACATTCTTCTCAAACAACCCGTTTTGAACCAACCAATCTTTAATGTAATGACCAAAATAGGCCTCGAGCACCTGCCCTTTTGGTGTTAACCAACTGCCTTTAGTTTCCCAAGCAGGGAAAGCATACGCACTGGATTTACCCAGTGTGCTGTCACCCGTTGCTAGTGGTGCGCGCAGCCCGTGACGGCTGACTAGCACCACCTGTTCTAATGTGTAACCTTCAGGTGCTGGGTTATTGTTGCCAGCACTTTGTGCCATTACTGCGGTTGAACAGAGAGCAAGTAAAGTACCAAGCGCGACTTTGTTGAATTTCATAATGTGTTCCCATCTGGTGGATAATTGAATAACACGCCTCTACCACACCCTTTTAAAATCAAACATTCACGCCAGTGTTACATTTGGTTTCAATTAAAATGCGATAGAGCTTGCTTTATTTGCTTTTTATTCAAACATCCAGACAGACGAAAAAATTCAACTTAGATCACAGTTAACTCGATGCCAAAAGAGTGGCAAAAAACCTTTCACTTCAAATAATGTGAAACACTTCCGATGCTCAAATAACACCCAAAACCGCACGAAAAGCTTTCATTTTGGTGAAAATCATGGAAAAAAGTGAAAGACATAGTGAAGGCGTTTTACTGACAAGTATTTCACACTACACCTTGTGCGATGTCACAAAAATGACTGACACGAGAATAATCGCCTGTTTGAAGAGGGAAAATTTACCAAGCGACTGACAGTATTTCTGTAAATGTTGTGCTGTGCTGAAATGGTCGAACCATCATCTAGAGTAGTAAACGAGATTATGAAATTGTTCCCGACGTTCACTCTTTTAATCGGAAAAAGATTTAAGTAGACCAAAAATGCCGTGTATTTCGAGTCTACTTAGATAGCCGACGTACTATCTTGAATACATTGGATGGTCAGGGTTTAGTTGTAAAAGATCCCATAAGTTTCCATACAGATCTTCAAAGACCGCGACAGTTCCATAGTCTTGTTTAGCTGGCTCACGGACAAAATTTATACCCATTGATTTCATTCGTTCGAAATCACGCCAAAAATCATCCGTGTTCAAAAATAGAAACACTCGGCCACCTGATTGGTTTCCAATGAAATCATGTTGCTCAGGCTTGGAGGCTTTCGCAAGCAACAACGTAACACCATGAGAATTTGGCGGGGCAACGACAACCCAACGTTTGTCTTGCTCTGGCTGATAGGTATCTTCAATAAGTTCAAACTGCAGTTTGTTTACGTAAAAATCGATTGCTTCGTCATAGTCTCTAACAACCAGAGCGATATGCACAATGTTCTGTTTCATATTATTCCTTAGACAAAAGTTAAAGCGGTCTCGATAAATCAACAAACCTCAAAACACCTCAACTTCGACACGGTTGGCTAGACAATTAATAGCAACTCAATCAATCACCTGCCCAATCTAAGATACTGACTAGAGTATCAAACAGACACCAATATGAATAGGTTTGGAGTCGTGGATCCACGGGCTGACGAAAGGCAAGGAGCAAGAGGCAAACCATGAAACGTCTACTTTAGAAACGATTCGTATTGCTCTTAGCTTTTTATAACCATCGTTAATAGTGATTCAATTTGTTTCTATACATCACAATTAACGATAGATCGTGCATTCGTTAATTTATACCGATTCCACGCTACGACCAGTCGAGCAAAGTGGTATTAGTTTCAGTAGACACTGTTTCACCACACATTTCGTCGTAAAGATTGCGCTGCACAACACCGATGGATGCATAGTTCCTCTCTGCAAGTGAACTCCTAGCTTGTGCCAGACTTTGGAATTTGATGAAGGAGTCATCAGCTGCACGTAATACTCTTCTCGACTCTCCATCAATTTCTACTGCCAAATAATTACCGCCTTCAATTAACTCGAGTTCTAAATTCATACTAAGTTTCCTTATTTGTTTTAAAGGCTAAGTCAGCCGAATAAGGGTTAGTACGAAGTTAAAATGAGTTTGGGGTCAAACATTGAAGATGTTAGCGGAGCTGTTGCAAAGATAATAATATTAAAGCAATGAATGTTATTTGGTTATTGTGTCAGCATATGAGTAACCAAATAAAGCACTTGGGCGCGTATATCTAAAACTTAGGAGCTTATTAAGCCTGTCATGTCGATGACGCAGGAACGCGATAACAGCGCATTTATTCGTCGCTTATCTTACTGCTGTTACTGTAACCTCGATAAGTACATCACCTTCTAATGTAACACCAAGGCACGCGCGTTGAGGCCAATGTTCTGAATCCTTACCTAGCCACTCGCACCACAATTTATCCATCTCGGGTTTATCTTGCATGTTAGCGATAAAAACCTGTGCACTAACAATGCGGGTTTTATTCGACCCCAACTCAACAAGGTTTTGCTCTATCGTTTTTAACGTCAGTTTCGTTTGGCCAACAATGTCTAATGTCGTGTCTGAAGCGGTCGCTACAGTCCATACCAAATCTTTGTATGCAGATGATTTATTTCGGCCTTGATAAATGCCGCGCTTCCTTTCTATCATTTTCTTTTCCTAGCACTGTCGACAACACAAAACATCGACGTGTTTGCTAATGATAGCCACCTCATGTAACAGAAGGCTACTCTTCGTCAAACACCACGTTGTAATTTTCTGTGTAGGTGCAGTGCGGTTGGCGACTGCACGTGAAGAAACGGCGACCTTTGTAATCCCCTTGTGCGGCGGTTTTGATGTTCATTGGGCTGCCGCAACGTTTACAAAAACGGACTTCTTTGTCAGCTTCAATGAGGTCGATATGCGCAGCAAGCAAGCGGCGCAATTTACCCACTTGGTAGCTGTGTTTAACGGTCGTGCCAATTAGTGGGATACCTGCTGATTTGCACACATGCATTAGCAGTTTTTGCCGTTCAACTTTGCCTTTATTTAATGGCGTACCATCATCCAGCTCAATTGCAACACGTACTTCTAGGCTTCGTGGGTCGCAGACGACAAAATCAAAGTGGCTTTTTGCAATACGGTTATTAGCAATAAACCATGGCTTTTTATCTGTGGTTTTCGGTGTAATCACTTTAGTCATAGTCACTTTCGACATCACTACCCCTTGCTGACCAACCGCGGCCATCAAGGCATTGTAGAAAGCTGACTCTTTACTATTGAGTAACGGGCCTTTCTTCTTGTACGCACTGTCTTTCAGCGTATCTTGTTTTAGATAGCGCTGGTGAACAAAAAAATAAAATGCCACAAATATAATGACTAAAATTGCAACGTATTCCATTGCGAAACACACACCTTAAATTTCAAACTAATGGATTAATATTACCCGCAAACTGTTTTTCAACAAAGAGTTATCAATAAGTCGCTCTGATGTGAGCCGACTTAACGCCCCACCACCGCGCGTTTATAAGTACGTTCCGGTCGACCGACAGTGCCGTAATGTAAGTCCGCCACCAGCTCACCAGTACTAATCAAATACTCTAAATAGCGCCTTGCTGTTGTACGACTCGCCCCTATCTGGGCGCCTGCATCTTCTGCAGTAAGACTTATCGCCTGACTAAACAGTGCACGAATCTTATCTAAAGTCACACTATCAATGCCTTTGGGCAAGCGCATTTTGGGCGCTTCAGCGGCGTGAGACTGGAGCATCTTATCCACTAAACCTTGGTCTACATCACTGAGATTATTGAGTTGTAGTTTTTGCTCTTGGTACTTTTTCAGCGCCATTTCTAAACGCGTAAAGATAACCGGCTTAAGCAGATAGTCGACCACCCCGCCACGCATCGCTTGTTGCAATGTATCGACATCACGTGCAGCAGTGACCAGAATGACATCGCAACTATTCTTTTCACTTCGAATCGAGGCCAAGATGTCCAGACCACTGCCATCCGGCAAAAACACATCCAATATCACCAAATGAGGCCTTAAGATCTCGATCTGCAATAATGCATCGGCTTGCGTGGTAGCGATACCCACCACTTGATAACCATCTAGCTGCTCAATATAACGTTGATGAAGCTGAGCTATTTTTAAATCATCTTCGATGATCATGACATCGACTACAGCAGTCATTTATTTTCATCCTTTGGTAAATACACCGTGACTCTTGCTCCTGAGTCATCGTTATCAATCATTTCAATCTGCCCTTCGTAGCGGGCGACCAACTGTTGAATGAGGTAAAGGCCAACCCCGCGACCTTCTTTTGCTTTACTTGACACCCCCATTTCAACCAATTGCTCTATTTCGATATTTTGCGGTAAACCGACACCCTGATCGCTAACTTCAAGAATAATTTCGTTGCCGAAGTCCGTAAGTGACACATCAATTTGACGACGTTGCGGATCAATGAGGCCTTCATGCTCTATTGCCGTACGAATCGAATCAAACGCGTTATCAATCATATTGCCGAGAATAGTCACCACATCTTCAGCGTTAATCTTGTCTGGGAGAAACGACAAACGCGATCCATCTTCTAATTCAAGATTTAATCCTAGCTCTCGTGCACGTTCAGTTTTCCCCAATAACAAACCAGCAATGAGCGGTTCATTAATGGTTTCTCGCAAATTTTCCATCAAGCTTTGGTAATGCGCGGTTTCTTGGCCAATAAAGGTTTGCACCGCTTCTAATTCGCCCATCTGTACCATGCCACTGATCGTACTCAGCTTGTTGCGATGCTCGTGGGTCTGTGAGCGCAGCATCTCCGCATACTCTTTGGTTTTTGATAACTGCTCGGTGAGCTCGGTGAGTTCATCTCTTAAACGAAAACTCGTTACCGCGCCGACCACTTCATCATCAACCACGATTGCGCTGCGGTTAGCAATCAGCCTTTGACCGTTTAAATAGACGTTGATGTCTTTGTCGATACGAGGGTTGGTCAACAAATTGTGCAATTCGCTGTCCGGCAATACTTGTCGCAGTGGGCGGTTAAGACACAACTCTCTTTCCAATCCAAGAATTTGACAAGCGCTCTTATTAAGCGAACGCACCCTTCCCTGTGAGTCGATACCAATGATGCCCTCTTTTAAGGTCGCTAAGGTAACATCAAGCTCGACGTATAAACGGGCAATCTCTTCTGGCTCAAAACCAAGAATCGCTTTTTGAAACCGTCGCGCAGCGTAGTTTGAAACAATCGCGTTGGCCGCCAGTACCATCAGCGTCATCGCAAGTAAGTACGCCAAATAGGGCTCAATTCGGTCTTGTAAACGATCAATCAAATACCCTACTGACACCACGCCAATAATCTTGCCTTGGCTGTCAAAGATTGCGGTTTTGCCTCGTACAGAGTGACCAAGCGAGCCTTCAGCAAAGGAGACATAGGATTCACCTTTAACCAATGCACGGTTATTGTCTCCCCCTTTCATTGGCTTGCCGATGCGCGAGTCTACAGGATGCACCAAACGAATCCCTTGCTTATCACCAATAACAATAAACGCGGCACCGATTAGCTGGCTAAGATCGCGATACTTATCTTGATCAACCGTCCCACCTTGGCGAACAATCTGGATGACTTCAGGAGATTGAGCAAGAAAAGACGCCACGCCCATCGCTTTAAGGCCCATCTCTTGCTCTTGAGAGTGTTTAATATAGAGAAACCCTGCCGCAACTAGCACCAGCAGTTCAATCATGCCTGATAAAGTCATGATCACAAGCATACGCCTGCGAAAACTCATACCACTCCAGTTCATTCAATTTCCCTAATTAAGCTAACAAGCCATCTACAAATAAATCCGTTTAGCTATAGATTAACAGGCAGTTAACAACAAGTGCGCTAACTGGCGCGCAATTTTGTGTTTCATCTATCAATAAGTGTCACTATTCGGCGATAAGTTAGTCAATCAGGATAGTCTGTTTTTCACTTGTTATAGCTTACTTTGCTGAAATTGTTGATAAAAACAGCAAAAGCGTTACAAAAACCTCACTTATTTCGAGAGTTTTGGTTAATCATGTGCAAAGAGTTCGATTAGTTGTTATTGTATCCAAAACAATAACAATACTAAGCAGCCTTGAAAGACAAAAATTCCATAATAGAGTTTCACGAGCTGAATAAGTGGTACGGTGAGTTCCACGCGCTTAAAAACATCAATCTCTCGGTCAAAACTGGAGAAATCCTCGTCATATGTGGGCCATCGGGCTCAGGTAAATCGACTCTAATCCGTTGCATCAACCATCTGGAACAGTTTCAGCAAGGTTCGCTAAGTGTGTTTGAGCACCCCGTGGGCAGTAAACAAGTCCAGCCCGGTAAAGTGGGGATGGTATTCCAGCACTTTCATCTCTTTCCTCACTTAACGGTATTGGAAAACTTAACCCTTGCGCCACTGCGCACGCTTAAGCTTTCTAAGCAAGAGGCAGAACTACGCGCAATGAAATA
Organism: Vibrio fluminensis; assembly: GCF_015278125.1. Lineage (GTDB taxonomy): Bacteria > Pseudomonadota > Gammaproteobacteria > Enterobacterales > Vibrionaceae > Vibrio > Vibrio fluminensis. The sequence goes on from NZ_JADILO010000001.1 coordinate 178,971, forward strand.
TCTAGAGCGCGTGAACATTGCCGAACAAGCCCACAAATACCCAATTCAGCTCTCTGGCGGGCAGCAGCAACGTGTCGCGATCGCTCGTTCACTCTGTATGGAACCTGATGTTTTACTGTTTGATGAGCCAACGTCAGCACTTGACCCTGAAATGATCAATGAAGTGTTAGATGTCATGGTAGAACTAGCACAAACTGGCATGACAATGGTGTGTGTCACCCATGAAATGGGTTTCGCTAAGAAGGTAGCCAATCGCGTAGTCTTTATGGACGAAGGCGAGATTGTCGAAATCGGCGAGCCAAATAGTCTATTTTCAGCGCCGCAACATAAACGTACCCAAGCATTTTTAAACCAAATATTGAGCTATTAATGATCTATCGAATTGTTAAGCCCGTCCTACAAGCCATACTTCAAATTGCGGTGATGATCGTCGCGATTGTCTGGCTATTGGATTCTGGTGCTAAAGCGATGGATTATCAGTGGCAATGGCATCGCGTACCCGACTTTATCGCCTTTTATGAAGATGGCGAGTGGTGGCCGGCAGAGCTGATTGAAGGTTTACTGATTACAATCCAAATATCAGCACTCGCCCTACTCTTTACTTTATTGTTTGGCTTACTCACAGCCATTCTTAGAATGAGCGAATCCCGTGTGGGTCGTTTCCTTGCCACCAGCTATGTTGAAGTCATTCGTAATACCCCACTTTTAGTACAAATCTACCTACTCTATTTTGTCTTTGGACCAGTAATAGGACTCGATAGATTTGCTACTGCCGTTTTAGCACTTGCTCTGTTCCAAGGCGCTTATACCGCAGAGATCCTGCGTGGTGGCTTACAAAGTATCCCACGAGGGCAATTTGAGGCGGCAAAAACCTTAGGGCTCTCTCCTTGGTACGCTTATAAAGATGTCATCTTGCCGCAAGTAATCCAACGCACGCTGCCACCACTGACCAACGAAGTGGTCTCTTTAATTAAGAACTCTTCTATCGTCAGTGTGATGGCGATATTCGACCTTACCACCGAGGCACGTAACATCGTGTCAGAAACCGCAATGCCATTTGAAATTTGGTTCACGGTAGCCGCGATATACCTCGTTTTAACCTTATCACTTTCTGCTCTGTCCGCGTGGTTGGAGCATAAATTAGGAGCCAGTTGGCGCAAATTATAAGGAGATAACCATGAAGTTATTCAAAGCATCTATAACGGCACTACTAGGACTTGCGCTTGCACTTCCGTCCTTTGCTAAAGCCGCTGATAGCACAACCCCAAATCTCGACACGATTAACGAACGTGGCACGCTGCGTGTTGGTATGTCGACGTTCGTTCCTTGGGCCATGCGTGACAAACAAGGTGAACTGATTGGCTTTGAAATTGACGTAGCCAAACAACTTGCCGCTGATTCAGGCTGGAAAGTGGAATTTGTCCCAACCGCGTGGGATGGCATTATTCCCGCCCTACTGGCGAAAAAATTCGATGTCATTATCGGCGGTATGTCGGTAACGCCAGAGCGTTCAAAGAGCGTGCTCTTCTCGACGCCTTACTCTCACTCAGGTGTTCAAATTGCCGCGAGCAAAGAACTTGCTGAGGGTTTTACCAAGTTCTCTGACTTTGACTCACGCCGCATCAAAATTGCAGCACGTCGCGGTGCTTACACCGTGCAAATCGCCCGTGAGACTTTCCCGAAAGCGAAGATCCTTCAATTTGATGATGAATCACAAGCGTTCCAAGAAGTACTAAACGGCAACGCTCACGCGGTTATCGCATCAAGCCCGAAACCTGAGCATGAATCCATCAAGCATGCAGATAAGCTATTCCTGCCGTTTGATGAGCGTCTATCACAAGGTAACGAAGCGTTTGCGGTTCGCCTTGATGAAGAAGACAAGAAAGACTTCTTTAACGCTTGGATTGAAAAGCGCACTCAAGATGGCTGGCTAAAAGAGCGTTACGAGTACTGGTTCTCAACACTAGATTGGCAAAACCAAGTCGCGCAAGGTCAATAATAGTAAACTGAATAAACCTGATTTTATTCGGAACAATTTTGTAGGAACAAATAGTGACAGAGCACTCTTCCACTCAGGGCGTAACAGCAACTAAGCCAACGTTGAAAAAGCGCATCCGCTTAAATAGGTTAGATATCGGTTTGATTATCGTGTCTATCGCCTTTGGCGCTTGGCTCTACTACCGCTCGTCGGTAGGAGTGAATTATAGCTGGCATTGGCAAGAGGCTCTCTCACTACTTTTTACCCCGCGCGCTGACGGCAGTCTACCCTATTTCTTTCAAGGTTTTATTGCCACGATTCGTTTAAGTGCTTGGGGTATCGCTTTCGCCCTAATCGTCGGTACTCTCTTGGGGCTCGCTAAGTTCTCCACATCATCTTGGCTAAACAAACCCGCCAACGCATTTATTCAACTGGTGCGTAATATTCCGCCTTTAGTCTTTGTCTTTATCTTTTACTTTTTCGTCTCTAATCAATTAATCCCTTTGCTTGGTTTGGAAGATCTTCTGCGTAATTACCCAAGTGAAACGAGCGCAGTTCAGGCGTTCTTTTTCGGTCCTGCCAATCTTTGGGAAAACCTACTCTCTGGCGTCTTGTGCGTTGGATTACTCTCTTCCGCTTATGTTGCCGAAGTGGTCCGTTCCGGGCTTGAAAGCATTGATAAAGGGCAATGGGAAGCGGCTGACTCATTAGGTATGTCTAGTTGGGTTAAATATCGCTTCGTCATTGCGCCGCAGGTACTCAAAGCCATCACTCCAGCTCTGGCAGGCCAAACGATCTCTTTGGTAAAAGACACTTCGATTGTCTCACTAATTTCTATTCAAGAGATGACCTTTGTTGGCACAGAGATCGCTAATTCGTCAGGCTACATTTTCGAAATCTGGCTTATCGTCGGTTTTGCCTACTTTATACTTTGCTTTGGTCTTTCGACTTTTTTCCGTCAATTGGAAAAACGCCATCAATCACGCTGATATTTTCTTATGCCGTGAGAATGACCATTTTAGCGAACAAAAAACGTTCAATTCTTTGATCTATCCCACAGGAAATAGCGGTTAAAAATCAAGCAACATCACAACTCTGTTCGTATAATTAAGATGATCTGGAGAAGTGTAGTTGCCAACACCTGCGTCAGATTAAAACCATTACAATGACGCTCAACGTCTAGGGGATTAGCCATGAAACGGGATGTTTATGGTATTTGTTTATCAAAGAATTTGCTGTCTAAAAACCTTTCAAGCACCTTTACTCATGTGCGCGCTTACTCTAAAACCGAGGTATTAGAAGATGCCTGCGTACGACACGCATTTCCACAAATGTCGGGTGAAGATCTGCTAACCTCTGTTCAAACCGACACGACACTGTTCTGGCGGGCAGAATTTGTCTGTCAAGCCAATAAGTAGCGTCATCCGGTTGATAAAAAAGGAGCTATTCAGCTCCTTTTTCTATTGATATTAGCACTTCGGTTATCCAGCTTGTTGCTCGCTTACCTTACGCAATTGTGACAAGTATTTAATCCAACCCCTCGATTGGTTAGTACTTTCAATATTGTCTGCTTTTTTTGCTTGAATCAACGCACGCTCAAGTTGGTTTAGCTTGTAATAAGCACGGGTTTTGGCCAATGCCACTTCTTCGCCACGTCCTTTTACTTTATCAAGCACTACTAGCGCATTCTGGTATTGGCCTTCTTGCACCATGATTTGAGCCACATTCCAGTGGTATTTCGCATTATGTTTAGCAGCGACTTTCCACTGAGCTAGCGCTTTATTCCACTCTCGTGCATGTTGCCAGTAGCTGGCTTGAGTAACAATAAGATCAAGATCGCTACGTGCGTCATCAAGTTCACTTATCTCAATTGCTGCACGTTCTGGAATACCACGTTGAGCATAAAGCTGAGCTAAAAGCTTACGATTTTGCTGTGATAAAGCTAAACCTTGCTGCTTTGCTAACGCTAACGTGCCTAATGCACCTTTATTGTCGTTAACCTGCATCTGTAAACTCACCAATTGACGCCACCAGTTGATTTTTTCCGGCTGAAGAACAATTAAGCGTTCCAATGTCGGTATCGCATCTTTCCAACGTTTGAGTTGCAACTGCGCACCTAACTTAAGCGACAGCGGTTGAAGCTCATCCTTACTTTGAAAACGACGGTACTTATCAACCGCGGGAATAACCTGTTTCCATTCACTGATTTGATAGTGTGCTTGAGCAATTCTTAGCCATAACTCGTCAGCTTTTTGCTTGCCTGGTACTTGCTTAGTCAACTGATAATAGTGTGGCAAAGACTTTTTGAACTGCTGATCACTTAACAGTAAATCCGCCAACATTTTCTGGGTTGTCCAAGCTTGCTCATCCTGCAATTGCTTTGAATCAACCGCAAACTGAAGCTGCTTAATTGCGTTTTTTGCTTGACCGTCTTGCCAATAAAAAACGCCCAGCATGCGCGCGACAAAAGCTTGGTCATAAGCACGTGAGGTATCAATTGCTTTAAGTGCAGTAATCGCCTGTTTAAATTGCTCGTCTTGAGCCATTTCATTGGCTTTTTGTACGCGCACAGCGGTGTACTGACTTAATTCTGCCGCAACAGAACTAAAAGCACTCAAGCTGAGTAAACTGATCAAGAGTGTACGTTTAATCATTTTGCTAACTTAAACTCCAATCTAACCGTTTGACCAAATTGCGATAGCGCACTGCCATCTTCCACTTTCGGTTGATATTTCCACTTACGCAAAGCACGTACGGCTTCTTTTTCAAACATACGACGTGGATTTGCGTCTACCACTTCAATGTCAGTTGGGCGACCGGTTGGGTCAATCGTAAACTTCAGCACCACAAAACCTTCAGCACCACGACGCAGTGCTTTGGCTGGGTAACGAGGCTCAACACGGTAAAGTGGCATTGCTTGCTGGTTAACACCAAAATCGCCAAACGTCGGAGCGCTTACAGCCAAGCCATCAATGGCAGTATCAAGCCCTAACGTTGGTTGCATTGCCATTGGCGACACACTTGCGGTCTCAGCGCGAGCTTGCGACACCTCCATCTGTTCAGGCACTTCTGGTGGCTTAGGCTGCTCAGGCACACTGCGTTGACGACGTTGTACTTCCTGCTCAGTTTCCATCATGACCATGTTGAAACTCACCGCTTCACTCGCCTCAGGCGCACGGCGGTGACCGTTATCTACCATCCAAGCCATAAAGCTAAATAGCGCCAAAGCAATCGCGCCTGCAATAGGTAAAGAGAGTAAGATTCGAATCACTACTTCTTCTCCGCGGCCAAAGCGATATTCTTGACCCCTGCTCCTTTCGCAGCATCCATTACTTTTACAACGGTACCACTATAAGCATGCTCATCTGCTTGAATAACAAGCGATGCATCTGGCTTATCCAATAGTAGATGCTCTAGCGTTGCTTGCACTCGCTCTACGTCGACAACGCGTTTATCAATGTAGATATCGTTCGCTGAGGTTATCGCAACAAAGATACCGGCCTCTTTTTGGCTCACCACATTTGACGCTTGTGGGCGGTTAACTTCAACGCCTGATTCGCGCACAAACGAACTGGTTACGATAAAGAAGATCAGCATGATAAATACAATATCAAGCATCGAAGTAAGGTCGATCTGCGCCTCTTCTTGTTTATGTTGGCGTCTACCGAGTCTCATCGCTGACTCCTTAAAGATTTTTCTAGTTTAATTTCTCGAAGTTGGCATGCTTTTGCTAATCGAGCGTGTACAAACATGCCAGCCAAAGCGGCGACCATACCAGCCATGGTTGGCAGTGTGGCAAGTGAAATACCTGAAGCCATCAATTTCGGGTTACTGCTGCCTTGGTTAGCCATGACATCAAACACGGAAATCATGCCTGTCACCGTACCAAGTAGCCCAAGCATGGGACAGATAGCCACAAGTACTTTGATCATATTTAGGTTTTGGTTTAGCGCCATATGCGCTTGAGCGATCCAGCTATCGCGAATCGACAAGGCATACCATGAGTGTTGCTCCGCTCTGGCATGCCACTGACTAAGCCAGCCAGCGCGCAACTTAGGATAATGGAAGTAGAGAAAAATCACGCGCTCTACCACCAAAACCCAACTCACTAATACCACTGCACCTAACCACCAAAGCACCTGACCGCCCTGCTCCATAAAGCTTTGCAGCGAAAGCAGCCAGTCACTCGACTGTAGGCTGCTTGGTAACCATGATAGGGAAAACAGTGAAGACATTAGGCAGCGCTCTCCACTGCTTGTGGTTTATCACTCTTAACCAATGTTGCTTTTTCAGCTTGCTCGGCCACTAGGCCAATACCTTGTTTTTCAAGGATATTGCGAATGCTTTCAGCTTGCGAACTCAATACATTGTGCGCAAGTAGCAGCGGCATTGCCGCAACAAGACCCAGCACCGTGGTTACAAGAGCCATTGAGATACCACCCGCCATCACTTTCGGGTCGCCATTACCAAACTGAGTGATCACTTGAAATGTTTCGATCATACCCGTTACGGTACCAAGTAGACCTAGCATTGGCGCAAGCGCTGCTAATAGTTTCAGCATCGACAAGCCACGCTCTAAGCTCGTTTGCTCATCGACAACCGCTTCTAGCAAGCGAAGCTCTAACGCTTCTACTGTACGATTCTGCTCTTTACTGTACACCGCTAGAATACGGCCTAATGGGTTGTTACCCGGCTCAGTTGGTTTCTTCAACTGTGCACGAATTTTCTGACGAGCAACGGCTAAACTCACACCACGAACCAAGGCGATGATTGCACCAATCGCGAGTAGACCAAGGATAATGTTACCCACCACACCACCCGCTTGTAGGCGATCTTTTAAGCTTGGAGTAAGCGCCAATTGCTCAAGCATGACACCACGTGAAGGGTCAAGAATTACGTTAGCCACTTGGCCTTGCTCAACACCCGACAAAGAGGCGATTGTCGGGCCATTGTCTGGCTGTTTAATATAAGCGGTCGCTTCACCTCGAGCTCCGTTCCAAGCTAAGTAGCCCTGCTCACCAACAAGACCAATCGAACCTAGACGTAATGCCTCAACTTGGCTTTTTTTACCTTCACCATCAATGAAAGCAACCGAGGTTTGCGCAATTTTGTTGCTTGCATGGATTTGCTCATCCATCGCCTGCCATAAAGCGGTTAGCTGAGGCATTGAAGGCAATGTCGTCGCCGCAATAATGTCATCAATTTTTGCATTGTATGACTGTGCACCTGCCCCTGTTACTGAGTAGTTCAGTTCATTTTGGAGCTCTTTCGCGTTCTGACGTACAACACCAAACACTTCACCTAAACTGCCGGTTTCAAGACGCAATTGTTCTTCTAGACGCGCAAGTGTATCTTCGTTTTGACTGAATTTTTCAGCCAATTTGTCGTTGTTAGCTTGTAAGCGATCGCGTTTTGCCACCAACTGCGCTTTAAGTTGTTTAAGCTCTTGTTCTGTGGCTTTAAATCCTGACTCACGTACTTGGTTATGCTGTGCTTGTTGCTTGTTTTCTTGACGAGCTTCACCAACAAGATCTGCACTGGCAAAAGTAGAGAATGAAAGAGTGCTAGCGGCAAGAAGTGATGCGATTAATTTCAGTTTCATATTATTTCACCTCCGCGATAAGAGACACCGGCAAGGTGATTAAACTTGGTGCCGTCTGTTTCGCTGCCACACCATAAGCTTTATCTAGCTCAGACTTCATTGCGCTATCGACTTCTACCCAAGCGTTGTCTTGTTTGTCCCAAGCCCAAAACTTAGTACCATTTAGGCTGCGAGCAATGAGTGCAACACGACCAAGGTGAAGAATATCCGCTTCACGTTCTTCGCCTGATATTTGGATCTGACCTTGATAAAGGCCTAACTTGGTGCCGTAATCCATTTCAATCTGGTAAGCCTCTAGGATACGACGGTATTTTTCCGCATCACTGACATCAGCGCGAGTCATGAGTGACTCAAGCTTAGCAATGCGCTCTTGACGCTGTTGCAATTTGATTGGCGCATCTTGATCTACGATTGTTTTCAGGCCTGCAACCATCTGGTACATCAAGGGCACCACGCCTTGGCGAGTGATCTTGATATCTTGGATTTGACCATCAATACTGGTCATTTCCTCACTCTGGTTCGCAACCAAAGCCGTTAGGTGCACCTGATACACTTCCAAGTTTTTGACTTCTTCTTGTAGCTGCTCAATCTCAGCTTGTAGCGACAACGCAGCATCATTACTTTTGTTGATGCGCTGCTGGCTAGACGCCGAAGCGGCATTGGTTTTGTTTTGAATAGATTGAGCAGTATCGAGGTTCGATGCTAATGCCGGGCTCATCGCCGCAGCAATAAGAATAGCTAAACTGGTTTTAAGTAGGTTCATAATCGTAGTTAGTTAGATTAACAATCAAAACACGGTTTTGACTGAGGTTCCAATAAATCCCAAATTTCTAGTTGATAAATATTATCATTAACAATTAAGACGCATATTAACGATTTTTATCGATTTTGCAAACGACTAAAGGGGGAAGGTCTCCCTTCCCCCTATTCTGCGGCGCAGATTAGTATTTCACCTGCAATGTAGCCATGTAGTTGCGACCTTCGCCAATAACCACATTTTCTGCATACACTTTACCGTTATCTTCATTTACGCTTGTTGAGCCACCGCCTGCTAGATAGTCTTTGTCAAACAAGTTTTCAACTGTTAAGCGAGCAACAATATCAAGGTTCTCATCATACTTCAGGTTGTAAGCCAAGCCCATATCAACTCGAGCATAACCATCTTTCTTAAATAGGTTCGCCTCGTCACCATAACGCGAACCTTCGTAAACTAGACCAAGGTTCATATCAACGTTTTCAGTCGCAGCATAGCTTGACCAGATACTTGCAGCAAACTCTGGCACATCCGCCGGACGATTACCTGCATAAGTCGAGTGATTGGTAATTTCAGCATCCAAGTACATCGCTGAACCCGTAATGCTTAGTGACTCCGTTACTAGACCTTGCGCAGTCAGTTCTGCACCTCGGTGGTGTTGTTCACCATCTTGAGAGCGATACTTCAGCGTTTTCTTGTCGTTACCTGTACCTATCGTACCTTTGTTCACATCTAAAATTACGTTTTCTTGCGTAATATCAAACAACGCACCTGATACGAATAGCGAGCCATCCATTAGTTCCCACTTCGTACCCACTTCATAGGCAATGCCTGTAGCTGCATCAAGTAACTCACCGTCATTGGTATATACCGTACCTTTTGCCGATGTCACCACACCTTGCGGCTCAAAGCTTTCAGAGTAGCTAAAGTAAACGCTACCATTGTCTGCTGGATGGTAAATCACGCCTAGCTTCGGAGACACATGCTCTTCCGCTACACCATCAGCGACTTTGCGGTCAAAACGTACACCTGCAAGTACTTGCCATTGTTCATTAAGCGTGATCATGTCTTGCGCATAGAAACCCCACGTTTCGTATTCGCTGTAAGTGTTTGTTGGCTCCTTACCTGTATTCCACTCAGGGCTACCCACGGTATCACCTGGTGCTACGTTTTGTGATACCAAGCTGCCTTGGTAACGATCGTAACGGTAGCCTAACCAGTTAGAACCGAACAATAGTTGATGGTCTGCACCAAGAAACTCAACATCACCTTTCAGATCGAAATACGCTGTGCGGAAACCCCATTTATCGGTACGGTCAGCACCGCCGTGAGTCACTGTGCCGTCTGATTCCAGTTTGCCGAAATCAGGGAAACTCTCTACATCGTAACGCTCATAGCTTTGGTAGTTAAAGCCCGTCGTTGTCGACCAGTTATCTGTTAGGTTCGCATTAATGGTAATACCTGTGTTTTCCACGGTATTTTCAATGTTAGACCACTGAGCATCCCAGATATGATCGCGGCTGCCGTAGCGCTTGCCATCAATAAATAGCGCACCAGAATCAACACCACCATCATCGTTTGTGTAATCGTGGTATACAGAAACCATCACATCATCGTTGATGTCGTAATCAACAAATAAACCACCGACGAAACGTTCTGTTTGTGGTTTTGAGCCATCACCGTATTCGCGCCAAGAGCTGTAACTCTCTTTTGCCAGTACAGCGCGAGCTCGCAACGTTTCCGCTTCGTTTAGCGAACCGCTAACATCAACAACTGTACGAGTGTGGTCGTTTGAACCTACATCTTGGCTAACGTTAACTTGGGTATCGTAAGTTGGCTTTTTAGACACCATGTTCACTAGGCCACCCGGCGCAGATTTACCAAAAAGTAGACCTGAAGGACCTTTTACCACTTCAACACGCTCAAGCAGTTCGATCGGTTGACGGTAGTGAGACCACTGTTGGTGACCATCACGTAGGAAGCCACTTGAACTATCTAGCTCAAAACCACGCAGTGAGAAACGCTCACGGTTACGGTCTGTACCACCAGCGCTTACACTCGCATCGTTTTTCAGTACGTCGCCTAGCGTGCTTGCACGTTGTTCATCAATAAGTTGTTCACCAATAACTGCAACTTGCCCAGGAGTTTCAAGCTGGGTTGCTTCCATACGCATTGCCGTTGAGTTGGTATCGGCTTTGTAACCATACTCGCGACCTTCCACAACCATGTGCTCATCAGTTTGTACACTCTCTGCCATTGCAGGAGCAGCTAAAACAGCGCCAATCACAAGCGCTAGCTGACTCTTAGTAAACATCTTATTCTCCGATTTTTTATGTACAGTCCCACTGCGACTGCTTTTCATTTCGGGGGAGAATATAAGTGATAATTAATATCATTAGCATTGAAATTTACATTCTTTGCATTCGTAACAAATGTAAAAAAGCACGCCATGAGGCGTGCTTGAGAAGAAAAGACGTTCCGTGTCTTCATTAATGTTAGGACTATCCATGCAAATACTTGGCTTTAAAAGCTTTTATTGTGTACTCCCATTTGCGGGTAGTTGACGATTTCGGCCGTGTGATTGGAGCATGCATTGCGTAATCACTCGTTTCATCAATCTATCTCATCAGTTTTTTAGAACTTTAACTGTGTAGCTACCATCGTCTTGTTGGTACACACCGTGAATGTCGGTTTCAAAACCTGGGTAATGAGCGCCGATTTCACAAAGCATTTCCAAGAAATCCAGTACTGGACGAGACTCTTCAGTGACCATTTCACCAGGAAGAACTAGAGGCACACCCGGTGGGTAAGGAAGGATCATATTCGCACTGACGCGATTCACCATCTCTTCCAGTTTGATCTCCTCAATATTGCCTCTTAGCTCTTCTTGCCATGCTGCGTGTGGCGTTACTTTCATTTCTGGTAGAACGTCGAACGCTTTGTACATCAGTTCTGGCAAGTTGTATTTTTTGGTCAAGTCGTGAATTGCTTGAGCCAACTCTTGCACGCGCATGTCTTTGTAGAAATGTGGATCTTCTTGGTATAGCGCTGGCAACATATTGCGTACTGACAAGTTCAGATCGAATCCACGTTTGAAGTCTGTTAGTGCGCGTAGCAGTTGCATTGCTTTAGATTTATCGATACCTATAGAGAACAAGAACAATAGGTTATATGGGCCTGTTTTCTCTACCACAATGCCATGTTCATCTAGGAATTTAGCCACTAGCGATGCAGGAATACCAGTTTCTTCTAGCTCACCATCTTTGCTCATCCCTGGAGTCAGTAGTGTGATTTTGATTGGGTCAAGATACATATGGTTATCATCCATATTCTTGAAACCATGCCAGTTGTCTTTTGGATCCAGTTTCCAACATTCGGTTGTTTCAATGTTGTCTGGTTGCCATACATCGAAGAACCAGCTGTCACTTTCCGCACCCAGTTGTTTGATCTCTTTACGGAAGCGAATTGCGCGGTCAATTGAGTCTTGCATCAATTTACGACCAGTATTGCCTCTCATCATCGCTGCAGCTGTTTCAGTTGAAGCAACAATACCGTATTGAGGAGATGTCGAAGTGTGCATCATGAACGCTTCGTTAAACGACTCTTTATCAAACTCACCTTTTACGTGAATCATAGAAGCTTGAGAGAAAGCCGCTAGCAATTTATGGGTTGATTGAGTTTCGTAGAACACTTTGCCAGGCATCGCGTCACCACTCATACCACATTTACCTTCGTAAATTGGGTTGAAGTTAGTGTAAGGCACCCATGCGCTGTCGAAGTGGATGTGTTTACAATCAAGTGACTCTTTGATGAATTGAGTATTGTAAAGCAAACCATCGTAAGTTGAGTTAGTCACAACCGCGTAGCTTGGCGCTGTTGCACCTGGCGTTTTCGCTACTTTTTCAGCAATCACATCGCGGTTAAATTCACTTTGTGGAATACCACCTAAAATGCCGTAAGCGTTACGTGTTGGACGGAAGTAGATTGGCGTTACATCGCTCATCATCATTAAGTGAGTTAATGATTTGTGGCAGTTACGGTCAACCAGTACTGTGCTACCTGCTGGCGCTGAGTACATACCAACGATCTTGTTTGAAGTTGATGTACCGTTAGTCACGATGTATGAGCTATCAGCATTGAACGTCTTCGCAATAAACTCTTCTGCTTGTTTGTGTGGACCTGAATGGTCTAACAGTGAGCCTAGTTCAGGCATTGAGATTGATACGTCCGCTTTGAATGTATTTGGACCGTAGAAATCATAAAAAATACTACCTGCCGGGCTTTTTTGGAATGCGGTACCACCCATGTGACCCGGAGTACAGAAAGTGTATTTACCTTCTTCTACGTATTTAAATAGTGCTTTAGTGAACGGAGGCATAATTGCATCTTTATACTCTTCCGTTGCTTGGTTGATTTTCACTGTAATGTCATCAGCCATGCCTAGTGCGTATTCAAAGAAATGAATGTTTAGACGTAGATCTGTTAGTGAAATATCAAGTGTAGATTGCTCGTTAGCAAATGCGTAAACCGGTAGTTTTTCATTTAAGCCGTTAATTTCACGACATAGATCTAGCGAGTATTTATCCCAGTCAAATAACACACCACAAATTCGTGGGTTCATTTCGATCATTTTGATCAAGTCTTTGTCATCGACTGGGTAAACAACTTCGTAACCTGCTTTTTCAAGCGCTGCGTGAAGTTGACGTACAGGCTCTTCTTTAAAGAAAACACCCATGTGGTTTAGGATTGCGAATAGTTTCATTTGGACATCTCCAAGACGAAAAGAGGCGCTCTTTGTCTAGCAAGACAATGAGAAATACGAGCGCCGTGGAATATTTAAGTTATTTAGTCAGTCAGCGAATATTGGTGCTGAACCGTCAAATTAGTGTGTTGCGACTGGGTCATTTTTGTGTTGCTCAACATATTGAGCTAGACCCACTTTTTTGCTGTAGAACATCAAGATGATTAGAGACATGATGAAGGTAGCTGCAAGCGTTGTGCTCTCAGCACCTGCAAGTGCGACCATACAGAAGACACATGCAATACCAGAGAAGAACATCACAAAGCCATTACGAGTTGTCATACCTTCAAAGCGAATCAAGTTAATGCTTGAGTAGAAGTAAGGCAGCATAGTAAGCAGTACTGCATCAGTAGTTAGTTGGTTGAATAGGTCTGCTGTGTGTGCTGTTTTAGAGCTAAATACTGTCAACACAATCATAAGTGCAGTCATTTTTAGCGACGCTAGAATTAGACCTTTTTTAGGCACACCGTTTTTATCTGTTTCACCGTAGATTTTAGGGAAGTTACCATCGTTAGAAGCGCGGCGACCAGCCTCACCTACTAACATCATCCAAGAACCTAGAGAAGTAAAACATGCTAACGCAGTGAACGCAGATACGAATGGCGCTGACCAGCCACCGAAGATCTCTGTTGTTGCCAAGGCAAATGGCGCACCAGATGCAGCTACTTCAGATGCAGGGAACATACCACTGATCATTTGAGTTGATGCAATGTAAATCAAACCTGCGATAGCGGTACCTAGCATAGTTGCTAGTGGTACAGTGCGTTTAGGGTTATCAACCATACCTGAAGAAACGGCTGCTGACTCAACACCAACGAAAGACCATAGACAGATAAGTACTGATGTAATCACAGCATGGCTGTTGCTACCCGCAGATACGTTCCAGTTTTGTTGGTAAACCGCTGGGTCAAAGTGCGTCCAGCCAAATGCAGCTGTGCCTACTACCGGGATAAGAATGAGCACCAGACCCAATGTACATAGTCGGCTTACCCAGCTACCGCCAAGCAAGTTAACCAATGTAAATAGCCATACCGCTGCAATTGTTGCGATACCTGCTGGAATTGGGTCGTTTAATACTGGGAAGAAAACCGATAAGTAAGAAACGCCGGTAATTGCGATTGCTAAGTTACCAATCCAGTTTGCGTGGTAATAAAGCACACCGGTTTGGAAACCAAAGACTGGGGAAACCTCACCTGCATAAGCAATAGGGCCCCCCTCTTGCGGGTTCTTGGTTGCCAGTCTTGCGAATACGAACGCAAGGCTAAGTGCACCAACAAGACAGATAATCCAGCTAAAGATAGAGATAGAACCCACGCTGGCAAGACTAGAAGGAAGTAAGGCAATACCACTGCCCATCATGTTACCGGCTACTACACCTGTACAGGCGATTAAACCAATTTTCTTTGTATTAGATGACATAACGTCTCCAAGTTTTTCTGCGAGCACATACGCTCAATTTGCTACTTAGCGAGATGTCATCAGAAACTTATCTGCCTACCTCGCTAGATTTGCGATGCAGATTACGCCCAAAGTTGGAGAAAGAAATAATGATGAGATTATTAATAAAATGATGAGTGAATCATCATAACCCTGATATAAACTTGATTATAAGTTCAATATAAAACCAAATAGAACAACCACTTAAACAAAACATAAAAGTAGAATTTGATTTATCCTAAAAACATAAACTTTATATAAACCTGCTACTTTTCACCCTACTCTTATACCAAAGAGCATTTGTGACTATTCCGACTATGCTTGATGTCTAAAACTGTTGATTCAACAAAAGTTTTCGCTAAACCAAATCCATAATTTTCACGATGCCTCATCGCTTTAGCCACTTAGTTTGCCTCTTGCTCCCAATATTGTGATTGATTGGATGCCAATGCGGTGCAAATCAGCACCACAAGAAGCTCAGTTACCGAATTGATGTGGACAGAAACACAAGGAGGCAGTCTTTATCTGGTTGAAGCTAAACTTCAAGACAAATCTAACGCTTGGAACAAACTTTGAAATACGACGCTAAGCAGCTGATTTAGAGTAAGTCAGCCTGTAGAGCAACACGAATAACCAAGGGTTAGTTCGCCTTCACTCAAATCCCATTGGAGGTGGACGTATAACAACCAGAATAAGGAGAGCTCAATTGCAGGCATAAAAAACCCTCGCCTAAGCGAGGGTCGAAATACCATACAAAAATAGAGATTGATTGCTAAAGCAAGTGGACAACCGATGGATGGACAGAGCGATACAAAGAGTGATCGAGTGACTTAAGATTGGTGTAAAACATCAAGTTTTCACACAACATATAAGTCTCCATTGAGGTATCTATATAGAAAGCCTCACTATATGCCTCGCTTGCCCTGTCTAAATCTCCCGTCAATTCGGAATATTTACCCAGCAATACGTAAGCCATGGCCGAATCTCGCATCTCCATTGCTTGAGTGAGGTGACGGTGCGCCGTATCTAAGTTGTTGTTGAGCATTTCATACAACGCCAACGCTTCGTAGATTCTCGGCTGAACAGGCTCTACTGCATCAACCAAACTTTCATTTAACTCTTCAATTAGATTGCTCATACGCGGGTAATCTAATTGAAATGTGGGTTCGAGTGACTTCTGCGCGTAGTAAGCGATCAACAACTCAGCTTGGACGTAGTTGTTTTGCGGTTCAATCTTCAATGTTTCCTCAAGTAGCGCCACGCCATGCTGGAACTTATCTAACTCAGAAACATTTAAATAGTGATTAGCTTCGATTAACAACTTCAACGCCTCTGAGCTGTTTGGCAAACCAGCGATGAGAAGTTGGGATTTTTTCTCTGCGTTCGGCACTTTTAATGCGGTCATTAAGTCAGTCGACACCTG
Organism: Vibrio fluminensis; assembly: GCF_015278125.1. Taxonomy (GTDB): domain Bacteria; phylum Pseudomonadota; class Gammaproteobacteria; order Enterobacterales; family Vibrionaceae; genus Vibrio; species Vibrio fluminensis. The sequence goes on from NZ_JADILO010000001.1 coordinate 194,966, forward strand.
GCGCAACACCGCTTTAAGATGTGGCAGACTCAACGGATACTGACGACTAAACAAGACTTTTTCTGAAGTATTGTTGATGTACTCGACTTCTAAAAACTGATTGCCGGATTCGTTCGCAACTCGCACAGTGATCGTCTTTCCGGGAAGATTCCCTGACGTAAACTTCACACGGTCCAATTTAACTCGATAAGGGGTTACCTGAGTGATGTCAGACATCAGTTTTTGCACAATACCGTCAGCTAATTCTACGCTGTGTGTATCTTGATTAAACTCATCAACGAACTTGAATTCAACCAGATGAGAATCAATCACTTGTGTAATTTGTACATTGGTCTGTTGGTAAGTAAAAACGGCCACTGCGGCAATCAGCAAACTGACCCAAAGTGCATTCAAACAATTATGTTTGAAACGCTTATTAAGTTTGCTCGATGAATGCTTGGCGTGCGCGATTTTATTTTGACACACTGCACGTGTGAGGGGCGCTGCAGGAAATGCTATTTCCGACTCGGATTCTAACTCTGATTCTACGTCGTGCGCATCTTGCTGGCGATTATTTTTCTGTGAGTCCGCTTGGTGGTGTTTCAACGATGAGTGGTGCACTTGATGGGGTGTAGCGTGAGGATGAAACTCCTCACTTGGCACGGATTCGACTTGAGCCACCAGCTTATACCCTCGCTTGGGCACAGTGACAACATAGTGAGTCTGCTCTTCTCGTCCATCTTTTAATAGCTTACGCAGCTCAAAAATAGATTGCGTTACGACTTGGTCGGTAACGATGGCACCATCCCATACATGCTCGATAAGCTCTTCACGACAAAAAACTTCTCCTGCATGTTCGGCTAAAAAATGCAGCAAGTTTACTAATCTAGGCTCAACCGACACTTCTCTATCTTGGCGATAAAGCTTATTTTCATCAACGCTTAAAATCCAATCGTCGATCTGAAAATAGATTCCAACCATTCGACACTCTTAATTAGTTGAAACATCTGCCCCCCTAAATAAGGTGGCACAGTTTCTGCGTGTAACCAAAGCGCAAGAGTATACGCCTGTATAGCAAAACCACCTATCAAAGCGGAACAACAAAAATGCAAACTAAGTTTATTTATCGATGACATCAACCTTGATTTCTCCCACCTATATTTAGCGTTTATCTTTTTTGAGGTTTTGTCATGTGTGCCGCTAGCCCGACTCACTTGTTAAGTAATTTCATCAAACATTCAAGGTGTTAATTATAAAGATTTATAACCTTTATTCTTTTATGTCTGGTTATACTCAAGTAACCTCAAGCTGCTTGTTCAGCGAGAATTGTTTGGTTTGAAGACAAGGCTACGATTTGAAGATCTAGTGGTTCTAAATCAAAAATCGTTAACGCAGTATGCGAACCAAACAAACTCGCCCTTCGGGAGCGAGTCACTGCCTCGATTGCTGCGTCAAACTACTTGGAAATAGTTCACTATTCCGAGAACCGCAATGAACGTTCAAAACTCGAAATTAGCGCAAGGTAACGTTGGGTATTACGTTGGTGTCTTTGGGGTTGCACTCGTGTTAGCGTGGATTGGTATCTATAAATTCACGCCTACAGAAGCAAAACTGATTGAACCTTTGGTCGCCAACCATTTTGCGATGGGATGGTTGTATAACGTGCTGTCAGTACAAACCGTTTCTAACATCATCGGTGCCACTGAAATTGTTGTCGCTATCGGTTTAATCGTCGGCTTTAAACAACCAAGAGTGGCCTACTATTCAGGGATAGCTGCGGCGATTATCTTTGTGGCAACGTTGAGCTTTCTGCTTACCACCCCAAATACATGGAAAGTCTCTGACGGGATTTTGATTTCAAACTTCTTCTTGGTAAAAGACATCTTGTTCTTGGCGATCGCGATTAGCGTGATTGAGAGAAATAGAGAGCTGAGAGCTGAGAGCTGAGAGCTGAGAAAGTTTTGATTAGCCGAAGAGCCTTGTTAAACATGACAGGCTCTTTCTTAACGCAACAACCGCGAACGCGACTAACTCAAAGGTCTATTGATTGGAAACGGCTCGAGAGCCTATATACAAAATTAGGCTTTTTCCAACGGAAATAGCAACTCAATATGCAAACCTCCACCTTTGCGGTTGCGAGCATTGACCTTACCGCCCATCAGGTGCATCGATTCTTTAACAATGGCCAGACCCAAACCATAACCCCCGGATTTTTTGTCACGAGAAGACTCTATACGCGTAAATGGTTCAAATACCATCTTAAGTCGGTTTTCCGAAATACCACGCCCGTTATCTTGCACTACGAGCGCCATATATTGTCGGTTTGCTTCAACTACGCGATAGAAAAACAGGTCAATTACCGCCTCATCACCCGCATATTTGATTGAATTTGTGATTAAGTTACGGACACAGCGAACCACCAGCCTTTCATCCGCCAGTACCTGTGTGAGTTCATCCGCTGACCAAAAATTCAGGGTTTGATTGGCTTTCAGCTCAAGTCGACTCTGTTTTACTTGAGAGTCCGCATAACTTTCTAAACTGACAGGCTTGAGATCCAATTCATAGCGAGCATTTTCGAGCTGACTGAAGGTGAGAATTTCTGCCACTAGGTTGTCCATCTCCTCGACTTCACGCTCAACACGCTCAACCAGCTCTAGCCCTTTGTCAGAGACTTTATGTTTAAGAAGGTGCAGCGCGAGATTTTGCCTCGCCAGTGGTGTACGTAATTCATGAGAAACATCGCGGATTAAACGTTTCTGTTTCTCAGCCAATGAATGGATCTGACGACTCATTTCATCGAAGTCGCGCGCCAATTCATTAAACTCTTTGGTCGAGGATTGCAGCTCCGACACCACACTGACTTTAAAATCACCTTGCGCAAGGCGATGACTCGCTTCTCGCAGTCGATTTAGTGGTTGCTGCAGCTTACGGGCAAGGATAAGAGAAAATAACGTCAAGATGGCCAGAGCGATAACTACTTTGCTTGCGTTTAAATAGTTAATAAAGCGGTGTGCAGGGTGGAGTTCAGAGGGTAATTGAACGACGAGTGTATTTTTGTTACCCAAAGGGATCCCAATTAATGGTTTGCTCACCCGCTCTCCAAGATTAGCGCCTAACTCCCGCAGAAATTTGAGCTTAAATTCGAAGTGTGGGTGCATATCTCGGTGTGTCAGAGGTTTGCTATTTTTATCAAGGACAAAGAGGTAATAAGGTTGGGCATTTTCCCAATCAGCCAACTCATCCATATCACCATCGTCAATCATCACATTAGCTTGATAGGCGAGATCACGCATTTGCGCCTTGACGGGTTCAGGCAACACTAGCATTGTACGAATCAACGCCTGCTCGGTCACGGTCTGAAGTAGCAAAATACATAGAACAACACCTGACATATAACTAAAAAGCTCAAATGCCAAGTTATGTTTATTGCGACCAATTAACGTAGATATTGCCCTTGTCACACTAACAATCTCTTACGCTTGCAACAAAACTGTATCCTTTCCCACGCACCGTTTTGATATGCTGCTTTGACATACCCGCCTCCACTAACTTACGGCGTAAGTTACTGATATGCATATCTAGGTTACGGTCAAATGGGCTAAGTTCTTTTTTTAGAACTTCAATTTGTAGTTCAGCCTTCGAAATTACAATGCCTTCATTGCGCACTAAATAGTTGAGCAAGTCTGCCTCGGTACCAGTAAACGGTAACCCGGAAATTGCATCCCCAAAACTTCCATCAGCTAGAGCACTATTTTGACGCTGCTTTTCCAACCCAACGCGACGGAAAATCGCTTTAATACGAGTCAATAACTCTGGCACTTTAAATGGCTTGGCAACGTATTGATCAGCACCTGCTTGGTAACCATCGAGCATGGATGTTTCATCATTAAGTGCTGTCAGCATTAAAATCGGTGTAGCAAAACGCTGGCAAATACGACGCGCGACCTGTAAGCCACTCAATTTCGGTAGCATCACGTCTAACAATACTAAGTCGACAGAGTTCTTTTCGATATATTGCAGCGCACTTTCACCACAATGCACGCACGTTACGTGGTAACCCTCAACAGTAAGAACTTCAGAGATAAGCTCACACAGCTCTAAATCATCATCAACAACTAGGATCTTAGACATTTTTATTCGCAGCCAACAAAGTAGGCGCTGATTCTAAATCGCAATTATTATCAGTACAAGCAAGAGTGACAAATTACTTAGTAATCATTTATGACGTCTATTCTTCTGCAAAACACATCAATAGAAAACCGAGACAAAAATGCCCAGAAATCTCTGGGCATTGACAGCATATTGTCTAATCATTCAACTAAGCTGAAGACCCCTCTCTCACGTCAAGATCAGACTCTTTATTTAAGCGTCTACGTTGCATCAGAACCACTAAACCAAATAAAAGCAATGCAGGAATCCACATCCATTCTTTCGCAAAACGCTCCACTGGTACGCGAACATCGACGATTTGCTGATCAAACTGCAAACCTGCCGCTTCTGCAGGGCTAGCAAAACCAACCACGTCAATTAAGGTGTCTTGACCTTGCTGGTAAGTGGCAATACCTAGAGCATCTAACCTATCCTGCCCAGTCTCACCAGCGGGCACTTCAAACAACACCGAGAAGTCACGTATCTTGCCGACACTGTCTTCACCACTAATTCGCATGCGTACAACGCTGCCTTCCTCAAGCGTGCTCAGTGTCTGCGCGAGCTCCGCAGGCTGACTGGATTGATAAGGCTCAACCACTTGGTCAACCCAGTAGCCTGGTCTAAACAACGTAAAGGCGACCAATAACAGCAGCACGCCTTCGTACCATTTATTGCGGGTGAGGAACCAACCCTGAGTGGCGGCTGCGAAGATCAACATTGCAATGGTCGATACCACAAATATCGCGATACCGTGTGCCCAATCCACATCAATCAACAATAGATCGGTGTTAAAGATAAATAAAAATGGTAATGCTGCGGTACGTAAGCTGTAATAAAACGCGGTTAAACCCGTTTTAATTGGGTCACCTTTTGAAACCGCAGCAGCAGCAAATGAAGCTAAGCCAACTGGCGGTGTCACATCAGCCATAATACCAAAGTAAAACACAAATAGGTGCACCGCGATTAATGGCACGATCAAACCATGCTGCTCACCTAAGGTAACAATTACCGGTGCCAGCAAACTTGAAACCACAATATAGTTTGCGGTGGTAGGCAAACCCATGCCAAGGATAAGGCTAAGCAGTGCCGTCAAAAGCAGCATGAGTACTAGATTGCCCATTGAGAGGATCTCAACCAGATCCGCCAGCACCAATCCAACCCCAGTTTGCGATACCGCACCGACGATAATCCCTGCCGTCGCCGTCGCAATACCGATGCCAATCATGTTACGCGCACCAGCCACTAAACCTTCACGTAAATCAATTACACCCTCTTTGGCGCTGCCGTAATTGTGCTTACCATCTTTGCGCAGCCAATTTAATAGCGGACGCTGAGTCAGGACGATAACGACCAGAATGACCGATCCCCAAAATGCTGATAGCCCAGGAGATAGGCGCTCAACCATCAAACACCACACCAATACCACTACAGGTAGCAAGTAATGTAAGCCAGACAACAGTACTTGACGGGTATTTGGTAATTGATCCAGCGGCTTATCTGGGTCTTCCTCTGGCAAAGGCTCATTGCTCGCTGCAATTTTTAGTAAACCAAGGTAGGTAAAGGCAAGCAGCAGTCCAACACCTTGCAAGGTGTAATCACCAAACATAGGCTTTAACCAACCTAAACCATAATAGACCACCAGCGAAATACCACTGACTAAGGCAACCCCAAAGGCAAAGCCAATTAAACGGGTCAGCCAAGGCTTGGACTTAGCGGTATCAAGTGGCTCCATTCCCAGTTTTAACGCTTCTAGATGCACAATATAAAGTAGCGCGATATAAGAGATAGCAGCTGGCAAAAACGCATGCTTGATGATTTCCACATACGGAATACCTACGTATTCCACCATCAAGAACGCCGCAGCCCCCATCACCGGCGGCATGATTTGCCCGTTAACCGAAGACGCCACTTCAACTGCGCCGGCTTTTTCAGAGCTAAAGCCGACTTTACGCATCATTGGGATGGTAAAGGTACCAGTGGTCACGACATTGGCAATTGATGAACCTGAGATGAGACCCGTTAAACCTGAAGCCACCACTGCCGCTTTAGCGGGACCACCTCGCAAGTGCCCCAACATACTAAACGCCAGTTGAATGAAATAATGCCCTGCCCCCGCTCTTTCGAGTAACGCGCCAAACAAGACAAACAAGAATACAAAACTGGTTGATACCCCAAGCGCGATACCAAACACACCTTCAGTGGTGATCCATTGGTGATTGGCAAGCGCATCAAGTTGAACGCCACGATGCGACAGCAGCCCGGGCATCCATGGACCAGCTAAGCTGTAACCAATAAACACTAAAGCAATCAATGGTAATGCAGGGCCTAACACGCGGCGCGCCGCTTCAAGCAATAGCGGCAGACCAATTAACGCAGTGGCAAAATCGCCAGTGGTCAGAATACCAGGTCGTGTCGCCAACTCTTCATACAGTACGAATAAATAGAGTGATGAAGCACAAGCAATCAAACCAAACATTAAATCCGTAACGGGCACGCGATCACGTGGAGAACGTTTAAAGGCAGGAAAAACCAAAAACGCCAGTAGCAGCGCAAAGCCTAAATGAATCGCTCTAGTTTCTGTATCATTCATGACGCCAAAACCGATCATAAACGGCAAGGGCGATGCGATCCAAAGTTGAAATAGTGACCAAAACAGCGCAAGTAGAGCAATAGATTTTTCCATCACACCACTAGGTAAACGAGCGCCAACATCCTGAGCGATCAACTCTTCAGCCGACGTCGGAGCTGCGTTTGCAGACATCGGTTTATCCATAATAAATCTCGTATAAAAAGCTAAGCCCTACCGATGAAATACCAATCAAAATCAGTACTTGGGACCCTTGTAGGGCTTAGAAGCAAAGGGAAATCTAATTTTGAAGGAAGCCACCATCGAGCTTCCTTAGTTAATAGCTATAAATTGGTAGGATGATTACATCCAGCCGCGCTCTTTGTAGTAGCGAACTGCACCTTCATGTAACGGCGCAGACAAGCCCACTTTAATCATTTCACTCTCTTGAAGATCTTTAAATGCCGGATGTAAACGCTTAAAGCGATCGACATTATCAAACACTGATTTCACTAGTTGATACACAAGTTCTGGATCAGTCTCAGCTGTAGTAGAAAGTACAGCCTTACCACCAATTGACGGGGTGTCATCAGGGTTGCCGCGATACATACCTCCAGGGATTACCGCTTTGGTGAAGTACGCTTTGTCGGCGAGAAGCTTGTCAATTTCAGGACCGGTTACTGCCACAAGAACCGCATCTGTCGTCGTCGATGCTTCTTGAATCGCACCATTTGGGTGACCAACAAAGTAGCTCATTGCGTCAATGTTATTATCACTCATTGCTGAAGCTTGTTCTGCAGGCTTAAGATCAGAAACTAGACTGAATACTGAAGGTTCCCAGCCTTTCTCAGCCATAATTTGTTCGAAAGTGTCACGCTGACCCGAGCCCGGGTTACCAATGTTAACTCGCTTGCCTTGAAGCTGTTCAAAATGGGTTACGTTGGCATCTTTGCGAGCCAAAATGGTAAACACTTCACTTTGCAACGAGAATACTGCGCGGATATCTTCCATTGGCTGGCTATTTTGGAATGGGGCTACGCCGTTCATCGCCTTGAACTGGTGATCTGACTGCATAATACCGAAATTATACTCACCACTACGCAGCCCGTTCACGTTAGCAACACCACCACCACTTGCCGGCGCATTACACTTAATACCATGCTCTTCACCACCTCGGTTAACAAAGCGACAGATAGATTGTCCAGCAACATAATAGACGCCCGTTTGACCACCGGTACCGATAGTGACAAATTGTTCTGATGCTATAACATTCTCACTAAAAGAGAATCCACCTAAAGCCACAGAAATCACAGAGACAAGTGCTAATCCTTTCATTTAACAATTCCTTATAATTTCCCAAAACCAAACATTGAATAGAATTTTCGTCCAAAAAATAACTCATTTCACAACAAATCATCGTTAAAACCCGACAGGACGGCATACTAGCAACAAAACAGTTTGGGAAGACCACTCAAAAATAAGGTCTAAACTGCATAAATATGTCATCAACTTTTTATTTACTGATGGACACACAGCAATTTTTCTACCTATGTCATCAAAAAAATTTACATGCAGATGCCTTATTTCGTAAGAAACAATTCTTTCACTTTCTCAATATTCGAGAATGCGGGTGAAATTCTAATTTTAGAAAATGCTGATATTAATAGTTAACTTTTCACTAACACCTTGTTTTATCGAAGATTGATAACTGGACATGAACCGTTCTTGTAGCGAGTGCATCGCTGTTGACGCAATTCTGATTATTCTCATCCTACGAGACAATATGAGGCGATTTCTTGAAATCTGCAGTTTCCAGTTGCCGGTTGATATCGCTAAAATGGTGTACAAATAGCTACCCGCTTTAACTGGGTATCAGAATCTAGAGGAATATTAATGACGTTAACTATCGTCGGTCATCGTGGAGTTGCAGGACTCTATCCAGAAAACACTTTAGTCAGCATACAAGCCGCTATTGAGATGGGATTAAGCTGGATTGAAGTAGATGTTCAGCCGACTAAGGACAATCAGTTAGTGGTATGTCACGACCATACCATTGACCGTTGTAGTAATGGCTTTGGTCGAGTTGACCAATATACCTTAGAAGAACTGCAACAATTCGATTTTGGTGCTTGGTTTTCACCACAATTTAATTACCAGCCGATCCTCACTCTTAAGCAATTGTTGGCGCTGATTGAACCGCTTGAAATTAGTTTAAATATTGAGGTGAAGATTGATACCAACCGTTACGAGGAAACAGTATCTGAACTTAAATCGTTACTTGAACAATATAAACTATCGAAAGAGCGTATTCTTATTTCGAGTTTTGATCATCCTACGTTAAGAGCAGTACACCAAGCACAGATCGGTTATCCGATTGCGGTCTTGAGTGAAAAACTTTCAAGCCAAGATTGGCAACTTTTGCAAGAGATTGATGCTGTTGCGTGCAACTTGAACGTCAATAAGACCAACAAACAGCAAGTGACGCAACTACAACAAGCAGGTTACCAAGTATGGTGTTTTACCGTAAACAACCCTAACCAGCTTAAGCACTTACAAAATCTAGACGCGATTTTTAGCGACTACCCACAAAGGTTCTTTTAGCCTCATCTCATTCTAGTGGTACAAATCTGCCCATAAGCACTGTACAAAGAGTACTGTATACACGCGCTATACAGTACTTTACATCAACCATATACAGTGATTTTTTACCTTCCTTTACTATTCAAATTACCTTTCCCCAATCAACAACTTCTAAAAAATATTATTAATTATCAGTCAATTATAGATAAATCTACATACCTATTGCTTTTGATTCGTTTATTTATCAAACAAATGGCTTGACCTAAATACGCAAAACAACTACTGTATAAGCATACAGCATGTATATAAGGACAGTAACCATGATTCATTCACATACTCAAACTATCTCTAAGTACAATGTTTTGGCTCAACCTACGCAGCCAATGAATATTGACGATAACGTAATGAATCGTCTTGCTGGTCTTTCTATGCAACAGCAATGGATTTTCTTTACTGCCGAGTGTCCTCGTCCTGACTACTCACAGTTTTCAGCCAACAACGTTAGCTGCCAAAAGATCATTCAACTCAAGGCTTCGAATTCTCAATCTGAGCTGGACATTGTCATTAAGGCAATTAAGTCAGGTAATGCTAGTGCTGTCGTTGCATCTACGCACATTGATTGCGTTAATCAGTCACTGCTCCAAGATTTAGCTTTAAGCCATGGCTGCGAAGTATTTTTTGTTGAAGGCAGAAAAAATCAGTTCCACTAATTGCTTGGTCACTGATACGTATAAAGCTCAAGTTCAACAAAATTCAGCACTGTCTTTAGCCCCTAACTTGTCCTAGGGGCTTTCTTTCGCTTCGTTACTCTTCTTCTACCCCACTGTATCTTTCCATTTTCAGCTAATTATTTTCTAATTGCTCTTCTTGATAATCCTTCTGCGCAAAAATTTGCGCAAACGTTTGCTTTTTATCTGGATGCATCAAACTTTTCTGGTATGATGCTTGTCAAAATGCTTCATTTATTTCATGTAAACGATAGGAATGTCTCATGAGTCTCGCTGATCAAGTCCTCGCCGTTAACGACGATCTCCCTATTCGCACCAACAAACCTGTTCACAGCGGCAAAGTGCGCTCTGTATATTGGTTAACCGAAGAAGATAGCCACCGCCTAATCAAAGAGAAAGGCTACGATGTCGCTCCTGACGCACCTCTTGCTATTATGGTGATCAGTGATCGCATCTCAGCATTTGATTGTATTTGGCGCGGTGAAGGCGGTTTAAAAGGCGTACCAGGCAAAGGTGCAGCACTGAATGCGATTTCAAATCACTGGTTTGAGCTTTTTAAGCAAAATGGTCTGGCTGATAGTCATATTCTCGACATCCCTCACCCGTTGGTATGGATCGTACAGAAAGCCAAACCGATTATGATTGAAGCAATCTGTCGCAAGTATATCACTGGCTCTATGTGGCGCGCTTACAGCAAAGGCGAACGCGACTTCTGCGGTATTGAACTGCCGGAAGATCTAGAGAAAGATAAAGTGCTACCTGAACTACTGATGACACCATCAACCAAAGGCATTCTTAAGGGCATTCCAGATGTCCCTGAAGCCGATGATGTCAACATTACTCGTAAGAACATCGAAGATAACTTTGCTGCGTTTAACTTCTCTTCTGCGGCTGATATTGCTGAGTATGAAAAGCTACTTAAGCAAGGTTTTAATGTTATTAGTGAAGCTCTGGATAACGTGGATCAAGTCTTTGTCGATACCAAATTTGAGTTTGGCTATGTCACTGATGCCGCTGGCAATGAAAAGCTGATCTACATGGATGAAGTCGGCACGCCAGATTCATCTCGCATTTGGGATAAAACGGCTTATCAGCAAGGTAAAATTGTTGAAAACTCAAAAGAAGATTTCCGCCAGTTCTTGCTTAATCACTTCCCCGATGCAGATATCCTCTTAAACAAAGAGCGCATGCCGGAGCGTGAAGGTCTGGCTCGTGATAATGAACTTCCACTAGAGGCGCTAATGGGTGTATCAAAAACTTATACTGCTATCGCAGAGAAAGTGACTGGACGTCCAATAGTATTAAGCGCGAACCCTAAGCAGGAAATCATTGATATTCTGGGTTCTCAATACGGTCTTATCGACTAATTCAGCAATCAATGTTCTTAGTTAAAAACGCCCTATCTAGGGCGTTTTTATTTTTCTATAGCAGCGTATCGTGTTTACTATAGTGAAACTTCACCTTTAGAGTTAATATCCAGCCAACGTTTGCTTTTTATTACATATGCTATGGACTTTCTCGCCCTCTCACGTATCAGCCTTAAACATTTAACGGTGTTACATGTCATGCTCAGCACCAATAGCGTAACCCATACCGCCAACACGTTATGTGTAACAGCATCGAGTGTCAGTAAAACCATCAGCCAATTACGAGAACAGCTTAATGATGAACTGTTTTATCGCGACGGTTCTCAACTCGTACCAACGCCATTTGCGCTAAGCATTGCCCCGCAGATCCACAAAATCTTAGCCAGTATGAATGGTATTTTGCACCAAGGAGATTTCAAGCCTGAAGCTTTCACTGGCTCTGTTTCTTTGTCGATGCGCGAGAGTACCTTTGAGCTGTTTGCAGCGAAGATCAACCAGATTTGTCACAGACTACCAAAAGCAAACCAGATTAAAGTCTATGCCAAAGAGCAGTTAAGCTTTGATGCCTTAATTCGCGGTCAGGTCGACTTTATGTTATTGCCGCATGATATCAGTCAACCCCCGACCAAAAGCCATGAGCTAGTTTGGCAACAGATCCTCAGCGATGAGATGGTGTGTTTGATGAGCCCTGAGCACCCGTTAGTTGATCAGCCATTAACCGTTGAAGCTTATCTTGCCTATCAGCATATTGGGATTCACGACAAAGACCTATCCGAGCCGTTTTTTGAGCAAAACCTCAAGCAGCAACATGGCGAACGAAACGTAGCGATTTCAGTATCTGATTTTGGTTCCGCGGCTGTTATGTGCCACCAATCGAATTATCTCCTAACATGCTCGAAAATGTGGGCAAGCAAAGCATTTCAAGCGAAGGGTTTGATGCAAAAGACCTTACCATTTGAATATGGAAAAGTTGCCTACAGCTTAGTGTGGAACCAAGCCAGCCTAAACGACCCCGCCTTGCAATGGCTGCATTCGCAGTTACTAAACAATAACTAACCTTTTCTTATTCTTATCAGGACACACACTATAAATATTAAATCATCGCCAATTCTAGAATCCAGCGAGTACGTTAGCGTTGCGCGCATTTTGCTCGAATTTTCTGATTAGAAAGTGAAGTTTCAACCGCTCACTGGTCGCTAGGGTGAATGGAATTCTAAATAAGAAACATAGCTTACTTACGAACGGCTGTTTTATTCGTAAATTGGAGGTCTAGTAAGTAGGGAAAAGGTACAGTCTGCCTAACAATCCAAACGGCACAAATGCATGCGCTTTTTGTTTAGTGTTCGTTTGGCAAGTTCAACATTGCATACGCAACCTACTGCGGTACTGCGCTTTCGTTCTAGTTGGGTGCAAACTTGTAGCTAGGTCTGTTGATTAATATTAAGCCTTTGCAGTATTGGTGGCATGCAGCCCGACATACGCGCTTTGTTCTCTCTAAACTGGCGAGCAGTCCAATCAACCAATTCAATATAATCCATTAACCGAAATGGAATGCCATCCAAATTTTCATCAGATGAGCGACCAACAAACGGATAAAGACAAGGTGCAGTTTCTTGCTGAATATTTATGGCCTCTAGCCTGGCTTGAATTGAAGTAAATTCCGATGTTTCCGGTTTATCTGCAATATCTGCTCTTAAAGGATTTAAGTCCACATACGCCATTGCAGCGGCCAATGCTTGTTCATCCAATAAAGCTTGACTCTTGAAGCGGCTCTCCCAAAAGTGCCCTTTGCACCCCTCTTCCCTATTAGCTTGGCAGGCGATATCAAAGTTCAATTCTTTCATAAACCAACTTAAGCTCCAAAGACGAGAACGCCAAGAATCGATGATTGACAAGCACGCTTCTTCTTCAGCTCGACTAGTTAATTGATTTTCGAGCCAGCGTGACACTAAGCTTGGTAGTTTGTGGTCTTGTTGCCAACGTTCGACAACTTGAAGATTAGATAAGGAAAGTGCTTTATCTCGATTGATATGTACCACCAGATGGTAGTGATTTCTCATGATGGCGTAGGCACAAATATCAATACAATAGACTTGAGAAAGCGCATAGATTTTCTGCTTAATCCACTCGCGGCGGTGTTCGTAATTTTGCTCTGTAAGCGGATCGATACCACATAGATAACTGCGCCTCACGCATCGAGAAACGCAGTGGTAATAGGGGGTAACATCTACGTCTATCTGTAGGCTTCTTGCGGTCGTCATAGTTAGCCTCATGCAATTCTAGTCTCACCAGAATAGTGAAGCCATTGCCAACCGCAATATCAGTCAAACAAACTTATAACGAACTTATCATCAAACCATACTTTGCTTACTTTGAAGCGTCTGTCCTTATTAAAAGAAGAACTAAGTGTGTGTCCCTATTAAAGTAAGCTAGATGTAGACACTCGGCAACATGATCGGGTTAGACACTTTTTGCTGCAACGTCTGATGAAAATCTTCCATCTGATCTTTGGAGCATTTGTCCCAAGTTAACGCTTCGCCGACCACGCCATGATGCTGGAAAGCATTAAGGCGGATTTTAACTTCACTTGGCAAACTATTGATCAATCTTGAAATAGCATCGACTTCTTGCTCCAAATCACTCTTGCCGGGGATATGCAGCAATCGTAACTCGTGCAGTTTTCCTGCAGCAGCGAGCATCTGAATTGATTGAATCACGCGGTGATTGTCTCTACCTACCAGCCATTTATGGGTTTCATTTTGCCAAGATTTTAGATCAATCATCGCCCCATCAAGATAAGGTAGTACGCGCTGCCAACCTGTCTCAGGTAAGTAACCATTACTGTCAATAAAACAGGATAAATGACCCATTTCTTGATCCGCTTTGATCGCTTTAAAAAGCTCGACAATAAACGGCAATTGCATCGTCGCTTCACCACCCGAGATGGTGATACCGCTTAAAAAGAAATGCTGCTTACGGATTAAGGCGAGCACGTCACTCACTGTGTAGTGCTTTACTTTAGGGCTCGAGCTACTTGGACAGACGTCTAAGCACTGATCGCACTGAGTACAAAGGCTCTCATCCCACACCACTTTGTTTTGCTGGTTAATGCTTAAAGCTTGAGTTGGGCATCCAGCTACGCAGTCCCCACAATGGTCACAATGGTTGATGGTATAAGGGTTGTGGCAGTTAATGCATTTGAAATTACAGCCTTGAAGAAAAATGACCAGGCGATTGCCTGGTCCATCAACACATGAAAAATTCAGAATGCGGTTAACAATCGCCTGTTTTTCAGAAACTAACGTCATTGTTACCACTAATCAGCGCTGTTATTTGTAAGTTGGCTGCATTTCCATGCTCACTACACGTGGTGCACGATTTAGAATACCCGTGTACTCTGCGGCATCCGCGCCTAGGAATGTCGTATTCGTACGAGAACCTTCTTCAGCAAACTTAGCAATGTCAGACAATTTAACCATGTAACCTGTTACACGCACTAGGTCGTTTGATGCAACGTTTGCAGTGAACTCACGGTAACCCATTGCCAATGCTCCTTTACACAAGTTAAACATCGCTTCAGGATTTGATTTTACAGTTTCATCAATGGTTAGAATGTCACTGATACCTGATGTGTAGTACTTATGGTGACCAGCTGTTGCTTGCACATAAGTCACTGGATCAGGTTCAGTGCCGTAAGGAATACGCACACCTGGAGTCGTGCTTTCATCAATATTAATACCACCTTGAGAGTGCAACAATGAACGTCCTTCAAGACCGTATTTCACTGGTGAACTTTCAACGATTTCAGCCAGTTTTGCTGAAATTGTGTGGCCAAGTTCATTCGCTTCAACCGAGTGGCCGTACTGTGCTTGTTTGCCTTCTTTCTCAAGCAGTACATTCACTGCTTCAGCCATACCGAAGATACCGAACATTGGTGCAAAACGTGATTCGTTGATCAAACCCTCTTCCGTTAGGAAGCCTTTAAAGAAGTTAGATTCTTCATGTAGGAAACTACTGCGTGCATCAATCAGTTCAATCATCGTTGCACAGTATTCAGGCAGCACTTTGGTTAGGAAGTCTTGCGCATTTTCTGCTTTGTTTGCAGCTTCTTTTAGGTTCATACGAACAAGTGTGTTCGCGCCACCAGCAAGAGGCAGTGAGTTGTAGCAGCTCACAATACCAAAGTTCTTGTCACCGTAGCTTTGCGCGTGAACTGGGTAGTTTGCAATGTGCGGCTTGCTGCATTCACAAATATTCGTGGTTGCTTGCAGTAGTAGATCATCAGACGTTACCGCTGGATCGTACATAAAGGTCAAGTTTGGCGCAATTTGCTTAAGCTCAGCATCGACTTTCAAAATGGTACGGCAGATGATGTTATCTTGAGGACCAATGTTCACGTGCATAAATGCATCTGGCAATGTGCGATCTAGCATGATCCAGAAACGCTTCATTTTCACGTAAATTTCGTGATCAGACAGGTCGCCTACATACGGCATTAGCACGTCATCAAGTTGACCTAGGTAAACTGGAATATTGGTTACTGATGGTACGTGGTGATAGATGATAGTCAGCAGGTTAAGTGCATCATCAAAATCTTGCGCTGGCTCAAGCTCAAGATACTTAGAACCTTGCTTAAGGAACTTAGCGTAATCAGGCAGCACATAGCGTGGTTTGAACGGAGCATTACCTTCAAACATGTCACACAAAATACCCTCTTCCATTGCCTTTTCTACATCCACTGAAACTGCCATATATGGTTGGCTTGATTCTGCAGTCGATGCTAGGAATTGGTTTTTCTGTTTAGGGTTTAGGTTCACATCCGTAATGATTTCACGAACGCGTTGTTGGAATGAATCTAGAGTATGGGACATGTGAGTATTCCTTATAATTTTTAAGGATTTTATTGCTTAGTGCAAATGTCCACAATTGAAATTAGATGAAATAGACTTTTCCATTTTGGAAAAGTCAAATCACGAAGTTAAAAAAAGAGTCCAGAAGTTTGGACTCTAAATTGATTGCTTAGAGAATTATAGTTTAAAGCGGTTTATCTCGCTTTCTAACTCAAACGACAGCTCAGACAACTGCGATGCTTGGACAGACGCTTCATTGGCTTCGTCAGCCAAGTCTTGCGATACATCACGAATACCTATGGTGTTGCGTGTGATCTCTGAAGTTACCGACGCTTGCTCTTCCGCCGCTGAAGCAATTTGTGTCGCCATATCGCTGATCACTTCCACCGCCGCTTGAATCTGCGTAAGACTTACAGCCGCGGAATCTGAATCCACCACGCTGGTATCGGCTAGCTGGCGGCTATCCCCCATAATGCCAACCGCTTTTGCTGTCGTTGCACGCAGGGTCTCAATCATCTGTTGGATCTCTTGCGTCGATGAATGCGTTCGTTGACTCAGCACGCGTACTTCATCCGCTACTACAGCAAAACCGCGACCTTGCTCACCAGCTCGTGCCGCTTCAATCGCCGCATTCAATGCAAGCAAGTTGGTTTGTTCAGCAATGCCTTGAATGGTCGATAGAATCGTATTGATGCTGTGACCATGCGCTTCAAGCTCTTGAATCACTTGAGTCGCCACTTCCACTTCACGAGCAAGGTTTTGAATCGATGATTGTGTTTGAACCACTTGCTGACCACCATGACCACACACTTCTACCGCTTGTGAAGATTGTTGAGCGGTATTGTCTGCGTTGCCCGCAATCTCTTGCGTCGCTGCGGCCATCTCGTTGATCGCGGTCGCCACCATATTGATTTCATCTTGTTGAGTACGAATGCGTGTACTGCGCTCTTCAGCTTGCTGCGCCGTCGTTTTCGCTTGTTCGCTCAGTGACGCAGATACCATACTCAGATTGGTAACCATCTTATGCATATTGCCGACAAAGGTATTGAAACTCGTCGCTAAGCGGCCTACCTCATCATTACTATGTGGAACAAGACGTTGAGTTAAATCCGCATCACCAGAGGCAATATCTTCCAACGCTTGCGAAACACGCACTAAGTCGCGGAACAAAAAGCTCACTAACCAAGAAACAACCACACCCACCAGCACAGTAATAATTGCAGCGGTAATAAGTAGTTCAGCAAGCAATTTGCTGTGCCCTGCTTCTTCAGTCTCGCGATCCATTTCAATCGCAAATAGCCAATCGGTACCAGGAACAGGTTCAAAGTAGTAAAGCTTTTCAACACCATTACGCTCAGCGATCTTAATATCACCGGTCTTCGCATAGCTTTCGATTGAATTCATATTTAGATCAGAAGCCAAAGAAGAAACGGGTTTCAACAGCAAAGATTTATTTGGATGAGCTAAAAAAGTACCGGTTTGTTTGTCAATCAGCATTGCATAGGCATTTTTACCTGCATCAAGGCTAATCACATCGTTGATCAGTTGATCGATCAGTACATCAGCGCCCACCACACCAACAAGTTGACCATTGTGACGAATTGGCTCAGCGATTGTTACTAGCAGAGAGCCCGTAATTGCATCTTTGTACGCAGGTGTAATCACCTGTTTACCTGCACGCGTAGCATCAGAATACCAAGGTCGAGTACGTGGATCATAGTCGGCACGGTTACGCTCTGGATGAGAACGGTACATATCCCCCGATGGTGTACCTAAGAAAATGTCATCGAAACCGCCGGCTATGCGCGCCTGTTGAAGAAATGGCACTACATCTGACTGGTTTGCGTAACCATTAAAAGCACTGGAGATGCTCTTGCGGATATCGACCCAATCAGAAATCCCGGTAGCGGCAGTGTTAGCCATGCTTTCCGCTCGCGAATACATACCATTACGTGTTTGTTGGTATAGCTGGTCAGCAGATAACCAAGTGAGGGCACTTGCCATTAGCAATACCGCTAATAAGCTAGCACCGATGAGTTTTTGTTTTAGTGATAGATTCATCGAAGTTTTTGTAGCAAGACAGAATAGTAAGTGTGCGAATACTAGCTACAAAAAATACAGCATGCACGAAAATTCCTACAACTTTAGATAGTTAGATTAATTTACGAACAAAACCACAATAACGAATATGAATAAGATTTAATAAAATAAGACAAGATTATCACTAAATGAGATTAGCGTTTTATGGTGACTTGGGTATGACAATGGCAATCAGAACCACTAAATAGTGACTGACTGCCATCTGCGTAAGTTGTCCATCTGGCATAACAAAGCCATGACACCCTCTTTTCGAGGCAGTTATGCTTTCGTTGCCGTAGACAACACCGTACCAGCACC
Source organism: Vibrio fluminensis (assembly GCF_015278125.1). GTDB lineage: Bacteria > Pseudomonadota > Gammaproteobacteria > Enterobacterales > Vibrionaceae > Vibrio > Vibrio fluminensis. Next base: position 213,582 of record NZ_JADILO010000001.1, read on the forward strand.
AATAAAGACGCCGCCAGTGACTCGATTGAAGATTTTCGCTCTACCTTTAGCAAACAACCAGTTGGATGACTTTGCGCCTAGAAAGGCATAGATAGCTAACCAAGAAAATTCCATGACGACAAAAGTCGCCGTAAAAATTAGATACTGGCTGACAAGAGATAGTTCCGGGTTAATGAACTGTGGGAACAAAGCGGTAAAAAACAGAATCGCTTTAGGGTTACTACTACCAACAATAAAACCGGATACATAATGTTTAAGTGGCGAAACGGTTTCACGCGCTTGACCTTGTTCGAGCTGATATTCTTCTTCTTTTGACATTAAGGCACGAATACCTAAGTAGATGAGGTACGCTGCACCAACGTATTTGATGACATTAAAAACCAATTCTGATGAAGCGATAATCAAACCAAGACCGGTAAATGACAGGGTCAGAATAATCGTTATCGCGCTCAAGCTACCCAATGCCGTAAACACACCAACCTTAAACCCTTGTGTGACTCCTTTGGTCATACACAATAGTGAGCTCGGACCTGGGGATGCGGTCAGGATTAAAATGGCGAGAAAATAAAGCGCCCACGTTTCTAAACTCATACTAATTAGCTCCTTGCTAGTTGTTCAGTTCCTTACCCTGAGAGAACGTAATAATCATTAACTTCCTTGTAACACACTCAAATAACCAGAAATCATCCTATTTGTCTAGTTTCTAACCTGCTTTAATCAGCACAAACAAAAAAACCGAGCACAATGCTCGGTTTTTCAAAATATCTGGTTTGTTCTTACTGACAGCTGTCTAAAAGCTGGCGTTTACGTGGTTCTTGGATCAATTTCCAGTGGATACCTTCAATGGCTCCTGCAAATTTCCAAAGTAGTTTCACATCGACATCACTGCCGTATGTCTGCTTAACGCGTGAAAATACTTGCGCCGCGCCTAACTCGACAAATTCATCGACATCATCAATGCCAGATTTTTTAACCATACGCTCTAATGTAAGCTGCATGTTCGGTAAATCACGTAAACGTCGATTAGCAGAAGAACGCTTAAACTTACGTTGAGATACTGAATAGTCGATTGACTGTTTAACTAACTCATCTAGTTTATCATCACGCGAATTATAGATATCGCTAATATCGTAGTAGTTAACAGTCGCTGTTGTTTGTTTCTTTACATGCTTGTACTTCTCACACCCTAAAGCACAGAGCTCATCATCCAAGTTATCTCCACCGCGAATGAATACTTTCTCGTTACTCAACAAAGCGAACATAGCGTCATCTTTGAATAAACCGGTTCCCCCAAACATCGAACGCTTTTGGAAGTCACCATATTTACTTACGTACTGAATAAACGATTGTTCTGTCATATCCTTAGATCCTTCTAATCTTCCCCGATTATTGGCGATCACCAGATAGCAGCATAAAAAAATAAAATTTTGGTTCTGCCTTTAGTTATATTCTGAAAATTGGCAGTAATTTAGGGCTTGTTAACCCGATGCAGAGATCATAGTTAACGTAACAAATTAAGTCAGGTCAAACTTCACATCAATGAGGTCAAAAAGCGCCTTTTATTGGATCAGTATCACATAAATTGAAATCATATACTATCGATGTGTCAAAAGTTTTACTTTTTCGAAGGGCGTAAAATTATTGACTGAAATATCACTCAATAGTATTCAAGCATTGCTTGATAGCTCGTAGAAACGTTAAACTTGCCATTCAAAACACATAATAACAATACTATGACTCACTTATCTTTTTATTGGCTACCGGAAAATAGAGCATTAATAGAAAAAGGCATTCAAAGCGAATTTGCTGCCTTTCTCGAAAGCTCAATTGAATCAGGAAAAATTGCACTCCCGCCGATTCCTGAAGTCGTAACAAAAATCCAACACATGTGTACGCTCGACAACACAACGGTAATGGATGTTGCTGATTGCTTAGTTGAAGACCCAGGCTTAACCGCTGCTGTCATTCGTATTGCCAACTCAGTCATTTTTAACCGTCGTAATATTCAATGTACCGAGGTCGTTACTGCAGTTTCCCGACTCGGCATTGTACGCGTACGTGACATTGTCACCGCTCAAGCAATTGAACAGTTGAAGAATTCAGTCAACCTTTCTAAACAATGCAACCAAGTATTACGTCAAAGTGCATACACATCGAAAGAACTAGCCGCCACCATGGTGATGGTGACAAAAGAATTTCGACAGACCCAATCACCCGATTATGCCCACCTCATTGCCGACAAGGCACTATTAACCGGTTTACTGGCCGACATTGGCTTATTCTGTCTGGTGCACGAATATTATCTTTACCTAGAGAAAGGAAACTATCTCGATAGTGAACTGGCACTTCGAATTTTCAATGCCCTTTGCCCAGTCGCGAGTAAGATGGTTTTGGAAAAGTGGGGATTTGACCCAGACTTTATCGACGTCGCAATGAATCAAGATAACCAGCATCTAGATTTCGAGGTCACCTATTTAGATGTTGCACGTATCGCTAACCACATCCTGATGTTCCGCCGTAAAGATGAAAACATCGATGAACATGAAGTCGAAGTTGATATTACAGGTGCAGATATTCTGTACAACCTCACCAATTTAAGCGATAGTGAGTTCCATACAAAAGTACAAGAACTAATCAGAGCTTGCGGTCTATAACCCTCTAGGAAGTCGTATGTTTTCAGGGATGTTATTCATTTTTGCCCCACTGGTGGTGGGGTACCTAATTGCTGTCTCCAATCAAAAGTTACTCGAACAAATTAACGCGACTACCGCGCGTTTAGTCTTCGTGATCTTAGCGTTAATGGGATTAAGCCTCGCCTCACTTGATAACTTGAGTGAAAACCTTCAGACCATTTTGAGCTATACGGCAACATTTTTTGTCTCCCTTGGCGTATGTAATTTAGCAGTACTGCCGTTAGTGGATCGCTTCTTGCCACTCGAAACAGACGCAAAACACACCAACCTCCCGCTGTCATCGATGGCGATGGAATCGCTCAAGTTGATTCTCGTCGTCGGTGGTGGCTTAGTGATAGGCCTAATGTTGCCATTTGACTTATCTTGGGTGGATACAGCCAGTGAATGGATTCTCTTTATTCTACTGTTTTTCATTGGTATTCAATTACGCAACAGTGGTTTAACGCTCAAGCAAATCCTAATCAACAAGCAAGGCATGTGTATTGCGACGCTAATTATTGCCAGCTCAATGTTAGGCGGGGCGATTGCGGCAATGATCCTCGATATCAACATTTATCGTGGTTTTGCCATGGCATCAGGCTTTGGCTGGTACTCACTCGCAGGCATACTGATGGGAGACGCATTTGGTCCAGTATATGGCGGCGCTTCTTTTATGTTGGAACTGTTACGTGAGCTCGTCGCGCTGGTGCTGATTCCTTTGGTGATAAGGACTCGTCCTTGTACCGCCATTGGTTATGCTGGCGCAACCGCAATGGACTTTACACTGCCCGTTATCCAAACAACTGGCGGTGTGCGTTGTGTACCTGTTGCTATCGTAAGTGGATTTATCTTGAGTCTTCTTGTACCCGTGCTGATGCTGTTCTTTGTCTCACTTGCGGGCTAGATCTCGGGAAATAATTTAAAATTCTCTTAAACTACGCCGACAATAAATAACAATTAGGAAGTTACCATGAAACGTACGTTGATTGCGCTGCTATTGAGCGCGACTTCTACGGCGGCGTTTGCCGCGGACAATTCATGCCTATCTGAAAAGTATGATGCCTATATTGAAGCATCGATTCACTGGTATGAAGATTTAGCTCAACTGACTGCTCAGCAATATCCAGAATTAGAAGAAGTGACCAATTGGTATCTCGATGGTCGCAAAAATCACTTCATGTTTAATGCTGAAGCGGTGAAGTACTACCTCGACAATGACCCAGCTAAAGTGGCTACCGAGAAAAACGTTGAAGCGTGGCTACAACTCGATCAAAAAGAGATTAAAACACTAGCTTCACGCAGCGACACTCTAGGTTATATGGCGGCGAAAACCTTTGCTGACCGTCAATCTAAACCGCACCCAGACAATTATGAACTGCGCTCAGCCTTTGCTGACCTGCTCAGTCACCCGACTAAAATTGATAGTGCACTGCAACGCTATAACTCCTCGATAGCTAAAGTCGAATCAATCACTTGCCCTTAGTCCGTGTATGGTTAATTGTCATGAATATGTTCAATTAACCATCACTCGTGCGACATTTTAACCAACAGCCGAACTTACAATCTAAGTTTCTTTAATTAACACGGGACATTGTTTTGTTTTTCGTTTAGATTGTTCGGCTGCAACAAACTATGATAAGAGCAATGTTATTGCATGGTATCGGAACAAAAAACGGCCGACGCTAGTTTCGAAAGCTTACTTCGAATCTTTACCGTCCCTGAAGGCCCAGACTCAACACTTACTCAAATCGAAGCTGAATTATCACGCAACTTAAATAAGTTTTTGCGTGAGCATATCGTCGCGGAAGAAAAACCTCTCAAAGAGATCGAGAAAGATTTCTCGTCTCCAGCTATCCCTGAACAGCCAGAGTTTGTCTCCGACCACACGCAACATTTGCTTGATACCTTGGTTTCGCATTCGGTGCACACTTCGGCACCAAGTTTCATCGGGCACATGACTTCTGCCCTACCATACTTCTTGATGCCGCTATCGAAGATCATGATCGCGCTCAACCAGAACTTGGTAAAAATCGAAACTTCAAAAGCATTTACGCCTCTTGAACGTCAAGTATTAGGCATGCTACACCGCCTTATTTACGCGCAAGATGACAGTTTCTACAGCCAGTGGATGCACAGTGCAAATCACTCGCTCGGTGCATTCTGCTCTGGCGGCACCATCGCCAACATTACTGCGCTTTGGGTAGCTCGTAACAATGCATTGCGCCCACAAAACGGTTTCCGAGGCGTGGAGAAAGAAGGCCTCTTCAAAGCGATGAAACATTATGGCTATGAAGGTATGGCAATTCTTGTTTCTGAACGTGGTCACTATTCGCTGAAAAAAGCCGCCGACGTTTTAGGCTTAGGCCAAGATGGTTTGGTTGCGGTTAAAACAGACAGCAACAACCGTATCTGCCCTGAGAGCTTGAAACTCAAAATTCAAGAGTTAAAGGCCAAAAGTATCAAGCCGTTTGCCGTAGTTGGTGTAGCGGGTACGACTGAAACGGGCAACATTGACCCACTCACCGAAATCGCTGCAATCTGCGCACAAGAGCAATGTCACTTTCACGTGGATGCGGCTTGGGGCGGCGCAACGCTGATGTCGAATAACCATCGTCATCTGCTAAAAGGCGTCGAGCTTGCAGATTCTGTCACGATTGATGCGCACAAACAGCTTTATATCCCTATGGGTGCAGGCATGGTGCTATTCAAAGATCCAAGCGCGATGAAATCTATCGAGCATCATGCTCAATACATTCTACGTAAAGGTTCAAAAGATCTAGGTAGCCACACGCTAGAAGGTTCTCGTTCTGGTATGGCAATGCTGGTTTATGCCGCTATGCATATTATTAGTCGCCCAGGCTATGAATTGCTCATCGATCAAAGCATCAGCAAAGCCGCTTACTTTGCTAGCCTGATCAAACAACAGAGCGACTTTGAGCTAGTTTCAGAACCCGAACTTTGCCTACTTACATACCGCTACGTACCAGAAAACGTACGTAAAACATTGTCGGTTGCATCGAATGAGCAACTCGCAGAATTAAATAACCTGCTTAACGAGCTGACAAAATTTGTCCAGAAACGTCAGCGCGAACATGGCCGCTCGTTTGTTTCACGTACTCGCCTTAATCCTGAGCAAGTCAATGGTCTCAACACTATCGTTTTCCGTGTGGTTTTAGCCAACCCTCTGACCACTTATGAGATATTAGAAAGCGTTCTGAAAGAGCAACGTGAAATAGCACAAACTGGCGCTCCAACGCTGCTAGCAAAGATTAATCAAGTTGTAGACGAGATATTAGCAAACTGAAATTTTCTTTCTGTTTTAGTGTAATTTGTTATCAATAGTGGCTAGATAACCGACATGTGGCGCGAACATGAACAAAATTTTTGTAGTTTTCACAAAATTTTGTTTGAGGCTTGTCATATTCTAGCCAATTGGTCTGTATAAAAATTACTGTAAAACTTGATGTTCGGTTTATACTGGTTCAACGGCGCTGTCAGGCATTTATTATCTCTTATCAGCTACGCTGATTTGCTTTAATAAATACTAAAAGCTTGTTGAGCGAGTTGTTCTCTATACCCTTGTGAACACTATGAATACATTAGAAAAAATACAGAAAAATCTAGAGAATTTCAGTAAGTCTGAACGCAAGGTCGCGGAAGTGATTATGGCGTCGCCTCAGACTGCTATTCACTCTAGCATTGCAACATTAGCTAAAATGGCTGATGTCAGTGAGCCTACCGTTAACCGTTTTTGTCGCCGCTTAGACACTAAAGGCTTTCCTGATTTTAAATTACACTTGGCACAAAGCCTCGCAAACGGCACACCTTATGTGAACCGCAATGTCGAAGAGGACGATGGTCCTGATGCTTACAGCCACAAAATTTTCGAATCAACCATGGCATGCTTGGACGTAGCGAAAAACAGCTTAGATCCAATGCAAGTAAACCGTGCGGTTGATTTGCTAACTCAAGCCAAACGTATCTCATTTTTTGGTTTGGGTGCATCGTCTGCGGTCGCAAAAGATGCACAAAACAAGTTTATTCGATTCAACATTCCAATTACTTGTTTTGAAGATATCGTGATGCAACGTATGAGCTGTATCAACTGTACCGACAACGATGTTATTGTCCTGATTTCTCATACTGGTCGTACTAAGAGCCAAGTTGAAATCGCGAACCTAGCGCGTGAGAACGGTGCAACAGTTATCGCAATTACAGCCAAGGACTCGCCACTAGATAAAGCAAGTTCGTTAACGATCTCATTGGATGTACCAGAAGATACTGACGTTTATATGCCAATGGCAAGCCGTGTGGTTCAAATGACAGTAATCGATGTACTAGCGACTGGCTTTACACTGCGTCGCGGTACAGGTTTCCGTGAAAACCTTCGCCGTGTTAAAGATGCATTGAAAGACTCGCGCTACGATAAGCTTTCACACTTCTAAACTCGATTTAGAACTGCACAATATAAAAAAGAGGCCTTGAGCCTCTTTTTTTGTCAATCGTACATAAGTATCCTTACAACTGCTGGGATAGCGATGCCCCACCTTGTCCGGATTCCTCAACAACCTCAACTTCTGTCTGACTATCAAAGATCAGTTCTTTTTCACAGCTGCCGTCACATTGACATACTTGTTGTAAGATATGCATTAAACGATCTTTCGTTAATGGTAGAGGGTTGCCTCTAATCGCCACAGACTTAAGCGCATCATCCGCAACTTGTTCAAACGGTGTATGACAAACACCAAATTCACTCAAATTTGGCAGTTGAAGCTTTTCAAGCATCATATTGACCCACAGCACCGCGTCATCACGACAGGCATTGGTTCGCCCAGTTAAGATGTGCGCCATTTTGCGATAACGCGCTAACACGTCCCCCCTCCCCGCTTGCTCGGCTGCGCGTATATTCTCCTGCATAACAAACGGTGCCAAGCGTGCGGTAATCACGCTATGAGGTGCCGCAAGTTTGCCGCCTAGTGCGGATGCCAAACCATGCGCCGCCCCCAACTTGGCATTGGTAATCGCCATACCACCAAGCATTGCCGCAAAGGAAAGATCGCCACGGGCTACAAAGTTGTCTTCCAAGCAGCCTGCTAAAACCGAATCACTCAGCCTTCTCAACCCCTCTTCACAAATCATATCGGTGATGGGGTTTGGCTCACCACAAACGTAGGCTTCCATTAAATGGGTAAACGCATCCATCGCGCCCCGCCCAGAAGTATAAGCGTCAGTACCATAAGTGAGTGTAGGATCGACAATCGCCACATCGGCCAACATCTCCGGACTACGCAAACTGACTTTTACTTGATCTTGTCCTGAACGTAGAACGGCATTTCTGGTCACTTCCGACCCCGTGCTCGCGGTAGTAGGAATAGCAATGAACGGAATCGGCTTAGTTTTAAGAGGAACATTGCGCCCAACCACTTCAACGTAGTCATAGACGTCACCTTGGTTGGGAATAATGGCAGCAAGCGCTTTACCCATATCAATCACACTACCTCCACCGATAGCTATGACCATATCCGGCTGAAACTTGCGCCCACTTAATGCGGTTTCTTCCACCATCGTGATATTAGGCTCACCCGATATAGCGACATGTTGATAACGCATACCTTGCATTTTTATGTATTGAATAATTGGCGATGCGCGTTGTGTGTTCTTCCCTGACACCAACAAAACACTATAGCCAAACTGATTAATAACGGAGAGAGAGGATTGCAGCGCACCTTCACCAAAAATTATGCGCGTGGAGGTCATAAACTGGAACATGCCAAATAGACTCCTTAGGCTAAAAATTAGACTAAATCTAGATTGCCCTGTGACGTAAAAAATTAATTTGAACTAACCCACTTTGTTGCAATTAACCATGTAAAAAATACGGTTTTCGCGATTCTGGTCGCTAGTTTTGTTTAAAATTATAGCGATAGCTTTTTCCTATTGAATCAAGAGGTAATTGCCACTTTATTTTCCTTAAGCTTTGCGGCATAGTGACAACATCAAAATAAAGGAGAAAGATTCTATGTTCGTAGTTATTTTCGGTCGCCCAGCATGTCCATTCTGTGTTCGCGCTAAAGAGCACGCTGAAACTCTTAAAGCAAAACGTGACGACTTCAACTACCGCTATGTTGACATTCAAGCTGAGGGCATCTCAAAAGCTGACCTAGAGAAAACAGTAGGTAAACCAGTTGAGACTGTTCCACAAATCTTCATCGATCAAACTCACATCGGTGGCTGTGACGACTTCGAAGCATACGCGAAAGAGAACCTAGGTCTATTTGACTAATCGTCTCAATTCGAATTGTTAAGAAAACCGCTGCTTGTCAGCGGTTTTTTTCATATCTGCCAATCAATTAAGCACCACTAATAGATTCTTTTTGTGCTGATAAAAATAATAGTACTTTCTGCTTAAGTTTTTTTATTAATCAGTTACAATTTGCAAAACTTATCCCAATGCTCAAACTTCTGGGTATTGGCTGGCATTGATACAAGAACTGCCCTGTGAATATTGACGTCGTACTCTTGCTCAAACAAAACCCAATCCTGCTCATCTTCGTGGTGTTAGCGATAGGCCTCGCTATCGGTAAAATTCGCTTTGGTAACCTTCAACTAGGAAACTCTATTGGCGTACTCATCACCTCACTCATCATGGGGCATCTTGGCTTCTTCTTTAGCCCAGATGCATTAACCATCGGCTTTATGCTATTTATCTATTGTGTTGGCATCGAAGCCGGTCCTAACTTCTTTGGCATCTTCTTTAGAGATGGTAAGCACTACTTTATCTTAGCCTCTATCGTACTAGGTACTGCGCTACTGATAACCCACTTTAGTAGTGAAATGTTTGGCCTCGATTTTGGTCTTGCTGCGGGTATGATGGCCGGAGCACTCACCTCCACTCCTGTGCTGGTAGGTGCGCAAGACGCACTAAACTCTGGGCTAGCAGAAGTCCCACGCAATATGGACTTCGGGCTCGTGCTGGAAAACCTCTCTGTGGGTTACGCCATGGCGTATCTAATTGGTTTAATCAGTATGATCATGTTTGCCAAGTTGCTACCAAATCTGCAAAAAGAGAATTTGTCAGATTCTGCACAGCAAATCGCACAAGAGCGTGGTTTAGGCGGATCGAGCCAACGTAAAGTTTATTTGCCGATTATCCGTGCCTACCGTGTAGGCCCTGAACTGATTGATTGGACTGATGGTAAAAACCTGCGTGAACTGGGCATCTACCGTCAAACCGGTTGTTATATCGAGCGAATTCGTCGCGGTGGTATTTTAGCGCACCCTGACGGTGATGCTATCTTGCAAGAAGGCGACGAAATTGCACTAGTCGGCTTCCCTGACAGCCATGCTCGTTTGGATCCAAGCTTCCGTAACGGTAAAGAAGTATTCGACCGCAACCTACTTGATTTGCGCATCGTCGAAGAAGAGATTGTGGTAAAAAGCGATTCGATTGCAGGCAAACGCCTATCAGACCTCAACCTGTCTGAATATGGTTGTTTCCTCAACCGCGTAGTGCGCGCGCAAATCGAAATGCCGATGGATTTAGATATCGTGTTAGCTAAAGGTGATGTGCTGCAGGTAAGTGGCGAGAAAAGCCGTGTACATGGCCTTGCGGAGAAAATCGGTTTTATCTCTGTACACAGCCAAATGGCAGACTTACTGGCATTCTGTAGCTTCTTTATTCTCGGTATTATGTTTGGTTTGATTACTATGACCTTTGGACAAGTATCGTTTGGTCTTGGTAACGCAGTTGGTCTGTTGCTCTCAGGTATTACCTTGGGCTTTTTGCGCGCGAATCACCCTACCTTTGGTTACGTACCACAAGGTGCGCTCAATATGGTCAAAGACCTAGGTTTGATGATCTTTATGGTCGGCATCGGTTTAAGCGCCGGCGGTAAGATGTTCGAACACCTTTCTCAAGTCGGCCCACAAGTGATCGGTTTAGCGTTTATTGTCAGCGTCGTGCCCGTGGCGCTCGCTTACCTATTTGGCGCATACGTTTTGAAAATGAACCGAGCACTTCTATTTGGTGCGATCATCGGTGCTCGTACTTGTGGCCCAGCAATGGATATCGTTAACGACTACGCTAAATCGACCATTCCAGCCCTTGGTTACGCTGGTACTTATGCGATTGCCAATATCTTGATGACGCTAGGCGGTACCATATTGATTATTCTGAGCTAAAGCCTAAAAGCAGTATCAGCAAAATAGAAAATCCCCACGCCTTATAAAGCGTGGGGATTTTTGCATTAAAACCGCAGTTCTTCAAATCACCGCCTTGTTTGCAAACCAAGTGGTTTTCACTAAGCCAAGTATCTTGAAGTTACTTATTATAGGTTTTAAGCAAACTCTTTACGTAGCTTCTTAGCCGCTGACACCATATTTGCCAATGATGCTTCCGTCTCTGCCCAATTACGTGTTTTCAATCCACAGTCTGGATTAACCCATAAACGCTCTGCCGGAATTTTCTTCGCCGCGGTATTAATTAGCCCTTCAATCCATTCTTCGGTTGGAATGTTTGGTGAGTGAATATCATAAACACCCGGACCAATCTCATTGGGGTAGTTAAACTCTTCAAATGCTTTGAGTAACTCCATGTTTGAACGAGATGTTTCAATAGTAATCACGTCTGCATCCAATGCCGCTACCGATTCAATGATTTCGTTAAACTCTGAGTAACACATATGAGTGTGGATCTGAGTCTCTGGTTTGGCACTTGCCGCTGAGATCTTAAACGCATCGACTGCCCACTCTAGGTATGCTTTGTGGTCGCGTTTTTTCAAAGGCAGACCTTCACGAATCGCTGGTTCATCGATTTGAATAATGTTGATCCCAGCATCTTGCAAATCCGATACTTCATCACGCAGTGCCAAAGCGAGTTGATTGGCGATCTCTTTACGAGAAACATCTTCACGAGGGAAAGTCCAACATAGAATCGTAACCGGCCCTGTAAGCATGCCCTTCATCTGCTTAGTCGTGAGTGATTGAGCATAGGTTGACCAGCCCACAGTCATTGGCTTCTCTCGCTCAATATCTGCCACGACAATAGCCGGTTTCACACAGCGAGAACCATAGCTTTGCACCCAGCCAAATTTGGTGGTTTGGAAGCCTGCCAAGTTCTCCGCAAAGTATTCCACCATGTCGTTACGCTCTGCCTCGCCATGGACCAAAACATCGAGATCGAGCGCTTCTTGACGCTTAACCGCATCTTCAATGTGGCCTTTTAACGCGGTCTCGTATTCAGTTTCACTTAACTTACCCGTGCGATAAGCACTGCGCTGTAAACGGATTTCACTGGTCTGCGGGAATGACCCAATCGTCGTTGTTGGGAATAGTGGCAAACCCAGCACTTCAGCTTGATGTGCTGCACGCTCTTTATAAGGCGCGCTACGCTCAGCTAACGCCTTAGTAATATTACTCAGACGTCGCTGCACTTGCGGTTTGTTAACGTGGATTGCGCTCTTACGGGCTTGAATTGGTGCGCTGTACGTATCGCAAGCTAAAATCGCATTCTCATCGCCATCAAGTGCTTTACCCAGCAATGCCACTTCTGTGACTTTCTGTTTGGCAAAGGCAAACCAACTACGAACTTCCTCGCTTAATGTTGACTCTAACTCTAGGTCTACAGGGCTATGCAGGAGTGAACAAGAGCTCGCCACCCAAAGTTTATCGGCCAGTTTCTCTTTTACTGGTGCTAGTAATGCAAGCTGCTTAGATAGATCGGCACGCCACACATTTCGACCATTAACGACACCAGCGGATAGCACCCAGCCTTGCGGTAGTTTTGCGACAATCGCATCTAATTGCTCTGGCGCTGCAGAAAGATCCACATGTAAGCCGTCTACATTAAGCTCAACAATCCTATCAAGCGTCTCTTCTACAGAGTCAAAATAGGTCGTTAAAAGGACTTTTACGTCACTGCGAATCACTTGATAAGCAAGCTTAAATGAATCTAACCAACGCTTTTCAAGCTCAAGTCCTAAGATTGGCTCATCGATTTGCACCCACTCGACACCATGTTTAGCAAGCTTAGCTAAAATGGCTTGGTACGCGGTCAGCAAGCGAGGCAGCAACGTTAAGCGGTCAAAACCTTCATCAACTTCTTTGCCTAAGTAAAGGTAGCTCAAAGGCCCAAGTAACACGGGTTTCACCTGATGACCTGCTTTAGTCGCTTCATTCACTTCTTCAAACAATTGTGGCCAACTAACCTCAAAAGAATCATCTTTACTGAACTCAGGCACGATATAGTGATAGTTGGTGTTGAACCATTTCGTCATATCAGAAGCTGCGCTACCCGCACAACCACAGTTAGCTTGAGACTGTCCTCGACCAACGCGGAAAAGGGTATCAAGATCGGGGAAACCCTTATTGTGACGCTTTGGTACATGGCCAAGAAGCAGAGTCGTCGTTAAAACATGGTCATACCAAGCAAAGTCGCCCGCCGTGACAAAACTTAAATCAGCATTGGCTTGAGTTTGCCAGTTTTTGCCACGCAGCTGCGCCCCTACTTGCTTGAGTTGTTTTTGATCAATTTCGCCGCGCCAATATTTCTCTAAAGCGAATTTAAGTTCGCGTTTCTCGCCAATTCGCGGGTAACCAAGAATGTGAGTCGTTGTTGTCATTTACCTAGTCCTTGTACTGAGTTGCTTTACTGAGTGATTGGGCTGGACTCTTTAAGAAGTCCGGATGGCTAAACTATCTCGTTTCTCGGCATCATGAACAACGTCCAATTATTCAACTTGTTTATTAAAAAAATTCATGTTCCGCTCGCAATCCAACCACGGCCATGAATTTATAAAGCAAATTTAGACGTCTAGACGTTTACATTGCATTCAAGACACGTTAGGTTAATAACATTCAAGGATTGAATTGGGGGATGAAAGGAACTCATGATCGAGCTCAAGCATCTACGCACACTGACATCACTACGCGATACCGGGTCACTCACGGCTACAGCGACTGCACTGCATTTAACGCAATCGGCTCTCTCTCATCAAATCAAAGATTTAGAGGCGCGCTTAGGTGGACAATTATTTCTACGTAAAACACGTCCAGTTAAATTCACCTCTGAAGGTGAAATCTTGCTACGTGTTGCCGAAGATATATTGCCGCGCCTTGCCAAAGCCGAAAATGAACTGGCTAGCTTAAAGGAAGACGTCAACGGAAGGCTGCATATGGCGATCGAGTGCCACTCGTGCTTTCAATGGTTAATGCCTGCCCTCAAGGAATACCAAGTTACTTGGCCAAGCGTCACATTAGACTTTTCATCCGGTTTTGGTTTTGAACCGCTTCCTGCGCTAATGAGTGGCGAGTTAGATTTGGTTATCACCTCCGATATTCAAGCCCGCTCAGAAGTCCACTTTGAGCCTCTATTTGATTTCGAAATGCGCTTGATCACTTCAATCAATCACCCACTTGCCAACCAAGCGCTGATTCAACCGCAAGATTTGGCTGATCAAACCATGATTTCTTATCCAGTACAAAAACAGCGATTGGATGTGGTGAAGCATTTCTTGCAGCCTGCAGGAATAGAACCTGCAAAATGGAAGCAATGTGACAACACCTTAATGCTGGTGCAGATGGTCTCTGCTGGATTGGGGGTTGCAGCTCTACCCAATTGGGCAATCAGCGAGTTTTCACGCCAAGGATTAATTACCAGCATCCCACTCGGTGAAGGACTATGGCGACGTTTGTTCGCGGCTACGCGTAATTCAGACAAGGAGAAGCGTTACTTACAAGCTTTCTTTACGACCGCCAAGCAACAATGCAAGAGCCACTTAGACGGTATCAAGCTCGCATAAACAAAAAGCCCCATCGTTAGTGCGATGAGGCTTTATACCCAAGTAACCTCAAGGTGCTAGGTTCAGCGAGAATGACTTGGTTTGCAGAAAAGGCAATGATTTGAAGATTTAGTGGTTCTAAATCAAAAATCGTTAACGCAGTATGCGAGCCAAGGCAACTCGCCCTTCGGGAGCGTGTCGCTAACGCAATTTCATCGTCAAACAACTTGGAAATAGCCTGCTATTACGCTGCGTTATTTTCCTTGAACTTGCGTTAGCGACAGCGCTCTGAATCCTGCATCTTGAAGTAATTTGGGTATAGCATCTTTAAACGCTTAGCGTTGATAAGCTTTAAATTGATTGGTCAATGGATCGTATTGATAGCCAAGTACATCGAGTTTCCCAACGACTTGCTCTACATCCATTTCATACATGCTGACTAACTCTTCAAAGCTGTCACATTCAAGGCGTAATTTTTCATTCACGATACCCAGTAGAATGATGCTATCTAGGCTGCGAACATTGCTCAGATCCATATCTCCACTCCCAATTTAATTGGCTTACTACAAGCCTAGCTCTCATTGGGTAAATTAACAGTGAAGAAGATCCAAAAACCAATACGCTAACCAGTAAAACACGATAAGCTACGCAAAGACAGGTTGACTCGCTAACGTTGCTATAACCAATACTGCTAGCCCTAAACCCAACTGTACTTTGCTCGCCGCTTTACCACTAAACATATGCCAGCACCAAATCACTACCCCGGTGATCATTAATGCAAATGCTGTCAGCAATGGAGTCACTAACGTTTCTAACTGTGCTTCTGGCAAGTCATAAACATGGAGTAAAACGGTTAAGCTTGTGAGCATCGCGCTAACAACACCCGCTACGGGTAAAATACGTTGAAACGCTTGCAAGCGAGAACGTGCAATCACCAACAACAACTGAGCAAAGCACCCACCTAGCAAGAAGATCTGCATAAACACATTTGCACCAGCGGCCACCGAGCTTTGTTCACCCACGGCAATACCAACGTAAGCCAGCGCAAGACCATTAGCAAGATACATAACCCACAGAGGACCTTGCTCGCGAGTTTTCTTAGTTTGAACTTGAGAGAAAAAATACATCAGCGCAGCTGATACCATAAAGGCTTGAATTTTCAGTGACGCAACGGCCAGCCACATCACCGCAAGCGTAGGAAGCATTTTGTGCACACGGCCACGTTGCCCAGGGCAAATCTCACCCTTAACCAATACTAGAGTCAAAATAATCTGCGCACCTAATAACATAGGCGCAAACGTTGCTAACAAGTCTTGAATCATAATGATGTTACTAACGAGAAATTGAATTGACACGGATGATACCAAACTTGTGTATTTTCGCTATCTTAATCACCAGTTAAACTCTGGGGTAAGTGTAAAATTATTCAACAGCCCCACTGGCATCTAACCCTAGAGTTTATAAGGGTTTGATGTAAGGTCCTGCTATTGACAGAATGGCAAAATAACACAGCTCAGACTATAGATAGATAGTAGATAAGCCGCTATAATTCGCGCTCACTGGATCTAAGAGCAAAATATGTACAACGACATCACCCCTATTCACGAGCATAAAAAGTACTGGGCAGAGTGCTTTGGTACTGCACCTTTTTTACCGACTAGCCGTAAGGAAATGGATGCCCTAGGATGGGATAGTTGTGACATCATCATCGTCACTGGTGATGCTTATGTTGATCACCCAAGTTTTGGTATGGCGATTATTGGTCGCTTGCTTGAATCCCAGGGTTTTCGCGTAGGTATTATTGCTCAGCCAGACTGGAATACAAAAGATGCCTTTATGGCATTAGGTAAACCAAATCTATTTTTTGGTATTACCGCCGGCAACATGGACTCAATGATCAACCGTTACACGGCGGATCGTAAACTGCGCCATGATGACGCCTACACGCCAAACAACGAAGGCGGTAAGCGCCCAGATCGCGCAACACTGGTTTACTCACAGCGTTGTCGTGAAGCCTATAAAGGCGTTCCAATCGTACTTGGTGGCATTGAAGCAAGCTTACGTCGTCTTGCGCACTACGACTACTGGTCAGATAAAGTTCGTCGCTCAGTACTGTTTGATGCGAAAGCCGATATTCTGCTATTTGGTAACGCAGAGCGTGCACTGGTTGAATTGGCCCATCGCTTATCTGACGGCGAAGATATCTCAACGCTAACTAATATCCGTGGTACAGCTGTCAACCTTGCAGAAGCGCCTGCGAGTTACAACGTTATCGATTCATCACGCATTGAAAAACCGCGAAAAGAAGCCTTTATTCCGCCAAACCCTTATGCGGTAGAAGAGCAATGCGAGACAAAAGCAGAAGAGAAAGCGGAAGCACAACCAATTACGATTCGTCCTTCTCGTCACGATGCAGCAACAACTGCCGTACGTTTACCTCCATTTGAGAAGCTAAACAACGACCGAATTCTATACGCTCATGCTAGCCGCATCATGCACCTTGAGACCAACCCATACTCAGGTCGTGCTCTGATTCAGCGTCATGGTGATCGCGAACTGTGGATCAACCAACCACCGATCCCTCTGACAACAGAAGAGATGGACTTTGTGTTTGGTTTACCTTTTGCTCGTGTCCCTCACCCAGGTTACGGCAAAGCGAAAATTCCAGCTTACGACATGATCAAAACCTCGGTAAACATCATGCGTGGCTGTTTCGGTGGCTGTTCTTTCTGTTCAATTACCGAGCACGAAGGTCGCATCATTCAAAACCGTTCGCAAGAATCTATCTTGAACGAACTGGAAGAGATCCGCGACAAAGTACCGGGCTTTACTGGCACAATTTCAGATCTTGGTGGCCCAACGGCCAACATGTATCGTCTCGGTTGTAGCGATCCTAAAGCAGAAGCAAACTGTCGACGTCCATCCTGCGTGTTCCCAGGTATCTGTAACAAACTCAATACCGATCATAAACACACTATCGATCTCTACCGCGCTGCTCGCCAAGTAAAAGGCGTGAAGAAGGTAATGATCGCATCAGGTGTTCGTTATGACCTTGCGATCGAATCACCAGAATATGTTCGTGAGCTGGTTACCCACCACGTTGGCGGTTACCTAAAGATTGCGCCTGAACATACTGAAAAAGGTCCTCTGGATCTGATGATGAAACCGGGCATGGGTACCTACGATCGCTTCAAGGAAATGTTTGAGAAATACAGTGCTGAAGCAGGTAAGAAACAGTATTTGATCCCGTACTTTATTTCAGCGCACCCAGGCACTGAAGATGAAGACATGTTAAACCTAGCGCTATGGCTTAAGAAAAATAACTTCGAGTGTGACCAAGTACAGAACTTCTACCCGTCACCTATGTGTAATGCAACGTCGATGTACTACTCGGAGACTAACCCACTCAAGCGCGTGAAGTACAAACAGCGCGAAGTAGTGCCTGTCGCTAAAGGTGAACGTCAACGTCGTCTGCACAAAGCACTACTTCGTTACCACGATCCAGCTAACTGGCCAATGATTCGTGAAGCACTAATGGACATGGGTAAGAAACACCTCATTGGTGATAAGCCTAATTGTTTAGTACCTTCAGAAGATCAGGACGTGCTAACACCGGCAGAACGCCGCAAATCAGGCCGTCATGGATCGCAACGTTTCGCGACTAAACACACCAAAAACCAACCGGGCTTTGGCAACCAAAACCAAGGTAATCGAGGTGATAACGGCAGACGCGGTGAAAATGGTAAACGTGGCGAGAATGGCAACCGTCAAGGTGGTCAAGCGCCAGCAAAAGGTGGATTTATTAAGCCGGGAGCGAAGAAACCTGGCGCAAATAAATCACAACAACGCGGTAATGAACAATCTTCACAAGGCGGCAATAAAGGCGGCTCAAATGGTTCCCGAAACCAACAAGGTAACCGCGCAAACCCGCAAGGAAACCGTAAACCTAAGCGTCGTTAATTAGCTTATCAAACCAAGGCCGGCATCACGGCCAGCCTTGGTTATTTCATTAAACTCCTTTCTAGCATAATCCCCTACACCACAGCTTTTATTATTGGCAAGAACCAAGCACCGGTAGGTTAATAGTCCCAATCGAACAATACCCTCATTAAAGTCATTGATATTAATGGTAAAAATCCAAATTTAATCGCTATCACCTGTTCGAAAAATTAAAGTTTTCTTACAATTAATTACAGCAATTTATTCAGAATTAAGAGTAATTCCTATTAATTAGAATGAAACGTTGTGAATGGAACAATATAACTAATCAACAGCACCATTAACTAATCCTTAATTGCTAGAGTGTCGTGGTTTTAATTTTTGTTATTGAGTCCAATATATGAAACTAAGCAATTTAGCAATCAAACATAAACTCACTTCCATAGTAAGCTTGTCTATTTTACTCATTGTTCTAGCGTGTCTCGTTAATTTATTTCAACAAAAAGAAGCCACTCTGACAGAGCGCAAAGCAAAGCTTAGTGCCCAAGTGCAAACGGCACTGAGTGTCACTCAACACTACTATGAAAAACGTGAGTCACTAGGTGACAAAAAGGCTCAGCAGTTTGCTTTAGAAGCTCTAAATTCACTGCGATATGATGACAACAATTATTTCTGGGTAGTCGATCAAAATGTGCAAATTGTAATGCACCCGATCAAGCCCGAGCTTAATGGAGAAAACGCCAATAGTTTTCAAGATGCCTCCGGCAAGTATTATTGGCGCGAGATGGTTAGTTTATCCCAAAACTCAACTCAAAGTGGTTACCTTGACTACCAGTGGTTAACACCCAATCAAGAGCTCCAAGATAAAATTTCATATATTAAGTTATTCCCGGAATGGAATTGGATTATAGGTAGCGGTCTTTTAGTCTCTGACATACAAGAAACTTTTTATGAACTTGCGGTCAAAGAAATCTCAATTGCGTTACTACTTTCGACCATTCTATATGCGCTTGGCAGAGCGATCTCAAACAACATTGTTTTTCCTCTCAACGCCCTAATCGAACATACTCAACAAATTGCTCAAGGAAACCTAAAAGAGCGCATGAATATGTCTCGTAGCGATGAGTTGGGCTCGGTCAGCACCCAAATTGACAAGATGCTCGATAAGCTACAAGAAACGTTTGCTACCGCCAATAATTCAGCGGCCCAGTCAAGCAATATGGCGAGTAATATCGCACAAGCAAGTGAGGAAGCAGCGACAAGTGTTAATTCCCAGCACGCTCAGTTGGAACAATTATCAACTGCCATGACGCAAATGAGTGCAACCATCGCCGACGTTGCCGCTAATGCAGAAGCGACCTCCGCCAGCACCAATAAAGTCACCGAACATGTCCATTTGAGCGATACAGCGATGGCTTATACTTCCGAAACCATTGCAGATGTGTCTCATAATACCTCGACCGCCAATGACCTGATTAAAGAGTTGCAAACTGGTGTCGCAGAAATTGGGAATGTTGTCGATGTAATTCGTGATATCTCCGACCAAACTAATCTTCTCGCACTAAATGCTGCGATTGAAGCCGCGAGAGCCGGTGAACAAGGACGTGGTTTTGCAGTGGTCGCTGAGGAAGTTCGTAACCTTGCTAGCCGCACACAAAGCTCTACCGATGAAGTCCAGCAGACTATTGAAAAACTTACAGAGCAAGCAGGTAAAACAGTTAGCGCGATGGAAAGTGGCCACCTAAAGGTCAGTCAAAGTGTACAAGCATCTGAAGATACGAGGCAGAAACTCAGTGCCATTGTTGATGAAATGCGAAGAGCCAATGATATGGTTGCACAAATTGCCGCGGCTTCAGATCAGCAAAACGCGGTCGCAAGCGACATGAACCAAAATGTCGCGAGCGTTCATCTCTCCGCTAATGAAATTCTACAAGCCTCGCACTCTTTAGCGAGTGATAGTCAAGAAATGGCCTCTACGGCTGAACAACTAAATGAACAGCTCAAGTACTTTAAAGTTTAAAGGTAATGCCCTTAAAACTACAAAGCCCCAAGGCAATCAACCTTAGGGCTTTTCATCTTCATCGATATCGCCAAAGCAACTATTTAAGCGCTTTTTTCATTTGTAAACCAAGGAAAATAAAGCTGATACCTTCAAACAACAACGAAATGCCGACAAACGTACCTAATAGTGACAACGAGAATGCTGGATCATCAAGCAGCGTAAAGAAGTAACCACCGATAAGAAGTGAAACTAAACCACTGACAATAATCCAACCACTGCCTGGTAGAGAGCGGCTACGCAAACCCAAAATCATACGGGTTGCGCCATTAAACATCATTACAACCACCATTAACATGGTCATGGTAATTAAACCCGCGAACGGTTTAAGCAGAATGAAAAGACCGCCAACAATGTACAACACTGCACTAAGCACATACCAGACTTTGTCTTTCCACGCCAGAATACTAAATGTGTGGTAGGCCTGAACCAATCCACTAAATAAAAACAAACCACCAACGATAGTTGTTATCGTTACGCCGGCAGCCACAGGAAGGCTCAATGCGCCAAAACCAGCAAGCGCCACCAGCACACCAACAATAGTGAACCATTTCCAACCTTTTGAAAGTAAAGTTTGCGCCGCTGTTTGAGGGGTGCCCTGTTGAATGTCACTCATGATGATTTCCTATTATTGTTATTTCATATAACCACTGTGCAATCAATTTACGCTTCTTAACGATGCTCGCAACTACCTAATGCAAAAGCACATATTCCACTAATAGTGCTTGAAATCGTCTGCAGCTCGACTAACCGTGTAAATCAACGATGCGTTAATGAAAGCTAAATCTGCAAGATTCAAAGCCTCTCAGCATAGATATGCTTTGTGATGAGGTTTGTGAGTGCCAGTCAACACTGCTGCAACTTCAAGTGAAGCGGGTTTTAGATTTAGCGTTGTTTGCGATAAGTGTAGTCGATATAAAAATGACAGAAACAAAAAAGCCGGCAAATAGCCGGCTTGAGAAATCAGGGAGAACAATACGCTTAAGCGTTTTCCGCTTCAAATTCACGCATAAATTCAACCAAAGCTTGTACACCTTCCAGCGGCATCGCATTGTAAATAGAGGCACGCATACCACCGACAGCACGGTGTCCTTTCAGAGCAACAAGACCGCGAGCTTTTGCCTGCTCAAGGAACAGCTCATCCAACTCTGGTTTAGCCAGCTGGAATGGCACATTCATACGTGAACGGTTATTGCTGTGGATGTTATTGCGGTAAAAGTCTGATGTGTCGATGTAGTTATATAGCAGCGCCGCTTTCTCACGGTTCACTTGCTCAACAGCAGCAACACCACCCTGCTCTTTCAGCCATTTAAATACTAGGCCCGAGAGGTACCAAGCAAACGTTGGTGGTGTATTAAACATCGAGTCTTTCTCTGCCAAAACCTTGTAGTTCAAGAAACTCGGTAGAATATCGCTCGCCAATTCCAACAGATCATCACGCACGATGACAATACATAGACCAGAAGGACCGATATTCTTCTGCGCGCCTGCGTAAATTACGCCGTACTCAGAGACATCTATCTGGCGAGAAAGAATGTTTGACGACATGTCTGCAACGATTGGCTTGTCTGTCTGTGGAAGATCGTCAATTTCTACACCATCGATGGTTTCATTTGGACAGAAGTGAACAAACGCTGCATCTGGGGCAATTTTCCAATCGCTCGCTGGCGTTACCGCAACTTTGCCATCGATTTCAGTTTTCGCGTTGAACACGTCTACTTCACAGTATTTTTGCGCTTCATCAATAGCACTCTCTGCCCAGTAACCAGCGTCAACGTAAGTCGCTTTGCTATTTGAGCCGAGTAGATTCATTGGAACGGCAGCAAATTGTGCACGTGCGCCACCATGGCAGAATAGCACTTTATAGTTGTCTGGGATGGACAGCAGATCACGTAAATCTTGTTCTGCTTCTGTTGCGACTTGAATAAACTCTTTACCACGGTGACTCACTTCCATCACCGAGGTACCGAGTCCATTCCAGTTAATCAATTCCGACTGGGCTTGCTCCATTACCGCTTTCGGTAAAGCCGCTGGGCCGGCACTAAAGTTAAAAACGTTATCCACGGTTTCTTTCCTTGCTCATGCTTTATATAAAAGAGGTATACCAAAATAACCTGACTATATAACCTAGCTGTATAATCTAACTATACAGAGTATTAGCGCGTCTCTACGAGACAACCTATTGAGGTTACTTAGGTATCTCTATCATTAATACCACTTTTTTTCGTATAGAAAAAGCAACAAAAGAGGTCTTAAGACCTCTTTTGTTTGGATAGTGTAAATTTGTTTATACTGAGTAAGCGCTAAGCTACATCATCAAAGGAAGTAAAAGACTCATTAGCGGCACTTTTTGTCCATTTTCAAAGACAATATTACCTTCTTTAATTTCCGCTTTTACTTGGTAGCCTTTGTCGGTTTGCTTAACAAATTCCATAATCAAACCTTCATCGATCGTTTGTCTGATTGATGGGTATTGCTCGACCAACGCATTTGAAACAAATGAATCAAAGTGCCCTTGCAGCGCAGGCATCACTTTCATCGGATCTTGCGAAACATTATCTGTCCCTTCTGGCACGACAAGTTTCCATTGTGAGGTAAACTCACCATCACCAATGTTCATCGCAATTTTGTCACTTGCTAGATAAAAGCCTTTCGCAAACAGACTGTCTACATGCGGTAACATTTGCTGAATATCTTGCGCGTTCAAAACGGGTGAATTTTGGTAAAGCGTAACCAATTGCTCAAATGCGACTGCGTCCAAATCACCAAAGGAGAAATCAACCTCTAAGTTGTCCAGACTCTCTTGATCGACATTAATCTCACTAACGCTAACACCATGCTTACTCGCAACTCGCTGTGTTGCCTCTGCATACTCCGCTGAGTAGTGGTATTGGCCATCTTTAAAGCTAAACATTGAATTTTTCTGTGCGTCACTCACTGACACTTGACCAATGTTCATCACCTGATCACCAATCCAGAAACTATTCATTTTTTTGCCCGAACCCTGACCAGAGACATTCTCAATCATCAGTTTTTCGCCGGTGTTAAAGTCCACTTCGATAGAAGGTACATCAAGTTGGTAATCAACCTGCCCTAGCACAGTCGCATGGCCTTTTAGCGTTGATGGCGTGATTAACATCATCGCACCTTCATTGCCTTCGGTCGTTTGACGCCAAGTGTCCAGTTTAAATTCAAAGTCTGTGTTGCCGTTAAGCTGCGTCACTGTATTTAACGTCAGCGGCATATCAGGCCAATTAGTTAATACCGAATCAGCAGACAAACTGAATAAACCGTGGCTAAGCTCACTATTCACTAGAATTTCCGCAGGAACACCATCAGCGGCAAGTTGTGCTGCAATAGCGGGATCCGTCACTTTATAACGAGTAGTCACAGTAGAAGATAAATAACCACGATCATAATTAACGATTTCAGCCTGCAATGTATCGGAATTTAAATTCGCAATACTATCTTGAATGACATTTTGGCCAATCTGACCAACAGCCAGTGGCCAACAAAGGGCTAAAGATATTGCACCACCAATCGCAGCAAATTTTTTTAGTTGTTGCATCGAACTCACTTATCTCGTTATCCGTTTCTTTGAAAGTATAGCGATTGTTTTGCAATCAACTTGCTAAAACACGCGCTATTTTGTTTAGAGTCTACACTAAAAAAGCATGAGTTAAATCAGACTATTGGAAGTTTTCAGTTAAGGCGAATAATTTCTCTAACTCAGCTCTCATCAACTTCGAGACAAAATTGTTAAAGTAAATGTCTGGCAAGACATGTGATTGGACGCCCTTTTGAATCAATACGCCTTAATCTATCTCGACAACAATCCTGCGAGTTTTGAGCAACTGCGAAATGAGCTTAATGTATTTGCTTCACGATTCGATATCCACTTTGCTCATTCCCTTGAAGCTGCTAACGCTTCGTTGCAAGCCTGTATAGATAACAAACAAGCCATCGCATTGGTTATTGCCAACCAAAATGAAGACTTTAACGGTTCTGATTTTCTAATCCAGCTTGATAAATCACCGTTTACACAGAAAACACGCAAAGTACTCATTAGCTGTGGACAAGACATACAGGCCATCCTCGCCGCGGTAAATGAAGGCCGCTTAGACCATTGCTTGACTCAGCCCCTGCCACGAAATCAGCTTTATAAGACGGTTCAGAATGAACTAACCAATTTCGTAATAGAAGAAGACAAAGAAGATGTCCTTTCTTACGGTTTAATTTTAGACCAGCAGAAATTGCTTCGAGCGCATATCGACTTAAAGATGCGCAGCTATCAAGCTGGGTTTATTTCTGATCATCATAAGATGTCTGACAGTGTGCTGGCTGAAAAAGTCATTAGTGCTTTAATCAAGTTCTTCGCCAACGACGATGAAACTCAAGCTGTCCGGCATTATTCGAGTGACCATCTGCTTACGGTGGAAGGCGAAGAAAATAACTTCCTTTGGTTTATTACCTCAGGCGAAGTTGCACTGTATAAAAAAGACGAGCTAGGTATGCAACGCGAGGTGGTGCGTCACACCAAGGGGAATTTAGTCGGTGGTATGTCATTTGTCACTGGGGAGCCCTCATTTTCCACCGCCGTAACGCTGACCGAGACTGATGTAATCAAACTTGACCGCGAAGTATTTAGCCGCGTGATGTATTCGGACACCGCATTACTTCCCTTGTTTACCAACTTACTACTGCGCCACTTCAACCGTCGACTGCAACGTAACATCAACACTAAAATACAACTTCAGCAAACGCTTGAGTCGTTAGAATCGGCCCATCATCAGTTAATTGAAAGCGAAAAAATGGCGATGCTCGGCCAGCTCGTCGCTGGGGTTGCGCATGAACTTAACAACCCCATCGCTGCAATCTTACGCGGCACCGAAACTCTCACAGATAGCATTACTAGCCTCGTCAATGGCGAAAACCGATGTTCACCTGAAATGACCAGTTATATCATGACACGCGCCCTATCATCTCGACCTAACTCTACTGCCGAAGAACGACAAAAAACCAAAAGTGTCGAAAACCTGGTAGGAGACCGGCGACTGGCGAAAAAACTCGTGAAGCTTGGTTTAAACGAAGACCAACACTGGCTCAAGCGTGCAAAAAGTAATCCTCTACTCGTAAGTGATGAGCTCAATGAGCTTGAAAGCTTTCACGTTGCGGGGGCAACACTGCGCTCTATTAATGTGTGCGCTCAAAGAATCGCAGACATGGTGAAAAGCCTCAAAGGCTATGCACGTCAGGATGATGAAACCTTTCACTTCGTCGATATTCATGAAGGTATTGAAGACACCTTAGTCATATTTGAAAACAAACTAAAACGTCATCAACTCGAGAAACATTACTCGCAATTGCCACCCGTGCGCTGCCTACCCATTGCGTTACAGCAAGTGTGGACCAATCTTATCTCCAACGCAATTGATGCCCTTCCTGAACAAGGGGAATTATCCATCACCACTCGCTTACAAAATAAAGATGATAAACAGTGGGCAGTTATTGAGGTACAAGATAACGGCTGTGGTATCTCTCCCGAATTACAGCAACAAGTATTCGCCTTAAACTTTACGACAAAAAAAGAAGGAAACTTTGGCTTAGGTATCGGTTTGTCGGTTTGCCAGCAGATTATTCATCAACATGGTGGCATTATTGACGTAGATTCAACAGTTAACGAATACACCAAAATGTCGGTCTGGCTGCCGATAGAACAGAAATTTGACAACAGCGAGGGATAAACCATGAATAAATACCTCATTCTATGCGTAGATGATGAACGAGAAGTATTAGACAGCGTACTTCAAGATCTCGACTGTTTCGAAGAACATTTCTTACTTGAAGGTGCTGAATCGGTTGCCGAAGCAAAAGAGATCATTGAAGAAGCTCAAGCAGAAGGCACGCAACTGGCGTTGATCCTATGCGATCACATCATGCCCGAGCAGACTGGCATCAGCTTTTTGATTGAGCTCCACGACAACAATTTGACAGCCAAGGCTAAAAAGTTGCTTTTGACAGGGCAAGCAGGGTTAGAAGATACCGTTGAGGCGATTAACCACGCCAGCCTCGACTTTTACCTCGCAAAACCTTGGGGTGGCGAGCAAATCCGCTCAGCCGTTAAAAGCCTGCTTACTCAGTACATAATTGATAATGAACCAGAACCTATGCCTTGGGCGCGAGCTCTGGATACTGAGAAGATCTTTAATGCAATTGCAGAGAATCGAATCAGTTTTGGTGAATAATTAGCCAACACACTGCTATTTAAGGCATCGAATTTGCATAATTTGTAAATATCGACAAAACAATGACATTTTTGCCTAGAGATACCTCGCAACTATCAGTAATATGCACTTGGTATTGAGGGCTGTATTGTCGCCCAAACATGGACAAATAACTTAAAGGTTTAATTCCTTATGCGTAAAACAATCTTAGCTACAGCGCTAGTACTTGTAGCTGGCCAATCTTTTGCAATGACTGATCCTAGCAGTCCAACAGTTATGAGTAACTTTAGCTACGATTACCTTGAAGCTCGTATCGGCGCTAGCCCTGGTACCTTCGGCGCAGGTATGAGTAAATCAATCCACCCAAATGCACACGCTGTCGTTCGTATTGACTCTGAATTCTCAAACGACTTCGACTCTGCTGCTGGTGTGGGTTTCCATGCTCCTGTTAATAACTGGGCTGACCTAACTGGTGAGATCCTGTTCCGTATGGTTGATAACAAAGAAATCGGTACAGAAACAGGTATGGAATTAAACTTAGGTATTCGTCAATGGCTTGGTCCACAACTTGAAGTGGGCGGTAAAGGCGGTTACGTTTCTATCGACGACAACGAAGATTGGATCGCTTCTGCTTACGCACGTTTCCACGCTACAGAGCTATTCTCGCTAGGTGGTGAAGCTCGCTTCAACGAGTTCTATGGCGACCAATTGATGTTTAGCGCGCGCTTTAAGTTCTAAGCGGCCCGCAATAGACAAAAAAACCGGCGATTGCCGGTTTTTTTATATCGTTCTGACTACTACTCTAAACCCAACTGTTCTGAAATCGCTTTAATCTGCTCAAGATCCATTTCATGCACACGAATCATTTGGTTTATTTGACTCATTCGTGAGTTAGCCTCATCTTGCTTATCACAAGAGTCAGATTTCGCATCCCAGGACGTGCCATCTAAATAAGCATTACACTCTTTTTTCAATGTCTCATACTTAGGCTCAAGCTTAACAAGCTCTTTTTTCAAACTGTCCAGCTCTTGCTTGATCTTCAACTCATGTTGAAACAACTCTCGGGAACGCTCAAGCAGTGATGTTTGCATATCTGCTTGTTGATTTAACTTAGTGTTTTTCTGCTCCGCTTGAGACAGCTCATTCTTTTGCGCGTTAAGCTGCTGAGTTAGCTTCTGCTTGTCTTGATTCAACACAGCAATTTGCTTTTGTAGCTCCGCCAATTCGGCTTGATGGTTCTGTTGAAACTCGCCGACCTTCGCTTCAAGTTTCTTCTCTAATTCAAAATCAATATTGGCAGCACGCTCTTCAACATTGCTCACAAGCTGTTTCTTTTGGTCTTGCGCAGCTTGGTATTGCTGCTGCAATTCTACATACGTAGCTTGCCATTTATTTGCGGTCACGGTCGAACCTAAAAGACCACCAAGCGCGAGGCCTAATACCCCTGCAATAGCGATATAGAGATAGCTACGTTTATCACGCTCCTCAATGACGACTACATCTTCTTCGCTGTTATCTAAATCAGGCGATTTGTTCACTGTTGGCTCCTAAGACCGCTAACGCATAAGTTCGGTGATCATGATGCTGGCAGTGTAGACTAGAAAGCCGGAGATCAGCGTGATGACAACATACTTTTGTAGCTTTTCGTTGGTTCGGTAACGAACCAGCACAAACGCAAGTGCAATAAGAAATACAATCGCAATCAATCTTGTCATAACTTCTCCTTAGCTAGACTCTACGCTAGGCACCATTAATTCTGGATTCTAAACACCTCTTTTATACCATTTTTTTGCTTAAAAAGGTCAGCGCTAGGTAGTTTTCTCGCGTTAAATATAGCTTAGCAATATCGCAAGCTATGAGTTTGATTAAGATCCGCCCGATCAGACTAAATAATTGGTATTATATTTGGGTGATGACGATATTTACTGTATAAACAAATTGTCCTAATGATTCGAGGCAAAAACATGAAACCATTTAAACAAGAAAACAAAAAACGTCGTATTTTGAAGAAAATGTACCTAGGCGAGTTCGCAATGCTAGGTTTCGAAGTAAGCTGCAAAACGAACATTGCAGACTTCGATCGTTACGACGTGTTCGTTGATGAGTTCATCGACTACATCGACAGCCTAGGTCTATGCTTTGGTGGCGGTGGTCTTGAGCTATTCGAAGGTTTCATCTGTGCTTCTGAGCGCTACCAGGACGTAACAGAAGAACAACAAGCACAAGTTGTTGCTTGGCTTCAAGCTCGTGACGAAGTAACTGACGTGATTGCAAGCGAGCTAGTTGACGCTAACTACTTCTAATCGCACGCATATTCATGCTTAAAAACGCTCCTTCATGGAGCGTTTTTGTTTTCTAAACCTTAACTTTTTTCCCCTTCACTGCCAATTTATCCTCAAGCAAAGGTTTTCGTTTATTTCTTCCGCTAAAAACCTGTTGAATTGTTCAAAAAAAGTGATAGAGTTCTCCTGTCGATAGCGACCAGTGCTAACGACTAGCATTTACTCACTAGATGAGTAATTGTTCCGATGAAGACTGCAGGAGAGTGGTTATTAACCAAATTTTAACATTTGGTCAGATTAACCTACCGAAGAAGTAAATCTTTCAGGTGCTACCTAGGTAGCGAGGACTGTAGTTGGAGGAACCTCTGGAGAGAACCGTTAAATCGGTCGCCGAAGGAGCAAGTTTTGCGCAAGCAAAGTGAAACTCTCAGGCAAAAGGACAGAGGAGTGGAAAGAAACATCCTGTCACTTAGACTCGTCTAAGTGCTCTATCTATTGATCGTCCTTTTTATATTGGACTGTCATGCCTTTCCCTCTTCTCCTTAAAGCTTTATTAATTAAGGGGAAACCATGAATAACCTTCATACATTACTAAAAACTATCGACGACTTTGTCTGGGGTCCACCACTACTAATTCTATTAGTTGGTACAGGTATATACTTCACTTTTCGTCTAGGTCTACTGCAATTTAGATACCTGCCAACCGCGTTTAAAATGATCTTCAGTAAAGACGATTCGGATAAACAAGGTGATGTATCGAGCTTCGCTGCACTGTGTACTGCGCTCTCTGCCACTATTGGTACAGGTAACATCGTCGGTGTTGCTACCGCTATCAAACTGGGTGGTCCTGGTGCTCTATTTTGGATGTGGCTCGCTGCCCTATTCGGCATGGCAACCAAATACGCTGAATGTCTACTGGCGGTAAAATATCGCCGTATCGACGACAATGGTGAAATGGTTGGCGGCCCAATGTACTACCTACAATATGGTGTAGGCTCAAAAGCGTTAGCGATCATGTTTGCTATCTTTGCGCTTGGCGTCGCGTGTTTCGGTATCGGTACATTCCCGCAAGTGAATGCCATCCTTGACGCAACTGAGATTTCGTTTGGTATTTCCCGTGAAATTGCAGCCAGTGTTTTGACTCTACTGGTGGCGTTTGTAACGCTAGGCGGTATTCAGTCTATCGCAAAAGTCGCAGGTAAAGTGGTACCAACCATGGCGCTATTCTATGTACTAGCGTGTTTGAGCGTGATCATCATGAATGCCGACCAACTACTACCAGCCGTTGAACTCGTGCTCACTTCTGCATTTACTTCAACAGCAGCAACTGGTGGTTTCTTGGGTGCAAGCATTATGCTGGCTATCCAATCTGGTATTGCTCGCGGTGTCTTCTCTAACGAATCTGGTCTTGGTAGTGCACCTATGGCAGCAGCGGCTGCGAAAACAGACTCTTGTGTAAAACAAGGTTTGATTTCAATGACAGGTACGTTCATTGATACCATCATTATCTGTACCATGACTGGTCTTGCGCTAATCCTTACCGGCGCTTGGCAAAGCGACTTCGCTGGCGCCGCGATGACAACTCACGCGTTTGCGGTTGGCTTGAATATGGACACATTCGGTCCAATGCTGATCTCTATTGGCCTGATGTTCTTCGCTTTCACCACCATTTTGGGTTGGAACTACTACGGTGAGCGTTGTGTTGTCTTCCTATTGGGTACTAAAGCGGTTCTACCTTACAAAATTATCTTCGTAGCACTCGTCGCATCAGGCGCTTTCTTGCACCTAGATATGATTTGGATTATCGCGGATATCGTCAATGGCCTAATGGCAATCCCTAACCTGATTGGCCTGATTGCTCTGCGCCAAGTGGTGATTGAAGAGACGAAAATATTCTTCTCTGCCAACAACGAGAGCACACTGGACTCAGTGAAAGCCTAACCTCGTCACTAAATTCAAGCGATAAAAAACGCGGCTACTTAGCCGCGTTTTTTATCTTTAATTTTTCTCAACACTATTTATCTTCAAGCAACAGCTTGACGCCCAGCGCCACCAGCACAACACCGGTTGTCGCTTCCATCCAAGTCATAAAACGGCTGCTCTTAAGCAAACCTTTTGCGGTATCTAAAGCGCCAGCTAAACCACATTGCCAAATCATCGCTATCACAAAGTGAATCGCCGCCATAAGCAGTGACTGGGCAAAAGCTGAGCCTTCTGGATTAATAAACTGCGGCAAGAAAGCAAGATAGAAAACCGCGGTTTTAGGATTCAATACGTTAGAAAGAAAGCCCTCGCGCAATGAACGCTTTAAATTCAAGCTCTGCTGGTTCAAGGTTAATTCTGAAGGCATCGCCTGCCCTTTCGTCAAAGCTCGTAAGCTCGAGAAGCCTAACCAAATCAAATACGCCGCGCCTACCAATTTGACCGCAGCAAACAACTGTGCCGATTGAGCCAACAGCGCTGAAATACCAATAGCGGAAAACGTTGCATGGACAAACAAGCCCAAACAAATACCCAAACTGGTTGTCGCACCATCCACCACGCCCCCGCGTGAAGAGTTACGAATCACCAGTGCGGTATCCACACCTGGAGTTAAAGTTAAAATAGTAATCGCGATTAAAAAAGCTTCAAAATTGACAATCATACTGCTGCGTCCTTGTAGTTGTACTTTCTTTATACCGCTAACTTAGCGACTTGGAAATAGTTCACTATGCCCCTTCGCAATTTTCCTTGCACTCGTATCAGTGGCAATGCTTTGAATCCAGCACCTTTAAGTCACTTGAATAAATTGTCACAACAAACAATTTATCTTCGCCACACTGATTGCTAGACTGAGGTATCTTTCCTATTTAGAAGGCCTAACCCGATGAGCGCATTCGAAAAACTGGTTTCTCACTCAAAGAAAATTGCCCATTTTAATCACCTAGCCGCCATTTGCGGTTGGGACCAAGCTTCGATGATGCCAAGTGGCGGTAATCAAGCGCGTTCTGAAGCAATGGCAGAACTGTCCGTTCACATTCACTCACTACACACGCAACCGCAACTGGCAGACTGGTTTGCCGAAGCGGAACAAGAACCCCTAACCACCGATCAATCGGCAAGTTTGCGCGAACTAAAAAGACAGTGGCAACAGGCGAATTTACTGCCTGAAGATCTCGTTCAGGCGAAGTCACTGGCCGGTTCAAAATGCGAGCACGCATGGCGCACACAACGTAAACAAAACGACTGGCAAGGTTTTGAAAAGAACTGGGCGGAAGTGGTAAAGCTCTCGCAAGAAGAAGCGCAGTTACGCGCTGATGCAAATGGCTTGACGCCTTATGACGCTATGCTCGACATCTATGAACCGGGAACCTGTTCAGCGTCACTCGATACTTTATTCGCAGATGTGAAACTTTGGCTACCAGAGATGATCGATCAAGTGATTGAAAAGCAGGCGAGTGAAGCTTTTATTGAGCCAACTGGTCAATTTGCCGCTGACAAGCAAAAGGCACTGGGGCTTGAAGTGATGCAGCTGCTGCAATTTGACTTCGAGCACGGCCGCCTCGATGAAAGCGTGCACCCATTCTGTGGTGGCGTACCAAGCGATGTGCGTATTACCACTCGCTACAATGAAAATGAGTTTGTGCAATCACTGATGGGGATTGTGCATGAGACAGGCCACGCGCGTTACGAGCAAGGCTTGCCAAAAGCACTAGCTGGCACACCAGCGGGCGAAGCGCGCTCAATGGGCATTCATGAATCACAATCACTGTTTTTTGAGATGCAAGTAGGCCGTAGCGATGCGTTTATTGCGCACTTAGCAAACCTTGCCGGCAAGCACTTTAACACTGCCAGTCCTGAGCTATTCTCGCAGCAGAATTTCCAAAAGCTCTACACTCGTGTGAAGAAAGATTTCATCCGCGTCGATGCCGATGAACTCACCTACCCTGCGCACGTCATTCTGCGTTACGAGATTGAACGCGATTTGATTAACGGCAACATCAAGCACACTGACGTTCCAGAACTTTGGAACCTGAAAATGCAGCAATACCTTGGCCTATCAACCGAGGGTAACTACAGCAATGGCTGTATGCAGGATATTCACTGGACAGATGTCAAGGGAACAGTCAACACTAATGGAAAACGCCTTGCAAAACATAACTATAAAGATGGGTGTATGCAAGACATTCACTGGTGCGATGGAAGTTTTGGGTACTTCCCAAGTTATACACTAGGAGCTATGTACGCAGCACAATTTATGGCTGCGATGAAGAAAACCGTTGATGTGGACGCTGCAATTCGAAGCGGTGATCTAACTCCTATCTTCACTTGGCTTAGTGATAACATTTGGACCAAAGGTAGCTTGCTAACGACTAATGAGTTAGTCAAGCAAGCTACTGGTGAAACACTCAACGCTGCGTATTTCAAAGATCATTTGAGAACTCGATATCTAGACAAAGCATAAACCAATGTGCAGAGTCCGCGTGCTTTCGCGGACTCAAAATGGACACTCGATATTCATGCTAGTTATTCTAATTAGCTTTATCTGATAGCTAACGGCAAACTAGGTGGCTAACAAACATGCCGCTCAGCGAAATTGAACACCTCAAACACCCTGCAAAACCAGACCTAAAATGCCCAGTGTTTGTTTGTCAGTCTAAAGGGTTTTGTTATGCATTTAGCAGCAAGTACACCATCAATGACATCACTGTCAATGAGATGGGTAATCTATAGAACACTGATAACGTTGCCATTTTATCTAGAAATTGGCTATATCTTGATGTGAGAAATGCAAGATACCAAACAATTAGGTTAAAGCAGATGACAAAAAATAAAGAAACTACTACTCCTGAACCGAAAAGCCCTGCTTGCCACCATGTTAACGTGTCATAGGGCAGAAAAAACAATTGACCTACAACCAACCCTAAAGTTAAACAGCCAACAGAGTACGTATTTAATAAAACCCTGTTTGTAACATAAGAAATACCACGTGTTTTGGGAAGCAGCAAACATGCCCCAAAGAG
Source organism: Vibrio fluminensis (assembly GCF_015278125.1). GTDB lineage: Bacteria > Pseudomonadota > Gammaproteobacteria > Enterobacterales > Vibrionaceae > Vibrio > Vibrio fluminensis. The sequence goes on from NZ_JADILO010000001.1 coordinate 247,538, forward strand.
TAACACCCCTAGACTACCGATTAAATTCCAAAAATTTGGCGCTTTACCCTCATTAATAGCCTTAGAATAAAACTCAGATTCAGGGTAACAATAAGAACTCCACAGCACGAATAGAAAAGCAGGTAAAAACCAAGAAAAAAACGAAATCAATGCCTTTACGTAATCCTCATCTTTCGGTTTTAATGCTGTCTTACCAAAATGATCGGTAACTCTTACTCCAATTTTCATCATGTTAACCTCTGATACCAAACGCCTGCTAAAGTGCAGATAACTATTATGATACCTGAGCAAGTCTGCGTAATCACTAAACCCAAATAACCAAATCAGCAGAGTTGCTTACACCTCAACTGAGCCTGAAGATAACCAGAAAACAACTGTTTAACCATTTTTTTGAATAGAGCGTGCTGAGGTTAACCAATAAGTGTATAGCGACCCAAGCAATGTTGGTTGCCAGCGGAGAGACTGCAATAAGAGATCCTCAATATGTGTTTGTCGCAAGCAATACTTAATGACCGAAATGACAAAACGAAATAGATAAACTTTGTTGTTCGCAGATCATTGGCTTATAACGCAGTCAGCGGGATGTTATCGCCCATTGACAGGTAGAAGGCTCATATGTTTGTTATACCGTTGTTTCACGCTGATTTGCTTTAAATTGCTCAATAGACTCCTTAATCGTTTCACGAGACTCAAACTCTGTAATGCAAGAGTAAAGCATCCACTGATGAATTAGCTTTGGTTGAGCACGAAACGCGATAAACGAGTTGATTTTTGCATACCTCTGTAAAGACTTAGATTTAGTGTATATTTTTGCTTTCAAAAATGCCCGTTCGTACGCAAGGAAATAGTAAAAACAATAGATGTATGGCAGCAAACTAACAGATAGCAACATGGGGACGAGAAAATCACGAAATGTCCCGATACTGAAAAATTTAGTTGGTTCGCTATAGATGTTTAGCAACGAATCAATGAGTAAGAACAGCCCCAAAATAGCGATGGTTACATCGACTACTTTTTTCACTGGTAGATGTTTCGGTTTCACGGCGAAAGCACTGCAAAAACTAAGAAACGTCAATAATGACACTAAAATTAATTCCTCCACAAAACTATATGAATGAAATGCCACCAAAAATTCAACAAGCACTATTAATTTTAACTGACTATTTAAGGACTCTCGAAGAAACTCGATAGGTTCGCTAACTTTCGTTGTTTTTAATAGCTGAACGAATGCGACAAACACAAACCATAATATGGTATTTTTTAACTGACCAACATTCCAAACATCAATACGCTCAAGTAAGAAAACCACGAAGATTGTATAAACGGCTAGTGTCGCAAGCGTAATGATAATTGTCTTCTGTAGCATAGATCGGGCAATACAACCTAGCGAACGTCGTACTTCTGAGTCTTTAATCATCATCAAAGCAAAGAAGACAATTATGATAGTCGCCGAGGCTAATTCTCGATTATTGAATACGTTCAAAATACTCCTCACTTATGAGAACAGTATAACTGTCATTAGACCTTAAATTTCTACATTTAAATGCTAATTTTTCTATCTAGTTCTTTGTTATCACAAGTTTAAATGAAATTTTCATTATAAACAGTGGGTTATATTTAAGAATCAGAACGTCAAATCCAAACTATACTGTTAATCTGCATAGTTTAATGTAAGCGGCTAACGCATAGGCTTTTAATTAAAGAAAAGGCTTGAATGAGGTGATATGAGTCACCATACGACTACGATGACTCAACGGCATCTCCTTAACGACTAGCTAAGCTTCAACTATCGTTCCCTACCTCTGCTATTTCGATTTGACTGCCCCTTTTCAAACAAATCCAAATCAATATCTGCGGCAAGCAGCAACTGACGAATTTCAGCCGACACATCAAAATCAAGCTTTTCTGCGATTTGTTCTGTGAACTCTCGAACTGCTCTCGGATACTTTTTATGCTTAGCTTGCATCAGCATATAAGCATCAACTAAAATCTCTTTAATCAACTGTTTAGTTCGCTGATCTGCACCTACTAGTTGAGCTTCTTTTTCAGCTAACAATAACTCAGCTTGAGCGAGTTCACCGTTTTTTTCTAACAAACGCTCTTCATAATAAATATAGCGATTTGTGGCTTCTTGAAGTTCGAGTTGGTAATAGCTTGTCTTTCGCTCGATTTCTTCGAGTTCGTCCGCTTTTAATTTGAGATTAGCATGTAACGTATCAAGCTGACTGACCATCGCATCAAATTTATCGGATTCGTCTGCTCGTTCATCTTTTAGCTCTTGTACTTCAGCTGTTAAACTCTCCATTAGGCGAGTCTGATAGTTAAAATCTCTTTGTGATTTAGGAAGTTTTGCTTGGCGAAGCATAGATTGATACCGTTCGGTCTTTTTTTCAGTCTCTTCAGTAAACTCTGCATCTAAACCTTTAGGGTTCAGCAATTTAGTGTTCATGAATGTTTGTACCAAACACTGCCAATAGTGACCCAAAGATCTCGATTGCGCATGACTTAACTTCCCATCTATCGGTAATAGTTCATCTTCTATCCGTTGTTTAGTAATGTACTCGTTAACTAGTAAAATTTGACGTTTTCTCAAATCATACTCACCCGTCTTGTTGTTTCTACCAGCCAAAAAGTAGTGAGTGTGCATACCCGTTGTTTCATTCGAAGACCGCTCATCGTCATGCCCTACAATTGCTTTAATCGAATGGTCAGGAAAATGCTGTTCTAAAAACTGTTTTGTCGCTGCAATATACTCTACTAGCGATATATCATTAGAAGTAACGTTCCATTTATGCGGTATTTTGAAAATACCTTCTTGTACCACTGTGCTATTCGAGCTTGGTGGGTAGTGACATAAAATATTATGTGATATCGCATATTTTTTAATAGTGCTCATCCGCTGCTTTAATCTAGACAGCCCAACTACCTGGATATCTTTCAAGTGAACACGAGTAATTTTATCTTTTTCATTTACTATGCTTTCTATAAACTTAGCACCTTGCTCATTACCACGCGCCCTTTCGGATTTAACTAATTTCTTAAGCTTATGCCGATATTGTCGATGCTGTGTTTGATATTTCCTGTGATTTTTTACCTTAGCCTTAGGTGCAATTCCAAGAAGTATTTTCCATCTTTGGTCATCTGTAATATGCCTGTTTAACCTATAAAGCTTATTATTGGTAAATAGTAAGTTATTGCCAGTGAGGTCAGGATTCCATTCAAGATTTTTGACTGATTCAGTTGTTAGAGATATTCGCAATGAATGTTTGAGCGATTTTTCACATCCACGACGACTTTTTGAAGTAGAATTAAAATTAACATGACGATGGAATAGACGGATAACTTTTGTTTGACTAGTCATTCCAACCTCCTTGAGGAGGTTGAATCAAGAGAGTCGAGAGATACTTCTCTCGCCCGCGGCTTTCGTTCATCTTTTGCTTAGCAAAAGTGTGACGAAAGCGTAGCGGGTTACCCAAGCGTAACATTTCCCAATGTTGCTTGATTTCCCCCACTTCACCTTTGGCGAATGACGTCACTTTTACGATGATGCAAGGGCTACTGCCCTTGCCTTTTTCTATATTCAAAACAATTCCTCCTCATCAGAAGAGGAGCATAATTTACTTATATTGAACTCTTTAAGCTGTTCAAACTGATGCTGTAGCTGGCGCTTCAATTCATCGCGTTCTAAAGTTATTGCTTCATACTTACCTTGCAGTTTCGCAATATCTTCTCTCTGGGTTTGTAACTCATCTTTGATCATTAGCAACTTTGCATTTTCAATCTCGAGTTCTTCTTGCTTATGATTACGAATAAGAAATTCTTCTTGTTTAATTTTCAACTCTTGTTCAAGCTGTTTAATATGAGACACAAGGTTTTCTTTTTCTACAAAGAGAGTATTTATATATTCTTCTAACTCAATATTCACGGACTCAGCAGAGCGTTGTCGCTCATGTGCCAGTTGAACTTGAGTCCGAATTTCATCCTGAATGTGAGATTGGGCTTCTTGCCACTTTGCAAGGCAGTTCTCTTTTATGCTATCTGCTAACACCGAATACCAAACGGGACAATCAGAATACTCGTCCTGAACAGTAATTTCTTTCGAAAGAAGATCATAAGCAAACGATGCTATATTAAACTTCCCTTGAATAACTGAGTGGAATTGTGTTCGAGTTATGTTTTTTGAACGATTTTCTGTTAATCGAATATACGTTTGATAATAGTTGTCCCATGTATTCTTAAGCTTTGTTGGATCTTTAATTTTGAAGTGTTCGACTAACAGTTGATGAAAATCCTCGTTAGATCGGATGTTTTGATAGTTATTATTACTCATTACCAGCCCTCCCTATCCTGAAAGACGACTGTAATGTATGAAGTATCACATCTAACGGTGTTTGCCAGACAAGCAGATGGACAGACTCTTTTATATAGAGCTATTGAATACAAACTTGGAGAGTGCTTTTTTACAAGCTGTTTATTTGAAAATAACATCTTCATTTTCCTCACTAACTGAGGCAAATAAAGCTTCGATTAAACCCATCATGGGAAAGATCCAACAACATCAACTTAGATTTGACGCAAATCACTAATCTCTACATGAAGATCAGCGTTAATTGAGTCTAATTATTATTATATTATCTTATGATGTTATTATTATTCATCTCGCATATATATGCGCTTGCTTGATGATGTGCAGCGTGGCTAGTGTGCTATCGATAGCATCTGTTATTTTGAGCTGCTAGTTATTGTTGAGGACCATCGAGCTTCACAAGCCAATGGTTTATTTTACGCTATCACTCACAGCTTCATATGTCAACACTTGCACAGCAACAAATTGAGAGCACTACTTTGATGGACATAAATGAGCCCATCCATATAAATAAGTAAGTCAGTAAGTCAGTAAGTCAGTAAGTCAGTAAGTCAGTAAGTCTAATCTAGACCTGGTCTATCTCGAAATAACTAACTCTCTCTGACTATACTATTCTTTTATCACTGCTCACAGATGCTCTTTGATCGTAGCGCACACATATTAATCAAAGCTAATACCTGCTTTTTTACATAAGTGCTCAGCAAACTGCTTCCTAGTACTTGCTCCGCCAGTGCTTACGATATATTTCTGTTGAACAGAATTAAAATATACACAGCTACAATCTTGCCAATGATTCGCTTTACGTGTGTAATCTAGCTTTCCCAATCCCTTCGCAGCTTTGAAAATCAAATTAGTTCGCTCGGCAGATGGTAACTCTCGCGCTAAGCTGCAAATTCGATGAAATACAAGACCTAAGCCTTGAACTAATGTCGTTACGAGTTGAAAGCCATCCCGATTCGCCGAAAAGCTATCTTCTTGCTCCTCTACCCACACAGAGAAAAACATCAACAAGTCATCACGTATCTCTGAAATATGCTTTTCAGAAAGCATCGTACCATCTTGCATTTCTCTAACACCACGAACTCGAGACTGCAGTTTATAGCCGCCTACAGCTCCTAGCACAAAGCGAGTTAACATATCGAGACTAACTACAAACTCACTTTTGTCCGTCACTCTAGAGCGCTCATCAGTCATACCTCCGTGCGCAGTAATACATGGCAGATTTCCTATTTCTCGAGCTAAATCGACAACAACATCTGTTCTCGCCAATTTCATAATTTTATTTGTACTGATAGGTTGCTGTTGACCATTGACGTCACAAAATATTTGTGAAAAGTCTCTTGCTTCCAGAGCTTTATCTATACGAAAAATAAATACAACTTGCATGCTCAAATCAGGCAACAATCTGGCTAATTCAACTCGACGCTGTAAGCGTCCATCTGAATCACTCTGTTTTTTGATAAGACTATTGTCATATCCGCCTAAGATATTACCCGACGTAATTAATCGGTTCAGTCCATCCACAATAAAATTGTTGTCAGGTTGCACAGTGAGGCAATCATTCTGTCTTGGGTCATCTGAAAATTCACATACAACATCAGACATACAGCCGACCAGAACTGGTGGAATAACCCCTCCTACAGTGGTGGTCCCCGTGAGGTGCTTATAATAGTAATCTTCAAATCCATTCCTTCTTGAAGCAGTTACCACTCGTTGTATTTCTCTATACATTTTCTTTAAGTGTGGCGGCACTAAATCTAAAGCACATGTTCGTAACAAATCGGCTACGGACATCACTGTCGACATGGTGTAAACCCCATTAAAGCTGTTATGAGTGACATTACCAAAGATCTGCCTCGTAGTGACACCATAGAGTTTCTTATCTTTCGCCGTTGATATTTTCATTGTTGCGCTTCTAAAAAGTATGTTTCGATGAATAATTCTTGATCGGGCACTGCGCCCGATCAAGTTGTTTTTTTGTTTTTTTTTTACTATTCATAAAAAACAAAGCGTTAGTTGAAATGAACAATTTCCAAAAGATTCTTGGCATCTGTACAAGCTGTAAAACCAGTGGCATATCAAAACTTCAGGCATTTGTTAACATTGCTCAGCTTTTAGAAGTTTTACCCAAAGAACACGAGTTTTTTGATAAATTATCATCGGGTTACGGACGCTCTATAAACAGAAGCAGGCAAAATAAAATCCAAGATTTGCTTTGTAAGCACATAAAAGAAAACCTAGTCATCGACACCCTAACGTTTTCTTTTGCTACAAAAGGAAAAGTTTCTTCGAAAGCTTTGATGAGTAACTTTCATGAAGTTGTACTTTCGCCTGAAGATCTAACATTGATCGACGGTTTTTTGTCTATAAGTGCGATATGTGAATTACTGGATCTATCTGACCCATTCACGAAAAAAAAACAAAAGAACACGACAACCCCGCTAACAAATCATGAACAAAAAAAGCTTCTTGAAACTCAAGTACTATTTAGCTTGCTGTTCTCAGAAACGGGCGCTTTGGATATCAGCCAAATTGAATCTTTAATTACAAGTATCAATACTGTCGATAAGAGAGTTCATTCCCACACTTTATCTGCTAACTCTAGTACAGAGTCACCTCTAATCTGGGGAGCTGAAATGTTGGCAGACAAGCTCGAGCTAAAAAGACTGGGAGGCGTTTCAAATCTAAGTAAAATAACTAAGTCTGATACATATGTGACAACGCAATTTAGTTTGATTTACATCATTCTTGCCAGTTTAGGCGGACGAGGAGTTAAGATAGGTAAAGATCTGCCAAAGCAACTACCGAATAAGGAATCAATAACACAGCATCTTTTGAGCGACATCCTTCCTCTAATTTCAGCATTCATGCAAGGATGGCTGAGCAATTTACAAAACGATTTTTTACACAATAGAAGCGGCTTCCACAATTCACTTCAGGTTTGGCAAGCTTTGGGTATAGTGATTCACGAGTTATATCAAAAAATGATTCTAGATGAACACTGTTACTACAAAGCAGGTATGAAATTATCTCAGCTAGATTACTCAAAAAATGCACCGCACTGGGAACATTGCAGTGCATTTAAACGTGACGCTACCAATAGTTATTGGATCAATGCCACAGGTGGCGGTAGAACTTTCAGGCTAAAACTTGCTGATTACTTTATCTCAATCATCAACCAATAAGCTGAAAATGCCTGTCAGTAGTCACAAGCTCGCCTGATAATCAAGCGATTTCACAAAGCCGCGATAGAACGCTACAAAACTCCGACTTCAATACTTCTGGACGAGATCATGTTAGAATATGGCTACTAATATGCAATTTTTTAATTAGAAAAAGCATCATTAGCGTTAAAAACTTATAATAAAGTTATTTACCATCCGTCATTTGTATAAACTTGCCTAGATACCAAACTCCCATCATGGTGGATCTGAATTGAGTGGTCAGCTTTTGTGTCGTAGCTGTTTTGGGTTATTTGTATGGTATTGAACAACTTTCTATCTAAAGGCACTTCCGCATACGGGTTGTAGTATATATGGAGACCATCTACATGGCTTTCCCGCCACTCCGATGTGTGGCAAAAATGTACATCAGAGCCTCCAACTATATCCCCAATAAGATAACGAAGAGATATTATTTCATGCGTGTCACTTATACATTTTTCAGACTTACCAAATACATTCTTCCTTTTATTAGCTCGAAACTTCTTGAGGCTAAACTGTCTATACTTTGTTGCTCGAACCATTGCGTCGATTTTACTTTCGACAATAGCCTTTCCAAACATGCCTGTCGTTGAAAAAATTACTGCACTTATTTCTTTATAAGAGTCATTAGTAAATATACCCAAATCTAGTTTAGTGCCATTTTTTTTCTCAACATATTGCACCTTATCTTGAACGATCTCTCCAGAATAATTTCGTCTTGGAGGGTTGATACCAAACAACACCCGATTAATCGCCATATTGTTTTGTGTAAATGATAAGTGATTATCGAATGGAGCCACTGCGATAACAAAAGGCTTATTTTTAACATGTTCAAGAGATGAATAAGGGTGTTCTTTAAGATCTTCGCCAGTGAATAGTTTCTTTTTATCTCGAATTACACCAAGTAGTTTAATAGTTGCATCATCTAAAAACTCGCCCATTTCTTGTTGGCTCGATTCGCTCACTACGTCTCTTTCGTAATATGCCTTGTCTCTATTTTTTGCATTATTAGTCGTGACTGCTTCAACATTGATTTCTTGACCATTTTTAGATGTCAAGCAAAAGTCTGGTGACTCTTTAGAGTAATCAACTTTAAAGCCAAGTTCTTTGAATGCTTTATTTAAATACAGTTCCCACAATGAGGAGTTAAAGCTAAGTTGAAACTCGTCAATGAATTTTATCATTTCACCTTTTCGGTCTTCCATTCCCTTCGCCCACTCTGCGATTACTTCTCGTACTGGAGCGTACTTTGACTCTTTGATTAATCTAACAAAATATGGATGGAGTGCTTTTTCTTTGAATCTTGGTGTAAATAAATCCACTCAGTTTACCTTTATAATGAAGGCTACTTCATTCGCCCAATGCTAATTTGCCAATTCAATCGGATAGCTTTGACTAACGAAAATTCAGATTAATAATATATAGATGAGTAAAAGGTCTACGCACAAAGGGAAAATGTGAGCTAGCTATGACAACTAACTCATTGTTAGACAATTACTCTACAGTCTTAAGGATAAGATAAAGTATCTTGAACCTTAAATGTTGCTAGGTTAACAATTTAGTTAAACCATCCAAATAAGGACCAACAATAGGACCAAGAACAGTCATATGATTTGAAAGAATTGACATGAATGAAGTGTACTTAACTCTATAGTTGTCAGTACCTCGAGCTTGCTGCATTTCGCCCACAAGATTAATAACTTGTTCAGCTTCTTGCAATTGGTCTTTAACCTTACGAAGATCTTCAATTAGCTTAACAAAAAGCTCGTCATTTTTACCATTAAACTCAGCAAACTGTGTTACGTTAGTACCTCCATTTGAAATGTTTTGAACAGTACCACCATGAATATTAGTATTGTATATATTAGTCATATTTTCCCGTTTTGTTAGAGATGGATCATTTTGTGGTTGAGTTAATTCCATCTTTGTAGCCAAAAGAATTTTTAGTTTGAATTCTTTTATAAGTAGTTCAAATGTATTTTTTGCTGTCACACTATGTTGTATTACAAGTTCGGGATTGTTTATTAATTTTCCTATTTCTCTATAGTAATCAGCATTATGAAAAACATTTTCATCATTCAGACTTTTAGACAGAACAATTGAAAGCTCTAATAAATTTGCAATGCTCTTGAATTTTCTAATTGTTTCTTTGTCTTGATTTAAATAAATTGGAACTATATGCAACAAACCCTGTCTATCAACTAAAGCTCGACTTGCATTTAGCTGATGCTCAGAGTTTTTTTCAATTACACTTTTGACAATATTAATATTCGCACCAGAGTGCCTGGTTAATATTTCAACAGATTGTTCTTCCGATATGCATACCTGATCATTATTTTCATATATAATCGTGCATGGATATGATTTGATTGAACTTATCGATTTAAAACCTTTGAGCTTTCCTGATTTTATTAATCCTCCAGCAGCGAGAACTAACTTATTAACATTTGATTGCTTAGTTAAGTTTTGAAGTAATGCAATGTCATCATATTCACAAGGAACTGCATTTTTTAAGGAAACAGTCAATACAACATAACCTTCTACATAGTAGTGAATATTGATATTGACTTCGTTATCAGTAAATTTATATGGAAACTTTTTGCCAGAGAAGCCTAGTTGTTCCCTAAACTTGGAAAGAGCTTTATGAAAAGCCACCGTAGGTTGCAACACAATTGGTCGAAATGCTAGCTTTTCGATACCTCCAATCGCTCTTAGGAAGTTGTTACCCGTCAAGCAATTAAACAATTTGTTGGAGGAGATGTAATTAGCCTCGCTTTCCGCAAGTGGAATTACCACTTTCCAAGCTTGCTTAACTTCGTAATTCATAGCAGATCCTCTTGGGCTGAGGGAGAGGGAATCGAACCCCCCCTGACGCTGCGATATTTCAACAGCGGTACGCACCTTGCGATCCCTCAACATCGCATTGAATTATATCGATTATTTTATTTGTGTAAAGCCTCAAGCTGGCTTTTATATCGAACCATCAAAAAATGAAACTAATTAATTAATAGTGTAAAAATAATAGCCTACTTTGTAATAATGAAGTGATTTAAGTAGCATGTTAATGAATACAAACCTTAAGTAAATTATCCGCTCTCTTCGAAGGTGGTTTTACTTCAAGTCCCCTAGAAGGGTCTCATAAACTGGTGCGATGTGTCTATTTCATGCTGATGGACAAGGCGGTGTTTTATAAGAAACGATTTTTACCCCAATAAGTCGCACAATGAAGTGAACTGTTGTTACTCAGGCTGTTTTGCAGCCCAATGCCACTAGAGCCCACAACGACAAGCAAAGCGACACGGCTTTGCCCTTGATGTCAGCATGAAGTAATGTGCATGGGGATCACTCGAGCGAGGTAGCCGAAAGGCATTGATAATAAGGCGAATGTCCATCATGAAAATGAGGAGATGCAGCACATAGAACAGGTAATATAAAACAGTTAACTCATTGATAAGGTGAAACTCTCTGCCTTGCAATGACTGCGCTCGCCTTAAGAAAAACGCTAAGGCAAGCCACCCTTCTAGAGCAGATCGAACAATTTAGAGGATCGGGCTTGTTCAACACTTCGGATTTAACGCTGGCTGCGCAGCGCTTAATCCTTATTTGTTATGTAAATTTTCACACCACTTGCATGCCCTCTCTGACATGCGAAGGCAGGTGATCTAGCCATTCTATTTGTTGATTCGCATCATTAAAATGAACAAGAATAGTTGATGAAATCATAACTGTCTCAAGGTCTAAGCCTATGTCCTTTTCAGAGACTAAGCCATCATTATAGTCTTTTAAAAAATCTAGGTAAGCGTGAACAATTTTATTGTAATCTACTTCAGTTGAAAATTTCGGTACAAGTAGTTTAAACCGACGCCCTAAGTCAGCATCCGAATAAATTGAGAAAGCTGATGAATAATGGTTATTGGAGCTAATTTTCCCTTCTGTTCCCGCGAATACAGGTTCTATTCTTGGTTTTCTCAGCGTTTTCACACACAAACCAGACATTTTATTCTTAATGATCTGATAAAGATCTTTACCAACCTCACTTAAGAAACCAGCAGAAATCCCAGCTACTATAGTCGTCGGTATCAGCCATTCGTTACAAGCATAGAACCCTGATTCTGGTCTCGATAACACTACGGATGGAACACCAATTTTAGATAATTCATCTGAAAAATTATCATAAGCTTCATCATGTTGAGACTCAACATAGAATAAATAAACACCATCAGGAAACTGCATTCTTCCTCCATTTCCATAACGCTTTATAGACGGAATTACTCTATGTTTGCATTCCGTCTATGATGCTTCCATTAAATATGAAACTCAATAGGTATCAAACTGTAATGTGAATCGACAAAGAGTTCCAGGTTAGAATTACGGAAAAATTTCGTCTAAGTGCCCAAAGTACGGATTAGATTAATTTGATCTATTGCAGTACTGATTGGTCAATTCGTCGGTCTACGAAGGTTCTAGGCATTTGCGAGCTAGCTTTTTGAGCAAGCACTAATGTTACGGGAGCAATAACCACGTCCCAATAGTTTTAAAAATATGAGAGGCTTACAATTTACCGACACGACTGTAAGACTCTCACCACGAAGAAAATAACTTATTCATTTGATTCCATATGCTCCGCTATAGCTGTAGTCATAAACTCAGCAAAATCAGATGCGAACCAAAGGTTCTCTGGCGCATTAACACCGTCGATTATGTCCGTTTTACATATCTCCATTAGTGCTTCATAGCCATACTTGTTCCAATTTTGCAGTTGCTGTTCAGTAAAGCTCCCTCTAGCATCATTAGAGAATTCATCGCAAATGCGTGTAAAAAGCAATTGATTTGATGTCGCACTAACGAAAATTGAAAGCTGGCGATTTGAATAGAAGTCAACATCAATTACATGCACTCGGTCATTACCAAAAATATTGCTATAGCCATAGTCACTGAGATTTTTCGCTTCCATATGAACATCTAGCTTTCTGATTGCTTTAACTAAAATGTCTTTTATAAAACGTCGCTCTTCATGATTTTCGTAATTTCTTGCGGCATTCACTTTGTGGATGAACTCTTTAACCGCGTCTGCGCTAATATCGTATGTTTCAACTTCTTCGATTTTACTAGCTAGCTGCTCTTTTTCTTCTTCAAGCTTTTTATACTCTGCTTTCTGCCTTGTTCGCACATTAGAGTCTGTGATGATCGTTAATGTGTCTAAAACATTCCTGATTTGAACATCTATCTCAGCTATTTGCTCTTCAACTGTTATTTTCTGTTTTTCTAGTTGCTCCGTATCAATCAAACCGTAGTCAATGTGGCGCGATACCGAGACTAAAAACGCATCTTCTAAGTAATCTTGAATGATGCTTTTACAACAATTTGCGGTTTCTTTATGTGTACTACAATGCAAACGACGTCGAATCCGATTTTTTTGCCGCTGCGGCTGGGAGCCAATGCTTCGTTGACATTTTCCACATACCGATTTCTTTCCATAATCTGTAAGCAAATAAACCATTCCCCCTCCCCTTATACTTTTGTCACCCCTCATCGCACTGTGTTTTCTCTTCTTTATTGCTCGGATAGCGTCATATTGATCTTTCGTTATTAAGGCTGGGTAATAATTTTCAAGACAGTACTTTTCCGTTTCTTCGTTCCCATCGCTTAGATATTTGAGTACAAATTCTTTTCGCCCACACAATGCTGCGTTATCTAAAATCGTTGAAATAGTAGAAACACCCCACATTGATCCACCTTTTGGCGCTTTTATGCTTCTACGGTGTAATTCTTTGCTTATTTCTCTTAGTCCAAGACTCTGATTTAAATAAAGATCTACAATTAGCAGGGCAACGTCGGCTTGGTCATTTAAACGAAACTTTGTCTTTGAACATGCTTCCATTGAAACCTTTCGCTCGATCCAAAAGGGAATACTTCCTGCAACGTCAGCAACTTCACCGCTGTTAAACTTCGCAATTTCCGCTTGTATAAAATCTATTGAGCGTTGCTGCTTAACTAGTGATTCATTATGTGCACGCACCATCTCTAAAATAGACAAAATCATTGTTCCAAGGGGATCTTGGGCAAAAGTTTGCTTGTTATAAACTCGCTTATCTAACGTCGTTATAACCGTAATATCTGATTGTACTAGAGCGGATAACGTCGATTGCGCAATCATCGGACTTTCCCTGCTTAAACGATCTAGGGACTCCACTAGCAATATCGAACCAGCCGCTACATAGCTCTCTTCGACCAATTTTAGAAATACACCGAAAGCACCTCGCGATTTGTGCTGTGCATGGAAAGCAGAAAATCCTTTATCAGTCATTACCAAATCTTGATTGATCTCCAGCCCATGTTCTTTGGCAACTTTTAAAGCAAACTTATCTTGGCGTGCAATCGAACGTCCGTGTTCTTGCTCTATATTTGAGAAACGTCGATACGAGTATACTTGAGGCTTGGCACTAGCTATCAGCATTCCAGTACCTCCGTGAATACCGCAACAACTTCAAATTCTCTTCTAAACACGCCATGCTTGCGGAACATCGAGGAGCGTAACGAGTATATCGCCAGGATTAAATTAATGTATTTAGTGTTGTTGTGTTGCTTCATGGATCCTCCCATTAATGAAAAACATTACTGAGAGCTTTTGAAAAGGAGCGAATTGGAACCGCTCAAATAACGTACTATTGCAAACTCTCAATTGTCAACAGAGACTCGTAAGATCGCTGTTTGAGTACAGAGTAAGTATGAGTGTTCATTAAAGGGATGGCGCATTCGGTTACTTCCCAAGTTACACACTAGGCGCAATGTATGCGGCACAGTTTATGGCAGCGATGAAGCAATCGGTAGATGTCGAAGCCGCGATTCGCTCTGGCGACCTCACTCCAATCTTCACTTGGTTAGGTGATAACATTTGGAGTAAAGGCAGCCTACTTACCACCGATGAGCTAGTGAAAGGCGCAACCGGTGAGACATTAAACGCAAAATACTTCCAAGATCATTTGAGAAGTCGTTACCTAAATAACGCATAATTGGATAACGCTTAGAAATTTATTGCCTGATTGATGGAATCTTTCAGGCAATTTTTTTCGATTTTTCTGTACGTTTAGTTGGATTATACGTCCCGCGTAAAGTCGTAGTGAACCCTGCAAGGCTGTCCAATCACTCTTTGTCTTGGCTAACATTTATGGAAAACAAGTAACCATGTTTCTTTGGCTTTGTCCGTCGATCTGAGGCGTTTTTGGACAAAAGTTCGTTAGAGTTAGTGCTTCAAAGCGTCTGCTTCGGATAACTTCAGTTAGGGGAAGTCGAAGTAGATGATTTGTTGTTCAAGAGTATTGGCTGCTAACACAGCCAGGAAATTGCTATTGCCTTTTGACCGTAGAAGGACTCGTATGTGTCAGATGGCTATTCTTCGTCTGGGTCAAATGTGTATTCAGGGTAATAGTTGAGGACATTGTACATTTTAGGTTTGCCTCTTACAGTTTGAACCTCAACATCTACGACAAAAGCAAGCTCTTGCCAAGGCTTACCTAACGATGGATCTGGATGTAACATTGCCTCTTTTAGTGCGTTGTTTTCAAAGATAACTTTTAAAGCCGATTTTGAAATGTCATCGATGATTGCTTTGTTGCCTGTGTCTGAATTGGGGTCAAACTTGGTTTGATACCAATACATTACCTTTTTTAGATGTTTGTTCTCTTGGGGAGTATCAATATCTTCAACTAAACGACCGATGCGGTTTTGTATTGCAGCTGCTTCAGTGGAATTGAGAATGAACTGATTGATAACCTTACCGCCGTCTGAAACATTTATGTTCATTTGCGAACCATGATCTTTAGCAATTGGCTCTACAATTTTGTTCCACTCTTGCAAATCTTGTTTGGTCATTTCTTTGGGAGGTTGAGTAGTATTACCTAGTAACCAGTTACAAGTGTTTTGCACTACAGTTGCCCATTGAGCTAAAGAACCTCCCTCCCAAATTAACGGAACTATAGGGGCTGCCTGTGAAACTAGCTCTACAACAATTGATCCTTTTCTCACTTCTTTAATAAGCAATTCCGAACCAACATCTGTTAATACATCGGTCTCTGACTCCACAAATTTGTGGAACTGCTTGTTGAACGATAACAAAGACAAAGAAAGATCTTCAAGTCCGACAGGAAGCTTATTATCAATTGTGATCTCTAACTTTTTCGAAAAGTCTATTTCTATTATATTCGACATTATTGACTAACTATTTAACGCCGCGCTTTGCGGCTGGTTTTGAGCGTGTCGGACAAATAGTCCGACAACAGCGCTTTGGTTAAATGCTATATTGTTACTCATCACTAGGGTAACTCGCACGGTGAGCCTCATCTATAATTATCAGATTTTCAATAAGTTCATTCTCGGCGTCTTCCATCTCTTTAGTCACAGCCGCATGCACAATTTTCAAGCCCTCAGAGAGCTTATTTGTAAGATGGATTTTTCTCTTTCGGCTTACTCGCTGACTAAACTCTTGCTTTAACCAGTCATTGAGATACGACTTATCCTTATAGATGGAGCCAAAGTCCTCATCACGTGTAACAATTACAATATCCTTTCCACTTTCCATTGAACAATTTACAACCCATTCCCAATTAACTGCATCACCAATTGAAGTGTCATTCTGTTTACGGGGTGGATAACCAAGAACGAAACGTTTTTTTGCAAGATCGCGTATCTTAAAACGAATCTTTGCATCTCTGTTTAAGTTATATGGTGATGAATGCTTAAATACACGCTGCAAAGATTGGTAAACAGGATCATTTTGACTTGGATTACTTAGAATTTTTTGAATTTTCTCGTTAACTTTTCTATATTGCCCGTCAATCTCTTTTTTCTTCTTATCTATTGTTTGAGAAGCCTGAAAGCTTGCTAATAATGCTGGGGCGGACAGCTTTCCCCAATCAGGTTTAGAGAACTGATTTAAAGACTCTACAATTACCTTTTGTCTGTTTTTTTTGTATTCCATTTCCACCTGCGATCCAGTAATAATCCTGTCTTTGCAAGCTTCAATTTGCTCTAGGTATTTTATGCTTATGTCAGACTTCCTGATCCTATAGAAATCCAAAAGTATATTCGTATCAATAAAAAGAAGTGCATCCATTTCTGGTTTCTTTGCCATGTGTATCCCTATAAGCATTTAACAATTAATTGGATCCCAAAGTAAGTAATCCAACATCCCACAATGGGATATTTCATGCATATGCCGAGCACTAAGGTTCAGCATAAGCACATGTTTTAATTAGATTATCATTATGTGCCCCAAAATCACGAACGAGAAAATACAACAACATGGGATATTTCCATACAGATCACGTTTGGCATTAGAAAACCTATCGAAAATTCTCGGAAAGAGATGGATGCCGTTGGCTTTCGCTAGCAAGCAAAGGGGCAAATCTGAGTTACGACCATATCCGACATTAGTCGCTCATTTACTGACCAGAGGAGCCTTACAGACAGCCAAAATATGCATCATCCTAGGTAAGAATTCAGGACAGAATTTTTAGGATTTCGGCGTCGGGAACGCCTAAATCCGGCCGAACAACATCAAAGAAGCCAAAAGCGCCTTTCTGGTTACTCTTTGTCCTTTATTGATAGCCAAGACAAAGAGTAACTAAACCGCTGATGAAAAGATTCAAGAAATTGGAAGCCTTAAAAGCGGGTCATACCGACTCGTCCAACTAATATTCATCAACAAGCGAAACATACACAACATGAATTCGGTGAGGATGACAACACATGAACATAGACGTCAACGCTCCCAATCACCGCGGCTTAGCAAACACCTGCGTCCAGTAGTAACCATAAGCTCCCGAGTGATTCTCCACCAGCGAAGCCCCCATCTGCTCAAAATCGGCATTCATTATATTCATACAATGCCCTTCACTGTTTAACCAAGCGTTGACCACTGCATTAATTGAAGTCTGTCCTACCGCAACATTCTCCCCTATACGGCTCCAAGCATAGTTCGTCGCATTTACACGATCTGTCAGCGTACTGCCATCCGAGCCGGTGTGGCTCATAAAATCGCCATTCGCCATATCGCTAGAATGCCTAAACGCGGCACTTTCCAAGTCATAATCCCATGTGAGAGCGTTTACTGGCGGCATATATGTTGAACCACACTGACGTGACGTTGCACGAGCGCTGTTCACCGCTGCAAGCATTTGTTCTGCAAACGTCGCTTGTGGATCATTTGGATCTGAGGCTTGTGATCCGCCACTCGGCTGGGTGCCAGTTTGATTAGATTGAGAAGAACCCCCTTCCCCTCCACCACACGCACTTAGAAGCAAAGCGAGAATAGGTACAAATATCTTGGTTGGCATCGTCGTTCCTTATTAAATAGCAAAGAGAACACGCTCTTTCATATAACTTCGCCAAATAAGCTAACAAACGACCATAAAATAACCATATGAAACATTAATGCCTAACTAAATACTTACACAAAACTGTCATTTATATGTGTGTCGTTTAGTTGAAATATAAACACTTGAATATCATAAACTTGCATATTTAACCATTTGGATAGAATTCAGTTAAATTGCATCAATAAACATATTGATGTTCTAAAAACCTTAATCAATATATTGCCGCAATACTCACTATTAGAACTCCAAGAGATAAGTAGCAGCAATAATCGTTAGGACTGTCACTTTTCGTTGTCACACCAAAACAATGAATTATACAAAGACATATCTAAAGAAAGAGGTAGGCATTTGTTTAATTGATTTAATCTCTATTTCAAACTCAACTACTCCTATCACCTCTGTGGGTACGGGCCTTTTTGTGATAACCACCCAGCCTATTAATAATAGAACGATAAATAACCGTTATCGTGCGAGAGAACTCACATAACCTCCCACGCCGCCTGTTTATAGTGCGAGCAATCTTAATGAGAAATAGCTTTCTACTATTCTAAGGCGGTCATTACATGAAAAAATCTCTATTAGCGCTTGCTACTATGTTTGCAGCAAGCAGTGTTTTCGCAAGCAATGTCATCATTGATGGTCCAGTCGATACCAACTCAATTCGCGTCGCATCTTATAACATCATGGCTTCACGTATGGGTGATACTCAAGTAATTCGTGATGCTATAAAAGCAATTGATGCCGACATCATTGGTTTGCAAGAAGTGGACAACAACACAGGTCGATCGGCAGCAAACTTTGGTGGTTCCAATACCACACCTGTAAACCAAGCTAAGTACATTGCTGATGAACTCGGTATGAACTTTGTTTTTTGTGAAGCCATTGAGTTCGATGGTGGCAAATACGGCACAGCAATTCTCTCTAAACACCCTATCAAACTTATCGAGCATATGTATCTACCAAATATGGAAGGCAAAGAGCAACGCTCCGCTTGTTCGGTAGAAGTTAATATTCCAGGGTACCCCGCTCCAATAGCCGCAATCACAACGCACTTAGACCATACCGACACTGCTTTGCGTATGGCGCAAGTTCGCACGCTAAATGATGCGTTCTCGACTTGGCAACTACCTAATGCTCTACCAATCATCATTGGTGATTTGAACTTAACGCCAGTTAACCCGGAGTATGTTGAGCTACAATCTTGGTTCACGCCTGTTGATCACGAAGACTTAACCTATACCGCTCCTTCTTGGAACCCAGATCGTAAGATTGACTACATATTAACTAGCAATGCTCAGCAATGGGATATTGAAAATATTGAGGTGCCAAAACCGACAGATAAAGTATCCGGTAAAGCATGGCATGAGATAGCGGATCACCTGCCGCTTATTGTCGACATGAAGCTTGAAGAAAAATAACCGATAAGAATCAAGAAGAGGTTATTGCCTCTTCTTGACTACTGCCCTTTAAGAACAACAAGCAATGAATGTAGAACTTAAAGGGACACACCACTCCCACATAAATAAGGAAGCAATTCTCAAAAAGTTCACCGCAATTCCCTTCTCTGTTTCATGGTTAAATTATTGGCAACCCGATTGTATTTAACTCAACAACACTGAGGGAATATAGCCATGAACCGTGAAGCACAAGCCCCTCTCAGTCACCTTTGCGCTGAATACGACAAGTTGTCGGAGAGTTTCGACGCTCGTCCATTTCCGGAATTCTCCGAAACCATTAACCATCCGCTTGGCCATTGCTTTGTGCGCTGCCCTGTTGGTAGTCAGCGCTTTTCCATCGTTTCAGTGAGTTTTGCGCCGTTGGTTCGCGGGCAAGGAGTGCTCACTGCCTTTCTCAACTATGTTGATCATCATCGCTATCATTACCAAGGCGTTGAAGTTGCGATCATTGAAAACAAAAGTTTGGCGAAGCGGTTATTTAACTTAGGATGGCAATACAAATCCCTATTTAGCCAATTGTTTTGCGCCAACCGACCCACTCTGGTTAAGGATTTCTCGTAAATTTGGCGAGTTTAACTGTAAACCGACGATGAGCACCAAATAACTGTCTGAAATTTGTTTGTCTATTGATCAACCGTTCCTAATATTTATTTATTGAACGTAAAAGTCTCAATGCTCGTAAGCATTAACAATCAATGACAACAAGGACGTTAAATGACGCAACCTCTGGTTAAACTGCACAATGCGACCAAAATTTTTGTTGATGGCGAGGAGCAGCATTGTGTACTGGATAACATCGACTTTACTTTAGTCAGCGGCTCTAGCATT
The DNA here is from genome assembly GCF_015278125.1 of Vibrio fluminensis. Taxonomy (GTDB): domain Bacteria; phylum Pseudomonadota; class Gammaproteobacteria; order Enterobacterales; family Vibrionaceae; genus Vibrio; species Vibrio fluminensis. The sequence goes on from NZ_JADILO010000001.1 coordinate 267,768, forward strand.
GCTTTAACGGGAGCCAGTGGCAGCGGTAAAAGTACCTTGCTCAATCTAATTGCAGGCTTCGAGCCATTAAACAGTGGGAAACTTGTTTTAGACGGGCAAGACTCTTCAGCCTGGCAAGATAAACAATGGAGTCAGTTTCGCCACCAAAAGCTTGGTGTGGTATTCCAGCAATTTAACTTGCTTACCCCGCTTAACGTTAAACAGAACATAGAGTTTCCGCTGCACCTAAATCAGCATAAGTGGGGAGAATGGTGCGACTATCTCGTCAAGAAATTAAGCATCGAACACCTGCTAGATAGACATGTATCGGCTTTATCTGGTGGACAACAGCAACGTGTCGCGATTGCCCGATCCTTGGCTCATCAACCTCAACTTCTGCTCGCCGATGAACCAACGGGTAATCTAGATCAAAAAGCGGGCATTGAAGTAATGCAACTACTCCGTGACATCACCACTCAAGGTAACACAGCCGTTCTGCTAGTCACTCACAGTCCAACTTGTGCGGCTTTTATGCAAGCCCAACTCCACTTACGCAATGGTCAGCTCTCTCAGCAGATGCCTGCATCTGAGATTAGCTATGAAATGGAATAACGCAGTCATTCCTGCCCTCTCCCATACTATTCTGGCTCTGAGGATATTTGTCGCCCACTATCGGCAAGCGCCACTGCAAGCTGCAGCCATTCTAATAGGTATTGTACTGGCGGTAAGCTTATTTGTCGCAGTGCAAGCCATCAACCTTAACGCTAAGCGCAGTTACAGCGATGCCTCTGAGCCACTTAGCACTCAAGCTAAACAGCTCATCATTCCCCCGTCAGGTCAGCGCTATTTGTCCGAATCGCTCTATTTTTCGCTACGCCAGCATGGTTTCGCCAATATTGTACCATTGATCGATGGGCGTGTGCGTGACGACAATGGACGTCGCTGGTCGATACAAGGCATTGATGTGATTGCAGCGATTACCGCCAGGCAAAGAGCAGAGAAAGATCATTCGTCGTCCGCCCAAACCAAGGGCAATAGCTCAAACAATGCTTCGCTTTCCAGCACTGAACTCCCGCTAGCTGAGCTTATTTCCGGTGAACCTGTGTTAATGATGAGCCAAACTCAGCACCAGAGCATTAAACAAGTCCGTTACCTAATGTTAGATAAGGTAAGAATTAAGGTGGTGGCATTGCCTGATGGATGGCAGTTAGGAAATCGAGTATTAGTGGATATTGGCTTTGCTCAACAGCTACTCGGTCAATCAGGCAAACTCAGTTATATCGCGATTTTGGAGAACACCTCTGAACAAGCGCTTATGGAAAACGTCGTCGGCGACCTTGGCCAAATAACCATTAATCAACAAGACTCTCAGCTCGATTCACTTACCGATAGCTTTCATCTGAATTTAACGGCAATGAGTCTGTTGGCTTTCTTGGTGGGCCTTTTCATCACTTACAACGGCGTTAAGTACAGCTTATTAAAACGTAATCGCTTACTGGTGCAGATCCAACAAATGGGTGTCGCTCAACGCTATGTACTAAGTGCGCTAGTGGTAGAGTTGGCAATCCTAGTTTCGTGTGGTACCACGCTAGGCTTTGTGCTTGGCATTCAACTTAGCCACTGGTTGCATCCCACCGTTGCGCTAACGCTTGAGCAATTGTACGGCGCGACGATTCTCCCCAATTCTTGGCAATGGCAATGGTGGCTGCAAGCTTTACTCCTCACGTTAGCAGCAACGATTCTGGCTAGCTGGCAACATTTACGCCAACGTATTCGTCAGCCACTCTCATCACACGGTGGGTTTTATCATGCGCCTGTAACCGCGAACAATAGTCTTTTATTCATCGTCGCTGTCACGCTGACCTTATTCGCCTTACTCGGATTACTGATCAGTGACCACCATCGAATCACGATGGCATGGCTTGGGGTACTCATTATTGCTGTTCCGCTCTATCTTCCAAAAACTCTCAGTGTGCTCGCTGGCTGGAGTGAGCAGCAAACCCCAAATGGGCTATTGCTTTATCTGCTCGCTGAACTAAAAGAACTCATTGCCCCGCTCTCTCTGGCTATGATGGCGCTGCTGCTCGCCGTTACCGCAAATATTGGCATCAATACCTTAGTAGGCAGTTTTGAGTACACACTTAAACAATGGTTAGATCAGCGTCTGCATGCCGATATCTATATAAGTCCAGCGCAAAACGAAATGGCAGAAATAGAACAAGCATTGGATCAGATGGATAGTGTCGACAAGGTCTATAGACAGTTCTATGTGGATGACCAGCTGCTAGGTTTGCCGATTTTACTCGGTACCAAAGATCGCGATACTTTAGAACAAACCATGGTGTTTAAATCTCATATCGATAACTTCTGGCCGCTGTTTTTTGCCGGAAAAGTGGTTGCGATAAGTGAACCCACCGCAGTCAAACTCGGATTGTCATTAAACAGCCAAGTAGAACTTGAAGCATTACCTAAACAAACTCTGATAGTTGGGGCGGTGTTCCATGACTACGGTTCCCCCAACGGTGAAGTACTGATCGCACCTCAGCTTTGGCAGCAAAACGGTTTTACTCGACTGCCAACTAGCCTTGGTGTTAAAGCCGCAAGTGATCCACAAAGCCTATATCAGCAGCTTATTGCGCGATTCAAGCTTCATCCGAGTCAGGTTTATGACCAAGCGGACATTAAAGCAATCGCGTTAGAGATATTCTCGCAGACTTTTGCTATCACACGCGCGCTCAACAGCGTCACTCTGCTGGTTGCGGTGATCGGTTTGTTCTGCTCTTGTTTTATGCTCCTCGATGCTCGTAAGGCTGCAATCGCAAGACTCTATGCTCTTGGGGTGAACCAACAAAAATTAATGTTGATGGTGATTGGGCAAATGGTCGTATTGGTCGTATTTACCTTGAGTATGGCTCTGCCGTTGGGTGCGCTTGTCGGATTTGTACTAACCGATATTGTCACGCTACGAGCATTTGGCTGGAGCCTAGAGTTTGTTTGGCATTGGCAAGACGCGCTGACCATCGCAGGCATAACGCTCATCGTCGCCATCATCGCCACCCTAATTCCTCTTTGGCGTCTTGTTCGTAGACCGATTTTGGCCAGTTTGCAAAATGAGGTGCTGTAATGATTAAAATACGGAAAATCGGCACTCTGTGTATTGCCGCATTACTATTGATAGGTTGCGATCAACCAAAGTCTAACAGTATGAGCAATTGGCTCGGTGATAGCACAAAGCCAAGTGGTACAGAGCCAGATGACGCCTCCTACGCAGTCGTGGTTGAAGGTGTTGATATTCGTTTTCCGGACGATCACCAAGCTCATGAGAATTTTCGTCATGAATGGTGGTATTTTACCGCCAATTTGGTTGATGAAACGGGGCAAACTCTCGGCATACAGTGGACACAATTTCGATTTGCAACCGCCCCCCAGAACGACAAATCGAATGATTCCAACACCCCATGGCATAGTCAACAAATCTACATGGCACATAGCGCTGTTACCAACCAAACAAGGCACTTTACAGATGAAAAATGGTCACGCCAGCATCCTCAACTGGCTGGCGTCGAAAAACATCCCTTGCGCGTCTTTGTTGATGATTGGCAATGGCAATCGCAAAGCGATGAACTTCTGCCCGCTAAACTAATGGTCAAATCCAAACTGTTTAGCTACACGTTAAACCTTACCAGTACTGCCCCATATCAGAAACAGGGTAACCAAGGTTACAGTAAGAAAAGTGCGGATGGTAAGGTCGCTTCCTACTATTACAGCCAACCTTTCATTGAAGTGACAGGTGAAGTCGTCATTCAAGGCAAACGCCATCAAGTCAGTGGCAATGGTTGGATCGACAGAGAATGGAGTTCTCAGTTTCTGCTCGACTCACAGCAAGGCTGGGATTGGTTTGCTCTAAGGCTCAACAACCAAACTACGCTCGTCGTCTTTCAACTTCGCGGGGAAGACAAAACCCAAACGCATTACGCTCACGCTCGATTAATGCAGAGCAATGGCGAAAGTATCTCTATCTCGCCGAACGACTTTAGTCTGAGTTCTACCAAACAAACCAACATTCAAGGGACTGATTACCCGACTGGTTGGCTACTTAAAATACCAAAACACAAAATCGACCTGACCATATCAGCACTCAATCCAAACGCTAAGATGCCATTAACTGTGCCTTACTGGGAAGGACCGATAGTGATTGAAGGGACTCATAGTGGTAGTGGATATATGGAACTAACCGGGTATTGATACCGTCATTCCAAGCTATATACGGTGTTACTATTTTACGAGACATTCAACCCAAATAACCTCAAGGTGCTTGGTATATAGTCATAAATGATTTAGCTTCATGCTGGTTACAACCAAGGCTCTTAAATTGACAGGTCTATTTGGCTCACTGTATGTTAATCAATGGCCTACATAAATAGACAAGTAAAGATATATGGACTCAATAACTCAAGCAGCCCTTGGTGCAACGGTAGCAGGCGCCATTGCAGGCAAACGATGCAATGCCAAAGTACTATTGGTAGGTGCGGCCCTCGGAACCTTACCTGATCTCGATGTGCTTCTCGACTATGGTGATGCCGTTAGCAATACAATTAAGCATCGTGGATTTAGCCATTCTCTTTTGTTGCTTCCTCCTTTTGCGTTGCTCATCGCTTGGTTTTACACTCGTTTACGCCCAGATAGCTTTTGGAGTTTCGCTCGCATCTCAGCTTTAACCACCAGCGTTTTAGTCACTCACACGCTACTAGATGCAATGACCACCTATGGCACGCAACTTTTATGGCCAATCAAAGGCTACTTTGAAGTGAGCAATATCTTTATTATTGATCCTATTTACACCTTGCCTCTACTGGTCGCAATTGGTGTCGCGTTATTCTCAAAAACTCGCGCAGGGCACTGGTGCCAAGCAGTTGTTGCCCTATCCACCCTATATCTTGTTTGGGGATATGCCGCACAGCAAACCATAACTCAACGAGTGGAACAAAACTTACGGGCTCAAAATCTACCAGCGACGGATGTGTTGGTGATGCCAAGCCCTTTCAACACGGTGCTTTGGCGAGTAGTTGTATTGGGTGACGGTCAATATTGGGAAGGGTTAGCTTCTCTGTTGGATAAAAATGACCGTATTGATTTTATCTCTCGCCCATTAGGTGAGTGGCCTTTAGAGCAAGAACCACAAACGCTTGCCGGACTAAAAGAGTTCTCACACAATTACTTAAACTATCGCCAGGATGGCGATTCGCTGATTGTCACTGACTTACGATTGGGAATGGCAGACAATCTTGCTTTTCAGTTTGTTTTTGCCGAAAAAGACAAAATGGGCAATTGGCAACTACTCAAGGCACCAACACGCCATCCAACAGAACGGAACGTAGACCAATTAGGTACGTTATGGCAAAGATTAAAAGGTGATCAGAGCATAAATGCGAATTTGCAGCGACTAGAGTTGAGCTCGACAAATCAGTAATTTTCGCAGAATAATTTCAGTTGCGTGCATCATTAAGGCACGATGCACGCTAACTGGTGGGCAATATCACTAAGGTAAACAATATCTATTTGGGGTTGCTCAGGCTTAGTTCTACTCGACGGTTAGCCTTACGCCCGTCTAGAGTCTCATTTGAAGCCATTGGTTGCGACTCACCAAAGCTTACGGACTCTAGATTCTTTGACTCAACGCCTTTAGCAACCAGATGACTTTTCACTGATTCCGCCCGTTGAAGCCCCAAAGAAAAGTTATAACTTTGCTCTCCGGTTGAATCAGTATGACCAGCAAGAACAATCGAGCTAGATGAACTGCGGATTTTATCAAGCAAACTATCAAGAATCTGCTTTGATGCAGGCGTTAATTGGTGGCTATCAAAGCCAAAGTACACTCGACCATCCGCTTGGTTAGTGCTTCCGTTTGCGAGAAAATACTCAGCACAGTCATGGCCAACCCCTAAAGCAGATAGCTCTGCGGCTAGTAATTGTTTGGTTGGTGCGACGCCCTCACCATCAATCACTAACATCCCTCCTTGTAAAAGTTCTACCCGTTGAGATTGACCCACTTTAACAACTTGTTTGGTCGTGACACCCGATTGAGTACAAATCTTCTCTAATTGGTTGTCCATATCTGCATAAGCCGCAAAAGATAGAGCCACTGCACCGGTACTGACTATTGCTTTAACAAGGTTAGTCATATTTACATTCCTTTTATTTTAGATGCCCAATTTCTTCTGCGATTAAAGAAAGGATTTTATTTAGAATCTGATCTTTGTTTTGTGCATACAATATATTGTCTTTACCAACACAATTATCTAATGGAATATTGGTTGAACCAGAAGTGTAGTCAAACCCGATCAAATACATCGTTGCTTCTTTGTCATCTCTCTCTAGCTCATCTCGAATTTTCTCACACATTTTGTGGTTATTTATTAGTTCTGAAGAATGTTTTTTATAATCTCGATTATCTTGACCATCAGATAATATAATTAACAAACGATTATCATTTTTTCCATGACGAAGTAATTTAAATCCATCAATGATGCCTTCATATGAGGCTGTGCCACCCGTAGGCTCAAATTTATTGATGTCTTTTTTAAATTTGTTGAAATCTCTCGTCAGAGCAAGACTGTAATAGTCATGTGAACCTAGTCTTCTATCATATCCACACTGTTCATAAGGTCGATACATACTTTCAATAGTTTTTTCATAATCAACATAATACCGATACTCGACACACCTTCCCCATCTCCACCTTACGCATTTCCTTACTGTTTCTAGATGAGATATTTCACCAGCTTTGTATGTATTTGAGTTAGCGCAACCATTACCTTTTAGATCCCGATAAACGTCAGCACTATAAGGAACTATCCCGATTGTATTGATTTTATCAGGTATTTTTAAGTCATTGAATTTCTGCAATTCATCAGCAACATCTTCGATAATATCGACCAGATCCTTATATTTTCTCTTACTCCCACCTCTCCAACCATCATCCATAGAGCCTGAGAAATCCGCCACTAACATAACGTCGATCGCATCACTTTGATATTTTCGAGATGTACCTGCACCGGCAACTGAAATCTCATCGCCAAATCCAGCAATCGCATCATTGCCAGGGAACCAAGAATCGTATTTCACCGTTGCACTGACTTGATACTGGAAGAAACGATGACCTTCAGTATTACAATCCGCTATTTGTTCACAGTTTTTTCTGACTATATTTATATTTTGCAGATCACCATCTTTTAATGACGGGAAATACGCTTTCATAACATCAGTCACGATCGCGGTATTAACCGTGCTGCCTTCTTGGTTGTCATCGGCATGCGCTGAAACCGCTAGTGCCGCCACTTCTGCTGCATCCATTACACGCGCTTTTTGTTGCAGCGCCCTCGCGCCATCAGAACCCAGCATAAATACGCCAAAGAGTGCTGGCACAATGATGACAAAAAGAATTGATGCGTGCCCTTTTTGATAATTACGTTTATTACTCATAATTACCTCCCAATCATCACTGCGTCAGACTGGACCGTAGTAAAATCCATATCGAGCAAATCGCCAATCCAGTTATCCGTTTCATAGCAAAGTGTTACACGATAAAGTGTTGCTCTACGTCCCCAAGTCGTTATTTTGGAAAGGTGTTGCATTTGCTCGAGTGTTTGCTCTGTTTGGCACCTTGCACCCGTGCCTGTCGGGGCAAAAGCTTGGTAACTTGGCTCCTGAGCTTGATTAAATGTTACGGCTTCAATCAAATATCCAAAATTTGCATCTTCAAATTGTTGTACTGTTCTTCGCAATGAGTCCGTGGCAATGTTAACAATCGAATCAATTTGCGATTGTTTTATCTGAAAGTCTTTTCCGTATAGTTGCGTTCTTTCTTTTAAAATATTAACTAAAGAATAAGAAAGTCTGTCTAACTTGCCTTTATGGGCAAGTTTAATTGTCATATCGCCAGCAAAAACAAAAAGCAGGCTAAGAAATAGCCCTACTATTGCGAATTCAATCGTAAAAGTACCCTTCTGCTTTAATCTATTACTAATATATGAATTCATCGCGTTCATATTCCTGTATCATAATTACTTCTCTAGAAAACAGCTGACTTGAATTAAGGAAATAATTGAACATTGGCTGGTAATCATAATTTATACGGTAAACCGCAATAGAGCTGTGCTCGGCCGTTCCACACTCATTGGTCGTTTCACCTTCTGCTAGTGGACAATAGTCATCAGCAAGCTGTTCTAATTCACTGGGCGTTTTTACATACTGAATCGTGAATCGTATTTTTGACGGATCGACAAACTTAGACCAAAGCGAATCTCCATTTTTCAACGCTTGCTGAAAGCGCTGCGCATAGGTTTGGTTTTTACCTATTGAGTTATCAAGTCGCGTTTCACGCGAAGCTTCACTGACCGCTAAATCTGATACTGCCGATATATAAGACATATAGCTGGTTTCTACCCAGGCCATACACAACCACCAAAACAGCATAAAGCCCATTACGAATTCAATCGCGACCGCCCCTGTTTGTTTTCTGCATGTTTTCATCTTTGCTCCACTCCCTACTGGCTCAACTCGTGAGCTATAGAAGAAGGCATGGCACTTGCTTCAATATCGGTTTCACTCTCTGATTGCGCAGAGCTATCGCTGACTTTTAGACTCGTATTTCTTAACGCCAGATAAATGTTCCTTTTCTGACTGCTCGTCAACGAGTCGTCCAATTCACGCATCACCATTTGCTCTTGACCATTTTTGGCCATGACTAACAGTAAATTAGCTCGCGTTTGCTTATCCAATTGTGGGTCTGAAGCCACCGAAGATAGGCGATCCAACGCTGCCACATAATCCCCTTCGAGTATGTCTAGTAACGCTAAGTTATTCTTAATCTTTAAGTCGTTATAGAATTGACTTCTTGCTGCCTCAAACATCTTACGCGCTAACTTTAATTGCCCTTGCTCTGCATACACGACACCAAGTAAATTGGCTATCTCACCATCATTCGGCGCTTGTTTATAAGCCTGCTCGAGTAGTGGCAGCGCTACCTCAAAATCACCTAAGTCCATATGAGCTTTGGCCGCAACGACAGAGCTTTTCACAGAAATCTGCGCTTTGTTCATTAAAGGAGATAACGTAAACAGTGCTGACTCAGGATCATGTTTCTTTAAATAAACTTCAGCGAGTTTGATTCGATAATCTTCAGAATCGTGTTGCTTTAATTGCTGTTGATAGAACTCGATCAGCCCGACCGTATTATTGGAAGCCAACAAGACTCTCTCTTGAGTTTCCAAACTCAACTCTTCAGGATCGGCCAGCTTAGTGTTACCGGATGCTACACAACCTTGCAGCATGCTGATCAGTAACGTTGAAACAACGGTTGATTGAATTAATTTACGCACCAGAAAGCATCCTCATTACACCAGGGGCCGCTATCAAAATCACAATTGGCATCATGATAAAAAGAATCAAGGGTACCGACATTTTTGCCGCTAGTTTACCGATGCGCTCTTCTGTCGTTAGCATCGAAACTTGGCGAATATCCGCAGACAATGTGGTTAACGTTGAATAAATAGAAGAACCATATTGAAGACTCTGCTTTAGCGTCATAACGAAACTGCGCATTTCTGGTGTCGGAATGTGGCTATGAACCTCATCCAAGGCTTTATCTAACCCCACCAGTTGCGCCCTTTCATTGGTTCTCTGTAGTAACTGTGCCAGTTTAGGGTCAAAACCTTGCATTTCTTTAGCTAGATAGCTTAATGATGACTCAATCGTCATACCTGTCTGAACACAGACTGCTAGCAAGTCAATCAAATAAGGTAATTGACGATTAATGGCTGCTTGGTACGCTTTGATTCGCGCATTCAAAATCATGTCCGGAACAATTAGCGTAGCAATAGCCCAACAAGAAATAGATGCGATCAACATTGGCAGCTCCAATGAGCCGTAAAACATAAATCCGATAATCGCTGAGCCTATCGCTAACATCGAATATTTAATCGGCAAATATAAGTGAGCGTACTTAAAGGAGTAATTGCCAGAGTCATATAATTTTTGTTGAATTTCTTTTTCGTTAACCGATAAAGATTTCGGCACAATAACTTCTAACCAATCACCCAAAGATTGAGATTCATTGTCTTTATCTTCGGCTAAATACTTGTATATCGACTGATGTTTTTTCTGCTGACGAAATGAAATAACTAACGCCAGTAAGCCAACACCAATCAAACACAGTGCAACGTTAACGTAAGAGAGAAAACTCATGCTTCCACTCCTTTCATTAATTTCCATACGATAGCGATACCAATAAACTCACTGACTAACACGTAATACAGTATCACCCGTCCTTTAGGTTCAAACATAACGTATTCATAATTATCAGGGCTTAAAAACTGCAGCATAAACAAGAAAATAAAAGGAATAGCCGCAACAATCTTGGCTGATGTTCTTGCCTCAGATGTCAGAGCATATTTCTTCTTTTCCACCGCCCTAGCGTCAAACATCAAGCGGTTCAGTCGTGTCATGACTTCTTTTAACTGACCGCCACGCTGCATATTGGCCCGCATGGTAATAACAAAAAAATGGAAGGCTGAGTAAGGGAATCGTTTACACGACTTCCTAAATACAGAGTCAGGCGACTCGCCCATTTGTAAGCGCTCACCCATTATCTTGAATTCTTTCCCCACTTCACCATCAAGAGTTTTACCAACGTACAAAATCGCATGCATTAAGCTTTCACCCGAGCTTATTGCACTAGTGAGCATATTAAGTGCATCCGGGAATTCTGTATCAAATGCAGCTTTCTCACGCTTTTGTAGCCATTGATAGCCAAAATACAGCCCAACAAGCTCTACAATAGCTAGAACTATCCACGAATCACCACGAACAAAGTTCTTATTGATGTAGATAGATAAAATGCCTAAGAGGAACACAACTGCCGCGAGCTTAATTAGCGCGCCCGACCCAAGCTGCCTGCGCGTATTGGTAAACTCACGGGAAAGTTTTTGCAGAAAGGTTTCATCACTCAGGGAGTTTAAGTTAACCGCATTACCTTGCTCCATAGAGGCGACAACTTTCACCTTGGTTTGACGTTCTAATAGATGAGCAGCACTTTTCTTTTTCTCGCCTCGAGCAAGGAAAAGCAGCAATACACCACCTAACAGCAAACTTAACCATGCCATAATCACCCTCCTGTGAAGCCGAAAATAGTGTTTAAGTTTCCTTCCAAGCCAAAGAAGCGGGCTTTTTCAACCAGCACTGAACGTTTCATCAATCCTGCGGAAACATATTCGCCATTGACACGGCCATCACTGTCATTGCCAAAAGATGGTTCAAAACGGAAAATTTCTTCCATAACCACATTTGACCCTTCTAGGCCTATCACTTCGGATATGCTCATGATCTTGCGCGAGCCGTCATGTAAGCGGTTAACTTGCACAACCAGGTCTATCGCACTCACGATCGTTCGACGAATCGCTTCTAACGGCAAATTATTGTTTGCCATCATCACCATTGCCTCCACCCTTGCTAAAGCATCACGCGGAGTATTAGCGTGAAGAGTCGACATTGAGCCATCGTGACCAGTGTTCATGGCTTGCAGCATTTCAAAAGCTTCACCACCACGACACTCACCAACGATGATGCGATCGGGACGCATACGAAGTGAGTTAATCACCAACTCTCGCTGGGTAATAGCGCCTGTCCCTTCAATCCCTGATGTTCTTGTTTCTAGACGCACAACATGGGGTTGTAGCAGTCTAAGTTCAGCGGCATCTTCAATGGTGACGATACGTTCCTTTTCTGAAACAAACTGAGATAACGCGTTTAATAACGTCGTTTTACCCGAACCTGTACCGCCAGAAATAAGGATGTTTAATCGACAGCGTGATGCAATCATCAATATTTTGGCCATCTCGGGGCTTAAAGCACCAAAACCAACTAACTGCTCTAAATCAATACTCTGTTTCTTAAACTTACGAATCGATATCGCTGTGCCGTCTATAGCAATTGGGGGAATAACAATATTCACACGACTGCCATCTTCTAAACGAGCATCACAGGTTGGCGAAGAGTCATCGACACGTCTACCAATTCGAGCTGCAATTCTTTTTGCTATCTGCAACAACTGTTGCTCGTCGATAAACGAGACCGTTGAACGTTCGACAATACCATTGCGTTCGATATACACGTTGTGATGACCATTGATCATGATATCGGTGATGCTTTCATCATCCATTAAAGGCTGAAGGGGACCTAACCCCAGCAGCTCATCAATGATATTCTTCACGTACTCTCGTCTAACAACCGTTGCAACCGAATAGTCATTTCTATCAATTAATACATCAATTGCGGTTGATATTTGGTCTGTGAGTTGCTCGCGTGTTAGTTTATTTACGATATCCGCTTCTAACGCATCGTAAATTTGTTTTCGCAATGAAATAAAAGTACTGCGAGATTGTGTTTGAATCATAATTATTCCTCACCGCACTACTTTCTTAACAACCATTGAGTAAACGTTTTTTTCTTGGGAACGGCAGTCTCTCCCATGATCATTCCAATCAGCTCTTGAATCGACGCCGCTACCGAAAGCTTGGACTGATGCAAATATCCACCATCAAGAATATGCTTCAATAAATCTTGCTCATATGGGATTTCAATATCGATTGGGCGTCCCAAAAATTTCTCCACCTCAACACGTGAAAGTATTGCTGCTTTTGCAGGACGAACATGATTAAGCACAATGATTTGTCTCGAGCTAGGACTATGAGTGGTCAAATGCTGCAAAATTTTCTTTAGTTGTCGAACACCTGAAACCGTTGGGTTAACCACCAAAACGGCGGTATCCACCTTATCTGCCAGATATTGATAGTCAGCATTGGTTTGTCCGCCTTTGGAAAGGTCTGAAATAACAAAGTTATTGTGTTCGTATAACAATGCTTCCAGTGTCCGGATATACTCTTTTAACTCATGAGCATCGTGAGTTTCTGAAGTCAGAGATAAGACAGACAACATATCATTGACTTTTCTAGTTAGGCTGCTGGCGTATATCCCATCAAGGTCATGATCAACACTGGCGATGGTTGCTGGCTTTTTCTCAAACCCTTCTAGTTTGAGTAGAATATCGATATTTCCTGCATAATAATCATGGTCCACAATCAGACACTTGGCATGATATTGCTTCGCTAGGCCATGACCAATTTCACTACAAAGTAAAGACGTCCCCGCCCCGCCGGCACATCCCCAAACGGCAATATTTTTGGCATAACGTTTTTTCCCAAGTCCGCTCGCACGAACTCGGTTATCAAAAACGTTTTTAACAAAATCCAACAGCTCTGCTTTGGTGACGGGCCAAAATAGATAGTAGAAGCCCATTGCCTTTAAATTGCGAATTGTCGATATTGCATCCTCTTGTCCAATCACAATCACCGAAGCATGGTTCGGTAGCAAATGGCTGATACGCTGCATATCTTCAGTCACATTGGGTGAATCATTTAACTCGACCAAGACAATTTCTATTTCACTTTGGCGCACGTGTGCTTGAATATCTGCGTCTGTGTTTGGCAAGCTGGTTGGAGGCACCAATCCATCAAAGCGAAAAGCCTCTTCAATTAAGAGGCGGCATTGCTCACTTTGAGTAAACGCAACACAATTAAAACGTAGCGATTCTTTAGCCTTTTTTTCTACTTTATTTAGAGACTCTAATATATCTAACATAAGTCACTTCCTTTTAAGGCTGTAAGGTATTTCCAGATGGCATTTGGCCAACACTTGCCCCCGCAAGAGCCGCTTGAGGTGCAACCATTGACTGCCAAAGGTTGCTATTTGGCGCACAGCCTACTCGTTGAGCCGCATATTCACTGACTTCTTGTGGCTCACAAATAGGGGTGACCACTTTGTAGTTGATAAACTGAACTTGAACATCAAACTCACCAAGCTGTTTACTTGCAACAACAGAGATCAGCTCATCCTTGGCACCTTGCTTAAGCAGTTCACTGCTCCATCGTTTGGCAAGTTTTTTACCTGATGTGCTCGAGTAATAAAATGCAACAGGTTGACTCAGTAAGGTTTGAGAAGCACTGTGTTTAAGTTCTAACCATTGACGCTCTGCCTGCTTTTCACTGCCATTTTCAAGCGACATAGAAAGCTGATATTCAACAGGATAGACATCAACAGCAATACTGTGATTTTCATGGACAACTGCACAGGCATTGAGGAAAAAGGCAACAAATAGCGTGATAATCCATCGGCTCATTTTTTAAATCCTCCGGTAGCTAGAATATCTTGTGTGCGTTGAGTCACCACTGGTGAATACTGTTCTTTAACGCCGAATAATCGAGTTAGATTTGATGTACGCTTCATTGAAGGCAGCTGAACTTGATGAGGTGCTATCGGCTGAACTAAGTTAACGGTCGCAACAATCACAAGCTCGGTTTTATTCCGTGACGTTTCGGTGTGACGAAACAGCGCACCAAGAATTGGAATATCACCGATGTACGGAACCTTTCTCAAACTTTCAACATCTTCGGTGCTAAGCAAGCCACCTAAGACAAAACTTTGTCCATTACCTAACTCAATAGTGGTTTTCGCCCTACGAGTTTTTAGCGCTGGTAAGCTGTAACGCTCATCGGTGTATTGGGTATCGAGTGAACTTACTTCAGGCTGTAACGAGAGTTTGATTTTGTCATCACGAAGCACTTTAGCCACCATGTCTAAACGGATACCAAATTCTTTGTATTCGACGTTGGTTGCGTTATCGACAATCGTCACCACCGGGATTTCACCACCGACTAAGAACGATGCACTCTCTCCAGAGATCACTGACAAATTAGGCTCAGCCAACACTTGACCTATCGAATCGTCACCCACTGCTGTAATCGTCGCGAGTAAATCGTCGGCGCTGAAATCCAAAATCGGGTTTACAAACACACCTGCTGTTTGCCCTGCATTACCATATTGCACACCAAAGTTTTCCATAAAGCTTTGCGATACTTCAGCGATCGAAAGCTTTACATTGACCTGCTTGGTGACATTAACTTCGATTTGATTAACGATGCCTTTATATTCACGTTTGGTCATGAAACCGATGATTTCGTCATCGCCTTCATCTTTTTCCCATGTATGAATGGTTTTCTCGACGTCTTTAGACAGTAATTCACCGACTAAGTCATTGATGCCATCTTTTTCGTCTTCCGTTGCTACAACACCGGTTAGCACAACTTGTTCACCAATATTGCTTATTGATACATCCGACGTTGGAAAATGAAGGCGAACTTGTTGGCTGATCTCGGCAAAGCTCTGGTTAATAACCAATTTGCGATTAACCAATGTCTGAGCGTTTTCATCAAATAGCATTAGAGATGTGGTGCCCATTTTCTTACCAAACACGACTATTTTTTTTGTGTCGATAACTTGATAATCCGCTATCTCGGGATTAGAAATAAACACAGTATCAATATCTGTGGTGGTGATGACTGGCTTGGCCTCACCTTCCATCAAATACATAAAACTGGTAGCGTTGGCAGCAATCGAAAAGAACAAACTCGCCAACAAAATACCTAGGGTAAAATTAGAACGGGACATAACGGCTCTTCCTTAGCTATTAATTGACAGCAATTTTTTCTGCTCTTAATTCTTTGATTGCTTTAAAGTCAGGTAACACATCACCTGCATTGGCTTGGAGTTCATTGACTGAGTAATGACCAACGGCTTTGTGTACTTCAATTTTAGAAATTGTTTTAGCGACCGTGAGTACAGCCACTTGCTTTCGATTCAATTCCAAAATCAGATAACTTGGCTTAATTTGATCGTTATTCAGCGCCAACTCTGCTTTCGGCTGCTCTACTTTTAGCACTTTAATATGTGTTAACACCGGATTAATTGACACTTGCTCGCGTCTGAAATTTCCTAACTCATTGCTCGAACTGTCTTGGCCTGTTAACGCCAAGATATCGATATAACTGCCATTACCTATTACGCCCCCCACAATTGAGCTAGGTGATACCTCGATAGCAAATGGCACATGGTCAGGTTTAATGATGAAATCGATATAATTATCTTGCGATGGTTGAACAAGATTATCGGCGAAAATATGCTCACCTTGCCCAATATCGCGCGCGTAAACTGAGCCACTCTCAAATTCAAATAACATATCTGAGTCAAAACCAAATGAGTTGGCTTCTTCTTCACTTATTTTAACAATACCGAAATCGGTGCGTTTAACCTGCTGCCCTTTTTTAACTGTGTCTTGGGCTAAAACGTACGTTTTGAAAAAAACGGGCGCTTTCTCCTCCGGCGTAGCAGCTACTGGTTGGACATTTTGTTTAGGAAAAAACAGACCGAAGAGACCCGCTACGATCGCAACAATGGCGACAGCCATAATGATTTTTGAGCGCATGTTCTTTCCTTATAGTGATGCTGCGATAAAAAACAGTGCAGATAAACAAATGGGTATACCAAACGGCAAACCACGCTGCTTTACTTTCTTCATTCCTACAAAACAGCCATAAAAAAGATAAATCATTGCTAACGCACCACCTAAAACAGCAATAAACAACAAATACAGCCATAAATACTGTTCAGATACCGCTGGTAAAAATGCGATAGCTAATTTGCTATCCCCCCCACCCCATATCGAGAGACCATATAAAGTGAGTAAAACTACGCAAACTAAAATGGTTTTAACCACAGCGATGTGAGTAAAACCCATCAATAAACTAATACCGAGTATTGCGGCGCATGCTCGGTTGGAAATTGTGCGAGTGGATATATCGCGATATATCACTCGGCAAGATAGGATGGCTAATAAGAACCATCCTAAAAAGCTATATTCTGAGACACTAATCAGTTTGTTGTACCTGTGTCTGCTTCACCAATATGACCTGTAATTGTTTTGATAGCGCCCTCTAGTGCACCTTTTAGGCCGCCGTCTTCACCAGCGCCATTAAAGACAGCTAGTACAATAGCCGATACAGCAACACCAATGATTGCGTATTCAATTGCGGTTACACCACGTTGATCATTTTTGAAGTTCTCAACAGTCAGTTTAGTTTTTACATATAGTTCAGTTAACATTTTTTACCTCGACTTTACTTTTTACTAAGTAGAGACTAGCTCTATCCTTTACGGCCGGATTATCACTGAGAAATATGCAATCTTACAAATATTCACAATTTAATAATTCGTTACAAAAATTAACCATTCCCAACATGAGAACCACACAAAATACATTAAGACAACGACGTCATGTCTCATTTTTGACAATGTCAAATTGACATAAATATCAATTAAAAAGCTATTTTTTGGAACCGGTTCAAATAATAAGAAATCAGATAGAAATAAAAGTTTATATTTCGAGATCTAGATCTCATTAAGAAAACATTTACTAATACTTTAGGTTGATAGCTTTATTTTTTTAACAAATAAAGTTTTTACTCTAAATTCTGTTCTGTAAAGGAGTAGTGTGTGGTTTCAAAACGGATTGGCTCAACATGAGTAGAGAAATTGTTATTTACTATACCCAAACAACTTGCAGGTGCAGGTGGCCGACAAAGAGACAAAGCCGCCGATCATAAATGTAATACGTGATGAGGTTAGTGGGTGCCAGTCAACATTGCTACAACTTCAATATCGACCGGTATATCTAAATATATCTTTCAAATAAGCAGGCATTCATTAATGGAGTCTAAAAATAATTTTAACTGTAAGTATTTTTTCTTGTTCTCTAATTATAAAAATGGCCTTAAAAACTCAAGAAACACTCAAAAACCCTCAGTTACAACGAATTATTCGGCACTGATCACAACCCTAAAAATAGATTCAATACCAAACTATTAATTACACCTCTAATGAATACACTTGTAAGGGACTCTGTAACTCGTTCCGTATTACTGATTGGAATTGGATTTAGACTTTGCTGTTTTTCCCCAATTGTTATTCGAACGAATCAGAAATAAATGACAAAACTGGAGGGACATGATGTCCATTTTTAACCATTTTAAGCAATTGACTGCGGTTTCATGCGTTGCGGCTGCGCTAAGTTTTTCATCTATCGCCAATGCTGACACTTGGCGTTACGCTCACGAAGAATACAAAGGCGACGTACAAGACGTATACGCGCTGAAGTTTAAAAAATATATTGAAGACAACTCTGAGCATACGTTGCAAGTTTACCGCTTTGGTGAGCTGGGTGAGTCGGACGATATCATGGAGCAAGCGCAAGCTGGCATTCTTCAGTTTGTTAACCAATCTCCTGGTTTTACTGGTGCACTTATTCCAGAAGCTCAAATCTTCTTTATTCCTTACCTAATGCCGACTGATATGGCATCTGTGGTTGAGTTTTTCCGTCAGAGTAAAGCGGTGAACGAAAACTTCCCTAAACTTTACGAGGCGCAAGGTCTAGAGTTACTTAAGATGTATCCTGAAGGTGAAATGGTGATGACCGTTGATGAGCCAATCACTTCACCTGAAGATCTAAAAGGTAAAAAGATTCGCGTCATGACTAACCCGCTGCTTTCATCTACTTACGAAGCTTTCGGCGCAACACCTACGCCACTACCTTGGGGCGAAGTATACGGTGCGTTACAAACCAACATGATTCAAGGTCAAGAAAACCCTATTTTCTGGATCGAGTCTGGCGGTTTATATGAAGTATCTCCAAACCTTGTATTCACTAACCACGGTTGGTTTACTACTGCATCGATGGCCAACAAAGACTTCTTCGATAAGCTTTCCGCAGAAGATAAAAAAGTGGTTCGCGATGCAGCCGATTACGCGTTCGATGAAACCATTAAACACATTAACGGTTTAGCCGACAAATCTCTGCAAAAAATCCAAGCCGCGAGCAAAGATGTCACCGTTACTCGCCTAACAGACGCGCAAATCGCTAAATTCAAAGAACGCGCACCACAAGTAGAAGCGACTTTCTACGAAATGACTGGTGATAGCGGAAAACAACTACTTGATCAATTCAAGCAAGACCTTGAAGCCGTAACCAAATAGTCGTTTATCAAACAGGCACTCCACTTGGGGTGCCTGTTTCTTTGCAGGGAAGTACGCAATGACTGATGCAGAAGCACTGACCTATCGTTCAACACTGCCTGGTTTTCTTGGCTTGTTGGACGATTTTATTTGTAAACTCGAATCTTTTTTACTCGCCGCTGGCGTCCTTTTGATGGCACTCAATACCTGTGTCAATGTTGTCGCCCGCTTTGTGTTTGGTGAAGGGCTATTTTTCTCCGGTGAGATCAACCGAATCCTGATTGTCCTGATCACGTTCGCGGGTATTGGCTACGCCGCTCGTTATGGTCGTCATATTCGGATGTCTGCCATCTATGATGCCCTGCCATTTAAAGGGCGAAAAATCTTAATGACCATCATCGCACTGTTCACCTCTGTTGTGATGTTTGTCCTCGCCTACTTTTCTCTTGAGTACATCATATCCATATACGAACGCGGAAGAATTCTCCCTGCACTGGGGTTTGAAATCTGGTGGATCTACGTATGGGTACCACTTGGCTTTGTCATTACAGGCATCCAATACGCCTTAACCATGTACAAAAACCTTACCTCTTCTGATGTCTATATTTCTGCTGGCGTTCTGGATGGATACGCTGAAACTGAAAGTGAAGTTTAATAAGGCAACTTTTCTATGGCTTTAACCTTAATGTTCATCATGATTGCCCTGTTGATTCTTGGCTTTCCAATGATGATCCCTCTAATTACCGCGGCACTGACGGGGTTCTATATGACCTTCGGCGGTGTCGGACAAATGGATACATTTATCCAACAGGTGCTCGGTGGTATTCGTCCTGCCTCATTAATTGCGGTACCGATGTTTATTCTCGCCGCAGACATTATGACTCGAGGTCAATCAGCTGCGCGCCTGATCGATATGGTCATGGCTTTTATCGGTCATATACGTGGCGGTTTAGCCATCAGCACCGCTACCTCCTGTACCCTATTTGGTGCGGTTTCAGGTTCAACACAAGCAACGGTTGTTGCGGTCGGCTCTGCACTCAGGCCTAAGCTGTTACGCGCAGGCTACAGTGATTCTTTTTCATTGGCTCTGATTATCAATGCCAGTGATATTGCCTTTTTGATCCCGCCAAGTATTGGCATGATCATTTATGGCGTCATCTCAGAGACTTCCATTGCAGAACTGTTTATCGCAGGTATTGGTCCAGGGCTAATGATCTTGTTCCTGTTCTCGCTCTATTGTCTCTACTACGCCACTGTCAATAACGTACCAACCGAAGAGAAAGCGAGCTGGAGCGAACGTTTTCAGGCGACTAAACGCGCGCTATGGCCATTAATGTTTCCTGTCATCATCGTTGGCGGTATTTACGGCGGCGTATTTAGCCCTACGGAAGCTGCGGCAGTATGTGTGTTGTATGCCTTTATTCTTGAGTTTGTTATCTTCCGTTCGCTTGGAACTCACGATATCTTCACCATCGCTCGCTCAACCGGGCTAATCAGCGCTGTGGTGTTTATTTTGGTTGGTGTGGGTAATGGCTTCTCTTGGATAATCTCATTTGCGCAGATCCCGCAAGCTATTCTTGAGGCCGTTGGCATCAGCGAAATGGGACCAATGGGCGTATTGGCTGCAATCTCAATCGCGTTCTTCATTGCCTGTATGTTTGTCGACCCAATCGTGGTCATTTTGGTGCTTACGCCTATCTTTGCCCCTGCAATTGAAGCGACTAACCTCGATCCGGTGCATGTTGGGATTATTATCACCCTGCAGGTGGCGATAGGGTCAGCTACCCCACCCTTTGGTTGTGACATCTTTACCGCGATTGCCATTTTTAAAAAGCCTTACTGGGAGGTGATCCGCGGCACTGGTCCATTTATCGCGATCTTGTTGCTTTCGGCAGCGCTGTTGGTTTTCTTCCCGCAAATTGCCCTATTCTTGCGCGATATCGCTTTTGATTAACTGGCAGCCTTAGGAGATAACATGTTTAAAAGAATATTGGTTGCAGTCGATGGTTCTTTTTCTGCGCTCAATGCGTTAGATAAAGCAATTGAGCTACAACGCCTAACAGGCTGCGAACTGTTTTTACTGAGCGTATACAAACACCATAGCTTATTCGAAAGCTCTCTTTCGATGGTACGTCCTGATGATTTACAGATCCCCGACCAAGCGCTGAGTGAGTACGCAAAATGCATTGTTGAGCAAGCAAAACAACATGCGAAAGACCAAGGCGTTGAGCAAATACGTGGCTTCGTCAAAGGTGGCAGACCTTCGCAAACCATCATTAAGTTCAGCAAAGAGAAAGAAGTAGATTTGATAGTTATGGGAGCAAGCGGTACCCACACTGGTAAAGATGGTATGTTTTTAGGCAGTGTTTCCCACCGAGTTGCCGGACACGCTTCATGCCCTACGATGGTCGTTTAAAATAAAGATACATTACCTACTCAAAAAAGAGAGCTACCCAACACTGACATAAAGGTAGCTCTCAAGCACAATGCTATTGGCTTAAAATTTATTGGAGCAGTAGAAATAACTTATATTCGCTTATTCGTTAACACGTCCGCGTAATACGTACTTTTGTACTTTACCCGTCGATGTTTTTGGTAATGCGGTAAAGATAAACTTCTTCGGTACTTTAAAATGCGCCATCTGGCTGCGACAAAACTCAATCAGCTCATCTTGAGTCAAGTCGATATCATTTTTAGTTTTGACAAACGCACAAGGTACTTCGCCCCACTTTTCATCCGCCATTGCGATTACCGCAACCTCTTCGATATCTTGGTGACGATACAAGACATCTTCGATCTCAATACTCGAGATATTTTCACCACCTGAAATGATGATATCTTTAGAGCGGTCTTTGATTTCAATGTAGTTGTTTTGGTGCCATACCGCTAAGTCACCGGTATGGAACCAACCTTCTGCTAATGCTTCATCGGATGTACTTGGGTTTTTCAAATAACCTTTCATCACGATGTTACCGCGCAAGAAGATCTCACCCATCTCTTGACCATTTTTCGCTACGGGCTCCATGGTGATCGGGTTGGCAACCATTAACTCACCTTGCATAGGGGCACGCACCCCCTGACGGGCTTTCATACGGGCACGTTCCGTATTGTTGAGGCTATCCCAATCACGTTGCCAATCACATACTACACATGGTCCAAAGGTTTCCGTTAAGCCATAAACGTGAGTCACTTCGATGCCTAATGCTTCCATACCTTCGATAACCGAGGCCGGTGGCGCTGCGCCAGCGGTCATTGCTTTAATCTGATGGTGAATATCCGATTTTAAGTCCACATCGGCATTATTCATCATATTAAGCACTATGGGTGCGGCGCAAAAATGGGTCACTTTATTTTGTTTGATCGAATCAAAAATCGCATCAGCACGCACGTGGCGCAAACTCACACTCACACCTGCCGCCGCTGCAATCGACCAAGGGAAGCACCAGCCGTTACAGTGAAACATAGGTAAGGTCCAAAGATAAACTGGGTGTGAACCCATATCCCATGACATGATGTTACTCACCGCATTTAAGTGAGCCCCACGATGGTGGTAAACCACCCCTTTAGGATTGCCCGTTGTACCGGAGGTGTAATTTAGTGAGATCGCTTGCCACTCATCGCTTGGTGGGTAGTACGGATACTCTGGATCACCATCAAGAATAAACTCTTCATAGGTCAGTTCGCTGATCAGGCTGCCTTCGGTATACAGAGGGTCATCAATTGAGATAACCAATGGTCGATGGGCGATCATTTTTAACGCCTTCTTAACCACCTCGGTAAACTCTTTATCAACAATGACTACTTTGCTTTCCGCATGCTGGAAAATAAAGGCAATCGCATCCGCATCCAGACGGGTATTGATGGCGTTAAGCACCGCTCCAGACATCGGCACACCAAAGTGCATCTCAAACAGTTCAGGGAGATTGGGGGCAATCACAGATACCGTATCCCCTTCACCAATCCCTTGCTTTTGCAAAGCAGAAGCAAGCTTGCGACAACGAGTTTCTGTCTCTTGCCAAGTTTTATGGATATTCCCATGCACCGTGGCGGTGTAATTCGGATAAACACTCGCTGCCCTTTCTAAAAAACTTAGCGGACTGAGGCTTTCGTAGTTTGCTGGCGTTTTTTCCAAACCAATGTGATAGATATTATGTTTACTCATAGCAATTCTTCCTTAGCGCACGGCGTAAACCGGGCGAAAATATTCCTTACTTGATCAATCTTCGAGAACTTCAATCGGCTCTTCGGCTTCCATTGGCTCCGCATTTTTACGGCGGTACTCAATTAGGAAATAAAGCGCTACACCCGCCAATAACCCGTAGCCTGCGCCATAAACGGCAAGCACTACACCCATGGTGCCTGCAACGCCCATTTGAGTCGCATTACGAACTTGCTCGACACCCACAGAGATACACAGATAACCGGTGATGAGCAGCGTGATAGACAACGCGATCGGCAATACTGGTTTAAATAGCGTGATCAGAGGAAGTGCAAACAGGGCGATAAAACCAACAATCCAGAACACACCCGCGCCACTATAAATACTGTCCATCGCACTACGACCATGACGGTATCGCTCCGCGATTGTCGCCATCGCACCAGTAAATAGTGGCCCCGCCAAACCTGGGTAAGGAGCAAAGAAAGAGTGAATTAAGTTACGTAGTGCGGTGACTAAGTGAACTCGGTCAACGTTGACTTCAATTTCTTCATCTGGACGCAAATGATCAACACGGTCCAGCAGGCTTTTCCCGACAATGATGTCGCCAAACGCGATAACGTAAGCAATCAAAGCAGTAGGGATCGCCATCCAAAGCATTTCCAAACTTGGTAGACCTACCGTGAATGGCAGGTAGTTAATCATCTCGCCAAATGCTGGCGTAGAGACACCAAATTGAATATCTGGCAATGGATACTCACTGACTGCCCAACCGACACCCATTGCGACCAACGTGCCCGGAACCATGCCATAACCAGCAATGACTTTTGCCCATTTATGACTATTGACGTAATCGCGAAAGTTAAGAGAGAAAAGTACATAGGCGGTAACGAGAAAACCAATGATTAGCGAAATCGGCGTATTGGCTAATCGCCCACCTTCACTGATTTCACCACTCAAAGCCGCAATGCCCGCACCAATCAAAATACCGGCTTTGATGGAGTCTGGGAAAAGATCAACTAACTTACTGCCTAAACGGGTGATACCAAGGATGAAAAAGATAGCAGTAACGATCAATTGCAGCCCAACCAAAGCGCGAATCGCTTCTGGTCCTGGCTCAAAATTACCCAAAAACAGCAGTACAACCGGAATCGCGGGCGTTATCCAACCGGGGACCATAGGCACGCCTAATAGATTTGGAAGCATAAAGCCAATGCCGCACACGACAACGTAAGCCAATGCGACGTCATAGGGAAGACCGAGGTATTTTTCAAGTAACGGAATCATCGCCATCCCGACCACGAACATGATCATTCCTTGGATGGTTTCCGCCATTTCCCAGCGGTAGTGAATAAATGGCAAGCGAATCTTAAAAGGTCCAGCGGGCCAGTATGGTTGCTCTTTTCCATGAGAGCGTTTAATGACTGACATGCGTACTCCTATTTTTAGTTAGTATTACTTGTAGGTATCTTTGAGTAAGTTTTTCTATTGCAACTCAACCTTGTAATAGCAACCACGATGCCAGTGTTAATATTTTGTATAAAACAATTAAGCCTAAACATTTACAGTGAAAACAACTGCGTTTCAATTAACCGATAAATAATTGAAATAGTTAAAACAAAAGAGCACACTCCGTTTTACTTAAACCTGGTACGACCAGTGCGATAATGTTAAACAAAGGTAAATATGGACAACATTTTATCTATCGAGGGATTGCTATGAGCGCCAATCGCTCACTAACTTGAGCGGTTAGCGCTCAGAGCGCTCAAAGTATCTAGTCAGGCAAAGAAGATGGTGGGTAGGCATACCAGTCGCCGAGCATCCGCGTGGCAGGGAAAAAGCCGTCAACTTGTTGGGTTGTACCAATCGCTTGATACTGCATTATTTTGTGTGTCACAGGGTCAATATACGACTGAAAACCTTGAGGGTCTTCGGGCAGAGAAACTTTCAGACCGGGCAATGCTTGATGCAAACCAACTAAACTTTTTCGATCAGCCTGATACCAAGCCGCTTCTAGTACTTTCATTACCGTGTAAGCATCTTGGGCAATAAAGGTGGGAAAGCGTTTGGTTCGCTGGAAAAATGCCTCAATATAAGCTCGATTCTGCTTGGTATCAGGCCAGTTCACATGTGAGCGCCCAGATAAAACGACGCCTTCGGGTAAAATATCGCCCAGCCGCGAAAGGACAAAATAACCACCGCCGGTATCAAAATTAACGAAGTGAGTGTTATCAAGCAGTCCTGAGCGCGCGGCTTGCTCTAAAAAACTGACTAAATCGCGTGTCCAATGCCCACTGATCAACACATCGGGTGGGTCTGCCAATAACGCTTCAATGTATAACCGGTAGTCGGTCTCCCCTAGCAGGCTGTAGAACTCATCTTTAATTTGATACTCAACATTATAAGCGTTAAGACTGGTCATCATCGTCTGCCAAATCTGATGGCCATATTCGTAATCTGGACCAATATAAGAAACGGTCTGCCACTCCAATGTTGGCTTCACATCACGCAGATAGCGCGCACCCGCGTCACTCGACTGAGAAGCATCATTGTTCAAGTGAAAATACCAAGCATGGCGCTCATCTTCGGTTAATCTTGCAGAGCTATGTCCGGCTCCCAAAAACAAGATTTGGTGCTGCTTGGCAAGTTGTGAAACCTCTAAAGCAATATTGGAGTTCACCACTCCACACAACACATCGACCTCTTGGTTGACAAAGCCCGTGGCGATTTCACGTGAGCGAAACTGCTTACCCATAGTATCGGCTACATACACCCTCATCTTTGGCGAGTCAGGTAACGCATGGATCTCTTCCAGTGCCATAGCCAACGCCACTACAGCGTCGTTTCCCCACAGCGCAGAAGGCCCCGTTAAAGGGTACATACACCCTACTTCGAAATCCGCTTGTTGCTTACTCACACCCAGTATGATTTGACTGTGAGCCATTGTGCTCACCAGTAAGCCAACGACCAATAGTGTAAGAGAAGTCAATCGCTTACTCATGCTTCGATTCCTAGTTTCTGCAAGCGCCGTTTAAGTGCATGACGGGAAATATTAAGCAGCTTTGCAGCATTGCCCTTGTGTCCGTCACTTTGCTCTAAAGCATTCAGAATCACTTGTTTCTCTTCATCAGCTAGACGAGATGAGATAGCTTCTAAACGTTCGTCATGACAGGGCTCATTATGAACGCCTGCACCTTGGGATAATCCCGCTGTTAAAACTGGCTGCGATGATGCCAACTCGCCAAACTCAACGGGTAATTTATCCGTGTCTATCGATACTCCGCTATACAAAACCGACAAGCGCTCTACAAGGTTTTTTAACTCTCGAATATTACCCGGCCAAGAGTAATCAATAAGTCGTTGCAGCGTTGCGGGCTGGAAACCAATCGGCGCACTCTTACCCGCATATTGCTTGGCAAAATGCGCCAATAGCAAAGGAATGTCATCCGCTCTTTGGGCGAGCGATGGCAAGGTTAATGGCATAACATTGAGGCGATAGTACAAATCGGCACGAAAGCTCCCCTCTTCCACTGCGGTCGCTAAATCACGATTAGTCGCGGTGATGACTCTGACATTCGCTTGTTTCTCCTTCGTCGAGCCTACGGGGCGATACCGTTGGCTCTCAAGAAATGAGAGCAGTTTCGCTTGTAAAGCTATGGTTAATTCACCCACTTCATCCAAAAACAGAGTGCCCCCATCTGCACTGTCAATTAACCCCGAACGTGAGGTATTCGCCCCAGTAAACGCGCCTTTCTCTACACCAAATAGCTCCGACTCAAGCAAACTTTCTGGCAATGCTGCACAGTTCACCTCAACGAATGCCTTATCCGCGAGTTCACTCTGGCGATGCAATTCATTTGCCGCTGCGGTTTTACCCGTCCCAGAATCACCAAGCAGTAACACGGTTCGCGCTTGGCTTCTGGCCACTAATGCAAGATCACTGACTAACTTAGCCATAATCGATGTTTGTCCTATCAAACCTTGTTTGGTCGGCTCTGGTCGAGAGAGATAAGGACTCAACTGTGTTTTCAGTTCGGTCACATCAAAGGGTTTGGTGATAAAATCCTTCGCCCCTTGTTTGACGGCTTCAACGGCCGTTTTAATATCCCCATGCGCTGACATCATAAATACCGCACTATCGGGCAGCATCGTATTGAGCCTTTGCAGAGGCTTAAGATCTTCACAATCTGGTAATCGTAAATCGAGCAAAATTGCACTCGGCCGTAGCGCATTCGCTTTACTCAAACCCTCTTGCGCATTGTGTGCGATTTCGACGTGAAACTCTGGGTCACGTAACGCTATTTGCAGTGAACGAGTTAGCGCGACTTCATCGTCAATGATCAATAACGTGGGTTTTATTTCAGCAAGAGAATGATCAGCTGTTTGATTCACAAAAAGACTCCCTATCAAACCTCAATATTGCCTGAGTGCCCATCCCGGGCTGGCTGTAGAATTCCAAAACGGCGTGGTTCATCTCCGCAAGACGCTGTGAAACCGAGAGACCTAAACCTGTTCCGGTGGTTTTTGTTGTATAAAATGGCTGGCTAATCGTCGCGATTTGCTGCTCTGACATACCACAACCTTGGTCAGTGACCACTAAAGAGATACTGTGGTTTGTCACTACAATGCTTAATTCAATCTCACTGCCAGACTCAGATGCCTCTAGCGCGTTAATCAGCAAGTTCATCACTATCTGTTGCAGTTGATTTTCATCCGCTTCGACAGAGGCCTGATTTTGCAAACAAGCGTCATCTAGCTTAACCATCACCCCACGCTCTTTTGCCATTGGGGCAATTAACGAAGATAGCCGTTGAATCAAATTCGCCAATTGCACTTGTTTCGTTTCTGGATCCGGTGGGCGAGCATAATTGAGCAAACTGGAAATCAATTGATTGATACGATCAATCTCACCCACCATCAAACTCTGTAGCTCTCGGTCTTCTTCTTTGCCCTGTGATAAAGTTTGCACGCACACTTTAATCGTTGCCAAGGGATTACGAATTTCGTGGGCAATACCAGTTGCAAATTCACCCCATACCGCTTTGCGCTCTGCTTCCCCCCGAGCCAGCATTAACGAGTCTAAGTGAGTAGTCATACGATTGAATGCGCCAGCCAGTAGAGAGATCTCATCATTGCCAGAAACTGGAATTTTCACCGCCCAGTTGCCTGCTGATACGGCATTGGCAACGTCGATCAAAGGGACGACCCGACGCCGCACTCTTTTAACTAAGAAATAAAAAAAGGTTGTCACTAAAGAGAGCACCAACACCGCCATTAGCAATACCAGCAAACGTTCATGCTCTCTCGCGAGCAGCGGTTCGCTGTGCGTAAAGCTAACCAGTTGCCAATCGGCTACTATCGCTTCTGCTTCTCCAATGACCGTTGGTTTATCAACCACTCTGGCCAACGCATCAAAGCAAGATTCATTGGTGCTAGAAAATGGACAAAGCATGGTGTCATCATAATCACCAACGGACAGATAATAGGTTAAGCTGGCAAGACGTAACTGAAAGGCCAGATAGCCAACCAACTGCTGGCGGTTACCTGATGCATAGACAGGCTGCGCCATTAAGTACCAAGCCGACTTCCCTGGCGTAGCCACTTGTGGACCGATTAAATAAGCGGAAGCAAACGTCTGCTTACTCAAGGCGGAAATATCAAACTCACCACGTCCCCAATAGGGATAACCGCTGGCGCTTTGCCCAGGCAGCGCATTAATTAATTGCCAATTAGAATCGAAAAACAGCGCCCCATAGATTTCCGGTCGATCAATATCAAAATGAATCAGACTTAATGTGGTTGAGGAGTGGTAAGAGCGCTCTGTTGGTTGGAATAACCCTGTGATTTCAGGTAGTTCAGACAGTGCTTCTAAGGCATGCAGATGCTGACGACTGTAGTGATAAATACTGTTTTTGACCTGCAAAAGATCTTGCTGTGATCGCTCTCTTGCCATTTCCGCGACTAACCCGGCGGTTAATCGATCATACACCACTATCGTAATTAATAATGGTAGGCTCGCCACCAAGAGCGATAAGAGAAAAAAGCGTCTAACGAGGCTATTTTTCCAAAACCGGATCGATTGTCTACTGGTGTAAGCCATAGCGCCGCCTAGCAAGCTTAAGTTAGGGTTCTCTCCTGCTTAATTATTATTTGATAAATGTTCTATGCAGGTTCATGGTTTACATTAGCATATTGTAAACATACCGTTAACAAGACTTATGTCGAACATCTAACTGGGTCACTCGTCACGTCGTCTGCCTAAATAAACAACTAAGTGAATTGCGAAATGAATGGTCGTATATTGAAAAAGCAGTGTATTCTCAAACCGTTATTCTCGAAGTCACAAAGGAACACTCCATGGCAAACCCTGAATACCAAGAAAAGCTCGATAACCTCGATAAGTTAAGTGTTTGCCTTTATCGAACCGGGATCAGTTTGTTTGCTATCGCACTGTTCGCAATGGCAGTGGCTTTGACAGGCGTAATTCAACATGCCGATTTATGGTCAGGCATACTCGTATTGACCTGTATCGCGACGGCTCTCTCCGCCGCAAACCTTCACGTTTACAACAAAATGGTGCGCACCATCATTGTATGGTCGGCATGGATTGGCATTATTTTAATGCTGAGTGATGGGCAGCAAAGCCGTGTATGGCTATCTCTTGGCTTTCTGTTTATTACGTTCTCTGGCATTGCACTCAAAGAGTCATTTTGTTTTAAAGTGGTTGGATTAAAACTCGTCCCGCTGTTACTTGCCAGTACGGTACTACTGCTTTGGCTAAACTTAGCCTTGTATGCGGCACTCGTAATGATTGTTGCTAGTTTAATTATTGGTTATTTGTCATATCAAAAATGGCGCATGCCACTGCACTTCGATATCGGCATTAAAGCTAATTACGAAGTGTAATACCAATCAGCATAAGTCTTTGATCATTCTTGCTGATTAAAATCGCTGATAACGTTGTTGCAGATTTTGCAATTAGAATAACTAGTTAGCTACAATCTGCGCCTAGTTCTAAGCGATTTTCCTTGCGCAATTTTCTGACCACTTTCTTATCCTGATTGGTATAATTGCATCTTTCTACAAGCACTAAATAGCAAAAAGCCCACTAAAAAGTGGGCTTTGAATTCTGAGTATATCAGTATAATCTTACAGCGCGATAAATAGACCCGCTAGTGCTGCACTCATCATGTTTGCCAGTGTCGCGGCAGTAACTGCGCGTACACCCAGTTTCGCTACGTCATGGCGACGTTCTGGCGCCATAGCACCAATCGAACCTAGTTGGATTGCGATAGAACCGATGTTAGCAAAACCACACAGAGCAAAAGTGATGATGATTTGGCTGTGAGCAGATAGCGTCTCTTTCACTGCAACGAAATCTAGGAATGCCACGAACTCGTTCAGTACCGTCTTTTGACCGATAAGTGCTGCAGCCGCGAATACTTCATCCATTGGGATACCAGCAAATAGCGCTAACGGTGCAAATAGGTAACCGAAAATGGTTTGCAGAGTTAGGTTTTGCACGCCAACAAGTTCACCTACCATTTCAAAACCAGCGTTCACCATAGCAATCACACTGACAAACGCGATCAACATCGTACCCACCGCAACAGCAACACGCACGCCGTTCATTGCACCTGAAGCAAGCGCATCAATAATGTTACTATCGGTGCTCTTTTCTAGCTCAATTTCATCTTGTGCTGCTGAAGCTTCACGTTCCGGAACCATCATTTTAGCCATTAGTAAACCGCCTGGAGCCGCCATGAAGCTTGCTGCAATTAGGTATTTTAGTTCTACACCTAGAGCGGCATAACCACCAAGTACCGAACCCGCTACTGATGCCATACCACCCACGATAACCGCGAACAGTTCCGAGCGAGTCATCTTAGCTAAGAAAGGACGGACAATAAGCGATGCTTCGCTCATTGATAGGAAAATGTTACTTGTTGCAGCCAATGACTCTACTTTTGATGTACCCAGCGCGCGAGCAATCGCACCACCAATCACTAAGATTAGTTTTTGCATGATACCTAGGTAGTAAAGTAGAGAAATAATCGCAGAAAGGAAGATAATCAGAGGAAGAACGCGAATTGCGAAAATAAAGCTGCCAGTTGCTAGCTCACCAAACACAAAGCCAATGCCTTCGTCAGCGAATGCCAGAATGCCCGATACACCATTACTGATTGAGCCAAGTAGAGATTGACCAAGAGGGAAATAAAGAACCAGTGCGGCAAAACCTGCCTGAAGTGCGAATGCGCCTAAAACAGTACGCCAATTGATGTTTTTGCGACTTTCTGAAAGTGCGAATGCGCACGCTAAAATCGCGAAAATGCCAGCCAAGCTGTAGATGATTTGCATTTTGTTACCTTGCTATGTATCTGTGCTAAATATCTGTATTAAGGCGGAACCAAAAATCAGACGCGCACACGCGCAGGTAACATCGAAAACATGTTATCTTGCCCGGTGGCGGATTTATGGCCCGTAAACGCTCACAGTTACGCTGGGCCCTGTTCCTTGGGGCAAGTTTCCATTTTTCAGCTGATTGAAAGCCGACCAGGTAAACGTTTTCGTTCCCAGTCGAGCGCGGAGTATAGTGACTCGATTTCTCTGTGACAATGATCACTTTTGTTAAATTTATCACTTGGAGAATCGTTTAGTCAAAAAACAACCAATTATTCTAAATAATGCATGCAAACTTAATGTTTGATTTTGATCGCTGGCTCTAACCGAATATCAGACCGTATACTAGTAGCACATTAATCCTGCTTATTTTGCACACAAAAGCGGATTTACCTGACATTATGGAGAAACCGGAATGTCCTCATTATCACTTTCTCGCTTTACAACATTTAGCCTTCTGACACTGCTCTCTGTTTCGGCTCATGCCGCAACATCTTTACCTCTTTCTCCTGAGCAGATTGCGCACCCTTACCCAACTGAGCAAGTCACTGAACTCAGCTCAGCCAAGCAACTGATCACTAATTTTGAGCACAACCATTATCAACTCGATCAAGTCGCGACAAGCAATAAACTGCCAAGCTATTTCATCGAAAACTTACCTAAAGACTTAAATACCCTCTCGGTTGAACAGAAAACGTCAGGGTTTATTCGTCTGCTGCTACCAACCATTAAAGCCGTTAACGATCAAATCCTTGAAGTGCGCTCTGAGATAAAACAGTTAGCGCAAAAGCCTCGTACCCACAGGACAGCACAGGAGCAAGCTTGGCTTAAACAACTCATGATCTCCTATGATGTGAAATCCAACGATATCCATGATCTTCTACTGCACGTTGATATCATTCCGGTGGGTATGGTGCTGGCTCAAGGTATTGATGAAAGTGGTTGGGGAACCAGCCATTTTGCGGTTCAAGGCAACAGTTTGTACGGTGAACATCTCCCTGCCCATGGCGGTAAATACCTCACCACACCAGGTGGTCATGTCAAAGTTGCTGCGTTTGATAATCTTTATGCTGGTACCGCAAGTTATATGCACAACCTGAACACCACGCGCGCATACCAAGAGTTGTGGCACATGCGCCAAAACCTTCGCATGCAAAATAACCTTAATGGTTATGAGTTAGTCGCTGCGCTTGCCCATTACTCAACCCGCGGTGAAGCCTATGTCGACAACTTGCGTTCGCTGATTAAACGCCATCACTTAGACAGTTTCGACCATGTAACACTAGAGACGGCTAACTCAGAAATCATCCGCTTTCGCCATTAATGATTTCATCTCTCTAAAACAATCACCACCGCCCTAGGCGGTAGTTTAGAGCTGACAATAAAATAAGGGGCGTATCTCAAATAGATACGCCCCTTTTAAATTAAACAGGATAAAAGCCAGTGACTTTTACTACGCTATTTCTACTTGTAACACCTCAATACGAACCGCGGCTACTTTGAACTCAGGGATCTTAGCGTGCGGATCGGTTGCCGTGGTCGTCAAACGGTTAACTGGCGACTCAACAAAGTGGAATGGAATAAATACAACCCCTTGCTGAATACGCTTAGTCACGAATGCATCAATCTCTATCGAGCCACGGCGCGTTGAGACTCGTAGACGCTGACCATTACCAATACCCATAGCTTCGGCATCGTGAACGCTAATCATCGCCCTAGGCCCAGCCAAATTGTCTAACCCTTTGGTTTTACGTGTCATCGTACCGGTATGGAACTGCTCAAGTATGCGACCAGTCGTTAATACCAGAGGATACTCTTCGTCAGGCAACTCTGCTGCATAACGGAACGGTACGCCCACCATCTGCCCTTTACCCCGAGTAAACTGCGTTTGGTGCATAATACGTGTGCCATGTGGGTTATTTTTACAACTTGGCCACTGCACACCGTTTGGCGTGATACTTTCCCATTGAAGACCCGCGTATTGTGGTGTTACACGCGCTATCTCACTGGTGATGTCAGCCACACTTTGATAGTGCCAATCAGAGCCCATCGCATTGGCGATTTCTTGAATGATCCACCAATCCTCTTTTGCCTCACCCGGCGCTTTTAACGCTGCATTAACCCGTTGAACTCGACGCTCAGTATTCGTGAAGTGTCCTGATTTTTCAGCAAATGAATAAGCTGGCAATACCACATCCGCATACTGCGCCGTTTCCGTCAGGAAGATATCCTGCACCACTAAGAAATCTAACGCTTCCAAACCTTCAATGACGTGCTGCTGGTTAGGATCGCTCAGAACTGGGTTTTCCCCCATGACATACAATCCGCGCACTTCTCTATGGCAAGCGGCGTGAATAATTTCCGTCAAGGTTAAACCCGGTTCAATTGGCAGATCTGGCGCGTCCCACTCAATGGCAAACTTTTGGCGTACCATCGGGTTATACACTTTCTGATAACCTGGATAGCTATTTGGTAGCGCACCCATATCACATGCCCCTTGCACATTCGATTGACCACGCAGTGGGTTAATACCACCGCCTTCAATACCAATGTTGCCGCACAGCAGCTGTAAGTTCGCGATCGAGCGAACATTATCATGCCCCGTGGTGTGCTGAGTGATACCCATCGAGTAGTAAACGGCAGTACGTTTAGCGGTACCAATGGTACGTGCCATCGCGAAGATATCGCTCGCACTGACCCCGGTGACCAGTTCTACTTTATCCAACGCATAAGCCGGTGACATTACCTCTTGCAAGAAGGTATCGAAGCCATCAACGCGCTCTTCAATATACTCTTCGTCATACCAGCCATTTTTGATGATTTGTTGCATCACACCGTTTAGCAGCATCACATCTGTACCCGGACGATGCGCAAGATACAGCTCTGCATGATCAACCATATCAATGCGTTTCGGGTCTGCCACGATCAAACGGGCGCCGTGATGACGTATTGCTTGCTTAATATGTGAAGCAATAATCGGGTGTGCCGAGGTCGTGTCTGAACCGATGATAAAAATCACATCCGAGTGCTGGATACTTGGAATATCATTGGTCATTGCCCCACTGCCTAACGACGCTTCTAAGCCAGTCACCGTCGATGCGTGACAAAGGCGCGCACAGTGATCAACGTTATTAGTGCCAAGCTCTCGGCGAATGAATTTTTGGAAGGCGTAGTTATCTTCATTGGTGGTTTTAGCCGATGAAAAACCCGCCAGTGCATTGCTGCCAAAGTCCTGCTTAATCGCAGTGAACTTTTTGGCGATCAGCGTAATCGCTTCTTGCCAACTTGCTGGCTGCAACACGCCATCTTTACGAATCAGCGGCGTGGTTAAGCGCCCTTCATCACCGATAAAGTCAAAACCAAAACGACCTTTCACGCACAGCATGCCTTGGTTAACCGGTGAGTTAGCTCCCGTTACATATTGAATGCGGTTTTTCGCTTCATCAACATGCATGGTCAACTTACAACCCACACCACAATAGGTACAAATGGTATCCACTTTCTTTAAGTGCTCTACTCGCCCTTGAGAGCGGTCTCGCTTATCAACCATTGCTCCGGTCGGACAAGCTTGCACACATGCACCGCACTGCACGCAGTTAGAGTCACCCATCAACAATTTGCCATCACAGCTCTTGCCGAAATGAGGGCGATCATCAGGACGCAACGCCGGTCGACCATTTTGGTCATGCACAAAATTGAGAATGCCATGGACTGCTTGCTCGCTACAGGCTTGAATACATTGACCGCAACTAATACAGCGGTTGGCATCAAACTCAATAAACTCTGAACTGCGGTCGACGCTGAACTTATGGCGAGGATCTTTTGCTCGCAGATTAAGCCAGTCATGATGAGACTGAACATTGAGCGAATAATCAAACTTTTGCTCAGCTTGGTACTCAGTCGAATAATCTCGCAGATCACAACTGGTATTCGCTTGGCAGCCACACTCTAAGCAACGCGCCGCTTCTTTGATTGCCTCATCATTATCAAATCCGAGTTCCACTTCCGCGAAGCTTTGCTCGCGTTGCGCAGGCGTAAGCTCTGGCATAATGGTGCGCGCGACTTTTTGTAAAGTTTCAAAATGAACCGGATCCACTTGTTTCAGCGCAGGCTCTTTGCGTGAGTTGAATGCCGGTTTTGGCATATCAGCCATATCACCATTTAAAAACAGATCGATCGCTTTTGCTGCAACTCGCCCATCGCCTACCGCTTCAACGGCAGTCGCCGGTCCACGGCGAAAATCGCCAATACTGAAAATATTGCCGGTGCCTGTATGCATGGTGAGCGGGTTCGATTCCGATGTATTCCAACGCGTTAGTGGCAGAGTCAGCTCATCGTTTTCTAAGAAACTTAAATCTGGCTTTTGTGATACAGCAGCAATCACCGTATCAAACTCTTCGGTGAAAAACTCGCCCGTTGCCTTTGGACTGCGACGCCCTGAAGCATCGGGAGCGCCCAGCGCCATTCGCTCTAGGCGAACAGATTGCACGCGACCACTTTCATCGGCGATATTTTCTACAGGGTTGGTTAAGAATAAAAATTTAACCCCTTCATGCTCTGCTTCAACAATCTCATAGTCTTCTGCTGGCATCTCTTCGCGAGTACGGCGGTAGATGATTGTGGTATCAGCGCCGGCGCGTCGAGCAGTGCGCGCGCAATCTATCGCGGTATTACCGCCACCGATAACCGCCACTTTTTCACCGGTAGTGTAAGTGCGCTCAGTAACATAGTCTTTGAGATAATCAACACCCAAATAGCAACCAGCTAAATCACTGCCGGTATAATTCATCTCAACCGCCAGTGAAGCGCCAACGGCGAGACAAACGGCATCGTACTGCTCGCTCAGTTGGGAAAGCGTAAAATCGTTTCCAAGCTTTTGCCCGGTTTTTATCTGCATGCCGTTACGACACATCAGCTCGATTTCTTTGTCGAGGATAGCTTTCGGTAAACGATATTCAGGAATGCCATAACGAAGCCAGCCGCCCGCTTTAGGCATCGCTTCAAATACCGTGACATCATAACCTTCATTCGATAGATAATAACCAGCGGTTAAGCCACCCGGTCCACTACCGACAATCGCAATCGACAGATCCTTGTTTGGTTTTTTCTCAGGGACATACGCCTCTTGCGCAGCAAGATCCGCGTCAGCAGCGTGACGTTTTAGCTGACGGATCGCTATCGAGTCATCAACTAAAGAACGGCGACATTCGCTTTCACAAAACGCAGGGCAAACTCGACCAATAGAGAGTGGCATCGGTAACGTGCGTTTAATCACTTCAATCGCTTTTTGATGATCATTCTGTGCAATGAAGTACAAATAAGATTGGATATCCACACCCGCTGGACAAGCAGTTTTACACGGCGCTTCACAATCCGCATAGTGGTCTTGCATGATGCGATTGAGCGCTTTTCTCCGATGTTCTGTTAGTTGTTCAGATTGGGTGATCACATTGAGACCAGAGTAGACTTTGGTTTCACACGCACGCACAGTGCCGCCACTTTCTACTTCAACCACACACAGATCACAGGGCACTTTTTGGTTTGATTTATTTAGCCCACATAGAGATGGAATCTCTACTCCACACACTTTGGCCGCTTCCAGAAGCGTCGCGCCTTCCTCTACAAAGCGATACTTGCCATTAATTACGATTTCAATCATAGGGTACCTGCAGCGAAGCCTAAATAGCCTTACAAAAGTTAAGGATACCCTCTAGCTTATAAAATTCGTACTACAAATCTCACACTAACTTAATTTCCATTTCATCAAAACTAACCATTTTGTCCATATTGTTCGCATAAAAATCCACAAACTATTGATAATTTAGACATTTAAAAAGCTTAAACAAGAACTAGACCATTAACTTAGGTGCTGGTCTTATCAGTTCCCTCTATTACTGAGGTAGGCCAATAACGAACAGTTGTTACACAATTCAACGCTAATCTAACCGTCATTCCTTAATAACATCATCCATACTTGATCGTAAAACAACTCAATACGTAGGTAACTGTATGATTAAAAAGCTTGGTTACTTTGGACTGGTGCCCTTCTTGGTACTGCCACTTTTACTGCTAACACCAAACTTAGTGACACCGTCACTTACTGTAAAGCTATTTACCGCATACAGCGTCTGTATCGCTGCGTTTATGGCGGGTACACTGTGGGGACGAGAGGTTGATAAGCCGTGTGCTAAACCTTACATGCTGATGGTTTCTAATGGTATTGTGCTTTGCACCATTGCTTTTGCACTGATAGCGGAAGTTAAGATTGTCGGTGCTATTCTTGGATTAATGCTGACCCATTTAATGAACTTCATTAGCGAACGTAAACGACGTAACCAACGCTATTATCATTTACGTAAAGTGCTGACCATTGTCGTCATAGCGTGTCACGCTTTAATGATTTTATTGCTTTCTTGGAGTGTAAGCGTTGAATAATATTGCTGTATTTTATGATGCGAGCTGCCCACTGTGTGTCAGGGAGATGACTGCCCTAAGTAAACACCTCACCAAGCGTATCACTTTTGTGAATGTGCTCGATAGCGATCTGATGTCAAGTTATCCAGAGATTTCCATTGCCGAAAGCAAACGGGTTTTGCACGTGCTTGATGAGAACGGCACATTAAGACTTGGTGTAGACGCTAATGTGTATCTTTGGGAGCTTACAGGAACCAAACGCTACCTAACACTACTGAGACTCCCTATCATCCGCAACGTCGCCAATGTTGGCTACTGGTTATTTGCTCGAAATCGCTACCGATTGTCACGTTTACTGACTGGAAAATCTAAATGCGAGCAGTGTGAGCTCTAGATATTTTCGTCAGTTAGCTCACCAATCGAAAATAATTCTGTCATCAGGTTGTCCAATCCCTTGATATACTTTCGCTACTAACAAATGAATCATGGACGAGTTATGAGAAAGGTTTTCCATTTATTAGCATTATCCTTGTGTTTAAGTCTATCAGCCCTCTCGGTGCACGCATCAGAACGCGCTCAAGTGGGGTGGGAAAAGATCCAGCAAGGTGCAATGATCGTCGATGTGAGAACACCACAAGAGTTTTCCGCCGGTCATTTAGATAATGCAGTGAATTTCCCTTTGTCTGAACTAGACAAACATTTCTCAAACATCGATAAAGATCAACCTATCGTCGTATACTGTCGTAGTGGTCACCGCTCTGGTATTGCTTACGATTACTTAGTGGAGCAAGGCTTTACTCAAGTACATAACGGTGGTGGCTTAGTAGAAATGCAGTCCGCCAAATAGCCAAATCTGAATGCAAAAAATCGCCCTCGATGGGCGATTTTTCTATTTAAAACCTTGATGCAATGCGCTTTTGCGCCAGCTCGACTAGTTCTTTTCTTTACCGTAAACTCGTACGCCTGCTTTTGAGCCTTCTGAGTTACCGTAAACATCAATACTCTTCACACAGCGACGCTTACCGAAATAACGCCAATCGCTCTTTTCATCTTTATCAAAGCCACGGTAGAAGTTAAACGTTTTGCTTTCACCATTTTGGAACTTTACTACCGCTTTACGCAGGTCAAGCTCCTTTTCAGCTTTAACCTGAATCGCATTGGTGTAACGACAAACCAATAGCGGAATCTTCGCAGCATGCTTGCCATGCTCAAGTAAAATTGTACGACCTAAAGTAAATTTGTCGTCTGCATGTACGTTCGCGCTAAGTAATAGTGAACCTAACAGCGCACCAAGGATTAAAGATTTCTTCGCCATTCTAACTCAATCAATAATTGTTAAATCGGCGCGCATTCTATGGTTTCGTTGCTAAAGGTGTTAGTTCTTTTTTGTCCAAGTGAGTAAATTTAGCAAGCCGCTGACAGTAACCTTGCAAAGCATCAGCTGCTGCTATGAAATGATCAAAATAACTTGCCTAGTTTTTACTTGATTAAATTCAATTAATTAGGGCGTGTTTATCTTTCGAGATGATTTTAATATCAGTTTGTGGATTCTTCATACAAGATAAAGGCTTCGAAGTGCAGATAGCCTAGACTAGAAGCCGATAACACAGTAAAAGAAGCCAAGTATGCATTGGCCTGAAACAAAATTTAACCACGCAAGATAAACACGCCCTCAAAAGACACGAATTCTATTGGCCAGCGAGTACTTTCGCAGCCTGACGCATTAATGCAGGGGCTTTGCTTTCACCAAAGCCCGAGTGATAAGGGTTGGTTGAAAACGCTACACCAACAAAATCTCGATCAGGGTCAATATAGATAAATTGACCAAGATTACCACTTTTTGCCATTGCACCATCA
The DNA here is from genome assembly GCF_015278125.1 of Vibrio fluminensis. Classification (GTDB taxonomy): domain Bacteria; phylum Pseudomonadota; class Gammaproteobacteria; order Enterobacterales; family Vibrionaceae; genus Vibrio; species Vibrio fluminensis. The sequence continues at coordinate 307,531 of NZ_JADILO010000001.1, forward strand.
CTAAATACATAGTCGAATTGGTAGGCGTGATAGTCTGCTTTTTCATTGAACGCATGCATCGAACTCGCCTGTTTGGCGGAGCCTTCAAATGCCTTAGGGTTTCCTTTTACACGGATATGGTCAATCAGTGCCGGGCTAATCACAGGCTTGTCGGCTACAGCCTGCCAACTCGGAGTAAATAGTGCTCCCCATCTTGCCATGTCCTCTAACGTTGAAGAGACTAAACCCAGCGCAATCGCACTACCTTCCGGGGTGAGATTAAATAGCATCGGCTGACGCGCATTAACGTGCGACCATACTCGCTCTTCGAATACTTTCGTCCAAGTCGTTCCTTCTATATTTTCTACTATTTGTGTCAATAGCATTGTATTCATTGAAGCATAACGAAATCTTTCTCCAGCCTTTTCTCCTTCAATTTTTTGCGTATCGCGAGCAACATCCATCCAACTATCTTGCGATTGAGTATCGTGGTTCTCTGAACCTATAGCTGAAGCAAAAAATCGTACTACTGGCGAATTAGGCTTCATAATTGACTGAGCGGTTTCTTCATTAGCTAGGCCAGTCGTATGATTGAGAAGATCCATTACGGTTACACTATCCCAAACGGTATTTCGTAACTGAGGAATATAATCCGTGACACTCACTGCCTCACTAATTTTACCCTCTTCCACAAGCATAGCGACGACCACACCGACCATCGTTTTAGAAGAAGAAGCCCAAATATGGCGATCTGTTGGCTTCATTCCTGGATAGGCTTGATAAACGATCTTACCTTTATGGAGTAACAGAAAACCTTGGGTGCGAAATTGAGGATCGGTGAGGTATTCTTGCATTGTGATCTCACCTCTTGCTGAGGTTTTAACCAGCATGTTATCCAAGCGATTGTCTATCTCTTTCACTAATGGTTTATACGTGTGACTCGGTGAAGCCAAAGCAGTTTGCATAAACTCATTCATATGCATATTGTAGTAAAGAGAATGATCACCCCCCATCTGCCAATGGAAGTTATTAAAGTTCTGACGAGCTTCGGCAATGAATTCATTGCTATAAGGCAACTTTGCTGCCTCTATTGGCAAAGTAACAAGAGCACCATCGACTTTCAGTGCCTTCGATACAAGGTTTTCATCATTTGCTATCGATGCATTGCTCATAACAACACAGCCAGCAATCAGTACAGTTGAGTATAAATTCATAAATAATCTCCTCGATTGTTTGAGGAAAATTATAGTGATAGGCTTATGATTAAATTAGGTCATTTCGCGCCAAAAATTCGAGAGTAAAAATGGACAAAATTCATCTATCTAGTTCTAACAATTTGCTCCCTTTTATTAACTACTTTACTCGCTACGATCTAGATTGGCGTAAAGTCGCTCTTCAACACGCGATTCCTGAAGACATCCAAACCAACACTTATTGGCTCCCATCAGACCAATGCATCAGTTTTATTGCGTCCATGGTACAGCTGAGCAAACGCAAAATAGGAATCGAAGTTGGTCATTTAATTAACATCAAACAAATATCTCCCGAGTTGGATACCGCGTTAAGCCAATGCCATAATCTTGAGCAAGCATTGCACGAGTTGAACGACCTGATGCCAACGCTGAACAACCATGTCATGTTATGGGTTTCAAAAATCGACGATCGTTGGTTTCTCTGCCACCGGAGTGCATTTCCGCCCACCACGAGAGGTTATGAACAAGCAGAGTGGTTCCGCTCATTGGCTTTGATTTCTTTGTGCAAGACATTTCTCGGCAACCATTGGCTCCCCAAAAATATAAAGATGCGCTCACCCGCTCACCTATCTCGCCAGTTGGTGAGTTCTTTTCAACAATCAAATTTGAGTTTTGACCATGAATATGGCGCAATAGAAATTGAACTAGCTGAAGAGTTTATCGCCATAGAGATGGCTGACAATGAGCCTAAATGGCTAGAAAAAATTGAACAACTAATGGATACCTATGCCGCATTACCTCACTTAACTTTAGAGTGGTTTTGTCCACTGATTGGCACCTCAACGCGGACTTTTCAACGTAAACTCAATCAGCACCAAACCAGCTTCAAAGCGCTTCGAGACAATGCTCGATATCAACGAGCAAGGAAATGTTTAGAGAGTGGTACAACACCATTTGAAACAGCTTGGCGGTGTGGCTTCAATGATTTGTCTAACTTTAATCGAGCATTTAAGAGCTGGAGTCATGTCACTCCAGCCCAATATAAAAAAAGTAAAACCAAACGCTAACCTAAGCTGCTCGATTACGCTGATTCGGCTTATTGTAAACCACGCAGAAGTTACCGCGCTTGGTACGACACTTTGAACAGCGTTCACAATCAACTGGTTTGCGATCGGCTTCTAACCAGCGCTTAACTAGCAATGGTTCAGCCATCAAAGGACGCGACAAAGCAAAGTATTGGATATTAGTGCGCTCAGCGATCTCTTCAATCGCGCAGATATCACCTAATCCACCAACGGTAATCACTGGCACATTCACGTCTTGACTGATCACATCGCCATATTCGTGGAAATAGCCTTCAGCTTGTAGCGTGTAGCCATCAAATTGTTCGCCAATCATAGTGCTAGCATTTCCGTGAATGTTGCCGGAAATAATGATCGCATCAACACCTAACTCTTCTAGCTTCTTACATACAACGCGTGTTTCATCAAAGGTGGCGCCACCCTCAAAAAACTCGGTAGCAGTAAGCTTAACCAAGATTGGGAAATTATCACCGACAAGTTTACGCGTTGCTTGATAAATCTCGACTAAGAAACGCATGCGGTTTTCTAAGCTACCGCCATATTCGTCTTCACGCTGGTTGTAGTATGGGCTTAAGAATTGGTTGATCAAGTAAGTGTGCGCCGCATGGATTTCAACGCCATCAAAACCTGAGTCTTGCGCACGCTTGCTTGCCAATGCAAAAGCTTCAACTATGTAGTCGATTTCTGCTTTTGTCATCGCCTTACCTTGCGTTTTGGTACCGCGTTCAGGCACTTCACTTGGTGCAAAGATTACGCGTTCACCCACGTTAAACGTGGTTTTAGTGCCGCCATAAGCAAGCTGCATAACAATTTTCGAGTCGTATTGGTGCACCAGATCCGTCAATTTTTGGTATTCAGGGATAAATGAATCGTTGTACATCCCCATCATACCTGCGTTCGGCTTCTCTTCTTCAACAATGTTGGCATAACCCGTCACGATCAAGCCAACTTCACCTTGTGCCAGCTCCTCATAGATCTCATAGAGACGATCTGTCATGTGGCCATCTTCTGTAGCAAGGTTTTCCCACGTTGCGCTGCGCACAAAGCGGTTTTTTAAAGTCATGTTGCCAATACGGCTTGGGGAAAATAGGAAACTCACATCCAATCCTCTAAGTGTTTATTATTTTTATTGTCTCAATATTCGCGATTTTTCATCGCTTGAGAGCAAGAACAAAAAAGAGAACAGCCATGCATCACTGCATAGCTGTTCTCTTTTGTGCACTTTAAACCACAAAGTTTATGAGCTAATGATACGCTCTAGCGACAGCAAAACCTTAATCTAGATTAACTATTTGTAGTAAATTTAAAAAAAAGTGAGGGTTTTTACGCTTAATACTACTAAAGCCTTGCTTTCGTCGCCTCTAAACAATAACGAAATACGCACGAAAATAGCCGATATAACCCTTCCCACTAAGGTTGAGATAGCTTAATCATTGAAATAAGGGACGGAGATAAATTGATACGAGTTATTTTATAAAATAAAGGTCGAAACAATCGGCTTAAATTTATAAATTAACCCGCAAGCCTCACCCTATATAGGATTGTAAAAAAGCACATACAAATCAATTAGAAAAGCTAATGTAAAGATCAAAAAATAATTGTAATTTTATTGCAGTTTTTATTTGACGCATGTCACATTTTGAGTAATATTTACCGTGTCTTTTGAAACTTGATTACATAAGGTGGAGACTATGAACTCAGCACTACTATCAATGTTGGACACTGATAAGGCTACTCAAACAGAAACTAAAAGCACTCAACAAGTATCGACTCTAGAAGAAGTCCTAACACTTGCAGTAATGTTCGTTTCTACTTCAGCAGTAGTTCTGTTACTAAGCCTATCTTGGGTACTGTAACCAGCCTTTCACGGAATTGAAAAAGCGATACTCTCAGCAAATATTTGTGAGAGTATCGCCTTAAATCATTAGTTTATCTAACTAAAATCACTTTCTAAAGTGAACTTATTTCAGCGATCCCCTCCCAGATGGGGTTGTCTACTATCAGCCATCCCGACACGACAAACAGACAAGACGCATAAAATAGGTTCATCGCCTTTTGATATGAAGGACTGTTAGATACTTTCGCCAACAATTGCCCCATCTTGATCCAAACTAAGTGTATTGAGATATTGAGTATTGCCAGCCATAGAACTAAAACTAAGGTTCCTTGCTCACCGAATAACAAATAGGCTTGATCGGTAAAGAGTGTAAACATCAAAAAGACCATCAACCAACCTTTGCTATTCAATAACTGAATAACTAATCCATCGACAAAACCCAAAGTCTTCTGTACCGAGATCTCAGACTTAGCATCGGTTTGGATAAATTTAGCCCCCAAGTAGAGTAAGTATAACGCGCCCAGAATCTGCATAGCATTCATGACATGGGGATAATTTTCGACAAACTTACCCAACCCGAAGCCAATCACCAATGACTTCACTATAAAAACACTGTCAACTCCAGTAAGAAGCGGAATAGAGCGCTTAACACCAACTTTTGCTCCCGATGCTGCAAATACAATGTTTGCTGGGCCAGGACTAAAAACCAGTGGAAACATCACACTAAACCACAAGAAAAATAAACTCATAAGCCACCTCTCAAAATCGATGACATAAGATTATTTCAATATCTTTCGCCTCTCTTGTACAAAATTGAACCATATCTTATTTAAGGGGATCTCGGAGAGTAATTCATAGGAGTGACGCCAAAAACTCGTTTGAAATTACGCGATAAGTGGCTCTGATCATAGAAACCACATGCGAGCGAAATATCTACACAACTTTTGCCCTCAGCTAAAAGCTGTTTAGCTTTACGGGTTTTGACTAACAACATAAATTGATGAGGGGTAACACCAAACTGTGCTTTGAAACTTCTAATAATTTGAAACTTAGTCTTCCCCGTAACTTCCTCTAGTTGTTCAAGAGTCAAGTTTTCATGCCAGTTATCAATAATGTAATCCCGTGCCGTATATGCACCGAACATATCAATGGCCCGACTACTATCAATGGATTTCAGCGTGCTATGGTGAGTAAACAATCTATCTAAAGCACTCGCCAATAGCGATTGCTTGGTAAGGTCAAAACTCGTCAATTCAAGGCTTAAATGCAATTGATGTAGTTGATTAAACAAAAGCGGGTCATCAATAACAGGTCTTGTAACGATCGGATCTAACGAAACATCATGGTCAGAAAATTGCTTCGCCAGCATTTCAAGATCAAAATAGAACATCCGATATCGCCAGCCTGTAGAAGTGGCTGCAAATCCAGTATGAATTTCTGAAGGATTTATCGCAACAATCTGATTTTCAGGGATAACCACATTATTGCCTCGGTAGTATAGCCCCTCGGCCCCTGCTTCAATTAAACCGATTGCCAGTTCATCATGCCAGTGCTTTGAAAACTCAAATGTAGTGTAACTTGCAGAGAGTAACTCAATACCCGGCAAGGAGTCATTGGTCCAAATCGTCGATTTTTCCATCCGCGCTCCGTATCAAAAATCAGACGCTAGTTAAATCAGTCTAACGATAGAAAGTAGTGATAAGTCCCCAATTCTCTCTGATAACCAAGTGACTCATACAGCTTTTGAGCATTGAGATTATCTTCCGCCGTTTCTAAAGCTAAACCTTTGACCTTATCGCACTCAGCTAATTCTCTGGCGGCATTCATCAATCGTTTTGCAACCCCAAGACCTCGGGCCGTTGGAATGACATAAAGATCATTTAAAATCCATGTTCTTGCGGCCGATACTGAAGAAAATCCACGAAAAAGCTGCGTAAAACCTACTGCATTATTATCCGCGTCAATCGCTAGAAAGATTATTGATTCATTATTAGATAATCGCTCTTGAAGAAAATCACGAGCTTTCTCTACATCACTAGTTTGCGAATAGAAAACACGGTAAGCGTCAAATAACGGTACGATACTCTCAAGGTCGTTAATAGTGGCGGTTATTACTTTCATATTTAAATCCATTTATCTGAGTTGGCCTCACAGCCCAACTTTCTTAATTACTAAGCTTTCTTAGTTACCATGTTGAGAGAGTTTGGTTCTAACGCTAAATTTCCACGACAGAATAAGTATGCCAATGCTTCATTACTCCCAGAGACGTTGACGCTCGTTCGTCTCGCTCAAAAAATCGGACAATTTCGAAGTTATCAAATAACACGAGATTGCATCCACTTGCATCATAGTTAATGATCCTTACTTATGTGTTTAGTTCCATTACCTCACGTAAGTTTGCAACCCTAACATAAGCACTGAACACATCTCTTTACTCTTGACGAAAAATAGAAATTGGTCGCATCAATAGAACGTATCGAACAAACTAGTGGCTTGAAGTATTAGAAAACAGATTGATCACCACCACTCCGCTCACAATCAATACCATCCCAATCACAGCCGCTAAATCCAGTTTCTGCTTAAACACAACTGCAGCGACTAAGGAGATCAGTACCACACCTAAACCGGACCAAATTGCATAAGCAATACCAACCGGAATCGTACGCAGCACCAAAGAAAGAAAATAGAAAGCGACGCTATAGCCAATCACGACGACAACACTTGGCACCAATTGAGTAAAGCCTTGGGAAGATTTTAACGCTCCGGTAGCGATAACTTCAGCGACAATAGCAATCGTCAAATAAATGTATCCCATCATTCAACCTCAATAGTGATAAACGGCTTAACTTAACGTTAAAGGCCGATGTCAGGCAAGTATGCTACCCACGAGCATAATGACGCCAGCAGAAACCAACTTAGTAAATAACACCACCCAGATGCAGTCGCCAAAACTGGCGTTAGCGGCTTTACTCAGTAAGTAGATAAAGAGAACTAAGCCACCAACCCAACCAACAACAGGGATTAGTGACACCAATGAAACAATCACAGCGATTATCAATAATGCTCGAAACTCTACCGAGACAAATGAAAGCCGAGAGGCGATAAACATACAGCAAGTAGTGGTAAACACATCCGTGGCAAAGATGAGAGCTTCCAAACCCATAGCGACCTCAACAACATTATAGATTTACGCAAACCCTACTCACTTTTTGCCATGGTGTCAGTGAGCTTTGATTGAATTTTAGACTGGCAGAGAAATCGACCTCGATAAAACATGCACCACGCGAGCGAGATCGTTAACACGCTTTACACGCAACATATTGCTTTATCATTCGCTAATGATACGTATAATCCCCTGCTCTTTTATTCCACACTCAAACAAGAGTTAAACATGTCAAAACTGTTTTTTAAGGGTCGCATTGACGCTCGACAAAGCCACGTAATTTCTGGTTACAACGTAAACCGCGATGTGAAACCTGGCAGTGAAGAAGCCCCTATCTCTGTTACTGTTGCTAGCGAAGCTCGCAAGACAGAGATTGAAGCAATTGTTGAACAGCACGCTCTATTTGCCAACATCGTGGTTGATGCCAGTAAAGAAGAAAATACCATTGAATTGGACACAGTAATCAACAAGCCGACTACGACTGTTTTTGAAAAAACACCAAACAGAAACGATCCATGTAGCTGTGGTAGTGGCAAGAAATACAAGAAGTGCTGCGCTTAAATAAGCAATAGTGGGTGATTAGTTCACCCACTTATCTTTCCTCAGCGATGACGCTAAAATGCCTTTTCCACCCAAGATTCAATGCTGATGGCATCATGACGCCACGACTCAATCACGCAGTCAATCAATTCACCGTGACGATCATAATTCACACGCTCAACTACAATTGCTGGAGTGCCTACAGTCGCTCTCAATGCTTGTGCCGGTTCACCCAATAAAGACGTGGTCGCGATTCGAAAACTCGACTTATGGTAACTCACTGCGAAAGCGTCACGATAAACATCGCTCAGAGGTTGGCTAAGATCATTCTTCAACAAATTAGGGAAACGCTCTGAACGGATGTATTTCGTCACATACGCCACTGGACGGTCTTCTAAATAACGTACCTGTTCGACACGATAAACATCAGTAAAAGGGGCTAAGTTGAGCAGACGAGTGGCAACCTTGTCGGCTAAAATACCTTTGGCTACTATCAACTCGGTTTTGGCAACTCGATTCTGTGCTTGCGCCATATCAGAAAAATTGGGCGCTTGAGTGAGATCGTAGCGCAATGGTAGCGGTGAGATAAACCAACCACGGCGGTCTTCACGATAAATTCGACCTTCGGCTTCAAGCAGCGACAACGCTTCACGCAAAGTAACACGAGTCGTATCAAATGATTCAGCAAGCTTACGCTCTGCAGGCAACTTTTGCCTTGGCGACAACATACCCGCTTCTATTTGCTCTACTATCGAATCTTTAATCTTTACGTATTGCACTCGATGCCCTTTTCTATTTCCATCGCTCTTTGCTTTAACGCATATTACCTGAGAAAAATTCGCTAATACATTGAAAAATAGAAAAGAGAGCATTCGCTCTCTTTGAACTAATTCAGACTTGGATGATCTCAACTTTTAGCGGCTACCCGGTTCGCGCTTTCTGTATTCATAGCGCACATCAAGTACAGGTTGGTAAGCCACTTTACCATCACCACGTAAAAACTCATCAACCGTGACTCTCGTATCAGTAATGGAGAATGAGTTGCGGTCTACATAATCAAACGCTGACGAAAACTCGTTGCGCAGTTCTCGTGATGACTTATTGCGATAGTCATTGATCATATTTAAACCTGCGTCATAAGCCGCTTGTTTAGAATGGACAACATCGCCCTCAATAGTGGTGACTTTGCTTTGCCAATGGTAACCACCAGCAAATACACTTGATGCTGCGGTAAGCGCTAGTAGACCTGCAATAGTTGTTAAGCTTTTCATATCTCTTCCCTTCCTAGTGATTTAACTTAATGCATTAGGATATGGCTGACTGCTTGCTCTTATCCTTGCTCAAAACTCGTGTCTAACAAGTTTGTTGCCGATAGAGACCTTGCCAGTTTGTAAGGAATTTCATCGTATTCTATGAATTAAATCTAACTCTTTTCGGAACTTTTTTTGGAGAGAAAATTGCTTAAACTCATCGCCATTGCAAGCCACTGTTTAATCTAATTGATTCTCGAGCAATAGCCATGAAAGAGTTTGGCCGACCAAATATGAGCTTAAGGTTTTTATATTGAACCGTTCTTAATAAGATCTCATTGCGATATAGATCGGTGAACTAGACTGAGACTAAATAGAATCTTCTGCTTGTCGAGGTCGAAGACAACACATCACTTTTCCTTTTACGATACGAATCCTTTTTCCACTTAAAACTGTCGTTTTTTTTAAGCTTTGTCACTATTAATTGGCTTCAATGCACAATATTTCATCCGTTCATCACTCTTTGATAATTTACTGATTAGTAACACTTTAGTACCAGTAAATATACAACTAAACTAATAAAGATATTCGCTTGCTATCGTGTCAGGGAGACAATAATAATGCAGTCAATTCTACGTCGGTTCCCACTCTACGTTATCGTGAGCTTTGCTGTGGCAATACCTGTTGTTATCGCCATCGCTCTTGCCGCTCTCGATATTTTTGCCCTCAACAACAAATCACAAGCCACAATCAAAGACGAACAACTGGTTAATCTCGTGATTCATTATGACGATCTCGCTCATAACTTAGCGGTTGAACGGGGATTAACTGCCGGAGTACTTGGAAGTAAAGGTAATCGAGAAATCGTCGACAATCTAAGAAATCAAAGAGCCAAGGTCGATGCAGCAATTAACCAGCTAGAACAATTCAAATCGCAAGCCATTGATAGCCAATTGACGGGCTCGCTACTAAAAGATATCAACTCACAGCTGGCTAAGCTCAATGAAGTTCGCCAAGGGGTCGATAAACTCAAGCCACAAATCGCACCGTTTGGTTACTACTCAAACCTCAATCAACTCATCATCGACAATATTGATTTGTTGATCAGCGAAACTCGTAGCCATGAGCTGAGTGCATTAGGTAAATCTCTCATTTCTGTTGTCGTGATGAAAGAGCGTGCCGGACAAGTTCGCGGCGCGTTAAACGGTGTCTTCGCAAAAGGCAGCGCGACTCCCGTTGTCTATAACGACATCAAAGGCTATATCCAATCCGGTGAATACGCACTACGTAGCGCTAAAATCATCATGCCTGTCGAATTTGCTAGCCAACTCGATCGACTGCAAAGCAACCGTGCTTGGTTAGATGTAGAACAAGTACAACAGCAATTTCTAGCACAGAGTCGCTCGCTTGATGCCATTCAGGGACCCAAAGCCACTGAGTGGTTTCCAATGGCGACCCAACGAATTGGTTTGCTCAATCAGCTTCGTAATGCAATTCAAGCAAACATGCAATCCTATGCCTCTAACGTGTCAGCCCAATCCATTTTCGATCGTAACTTACTCGCTGGGATAACCATTGTTAGCACGCTAATTATCGCATTTGTCTTGCTATCAATCGTCTCGGGACTTAGAAATCGCGTGGGTAACATTAAACGCTCACTTAACGCCATGTCGGATCAAAATGACTTAACGTGCCAATTAAAAGTAAGTGGCAACGATGAGATCTCCTCCATAGCCAAAAACACCAACAAACTTATCGGCAACCTAAAGCACCTATTGCTCGATGTCACCAAAACCAATAATCACAATACCGAGCGTTTGGTTCGTATCGTGAAATCTTCAAAGCAGTTAGAGCAAAGCAGCCACTCTACGATTGCCAAATGTGACAACATCGCCACTGCGATGACTCAACTGGCACAATCCAGTGTGGGTATTGCTGAATCGGCAGAACGAGCAATGGACGACACGACAGCCATGAATAACCAAGTTCATGAATGCCAACAACAGAGTGCACGTTCATTTAAATCGGTAGAAAGCCTCATTGATCAAATCAATGCAACCGAGCAGTGCATGGCTGAACTGGCTGCTGACACCCAAAGCATTGGGCAAATTGTCGAGACGATCAATGGCGTCTCAGAGCAAACCAACCTACTCGCACTCAACGCTGCGATTGAGGCAGCAAGAGCTGGTGAGCATGGACGTGGCTTCGCTGTCGTGTCGTCAGAAGTTCGCGATTTAGCGCAGCGCAGCCAAGAAGCCACTGAAAACATCGAGAAACTATTAGCCAAGATCAGTGAGAAAACCCGCTTCTCGGTTGAAAGTATGGCGAGCAGTAAAAAAGCCAGTGATGCCACTTTCGAGTCAGTAAAACACGTTAACGAGAGCGTCGCTATGCTTGAAACCAGCATTGAGCACGTCAATAGCCATATTAGTTCAATTGCCCAATCAACGATTGAACAGTCAAAAGCGTGTGAAGCGATTGATAAGGACGTCGATATTCTTAACGAGATTGCTCACCAAACCAGCAGCCAAGCGGATGATCTCAACCATATCGTTAATGGTTACCAAGCCGAAGCGGATGAACTTAAAGAGCAACTAGATCGCTTCAAACTCAGTTAATTTGTGTTAATAGGCTAGACTTGGATAAAAAAAGCCCGATATCAAACTAGGATTATCGGGCTTTTTGGGGATACTAGAATCCAGACTCAATTAGGTCATCAATAAACACTGAGTGAACGCATCACCTTGTTGCGACTCACCACCAATCAAAGCCAAACCGTATGGTGTTGTCAGAGCCACACCATACGCAGCGCCTTGAGGTAATTTGCCTGCTAATTGCCATTCACAGCCATCAAAACACCATAAATTGTCAGTGAATGTCTTGGTCAAACCTTGGTGACTGTAGTATTGCTCTGAGCGGTAGTTATTTTGACTGCCAACAAAATATGCCCCACCCGCTACAACCCATAAATCACCAATCTCACCGCAAAATGCGCCTGCAAGTCCTTCGTGAGAAGGGTCCGCTTCAAAGATAGAAGGCAGATAACCACTTTCAACCAATTTGCCGTCACTGAATTGAAACTGTTTGGTCTGCAAACTACGTAGCCCAGGCTTCACTTCACCTTCGACCAGTACTAAGCCTTGTTCTGAGCGAAATACACCGGCACCACAGTTCGCTTGGAACGGGTTTGCCGCCACTCGGCTCCACTGTTTCGTCACACAATCAAAGCGGTAAATTTGGTCATTCCATTGATAGGCTTCAATCGGACGTGACATAAATTCAACCAAGGTTGCTTGTTTTAGCTCGGGCTGCTGCGCTAACTCCGGAGAGCTCAACTGAGCCATCAATCCATCAAATTGGCTCTTGTTATAGCCACCGACAAAGTAAAGGCTTCCTTCGCTAGCCAAACCGGCTGCCCCAAGCAAACCCACTGGGATTTGCTCGGTAACTAAACTCCAGCTATCTTGCTCGCAATCATAGTAATAGCCATCATCTAAGACCGTGGTATAGCCGAGTTCTTCGGTTGTCCCTGCGCCAGAAAACACATAGCAGCCACCATCAACAGGTACACATACTGAGTCATTACGCGCCACACCAGGAAAAGCGGCTTTTTCTTGCCAAACCTTCTGATCGTCGAGATCAAGCATCCACCATTGATTGCCTAGACTTCCTAGACCGACATAGATGGTTTGATGATGAGAAAATCCCACACCGTTCTTTAACCCCACAGGCAAAGAAGGCAACGGTGAAAACTGCATTTTCATGTTTAATCCTGTTGTTCGATTTGTTTGCCGTTCCATGTCAGCATCGCGACTTTGGTACTTGCTGATTTATCGGCTTTCTCGCCACCAACTATCAACACACCTTGAGGAACGGTGAACGAAAGTCCATATGCAACGCCTTCTGCAAGGTCGTTACCCTGCTTCCACGCACCATCTTTAAATACATAAGTTTCAGCATTAAAGGCTTTCGCTAAACCGTTATGAGCAAACATATTGCCGTGGTCAAAAGCTTGTTTAGCACCATGGAAGTTTGCACCACCAGCGACCAGCACTGCACCGTTACTCATCCCTGCAAATGCCCCCGCGACACCTTCTTGCAATGGTTGAGATTCAGGCGTTGGTAATGGATGCTCGCTTATCCATGGTTGTGCTTGACCAAATTGATAAGTTTTCACTTCAGCAGTGCGTAACCCTGGCTTAATTTCACCGCTAATCAGCAGTGCATTTTGTTTATCGGTGACTAACGCCGCGCCGCAATTAGGTAGATAAGGAGATGAACCTAAATCTTGCCATTGATTAGTGCTTGGATTAAAGCTCAATACTTGTCTATTCCATTGGTAATCAACCGGTTTTAGCCCCATGTAATCATCAACAATTTTCTGCCATTTTTCAGGCTGTGCTTTTTGATCTGTGGTTAAAATGTCAGATAAATACTTGTCGAAAAGAGGTTTGTTATAACCGCCAAAGAACACCACTTGTTGATTATCTGGAGAATAAGAAGCCGCACCTAACAAACCAACAGGCGCTGTGGTTTGCATTTGCGACCAGCTGTTATTCTGTGAATCGAAGCGATAAACGGTATCGAAAATGACCGGTGATTTTGCTTTGGCATCCGCTTTACCCGAGCCACCAAAGATATAGATATCCTCACCAATCACTGACGCTGTCGCGCCATCTCGAGCAGGACCAGTAAATTGGGCTTGTTTTTGCCAACCCTTTTCAAGGTTGTCCAAATCCAACATATAAAAGTCCTGACCAAGTGAGCCTAAACCAACATAAATCTTGGAGTCGACTTGCGCGCCAACGCCATTTTTTACGCCTTGCGGTAAGTCAGGCCAAGCTTGATTTGCAGATACAGAGAAGGCAGCAAGCAAAGGTGCCGTCAACAGTACAGGGTACAACGTTTTGAGGTAACAGTTCATGTTCATTATTTCCTTATTAAACATGGAGATTGGTCTCTATCGGACTTTATCTTCCACAAAATAAAACAAAAATATTTTCCACTACCACATCTAAATAAAAATATTTCCTTTATACAAATTGCAAAATAAAGCCCGCACATTGCAGGCTCATAAAATAAACCACTTATTTCAGTAACGGCATTACCACCTGTGCGGTATCCAATACTGACTCTGAGTACTCTGGGTAACTCTCAATCAAGTTGTTCACTAGCACATCAACCAATAGCAATGCACCCACTTTTGATGCAAACGCCCCCCCGGTTAATGGACCTTCTGGTCTCGCTGCCACCAACATCTCTGAGCAGATAGTGCTAAGTGGACTGTGGCTAATGTTGGTTAACGCAATCACGGGAATATCGCGATCATGAGCTTGCGTCACCGCATGGATCACTTCACGAGTTGATCCCGAACTTGAAATCGCAAACCACAAATCGCCCTGTTCACTACGCACCGCATTCATAGCGGCTAAGTGAGTGTCTTCAAACATGGTCACTTTCTTACCAATTCGCAGTAAACGATAAGCCAAGTAACGACCAACAATACTAGAAGCGCCAACACCAACACAGTTAATGAACTTGGCTTCATGCACACGTTCACTGATCTTCGCTAAGGATTTACGATCAATCAGTTTCGCGGTATCTAGCAGACCTGCTGCGGCATTTTGTGCCGACACATCACAAATATCTCCTTCGATATCCTGTGCGCTTCGAGCCTGAGTTTGAGAAAGCTCAACCGCCAAAGCCATACGAAAGTCTGAATAACCTTTGTAACCCATGTCGCGGCATAAGCGAACCACGGTCGCTTCACTGGTCGCGGTATTACGCGCCAAGTCAGTAATAGTTTGATACTGAACCTCATTGGCGTTTTCTGAAATGTATTCCGCTACCACTCGCAATTTCTTGCTTAACGGCTCGATATTCGAACGTAGTCGAACTAGTAAATTTTTAGGTGAGCCCATACGTTGCCTCATGTCGACATCATCATTTTTGCTGCGGCAAAAATATCAAAAACGGCGTATTATTGACACTGTTGACCAGCAAAACGCCTTACAATTCATGTTACTTGAAGTAAATATCGTCTATTACGCGAGCGAGTAGACCTTTTTGCTGATTCGATAGCGGCAAAAATGGCTCGCGGCAATGTCCGCAATCTACACCTTTCTCGTGCATTAGGAATTTAATCGACTGATACACGCCGTGTTTTAACAGCTCCGCGGTAACGCTATTCACTTTACGTTGCAGCGCCATCGCCGTTTCAGTGTCACCACCTTGCATCGCGTCGAACATCGCGACATAGTCAGCCGACATTAGGTTATAGGTGCTACCGATACCGCCACTTGCCCCCATCTGCAAGCCATTCACCAACATGGTATCTTCACCGTGGAAAATCACGCTGTCGGCAAAGCGTTGACGCAGTTGCTCGATAAAGAACATATCGCTGGTGGTATGTTTTAGCCCAATCACATTCGGCAGCTCTGATAACTCAAATAGCTCTTGATGAGTAAAATTCACCCCTGTCGTACCTGGGATGTTATACAAGAGCAGCGGCACTAACGAATACTCTGCAATACTACGATAAAAATGCCCTACTTCAGCTTTACTAAAGCCGTAGTAAAATGGTGGCGTGGCAGAAATCACGCTGTACTCGGCAGCAACCGCACTGTCGATTAACTGCTTTACCTCAAACAGAGAGATAGCCCCAACATGGGCAATAAGCGGCACTCTACCGCGATTGATTTTAGCAATCTCGCCCAGTAACCATTGGCGCTCTTTTATTGACATCATAAAACATTCAGAAGAGCTACCACCGACATAAAATCCGTGTACGCCTTGACGTATATGATGTTCAAACATTGCTTCTAAACAACTAAAATCAATCTCACCATTTAATTTAAATGGTGTCATTAACGGCAGGTAAATCCCTTGCATATCGCACTCCAGCGTTCGATTCTCAGGCTAGTTGATATCTAAAACCCGCAACAAAGAGTCTTGCCCTTTGTTGCGGCTTAGACGGATTACATGTTGATCCGATTACATATTGAGAAAACCTGCATCACGCATTTTCGCAACAACATCTGCTTTTTGTGCTTCAGTTAGAGAGCGAATCGGTGTGCGTGGGTTACCCGCGTCGATACCGTGCAGTTGCATTGCTGCTTTGCCAGCCGCCACACCGCCGTATTCCACCAGTACGCGAATAATCGCAATAACATTATCCATTAGCGACGTAACCGTTGCTTGGTCGCCTTTGTTAAACGCTTCAATGATTTTTAGGTAAAGTGGCGCTGCGTAGTTGTATGTACTGCCCACCGCACCTACCGCGCCTACCGCAAGACCAGCAGGTAAGAACTCATCCACGCCAAATGGTACGTCAAACTTACCACCACAAGCGCGCACCGCACGTTGGTATTCGTAAAGATCTGAGTTGTTGAATTTCGCACCGGTTAGGTTTGGAATGCGCTGTTCACCTTTGATCAGGAACTGCTCTAGGTCTAGGTTTACGCCAGACATGCCTGAGTGGTAGTAGTAGAAACCTTTTGAAGGTGCTGCGGCGGCAATTTGTGCGCAGTATTCAACTAGGTCATCAACACTTCCAGGTTTAAAGAAGCAAGGGCCAATCGCAGACGTCGCAAGAATATCTAGCGTTTCTGCATGTTGAGTAAGGTCGATTGAGTCCGCAATACTCAATGCGCCAGTGTGAAGCACGATGTCTAGCTTACCATCCGCCGCTTTAACCCAACGCTCTGCAATTGCTTTACGCTCTTCAACTGAACAGTGGATGCCTTCGCCTGTGGTGCCACAAACATAAGCACCAGTCACGCCCTGTGCAATTAGCAGTTCAGCAATTTGATCGATCGCGGCAAAGTTAACTTTGTTGTTTACATCAAACGGAGTATGTGGAGCAGCAATCAAACCAGTCAATTTGTTCATTTTTACATCCTACTTAATCGGAGCCACCGCAGTGGCTCACTTGTTGTTTTAATCTAAATTTTATTGTCCGTAACCAAGGAATAGCTCAGGTAAGAACAGAGTGAACTGAGGGAAAATCGCCACTAGCGCAAGTACGATAAACAGTGGCACTAGTAGTGGAATTACACCGCGAGTCAGCACGTGGAAAGGAATGTCACCAACCCTTGCCACCACGAACAGCGCCATGCCCATAGGCGGAGTCAAGATACCAATCATCAGGTTCAAGATAGCCATTACGCCAAAGTGAACAGGGTCAATACCAACCGACACAGCCACTGGCACTAGGAATGGGACAAGCAGTAATAACAGCGCTAGTGATTCAATAAAGGTACCTAGGAACAACAGCAGTAAGTTGATCAAAAGTAGCAGTACTAGTGGGTTGTCACTGATGCTTAGGAAGAAATCAGCCAGCATTTGCGGCAACTGTTCGCGAGCAACAATCCAACCAAATACGGTCACACCCATTACCATTAGTGCTACAACAGCGGTGTTGTTAACGGTCTCTTTTAAGATCTCAACAAAACCGGCTAGCGTTAGCTGTTTGTAAACCACAGTGCCTAAGAACAGAGCGTACAGTGACGATACTGCAGCCGCTTCAGTCGGAGTAAACTTGCCCGAGAAAATACCGCCGATGATGATGATTGGCGTCAGTAGTGACAAGAAAGCTTCTTTAAACGCAAGGAGACGTTCACGACCGCTCGCTTTTGGCAGCACCATGTAGCCGCGTTTTTTACAGATGAAGTAACTCATGATCATCAAAGCAAGACAGCAAAGAATACCTGGTACTGCACCAGCTAAGAATAGTGCGCCGATCGACGTGCCTGATACCACACCGTAAATAACCAGAGGAACTGACGGTGGTACAAGTGGACCAATGATACAAGACGCTGCAGTAAGACCGCCTGAGAAGTCGTCATCGTATTTCGCATCACGCATTGATTTGATTTCAAGCTGACCAAGACCGCCCGCATCTGCCAACGCAGAACCAGACATGCCCGAAAACAGCAAACTAGCCATGATGTTTACGTGACCCAAACTACCGGTAATGTGCCCCACCATCGCTTTAGCAAAGTTAAAGATACGTTCTGTAATACCCGCACTATTCATTAAGTGACCGGTTAAAACGAAGAATGGTACAGATAACAAGGTAAAGTTATCGACACCGGTGATCATTTGTTGCGCAGCAAAGTTAATGCCCGTACTACCCGTTAGAAGAAGAAACAGCAGCGCGACGAAAATTAGGGAAAATCCCACTGGCATACCTGCAAACAGCAGACCTAGCCAACCAAAAATAGAAGTTGCCATAATTTACTACCTCTCAGCCATCTGCGAATCAGATGCCACTAACTCTTTATCGCTATTGGAAAATTGCTTAGCAATACCCACCATTTTCTGAACTTGACGGAACACCATGAAACAGCCACCAATTGGTAATGCGTAGGTTTGCCACTTACTAGAAATGCCGAGTGTAATCAGTTCAAAAAACGCGGTACGTTGAACGTGCTGATAACCAAGATAAATAATGGCGAAAATCGATAGAAGAACAGCAAACTCAAGCGAAAGAATTAAAGCAATACGTGCTTTTTCAGGTAACTTGTCAGAGAAAAACGTAATGTTGACGTGAGCACCGCGTTTGATTGCCATTGAACAGCCAATCATACACATGTACATAAATAGAACCCTTGCGAGCTCCTCACTCCATAATGATGGTGAGTTGAGAAACCAACGGGTAAAAATTTGCCATGTAAGAACCGCTAACAAAGAAGCCATTAGCGGTACGGTGATGATCTCTTCTATATTATCGATAATCTTGCGTAACATTTTGAGCTCCATGGCTGGCCGCAAGTGGCCAGCCTAGATATTGATACTTAAAATCGAGCCTTATTAGGCTCAGGATGCTTACATTGCTGCAAGTTTCTTCACTACAGGTTCGCCTAGTTTCTCTTCAAACTCAGTGTATAGCGGCTGCATCGCTTCACGGAATGGCGCTAGGTCTGGGTAAGTTACGGTTACACCTTCAGCTTCGAAGAATTCAATTAGCTCTGCTTCTTGTTTCTTAACGAATGACGTGTGCGATTCACCCGCTTTCGCTACCGCTTTGTTAACGATTTCACGTTGCTCTTCGCTTAGACCTTGCCAAGTCGTTTCAGAGATGATCACCATTTGGTCATTTACGATGTGGTTAGTCATCGCCAAGTTCGCCTGAACTTCATAGAACTTCATGGTTTTGATCGCTGGCAATGGGTTTTCTTGACCGTCTACCGCATTGGTTTGTAGCGCTAGGTAAACTTCAGAGAACGCCATTGGTGTTGGTGACGCGCCAGACAGACGAGCAAAGTTCAAGTTTGCTTTTGCATTTGGTACACGCAGTTTCAGACCTTTAAAGTCTTCGATGCTGTTTAGAGGACGGTTAGAAGAAGTTTCACGAGTACCGTTGTACCAAGTATCAAGCGCACGCCAGTTAAACTTGGTTAGCATCTCTTCACGTACACCTTTACCAAAGTCTGAGTTAAAAATGGTTTGTAGGTGTTCAAAATCGCGCGCTACGTAAGGAAGCATGACAGCTTCTGCACGTGGAATCCAAAGACCCATGCGGCCAAACTCTGCATAAGTAATATCTAGGTCACCCATTGATAGTTGTTGCAGCATTGCACGGTCATCACCGAGTTGTGCACTTGGGTAGATCGCAACTTTCATCTCACCGTTACTAAGTTCTTCAATGGTGTCTGCCAATAGTTTTGCAGAGTTGTATTCCACTGAGCCTACTGATGGTTGCATACCCATTTTCAACGTAGTCGCAGCCTGAGCGGATACTGATAGTCCTAAAGCAAGCATAGCGAAGGTAATCTTGTTCATGGCTTTCATAGTGTTCCCTTTTTGTTGTTCTCTACCTAGTTTCACGGATTTCAAAAAAATTTTTATTTTGTTTGAAAATTATTTTCGTTATGAATTATTATGGTGGTGAAGATTATTTTCAAACCAACTTTTTTTGAAATGTGATCGCGGACAAAAATTCGCCAGAGATATGATTTCTACCTGCTTACTCTACGAATTGTGTAAGGCATAAAACTGCCCTCACTCCGCTATAGAAAGTCTTTTTTGAGAGGCCAAGCGTGAGAACAAATAATTTAAATATCAAACAGTTAAAAGAGTCACTCCACGGTCAAACGGTAGTGTCAATCCAGCCTGTTCCAGATAGCCCATTAGAGAAAACTGAGTTTATCGTGGCGATGGCACAAGCAGCAGAGCAAGCAGGTGCAAAAGCGTTGCGTATCGAAGGTGTCGATAACGTAAAAGCGGTGTCTCAGGCGGTAAATATACCAATTATCGCCATTGTGAAACGTGATTTAACGGACAGTCCTGTGCGCATTACCCCTTATCTTTGTGACGTTGCTTCCTTAGCCGAAGCTGGCGCAACCATCATCGCCTTTGATGCAACAAATCGCCCTCGCCCAGAAAGCCGTGATGCGATAGCACAAGCGATTCAGGCGACAGGTTGTTTCGCTATGGCCGATTGTTCAAACTTTGAAGATGGTTTGTGGGCCAATGAAGTTGGCGTTGAAATCATTGGCTCCACTCTGTCTGGATACGTTGGCGGTGAAGAGCCGACTGAGCCAGATTTGCAACTGGTCGAACAGTTTTCTAAAGCGGGTTTCTTTACTATGGCCGAAGGACGCTACAACACACCGGAACTTGCCGCACAAGCCATTGCTCACGGTGCAACCGCAGTGACTGTTGGCTCAGCATTGACTCGACTTGAAGTCATGATCGGTTGGTTTAACGCACAAACTCAAAAGGCAGGAGCACACTAATGGCAACATTGGCGATTGATATCGGCGGTACAAAAATCGCAATCGGGTTGGTAAAGAACGATGCTATTGTCGAGCGTCGCCAATTCCCAACACCAATCGTGCAACAAGCAGAGCACTTTGCTGGCACGATATTGGAACACGCAACTGACTGGATTGGTCAATTCAGCCGCATCGGTATTTCCACCACAGGCTTAGTCACAGAGCAAGGGATCTCAGCAATCAACCCAGATACCCTTGCCTTTCCAGCACCTTTCCCGCTGGCTCAAGCACTAGAAACATTAACCAAATTGCCGGTAGCCATGCTTAATGATGCTCAAGCTGCGGCCTGGTATGAATACACTCAACTCGATAACGACGCCAAGAATATGGCATTTATCACCGTGTCGACGGGTGTTGGCGGTGGGATCATTATCGATAGTCAGTTACACAGTGGCGCAACAGGTTTGGCAGGTCATGTCGGACATTTTTCCATTGACCCCAATGGTCCTCATTGCGGTTGTGGCCAGATTGGCTGCGTCGAGGCGATTGCCTCTGGCACTGCTATCAAACGTTTCAGTGATGCGCAATTCACCCCGAACATCAGTAATATTGAACTGTTTAGCCTAGCGCAAAGCAACCCTATTGCCGATGCAATCATTGAACAAAGCGCCAAAGCGATTGCGACTCTTTGCTGCAATTTGAAGGCTACGCTTGATTTAGATATTGTAGTGCTAGGCGGTGGGGTTGGATTAGCCAACACCTACCTCGAGCGCGTACAACAACACATTATTGCTCGCCCTAAAGCTTTTCAAGTAACAGTCATGCCCGCTAAAGGTGACTATGATGCTTGTCTGTTGGGCGCGGCATTTCAGTTCAACAAGGAAGAAATATGGTAATGAAAGCCATCTCAGCTCCACGAATATTCGATGGAGACAATTATCACCAAGATGCTGCGCTGGTGTGGGAAGGTGAGCGTATCCATGCCATTATGCCAATTAACGAACTGCCGGCGGATATCGATCACCAGCATTATGCGGGTAGTTTAATCGCGCCCGGTTTTATCGATATTCAAGTCAATGGTGGCGGCGATGTGATGCTCAATAACAACATCACACCAGCGGCTATGGACACGATTTGCAAGGCGCACCGAACCCACGGTACAGCTTACCTATTGCCAACGTTAATTAGTTCGACACCAAGTGAAATCGCGCAGGCACTGACCGCTGCAGAAATCGCCGTTGAGCAACGTATCCCCGGAGTACTTGGGGTGCATATCGAAGGTCCGTGGATCAATACCGCTAAGAAAGGCGCGCACAATGCTGAGCTGTTCTATTCACCGACTATTACCGACCTTGAAAACTTTCCTTGGCCAAACAATGCCAAAGTGCTCGTCACAGCAGCGACTGAAAAAATGTCTCTTGAAGCGCTTAATTACCTACAACAGAAAGATGTGATTGTCTCTTGCGGGCACAGTAATGCCACAGCCAATGAACTTAGCGATGAAAAGCTTTCACAGGTGAACGGTTTTACCCATTTGTTTAATGCCATGTCTCCTTTCGAAGGGCGTGAACCTGGTGTAGTGGGCACTGCTCTCAATAGTGACCACGCTTGGTGCTCGATCATCACAGATGGGATACATGTGCATCCGCAAAGCTTTTTACTCGCACACAAAGCCAAACCGCAAGGCAAACTGCTGATTATCACCGATGCAATGGCGACCGTTGGCAGCAAAACCAATCGTTTCGAGCTAGACGGGCAAATCATCGAAGTTATCGATAACAAACTGGTTAATGCTGAAGGGAGTCTCGCTGGGGCACATATTGGTATGGACGAGTCTGTTGCCAATGTGATTGAGTGGGGTATTGCAGAGCAAGAGGCACTTAGAATGGCTTCAACTTACCCCGCGCAAGCAATGAAGTCCTCTGACTTAGGTAAACTGCAAGCAGGTTATCGCGCGGCAGCAACTGTATTAGACAGCCATTATCGCTCCGAGGCAGTACTGGTCGATGGTCAGTTAATGTAACGACTTTTAAACTGAAAATACCGCCTCAAACTAGAGGCGGTATTTAATCAACGGCTAAATTTTCCAATCTCCCCCGAGTGATTTATACACGCCAACCGTGGTTTGCGCGGTTTGCAATTGAGCCGCAAGTTGCCTATCGAGCATCATGCGATGTTGTCTTTGCGCATCCAATACTGTGAGGTGATCCACTAGCCCCGCCTTGTAGAGCGATTTCGCTTTATTAAGCGCTATCTGAGATGCCGATACCGCCTCATCAATCTGCTGCTGATTCTCTTGACTGCGCCCGTAAGCAAACAACATTGAGTCCACTTCGGTAATCGCGCCATTCACCGCGTGCTGGTAGCCCAACATCGCACTCTCTAAACGCGCATCGTTGATCTCAACTAACGCCTCACCTCGACCACCATCATAGACATTCCAACTCATGCCAACCGAGCCAGCCCAGCCAAATGAATCACTGCTAAAAAGATCATCAAAGCTGCTCGCCGATACGCCCGGCGCGCCGGTTAAGAAAAACTTGGGATAACGATTGGCGACTGACGCAGCAAGTTCTGAGTTAATTGCGGCAATTTCACGCTCGGCAATACGGATATCAGGGCGTCGTTGCAATAACTCAGAAGGCAATCCGGTTGGAATCCCCCCTTCTATACTAGGAATCGATACCCTTGTTTTTGCATCGCTAGGGGCCAAACTATTTACGCCCAAACGCTGATCAATGCGACTCAACGGCTCTCCTAACAAAGTCGCCAGTCTTTGCTTGTGTACCTGCTGGGCAATTTCAAGTTGTGGCAGCAAAGATTGTGTTGCCGCTAACATCGCTCGTGCTTGCGCCAGATCTAAGTCTGAACCATAGCCACTGGCGACCACTTTCTGAACTAAATCTAACGTCTTACGCTGATCGGCGATATTCTCTTTCAACAAGTCAGTGCGCGCCTGCGCGCCGCGATATTGAATATAGTTGTGAACTAAGTCAGCAGTTACCAGTGTATTGAGCCCACTTTGATAGATTTCAGCTTGTTCGACCCGAATTTCAGCCGCTTGGGCTTGGTGCTCAATGCGACCAAACAAGTCCATCTCCCACATGACCGATGCCCCAACAAAGGCGCCATCATGCTGGTTGTCGAGCATCACCGCACTGCCCATCTGTGGCGGTAAGTCCGCGACGCTGTCACCAATGGGATTAAGTGCCGGCCCCATGAGCGAGTCATTTTTACTCAGTTGATAGTTGTAATACCCCGCACCGATATTGACCGTCGGAACCTTAAATGATTCCACCACGGATTGATAACTGCGCGCCATATTGATGCGCTCAGCGGCGATCTTTAACGGAATATTTTGCTGTTGTAGATCCTTAACCAAGCGATTCAAAGTTTGATCGTCAAACTGCAACCACCAATGATCGTTGTCGATCTGACTCGCATCTGCGCTGTAGAGATAACTTTTTGCCAGTGTCACTGTTGGTACTTGATAATCCGGACCGACGGCACAGCCAGAGAGAGCCACAGCCAAGGCTAATGGAGCAAGTTTTAACGCGTATTTAAGCGGTTGGTGTTTCATTGATATCTCCATAAACTACACTGGCTTTGAGTCTGTTCCAGCCACAGAGACTGGCGTATCGAGCGTTTGCGCAGCAGGCAAAGTCTCTTGGTATGCTAAGCGATACAGCGCAGGCATGATAAATAACGAAAGCACTGTTGCCGCGGCAAGACCACCGATAATGGTTGCTGCCATTTGATCAAACAGCAAATCGCTTAACAACGGAATCATCCCCAGCGCAGTGGTTAACGCACCCATCGAAATCGCCATGGTACGGTTGATAGTGGCTTCTTTAATCGCATCGGATAACTGACGACCATTACGACGCTCAAGCTCAATTTGGTCCATCAATACAATGCCATTTTTAATGATCATCCCCATCAGCGTTATCGCACCAATCAGCGCCATAAAACCAAACGGTTTGTTAAATAACAGCAGTGCAAATGTCGCCCCAGTTGCCGCTAACGGAATCGTGGCTAGAATAATGGCTGGCTGCTTAAAGCCATTGAACATTGCGACTAAAATGATCACCATAATCAACAGCGCTTTAGGCAGTTGCTGCAAGATATCTGACACCGCTTTATGCTCGTCGTAGTACTCTCCGCCCCACTCCATGCTGTAACCCGGCGGTAATTCAATCGCTTCGATATCCGCTTTGATTGCGTTGCGCACTTTCGCAGGAGTACTTGATCGGGAAACGCCAGCTTGAGCAGTAATGGTTTTCACTCGGTCGCGACGCCAAATCATGCTCTCCTCTGCGCGCAATTCAAAACCATCGACCACTTGCCCTAGTGGCACCGAATGAAGCCCAAGTAACGATTTGACCGGAATCGATTCCAGCGACGCCATGGTTTGCTCAGTGCTGCGCAACTGAATCGGAATCAACTCATCATTGAGTTTCATCTGGCCTAACGGCATACCATCAGAGGCTCGCTTCATGGCAAAAGCAATATCAGCCCGGTTAATACCGGCGCGTCTTGCTCGTTCTTGGTTGATAATAGGCTCTAACAACTTGCTTTGTTGACGCCAATCGTCACGAACATATTTTGCATCCGGATGGCTTGCCATAATGGTTTTAGCCTGTTCAGCCAATTGATGTAGCACCGCTTGATCAGGACCAGAAAAACGCGCTTCGACCGAATACTTATCCGTAGTGGCAAGTTTCAGCGAACGAAAACGTGGACGCGCATCAGGGAATTGCTGTTTAACCCACTTATCGCCTCGTTCCACCAAGGCAGAAATGGCGTGGTAATCGGTGGTATTGACCAAGATCTGTCCGTAGGCTGGGTCTAACGGCTCTGGTTCTACCGTCACCGAAAACCTCGGTACACTGGCACCGACACTACTTGCAATACTCGTCACTTCCGGCTGTTCAAGTAACCACTGCTCGATTTTTTTCATATCAGCTGAGGTTTGCTCTATCTTGGCTCCATTGGGTAACCAATAATCGAAAAATACAATGGGACGGTCGGACTGAGGAATGAAGTTAACCGACACATAAGGAACCAATACGGCAGTCACAACCACTAAAGGGATGAGCGTTGTCAGTGCTTTTTTGGGATTATCGACCGTCCAACCAACCAGTTGTTTGTAGCGGGAAACTTTACTCTCATCTTTACCCTTACTTGGCTTAATAAACAGCCAGCACATTAATAAGGTAAAAGTCATTGCCACCAGCCAAGACAACAGCAATGAAGACGCGATAATGGAGAATACTGAAGCTGAAAACTCAGCCGCATCAGTCTTGGAGAACAACACTGGACTTGCCCCCATAATCGCAATAACCGTTGCGCCAAATAGTGGCAGTGCTGTTTCTTTTACCGACTCCATCGCCGCTTGCGTGCGCTCAATGCCTTTATTGAGCTTGGCAATCATCATATCGGTGATCACAATCGCGTTATCCACCAACATGCCCAGTGCGAGAATAAAGGTACCCAAGGAAACTCGGTGTAAGTCAATCTGATTGATATTCATGAATATCAACGTCAGTAAAATGGTCAGTAGTAAACTGCCACCCACGATAGCGGCACTTTTAAAGCCCATGAAGATAAGTAAGACGACAAAAACAATCGCGACACTTTCGAGCAGGTTGCCGACAAAATTGTCGATTGACTTCTGCACTTCGTCCGGTTGATACGCGACGGTAGCGATCTCAACCCCTAGCGGTAAGCTGGCTTGATAGTCATCAATGATCGCACGAATGGTATCCCCCAGAGAAACCACATTAATGCCATTGACTGGGCTCACCGCTAATGTCACCGAAGGCTCACCGTTATAGCGATTTTCAGTCAACGCTGGCGTTTGGTAACCCATGCGAATATCCGCCACATCGCCTAAACGGACCAGTCCAGTGCCAAGCTCACTGACACCGCCTTTGATCACCAAATTGCGAATATCGTCTAACGACTGAAACTGGCTACCTTGATGTACGCGAATGCGCTCGCTTCCCGCATCAAACTTACCCGCCTCATACGACATATTTTGTGTGCTGAGTTGATTCCATACTTGTGCAAAGGAAACGCCATATTGTGCTAGGCGTTCGTCAGGCATATCGATATAAACAGTACGCGGTTGTACGCCGTGCAGTTCCACCTTCTTGATACCATCAACGGTTTTGATACGTCGTTGCAGCTCCTCAGCATAACGGCGTAACTCTTCGGGTTTGGCATCTTGACTGTGAATAGCAAACAGCATCCCATACACTTCTGAGAACTCATCTTGCACTATGCTGATCTGCGCCGTGCTTGGGAGCTGCAATTTGACATCATTCACCTTACGTCGCAGTAAATCCCACTGTTGAGGCAGATGCTCCGAATTTAGGCTCTCTTTGAGATCGACAAACACCATCGACATACCCGGTCTCGAAAGAGAACGTAAGCGATTCAGCTCGCCCATTTCTTGCAACTTGGTTTCGATGGTATCTGTTACTTGCAGTTCGACTTCTTCAGCGGAAGCGCCCGGATAGAGTGTGACCACCACCGCCGTTTTAACGGTAAAGCTTGGGTCTTCAAGCTTGCCTAGATCAAAGTAGGAGTAGATCCCTGCAATGATGCTCAGGGCAGTAAAAAAGAGCAAAAACGTTCTTTGACGAATTGCAAATTCAGCCAACTTAATCATGGTTCACCTTTATAACTCGCGAATAACGATATCGTCGGCGCGTTGCCCATTCGACAAATACTGACTACCACTCACGACCACGTAATCATCAACATTCAACTCGCCTTTAATACAAGCTTGATAGGCATCGAGCGAAGAAAGCTCAACCGGCAGCCCCACGACGCGGCTGTCGCGAACTAAGTTGACGTGCATCTGCTCCTTACTTCCCACCAAAGCAGAATAAGGGACACAGTAGCTGTGCTGGCGGTTACCGATATGAGTCGAAATTGACACTGATTTACCCGGGAAGAGTTGTGCACTGCCTTTTTCAATGCGATAAGTCACGGTGTAAGTTTGCTTGATTAGGTGAGGCAGCGGCGCGATTTCCGTCACGTAGGCATTGAGAACATGTTCCGATTGATACCAGGATACCGAGCCAATTTGCCCAACCTCAAACGCTTCAATTAAGGTTTCAGGCACATCGACTTCAACTTCAAGTTGCCTATTGTCTTGCAGTGTCGCGACTGCAATGCCCGGCAATACCTGCTCATGCGGCTCAAAGTCCACTCGACCAATTACGCCATCAAACGGCGCTTTCAACTCAGTGTATGCCAGAGTATCTTGGGCGCGTTGAATGTTCTTTTCGACCACTTTAATCGCCGAGAGGCTGCGCTCATAGCCACTGATCGCTCGGTCAAGATTCACAGAGGCGATAGCATCATCTTGTGTTGCCTGTTTAACGCGTTTCAGTTCTGCTTTTGCCAATTTATGCGCAGATTGCGCTTCAAGCATCTTAGCCTCTAGCTCTTCCAGCACGACCTGATAATCATGTGGATCTAAACGAGCGATAATTTGCCCTTTAGCCACCTTTTGTCCCTTAGTCACCAGTATTTGTTCAATGGTACCCGGAACGCGAAAGGCTAAAGCGGCTTGTTCTTGTGCGGTCACCAAGCCATTAAAGTGTTTAGCGGTTTGTCCTTGAGCGTCGCTTAACTGAATAACTTGTAACTTAGTTTGTGTGACCGGTTTTGTTTGCGCGATTTGAGCTTGATTGCAACCAGATAACCCCAGTGCAACGCTGCAAGCTAATGTGAGAGTGCTGATTCGATTCATGATAAATTGCTCCATGTTGATGGCGCTATTCTATTATTGAACAGTGTTCAAATAAGCCATCAACCGCAAGACTGAATGTCATGAAAAACGAGACAATTAGGAGAGTTTTGGAATCTCTTGGATCAAATACTGTATCAGTTCGCGACTGGCATAATTGAGGGTTCGTGGCTGAGGATAAAGCAGATAACCGTGTTCAGTTTTGGCGCTAACTTCTGGTAAAATACGGCAAAGTTCGCCATTTTCTAGCTCTTTCGCGACTAATATTTTAGGTAAAAAAGCAATGCCACGTCCTGAAAGTGTGGCATCTTTAAGAAAAGCGATACTGTTCGAAACCAAAGGCGAATTAACTTTCACCTTACCCTCAACAAATTGCCAGAGATCATCAATCTCACCACTCGGCCAGCGAAAACATAACGCGGTATGCTCAATTAACTGGTGCACATCTTCTGGCCAACGTTTTAACTGAAGATATTTTGGTGATGCGACTAAACAGCGATCTAACGGTAATATCTGGCGAGCAATCAAGTCTGAATCAATCAGCTCCCCACCGTGAAATGCGATATCGAGCCCCTGCTGGTACATATCAATAAAGCCATTTTGGATAACTCGTACATCCAATTCGACTTCGGGATGAAGATCTAAAAACGTAAACAAAATCGGCTGCAGCAGCTCATGAGTCTCAGACAAAATACCGAGTTTTATTTTGCCTTTGATCAGCGTATCGGCTTGGGTAATCGCTTGATTGGCGTTGTCGAACAACGCTAAAGCTTGAAGAATCTCTTGGTAGTAAATTTCACCATGATTGGTGAGGGATAGGCTTCGAGTCGTGCGATGAAACAGTGAGGTGTGGAGTTGTGTTTCTAACTCATTAATTCGACGACTCACATTCGCGCGGGGAACATCAAGAGCGTTGGCTGCCGCAGTAAAACTGCCCAACTCCACCACTTTGACAAATAGTTTTAGATCTTCAATTTTCACACGCGTATCCCTATCGGTCTCGATAGGGCATATTGTAGAGAATCTAGTCTGTGGTACTAGCTGATTTCGTCACTAAAGGTCAAATTTTTGAAATAATACTCTTTATCCCTAGCCGAAATGTCTCTTAGCACTCGGCATGGGTTGCCCACTGCAACAACATTCGCAGGAATATCTTTGGTCACCACACTACCAGCACCAATGACACTATTTTCACCCACCGTTACGCCAGGCAGTACCACGACATTGGCACCGATCCAAACATTATCTTCAATTGTAATTGGAATATTGAACTGTGCGACGTTGCGTCGCCTGTCAGGATCGACTGGATGACCTGCGGTAGTCAGAACCACGTTGGGGCCAAACATCACGTGGTTACCAATGGTGATTGTCGTATCATCCACTAAGGTCAGGTTGAAGTTCGCGTAAAAATTGTCGCCGATATAAGTGTGTCTACCCCAGTTCGCTCGCAATGGTGGTTCGATATAACACGCTTTGCCCACGCTGCCTAATAAAGTGCGTAAAAGCTCATCTCGCTGTGCAAACTGACTTGGTCGACAGTGATTAAAATCATAAAGTGTTTCTAGACATGCTTGCTGCTCAGCAATCAGGGATTGGTCATCACAATAGTACACTTGACTGGTGTGCATTTTATCGCGAACACTCATATCCTTACCTCGTCATTCAATAATCACAGTAGTGCGTTAAATCAATGTACCGAGTTGTGTACCCGATATCACGGTCTGCCTATCGATCTTATATAAACAGTGCCGTTGCAATTCATGACCATCTGGTAATTTAGGGTGGTCGAAATCAAGCCGCGTATTTATCATACCGAGACGTTTCATCACCATTTGAGAAGGGATATTACTGAGAGCAGTAAAGGAATAGACCTCTTCCACTCCGAGGACGAAAAATGCATAGCGCAGTGCTTGATCAGCTGCTTCGGTTGCGTAGCCTTTGTGCCAATAT
This sequence comes from Vibrio fluminensis, assembly GCF_015278125.1. GTDB lineage: Bacteria > Pseudomonadota > Gammaproteobacteria > Enterobacterales > Vibrionaceae > Vibrio > Vibrio fluminensis. The sequence continues at coordinate 338,010 of NZ_JADILO010000001.1, forward strand.
CTTTCGTTTATTCGCCAGCCAATCTCCATGAGCGGCGCGCCTGGAATACCACTTTCGCCATCGAGCGTATTTAAGCCAACAAAACCAATAAACTCACCGGTATTTTTCAACTCTACAGCCCAAAAACCCCAACCATTAATATCAATCAATGCGCGACATCTATCCGCAAGTTGATCGCTGTCGCTTTCATTAAGGGTACTAGGGAAATACTTCATCACGTCAGGATTAGCGCACATGCGAGCAAAATAAGGGTAATCCTTATCTTCCCATTGCCGAAGTATTAATCTTTTGGTCTCTAACATGATGCCTCGTGATTTCACCTGCCGTGACATTCGTCAATTCGATACAAGCGAATTGAAAGTTCAACGCATGGCATAATAGTACCAGTTTTAGCAACTCAATATTTACCCTAATATTAGATTTGAACCGAGAAATTGCTCACTAGATAATACGCTTTTTATTAAGAGTATGTCCTTAATATCTCAAGCCGCGATTTTTAGTGAGATTAATCTGCTTTACAAGCAAGACAATGACTTAAAGATGAAAAGTGCTAGCATCGGGTAAGGCTTAGATACCCACCCATCGAAAAGAACGCTGCAAAAAATCGACGGCTTCTTTTTCGATTATCCTGCCATGAGCGAGAATAATACGTTCTGGCTGCCAAGCAATTATCGTCGCGATATGCTTTCTCGCTAACGGTTTATTCAACATGAATGTTAATCGCCAATCTAACGGCATCTTCCCTTCCGGCGCTAAAATGCCAATCGCTTTAGCGATATTACGCTGCAATGGTTTAAAGTGCTGCGGATCGAAGTTTTCAATTAAATCCGTCACGATCAAGGTTTGGCTTTTTCTATGCCAGAAAACACTCTCTTCCATTACCGAAGAACCGGTAAAAAGCAAATGTTCGATTTCGTCTTGCCACGGAAATAAAGCCGATTGCGCCAAACAGTTTTCAAACTTTAGGTCTTGACGTTTATTTACGACTTGCGCAGTACCGTATGTCAAAGCTTGAGGATAAGCATCTTGCCACTGCTTGATAAATAAGTGATGTAAACTATTCGGGGCAATAAGGTAACGAACATTACCGAGAGATTCAACTTGCTGTTGGACTTCCTCATTTAGCTCTATCGGGCTATGAACCCACAAGTCACCACTCACAAGACGAATCACCGTCATACGTGTTGAAAAAGGAAAACTGAGAAAAGAGACATTCCCGCCATCAAATATCCATATGTTCGGTTGAACCTCAATCATTTTGCTCTCCTTTTCATTATGCAATCACAACTACTATACCCAAGTAACCTCAAGTAAAACTAAAACAAACACACATTAAGCGAGTTTCCACTGATATTTTTGCGCCAACCCCTCTAAACGCAGTAGTTCTTGCTCAAACAAGCGTTGCAACCATAGGAGTAAATCCGTCGCAATGTCACTTTGTTGAGGAAGATAAGCAAAATATTGCCAAGGACTATTACGCACAGGCGCATTTTGGGGAGTGCGTAAAAACCCTCGCTCAAGCTCTGGTAGTACCAAGAGTAAATCTGTCACGGTTGCCCCATGCCCTGCCAAGCTCGCGCTAATAGCAAGGTCAAGACTAATGAACGAGGTGTCTCGGCTTGGTTTCACTGCTATATCTTCATCTTGTGACAACCATGCTCGCCAATCTAAATGATCATCCGTAGCGTGCAGCCTCGGCATTTCTAGCACTTCCTTGATACTCTTGAATGTTTGAACATCACTTGGGGCATAGATGGGCGCCATATATTCATCGCGAAGAAATGTTGCTTTAGGATGACCTCGATATAACTCTGGTTGCCGCGTATTTATTATGGCTACATCGCTATTCTCATGGGAGAGATCCCAATCTCCCTCAATCAAAGGAATAATCACTATCTCATAGTCAGGGTAACGTTCATTTAACTCTCGAACTCGTGGGATCAAAATACGCGTAGCAAAACTGATGGCACTTTTAATCACCAAACGTTTTTTCTCTGGCAGTGACCACTTCTCTAACAATGCTTGTAACTCTATGTAGTTACTGCGCAACACTTCAAATAACGCCTTGCCCCGCTCTGTCAACTCAATCGAGCGATGTTTACGAACGATCAATTGCGAGTTTATTTCTTCTTCAAGCGTTTTGATCTGACGACTCACGGCACTTTGCGTCACATTAAGCTCGTGGGCTGCGAGTGTAAAACTGAGCAAACGAGCAACCGATTCAAACACTTTCAGGCTGTTGTGACTAAATGGAAGTTGAGGATAAGGTTTCATAACACCTCTCGCATGAGTTGAAGTCATGCCATGATGACATATTTATCATTTGATAGAGAAGTCATTTAAGCGTTTAATTAGGCTAATCTTTATTCTTACTTTTAATACAACGACTTCGCCACTTATGAGAAAAATTCTCTCTTTAGCATTCCCTCTTATCATCTCTCAACTTATTGCTATGTCATTGGTTTTAACCGACGTTTGGATGATGTCGCGCATAAGTATTGAAGCATTAGCGGCAGGTGGTTTAGGCGCCGCCATTTTCAGTTTTATTTTTATTATCGCTAGCAGCACCATAGGTTGCGTCGCTAACTTGGTCGCCATTGCCTATGGGCAACGAGTGGCTAGGCCTGAGTTCGGCAACCAACAAATCCGCTTTGCGATTAAGGGCGCTGTACTACTTGCAGTCATTCTCTCAGCACTATTAGTTACGAGCTTTTCATTTGCGCCACATTTATTGCGTTTAGCCCAGCAACCTGACATTGTCATCGCCCCAGCAATGGAGTACGTCAATGCACTCAAGTGGACCATGTTGCCATCACTCTTTCTTTTGATTCTACGTGGTTTAACCAGCGCATTTGGTAACGTGCGTTCTATTCTAGTCATGTCAATTGCCAATATATTTCTGAACATACCAATCAGTTACCTTTTAGCGTTTAGCTTTAATTTTGGTTTAAGTGGTCTCGGAGCAGGTACTGCACTTTCCTCACTGATCGTCTCTATTGGTTATGGGTATTGGGTATTTAACCGTGCTGAGTTTGCTGAATTTGCTCCATGGAAAAATCGCCACGAGTATTCGCTATCACTAACTAAACCTTTACTCGCTATGGGCTTACCAATCGGCTTAGCTGCATTACTAGAACACGGCTTGATTTATGGTGGAACACTCATGGCTGGCACCGTAGGCGTCGCAGCACTCGCTCTGCACCAGATTTTACTACAGTGTTTAAGCTTTACTTGGAACATTAACTTTGGCTTCTCACAAGCCGCGGCTATTTTAGTTGGACAGGACTTTGGCGCTGAAAACTATTCCGGCATCAAGCAGACCGCGATTCGTAGCTTTGGTATCACCACAGTGATTAGTATCGTGCTCTCGGGTGGCTTCATTTTATGGCCTGAGTTTATCGCTACCATTTTCCACCTTGATACACAGTTAACTGAACTATTGACCTCTGTAATCTGGGTGGTTGCTCTTGCTTTTGTGGTTGATGCTTGGCAACTTCTCGCGATTAACCTACTGCGTGGTATGAAAATTGTGATGGTGCCAACTGTAATGACCGCAATTGGCTATTGGGTATTTGGCATTCCTGCTGCTTGGTTGTTAATGAAAACCCATCAGCTAGGTGGCATCTGGGCTGGCATCGGCATCGGTTTAGCGGTAACAGGCGTACTACTGTTAGTACAACTGATGATTTCAATACGAAAACAAAACAACAACGCTTTCTGTCTAAACTAACTACCTTGCGAGCCTTCATGGCTCGCTTTTTTTGCTTCATAATGGCAAGACTTCCGAACGCTGATATTTCCCAATGAACAACACTGACATTGAATTTGAACACTTGATGCTTGAAATAAATGCCCAACGTTGGCACATGGTCGAGCGCTTTCTATTTAGCTATTTTTGCATGCGAGAGAATTATTTATCAAAGTCTGGCACGCCAGACTGGCAAAAAGCTCGCGAAAATTGCCCTCGATCTATCACAATAAAAAGCATCAAACATGCAGAGCTTGAGCCACTAGTGCCCTTAGCGGCGATTGTTGGTGAACTAAAACGTTATGAACGAGATGGAGAACTTTCAAAGCAAGCAGTAAAGAGAATTATTAATAGCTTGCTGCACTATGTGGTGATATCCAAGCAAGAGAAGAATGAGCTTAAAAACGGAGCACTACAAGAATCAATGCCAAAGGAATGGTATCAATCTACTGATAGAGATCCGTATGCTCGCTTAAAAACGGTCCATATCACCATATTACAGCCGTAAGCCATTTATTGATCACGACGAAAGTGAATTTTGGCCGCTATGTTGAAAGTTTCCGCTGGCCGACTTGGATCATTAAATAGGTCAAGAGCTATTTGACATAGCGTCATAGCGATGGACTCACTATCTTGCTCAATCGAGTCTATCTTAACCGGCAAGCAATCCAATATTGCATAGTTGTCAAAGGTTCCCAATCGAATCGTATCATTGAGTAATTGGTGCTCAGTGAGATAACGCAGCACCCCCTCCAATAACGAATAAGAAGCGGCAAACAATGCTTGTGGCGGTCGCCCTAATCGAGCCATTGCTTCTGCCATTGAGTCATAACCCGACTGAGGTTGGTAATCTCGGTTAAATACCATCGCCTCATTAAAAGTGACACCGACTTGCTCTAGCCCTGCTTGGTAACCTTCTAAGCGCTCTTGGCTTGGAGAAAGTAACCTCTGACCACCAATATAGACGCACTCATCAACACCTTGAATCATACGAGCCACCAGCTGTTTAGTCGCAGAATAAGCATCAGTTTTAACGTTAATAAACTGGCTATTGTGAAATGTACGATCAAAGAAAATAACGGGCGTCGATTTTTTAATAGAGTAATAAAACTCTTCACTTGGCATTGCTGACGCCACTAACAACATATCAACCTGGCGCTCCAGCAATCCTTGCACGACCTGTTTTTCCAATTCTTGCTCATCATTTGAGGAGGCAATCAATAGCTGATAACCATTTTCCCTTAGCAACTTCTCTAATGCTTTCGCTATGTTGGCAAAGCCCATATTGGCAAGATCAGGGATCACCAAACCCATGGTATAGGTCTTTTTTGATTTGAGTGCGCGCGCGTAAACGCTTGGCTTGTAATTATGCTGTCTAGCAATGCGCTGCACTTTCTCAACCGTCTCTTGGTTAATGCGATGTTTTTCTGCATGCCCGTTAAGCACAAAACTCACGGTAGATTTAGATACCCCAGCGAGTGCTGCGATATCGGCAAGTTTCAGTTTTTTCTGACTCATTCTAGATCCATATGAGTGTAGTTAAGGTTGCGCACTGAGGATGCTAATGCTACCTGCTTAACGCATTGCTGTCAGTCATATTAAAATTTTCCCAAACGACTCGATGATCGTTAAAGATCGCTTTCGATCACACTTTTAAGCAAATTTCATTGCTGACTCAACAAGGTGATTGATCTGCTAAACCGTTTTAGCAATCATATCAGCAAAGTGAAATTTAACCAATTTAAGGTACAAAACATGAGCAAAGTATGGCTAACTGGCGACGCGGTTGTTGACCTGATTCCGGATACAGAATCCACCTATCTGAAATGCCCTGGTGGCGCGCCAGCTAACGTTGCAGTAGCGATCGCTCGCCTTGGTGGTAATGCGGCTTTCTTTGGCCGCGTTGGTCAAGATCCACTAGGTCGTTTTATGAAACACACTCTCAATGCGGAAAAAGTAAATACCGACGCCATGCTGCTTGATGACGCACATCGCACATCCACTGTCATTGTCGACTTAGATGACTCCGGCGAGCGCAGCTTCACTTTTATGGTAAAACCAAGTGCTGACCAATTCTTAGAGCTTGCTGACGTGCCAAACTTTGCTCAAGGTGAATGGCTACACGTATGTTCTATCGCTCTTGCGAATGAGCCAAGCCGCAGTACAACACTTGAAGCAATGCGCTTAATTAAACAAGCAGGTGGTTTTGTTAGCTTCGATCCAAACCTACGTGAAGAAGTGTGGGCAAATCCTGAAGAGCTGATCCCTGTCGCTCGCCAAGCGATCGCTTTAGCGGATGTAGTTAAGTTTTCCGACGATGAACTGATGCATCTCACTCAAACCTCTTCTTTAGAACAAGGTTTAACTGCGCTAAACGAGTTTAACAATACGCTTGTGCTTGTGACTCAAGGCGCGAAAGGTGCACTAGTAATCTTTGATGGCAAGCAAGAGCTAATTTCGGGTCAAGCAGTGAAGCCAGTAGATACTACCGGTGCAGGCGACGCTTTTGTCGGAGGCTTGCTAGCAAAGCTAGCTCAACACTTAGAATGGCAAAATGAAGATGTTATTCGCCAAGCAGTAAGTTGGGCAAATGGCTGCGGTGCACTAGCTACAACGCAAAAAGGTGCCATGACCGCCCTTCCAACGGAAATACAACTGATGGAATATATCAACTAGGGCGAAAAAATAGTTAAAAAAAATCCCAATCATCCAGTATTGAGATTGGGATTTCTTATTTTCAAGGGCTGTAAATCAGCTCATCATTGTTTGACTAATATCGCAATGCCGATTTCGTCCATATCGCCAATAGCATCATTGGTGATACCCGCATTAAAAACACCGACAGAGCCCGTATCATTGAAATACCCAATCAATTCGTACGTATCGCCATCTACATTCGCTTTTATTGTTACTTGGTGGGTATCAGATATCAGCGTCTCTAATACCGAAACGCTCTCATCAATTGGCGAATTATCTAACTTATCAAATGCGCCTAGCCCACTGACTGACATTGATTCTGATCGATAGTTAATCGTCGCATTGTCTTGATCGACCCATGAAATTGATGCGTCCTGCCCATTTTTCGCCAATTTGATCTTAGTTCGGTCATAAAACTCATTGTGCAAAAAGAGCAATCTATATGAGCTGTTGTTTAACGTTGGTGAAGAGTCTGACAATTTAACGGCTAAACCCAATTTATTCCCTAACATCGCCTCATTGACTGCGGCATACTCCATAAGAGCAATAAAACGGCTATCATCACTAACAAAGCCCTTCATATCCGGCCCACCTATTGCTGAACCAACTCCCGCAATATCTATGGTGCCATTAGCTGAAACACTAAATTCTAAGCTCTGAGGAAAGTTGCCATAAATCTCGCTCTCTTCGTTATCTTGGTTCCCATAGCGAGTATTGTGATTGCCATTTGTTTCTTGCCCCCAGTGAACATAATTAGAACCATTAAACGTAATCACTTGTCTCGACGATGTGATTTCTGCTGTACCATTGTTAAGCAATCCGACATCGATTTCGACTAGGCCATACTCACCATCGAGATCCGACAATGTCATCGCTGTCGGCATTTTTGCTAGTGCACTTAACTCATAACTGAAGCCATACCCAGACATACTTCCATAATCAATGGCGTTATTATTGAGCTGATAGTTCTTTGCATCTTTAATACCGGCAGAAAAATAGAGTTCAGAGTCTGGTACTTTATTGTAGGTAATGGTTCTTGGTGCTGTTTCCCAACCTAACTCATTACGTATTTCAACCTGCGTACCCCAATTGATGCTAAACGACCCGCTTGCTAGAGGTGTTTCATACAGTAATGTCGAGTTGTTATCACTGACCGCGCCAACCGGCAAGCTATATTCATTTAAATTTGCGGTATCTTGTCCAACTAACATTCCCCAAACAAGACTTTTGTTCGAAAAGCGCCATTGGTTGTTGCCCGCTTGGGGCACAGTTAAGTCAATATTCTCTCGGTACAACTCCGAATAGTAACCAAACTCACTGTTACTCGTTTGATCTTGTAGACCAAGCCCGAACGACATCGCACGGTGAGTTGAAAGTATTTCACCAGTGGTATATTCGCTAAGATGTTGTTCGACATAAGGACCAACCGTACTTTCAATCTGATCAAGAATAAGGGAAACACTACCTGCATTAGTGAAATTCGTCGCGTTAACAACCTCTAAGAGCTGAAGGATATATGCCAAAGAAAACAATGACAAATCACCACCGTGTGCGAGAGTTTTTTGTGTCACATATTCAGATATAGGGTTAAGATCTGTTTGATTCGAAACCACTTGAGCACGCATCACTTGCCCAGTTTGCCCTGTAATTTTTAAGACTAAACTACTCGAGAAACCAACGCCTTGTGGTAATGAGAGCTCATAAGCCCCTGTTGCAGAAGTTAATGCTGTAGCGAGTACGTCACCCACTTGTAGACCATCATCACCAACTCTAATTAATGAAATCGATCCGTTGGCCACTGGATCTAACCCTGCCACCGCAGCATAAGCTGGTGAGGGTAGCAGGTAATCCAACAAAGAGGGTTGTTGATATAAAGCGACCACACCTGCTGGTGCGGATACCGTGCCGGTGATGATCTCAGGTTCGCTATCACTCGTTTGTTGATCTTTATCAGAGCCGCCCTTACAACCACTTAGTACGACGCTAATGAGTAATGATATTGTAATGGTATAGACATTTATTCGCTTCACACTTCGATCCTACTATTCGTGAATTAGCACTCGAATTATCAGCCATGAAATAATTCCCTTAATATCAATTAAATAAGTAGATACTAATTTACAATGGCGAGATAAATACAAGTAAGCGTAATTTAATCAACGGATACATATATATTTTCAGTGCAAAGTAGCCTTGATTAAATTTTGCGTCACGATATAGCCGATATACATCAAGAACAATAACACCCAATTGCAATCAACATTGCATTCACATTTTTGAAACAAATTCTCATCGTAGGTTTGACCCTACTCTCATCAATAGAGTTTGATTTTATAGTGATAAAAAAAAACCTGCCGCTTGGGCAGGTTTTTTGTATCAGTCTATCTGATGATTAATCGCGAAGTGTCGCGCCAAATTTGTCAGATACGTGAGCAACGATAGCTTCAACCGCACCTGCGATATCAGCATCTTCAAGTGTGCGCTCTAGAGACTGTAGAGTCAGTGCGATAGCTAGGCTCTTCTTACCTTCTTCTACGCCTTTACCTACGTACACGTCGAATAGACGTGCGTCTTTAAGGAACTCACCACCTTGCTCTAGACAAGCATTGACGATGTCGCCAGACGCGACTGCTTCGTCTACTACTACCGCGATATCACGACGGTTTGCAGGGAACTTAGACAGTGCTACTGCTTCTGGGATCACGCGAGTGTTGATTGCATCCCATTCGATTTCGAATACGATTGTGCGACCATTTAGACCGAACTTGCGCTCTAGCTCTGGGTGTACAGTACCAATCACACCGATCTCTTTGCCATCTAGCATGATAGCTGCAGATTGGCCTGGGTGTAGTGCTGGGTTAGCTTTTTTGCTTTCAGGTGACAGTGCAACGAAAGAGTAAGCTTGTGCGTTTGCTGATAGCTCAAGTACCGCTTCTAGATCCGCTTTAAGATCGAAGAAATCAACCGTCGCTGTCGCCATATCCCAGTGCTCTTCACCGCGAGTACCCGCGATAACACCTGCTAGCATTGGCTCTTGACGCATGCCGTTTTCTGCTGCTTCACATGGGATGAAACGTAGACCGTATTCGAATAGACGAACACGTGGTTGCTGACGTTTTTGGTTGTGAACCACAGTGTTTAGCAAGCCTTGGATTAGACCTAGACGCATTGCTGACATGTCTGCTGAAATTGGGTTTGGCAGTACAAGTGGTGCAACGTCTGGCACGATCAGTTTTTGTTGCTCAGGCTCTACGAAGCTGTAAGTAATTGCTTCGTGGAAACCACGATCAACAAGCAGATCACGCACGCGTTTTAGCGGTTGGTCCGCTTCAACGTGGTTGTGCATAGTCAGTGCAGCAATTGGGTGTTGATTTGGAATGTTATCGTAACCGTAGATACGACCAACTTCTTCAATCAAGTCTTGCTCAATTGCGATGTCGAAACGCCATGTTGGTGCAACAGCAACCCAACCTTCCGCGTTTGCTTCAACTGTCATACCTAGACGCTCTAGAATCTCTACCACGTCTGCATCAGCAATGTGGTGACCTAGTAGGTTGTCTAGTTTAGTACGACGAAGTGCAACTTGGTTTGGCTTAGGTAGGTCAGCTTCTGACTCTACTGCCACAACTGGTGCTACTTCGCCACCACAGATTTCGATTAGAAGCTGTGTTGCACGCTCAACCGCGCTGAATTGCAGTGCGTAATCCACACCACGCTCAAAACGCATCGATGAATCAGTGTGTAGACCGTAGCTACGAGCGCGACCACGGATGTGGTCTGGTGCAAAGAATGCACACTCAAGCAGTACGTCTTTAGTTTCAGTCGTTACGCCTGAATCTTCACCACCAAAGATACCAGCAATTGCTAGTGCTTTGTTGTGGTCAGCAACCACTAGAGTATCGGCATTTAGCTCAGCTTCGCTGCCATCTAGCAGTGTTAGCTTCTCGCCTTGCTCAGCTAGACGAACAACGATACCACCTTCGATCTTCGCTAGATCGAATGCGTGCATTGGTTGGCCTTGCTCTAGCATTACGTAGTTAGTTACGTCTACTACTGGGTCAATTGAACGCATACCACAACGACGCAGTTTTTCTTGCATCCATAGTGGGGTTTCAGCTTGCACGTTTACGTTTTTGACCACACGACCAAGGTAACGTGGACACGCTTCTGTTGCTTTAATTTCAATTGAAACCGTATCAGCAATAGTTTCTGCTACTGCTTCTACTGAAGGCTCAGTTACGTCAGCACGGTTTAGAACGCCTACTTCGCGCGCTAGACCGCGAATGCTGAAACAGTCAGCGCGGTTAGCCGTTAGGTCAACGTCTACTGTTACGTCGTCTAGAGCTAGGAATTCACGGAAGTCTGTACCAACCACTGCGTCTTCTGCTAGTTCCATGATGCCGTTTGACTCAACATCGATACCTAGTTCAGAGAATGAACAAAGCATACCGTGAGAAGGCTGACCACGTAGTTTCGCTTTCTTGATTTTGAAATCACCCGGTAGAACAGCACCAACTGTTGCTACTGCGACTTTTAGACCTTGACGGCAGTTTGCTGCGCCACACACGATGTCTAGAAGTTCTTCTTCGCCAACGTCAACTTTCGTTACACGTAGTTTGTCAGCATCTGGGTGTTGACCACACTCAACAACGTGACCAACTTTCACGCCATTGAAAGTACCGGCTACAGGAAGAACGTCATCAACCTCTAGACCAGCCATAGTGATTTGGTGTGTTAGTTCGTCAGTGTTAATCGCAGGATTCACCCACTCACGAAGCCATGATTCGCTGAATTTCATTGTGATTGATCCTCTGGATTACTTGAACTGTTTTAGGAAACGAAGATCGTTTTCGAAGAACGAACGTAGGTCGTTTACACCGTAACGAAGCATAGTTAGACGCTCGATACCCATACCGAATGCAAAACCAGAGTATTTCTCAGGGTCGATGCCTACGCTACGTAGTACGTTCGGGTGAACCATACCGCAGCCTAGTACTTCTAGCCATTTACCGTTTTTACCTTTCACGTCTACTTCTGCTGAAGGCTCAGTGAATGGGAAGTATGAAGGACGGAAACGAACTTCTACTTCTTCTTCGAAGAAGTTACATAGGAAGTCATGCAGTACACCTTTAAGCTGTGCGAAGTTCACGTTCTCATCAACTAGAAGACCTTCCACTTGGTGGAACATTGGCGTGTGCGTTTGGTCGTAATCGTTACGGTAAACACGGCCCGGTGCGATGAAACGGAATGGTGGTTTACCATTTTCCATCGTACGGATCTGAACACCAGATGTGTGAGTACGCAGCATCAAGTCAGGGTTAAAGAAGAAAGTATCGTGATCAGTACGTGCTGGGTGATCCGCAGCAATGTTCAGTGCGTCGAAGTTGTGGAATGCATCTTCAATCTCTGGACCAGCTTCAGTGCTAAAGCCTAGCTCGCCAAAGAACTTCTCAATACGCTCAACAGTACGAGTTACTGGGTGTAGACCACCGTTCTCAATACGACGACCAGGTAGAGTCACGTCGATTGTTTCAGCTGCTAGTTTCGCTTCTAGTTCAGCACTCTGTAGTGCATCTTTACGAGCTGCGATTGCTTGCTGTACTACGCCTTTTGCTTTGTTGATCTCTTGACCAGCTTCGCGGCGTTCTTCAGGTGGCAGTTTACCTAGGCTTTGAAGTTGAGTGGTTAGCTCACCTTTTTTACCTAGATACTGAACACGCACTTCATCAAGTGCGACTAGCGATTGTGCAGCTTCAATTGCTGCGCTCGCATTAGCAATGATCTCTTCTAGATGTTGCATCGTTTCCTCATCTACCTACGCCCTCTTTCAAGCAAAGCTCAAACCGAGTGACATAAGTGGTAGTATCCATAAGCGTCCCAATTGGGATCTTGGGTCTTTAAATAGCTGTACATAGTAACGAATGACAAGTCTAAATCCAATCTGAAATCACTATTCTCACTGTCTTTGCGTAAAAATTCGGCTCTAATATTGATTGTTTGAATTTTTATACCCACATCAAGGGATATAGACATGTGCAAAGGAAGTAAAAATGTCGTTAATAGTCAAACCTATCGTGGCTGAACAAAATCAAGAAATATGCAATATTATCAAAGTAGTAGGCGCTGAATTTGGCGCCATTGGCGAAGGTTTCGGACCATCCGATGCCGAAGTCGAGGCGATGAGTCAGTATTACACTGAAGAAAACAAAAGTTTGTATTTAGTCGCTACTCTGGATGGAAAAGTGGTGGGTGGTTGTGGTTTAGCGCCATTTAGCGGCTCTGATGAGGTATGTGAGCTTAAAAAACTATTTCTTTTACCGCAAAGTCGCGGACTTGGCTTAGGTAAACAACTGACCCTCGACTGTTTGAAATTTGCCAAGCAACAAGGCTTCAGTCAATGTTATTTAGATACACTGAGTTCCATGAAATCAGCAATCGCACTTTATGAAAAAGTGGGATTCCAGCATTTATCAGCGCCAATCGAAAGCACTATTCATGGTGGCTGTGATGTATGGATGATCAAACAACTATAATATCGCTAGCTGGTGCAACCCATATTGCCACCAGCTAATTTTCACTCACTTCACTTACTCGACACTCAGCCAAGCTGACACTCGGTTACGGCCTTCCGCTTTCGACAAATAAACCGCGTTATCTGCAACTTTGATTAAGTCGTGATAGCTTTCCATATACTCCAGACGCTCTGCGACACCGACGCTAATACTACCACGCCAATATGCACGACCCAGATCGAGTTGAAGTTCTGATATCGACTCTTGTGCCTGACGCGCAACATGCAACCCACCCTCTTGGTCGGTATTCGGACAGATAACAAAAAACTCGTCACCTCCCAAGCGGCAAACCACATCGTCATTGCGGAATTGGTGCCTAAGCAAAGTGGCGATTTCTTGCAATACTAAATCACCCGCATCGTGCCCGGCACTATCATTCACTTCTTTAAAGTGATCGACATCGATCATAATCGCGACTAAAGGCTCATTCTTGGTTAAAGCAATATCCCACAATTGCTTAAGTTGGCGCATCGCACAGCGGCGATTAGGTAACTCAGTTAATGAATCCGTTAGCGACAGTTCTTCCAATTGGTGATTTGCTTTGACCAATTGCTTGGTTCGCTCTTGAACCATATCTTCGAGGTTTTGGTTTAATTCAAGTAGTGCCTTGTTGCGTTCAGAAACCTGCTCGAACAAGCCCGTTAACGCAGCAAGTAACGGCTCAGTACTGCTGTCTGAACCGCGTTCTTCCTCTTCATACGCAACTCGAGGATCAATACCACGTTCAATCTTAGCCAATTGGCGCGACATATTTTTATCAATACCCAAGATATGATAAGCCAACCAATGGATTAAGAAATTAAGCAGCAATTCCGATGCGCGCTTATTTTCATCTGAAACGAAGCTTTGCATGCTGATGATCTCCGCCATAAAAGCGCGGTGGATTTTTACATGCTTATCTAAATGTTCAGAGTAAATGCCTCTCTTGCGCATCAATGCTTCTTCTTCACGAAAGTGAAATTCTGAGTATTGATAAAGTTCAAACAAGATAGTGCGAATATCCGCCATCGATATCGTATTTTCAGCAACTAAATCACCATAGCGGTTGATAATATCAACGAGAAACTGATGCTGCTCATCGACTTCATCAATGCCGGTCTCATAGCAGCGGTCCCATTGGAAAGAATTCATCAGCAAACCTCAAAACTTCTGTATGTGCTCACATGCACTTATATTTTTTGCATTATTCTATCCATTTTTTAACAAAACTCATTCATATTATGTAAAAAAAGGGAGCTCGATCTGCCCCCTTAGTTTATTTTTAGTTAATGGTGTAGTGGCTTAGAAATAATATTCTAGCGATAGCTCAATAAAGTCATCTTTTCTCGCGAAGTAGAGTAAGTCTGACGGGGTTTGGTTTTCAAATAACCACGCGTTCACTCGCCATTTAAAGTGATTGCTTAATCGACTGGATGCTTCAATTTTTGCATTGTAGACATCACTGTGATCAAGGTCTTGAGTGACACCAAACAAGACTTCACTGCTCGCTTCATCATTGAGAACTAAGCGGCTACCGATAAACAGATCATTTTGGCCAATAGATTGGGCATTCTCACCTCGGCTGTCGTAGAGATATTCTGCGATCCAACCAATATCCCAAACCGACTCAAACACGCCCACACTGGTATATTCAAAACCACCTACAAAGCTAGTGTAATTCTCTAAGGTGTCGCGATAAATACCCTCAAACTTCCAGAGCCAATCACCGACAATACCTTGTAGATCAATACCAAGCTGCTTTGATTGAGCATAAAATGGCGTCAATTCTAATCCGTCACCAGTCGGTGTCACATTGAAGTAAGGATCTCGATTCGTACCGTGAAAGTAACTTAAACCTAAATCCCAATCATCAAGCATAACCGAATAACGCAGGGCGTAGTCAATGTGTTGATCCTCACGAGAAGATTGATAGCGCGCATGCTCAGAAACAACTAATGGCGATCTAAGCCGTCCATCTTCACCAGCAAAAGTACGCTCTCTGAAATAGGGCAACAATAGTGCATCGACTGTCCCCCACTCCTTGATCGCCGTGAGATGTAACATGGGTTGCCCAAGCTTTTGCTCTCCATCCACTGATTCAACACCATCGGTCTGATTGACCACATCGACTAAGTGCGTCGATTCCGTCACACCCCAAAATAGTTTGCTGACCCCCACTCGAATCTCGTAGTCATCCCAATAACTGAGAAGCAATGCTTCTCGTAAGTCACCATGACTGCGTTGATCATCTAAGCTATCGTATCGATAAAAAGGCGCAAACGTGAAACTAACATCACCACTAGACGTCTCCCAATAGAGTTCAGGATTAATGACTAGCGAACTCTGTCCCTTATCTTGCCCTTGTATGCCTCGCTCGATGTATTGACGATGTTCAAGGTTAATTTGCCCCCCCAACTCGACCGCTTTGGCTGACAATGATACCAATACCGCTAAGATCGCTGGGTAAAATGTATGAGAGATACGACTAAACCTCATAATTTACTACCTTATTCGCTTTAGAACGTTTTTCTGGAAATCTTTCTCCGTCAAACCGGTTTGAAATTCCATCGCACTGGTTTTCAACTCGGTCGTCTTACCCGAGAGATGATTTACCATAACCATCTTATGAGCGCGCCAATACTTGTTGAGATACTGCTGATAGTCGTGGAAAGTTAATGTTTTTAACAGGGCGCCGCGACGGTCATAGAATTCCACTTTCATAGGGCGATAGTGCTCGCTGTCTATCCAAGCGATTTGCTTGGTGTAGCCAGAGTTTTTATCGGTCGGAATTTGCTCTAGAACATACGTTTCAACACCGTTTATCTGCTCTTGATTTAGATAGTTGAAGCTGTATTTCTCAAGTTCAAACGAACTCAAATCTTCATAAGAAAACTCACTGCCCATAAATGGCCCCGACTTGTTACGGGAAGAGATTCGTTTCACACGTTTTAGTGCCGGCAAATAGAGCCATTGGTCGTCCGCATCAGTAATATGGGAATGATTTAAAAATGCAGTTCCTTTAACATCTCTTGGCTGGTCAAAAATCGTCAATCCTTTATCACCATCCCCGTGCACCTCAAGGTTTTTCGAACGCATTAAGCGGGTGCTACTCGTACCTTGGGAGTCAGTTAAAATCATTTCCATTATCGATAAAGAATCACCCCAACCTTGGTCGCGCTCTTTACGCTCTTGTGCAATTTCAAGTCCTCGAGTTGCATCTGCCCAAGCAACATTACTCAAGCTAGCTAGAGTAAGTGAAGCTATCGCGGCTCCTGTTATCCATTTCTTCGCTACTGTATTCATCATTTACTCCTTGTATTTAGTGACTTTGGTTCGGGGTCAATTTTGCAACTGTAGGCTCTGTTTTCGGGTACTCAGCCTTATCAAATTTCATTAGCAGTGCTGGCAGCAAAATAAAGTCAACCACCAGCGCAAGGAAAATCACGATAGCACTCAACATGCCCATATCGGCGTTGAGCCTAAAGCTAGACATAGCGAGGATTGAGAAGCCAGCGACTAGAACCACAGTGGTAATCCAGAGTGCTCGACCAACGGTTTGGAAGGCATAACGCACTGCTTGTTCCGCATCTTGGCCCATTTTGCGCGCTCGTTGATATTTTGAGAGGAAATGCACGGCATCATCGACCACTATTCCCAGAGTCAATGTGACTACCACCGAGAGACCCAAATTGATCTCCCCTGAAATCAATGCCCAGATCCCGAAACCAATCACTGCTGGCGCAATATTCGGCACTAAACTAATCACTCCCAAACGCATGGAACGCAAGGCAAAAATCATCAAAGCCGAAACCAAAATTAGAGTGATCGGCAAGGTCGTCAGCATGCTCTTCATGTTCGTTTCACCGATATGAGCAAACATTAGACTCGGGCTTGAAGCGACCACTTGATATTGAGGCGCATGGTTGTCAAACCACTGATAAATGCGATTTTCTAAATCAACCAGTTCTACACTTCCTAGATTCTGAATCGTCACCACCAGCTTCGCTGAGGACTTATCGATACTGATCTGGTTATTGAGATCTAATCCAAACGGCAACGACATTTCATACAACAGCAAATACTGCGCCGCCAATTCTCGGTCTAACGGTAAACGGTAGTAACTTTGTTGATCGCCATGCATGTTTTTATTCAAGCGCTTATAGGTATCTGAAAGAGTCGCGACATGATCCACTTCCGGTTGTTGGCGTAACCACTCAGTTAAGTCTCCTAAGGTTGATATAAATTGCGGGGTGGCGATCCCTTGCTCTTCACCAGACTTGATCGCAATACTGATGTTGGTCATGCCACTAATACTTTGCTCCATGAAATCCACCGCTTGGCGAAAATCATGGCTTTGATCGAAGTATTTTACTGATTCATCGTTAACTCGATTCAGTGGAATTGCGGCGGCAGCCAGACAGATAACAACGATAGAGCCTGGCAATAATGGCTTGCGATACGCGATGACAAAATCGGCCAATTTATCAAACATACCGTGTCGTTGTCCGTGGGTTTCTTTTATTGCGGCGAATTTGATCGGCAGTAATTTCAACAAAGCTGGTAACAGTGATAACGACAACACACATGCCAGCAGGACACCTAAAGCAGCAAAGTTTCCGAAGTCCCTTAGCGCTGGGGAATCGGACATATTCATCATCAAAAATCCAATGGCGGTAGTCACTG
This sequence comes from Vibrio fluminensis, assembly GCF_015278125.1. Classification (GTDB taxonomy): domain Bacteria; phylum Pseudomonadota; class Gammaproteobacteria; order Enterobacterales; family Vibrionaceae; genus Vibrio; species Vibrio fluminensis. The sequence goes on from NZ_JADILO010000001.1 coordinate 355,689, forward strand.
AAGTGACCAAAATAGGCATAGTGTTGACCGCAATACTATGATTAATTGCCGAAACTTTTGTGTCGCCTTGTCTCATTCGCTGACGCATCGTTGCAATTACATGAACACAATCTGCGACAGCGAGTGTCATTATTAACGTTGGGATATTGGCTGTCGCCGTTGAAATAAACATCCCTGCCCAACCAGTCAAACCGAGTGTCGATGAAATCGAGGCGATAATAACGACGAGAGTGGCAACAACGCTTAGAAATGAGCGCAACATCAGCGTGAGAAAAAGCAGGATGACCATAAACATTGCGGGAACTAGTGTCTCGCTATCTCCTTGTGCTGAAGCCATGAAAGCATAGTTCTGCGCAATGACACCCACTTTATAAAATTCAACCTGCGGATAACGATCTCGGTATTTATTCACCATCTGATCGACAAACTGGTTAACTTCCATCGATTCCGCTGTTTTATCAATTTCCGGCGACTGAATAGTGATATTAATCACCGAAACCGCCCCAGAGGCAGCAATCATCGAATCAATCAATGCTGGCTCATTGAGAGCAATGTTCTTTACCTCAGTAATACGATCAATCGTTAGTTCAATATCTTCACTGAGTAAATCAGCGACAATCAAATCATCATCGACCGCTTCGGTATGTTGATAATTAGCGAGTGAGTCCACCCGACTTGAATAGGGTACTTGCCACGCATCTTCTGTAATCTGTTGAATTAAAGTCAGTATTTCGCGAGAAAAAATCTGACTATCGTTAGGTGCTATAACGATAGAAATATTGTCAGACTTAGAAAACGTTGCTTGTATTTCATCAAAGGAGCGTAATTGGGCGTTATCTTGATCAAAGAAAATTTCGTAGTCTCCTTCAAAATAAAGATTTTTCGCACCGAAGGTTGCGACTACAACTAATAACAATGATACGAGTAAAACTTGCCAAGTTTTGCGGGTTGGTAACGTAACCCACCTTTGAGGTTCAGGCTGATTGGTATTCATCACATTCTCCATTTGTGACGTTTCGTCAATATAATTGAAATAAAAACCAGAATTAACTGGTTTAACAATCAACTACCTTGTTACGGCTAACCTCAGACAGGCTAGCACAATCAAAAGTGACGAATCGTCAGTAAATGGCATTTTTAAAGCCCCGAAGGGCTTTAAACTATTAACGACCAACCGATTGGAGATATTCTATTTCATCTTTGAATAACTCTTGCTCTACACGTTGCCATGTTTTGCGGTAATCCCACTCACTAGAAAGAGGCTTCCAATTTAAACCATCTAACAACATGTTGGCGTTATTTAGTACCGTAAATGGATCCTGTAAACGACGTATACAATGGCTTTGAGATGCATTTTGAGCTAATGCATTCGATCCAAAAGCTATCGACCAGTTGGCAAATACAATTGAATCAGAGCCAATGCCAGCAGAAAACCTCAAGTCTCCGGATTTTACCGCGTTTTGCACCAAACCATCAGCGTAAGAAATCACTTGCTCTTCAAGATCATTCATTTGCTTGACCCGTTCTGGTGAAGCTTTTTCTAGCACCCAAGGGCTTTTTGCCATGATCGCACAAGTAGATAGTACAGGTTCAATGCGAGCGTAAATACGATAACTTACGTGCATCGCAATCACCTGCTCTCTACTGTTTCCCGCAAACTGTTGAGCGCGAGCAAAAAGCAGAGCCTCAGATTTAAGCGTATGAATACATAACGCAATAATCACATCTTCTTTACTGCAAAAATGGTTGTAAATCGTTCCTTTCGAATAAGAGCTCAAGGCGGTTAACTTATCCATTGTTAAGTTACTAAAGCCTTGCTCTTGTACTAGTGACTTAGCCAATAGCACTAACTCTATTTCACGATCTGCAATAGCCTGCTGCTTTTTACTTAAGCTCTGCTCTTTTTTGTCACAACAAAAGCCAAACATGATTTAACTGCCTGTGTTCATACATCCTTAGACAGTAATTATATCATGTTTAAAATCCACTAACGAATCCATTTAATGACGCTTCGTCACTTTTGACGCTTCGTCATAATATTGCAGATATGCATCAAGTTCAAGTGCGTTGATAAATATTTTTGATTGTATTGATAGATCTTGATTTTGCTAAACTAATTAATAGCAGTCACTTAGACAAGGAATTAGGATGAAATGGATTTTATCATTGTTACTCATTGTATCTAGCGTCACTTCTTATGCTGGTGAGTGGTCAGTCAAACTGATAGCGGATAGCCTTAATGTTCCTTGGGGCATAGCGGAAATCGATCCAAAACGGGTCATGGTGACTGAGCGTAACGGCCGAGTTGGAATCCTAAATTGGCATTCTGGTGATTATCAACCAATTCTCAATTTTCCTAATGTTGTGGCCACCGGACAAGGCGGGCTTCTCGATGTTGCTCGATCACCATTTAAACCGGGTGAGTACTACTTTACGTATAGCCGCGATGTCTCCTCCGGTATTGAAACAGTATTAGCAAAGGGGCAATTAGTCGAAAATAAGCTGATTAACCTTAAAGATATTTTTGTCTCTTTTTCTGGCTCAACCTCAGGTCGACATTATGGAAGCCGCATCACCTTCGACGACTCACATATCTATTTGTCGATTGGAGATCGAGGCGAGCGAAGCAACGGTCAAAACTTGCAAACCCATGCCGGTAGCATCATCCGTCTGATGCCGGATGGCGCTGTCCCTTTAACCAATCCATTTGTCTCTTCTAGTGAGATCGCCAGCGCAATATGGAGCTACGGACATCGCAATCCCCAAGGGTTATTTTATGACCAAAGTAATAACAAACTATGGTCTGCTGAACACGGTCCACGTGGTGGTGACGAGATCAATTTGATATTGAAGGGAGAAAACTACGGATGGCCTATCACCTCACACGGGAAAGAATATTGGGGGCCTATTAGTGTTGGGGAGGCCACCGACAAAATAGGCATCCAATCACCTCGTAAAGTTTATATCCCATCAATCGCGCCCAGCAGTATGGTGCTATACCGCGGTAAGCGTTATCCCGAGCTCGATGGAAAACTTCTGATTGGAGCTCTTAAACTCACTCATCTAAACATTGTTGAGCTTGATGCAAATGCAGTCGGCGATGAGTCTCGTATCTTGGTGGAGTTAGGGGAAAGAATTCGCGCATTGTTAGTCACATCCAATGACCGGATTCTATTTTCAACCGATAGCGGTAAGATCTATCAACTATTGCCAACTCAAGGTTTATAATTAAAGAATTAGCTCTGGGCTTTCGGTCCATTTAATCCGGTTCCTACCAGAGCTTTTACATTGGTACATCATCTGATCTGCTGATTTGAATAGCGATTCAGCCAAGCGTTCAAATTCTACATTTATATACTGAGCACGATTAACTTGGGTAAAAGATCCGCCAATCGACACTGTGACAACATCGTGTTGGGCGTTACCTTTGTGTTCGATCGTAGTGGTTTCGACGGAACGACGTAGCATTTCACCAACGTGTTCTAATTCTTCGATATTCCTGCGGCAACAAAGAATGACAAACTCTTCTCCACCATAGCGAAACGCTAAATCAACATTGGTCAATTTAGATTCTAGTTGTGTGGCAACCTTAATAAGCGCTTTATCACCCTCCATATGCCCGTATATATCGTTATAAGCTTTGAAGTTATCGATATCACAAATCATCAATCCAACAACTCGGTCGGTAGCAAGGTGCCGTTGTAAATACGGAATAACGGTATTGGTGTACTTATAACGCGATCCCAATCCCGTTAAAGAGTCTGCATTAGATTTTGCACGTAACGAATCAAATTGCTGATCTATTTTGAGTAGTAATGCTCGATAAGCTCTGGTGAGTTGGCCGATTTCATCCCCTCGCTGCAACTCCGGGTATCCATCTAAGTCTCGATAGTTAAGAGAGGTTGTCATGCTCGTAGCGAGCTTTTTCAATGGTTGGGCGATCCAGTAAACTGTCCAGAATACGACGACTAAAGCCAAGATAATTGCAATACAGGCTTCTCTAATGATGGTTTTAGCTAAATTAACCTGCACCTCTTTTAATTCTTTCGCGTCAAAAACGGCCCAGATAGATCCACCTTGCTTATTGTTCAATGGTAAAACGATATGCAAAATATACTGATGACTATCTAATAAATAGTCCGTTTCTAGTTGATTGGGCTTATGCCAATCAAGCACAAATTGGGAGGAGATTTGACTACTAGACTTGACGAGATGATGATCCGCGCGGGCTTTTTCCAGTAAATATTCTAGCTTACGCGATTGCAAAGTATCTTGTGTGTCCAGTTGATTCAACAGATATTCAAGCTTGTTCACTTTAGATACGGATTTGTATAGATCTGCTTGTCTTAAGTCTGCTCGCCATACGGTTGCAGTTCGTGGGACGTATCGAACTATCACTGATTTATGGCCAATATCAGACACCCCCGAAACTTCAACAAACATGACATTACCCATCAAGGCAAAATGATTATTTACGGATGGTAACGTCATGGATGCGTAACTGGCGTTACCAACCGACTGGGAAAAGGACTCAACGTGAGCTTGTAAAGCTTGTTTGGCTAGAGTGGCAGAAAAATAGACTTGCCGCTCCCACTCGCTTTCGTATCGCGCGATACTCATCCCAGAGATAGTCACAGCGGCCAATAGAAGGTGAGTGAGAAAAAGAGTTTGGCTAACTGTCAACTTTCTTACCAGTGTTATCATAACTGCCTATCCTGATACGGGCACACTCTCAGTGGTTAACAAGCAGTGTTGGCCAACGTAAAGACTATTTTTACGTTTGAATAGAGGAACAATAGCCAACTATCCATAAAATGATTCTAGATACCTAGTTTAAGCCCCCTAATATTCGCTGCCTTTTATCGCATCTCGAGCATTCAACTTACGCAGGTTACTCCAGTATGGCTTACTGGCTTTTATATCGTATTGCAAATTGTAAACAAGGTTAAATCTTATACTGTAATTAGCGCATCATAATACTCAGCATGCGTGGCATGTCGAAATCTGAATTGTAGATTGCAGTATTTGCAGTGAATAATATTTAAAAATGGCGAGCCAGCATTTGCTGTTGGATTGGCAGTATTGAGATTGATATGAACGAAAAAGCCCTGACCAATTGGCCAGGGCTTTTTCGTTTATATTGGAGCGACACACGAGGTTCGAACTCGTGACCTCAACCTTGGCAAGGTTGCGCTCTACCAACTGAGCTAGTGTCGCATCAGCCATCTAGGCTATTTACCTAAACAACTCAATGGGTTAGATGGTGCCCCGGGCCGGACTTGAACCGGCACAGCGCGAACGCCGAGGGATTTTAAATCCCTTGTGTCTACCAATTCCACCACCAGGGCACACAAATCTAAATCTGTGTGGGTTTACTGAAGTAAGTAAGACACCATCTAGTTATCGACTTTAAATCGCTAACTTTTAATTTGGAACGACTCAGCTGGATTCAGTCACGAGGTTACTCGTGCAAGCCAATCATTCCAATAAAACTTGGAGCGACACACGAGGTTCGAACTCGTGACCTCAACCTTGGCAAGGTTGCGCTCTACCAACTGAGCTAGTGTCGCAAGATGGAGGCGCCTCCCGGAGTCGAACCGAGGTCCACGGATTTGCAATCCGCTGCATAGCCACTCTGCCAAGGCGCCATCTCTATCACCCTTGAGAACTTTGTTGAGTTCCTCTTGGGTACGGGATGCATTCTACGGATTCGCACTGATGAGTCAACACTATTTTTCGTTTTTTAAATCGTTTGAACAAAATACAATCAAAAGCCGTTAAATTGCTCACTTTATTGGCAATTCAATCGCTTATAAAGCTAACTTAAAGTGGTTTTCTGTTAATTAGTTGCCCTACTACCAAAGCAAATTTTCAACATTGGGATATAAAAAAACGGGCTAATGCCCGTTTTTTTTAATGATGCTCTTCGTTCAACAGATCATCTTTAGCTGCTCGTAGGTATTGCACCATAGACCAATAAGTCAAAACGGTTGCTACATACAAGGCTGCATAACCAACCCAAACCATCACGTCATTGTGTTGCCATATCAATAACCACAGAGCCAACATTTGCGAGGCGGTTTTAACCTTGCCCACCCATGAAACGGCGACACTCGCACGTTTACCGATCTCTGCCATCCATTCACGTAGCGCCGAAATGATGATCTCTCGAGCGATCATAGTTACAGCTGGGATGGTAATCCAGATGGTGTGGTAATCTTCCGTAATTAGGATTAGTGCGGTAGCAACAAGCACCTTATCCGCAACAGGGTCAATAAAAGCACCAAAACGAGACATTTGTCCAAGCTTGCGTGCAAGCATGCCATCAAGCCAATCGGTGAAGCCGGCTACCCAGAAAATCATCGCGGCAGCGAATGGGGCCCAGTGGTAATCTAAATAAAACGCTACTACGAAAACTGGAATAAGGAACAGTCGCAGTAGAGAAAGGATGTTCGGGATGTTAAAACGCATATTATTGGCTCTTATGGTGTGCGTATTTCGCTGTTTGCTACCTAAAAAACAGGCCCTTATGGTGCTGGATTTTTACTATTGTTTCAATGCTTGATAAATGTTTTCTGCTAAAGAATGACTAATACCCGGCACTTTGGCGATTTCTTCTACACTTGCTCGTTTTAACTCCTGTAACCCTCCTAAGTACTTGAGTAAGGCTTGTCGACGTTTGGGCCCTACCCCTTCTATTCCCTCTAACGCACTTGTTCGGCGAGTTTTACCTCGCTTTGCTCGGTGACCAGCAATTGCATGATTATGGCTTTCGTCGCGAATATGCTGCATAAGGTGTAACGCAGGCGCGTCACTCGGCAAATGGAATTCGTCACCATCTGTTGTGATCAAGGTTTCCAAACCTGGCTTACGAGTTACCCCTTTAGCAATACCAATTAATCGAGGTCGCTTAGGCCAATCACCCCAATACTGACTAATGATTTCATGTGCTCGATTAAGTTGCCCTTTACCACCATCAATGAAAACAATATCGGGTATTTTCTCCACGTCTAATTGCTTTGAATAACGGCGCTCTAGCGCTTGCCCCATCGCTGCATAATCATCACCGCCTGTAATGCCCGTAATATTGTAACGACGATATTCTTGTTTTACAGGACCTTCTTGATTAAACACGACGCAAGATGCGATGGTGCTCTCACCCATAGTGTGAGAGATATCAAAACATTCCATGCGCTGAATCGAATCTAAGCCTAATAACTCTCTCAACTCTTTAAAACGTTGAGAAATAGTCATTTTATGATTGATCTTGGTCGTGATTGCGGTTAACGCGTTAGTGTTCGATAATTTTAAGTATCGAGCTCGAGTGCCAGTTGGGTTGATATGGAACTGAACTTTACGTCCCGCAATGGATGACAATGCCTCTTGCAGAGAACTGGTATCTTCCAGCAGACCTTGATTAAGGATAATACGTGTTGGTACCGTTCTCGCTTCATTGTGGCTAAGGTAATATTGACTCAGAAAGCTATAGAACACTTCTTGCTTAGTTGTATTATTCGGAATTTTGGGGAAATGGCTTCGACTACCAAGCACCTTTCCTTGTCTAATCATCAAGATATGAATACAAGCAATGCCATTTTCCTGCGCAAACCCAAGCACATCCAAATCGTCCATAGAATCTTCAGAAACAAACTGCTGTTCCTGAACTCTACGTATCGCCTGAATTTGATCGCGAAATTTAGCCGCCTCTTCAAATTTAAGTGCACGGCTGGCTGTTTCCATTTTCCCTATCAAGGTTTCTAACACTTGCTTATCTTTGCCACGCAAAAATAGACGCACGTATTCGACTAATTCTTGATATTCCTCATCAGAGATAATGGTACTTACGCAAGGTCCCGCACAACGTCCAATTTGATACATCAAACACGGTCTTGTTCGGTTAGCGTAGACAGTGTCTTCACACTGGCGGACAGGAAAGATTTTTTGGATTAGATGCAGTGTCTCTCTAACAGCACCTGAATCTGGATAGGGGCCAAAATATTCACCTTTACGCTTTTTGGCACCTCGATGCATAGATAAACGAGGATGCTTGTGCGCACTTATGAATATATAAGGGTAAGATTTGTCATCACGAAGCAATACATTGTACTTGGGCAAATACTGCTTAATGTAGTTGTGCTCGAGAATCAGCGCTTCAGTTTCGGTATGCGTGACCGTCACATCGATTTTATCAATATGACTGACTAACGCGCGAGTTTTCTCACTATCCACTTGCTTGCGAAAGTAACTAGAAAGGCGCTTTTTTAGATCTTTTGCTTTGCCGACATAAATAACAACCGACTCGGCATTATACATTCGGTAAACGCCGGGTTGGTTGGTTACAGTCTTTAAAAAAGAAACCGAGTCGAAAGATGAACTCACTACAAAGTCTCGGTATCTAGCATTCCATGTCGGATAGCAAGGTGAGTTAGCTCAACATCGCCACTGATACCTAATTTGGCAAACAGGCGATAGCGATAGCTATTCACGGTTTTCGGACTCAGGCTCAACTGCTCTGAAATATCCGTTACCTTTTGACCTTTAGTGATCATCATCATGATCTGCAATTCACGCTCAGACAGATCGGCAAACGGGTTTTCCGATGCTGGAGAAAATTGACTTAACGCCATCTGTTGAGCAATTTCAGGTGAAATGTATCTCTGGCCGCTATTAACGACTCGAATTGCATTAACCATCTCATCGGGACCTGCGCCTTTGGTTAAATAACCAGCGGCACCTGCCTGCATCACTTTGGTCGGAAACGGATTTTCCGTATGAACAGTTAAGACAATGATTTTCATATCTGGATTGAAACGCAAGATTTTCTTGGTTGCTTCTAAGCCACCAATACCCGGCATATTCATATCCATCAAGACAACGTCAGCGTGATTGCTTCGGCACCACTTTACTGCGTCTTCACCGCTTACAGCTTCCCCTGCTACGTTCATTCCACGGACGTCTTCAATTATACGTCGTATCCCTGTGCGAACCAGCTCGTGATCATCTACAAGGAAAACACTAATCAATCTTGTATCTCCACACTATTGTTTTGGCTCTGCACCCACCGAGGACAGTGGATAGCAACTTGGTTGCCTAGTTTAACTCAAAAATGAAAATTTCATTACTCCGAATATGTGCGCAAACGCAAAGTTTAGCAAGTACTAATTTTAGGATATCGAATCAGTCCGGCAAATATCCCGAAGAAGGGCACTTTTGTGATGATGTATTAATCATTTCCCGACAGACGAACTTAAAATAAAGTAACGAATAGTCATAGCGTTACGCTATACGGCATGTTTCAGCCCAGACTTGAGAGTAATCGCCATTTTTATTTTGTTACATCGATTGAAAATGAAACCAATTTCATTTATTTTTCACGCTGTGGTAATTAACCAATTGCTGCGTTTCTGAATGCTAATGTGTAGAAATTAGCACGGTATAACATTAAGGACATATTATGAAAAAGCTTCTAGCGGTGGCTGCTCTAGCTGCAACTCTTCCTCTATCTCAAGTTGCTATGGCTGATCAGGACATCGGTTGTGGTCTAGGTACTATGATTTTTGACGGCAAGTCAGGTAAAGTATTTAAAGTACTAGGTGCGACTACAAACGGCACTTCTGGTAACCAAACTTTTGGTATCACATTTGGTACTCTTGGCTGTGACGGCAACGGCACTATCTCTTCTTCTGAGAAACTAGCTCTATTTATCGATGGCAACATGGATAACCTAGCTCGCGACATCGCTAAAGGCGAAGGTGAGACTCTAGCGACTCTATCTGAAGTTTGGGGCGTACAAGAAGCTGACAAAGCAGCATTCAACACTCTAGCTCAAGAAAACTTCGCAGAAGTATTCAAATCAGAGAACGTAACTTCTCAAGAAGTATTTGCTAACCTAAACAACCTAGTAGCTGAAGATTCAGCACTAGCTGGTTACGCTATCTAATTTCAACTTAAGTTGAACTCAAAGTGCCCTCGTTTGGGCACTTTTTTGTAACTGTTTAGAGAGTTAAGTGTTTTACCCTACGCCAAAATACTCAACTCTCTAAATACAAAACATTTCTACGGATTTGAATGAAACATTCACTGATTTCTAAAGTACTGCTCGCTGGATGTGGGTTAAGTGCGGCATCTTTTTCTTCATCTGCAGCGACGTCGTTCGATATCGAATCTCTTGCTCAAGATCCTTATTGGTTGAAATTAGGCCATTATATTCCTAATACTTTTTCTGGCTATAAAGGCACGGTTGATAGCGATGAATTCTATCTATCGGATCAAGGTGAAAGCTCTCCACAAAGCGAACTGCAAGCAACCATTGATGCCCTTTACAATCAAGACCAATCCGTTGCCCTACAGAAGCGTTGCGAATACCCAGCTCGCTATACTTGGCTCGAGGCCAAACAAGGTCGAAGCGCTCAGTTAGATTGTCCGGAGCTTGAAACTTGGCGCGAGGTATTGGATCCAGAAGGAATGACGCTGGTTTTCCCTACCGCCTTTATGAACAATCCGTCATCGATGTTCGGCCACACTTTGCTAAGAATTGATGCTAAGGATCAAACCCGTCATAAAGAATTGGTCGCGTTTGCGATTAACTTTGCTGCTGAGCCGGAAACTCAAGACAATGCAGCGCTGTATGCTATCAAGGGTTTAGTGGGTAGCTACCCTGGCCGCTTTACTGTCATGCCTTACTATCGCAAAGTTAGAGAATATAACGACATTGAATCTCGTGATATTTGGGAATATAAACTCAAGCTAAATGAGCAAGAAGTCGAACGTATTCTCCTCCACCTTTGGGAAATGCAACGAGCAGAATTCGATTACTACTTCCTTGACGAGAACTGTTCATATCAATTGCTCGCGTTGCTAGAACTGGCTCGAGATGATCTGCAACTGATCAACAACTTCCCATTGCATGCCATCCCTTCCGATACGGTTGAAGCACTTAACAATGCCAACTTACTCGAACGCCCAGCTTATCGCGAATCTTTTGGTACGCGTTTATTGCATCAAGCCAATGAAATTGATCCTGAACTTTTCGATGCTGCGATTCTCGCTAAGCAAGGTGAGTTTCCAAGTGCCGATGAATACAGTGAAGAAGAGCGCGCAGCCATACTCGAATTTTCTTATGAATGGCTCAACTTTGAACTGTATGATGTAGGGCTAGAGCGCGATCCAACGGCAAAACGTTTAACTGAGTTACTCTATCAACGCAGTCGCATCAAAGTAGACTCGCCATTTAGTGAAGTACCGACTCCAGAGATTTCACCAGAAAAAGGCCATGCATCTGCTCGTGCTGGACTCGGTTATCAATACAGCGATTATTATGGTGCAATGATGACCTTCGAAGGCCGCATCGCATACCATGATTTACTTGATTCACAGCAAGGATTTATTCCTGGTGCCAAAATCAGTTTCTTAGACACGCAATTAAGTGTCGATGAACAAGGGACTTCTCGCCTCGATCGCTTCTACTTTATTGACGCAATGGCACTTGCACCAAGCAATCGTGTTTTTGATAGCTTAGCTTGGAATGCTCGCATCGGTTACGACCGTATGCCAAATGAAGGTAAGTTGGAAAGCCGCTGGTTTGGTCAAGGTGGTTATGGTAAAGCGTGGGGAGATGCCGAATCACTGCACTTCTATGGCTTACTGTCAGCAGAAGTCAGTGGCGGTGAACTGACTGATTACGATGCCACATTGGGTGGTGGACTAGAAGCTGGGATGATTTATCAGGTCGCAGAGAGCCATCGCATTGGCCTTCAGGGACAATACCTAGCACTTGTCGATAGCGATGCAGACCAAAATGCAAAAGCGACCGCAAGTTGGCATTGGCAAATTGAACGTAACTTCGCCCTACGCAGTCAAGTAAGCTACCTACACTGGGGTGAAGAAGAAGTCACGGGCAAGCTAAACGCCTACATCTACTTTTAATCCTCTGCAAGAAAAGCTTCTCTCTGCATCTTGCAACAACTTAGGTATATAATAGGGCGAGCAATCGCCCTTTATTATTTCTACAACCCTGAAATATCAAGTGCAATCAGGCGATGATTTAGATCTACCCTTTATAGTACAGGACTTTTCTTTGACCATTCATCAAGGCTTCTTACTCACTCGACAAGCTCGTGACATACATGGCAAACCCCAAATCGAATTGTGGGTAACAGGAGAGTCCGGTCCCAATCAATTGTTGATTGAAGGAGAGCGACCGGTATTTTTCATTGCGCAGAAAGATCAACACTCCGTCAGTCTAGTCACAAAACAGCTTAAAATTGATTGTGAATTCAAACCTCTCGAATTAAAGCATTTTGATCAAACGCCACTGACTGCTTGCTACTGTCAGAGTATCAAAGAATCACAAAGACTCTCTCAACAGCTTGAACAACACGATATCGCGAACTTTGAAGACGATATTCGCCTTGCTGATCGCTACTTGATGGAACGTTTTATTCAAGGTGGTATTGAATACACAGGGGCAATAAAGCCTCAGCAAAACTATTTATCCATTAGCCAAGTTAAGTGTCGAAAGTCTAATTACACCCCTGCGCTAAAAGTTGTTTCGCTGGACATTGAATGTTCAGAAAAAGGGATTCTCTACTCGGTTGGCTTAGATAGCCCAATGGACAGCCGAGTCATTATGATCGGAGAACCCCAGCAGTGCGATACCCCAATTGAATGGGTTAAAGATGAAAAAGCCTTACTTGAAACGCTGATTTTCTGGTTCAAACAATACGATCCTGATGTCATCATTGGCTGGAACGTCATCGATTTTGACTTTCGTCTGCTGCATAAACGCGCCGAATGGCACAAGTTAAGATTACTTATTGGTCGGGCGAACCAAGCGAGCTTTTTCCGGACTTCGAATACGACTCAACAAGCATTTATCTCGATTCCTGGACGTGTTGTTTTGGACGGTATCGATACTTTAAAAACCGCGACTTATCATTTCCGTAGTTGGTCACTTGAATCCGTCTCACAAGAGCTACTTGGTGAAGGTAAGCAAATCCATAACGTGCATGATCGAATGGCGGAAATCAACCATATGTTTCGCCATGATAAAGCCTCTTTGGCGCGCTATAACCTACAAGATTGTGTGCTAGTAAATAAAATCTTTACTCATACGCATTTGCTTGAATTCGCTATAGAGCGTTCCAAACTCACCGGTGTCGAGTTGGATCGTGTCGGAGGCTCAGTCGCAGCCTTTACCAACCTGTATCTACCTCAATTGCATCGTGCAGGATACGTCGCGCCAAACCTTTATCCTGAAAATTGGCTTGCCAGTCCTGGCGGATACGTCATGGACTCGATACCCAATCTCTACGACTCAGTTTTAGTTCTCGACTTCAAAAGTCTCTACCCTTCTATAATTCGCTCATTCTTAATTGACCCGATGGGTTTGATAGAAGGTTTAAAGCAACCTATCGGCAAACAAGAGAATCAAGCCGTACCTGGCTTTAGAGGGGGGCAGTTTCATCGTACAGCGCACTTTCTTCCCGAGATGATCGAGAAGCTGTGGGCTGCTCGTGATATCGCAAAGCGCAACAATGATAAAGCGTTCTCGCAAGCGATAAAAATCATCATGAACTCATTTTATGGCGTTCTAGGTTCATCTGGTTGTCGCTTTTTCGATACTCGCCTTGCGTCGAGCATCACCATGCGCGGGCATGAAATCATGAAGCAAACTAAAATCTTGATTGAAGCCAAAGGATATCAAGTTATTTATGGTGATACCGATTCAACCTTCGTTTCCCTTAACGGCCAATTCTCACAAACTCAAGCTGACGAGATTGGGCAGGAGCTTGTGGGCTATATCAACCAATGGTGGAGCGACCATTTAAGCCAGGAATACGCGCTTAATTCAATTCTAGAGCTCGAATATGAAACCCATTACCGTAAATTCTTAATGCCAACCATTCGCGGCCAAGAAACAGGTTCAAAGAAACGCTACGCAGGCCTGATTGGTGAAGGCGAAAATGAAAGGTTGATCTTTAAGGGACTAGAGAGCGCGAGAACCGACTGGACCCCACTATCCCAGTCATTCCAACAACAACTTTATACGATGATATTTCATGGTGAGTCTCCAGCCGCATTTGTTAGGCAGTTTGTTGAACACACTTTAGCAGGACAATATGACGACCGCTTAGTCTACCAAAAGCGGCTAAGAAGAAAGCTTAGTGAGTACCAAAAAAATGTTCCTCCGCAAGTACGCGCTGCTCGTATGGCAGATGAAATAAACAGCCAACTAGGCCGACCATTGCAATACCAAAATCGCGGACAAATTGAATATCTCATCACCCTAAATGGGCCAGAACCAAAAGAGTACTTGAAGAGCACCATTGATTATCAGCACTACATTGAGAAGCAACTTAAACCTGTTGCAGACGCGATATTGCCTTTCATTGGTTTAGACTTTAAAACGTTGAGCGAACCACAATTAGGATTGTTCTAACATCATTTCGCTACGACTATGATTACGATTAGCAATGTAACACTTCAACTCAGGTTGATATAGTGACTTACTATAATACCAACCTTGAATAGCAAGATGATTTCGCAACGGAATGCGCTCAAGTTGCTCTTCTGTCTCAACCCCTTCAATAACAACAGATAAATTTAAGTCTTGAGCGACACTAATCAAGCCATTAAACACTTTCTGTCCTTTCACATTTCCTAATGTCCCAATGAAAGAGCGGTCAATCTTGATTACGTCGATGTCAAACATCGACAAATAGCTTAACGAAGAATACCCTGCACCAAAATCATCAACACAAATTTTCGCGCCTACTCTGTGCAGAGCGTGCAGTGATGCTGCGACTTTCTCACGGTCCGTAAGTAAGGACTCCTCTGTAATCTCAACATGGATATACTCGCCTACGCGGCTAATATAAGCGGTGAGCTGCTTCATCAACTCACTATCTAAAATTGTACCTGCGGTTAAATTGACGCTAGTCGGGATAGCCCAACCTTCGGCAATCGCAATTTTCAAGTCATGTACAGCCTGTATGACAACCCAGCGATCAATATCTTTCATTAATCCTGCTTGTTCAAACTCAGGCAAAAATGAACCGGGATATTCAATATTTCCCTGTTTATCTACACACCGAATTAGTGCCTCACAGCCAATCACTTGTCCGGTTACGCGACAGATTTGTGGTTGATATTGCAAGCAAAACTCTTGGTTACTAAATGCTTGAAGCTTCAATTCTAATTCTTGTTCTCTCTTTTGCGCTAGAGCCATCTGACTAACGCGGTCATCACTTAATGTGTGCGCTTCTTCCGCTCGGCGCGAATATGTTGTATCCAAAGATGAAAATAATATTGTCTTATCACCTGTTGTTCTATTTAAGAATAATACAAATGGAATATAGACCAAACATGAAACGAAAATATTGAAAAGCTGAAGGAAACAAGCATTTATATCTCCCTGAGTAACAATCCAGGCATTAAAAAACACAGGACTACTAAAGGGCATACCCGTTACCGGCACCTGAACTAAGCCACCACCAATCGCCAGATAGGCAATAGCCGTATTTATAACCGGAGCTAAAAGAAAAGGAATAAACAAACGAGGATTAAATATTATTGGCAAACCAAACAACAAGACTTCATTAATATTTAGCAAACCTAGAGGCAAACTAGCTAATGCAATTAGTCGATGAGCCTTATTATTACTAAAAAACAGCAACGCCAAAACTAATCCAAGCGTCGCCCCTGCTCCACCTAAAAAAGTAAATGCTGCCATGGAAGAATGATTCAGAATATAGTCTGTGGTGCCGTTCAAATACATTTGATATTGCGCAGAATCAACAGCACCTTGCAGTACATCAACCATTGGCAGCAATGCGTAGTAACCATGAATACCCACAAACCAAAACAGGGAATTAACCATAGCAAAAACTACGCCAAAACCTAGCGGAGAGTCATCATAATTAATTGAAAACAAGTTAAAAACATCACTCGATTCTATAGCGATGATCAATGTAGAATTCACTAACAATACTATGATCCCGACAATAATCGACGGCAAAATCAAATTTAGTGATTCTTTTACAATCCGGCCAAGGTGATTATTAGTAACAAATTTCATCCAGCGCAAACTATAGATATAGGCAATCAATGGTACGGCGTATAAAGGTGTCACTAAGGATATAAGCAATTCAAATACGACTGTTGTATCTCGAACGCCAAAAAGCTGGTCAAAAATAGAAAGGTAAACAATGAGTACTAACGCGATAGGCGGGCGAGGTAAACGCCAACGCATAGCTAATATATAAGAGAGTGCCGCAGTCAGTAGTATAGGGAATAATTCATTGACGAAATAATACAACTCAAACAGGGACTTTACCCAAGGCTCATCATTTCCAAATAGAAATTCGCCCAAAGAAGCGGAAAATAACGTTAAGGAGATAATCATCAAGCAAGGTAATATCCACAACAAGCTTTCTCTTATTGCGGACAACTGTTCTGCCACTATTGCTTTAAAACTATCGAAATATTGACCTAATGCATTTGCCAATTTGAAGCTCATCCTTGAACAACACGTTGACCGATTATAAATTAATTTATTTCAATACTTTGTGATAAGTTTCAATTTAAGTACTGAGCATAGAAAATAGTGAGACATTAACGCCAGATTACTTTGCTTTATGTGATGTACATCAAACGAAGTTAACCTAGCCAATTCTAAATTCTGTTTTTTGATACTGCTTTGATAACCATCCGCCAAATGAATCGATCATTCCGACAATCGAACGTTTAGCAATAACTCTTGCTGACAACATAATCACTAACCGTTCTACTTCGACTTGCATCTCTGGGTGATAGTGCAAAAAGTGTTTCCCGCAATCTATTGGTGAGTCATACCAAGCGCGATCTCTGGGTATAACCAGACCATAGCTTGCTCTGAGCATTTTTTTTGCAATTAGACGTTGAATCGCGCCGAGCTCTTGCTCATCTTTCGCCCGCACCACTCGATTTCTATATACCGTTAGCCAATCTTCGATATCCATATTCCAATGTTTAGCGATCTCCCAGCTTGGTTCATAGTCACCAAAACACTCAGATAGGTTTTCGCCGTACACACAAACCGCGCAGTGGCGTAATAAGAACCCCCATGAAAAAATGCTTTCCAGTGAAGCCACTTCACTCACCAAGGCCGTTTTGAAGCTAATTTCGGTGATGTGCGGATATTGTTTCTGAAAACGCCACTTTACTGTATTGAATAAAGTGGAACGATGAGAGCTAAACTCCTGTTGTGTAACAATTATTACATCCAGATTTGACCGAGATGGTGTTGCTCGCTTACGTGCTACACTGCCATAAATATAGATACTATGCAGATTGCTACCCAACCCCGAACGCAGCGCCGTCACTAATTCGGTAACTGCTTTACTATACTCAGGTTGGAAAGGTTGTTTGGGATCAATTGCCGATAAAATCATCAAAGAATCTGAAGCTAATTCACTTGGTCGAACATAATCTCTCACTGGGATGTTTCAATCAAGACCAACACGTGCTTTATTCCACGTTTGATACGATTTCAGTTATTGTCGAGGATCGTATAACGAGGATATAATGCCGCCCTTATAACTCATATGAAGGAAATTGTTCATGCCTAAGGCAAGTGAGCTAAAGAAAGGTTTTGCGATTGTTGATGCAAACGGCAAAACTCTGCTAATCAAAGATATCGAAGTGACGACTCCTGGTGGACGTGGCGGCGCGAAGATTTACAAATTACGTTGTGTTGACCTAAACACAGGTGCGCGTGCAGACGAACGTTACAAGTCAGATGACGTTGTTGAAACTGTTGATATGTTTAAGCGTGCTGTATCTTTCTCTTACGTTGACGGCGACGAGTACATCTTTATGGACAATGAAGATTACACGCAATTCAACTTTAAAAAGTCAGATATCGAAGACGAACTAATGTTTGTGACTGAAGATATCAAAGGTGTGATGGTAGTACTAGTAAATGGCTCTCCAGTTGCTATCGAACTACCAGCTGCGGTTGAGCTAGTTATTGAAGAAACTGATCCTTCAATCAAAGGCGCTTCTGCGTCTGCTCGCACTAAGCCAGCTCGTCTATCAACTGGCCTAACAGTACAAGTTCCAGAATACATTGCACAAGGCGATCGTATCATTGTGAACACTGCTGAACGCAAATACATGAGCCGTGCATAATTATGATTGAACTGATTTCTTACGATGACGTGATTGACACCGCTTATGACATTTTCTTAGAGATGGCGCCAGATAACCTAGAAGCGGCTGATGTCATTTTATTTACTGCGCAATTTGAAGACCGTGGTGCAGCCGAGTTGGTTGAAACAGGTGACGATTGGGTAGCACACGTTGGTTTTGACGTTGACAAAGAAGTGTATGCAGAAGTGCGTGTAGGTCTAGTTAACGAAGAAAGCGATGTACTGGACGACGTATTCGCTCGACTGCTCGTAAGTCGTGATCCAGACAATAAGTTCTGTCATATCTTATGGAAACGTGACTAAGTCAGGTTTCGCTAGAGACAAAAACACCCAAGCATGCTTGGGTGTTTTTCTATTACTTGACTTACATTAACAACGATTTATTTGCCGTCAATATATACCCCGTGACAAGTAATAAAGAAGAATCGATCCTTCGACAGCAGAATTAGCTTTCGCCTTTAATAGTCTCTACGCGAGCTTTTAGTTTTTGCCCAGGACGGAAAGTCACTACGCGTCGTGCGCTAATCGGAATGTCCTCACCTGTTTTAGGATTACGACCAGGACGTTCGTTCTTCTCGCGCAAGTCAAAGTTACCAAATCCTGAAAGTTTCACTTGCTCGCCATTCTCAAGCGCTTTGCGAATCTCTTCAAAAAATGCCTCAACCGTTTCCTTGGCATCGCGTTTACTGTATCCAAGCTTTTCAAACAGGTTCTCGGCCAAATCGGCTTTTGTGAGCGCCATAGAATTATCCTCAAAAGCTGTTTCAAACATCACTGCCTTTCAGCAGCGCCAAAGCATTTAGCCCAGCCAATCAATGACATAGGCACATCATTTGGAAGTGTATGCCAACCTTATGATTTTCGCCAACTTTTTTCTGTCAAGAAAGTGAAAAAACATACAAAACATATAGATACATTTACTGCTATCTGTAAAATGGCAAAACTAAATTCATGTATAATTGACATTTTAAGTTAATTCAGCTGCTGATAGATGATTTATAGAAATTTAACTCTATCTTGAGGGCAAAATAAATTTGCGAGATAAATTTGATCCTATAAATTTCATTTTGAATGCTTGCCACCTCTAAAGAGGTAACACGTTATCTATCCTCATAGAAACAACATCTTACTGAGTCTTCTGAGGCACTGTAGAAAATAGCCGTCTTTAAACAAAACTGCTAGAGAATGCGACATGGTACGCGCCACCACGGTTTACAACAGTGTCCATTTTGTGGGTTAATTCAGTATAAATGTTTCAATCGCACAAAATGACAGCTTATATGGATGTAGCCACGCTCATTTTAATGAATCAATCTATCACTATTACCTTACCTCAGTCTCTGAACGGTAACGTTGGAGCGGGCAATGTTTGAGTACGCATTACACCCAGCGTTTATCTTACTGATTGGTGTCATCATTGTACTTGCAAGTTGGGTGGTTTACTTTATACGCTCAATACGCTCTTCTCACTCTGGCTTTGACCGCAGGATCGGAACACCCTACTTGCTCTATTCATCCTCAATCATGATGTGGGTGATAGGTAGCGCATTTTTCTATTCCCCATATGTTGCTCAAGTTGATGAAGCGTTAGTGATAAGTATGGTGCTATTCACCAACCTCACGTCATTTTCTGCCTTTATTTTTGCTTGTTTAATTACGCAAATGCTCGTTTCAGAAGTGCTCACTTCGTGGCTTAAATATCTGCAACGTACCCTAATCGTGGCAGTTTCCATCATAACGCTTTATTTGAACTATCTCCCTGGAGACACTGTTATTGGTGTTGCGATTGCCGAAATTGGTAGCTACGAAATCCATTTCGGCCAGAATGGGAAGTGGTTCTTCATATCGATACTGATTTTGATGACGATTACGCTGCAAAATATCTATTTATACTCGCACAAAGCTAGGGCTCTACAACAAGTAAAATCCCTTTACATGTTGACTGGCATTGGCATTTTTATGGCGTCTTCAATCATTATCAATGGCTTAATTCCATTACTGCTTAATGACTTTTCGCTATCTTGGCTGCCTCCTGCATTCGCCATTAGTGAGATAGTGATTATTGGCTATGCATTGATGACCTATCGTTTCTACAGCAACCGCCACGTAATCTATACCTGTATCTCTTTAGTGATAACGAGTTTTATCATTATCACACCACTTAGCTTACTATTTGGTATGCTACCGACCTTTGATACAACTCCCGTTATCATTATGAGTTGTCTGCTAACCGGATTAGTTTGGCACCGTCTTTCTTCACAAATAAATCGACTATGTAGTCAGATTGTATTTGGTCAAAAAACTTCGCCTGACAATCGTATTCGTTCACTTGGCGATGAATTCCAAAACTCTACCTCCAACGCATTTGCCAAAATCGCTAAGACTCTAAACATTAGCAAAAACGACCTGCAGTTAGTCTCCAACTTGCAAGATGAGAAGCTATACACATCCCAGCTATACAAACAAGACAGTGTATTAATTTTTGAAGAGTTAGAAGAGCTTGTTCTCGGCGAAGTGGCCGTTGGGAAAGTGTTGAAAAAAATCTATTTTAAGATGAGATCTGAGCAGGTTTCGCTCGTCCTGCCGATTTTTGACCAGAACCGTCGTATGAGCCATCTATTACTGGCGAAAAACAAGCCTAGTGGTCAAATGTACTTCTACGAAGAAGTTAAAGCTCTACAATATGCGTTGATCAAAGCTCAGGGTTACATTAACGCAGATCGGAAGGTGCATCAGGCGCAGGCTCTCGCAAATTCTATTGCTCATGAGATGCGCAACCCTCTTGCACAAGCTCAACTTCATTTTGAATTGCTCCATGAGAAACTCGAGCATCAGGCTCCCAATTCAGAGTTAGAGGCGGAACTGAACAAAGGTAAATGTTCAATTGAGAGAGGACGTCAGTTAATCGATATCATTCTCCGTGAAGTGAACGACGCCTCTCTAGAGCAAGAACCAACCAGTGAGATGTCTATCAAACAGGCTGTAACGGTTGCAATTGAACGCTATGCCTATGAGTCGTGTAATGTCCGAAACCGTATTACCATTGATATATCGGAAGATTTCTTTATTAAAGTGAATGAAACTCTCTTCAACTTTGTGATCTTCAACTTACTCCGCAATGGTATTTACTATTTTGATTCTCATCCCGAGTCGCGCATTGAAATAAAGACGCTCTCTGGAAAGTATGAAAACTTCTTAATCATCCGAGACACTGGTCCAGGAATACCAAGCTCGCTACTGAATCGCGTATTTGATGATTTCTTCTCCTATAACAAAACTGGTGGAAGTGGACTCGGCCTAGGTTATTGCCGCAGAGTAATGAAATCTTTTGCAGGTTCGATTCAATGCTATTCAAGAATGAACGAATACACCGAATTCCACCTCTCCTTTCCGGCAGGCGTAGCATCACCACAACCACTTGTTTTGCCTGATAATTTGCCTACTTTTAATAGTTCCGATGCAAGCTACAGCGACAAACCAAAGCATAAATCAGCAAAGATAATGGTTGTAGATGACAAAGAAATCCAAAGGCAACTTGTCAAACTGCTACTCAATCAACTCGGTTATGAGGTAGTACTGGCAAATAATGGCCAAGTGGCGGTCGATATGCTCCGTCAGTCCGATGTCGACTTCGTATTTATGGATGTTCAAATGCCTGTTATGGATGGATTTGAAGCAGCAACATTGATCAAACAGCATAAACCTACTTTGCCAATTTATGCGCTTTCCGGTGAGTCCGGTCAGATTGAGCTAGCAAGAATTCGACAACTTATGGATGGCCGATTAACCAAACCTACAACCAAACAAGCGCTTAAACTTGCCATTGAATCCAAATTGTATTAATTCGCAATTTCCACAAAATAGAACGAAATGAAGTCACAATTGGCATTTAATATGCTTCTTATTTATCGCGTCATTACATTGCCGCACCATTAAATAGGAGCAAAGTATGAACCGTATTACTTATTACAATCTGATTGAACATGGTATCCAGAGTTTGCTTGACGACCGTTTTGGCCAAATTGCTCGGTTAGACCCACCTCATTACCTTAGCCTAATTATTGGTAAAGAGAGCTGCTCAGAGATGAGCGATGAAGAGCTAGTCTCTGTGGTTGAAAGCCTGCGTAGTGAAGGTTATCTAGAAGATCGCAAATCGATGATCCCGTATTGATGAGACAGAAATGAAAACTAAAGTTAGCTGAACCAGAGCATTGTCAGACCTTTGTATTTATGTAGACTGAACAGATCACTATGCGATCTGGTTAATCCATGAAACAACTGCTCGACTTCATACCTCTCATCATCTTCTTTGTTCTCTACAAGGCATTCGATATTTATATCGCAACCAGTGCGCTAATCGTCGCAACCGCTGTTCAACTCAGCGTCACTTACGCTTTGTACAAAAAAATCGAAAAGATGCAGCAGATTACCTTTTTAATGGTGGCCATCTTCGGGGGCATGACTGTCTTGCTCCATGACGACGACTTCATAAAATGGAAAGTGACGATTATTTATACACTCTTCGCGCTGGGTTTAATCGTTAGCCATTTAATAGGCAAGTCCGCGATAAAGAGTATGCTTGGTAAAGAACTCGCATTACCTGACCGAGTATGGGCTAAACTCACTTGGGCTTGGGCTTTTTTCTTCAGCCTCTGTGCTTTACTCAATCTCTATGTTGCGTTTAAGCTGCCACTCGATGTGTGGGTCAACTTTAAAGTGTTTGGCTTACTGGCCGCAACCTTTGTCTTTACTGTTTTCTCTGGGCTCTATATTTATAAACAGTTACCAAAAGAGAACAACGAGGAATAACCGTTTGCCTAACAGGTGCTTTTCCCTCTATCTGAGGTATAATTAATGGCATATATACCTAAGTAACCTCAAAATGCTCAGGTAGCACTGCGACCACCGCTGGTCGCTTTTTTGTTATTAACTTACCGTTGCTCACTGAAGTGACGTCATTATGTTGTGGATGTCAAAATGAGTCAGGAAATTTGCTCACCTCGAGGACAACTTCTTCTTCGTACCCTTGCTATGCCAGCCGACACCAACGCCAATGGTGATATTTTCGGGGGCTGGATCATGTCACAGCTCGATCTCGCTGGTGGTATCCTTGCCAAAGAAATCTCGGGTGGTCGTATCGTTACGGTTTCAGTCTCAAGCATCACTTTCAAAAAGCCAGTAAAAGTCGGCGACGTGGTGTGCTGCTACGGGGAATGTACCAAAATCGGTCGTACATCGATGAGTATCGATCTGGAAGTTTGGGTTAAACCTGTCAAAGAACATGGTCTTGAAGATAGATTTATGGTGTGCGATGCGACATTCAACTATGTAGCAATTGACAGCAACGGCAAGCCACGTGCAATTAATTGCTAACGAAGCATAAAATCAATCACATTTTCGATAATCAGTAACCTAACTCACTGTGTGATAAGTTAGAGTTATGCCAACAAACAACCATTGCCTAAAAATAAAAGGAAATCCGCATGTGGTACGTTATCTTTTCACAAGATGTTGAAAACTCGCTTGAGAAACGCTTAAGTGTTCGTCCTGAGCACCTAGCTCGCCTGCAGACATTACAAGATGAAGGCCGCCTATTAACAGCAGGTCCAATGCCAGCGATTGACTCAGACAATCCAGGTGAAGCAGGCTTTACTGGTTCTACTGTTATTGCACAATTTGATTCGCTTGAAGCGGCACAAGCATGGGCTGATGCAGATCCGTATATTACTGCAGGCGTATACCAATCAGTGATTGTTAAGCCATTTAAGAAAGTATTTTAATTATGAAACTGCGCTTTTTCACTAGTCTCATTACCCTAGCTACGCTAGCGGGATGCGCTGGTAATTCCCAACAGCAGCACCTAGAACTTCTCGCGAGCAATCGCGCGAGTGTGCTTGCTGGTGAGCTTCCACTTGAAGCTGGACCACTTTCAATTATGCGTGCTACAGCTAAAGGCACGACAATTGAGATTATGATGGTGTATAACCAAGATCAAGCAGGTGCAAAGCCTATTGAGCAAGTTATGAATCGTGGCATTAGTTACTACTGTTCTAACAAAGACACCAAGGCAAACTTAGAAGCCGGTCTGAGCTACCGTCTGAAAATGCGCAATACACGTGGGCAATTGATGCTTGATCAATTTGTCAGCGAAGAAAGTTGCACTTCAAACTAGAGCAACTTAGAACGGTTTGATAATGCCTTGGTCGTCACCAAGGCATTTTTTTGGCCGGACCCATTCTCATTATGCAACCTCCTGATTATTGCTAGCTCATGATGATAATGTGAATCTTTTTTTGCATTTTTTACACTACGACCGCAGCTAAATATATGGAAAACAAATCATTTAACCGCGGTGATACATCATAAAATATTATCAACCCCACTAAAACGAAGAAAAAACATCTATTCGTACATTGACGCTATTTCTAAGCAGTTCTAAGTTTTGTAAAGGCTGATCAACAAAGGACAACGCTATGAAACGTGCAAGTAACTCTTATCGTCTGCAAATTATTAAAGAAGTCGCAACACGGCAAGAGAGGTTGCATTGCGGAGATCCACTCGCCACCTATATCCAGCAACTAATCGATGAACAACCAGATGTTGATAAAAGTAACGAAAAAAACCAGCATTTCTCAGGCTGTCACTTCGATGATCATGCGGGCGGTTGGGTAAGCGATAAGTGGGGACTCAAGTAATCGAACGTTTAACCATCTCACAAAATAGATTTAAAACAGATCTTGTTGCGGCGTACTTACGTCAGTGTTTGTTTCTTTCTCCGTCGCAACATTTGCCATCACTTTACGTCGATAACGTTGACGACACAATTTTAACACGTGCAGTTGCTGATTTGGCGTCATAGATAACCAATTAAAGCGTTCATCACGCTTACGCATGCAACCTTGGCAATATCCTTTCTCATCCACACTGCAAACCCCAACGCATGGACTCGGTACAATAAAAAACTCTAATTGCTCCATACGCCCTCCTAAGCGGTGTAAATATAAAAAGAAATCAAAAAACCATGACTAAATACTGACACAATTACCAACTTGTTGCCTATAATAAGCAACGATGAAAGTTCATCGTGGTGTACCTGTGTATACCTTATTGTTTTTTGGAGTTTAATACTATGAAGCTTAGTTTAAAAACGTTGCTTGCGGCAGTTTCTCTTCCTGTACTAATGACTGCTTGTGCATCAAACGGTGACGATGTGAAAACTATTACTGAAGCTGATCTACAACACCATAACTGGGAACTTGTTCAAGTCGACGGTAAAACTATTCAAGTTGAAGAAGGCGAACAAGCACCTAACTTAGAAGTTGGCGAAAAGATGACTGCAAACGGCAACGCTGGTTGTAACACCTTCTTTGGTCAAGCAGAGCTAAAAGATAACCAATTCCGCATCGAGAAAATGGGCATGACCATGAAGATGTGTATGGGTGAAACGATGAATGTAGAAAGCACATTCTCGAAAACTCTGTCTGATTGGAGCGACATGACGCTAACTAAAGATAGCCTAGTTCTGAAAAACGACGCACACACATTAGTGTTCAAATTAAGCGATTGGAAATAATAGTTGCCAATCCTAATTGATAGAAGAGCAGCATTTCGCTGCTCTTTTTTTGTTTCTTCCGCTCGTAAAAATCCGTCACAAAACTCTTTTAATTCTCTCCCCTGCACACTTTAAGTACAATTAAGTAACAACAAACACAAATATCTAAAAAGTTTCAGTTTTTTTAGTTCATAATGAATGAAATTGTCGCGAGACTCGGTCTATACCTAAACCTCAATTGCAATAGGAACCATTATGACAAGGCTGTTTACCCTTCTCTCTACTCTAATGCTCACCTTTACGGCTTCGGCTGCTGATAACTGGCAGATGATCACTGATCAAGCCAAAGGTCAAACTGTCTATTTTCACGCTTGGGGTGGTAGCCAAGAAATTAATAATTACCTTCGCTGGGCGGCGGGTGAAATAGAAGATAAATATGATGTCACCCTAAAACACGTTAAGGTAACCGATATTGCGGAAACCACTTCACGCCTTATCGCAGAAAAAGCGGCGGCAAAAAACAGTGGCGGCAGTGTGGATATGGTTTGGATCAATGGTGAAAACTTCAAGTCGATGAAAAATAATGGGCTACTTTATGGGCCGTTTGTTGAAAAGCTCCCGAGCTGGCAGTTTGTCGATAAATCTCTACCTGTAGACAGTGATTTTACCGAGCCAACGCTAGGTCTGGAAGCGCCATGGGGGGTTGGTCAGCTAGTCTTTATCCACGACTCTGCACGTTTGAATAATCCACCACAGTCATTTACAGAGTTACTAAGCTATGCGAATGCGTATCCGAATAGACTCAGCTACCCTCGCCCACCAGAATTTCACGGCACCAGCTTCTTAAAAGCACTACTTATCGAACTAACCAATAATGACCCTAGTTTGAGTCAACCTGTTGAGCAAGCCGACTTTTCTCTTATCACTCAGCCTTTATGGCAATACTTAGATGCATTTCATAAAGTAGCATGGCGTCAAGGTAAGCAGTTTCCATCAGGTTCTTCAGAAATGACCCAACTATTAGATGATGGCCAAATTGATCTCGCCATCACTTTCAATCCAAACGCGGTATTTTCAGCTCAGGCAACCGGTAAATTGGCACCAAGCACAGCCACTTATGCGATGAATGCCGGAGCCCTATCCAATATTCACTTCCTAGCCATTCCTTGGAACGCAAACGCATCAGAAGGGGCTCAAGTGGTGATTAACTTTCTCTTAAGCCCTGAGGCGCAATCTCGTAAAGGTGACCTAAACATTTGGGGTGACCCTTCAGTATTGGAAAATCAATACCTTAAAGGCTCTGCCAAAAATACCAAACTGTTTAAATCTATCGCAGAACCGCACCCAAGTTGGCAAATCGCGTTAGAAAAAGAGTGGCTACAACGATATGGCAACTAACATCTGCGCGATAAGGCCTTGTCGAGTCATACTTTGCGAGTATTAGATGCTTAGAATTAGTTACTTGATTTTAATTGTCATCTGCAGTTTACCGCTAGTTCCCGGTTTGTCTGGCGTGGTGGTAGCGTCGTTCGGCTTTATTCCGCCGTTGGACATGAACACTGTTAGCCTGCAAGGCTATCATCAACTGATGCAGTGGAGTGGTTTTGAACAATCGATTGCTGCATCAGTGTTAAGCGCTATCTTTAGTACTATCACCGCTGCTGCCTTTTGCTTTGCTATTTTACAACGCCTTTGGTTAAGTAAATATTGGCATCGAGTCGAGACCATCCTTGCCCCGCTGCTCGCGTTGCCACATGTGGCGTTCGCTATCGGCTTTGCTTTTTTGTTCGCGCCAACTGGCTTTGTGGCGCGAATCGCCTTTGATGCGTTAGGTTGGCAG
Source organism: Vibrio fluminensis (assembly GCF_015278125.1). Taxonomy (GTDB): domain Bacteria; phylum Pseudomonadota; class Gammaproteobacteria; order Enterobacterales; family Vibrionaceae; genus Vibrio; species Vibrio fluminensis. The sequence continues at coordinate 383,272 of NZ_JADILO010000001.1, forward strand.
AGCGACAGCAGCTCACAAGCATTATTGGTTAATGACCCATTGGCCCTGGGGCTGACGGTCGGTTTAGCCTTTAAAGAGCTACCTTTTTTACTATTGATGAGCATACCTGTCTTACAGCAATTAAAATTGGATCAAACCGTAAAGGTCGCCACCATGCTTGGTTATTCACCCGCACAAATGTGGCTTAAAATTGTGTTTCCACAATGGTTGGAAAAAATGCGTTTCCCATTATTTGCGGTGATTTGCTACGGCATTTCTGTGGTTGATGTTGCATTGATATTGGGTCCTTCCAACCCTCCAACCTTCGCCGTATTGGTTTGGCAGTGGTTTAGTGACCCGGACTTAAGCTTAATGCCGAGAGCATCCGCGGGCGCAGTGATCTTACTTGTACTGGCAAGTTTGATGATGCTATTGGTGGTTTTGATTGAGAAAGCGCTGACGACAAAATTCAACCATTGGCAATACTCTGGACGATCAGGTATTAAGCTACCGGGAATTTCGGTATTAACCACTGCGATAGTCATCAGTGTCGCTATTGTGCCACTTTTGGCGATTTGGAGCTTTGCACAACGTTGGCGATTTCCTGATCTCACGCCAAGTCAATTGAGTGCGCGTTTTTGGCAGTTTGAGTGGCCAAATATGCTGCCAACGTTACTTAATAGTATCGTATTGGCGGCTATCGTCGCGTCAGTCACCCTTTTGCTTGCCCTTATTGCACAAGAGTTCAAACTCAAGCAACGCTGGCACTTACCTGACTATGTCATTGCGCTACCGATGTTAATTCCTCAGCTTTCAATGCTATTTGGTATTCAGATCATGGCTCTGTATATCGCGAGCGGACAGTTTACTTTGTGGGTGATATGGTCACATGTCTTCTTCGCCTTCCCATTTGTTTACCTAGCGATAGATGGACCATGGAAAAGTTATGACCATAACTATACCAAAGCAGGTTTAAGCCTCGGTAAATCACCAATAATGGTGTTTTTGAAGATCAAAATGCGTTTACTTCTGCCTGCAATTCTTTACGCATGGGCAGTAGGTGCAAGCGTGAGTCTTGCTCAATACTTACCAACCCTGATGCTTGGAGGCGGACGCCTGACAACCATCACGACAGAGGCAGTCGCACTCTCTAGTGGCTTTGATCGACGCGTCACGGCGATCTATGCCCTTTGGCAAGCACTTTTGCCGTTAATCTTTTTTTCTGCCGCACTACTTATTAGCCGCATCACCACAAGACGCTCTGTCGTTTTTGTTAAGGAATCAGCTCTCAATGACGCTTTTACTAAAAGACCTCACCGTTTATAAGCCCCAAAACGAGGCACTTTTCGAACACCTCAACCTCACCATAGAACCTGGAGAAGTGGTCGCGGTTATGGGCCCAAGCGGTTGTGGTAAGTCAACTCTGCTCAATGCGATAGCAGGTCATCTCAATGAGGATTTTGAGCTTAGCGGAACATTGAGTTTATGCGGCGAACCCATTGACCAGACTCCGCCCCATTTACGGAAACTTGGCGTGCTTTTTCAAGATGACTTACTGTTTCCACACTTAAACGTGTGGCAAAACCTTGCTTTCGCTTTACCTAATGACGTGCCAAAAGCACAGAGGAAAACGCGCGCTCTCGAGTGCTTACAACAAGTAAACCTACTCGATTTAGCGCCCTCTTATCCCGAACAAATTTCTGGCGGACAAAGAGCGCGAGTAAGCTTGTTACGTATGCTGTTGGCACAACCCAAGGCTGCGCTATTGGACGAACCATTTAGTAAACTAGATAAAGCGCTTAGGGCTCAATTTCGTGATTGGGTATTTGAACAACTACGGGCTGCGAATGTGCCCACATTACTTGTCACCCATGATATTGACGACGTTCCACCTAGAGCAAAAATACTCAACTGGCCTTGGTAGGCTACCTCTAATCAAACAAATAACACCAATAATTCAGAGACCGACCATGCTAGATAAATTCAGCATTAAACTGATTCGCGCGCCTTTAGCTTCAGCCGCGTCACTATTGAGCCGCAAAGGTATCACGGCCAATCAAACCACACTGTTCGGTTTTGCAGTGGGTTGCTTGGCACTGCCTGCTTTGGCTCTACAGGAATATAACTGGGCGTTGCTGTTCATTGTGATCAATAGAGTATGCGACGGACTTGATGGGGCTTTAGCTCGGATTCACGGCATTACGGATGCGGGCGGATTCTTAGATATCAGTCTCGATTTTCTTTTCTACTCACTGATCCCATTTGGTTTTGTGATTGCCAACCCAGAGCAAAATGCGGTTGCCGGAGCATTTCTTATTTTCTCTTTCATCGGCACGGGGTCAAGCTTTCTTGCGTTTGCAGTTATGGCCGGAAAACGCGGTATTGAAAATCCGGTGTATCAAAATAAATCTCTTTATTACATGAGTGGCTTAACCGAAGGCACAGAGACCATTGCCTGCTTTGTATTATTCTGCCTCTTCCCACAACACTTCGCCCTAATTGCTTGTATTTACGGTATCGCCTGCTGGTTCACCACCTTCACCCGCATCGTCGCTGGCTATAAAACGCTAAGCAACGAACCTCAAGAGGCAGAATCACCCTAGCGCCTTACTGACAAATACAGATCAGGCATTACGTCACAAGCCCCATAATGCAAAAAGCCCCAAACGGGGCTTTTCCTTTCATCGATGTTTCATCATTATTTTTTAAATACTAAACATTTCAATGATGCTTGCTCATCAATATCCGCGAACTCTTCCGGGTTAGCTAAGCGCTCAATGAACTTTAACTCTGGCGCAGCCTCTGCCATCCCATCAATTAAGAAACTGCAGTCAACCGCAGGTGAATTCACGCACGCTAGCACCTGACCATTGTCAGTAAGCAAGTCAGGTAAACGGCGTAAGATTTTGGCGTAATCTTTTGTCAAAGCAAAGCTGCCCTTCTGGAATGAAGGTGGATCAATAATGATCAAATCGTATGGACCAGATTTCTTTATCTTACCCCACGACTTGAAAATATCATGACCCAAGAACTTGACCTGATTTAAGTTATGCTCGTTCAGTTTGTGGTTCTCACGCCCCTTGCTTAAAGACGCTTTCGCCATGTCCACGTTCACGACTTGATCCGCGCCACCCGCAATGGCAGCCAGAGAAAAGCCGCATGTATAAGCAAACAAATTAAGCACATTTGCATGCTTTGCATTATCACGGGTCCACTCTCTTCCCAAACGCATATCTAAAAACAAACCAAAATTTTGGTTACGGCCGATGTCCAATTGGTATTTCAAACCTAGCTCTTCAACCACTGGGCGAGAGTCTAATTCACCTAAAAGCACTTCAGACGGAGCACCATCCTCATAACGGTGCTGCAATAAGATCACTCGACCTTGGCGTGCTTGCCAAGCGTCTGTTTGTGATAATGAAATAAGGCCCAATTTTAACTGGGTAATAAATTCATCATCCACCGCTTTAAATAGGTTGACGATAAGCTGACCTTGCAACCAATCGCAAGTCAACTGCTCTAAACCTTGCCAACACTGACCACGGCCATGAAACAAACGGCGAACTTCATTTGGCACCGTGTGCAGTTGTTGTTCCACATGGTTTAAAAATACTGGGATCTGTTCTGCTTGCATTACTGTCGCTACTTTTTAATATTAGGCCATGCTAGTTGCCACGGTGGCAACCAAGCATCAATGCCCTGTTGAATTTCGGTTTCTTGCCATTTATCCCCAAGAGATACAGACTCTCTTGGATCGCAAATAAATTGATGAATTTGACCTTGGTAAGGGAATCCCAGCGCAAAGGCATGTAAATACCCTCTATCAGACTCACTGCCGGTGTTGTAAATAGGGTCGCCTACAATCGCTGAGCCTACTGACTTCAAAGCCACTCTAATCTGGTGAGTCTTCCCCGTATGTGGCTTACATAAGAACAGTCTTTCACCGGGTTTAGCGCTCGCAGAAAAAAACTGTGTGATCGCCGGATTATTATGACTGTTAATCAACTTCCATGACGAACGGCGCGAACGTTCCATATCACCGCTAACCAACCCTTGCTTCTTCTTCGGCTTTTTTGCACCAATCGCAAGATAAAACTTTTCAACCAATCGGTTGGCAAATGCTTGAGAAAGCTCACTCGCCGCTTTTGAGCTGCGAGCCAGTACTAGAATGCCCGATGTCATCTTATCTAGGCGATGCACTAGATATAGCTGTTGGTCACCACTTTGTTTCGCGACTTCAGCCAGTAACATAGTGTCACCATCATCTTTATGAACGGACACGCCCGGGTGCTTATTGATGATCAAAAAATCGTTGTGAGTGTATAAGATATCAAACATGAAAACGGCTCCATTGAGGAGCCGTGAGTATATACTTAATTTATCCGCGCCTAAACAGTTAGGCTAAACGGAATTGCTTCATCAACTGTTCTAGCTCGCTGACTTTGTCACTTAGGCGCTGAATATCAACTGAGCTTTCGCTCGCCATCTGCAGTGATTCGGTTGAAATGTCACTGATCATCGTAATATCAGAAGTAATCTCTCGAGTTACCGCCGTTTGCTGCTCAGCAGCGGTTGCTATCGAGTTAATCATACTCTGGACATGAGATGCACCCGCAACGATCTCTTCAAGCGCGCTCACCGCACCAGAGCTTTGGCTTACACCAATTTCAACTAAGCGACGGTTATCCTCAGTAAAGGTCACAGCTTCCTGTGTACCCAACTGAATAGCTTGAATAATAACAGCGACTTCTTTAGTGGCATTAGTCGTACGTTCAGCCAATGCACGAACCTCGTCAGCAACCACGGCAAAACCGCGACCAAACTCACCAGCACGCGCCGCCTCAATCGCAGCATTAAGTGCAAGTAGGTTCGTTTGCTCTGCAATATCCTCAATCACTTTGATTACCGAACCAATCTTTTCACCGTGATTGCCTAGCGTAGACATTTGAGATGACATCTCTTCCATCTGAGTGCTTACTTGCTGGATACTCGTTACCATTTCAACGATAACATCGCGTCCTGACGTTGCGACGCCCTCCGAGCTGCTTGCTTGTTCATAGGTTTGAGTACTCTGATGGGCAACTTCTGCGATAGTTTGGCTTAACTCTTCTGAAGCAGTCGCAATCAATTGCGCTTTATCAGCTTGATCCGACGCACCTTTTACCAAGTGCTGACTCACATTGCTTAGCTCAGAGGTGACAGACTTCACTTCGCCAGTAACAACATTAATCGAACTAATTAACGATTTAAGCGATGACTGCATCATATTAATCGATTCAGCCACACTGGCCAGTTCATCGCCAGAAGTATCTTTAATTTCAGTCGCGGTTAAATCTCCCTGCGCTACGCGCTGAGCAACCTGATCCAATATAGTAAGTCGGCTCGTAATCGAGGTTGATAGCCAGTATGCCACACCACAAGTAAGTACAATCGCGACCGAAGATAAAACTAAAATCGTCGTTTCAATGGTATTAAATGAATCACTCAATCCGAGTAGAGAGGCTTTAGATTCTTCAATTTCTCCATTTGATACTTCATCCAAAATGTTCTCAATTGGCACTAGATTCGCTTGATAGATACGACGCAGCTCTGTGGTCGCGATTTCGAGTGACATCGTTTTGCCAATGGCTGGCACAATGTTTCGTTCAAACTCTTGGGTAAACTGCGTCATGTACTGCTCGACTTGACGTACTTTTTGTAAATCCGTTGTGCTGCCCTGCTCCAATTCCTTTACATTGGCAAGAACTTGTTCAAATTCTTCCTTGTTTGCATAGTAATCATTCAAGGCATCAGCAGTGCCTATAACGACACCCGTTGCGTCACGATATACATCGCCAGCATCATCAAGCAGTACCAAGTACCCGACAACTTCTGGCACATCATCGGTTCTAATTTCGTCGGCCACGCCATGGGATGAAAGCACCTCCATCCAAATAATGCTAACCATCAATAGAAGAGTCGCTAATACAGCACCAAATCCCAAATACAATTTCTTCCTGACAGAGAGTGTCACGATTCACCTTCCAATGTTTTTATCGTACTTATTCAAACAGCGTCCGCTGTTCGGTAAACAGTAGATACTCCATTAGTGACGCATCAGAGACAATCATAAATCTCCGTTTTATGGCTAAGTATTGATTAAATACTCAACGCCTATATTTTATATGCGATACATATCACATTACTAACAGAGCCCATAGCATGCTGGCTCTGCTCTCGAGATGTAGCTAGCGCGCATATCAGCCTAATTAGTAAGCTATTTTTGTCTTTCTAAATTAGTTAAAAGCAAAAAGCCCACAGGATCACTCCTGTGGGCTTATAATGTTATTCAGTGATTAACGGTTATAGTTTTTTCGAGAGTAATGCAGCTAAGCCGATAATACCCAAGCCAAGTACCATAATCTCACCTTTACCGCTGTCGAAGCCAGCTTTCACACCTGCGAAAGCGACGATAGCAACAGCGAAAGGAATCACGTATTTCACTAGGTTGTACCACACACCGAATAGAGGGAACTTCACTTCGCCATCGTTAGTGATCTCTTTCTCGAGTTCCGCACGATTTAGGCGCCAGCCTGCAAAGATACACACGAACATACCGCCAACTGCTAGGAAGATTTTATCTGTTAGCAAGTCAAAGATATCAAATGCGCCAGTATCAAATAGTTTCGGACCTGTACCACCAAGTGATAGCGACGCGAACACACATAATGCTGCCATTACCGCACTTGCACTTAGTACCGCAGTTGGACGCTTCATGCCCTTTTCATCAATTAGGTATGACACAACAACTTCTAGTAGTGACACTGACGATGTTAAAGCCGCAACGCTCAAACCGATAAAGAACAGTAGTGCTAATAGTAGACCAATCACGCCACCCATTTCAGCAAACAGCTGAGGAACTACAACAAATACAAGACCAGGGCCTGCTGCTGGCTCCATGCTGAATGCGAACATTGCAGGGAACATTGCGACACCAGCAAGTAGTGCTACGCCCGTATCCATAGCGGTAACCATTGCGGTGGTTTGCACTAGGTTTTCTTTCTTACGCAGGTAACTACCGTAAGTAATCATACAACCCATACCAAGGCTTAATGAGAAGAAAGCTTGGCCTAGCGCGGCCAGTACTACGCCACTGTCTACTTTAGAGAAGTCAGGCTTAAACAAGAACTCTAGACCAGCCATAGCGCCCGGAAGACTCAAGCCTTTTACTGCTACAAGGATAAGAATCATAAATAGTAGCGGCATTAGAATCTTACCCGCTTTCTCGATACCGCCTGATACACCGCGAATAACGACAAAGATATTCAGTACTAGGTATAGACCCATCCACATAAGTGGCTGAACAGGATCAGAGATAAAGCTACCGAAGCTATCACCAATTGCTTCAGGTGTACTTAGCAGGCCTGTGGCAATCTTGTAGATATAAGCGACAGCCCACCCCCCCACAACTGGGTAGAAGCCCATGATTAATAGGCCACTTAGCACGCCAATTACGCCGACAAATGTCCAGCGGCGATCGGTAGATTTAAATGCACCAACGGCTGATACACCTGTTTTACGGCCAATCGCAAATTCGGTCAGCATTACGCTAAAACCAATGAAGATTACAAAGAGAAGATAGATTATAACGAAAGCACCGCCGCCACTCTCACCAGCGGTGTATGGGAACTTCCAAATATTACCAAGACCTACTGCAGAACCTGCAGCGGCCATAACGAAACCTAATTTAGATCCCCAACTATCGCGGGGCTTAGTGCTTGTAGTTGTAGCCACATTATCACCATTCATTTTATTGTTGTGTTTACTTAATGTCGGCGTCTTAAAAGTTGTAGGTGTATTATTATTTTTACACTACGAAAAAGTTTGTGTGACGCTCTGTGTATAGCGAGTAAAGCAGTTTCAGATTAAAATTGGAACCCCATCAGACTATATTCCCGCCTCACCGCCCATTTTTACGCTTTAATTGCTGCTTTTTCACGCAATTTAAACATTTTATAACAATTACACACCAAAAGTACACATATCAAGCTCACTAAAAACACAACCTCGATCGAACTTCGACAATTACTATTAACAAAATTATTTTTTACTACTAACCACAAAATGTACTGCATTGGCTGTTAACTGATACGAATTCAGCTTAGTATTTAAGTAATTGTTCTGACTGGGATCGTTAATGGAAAAGTTTTACCATTTCGTCACTTTGGCTAGCATCGTTCTTTACTGGATTTTAGTTGCTGGTGTCACTCTTCGGGTTGTATTGAAACGACGAGCTGTAAGCGTATCACTGGCTTGGTTGATGGTGATTTACATTATTCCTATCGTAGGTGTTGCCTGCTATTTCCTGTTTGGTGAGTTAAATCTAGGTAGAAAAAGAGCCGATCGCGCCAAAGAGATGCTCAAACCTTTTATTGACTGGTTTTCTCAACTCAGTGATTGCCATGCACACTCGCCGGAAAATTTTGGCCGACATATTTATCGAATCGACGAATTGTGCAATAACCGTCTAGGGCTACCAGCCCTTAGTGGCAATGAACTTTCACTGCAGAATTCACCCGAAGCGATCATGCGCTCGGTAATAGCGGACATCAATCAAGCCCAACATAGCATTCGTATGGTGTTCTATATTTGGCACCCCGGAGGAATGGCAGACGAAGTGGCGAATGCTTTGATTCTTGCCGCTCATCGTGGGGTCAATATCAAGCTGCTACTCGATTCTGCGGGGAGCCCGCGCTTTTTCCGCAGTCCTTGGGTTGCAAAAATGCAGCAGGCAGGGATTAACGTTGTTCAAGCACTCGAAGTAAAACCATGGCGTATATTCCTGCGCCGGCTTGACCTTCGTCAGCATAGAAAAATTATCGTTATTGATGAAAAAGTAGCTTACACCGGTTCAATGAATATGGTTGATCCTGCCTACTTCAAGCAAGATTCTGGGGTAGGTCAATGGATCGACATAATGGTGAGAGTAACGGGTCCGACGGTAAATGTACTGTCTGCGATTCATTGCTGGGACTGGGAAGTGGAAACTGGCGAACGCGCGTTCCCAACGCTCCCTGAATGTGCAGTCGATGCCAATGCCACGCAACATCCAATTCAAGTGGTTCCATCTGGTCCGGGGATGCCAGAGTATTTGATTTACCAAGTACTGACGTTGGCGATCAACCAAGCGAATAAATCGGTGCGAATCACCACCCCTTATTTTGTACCTAGCGCCGATCTGTTAGAGACCTTAAAAATGACCGCGCAACGCGGGATTAACGTTGAGTTAATCATCCCTCACAAAAATGATTCAATGATGGTGCAATGGGCATCACGCGCTTTCTACACAGAACTGATGATGGCTGGCGTAAAAATCTATGAATTCTATGGCGGCTTACTGCATACCAAATCGGTAGTAATTGATGAGCAGTTTTGTCTGGTCGGCACGGTAAACATGGATATGCGTAGCCTATGGCTTAACTTTGAAGTCACCTTGGCTATTGATGATCAAGAATTCACCCAAAAAATGCATCAGTTGCAAGATCAGTACATCGCTCAATCGCACGCAGTTTCTCTGGATACATGGCGAAAGCGTTCGATCTTCTCAAGGTTTCTAGAGCGAACCTTCTATCTGTTCAACCCACTGCTATAACCTTCGTAGACCGAGCTAAGCCTCGGTCTTTTTTATCTTATCCCTAAACGCTCTAAGCGCGAGTCTTGCTTTGTCACTTAGGGCATGTTTTAAATATACCTATGAATAAGGACAAGGACTGAAGATGTCAGAAGGCAAAAAGACTCAATATGTGAACGCTGGACGTGATAAAAAATGGACGAATGGTGTAGTTAACCCACCCGTTCAGCGCGCTTCAACCGTCGTGTTTAACACTGTAGCAGAGAAAAAACACGCGACCATCAATCGCACTAACAAAACCCTTTTTTATGGTCGCCGAGGTACTCATACCCATTTCGCGCTGCAAGATGCGATGGTCGAAATTGAAGGTGGAGCCGGCTGTGCCCTCTACCCTTGCGGTACAGCGGCTATTTCTAATGCGATTCTCGCCTTCGTTGAAAGCGGCGATCATATTCTGATGGTCGATACTTGCTACGAGCCTACTCGTGATTTTTGCGAAAAGATCATGAAAAAGATGGGCGTTGAAACGACTTATTTCTCACCAACTATTGGTGAGGAAATTGCCGATCTAATCCAACCCAATACCAAGGTGCTATTTTTGGAGTCTCCTGGCTCTGTCACCATGGAAGTGCAAGATGTGCCAACTCTATCGCGCATTGCCCACCAGCACGACATTATCGTCATGCTCGACAATACTTGGGCAGCGGGTGTGAATTTCTCGCCTTTTGATCATGGCGTCGATATTTCGATTCAAGCGGCGACCAAATATATTGTTGGTCACTCAGATGTGATGCTCGGCACTGCGGTTGCGAGCGAAAAATACTGGGATCAACTGCGTGAACAGAGCTATTTAATGGGACAATGCGTATCCGCTGATGATGCTTATCTTGGTTTACGTGGTATTCGCACTCTAGATGTTCGCCTTCGCCAACACGCCGAGAGCAGTTTAAAAGTCGCCCAATGGTTACAAACCAGACCGGAAGTCGACCATGTGCGTCATCCTGCGCTCGAGACCTGTCCTGGTCATGAGTTCTTCAAACGTGACTTCACCGGCGGCAACGGTCTGTTCTCATTTGTACTGAAAACAACCAATCCAACCGCGACGACCGCTCTGCTAGATGGCATGAAGCATTTTAGTATGGGTTACTCTTGGGGTGGTTTCGAGAGTTTAATTCTGGCTAATGAGCCAAAGAGCTTCAACTACTTACGCAGCGTAGCAAACCCGAACTTCGATGGCACTTTGATCCGTATTCATATTGGTTTGGAAGACGTCGATGATTTGATTGCGGACCTTGAAGCTGGTTTAGCTCGCTATAACGCGGTGATCCTCGAAGAAGCTACGTCACTGTAAAGCAAGTACTACTAAATACCAAACAGCCCGCTCAGCGGGCTGTTTCTAATTAGGCATGTACTAAGCAGTAATGTCACTAAATCACTTTGCCTTTCATCGGGCAGTTAACCAAGTGATCATCAACCATACCGACCGCCTGCATAAACGCATAACAGATCGTCTCACCCACGAACTTAAATCCTCGCTTTTTGAGAAATTTGCTTAAAGCTTTAGACTCCTCGGTCGACACTGGCACCTGTGCCATCTCTTGCCAATGGTTCACTTTGGGCTTGTGCTCGACAAACTGCCACAACGCATTCGATAAACTGCCGTACTCCTCAATCAAAGCAAGCGCCGCTTGAGCATTGGTAAACACGGAAGCTATCTTGCCGCGATGTTTGACGACATCATAGTTGGCAATGATCTCTTCAACCCGCGCTTCCCCCTGCTTACTCAGTTTCACTAAATCGTAATCCTCGAAGGCTTGTCGATAACCGTCACGCTTTTTCAAAATCGTGATCCAACTTAACCCCGCTTGCGCACCTTCCAAGGTTATAAACTCAAACAAGGTTGTGTCATCAAAAACAGGCACACCCCACTCAGCATCGTGATAAGCCTGCTCCAATGGGTGTTTCAGTGCCCACGCACACGTTTGTGATTCCATAATGATTCTCTACTAATCCATCTTGCACCTAGACTAACTTGGAACCGCTACCTTATGGAATAGGCGATATAACACTGGCACCACAATCAAAGTGAGCACGGTAGCAAAACCTAAGCCAAACATAATCGTTACAGCCATTGGCTTAAAGAAAATATCCGGTAGTAATGGCACCATACCCAAAATGGTGGTGATCGCCGCCATGCAAACCGGTCTGACACGGCTGAGTGCCGCCTCAACTACCGCGGTATATGGCTCTTTACCTGCACCTATCTCAATATTGATTTGATCGAGCAATACAATACCGTTTTTCAGCACCATCCCCGACAAACTAAGGAAACCGAGCAGCGCCATAAAGCCAAATGGCGTATTCAGCGCCAACAAACCAGTAGTGACACCGATAATCGCCAAAGGCACGGTACACCAAACAATCAACGGCTCTTTGACTGAATTAAACAAGAACACCGTTATCAAAAACATAAACAGATAGCCAAGTGGCATGGTAGTAAATAACGATGCTTGAGCATCACCCGACGACTCATACTCTCCCCCCCACTCCAAGCTATAACCCGGAGGCAGTTCAATCGCTTCAATTTGACTTTGAATACGTTTTTGCAATGTTGCTGCCGTCTCTTCGCCTAAAATATCGGGATCCGCCATAATGGTCAGCATGCGTTTGCGGTCTTTACGCACAATGATCGGATCTTCCCACAGCATCTCGTAACCCAACGTCACTTGTTGCAGCGGTATATATTCGCTCAATGCCGGGCTCCAAATTTTCATCCCTTCAATATTACGAATATCGACCCGCTCTTCTTCTGGTAAGCGCGCAACAATCGGCATCAAAGTGGTACCATCGCGGTAAACACCGACCGCCTTGCCAGAGAATGACATCGCCAAGAAATCATCGACATCCGATTTGGTGATGCCGTAGCGTCGTGCTTGGCTCTCATTAAACTGTGGTTCAAGGATCTTGGTTCGTTGACGCCAGTCGTGACGAATATTGGTTGCACCTGGGTCGGCATGCATAATGGCCGTCACCTGTGCCGCTATTGAACGCAATACGGTCGGGTCTGAGCCAATAACGCGCGCTTCGATCTTCGCTCCGCCGCCAGGTCCAAGCTCAATCTGCTTAAGTTTATAGTTTACTTCCGGGAAGTTTTGCTCAAGATGCTGACGGAAGCGACTCATGAGATCCGCCAAGATCTCGTAGTTATCGACCCGCGTGGTAATTTCTCCGTAAGCTGCATAGCTTTTTTCTGGGGCATAAGTCAGCATAAAACGCTGCAAGCCCTTACCTGCGGTGGTGGTCACATGTTCTACGCCATCTTGTTCTGCAATCCAACTTTCAAGCGCTGTTAGCTTAGTGTTGGTTGCACGAATATCAGTACCTTCAGGCAACCAGATATCCGCTTGGAAGATTGGAGTAGTTGATGATGGGAAGAAAGATTGTTTAACATGAGTAAAGCCATAGATGCTCGCCACCAAACCCAGCACTAACACTGCCATAGTGATCCAAGCGCGCTTCATACAAAACTCTAAGAAGCCTTTGTAAACAACAAAGATCATTCCGTTATATGGGTCATTATCTTCATCGCCTTGTGGGGTCTTTTGCCCGCGGAAAAACAGATCGGCAAAAAATGGCGTTAGAGAAATCGCGGTAAACCAACTCAGCATCAAAGAGATCAGCAGCACGGTAAACAAGGTGCCACAATACTCACCGGTCGAGTCCTCCGAAAGCCCTATTGGGGCGAAAGCGGTAACCGCTATCACCGTCGCGCCGAGCAAGGGCCATTTGGTTTGCGTGACAATGTCGGTGGCGGCTTGGAGCCGCGTCCTCCCTCGCTGAGTACCGATCAAAATTCCCTCAACCACCACAATCGCGTTATCCACCAGCATCCCTAAAGCGATAACCAACGCACCTAATGAGATACGCTGCAAATCGATTTGGTAGTACTTCATAAAGATAAACGTACCCAAAACGGTCAGCAGCAAAATCAAACCAATCAACAGCCCAGAACGCAGCCCCATAAAGAACAGCAAAACGATAATAACAATCGCCACCGCTTGTCCTAAGCTGACCACAAAACCACGTACCGACTTATCCACCTCTTTCGGTTGACTATAGATTTCAGAGATCTCAACCCCAACGGGTTGCTGATATTTAAGCTCAGCCAAGCGACGGTCAAAACTCTCACCGATTTTCACGACGTTAACGCCTTGCGCAAAGGACACCCCGACGTTTAGCGCCACGCGACCATTAAAGGTGATCACATTGGTTGGCACATCGATATAACCGCGTTTGATTTCTGCTACATCTCGCAGGTAAATCAAGCCTTGGGCGCCACTTTCAGTAATAATCAAATCCCCCAACTGGTCGACGTTTTGAAACTCTCCAGTCGGATGAATTCGAATATATTCGCTACCGATACGTACCGCCCCCGCACTAGAAACAATGTTTTGGGTCGAAAGCAAGTTAAATACTGTGGTCGGCGCAAGTCCAAGGCTGCTTAAACGCTTCATGGAGATCTCAATAAAGACTTGTTCTTGCTGCTCGCCTGTAACGGATATTTTGCTCACCCCATCAACCAGTTCGAGCTCTCTTCGCAAATAATCAACATAATCGAGCAGCTCTTTGTAGCTATAACCTTCGCCTGTCACTGCCAGCAAAATACCGTATACATCACCAAAGTCGTCAATCACTTGAGGCTCGTTCACCCCAGGTGGTAACGAACCTTTGAGGTCATTCACTTTCCGGCGCAATTCATCCCAAATCTGCGGCAGGTCATCGGGACCATAGTTATTTTTCATTGTCACGGTGATCTGTGACAAGCCACGACTGGAAATTGAGTTAATCTCATCGACGTAAGTAAGCTGTTGGATCGCTTTTTCGAGTGGATAAGTGACTTCCTCTTCCACTTGTTGTGGCGTCGCGCCAGGGTAAGACGTCACCACCATGGCATCTTTAATCGTAAACGCAGGATCTTCCAGTCGACCTAAACCGAAAAACGATGCGACACCACCAATCAAAAAGATCAGCGCAATCATCCAACTGATCACACGATTACGGATAAAGTACGCCGCGATCCCCGTTACATCATCATCCGATTGAGGCTGTTGTTGTGGGTTATTCATTACCTGCCTCCTTGGCGACAACTTGTACTTTTACACCATCAGTTAATCGTGACATTCCGCCAATCACTACTTTTTGCCCAGCAGACACCCCGGAAAGGATCTGAATTGAACGTTTTGTCGCTTTACCTATCACTACTTGCTGCTTAGAAACGGTTTGGTCTTGATTAAGCAACCAAACAAACTTATTGCTTCGTTCTAAGTCATCGCCATCTTGATTAAATATCGCCTCAATAGGCAGCTGCACCCCTTTCTTCAGATCCAAACCTACCTCTTCGTTATTTGAGGTCACCTCAACCGCCATACCATCGAGAATGTATTCATCATCTGGCATAGGTAGTGACAAGGTCACATTGAATGTGCCTGTTTGCGGATCGGGTTCAGTAGTGAACTCTTTGATGGTGGCGTGGTATTCATTACCACTTGGTACTTTGACTATCGCGTCAATTTGCTCAAGCTGCTCTTGCTCAGGCTGATTAACGTAGATACGGTCGGGTAATTGAATAAGGATCTCCACGCTATTCAAGCTATGGATGTTAACGATGTTTTGCCCAACTTGAATATTCTCAAACTGATCGACAGAAACTCGTGAAATAATGCCTTCCACCGGCGCTTTCAGTTTGGTAAATGACAAACGCAATTTCGCCAACTCTAGCTCGGCCATCGCGATGCGTCTTTGAGCCGCGATTTCGTCAAACTGCGACTTGGCCAATAGACCTTTTTTAACCAGCGGTTGAGAGCGACGATATTGGCTATTGATCACTGAAAAGCGCGCAGCCGCGTTATCCACTTCCAATTGATAGTCCGTTGGCTCCAACTCAGCGATTAACGCACCCTTTTCGACTTTATCACCTTCTTTGACGTAGACCCGGCTAATTTCCCCAGCGACACGGAAACTTAAGTGTGAACGCTCAGCCGCATTGGCAACTGCTGGGAAATAGAGACTCTCTGTCGGGGGATCAGATTCAACCTCAACCACTTCAACTTTGGGTAACCCAGCATCAAAGTAAGTCACTTGCTCACCGCAGGCTGTCATCAAGGTAGTGACAAGCAAGGCGAATAGTATTTTGTCGGTCATATTACAATCCTCGCTCTTTAATCCATTCGCGTACCTTAATGCCGCTGTCGATACCGCTCACTCCTGAAATCACGATTTGGTCACCATCATTGAGCCCGGAGACTACTTGTTGACGTTCGTTTAACTCAATCGCCGCTTTCTCGACAATACCCTCTTTATTCACCCGCCAAACACAAGTTTTGCCATTCTCTTTAAACAGCGCAGAGGTCGGGATACTGGTTGCGGTCGAACTTGCGGCGACAACTCTAATCGTGCCAGCCATGCCGGGCAAAATACCGGTGTCTTGCGGACGCTCCATAACCATGGTCACTTTATACGAACCCGTTTTAGGGTCTGCTTCAGTATCAATTTCTTGGAACGTTAGTGGGTACTCATTGCCAGGGAAGGCATCAAAAGACATATACGCTTCAGGGTTTGCACCGGTTGAGAAGCGATTTAACAAATGATCGGGAAGTTGGAAAAACACCTTCATTAAGACGTTCGTCTGGATATTCATTACCCCATGCTTCGCTTCAATATACTCATGATTCTCCGCTGGAATCAGTGAGATTGTGCCATCGTAAGGAGCCACTAATTGGGTATAACGCAAGTTAGCATTGGCTTGATCTAACGTCGCTTTTGCCGAGTTTCGGTTGGCTTTTGCTTGGTCGAAATCTTGCTCAGACACAACTTTGTCGCGGCGCAGCTTCTTATTACGTTGATACTGCACATCGGCCAGTTGATACTGAGCTCGAGCTTGTTGAGCCAGCAGCTCATATTGATCAGGGTTGAGGGTCGCTAATACCTGCCCTTTAACGACAGGTTGCCCAGCCACCACATCAATAGTTTGTAATAATCCGGGAACACGAAATGCCAATACAGCTCGGTCACCCGCTTCAGTTGTAGCAGGAAAACGGCGTTCAAATGCGGAATTTCCAACTGTCACAGAGAAAAGCTTAGCGGGTCTTGAGTCCGGTTCGGGGACGGGAGGAAGCTCTTTACCACAACCCCACAACATAAAGGCGATAGTAAAAATTGGTAAAGTCTTGAGCATAATCAATCATCCATTTGCTTAGCTGGCTTGTTAGCCTTTACCAAAAGATAGATGACTGAACTCTACTCTGCCACTTTGAGTGGTTATATTCGTTAAGGAAATGAATAGCTTGAGAGGTCATACAACCTCTCAAGTTTTAGACGTGATTTACGATAGAAATTACAACTTACTAAACTCTCGATTCACTTTAAACGTATCTGACGTGACATAAGCTTCCATACGACGAACTTTACCTTCCAGTTGCGCGAAGTCTTTGTCCAAAGTATCCAGCAGTTGTTCTGGCGATTGCCCAGCTTGCCACGGTTTATTTTTCAGTTTGTGCTCTTGTTTGGCTCGTAAACTTTCTACATAGTTTGCAGGCTGTTTCTCTAACATCAGAGTCAAGGCGATATAGGCCAACAATACTAGGAATGAGCCCCCAAGCAGCGCTGCCGAAATCACTAAGATACGCACAACCCAAACTTCTGCGCCTATATAGTTAGCAAGGCCTGCACAAACACCACTCAACTTACCATTGATCGTATCGCGATACAGTTCTTTACTCATAGTTGCGCCTCCAATTCGGCGACTCCGCATCGAGGATTCGCTCTAATGTATCGACGCGCTTTTGCATCGACTCAGCACGCTCGGAAAGCTGCTCCAAGCGTTGAAAGTCTTCTTGCGACAATCCACTGCTGGTTTTACGCTTACTGCGATAGTGCAGAATCAACCATAATGGAGCCACAAAAATCAGGAAAACGATCAGTGGTCCTGCAATCCAAAACGAAGACATAAGTAACTCCTAAATTCATCGACACAAGGCAGGTAGGTCTACCTGCCTATTTTGTTGGCATAAGCCGAATAGCATTAACTATTTCTTTTCTTCCATTTGTTGCTTTAGCTTTGCTAGTTCTTGCTCAATCTCATCTTGCGCTTGCAGCTCAGCAAACTCTTGATCAAGAGATTTACCTTGGCCGGTTTTTGCGTACAAATCTGCTTCCGCTTCAAGCTCATCAATCTTACGCGAATATTGGTCAAATTTCGCCATCGCTTCGCTTGTACGAGCTGTGTGCAGATGACGCTGAACATCGCGACGATTTGAGGCAGTTTGGCTACGAATCGCTAACGCTTGTTGCTTCGCGCGAGTCTCCGTAATTTTGCTTTCTAACTTGCCAATTTCACCAGTTAGCTTATTGATTGTCTCTTCAACTAACGTTTGCTCGGTATGAAGACCTTTGAGTACATCTTGCAGCTTCTGCTTTTCAATCAAAGCAGCACGCGCCAGATCTTCACGCTCTTTCGTCAGAGCTAATGTTGCTTTTTGTTGCCATTCTGCAACTTGGTCTTCAATCGCTTCTACTTTGCGTGCCAACTCTTTTTTATCGGCAATTGCTTTTGCAGAGTTAGTACGTACTTCCACCAGCGTGTCTTCCATCTCTTGAATAATCAAGCGGATCATTTTTTCTGGATCTTCAGCTTTATCCAGCAAAGCACTGATGTTTGAATTTACGATATCGGCAAAACGAGAAAAAATACCCATGGACGACTCCTTTACATTTATCATTTCGAGTTAAGACATAGATAAATAATCAAACTCCGTGCCAAGTTTATAATTATATATATTTCATATGCTTAACAAATAACATTAAAATAACTCCTTGTATGCATGACAGATTTGACCAACTATAGGTGAAATTTACCAACCCTATGAGCACAGCTGACTATGAAACAAAATTTGATTGGCGAGTCTCCAGCCTTCCTCTCGGTCTTAGACAAAGTTTCTAAGCTGGCCAATATTGAACGACCTATACTTATCATAGGTGAGCGAGGGACCGGTAAAGAGTTGATTGCACAGCGCCTCCACTATCTATCGAAACGTTGGGATCAACCACTAATATCACTCAACTGCTCAGCACTAAGTGAAGGCTTGATTGACTCAGAACTGTTTGGTCACGAATCTGGTTCATTTACTGGCTCTAAAGGTCGACATAAAGGTCGATTCGAGCGCGCTGAAAATGGTACGTTGTTTTTGGATGAACTCGCGACCGCACCGTTAATGGTGCAGGAAAAGCTGTTACGTGTGATTGAATATGGTCAGTACGAACGCGTGGGTGGACACGATATGCTCAACAGCAACGTTCGATTAGTCTGTGCCACCAATGCGGATTTACCAGCAATGGCAGAACAAGGACTATTTCGTGCCGACCTTCTCGACCGCTTAGCCTTTGATGTTATTCATCTACCCCCGCTGAGAGAGAGAAAAGAAGACATTTTGCTTTTGGCGGAATACTACGCGATAAAAATGTGTCGTGAGTTATCACTCGATTATTTTGTCGGTTTTACTGCCGAAGCACAGCAAAAATTATTAGAGTATTCATGGCCGGGTAACGTGCGAGAACTCAAGAATGTCGTAGAGCGCGCAGTATATCAAAACGGCAATTCGGACTTTGCGATTGATGAGTTGGTATTCAATCCTTTTGCGCGAGAAGCAGTAAACACCGAAGACGAGCACGAAAACAAAGTAGACTGTGTTAGCCATTTTACCTTCCCACTCGACTACAAAGAGTGGCAAGAGCAACAAGATAGGCAGCTACTTGAAGCGGTACTCGAAGAAAGTAAATTTAATCAGCGGAAAGCAGCAGACTTGTTAGGCCTAAGTTACCATCAACTACGTGGTATGGTTAGAAAGTATGAGCTTACTGGTAAATAACCAGTACAGGTGGCTACTTAGGTGTACACGAGTAAGCTGTTTTATCAAAACAATTAGTAGTCATTGCAATGACCGTTAGGCATAATTAGCGGTTCCTTTGCGCTATAAACGCTAGATCTTATGAGAGCAATCATACAATTGACATTCAGTTTCTTCGCCGCTGGTCTACTTACAGGCTGTGGTGAAGAAATCAGTCACGAGAAAGCACGCCAAACTGGGTTCGTATTTTGTGGCCAAGCAGGGCCAGCAACCTTTAACCCACAATTGGTCGATAGCGGTATTACTTCTGAAACGCTCAGTTCTCAGTTATTTGATACGCTTTTAACGTTAGATAGCAAAACTTACCAACCAAAGCCCAGTATTGCAGAAAGCTGGCAGGTAAATGAAGCAGGCACTGAATACCAGTTCACGTTAAAACCGAATGTCGCTTTTCAAACCACTGATTGGTTCACACCAACACGTCCGCTAAACGCTGATGATGTGGTATTTAGCTTCCGTCGCATCATCGACTCTGACCACCCTTTCCATAATGTTGGTAACGGCTACCCTTGGTTTAATGGTATCGACTTTCAAAACCTTCTGTTGAACGTCGTTAAGTTGGATGATTATCGCGTCAAATTTGTGCTCGCCAAGCCTGACAATACCTTCTTGTCCAACATTGCTACCAGTCATGCGGTGATCCACTCGAAAGAGTACGCCGATCAACTGCTGATGAGCGATGAGTTGAGCTTCTTAGATAGCAAACCTGTCGGTACGGGGCCATTCTACCTCGATGACTACCAAGTCAACGACCTTGTCCGCTTAAAGCGTCATGATAATTACTGGGCAGGCAAAGCGAAGATGAAACAGGTGGTGTTTGATATCTCCCACCGCGGCACCGGCACACTGGCAAAATTACTGCGCAACGAATGCGATGTATTAACGTCCCCTCGTTCTAGCCAAATCCCGACCATTGAAGCTCATGAGCAGTTGACACTCACGGCCAAACCGGCCATGAACATCTCATACATTGCCGTCAATACTGAGCATCCAGCATTAAGTGACGTAAGAGTTAGACGTGCTCTGAACCATGCAATCAATCGTCAAAATATCCTCGATTCAGTTTACTACGGCACAGGTAGCCAAGCCTTCTCTGTTCTGCCGCAAAACTCTTGGGCCTATAACGGCGACAGCATTCAGGTACGTTATGATCGTAACTATGCGATTGCTCTATTGCGTGATGCCGGTTTCGCCGATGGACTGACACTGAATATGCTCGTACCACTTGAGCCTCGATCGTATAATCCTAGCCCGAGAAAAACCGCAGAACTGATCCAAGCCAATATGGCTGATATCGGTATTACGCTAAATCTGTTGACCGATGACAGATTTAGCGGTGTGGCGAGCGAAAATAGTGATAAAATCGACCTGTACTTAACGGGTTGGATTGCAGACACTGGTGACCCAGATAACTTCCTAAGACCACTACTCTCGTGTAATGCTGAGCTTGCTGGTCCAAATATCTCTAGCTGGTGTAATCCGGACTTCGACTTCCTACTAGATTTAGCTTTGGAAGTAGAAACGCCTCGTTATCGCATTAACTTATATAAGCAAGCGCAAAACATTCTCAATTCAGAGTTTCCTGTAATACCACTGAACCACGGAATGCAGTTCCAAGCGCATGATAGTTCGTTAGTAGGTTTTAAAATGAGCCCATTCAATGCTCAGCCATTCGATCAAGTAGAGAGGATTCGCTAGATGTTTCTCTACACAATTCGACGACTGAACTTATTTATTATTACGTTACTGATCTTAACCATTGTCGGTTACAGCTTATTGCGTCTCGACCCAACCTCACATTGGGCAATGCAAAGCTTTTGGGGTGGTTGGACAAGCTACATTGGCGAGCTAACCCACCTCAATTTTGGTGTTAACAAAGCCGGCGTGCCGATTATTGATGAGCTAGAAACGGTATTCCCTGCCACTTTAGAACTCGGATTAATTGCCTTTATAATCTCATTGATCATCGGCATCCCTGTCGGCACTATCGCGGGTATGAAGCAAGGTAAATGGGTTGATACCATCATCTCCTTTACCTCGATGTCAGGCTACTCAGCACCGATTTTTTGGGTAGCGCTTTTGATGATCATGGTGTTCTCACTCCATTATCAAATGTTCCCGGTAGCCGGACGATACGATCTGCTTTACCAAATTGACCATGTGACTGGCTTTGCCTTGATTGATGCATTTTTAACTGAAGGTCCACAACGCGCGCACGCTTTACAAAGTGTGATCAACCATCTGATCTTACCGTGTTTTGTTTTGGCTTTAGCGCCGACAACACAAGTCATTGGTTTGATGCGAGCATCCGTTTCAGACGTAATGAGCAAAAACTATATCCGCGCCGCACGAATCAAAGGTTTATCCACGCGAGAAATCGTTATGCAGCACGTGCTACGTAATGCCATTCCGCCAATCATTCCTAAAATCGGTGTACAACTCTCTAGTATGTTGACCTTAACGATTGTGACTGAATCCATTTTCAACTGGCCTGGTATTGGCCGCTGGCTATTGGATGCTCTCGCAAACCAAGATTATGTGGCGATTCAAGCTGGTGTAATCGTCGTGGCAACGCTAGTACTCACTGCCAATATTCTTTCAGATTTGATTGGCGCGATGATCAACCCATTGGTAAGGAAAGAGTGGTATGCTAACCGATAACATATATCAAGAAGAGCGCATCCCAACTCAGTTTGAGCGCTTTTGGCGTAGTTTCCGCGCTAACAGCTTGGCCATGTTCGGTTTATGGTGTCTGATCATTGTTGCGCTTATCACCATCATTGCCCCGTGGATCACGCCGCATGACCCTCAAGCACAAAGTGGTGAGCTATTACTGCCCCCCTCTTGGAGCCCTGCGGGAACGGTCGAGTATTTTCTTGGCACCGATGATTTAGGCCGAGATATCTTGTCGCGCCTGATCATTGGTTCGCAACCAACGTTTGGTGCAGCGGTGTTAATTACCGTTATCGCTGCGGCAATCGGCAGTGCTATCGGCACTCTAGCGGGCATGACCAAAGGCTTGATATCAAGTACGTTAAATCACCTGCTTGATACCGTAATGTCTATCCCGTCGCTGCTGCTTGCGATTATCTTCGTTGCCTTTCTCGGCTTTGGTGAATTCAATGTGTTACTGGCGATCTGTATCGCATTGATCCCAAGATTTATTCGCTCGATCTATATCGCTGTCCATACTGAAGTCGAGAAAGACTACATTATGGCCGCCCGCCTAGATGGTGCGAATAACTTCTATCTCCTGTGGAACTCGATCCTACCTAACGTATTAGTGGTGTTTGCCACCGAATTTACTTTGGCGCTTTCTATTGCCATTTTAGATATTACTGCGTTGGGTTTCCTTGGTTTAGGCGCTCAAGCCCCAAGTGCTGAATGGGGTGCGATTTTGGGTGATTCAGTAGAGCTGATTTATCTCGCTCCGTGGACAGTAACACTACCGGGATTGGCCATCATGTTTACTGTCGTGGTTGTAAACTTAGTGGGTGAAGGCGTGCGCCAAGCTCTAAATGCAGGGGTAGAATAATGCCGTTGTTAGATATTCGACACCTGACGATTGAAATCGAAACGCCACAAGGTCGCGTGAAAGCCGTTGACCGTATGAGTATGACACTCAATGAAGGTGAAATTCGTGGTTTAGTGGGTGAGTCTGGCTCAGGCAAAAGCTTGGTCGCGAAAGCGATTGTCGGCGTTTGTAAAGACAACTGGACTATCACTGCGGACCGTATGCGCCTTGGCAACATTGACCTACTTCAGCTCACCCCTCGTGAGCGACGCCGCGTAATCGCGCGTGATATCGCGATGATATTTCAAGAACCGTCTACCTGTCTCGACCCTTCAGAAGAGGTGGGAAAACAATTAATTGAGTCCATTCCTTCACGCTCTTTTGACGGGAAATGGTGGCAGCGTTTTCAATGGCGTCGCAAGCAAGCGATCGCCCTGCTACATAAA
Source organism: Vibrio fluminensis (assembly GCF_015278125.1). Lineage (GTDB taxonomy): Bacteria > Pseudomonadota > Gammaproteobacteria > Enterobacterales > Vibrionaceae > Vibrio > Vibrio fluminensis. The sequence continues at coordinate 406,783 of NZ_JADILO010000001.1, forward strand.
GTCGGCATCAAAAATCACCGCCAGATCATGAGTAGTTATCCTTATGAGTTAACCGATGGTGAGTGTCAAAAGGTCATGATTGCGATGGCGATTGCCGCCAAGCCAAAATTGCTGATTGCCGATGAGCCGACCAACGATCTGGACCCAATCACCCAATCGCAAATATTACGTCTACTAAGCCGCATGAACCAAATCAACAATACCAGTATCTTGTTGATCGGTCATGACCTGACAACCATTACTCAGTGGGCAAATCGCATCACCGTAATGTACTGCGGGCAATCGGTAGAGTCGGCGGATACAGATAAAATCCTTGAGAAACCGAAACATCCTTATACCGCAGCTCTGCTTAAAGCGATGCCAGATTTCTCAGAGTGGATTCCACATAAGCAAAAATTACAATCGCTTCCGGGCTCGATACCGCCATTGCAACATTTGCCGATTGGCTGTCGCCTTGGTCCTCGTTGCCCTTATGCTCAGCGTCAGTGCGTAGAAATTCCGATGCCAAAACGAATTAAAAACCACAAATACGCTTGCCACTTCCCACTCAACACGGAGAAGAAAGGATGAGTGCATTATTAGAAGTCACCGACCTGTCCAAGGTTTTCATCAGTCGCCCGGGGCTATTTCGTAAGAAAGAGCACGTTGCGGTGCAGCCTGTCAGCTTCAGTTTAGAAGCGGGACAAACTATTGGTTTTATTGGTCAAAACGGCTCAGGAAAGTCGACACTTGCACGCATGCTGGCTGGCATGGTTGAACCGACGTCAGGAGAGATCCGCGTCAACGGCGATTTGCTAGAACACAAAGATTACTCAACTCGCTGTAAGCTCATTCGCATGATCTTCCAAGATCCTAACACCTCACTGAATCCAAAAATTCAGATTGGTAATATCTTAGAAGGTCCATTGAAGCGTAATACCAACATGCCGCCCGAGGCGCGAGTAAAACGTGTAAAAGACACTCTATTGCGCGTCGGCTTGTTGCCAGAACATGCGTACTTTTACCCACAAATGCTCGCGACAGGTCAAAAGCAGCGTGTATGTTTGGCTCGGGCACTGATTCTACAACCCTCAATCATCGTCGCGGATGAAGCGTTAAACGGTCTCGACATGGCGATGCGCTCACAGATCATCAACCTATTTCTTGAGCTGCAAGAAGAGATGGGCGTGTCATTTGTTTACGTATCGCAACACATCGGCACGGTTAAACACATCACGGATAAGATTATGGTGATGCATGAAGGCGAAGTGGTTGAAGCAGGTGATACACACGCTGTATTGAGTAACCCGCAAAGCACCATCACCCAGCGTTTGGTGGATAGCCACTTTAACAAGGCACCAAATTTCAGATAAGGATGTAAATTGTGGCAAGGATCGCCTCACTTCTCCTACTGCTACTCAGCTCGAGTTCAGTCCATGCTACCGAACAAAATTGGCTCGATATCAGCTTTGTTCGCGCCGCTTTCCTTGATGTGGCGCTGAAAAATGAATACTCATCCGGCGATAAACCCTTAGTTAAGTGGCAGCAACCAATTAAGATCTGGGTGAAGCATAAAGTTGGCGATCAAGACCTGCATGATGAATTAGTCGACGCCCACCTCCAACATCTTCAGCAAGTCACTAACCATCCGATCTATCGCGTTCCAACTCGCGAGCAAGCCAATGTAGTATGGATATTTACCCGAGAGTCATGGTGGCAGCAAGATATCAGCCAAGAAATTGGTAAAGATGCACTGAAGCATATTCGCGGCGCCATTTGTAAAGCCAGTTATCGCACCTCCGTACGAAACAAAGACATTGTTAAGGCGACGATTATTATCCCTGTCGATCAGAGCCGCGCATATGGTAAGTTGCTCGCTTGCATTGTAGAGGAGATCACCCAAGTGATGGGACTACCGAATGACTCGCAACTCGCCTACCCTTCTATATTTAATGACTACACACCAGATGATCTTTTATCACCGCTCGATGTGGTATTACTCAAACTCCTTTACGAGCCATCGCTCAAAAGTGGCATGACCAAACCGCAGGTCGCAAAGCAGCTTGATGTTTTACTGCCGCAATATCAGCGCAGCGGTTTGCTAAAGGATGCAGTCAACATCTCACGCTCTGCGCCACTTCGCAAAATGCTGGAGTAAATTGATATAAAAAAACCCATCCGAAGATGGGTTTCAAAATCATTCTGTGCTCAGTTAACCGATGGATTAAGCAAGCTCAGTTTGTAGCCATGGCCAGCCTTGCTTCTTACGGCTTAGCGTGTTTTCCATCATTAGCATGCCGTCTTGTTCATGCTTAACTAGCTTCTCAGCCCACTCACCTTTGTAAAGTAGACGAGTTTGCGCTGTTGTGATGTCTGTTAGCATCACAGCTGCGAATGCTAGACCTTCTTCAGCGCAACGGCGCTCTAGGTCAGCTTCAAGTGCATCGATCATGCCGTCAACTTGCTCTAGAGTTGCAAGCTCAACTTGACCTACTACTACGTCACGACCGTTGAATGGGTAACCTTTAAGGTCTTTCTCAACAAGTTCAGCCGCAGATAGACCTTCGATGTCTGTCTTAGCGATCAGTAGATCTTTGATGAAAGCGTCAACATCTTGTACATCAGCAATTGCCGCTAGTTCAGCAACCGCATCTTTGTCTTTTTGCGTACAAGTTGGAGAAGCAAAACCTACAGTGTCAGAAAGGATTGCTGACATCATAAGCTTAGCGATTTGAGGAGTAATTGCGTGACCTTCAATCTTGAACATGTTGAATAGTACAGTGTTTGTACAACCTACAGGCCAGATCCAAGCTTCCATTGGGTTCACTGTCATCACGTCACCTAGACGGTGGTGGTCAACGATACCTAGGATTTCTGCTTCAGCCACATCGTCTGGTGCTTGTGCTAGATCTGAGTAGTCAACTAGCCAGATTTGCTCGCCAGCAACAGAAGTACGTAGAACTGGAGTTTCAGCGCCAGCTACTTCTAGAATGTGTTGAGTTTCGCGGTTGATCTCGCCTTGGCGAATTGGCATTGCTTCAACGCCACGTGCTTTAAGTAGCTCAGTTGCTACGATTGCACTACAGATACTATCACTATCAGGGTTCTTGTGACCTACAACTAGAATCATTGCTCTTCCTATTTAAGTCTTACCACTTGCCTAAATTATGTTTTTGCCACGTAAACGCGGTTTTCTAGGCAATTACTTACGAAAGCCGATACTTTACCTGATTTTTGCAATTTGTCATCGGTAAATTAATCGGAACGCTTCGCTTACAGACGACGGAATACGGATTAGGGAAGAAGGATTACGGAACGCTCAACTTTGTGGAGCTACGGATGCAGGGCTGGAGAAAGGAGAAAATAATAAAGGGTTGCCTTATTTCAGCAACCCTTGAGTGGTTTCAATCAACAAGTGATTATTTGTGGCGCTCTTTTAGCTTGTTGATCACATCATTGAACGACAAGCCTTGGTCTTGAAGCAAAACAAACAAATGGTAGATGAGATCAGCAGATTCACAGACTAATTCCGCCTTGTCACCCGACGTTGCCGCAAGCGCGACTTCAACGCCCTCTTCACCCACTTTCTGCGAAATACGTTTGGTGCCACGGGCATAGAGACTCGCGGTGTAGGATGAATCGGGATCGGCATCTTTACGAGCAGCCAAGAGTTGTTCAAGTTGATGAAGCCAAACCAATTGAGATTCTTCTTGCTTATCGCCATCCCAACAGGTTGTGGTACCCGTGTGGCAAGTTGGACCGATTGGATTCACTTTAACCAATAAGGTGTCATTGTCACAATCAAGTGCAGCATTAACGAGGTTGAGCACGTTGCCCGAAGTTTCGCCCTTGGTCCAAAGACGCTGCTTGGTACGGGAATAAAAGGTCACATGCCCTGTTTCACCAGTTTTTGCTAACGCATCTTGGTTCATGTAACCCATCATTAATACTTGGCTTGACTGGAAATCTTGCACAATCACAGGCAATAAACCATCCACTTTATTCCAGTCAATACGCTCGCTTAGTGCCACAATATCGCTCACTTGAAAACTCATAACTTCACCTCGACTGGTCGTGCTACTACGCCTTGCGCTAGTAGGTACTGCTTTAATTCGCCAATATTAATCACTTGTTTGTGGAATACAGATGCTGCGAGTGCGCCATCAACGTTGGCTTTATGGAAAGCTTGCGCAAAGTGCTCCATTGCCCCTGCACCACCCGATGCAATCAGTGGCACCTTACACACTTCACGCACCATATTAAGCTGCTCGATATCGTAACCGTTACGCACGCCATCTTGGTTCATCATGTTAAGTACAATTTCACCTGCACCACGTTTTTGCACTTCTTGTACCCAATCACGGGTTTGCCATTGGGTCGCTTTAGTGCGTGCTTCATCACCAGTGAACTGATAAACCTGATATTTGCCCGTCTCTTTGTCGTAGTAAGAGTCGATGCCCACCACGATACACTGCACGCCAAATTTATCGGCTAGTTCAGTGATAAGCTCAGGGTTTGCTAGTGCTGGCGAATTGATTGACACTTTATCAGCGCCAAATTCTAAAATACGCGCCGCATCTTCTGCCGATTTAATACCACCGGCAACACAGAAAGGAATATCAATCACTTCCGCTACGCGTTTCACCCAGCTTTTGTCGACCACGCGACCGTCGCTTGATGCGGTAATATCGTAAAACACCAACTCATCTGCGCCTTCTTCTGCGTAACGCTTTGCTAGCGGAACAATGTCGCCGATGATTTCATGGTTGCGAAACTGAACGCCTTTTACTACCTGTCCATCCCGCACATCGAGACACGGAATTATTCGCTTTGCCAACATGCAAATGCCTCCTCTGCGGTAAACTTGCCATCCAGTAGAGCGCGACCCACAATGACACCTGCCACGCCAGTACCTTTCAGCGCTTCAATATCCGCTAAGCTGCCGATACCTCCAGAAGATTGAAACTGCACTTGTGGGTACTGCTTACAAAGGTCGACATAAAGCTCAACGTTAGAGCCTGCGAGCGTGCCATCACGCGATATGTCGGTGCAAAGCACATGCTTTAGACCCACCGTTAAGTAGTCATTGATCAGCGCTTCAATGGTCACGCCGGAGTCTTCTTGCCAACCTGAAATCGCTACTTTTCGTGTACCGTCAGCATCGATATTGATATCCAGTGCCAAGACAATTTTCTCCGCACCATATTTCTTCATCCAACCTTTCACTAGCTCAGGCTGCTTAACGGCAGTTGAGCCAACGACGACACGTTGTGCGCCCGCTTCTAGCAAGTCGACCACATCTTGCTCGCTGCGCACCCCGCCACCAATTTGAATGTTGGCAGGCGTACTGGCGAGTAGCTTGGCGATAAGATCAAGCTGACGAGCGGTGGTGTCTTTCGCACCCGTTAAATCAACTAAGTGCAGCCAATTGGCGCCCGCTTGGTGATAAAGGTTGAACTGCTCAGCCGGATCAACCTTGTATTCTGTTACTTGACCGTAGTCGCCTTGGTAAAGGCGAACTACTTGTCCTTCAATTAAATCTAACGCTGGAATGATCACGTGTAGGTCCCTCTACAAATTTAAGAAATTCTCGATAAGTTTTGAGCCCGCGCAGCTTGAGCGCTCAGGGTGAAATTGCACCCCATAATAGTTGCCACTTTGCACCGCGGCGCTGAACGGCTGACCATAATCACACTCCGCAATAGTGTAGTCACCAACAGGCATGGCAAAGCTATGCACAAAATAGAAATACTCGCCTTCTTCAATGCCTTTAAATAACGGATGTTCCGGTAGAGATTTGACGGTATTCCAGCCCATGTGTGGTAATGGCAGTTCACCGGTTTGCATCAGCTTTACTTCACCGTCACACAAACCTAAACACTCAACTTGCGCGTCCGCTTTCTGCCCTTTCTCTTGGGAGAATTTGCCTAAAAGTTGCATACCAAGACAGATGCCAAGGAGCGGCTTTTCTACTTGCTTAACCAAACTAATCAGATTGCGCTCTTCGAGGTTTTTCATTGCCTCACTCGCCGTGCCTACACCGGGTAAAAACAGCTTATCAGCAGCCAAAACCACTTGAGGATCTTTGGAAATTTCAACTTCACAGCCCAAGCGTTCAATGGCAAATCGAACCGAGGAGACATTGGCACAACCGGTATCAATAATGACGACTTTCTGTTGTTTCATAATGCCTCCTACAACACGCCTTTGCTGCTTGGTAGCTCTGTACCTTCCACTTTGATGGCTTGGCGCAATGTACGACCAAAGGCTTTAAATAAGCTTTCGATGATGTGGTGATCATTATCACCTGACGACGATAGGTGCAGCGTACAAGCGAGAGTGTCGGTTAATGAACGGAAAAAGTGCACCACCATTTCGGTTGACAGATCACCTACCTGCTCGCGGCTAAACTCGGCGTCAAACTTAAGGTACGGGCGACCTGATAAGTCAAGTGCACACTGCGCCAAACACTCATCCATTGGCAAGCTAAAACCAAATCGACCGATGCCGCGTTTATCCCCCAGCGCATCTTTAAGCGCTTGCCCAAGTGCCAGCGCGGTGTCTTCGACTGTGTGGTGATCATCGATATGCAAATCACCTTCCACTTGGCAAATCATCTGGAAGCCACCATGGGTAGCGATTTGATCCAGCATATGATCGAAGAAGCCTAAACCTGTTGAAATCTGGTTGCCACCTTGCTCATCAAGATTAACGCGCACTCTAATATCGGTTTCTTTGGTGGTGCGAATCACTTCCGCAATGCGTGCATTAACCGTCAAATCTTTGAGGATTTGCTGCCAACCCATGGTTTCTGGATGATATTGAATGCCGCGAATCGCCATGTTCTCTGCCAATTGCAGATCCGTGGCGCGATCGCCAATCACCACTGAATGTTGGAAGTCAACCTTGCCACTTTGTAGATACTCTTTCACCATGCCAAGCTTTGGCTTGCGACATGAGCAGTTGTCCTCTTCAAAGTGCGGGCAGATCAAAACATCGTCAAACTTCACGCCTTGCGAGGAAAAGATCTCCATCATCATGTCATGTGGGGCGTCAAAATCGGCTTGTGGGTAGCTATCGGTGCCTAAACCATCTTGGTTCGTCACCATCACTAGGCGGTAACCTGCATCTTGCAGTGCAAGTAAGCTTGGAATAACGAAAGGCTCAAGTTTTAGCTTATCGAGGCGATCAACTTGGAAGTCGATTGGTGGCTCAACGATCAACGTGCCGTCACGGTCGATAAACAAGATTTTTTGCTGCTTGCTCACTGGAATATCCTTATCAATTTAGCGCCCTCGCCCTCAAGCCAGAGCGCACTACTTATTTAACTGCTCGTCGCTAAGCGTAGAAATTGCGAATAAAACCTAAGGTCTTTTCACATTCGTCGCGATTGCCGACACTAATTCGCACGCAATTTTCAATCGGTGAGTTACGCAAAATAATGCCACTGTCCCAAGCCGCTTTAAATAGCGCATCGCCATCAGGGAATTTCACCAGTAGGTAGTTACCCCAACCATCGAACACTTGCACATCGGCAATCATCGATAAGCCGACTTGTAGATAAGCGCGGTTGGCGTTGAGATCTAAAACCTGGAACTTCGCGCGTGCAAGCCCCGCTTCAGACAGTGCTTGAATCGCAATATCCGCCACAGGCACTGGCACTGGGTAAGGCGCGATCACCTTATTAAGCACACCAATTAACTCTTCATTCGCAAGCGTAAATCCGCAGCGCAGTCCCGCAAGCGCGAACGCTTTTGATAAGGTGCGCAGAATCGCTAGGTTTGAATATTGGGCGAGCAAATCGACCGTTGAAGCTTCAGGGCAAAAATCAATATATGCTTCATCCATCACCACAATCGCGCGGTCTTTGGTCATCTCTAGTAAGCTGATAATGTCTTCGCGCTTAACCAAATTACCGGTTGGGTTATTTGGGCTACAAACAAACACCAATTTCACCGCATCTAAGTTGGCTTCTATGCTCGCTAAATCAAGTTGCCAATCCGCAGTTAGCGGAACGGTCTTGCGCTCCACCCCGATGGTTTCGGCACTGATGGCATACATGCCATAAGTCGGTGGACAAAATAGAATCGCATCTTCACCCGGCTCACAGAATGCGCGAATTAAAAGTTCAATACCTTCATCCGCACCACGTGAAGTTAAGGTTTGCTCTGGCTTCACGCCCGCATAGGCAGCGTAAGCTTCAATTAAAGCTTTAGGCTGACACTCACTGTAGCGGTTTAAACGAGTAAAATCGGTCTTATATTCATTGTCGAACGGAGATTCATTCGCGTTGAGCCACACGTCGCCACTGCCGCCGATACGACGCGCAGAAAGATAAGGTGTTAACTGCTGAACCTGTTTACGTGCTAACTTTTCCATTACGCTTCTCCTCGTTGAAGCAACTTCTCTACGCGAATTGTAACAGCTCGCTTGTGCGCGTCTAAGCCTTCGGCTTCTGCCATCGTCACGACCGTTGGCGCGAGTGTTTGTAAACCTTCGGCTGATAGTTCCTGTACTGTCATACGTTTAGAGAAATCTGCCAAACCTAGGCTCGAATAGGTGCGGGTATAACCGTAAGTTGGCAGCACATGGTTAGTACCAGATGCGTAATCACCCGCTGATTCTGGCGACCAATCACCTAAGAAAATCGAACCGGCATTATCCAGTAAAGGCAGCAGTTCGCGTGGGCTCTTGGTCTGTACAATCAAGTGTTCAGGACCGTAGTAATTCGAGATAGAAACCGCCTGCGTCAGCGATTCAGAAATAATGATCAAACTGGAAGCGAGCGCTTTTTCAGCAATGTCAGCGCGGGTTAACTCTTTGAGCTGACGCTGCACCGCATCCGAAACTTGATCCGCAATCACTGGTGAAGGTGTCACTAACACCACTTGCGAGTCAGGTCCGTGTTCAGCTTGGCTTAGCAAATCAGCAGCGATAAAGTCGGCATCAGCACTTTCATCCGCAATCACCAGCACTTCTGACGGACCAGCAGGCATATCAATCGCCGCACCGCGAAAATCGTTACTCACTTGTCGCTTCGCCTCTGTCACATAGGCGTTACCCGGACCAAAGATCTTATCCACTTTCGCGACGGTTTCAGTGCCGTATGCCATAGCCGCGACTGCTTGACCGCCGCCTACATTGTAAACTTCATCAATATTGCACAGCTTAGCGACATAAAGAATTTCATCAGCAATCGGCGGTGGTGAACACAACACCACTTTCTGACAGCCCGCGATTTGCGCGGGTACACCAAGCATCAATACCGTTGACGGCAGCGGTGCACTACCACCAGGAATATACAGACCCACTTTTTGAATCGGGCGAGTGACTTGCTCACACAACACACCCGGCTGCGTTTCAACCTTAATTGGCTGTGGCTTTTGCGCCTTGTGAAACTTAGCGATATTGGCATACGCTTGCTCAAGCGCCTGCTTCATTTGCTCAGTCAGCCGCTCAGAAGCGGCATCAATTTCCGCTTTAGAGACGCGAATGGATTCTGGCTTTACGCGATCAAACTTTTCAGTTAACTCAAGTAACGCTGCATCACCTTGCTGACGAACTTGCGCAATCACTTCAGCGACCGCGGCGGTAATATTCGCCCCTTCAGCTATCGCCGGACGCTCTAATACCGCATCTTGCTGGGTTTCACTTAATGATTGCCAAACAACAGTTCTCATGACAATTACTCCATCATTTTTTCAATTGGCAATACTAGAATTGAACTCGCACCCAACTCTTTGAGTTGTTCCATGGTTTCCCAGAACAGATTTTCGGTACTCACAAGGTGAACGGCAACTTTTTGTTTTTCTGCAGACAGAGGCAATACAGTTGGGTCTTCTGCACCAGGCAGTAGTGCTTTAATCTGCTCTAAGCGATCAACGGGTGCGTGCAACATAATGTATTTTGATTCTTTAGCTTGTTGTACACCTTGCATACGAGTCAGCAGTTTGTCGATAAGCTCTTGTTTCTCTGCATCAAACTCGCCTAAGCGCTGAATAAGCGTCGCTTTAGAACGGAAAATAACTTCGGCTTCTTTTAGACCATTGGCTTCGAGCGTCGCGCCCGTTGAAACTAAATCAGCAATCGCATCTGATAAACCTGCGCGCGGCGCCACTTCAACCGAGCCAGTCAGCATACAGGTAGAGAAAGGAATACCCTCTTTGTCCATATACGCTTTTAGCAGTTGCGGATAAGTGGTAGCGATACGTTTACCAGCAAGATCTTGTGGACCGTTGTACTCTTGATCTTTATTAATCGCGATAGACAAACGACAGCCACCAAAATCAAGGCGACGTAGCTGAACAAACTCACAAGGTTCACCCAAGGCTTTACGATCGAGACGAACTTCTTCTAATTCGTTTTCACCGATAAAGCCAAGATCTACCACGCCATCCATGATCAAACCTGGGATGTCGTCATCACGAACCAGTAACAAATCAATGGGCATATTAAGTGAGTGAACAACCAAACGCTCACCCATAATGTTAAATTTTACGCCGCACTTTTTAAGCAATAGCTGACTCTCTTTGCTTAGGCGACCTTTCTTTTGAATAGCGATTCTTAGGCGTTGTGTTTGCATTGCGTTATCCCTGTGCAAGTAATACTTAGATATTTTATAAAGCCGTAAAATTGAAAAACCCTCGGAAGATCTTTGTCTCCCGAGGGTTAATTCTTAAAATCTCTGACTTAAGCCTCCGGGAGTATCCTGTCCCCCGGGTACGCGTACATCTCCCGAAAGACTACATTGGGTGATGGTGATGATGAATGTTCATGATAAAATTACGCATACTTATTTAAGCTCTTCATTTCTGCTTGGTTGATAACCACACTAACCAAGCCGTTAACTTTTTTCAACTATTAATTTAAGTTTTTTTCATCTTATAACAATATCTAGCCCATTGCGTCGCATTGATTGAACTTGGCTATATGTTGTTTGCTTTGATTAGCTTCTCTCTCTCGCCTGATTCACTTTTCAAGGCACACAAAAAAAGGAAGCCGAAGCTTCCTTTTCAATCTTTGTTTTGCCGAGTTTTAGCAAGAGCTCATTTTTGACTTAGACAATACACTCAATACAAAACATACCGCGACAAATGCTGCTGTTGCTGCTGCGAAAGAAATCGCTAGGTTGTCAGTAATACCAAGCGCGATAAAGCCGATACAAGAGACAAGCGCTACCGACAGCGCGTATGGCAACTGTGTCGCAACGTGGTCGATGTGGTTACAACGTGCACCTGTCGATGACAGAATCGTCGTATCAGAGATTGGAGAACAGTGGTCACCAAATACTGAACCTGCTAGTACCGCACTTAGCATAGGTAGCATTAGAGCAATATCCGTATTACCAGCCATGTCACCCGCGATTGGCAGCATGATGCCAAACGTACCCCATGAACTACCGGTTGAGAATGCCATCACACCAGATAGTAGGAATAGGATCACTGGCAACCACTGAGGATCGATGTTGCCTTGTGCCATTGTTGACAGGTAACTACCTGTTTTCATGTCACCAATCACAGTGCCGATTGACCATGCAAACACAAGGATCAGAATCGCACCGAACATTGATTTTGCACCAATCCATAGCGTGCGATTGATTTCTAGTGCTGGCAGACCCTGCTTTACTACCGTAAACAGTGCAACAAACAGACCAACCAAACCACCGTAAATTAGCGAAGTACCAACATTGGTATTTTCAAACGCGCCAAGTAGCGCGAATGACTTACCCGCTTCTGCTAGAGCTTGACCACCGGTGTAAAGCATAGAAGCAACCGTTGCGATAATTAGCGCAACAATCGGCAGAACTAGATCAGATACTTTGCCTTTTTCGCTCTCAGTAATGTCCAGCTCTTCATCTAAAGCGCGTGCTTCATCAAAATCGTCGCTTTGCACGTCATCAAAGCCGCGGCCTTGTGCTGCTGCGATTTCGTGATCACGCATCTTACCTACATTCAAACCAAACCACGCAACCGCAAATACCATCAGTAGTGCAAAAATTGCGTAAAAGTTCATTGGCACCAAACGCATATAGGCACCCAGCGCTGAATATTCTGTAATACCGTGAGAAACCAAGATACCGCTGATGATTGTCATGATGTATGCGCCCCAGCTTGACGCTGGCATTACGACACACATTGGCGCGGCAGTTGAGTCTAGGATGTAAGCTAGCTTAGCGCGTGATACATAAAAACGGTCAGTTACAGGGCGAGAGATAGCACCAACTGCCAAGCTGTTAAAGTAATCATCAATAAAGATAAAAATACCTAAAAACGCAGCCAATAGTTTTGCACCACGTTTACTTTTCACTCGTGACTGAGCCCAATCAGCAAATGCGCGAGTACCACCCGATAGGGTTAATAATGCGGTCATCATACCTAGTAATACTAGGAAGCCGATGATGCTCATATTACCAGCATTGATTGAGCCATCTTCAACAAATACGCCAAACACAGTGTTTTTAACGTAAGTTAAAGTGTCACCCAACGAGTAATCAGCCAAAAGAATAGCACCTAGTAGAATACCCATACCAAGTGATAACAATACACGACGCGTAACAATAGCTAGCGTCAAAGCCACTACCGGAGGCAGCAGTGATAAAGGAGATGATGCAAAATCGATTAAATTCATGATCTTCGAAACCAGTAATAAATGGTTAGAGATCTACTGCAGACACATAGATTCCATTATCTATGCATGTTGAACATAGCGACAGGGAAGTGAACACTCCACCCAACCCTACAGTAGCGCTCCATAGTTATACAAATAATAGACTATGGCAGTGTTGCCCCTATTCGAACGCAACCCCAGCGAGTGGTTTTGATATACCAGTTCACTTCGGCGGATAAGACCTTTCACGCTTGTTCATTGGCATCACCCCAACAAACGTTACTGATTCATTCCGCTCCTCTACCGCGACAACCAAAGAATAAGCTGAATTAAACATTCTTTAACACAACTTTAACCAATGTGACGCATTAGGTAACGGTCATTGTACTTATAAAAATCACATTTACAACAGATATTGCTATAAAAAATCACCGTAATATTGTCACATAAAACCAATAACTCGGATTAGGGATTGAGGCGTTATCGGTCAGCTTACTCTTAATACTTTCTAGAATAAAAAGTTAGCTCCAATTACTCGTTATAAAAATACAATGACTATTGATTGTTCATCATGATTTATTTTTGCTCACATTAACCTTCTTCTCAGCACCTTAAACGTATCACTTGGAATTAGTCTTAAGGTGGTAACTAAACCACCGTTCTATTTACGACCTGCCACCCTTTGTCTTTAACAATAATTTGAATAGATATTATTTGAATAGTTAAAGTGGCGATTATGAAACTAGGCACTATACTTATAGGCTATTTTGATTCTATTCATATTACTTCTTATTAAAGAACAGAATGTGAACTGAGTTTAAACTTTCAAATCTTATCAGCGCGACAAATTTATTTCATACAATTTACAATATTTAAATTGTATTATCAGGAATACACTATTAATATTACTTTGTCGCTTACAATATATTGGTGAGATTTTATGTCGGAATTAACAAAAACTCTTTTAAACATTCGTAGTCTTCGTGCTTTTTCTCGCGAACTTACTCTTGAGCAATTAGAAGAAGCACTAGAGAAATTAACTCTAGTCGTTTCTGAGCGCAAAGAAGTAGAAGAAGAAGAGCGCGCAGCACAAGCTGAGCAAGAAGCTAAATTAGCAGCAATCGCAGAACAAATCGCAAAAGATGGTATTGATGTTAGTGCACTTATCAGCGCACTTGCTGGCGAGACGAAAACCAAAGCTAAATCTAAGCGTGCTCCTCGTCCGGCGAAATACAAATACCTAGACGAAGGTGAAGAAAAAACTTGGACAGGTCAAGGTCGTACACCTTCAGCAATCCAAGCTCAATTAGATGCGGGCAAATCTCTAGAAGATTTCCTAATCTAATTTATCTAGATACAGATATAGAAAAAGCTCCCTTCTAGGGAGCTTTTTTGTATTCGTGGTTTTTATTAAAGCCCACACTAAGGTGAGCTTTAATAATCTCGCTTATCTTTCCCAGTAAGCTTCTTCTAAGCTGTCTTCACGCTCAGGCAAACCACGAGACAAACGAGGTGAGTGCTGAACCAGCACTTCGTAACTAGCGCGGTTTGAGTATTTACATACCTGAGAGAATGATGAATAAGTTAAGAATGCGTAAGCGTGCTTACTTGAGTTTGGCACGTTTTCTTTATGGTATTTATTTGCCGCCATATCATGCAAAAGCGCAGATAGAGCTGCGTCGCCAGCACCATTAGTATTCTTAATTTTCTCAGGGCCACCCATATAAGGTGAAATATGCGAATAAACTTTAATCGGATTTTCACATAGCGACTTCGTTGCTGGGCGGCTAAACTCATAACGGTTAAATTCAGCAATACAGCCAGGAAGAAGTGGCAACGTAGTTTCACGTTTTGCTTCGTCTTCACTGTAACCCGCCATATATAAACCAACAGGGCCAGCCGTACACAATACCAAATCAACCCAATCCAAAGCTTTATCTGAAGCCGCTAGTGGATCGTGTTCACCCGTTAATGCTTCTGCTTCATCTTCGTTCATCGCAACAACACTTACATGATCACGTAAGAAGTCTTGCCAGAATTTAGGATCGTCTTGAATAACGAATTTAGTACCCAGAGTTAATACAACTGGCACATCATATTTCTTCGCATATTCAATTGCACGCATTGTTGCTTCAGGCATTGGATCACCTGGCTTACAACGAACTAAATAAGCAGTCAGTACTAACGCAGAAGCATTTTTAAAAATCTTCTCTGGAATACTATCAGGGCGAAGTTGGTTCATTTGACCTTCACTAATTGCAAAAGTACGTTCGCCATCTTCTGTAATAAGCGCAAAACAACGACCAATAGCACCTTCAACACCTTGTAGGTAGTTAAGGTCCATACGACTAGAGGTATTACACAAATAACGATAACCGTAGCTACCTATTTTTATGTCTTGGCTCATTACACCTAGTAGTGTTGATTTATCGTCTGCTAATACAGAGTAGTTATGTAGTGTATTACCAATTGTACCACCAGCGTATTCGTTAGTGATAAGGCAAGTCTCTTTTAACTCGTTGTATAACGCTTCTGCCGTTTGGTCATCAATCACCAATGAGTGACCTTTGCTCAGACCATATTTTTCGATGAGTTCCGAATCAACCTTTGCTTCAATGTCCACCAATGTTTGATCGATACCAATAATATGGGTACGAGACATTTTCTTACTTGTTTGCGCTTGGCTCACCAAAGGATCACGCGCATGTACTGGAAAGTAGTGCTTTGATTTACGTTGACCGGGAAATTTCATAATACAGGTTCTGATTAAGGGAAAGACAGGAAGGCGAATTCTACTGCGCTAGCGAATACGCTGCAATAACTGCGAGTATAGCAAACGTTTACTCTATTCACCTTCCATAAAACTAAGGTCAGGAAGACGTTCTAGGTGCTCAGAATAGCGCTTCAAATTGAATTCACCTTCGTTTTTCATAACATCAAAAATCTCAATTGATACTGCACATGCCATCATCGCAATTGCATCATCACGGCTAGTCCCTGTCATCATTAAACGCATCAAGGTCTCTTTGACTTTTAATGGATTACCATCGGCCAATTGGTTCTCAATCACTTCAATTAAATCTGATTCTTGGAAAACTTGGTTCTCATCACTCATGGTGCTTATATTACCTAATAAAATACGAATTCAACTGCTAGACGAAGATTGTTTGCCTAGCAGCGCTTGATTTTCGCCTACTATGCCATATATAGAGGACTTATCGTTATTAATAACGCAGGTTTTAACCGATAAATTGACAAAAAGAGTATCATTTCGAAGTGTGATTTCGATCTCGGATCTGTCGCAGCGAAACGCTTTCTGTTAAAATCTGCCCCCAGTTAATTTTTGTGGTGTTAAGCAATGTCTGAGAACTGTACTGACAACAGTCAAAAGAAAGTCATCGTTGGTATGTCTGGCGGTGTTGATTCATCGGTTTCTGCGTATCTTCTTAAGCAGCAAGGCTATCAAGTAGAAGGCCTGTTTATGAAGAACTGGGAAGAAGATGACAACGAAGAATACTGTACTGCGGCGCAAGATCTAGCCGATGCACAGGCAGTGTGTGACAAGCTTGGCATTCACATGCACAAGATTAACTTTGCTGCTGAATATTGGGACAACGTATTCGAGTACTTCCTAGAAGAGTACAAAGCTGGCCGTACGCCAAACCCTGATATTCTGTGTAACAAAGAAATTAAATTCAAAGCATTCCTCGAGTATGCTGATGAAGTGCTTGATGCAGACTACATCGCGATGGGTCACTATGTTCGTCGTTCTTTCCCGACAAATGGCGAGAAGCCACAAATGCTACGTGGCCAAGACGGCAACAAAGACCAAAGCTACTTCTTATATACACTTAGCCATGAACAAGTTGCGCGTAGCCTATTCCCTGTTGGTGAATTAGAGAAGCCAGAAGTTCGTCGTATTGCTGAAGAGCAAGACCTAATCACAGCGAAGAAAAAAGACTCTACCGGTATCTGTTTTATCGGCGAACGTAAATTTACTGATTTCTTGGGCCGCTACTTACCTGCTCAGCCAGGTAAAATTGAAACCCCTGAAGGTAAAGTGATTGGCGAACACCAAGGTTTGATGTACCACACACTAGGTCAACGTAAAGGCCTACATATTGGTGGCACTAAAGGCGGCGGTGGTAACGAAGAACCATGGTACGTAGCAGAAAAAGACCTAAAGCGTAATGTACTGATTGCAGTACAAGGTGCTGACCACCCACTTTTAAAATCTAATGGGTTAATTGCATCACAATTACATTGGGTTGATCGCACACCAATTAATGAACCGTTACAATGCACTGTGAAAACACGTTACCGTCAAACTGATATTGCGTGTACTATCATCCCTGTGGATGACAACACAATCAAAGTAATTTTTGATGAACCTCAAGTTGCTGTGACTCCAGGTCAATCGGCTGTTTTCTACCAAGGTGAAGTATGTCTTGGTGGTGGTATCATCGAACAACGAATTTAATCAGACGTATTATTCAGGAGTAACTCTACGTGGCTAACACTCTTTATGACCGCACCATTGCTTTTGCAGGTATTTGTCAAGCTGTCGCTTTAGTTCAGCAAGCAGCAAAGAACGGTTATTGTGACACTGACGCGTTTGAAACTTCACTGAAAGCGATTCTGAATACTAACCCAAGCAGTACACTCAATGTGTTTGGTCGTGAATCTGACCTAAAGCTTGGTTTAGAGTGCTTGGTGAAAGGCATTGATAGCACACCAACTGGTAGTGAGATTACTCGCTACATCATTAGTCTTATGGCACTAGAGCGCAAGCTTAGCAGCCGTAACGATGCGATGGCACAGTTAGGTGATCGCCTACAAATGTTAGAACGCCAAGCTGACCATTTTTCTTTAACCGATGATCAAATGCTCAGCAACCTCGCGAGCGTTTACCTTGATGTCGTAAGCCCGATTGGGCCACGAATTCAAGTCACTGGCACACCAACAGTATTGCAGCAAACCAGTAATCAGCACAAAGTCCGCGCTTTGTTGCTTTCAGGAATTCGTTGTTCTGTACTTTGGCGCCAAGTCGGAGGTAAACGCCGACATTTGATCTTCGGCCGTAAAAAGATGGTCGAGCAAGCACAAATTCTACTCGCTCGAATGTAATTTAAACACGCGGCCTACCGCGTGTTTATTTTTTCAGAGTAAAACAACCTTGGCGCAAACGTTTGCGCAACTTTAGTGACAAACGCCAAACTTCTTGGTATAAAGCTCACAAATTCTAGAAATCAATTCAGGAGAACATCATGGAACTGTCAGCATTGACTGCTGTTTCACCAGTAGACGGCCGTTACGGAAGCAAGACTATTGCGTTACGCGAAATTTTCAGTGAGTACGGCCTACTAAAGTACCGTACTATCGTTGAAATTCGCTGGCTACAAAAGCTTGCTGCTACTGCTGAAATCGCCGAAGTGCCTGCTTTCAGCGCAGAAGCTAATCAATTCCTAGACGATCTTGCTGCTAACTTCTCTGAAGAAGACGCAATGCGCATCAAAGAAATTGAGCGTACAACTAACCATGACGTAAAAGCGGTTGAGTACTTCCTAAAAGAAAAAGTAGCTGATGTTCCTGAACTTCACGCGGTTAACGAATTCTTCCACTTTGCATGTACTTCTGAAGACATCAACAACACCTCGCACGCTCTAATGCTAAAAGAAGCGCGTGAAACGGTTATTCTTCCAGAAATTCGCAACCTAATTGATGCGATTAAAGCACTTGCAGTGGAATACCGCGACATTCCTCTACTGTCTCGTACACACGGCCAGCCAGCATCTCCATCGACTATGGGTAAAGAGATGGCGAACGTAGCGTACCGCATGGAACGTCAGTTCAAGCAAATCGAAAACGTTGAGATCCTAGCTAAGATTAACGGTGCTGTAGGTAACTACAACGCACACCTTTCAGCTTACCCTGAGCTAGATTGGCACAAGTTTTCTGAAGAGTTCATCACAGAGTCCCTAGGCGTAACTTGGAACCCATACACTACGCAAATCGAACCACACGATTACATCGCTGAGCTGTTCGATGCAGTAGCACGTTTCAACACTATCCTTATCGACTTCGACCGTGACGTATGGGGCTACATTGCTCTAGGCCACTTCAAACAAAAAACCATTGCTGGCGAAATCGGTTCTTCAACGATGCCACACAAAGTTAACCCTATCGACTTTGAAAACTCAGAAGGCAACCTAGGTCTAGCGAATGCAGTATTCGGTCACCTAGCACAAAAACTGCCTATCTCTCGTTGGCAACGTGACCTTACAGATTCAACAGTTCTTCGTAACCTAGGTGTGGGTGTGGGCTACGCTATCATCGCGTACACTTCTACGCTAAAAGGCATCAGCAAACTAGAAGTAAACCGCGAAGCGCTACTTGCTGAACTCGACAAGAACTGGGAAGTTCTTGCAGAACCAGTACAAACTGTTATGCGTCGTTACGGCATCGAAAAACCATATGAGAAGCTAAAAGAGCTGACTCGTGGTAAGCGTGTAGACGGCGAAGCAATGCGCAACTTTATCGACGGCCTTGAACTGCCTGAGCATGAAAAAGCGCGTCTAAAAGAGATGACGCCAGCGAACTACATCGGTCAAGCTATCGAGCTAACTGACAAGCTGTAATTGCTTACAAACACTTAATTAATCAAGCCTCCCTTGGGAGGCTTTTTTCTAGGTTTCTATTTAAAACACCGTTATACCAATCAAGATAAGTAACTGGTCAGCTAATTGCGCAAGGAAAATCGCTTAGAATTAGGCACAGATTGCCGCTAACTAGTTATTCTAATTACAAAATCTGTAACGACGTTATCAGCGATTTTAATCAGCAAGAATGGTCAAAGACTTGTGCTGATTGGTATTACTGCTTCTGAAAGAAAATCGTCACTGTTGCGACCTGCACACCAAATTTTTTCACCTTAGTGATGTTAAACAGGTGTTTATCATCTTGACGAAACAGCCAATCATCCATCGTAACAGTTAATGTTGAGCCATCGTAAGGCAATTCGAAGTCATATTGCCATCGCATCGCGTTCCCCTGCTCTGCCCCAGTCGCGATACCAATAATATCTTGCGCTGTGCCTTGATAAGAACCATCTTCTAACCGCTTAATATGCCAAATACGCTGCTCTTCAACCCCGTCGCTGTAAACAAAATCTTCGACCAAAGTTAATTTGTTGCCATCAACTGTCCCAACAATATCGACCTTGAAACTGCGCGTCTTCTTGCCAGAAAAATCTTGTACCATTCCCCAGGCTTCCACCTCGCCTTGGAAATAGTCAAATAGGGCGAAGTTTGGACTGCTTTGTTTGTAGTCATCAAGTTGTGTACCACAGCCAAACAGAGTCAATAATGTTGAGCACATGATCAACAGTTTCACTTTCATCGTTTCATCCCTATTAGTTGTCGCCTTAAATCAGCATATTCCGTTTTTGGTGAAAGCCAAATTGATAGAAAGGCATCGTTCAGACGTTCATCAGAAATGGTACCAATATGGCGACTTTTTGAGGGCAAGGGAGAATAAACAAATTGCCCCGTTTCACCATTCGTTATATACGTCAGTGTCTGTCCCGATTTGATATTAGGAAAAATAGCAGATAATTGCGTAATCCAGGCCTTAGCATCCCTTTCCGTATAGCCAAGCTTTACCCATTGCTCATAGGTAGCATCTAAAAGCTGCTTTTGAGTTATATTTCTTTGGTAATTTATTGACAAGGCCAATGGGTGAGGTGTGACATCTAAAGATTGCTGCTGATATATTCCCGTCGGCGAAGTTAACTTTGATTGGTAAATATCAAAAAAAAGTATTGATAATTGTGCTTCACCAACTTGATTCCAATTTTGCCAGTTGTCCGTTTGTTGTGAATTCTTCTGATTTTCTGCCGATAGAGAGGCCAGAGAATAGGGTGAACAAAAAACAGCGACGCTCAGCAATATCAATTTATACCAAGTTATCTTTTCCATGCTCATGATGTTTTGCCCCAACATTTATCATTTTCATACAGAAGAAAACAAAAGCAAGCCACTGTATGAAAAACAACACAATTGCCACAGGCAATGAAAATCCAAGTGACACTGCTCCAAGTTTGTAACCCGCCAAATAGCTCAACGCTCCGGCTAGACCACCTACTATAGATACGATCCACGTTGGGTAATGGCTCACTATTTTGCCAAGAAAGAGTGCATACCAACAAAATCCCCCCCAAAGAGCCACCAGCCAAATGGGAATAAAAGCACTCTCAAAAGCAATTAAGCCAAATTTGATATTAACGCTATCGAGAACAACCCCGATTATTGTGAGAATAAGCCAAATACGCCAATTAAACTCTTCACGCCTCGCCGTGACTAAAATCAAACAAGTTACGCCTAACAAGACAGCCCACTGCCATGATTCTTTGCCGAGCACCGCTGCAAACCAGACCATTTGAAACAATGTCGAGATAATGAGTAAGCGCTTTAATTGACTCATAGATTACCTACATCATTACCCTAAGGTCTCTGAAACGTCATATGCACAGTACTGATCGTCTTTGCTTTAAAACCACCCTCGCAATAGCAGAAGTAGTAGTTCCACATGCGAATAAAGCGCTCATCAAACCCAAGCTCGGTTACGCGCTCTAAATTAGCGTTAAAACGCTGATGCCAATGGTTGAGAGTGACCGCGTAATCTTCCCCAATATCGAATAAGTCACGTAACACGAGATCACTACTTTTGGTTGTAGTTTGCGTTAACGCAGTAATCGAGGGTAAGAATCCACCGGGGAAAATATACTTCTGAATAAAATCGACACTGTTGCTGTAACTCTTGTAGCGTTGATCAGCGATGGTGATAGCTTGAATCGCCATCAGACCTTGTGGTTTAAGTAGTGATTGGCACTTTTGAATGTACGAAGTTAAGTACTCTTTACCCACCGCCTCGATCATTTCAATAGAAACCAGCTTGTCGTATTGTCCTTCCAACACTCGGTAATCTTGTTTGACCAAAGTAACACGATCTTCGAGGCCTAATGATTCTATACGCTGTTTGGCGTAAAGGTATTGAGCATCAGAGATCGTAGTAGTAGTGACTCGACAACCATAGGTTTGTGCCATATAAATGGCCATCGCCCCCCACCCTGTGCCAATTTCAATCACATGATCACTTGGTTTAAGTTGTAATTGCTGACACAAACGCTCCATCTTATTGATTTGCGCCTGTTCAAGAGAGTCTGTACCTTTATTGAATACTGCCGACGAGTAAAGCATGTTTTGATCGAGAAACGTTTGGTATAAATCATTACTCAAATCGTAATGGGCATGAATATTTTTTTCTGAATTTTCAAGCGTATTTCGGTTAAGCCAATGAGACACCCGATGGATAATCTCAGTAAGAAAGCCGGTACGACTCTCTAAGTTATCCAACATTGCTAAGTTACGCGCCATGATCTCAGTTAACGCAGTAAGATCAGGGCTGTCCCACCAGCCATCCATATAGGCTTCTGCTGCTGCAATACTGCCACCTTTCAGCAGGCGAGTATAAAAAGCAGGGTTGCGTACGATGATCACAGCGACAGGCTGCGAGTCATTGCCACTACCAAAATTCTCTCGATGCACGACCTTACCTGCTTCGAATTCTTCGACAACAGTTAGGGTGCCGATAGTGATCTTATGTATACAACTGAATACTACACTTCTAGCGGTTTTCTCAACCGATGTCAGTCGCTTTGGAAGGGTTAGAGTTTGAGTTGTCATCTTCCTATGCTCCTTTGCTGCTATTACTGCTCTGGTCAGAACTTTGCTGATATTTAGGGTGTGAATAGAACGGTGCCCCTTTGACCCATAACTTTAGCGCATGCCAATAAATTCCTATGGTCACTTTTACTGCCATCGCTGGGGTAGCGATCAGTTTTTTCGCCAATGAAAAGCCACCAAGCGTTTGTTTCTGCATTGAAAGTGTCGCATCAAACTCTTTGCTATCGCGATGACACTCAAGATGAACGTGTAGACGCTTGGTTAAGGGCTTCACCAACCACATGTAACGCTGCTCAACTGGATTAAATGGCGAGACATGAAATGCTTTTTGATGTTCAAAACGCCCATCTTCACTGGCTGGAATAGCGTAGTAATGGCGTTCGTTCCAAGGAGTATTGCTCACCTCAGCTAACAAATAACGCCACTGATTTTGATCGTCATAAACATAGTAAAAATTAACAGGACTAAAATAGATCCCGAGGTAACGTAGATGAACGACTGCCTCAACGCGACCGTTGTGAAACTGCTCCCCGGTCAATTCGAAGACTTTTTTAAGCACCGCTGTTTTAAAGTCTCCTACACCTAGGTAGTCTTCACGACGAAAACGTGCCCAATGCCACCATTTGTCACCCAACCCCCAAACTTGTTTGAATACTGTATCCAATTCATCCAAGTCTAGACATGGCATAAACAAGGGGTAATTCAGTGAATGTTTCACTGGTGAAAAACGTCGATGCCTCACCGACCCCACGAGAAGCGAGCTATTCATCTAGGCCGCTCCCTTGACTTCTACTTTGTTTGGCTTAGCTTTAAGCTCAGCCACGACATCAATTGCGCTGCGCACGCCATCTTCATGGAACCCGTTGTACCAATAAGCACCACAGAACCAAGTGTTTTGTATACCATTGATCATTTCACGCTGCTGTTGGGCAGCCATTGTCTCTGTTGTAAAAACGGGGTGGCTATAGTTGAAAGTTCGTAAAATCTTATCCTTAGCAATTAAATCGGCGCTGTTTAACGAGACGCAGAAAGTCTCTGGGCTGTCGATATGTTGTAGGATGTTCATGTTGTAAGTCAGGGTCGGAGGTGCCAGCTGTTCTCGCTCACTGCCGTTAAGGCGATAGTTCCAAGCCGCCCATGCAGCTTGCCGCTTTGGTAACAGGCTGCTATCGGTATGGAGAACTACCTCATTACTCTGATAAGCTAAGGGGGCCAGTACTTTCTGCTCATCAAATGATGCATCACCAAGCAAAGCCAGTGCTTGATCGCTATGACAGGCAAAAATGACTTGATCGAAACGCTGGGTTTGTCCATTCACAGTGATGTTTACACCACTAGAATCCCTTGTCACGCGCTCAACCGGAGAGTTGAGCTGAATTCGATCTACAAAGCCTTGGGTTAAAGCGGGGATATATTGCTTTGAACCGCCTTTAATCACATACCATTGCGGGCGATTAACCACATCAAGCAAGCCATGGTTTAGGAAGAATCGAGCGAAAAACCCCAATGGAAAAGCACGCATATCAGCTAACGTAGAAGACCAAATCGCTGCGCCCATCGGCAAAATATAGTTATCGCTAAAATAATCACTGAAACCATGCTCAGTCAAAAATTCACCTAAGGTTTTATCATCTTCACAGGCAGACAGTTGGTCTTTTTCTGCTCGCTCTCTAACGAGTTTGTTAAAGCGCAAGATCTCTAGGATAAACTTGTAGAATTTAGGGTTAAGCCAATTGCGCTTTTGCGCAAACAGAGTGGAAATGGTGTGGCCGTTGTATTCCAAACCATTAGCTTGGTTAGAGACAGAAAAACTCATTTCTGTGGCTAGTCCTTGTACACCCACTTCCTTCATCAATCTAATGAAATTTGGATAGGTTCTGTCATTGTAAACAATAAAACCGGTGTCAACCGCGTAACTCTTACCCTTAAGTTCCACATCAATAGTTGCGGTGTGACCACCAATGTAATCATTCGCTTCAAATAGCGTAATGTCATGCTGCTTGTGTAAGTAATAGCCGCACGTTAACCCTGATATACCAGTACCGACGATTGCGATTTTCATTGTTGTTGATCCTCTGCCCTTGGGTTTTATCAGTTATTAAGTTTGCCGCACTGGCATCACTATCCTTTCAATAGTTTGGAACTTAATGCGTTTTGCCAGCGATATGGCAGTAAGCCAATTAAACGTAAAATGGAGGTGAATCGTGATGGAAAGTAAATATAAGGCTGACGTTTCTCTATACCACGACGAATGGCAACCGACGCCTCTTCGGCGGTCACAATCATCGGCATATCAAAGGTGTTTTTGTCAGTCAGTGGCGTTTTAACAAATCCTGGATAAACGACTGTGACATCTATCTGTTTAGACTTGAGAGTCATTTGCAGCGTGCGCGCGAGATAACTAACCGCGGCTTTCGATGCGCCGTATGCCTCAGCACGTGGCAAAGCCAATTCACTGGAAATAGAACCAATCACGATGACTTGGTCTCCCGGTTTGAAAAAGCGCTGTGCTGCTTGCAGTGAATTAACCAAGCCTAAAAAATTGGCTTCGAATACTCGTTTCATCAACGCGCTGTCGATTTCGCCGCTTTCAATGTATTCACAATTACCAGCGTTAAAAATCCAGATGTTGGGGTGTGAATGCATACTCTCGAGCGCCTGCCCCGTTGCTTCTGCGTTTGTGATGTCAAACTGTAAGGTCTCAACGTTAGCGCCGTGCTGCTCAAAACCCTTCAATGCAATGGGGTTACGACCACACACTACAACTTGCTCACCGTTTGCCAAGTAATCTTGTGCAAGTTGGTGACCAATTCCTGAGGTAGCCCCTGTGATCAACACCGTACTCATTCTCCTAACCTCGCCTTGATGGTTTTTACGATTGAACCAAGTAATGGCAGGTTTTCGTAGAGCATCTCACCAAGATCAAAATAATCTCTATGGTAGATGACGCGACCTTCAGCAAACGACAGGTGGCTAACGCCATTAACAAATATGGTCGCGCCTTTCTGCAGTTTCGGATGTTTGAGTTCCATTGTCCAAGTGATAAAACCGCTGTCACCCTGTTGCTGATGGTGTTGAATATTAAACTGGCAACGATCGACGTTGCGATAAAGAGAATCGAAATAACGTTTAAGTTCTACCCAACCTTCAAGACGGTGAGCAGCATCTTCAAAAACCACATCGGGATGATATACATCGCTCAGCAGATGAAGATTAAATTTGTTTAGCTGTTGATAAACAGAACCGACTGTCGCTACATCCATGAGAAACTCCGATAATTGTACACAAATTATTTTTGTATAACACATTCACTCTAGAACATATCAAAAAGTTGTACAAATTTATTTTTGTATAACTTATTTCAGTTTACGGATGTTTTTCTGATTGGATCAAAAAAGGCTTGGATAAAAATCCAAGCCTTTTGTAACAAATTTAGTGTGTTAACTTTGGTGTCTAATCGTTAGCTAGCAAGCCACACTTATAGACCGCTACGCAGAGCTGCGATACGCTTATCAAGTGGTGGGTGGCTCATCAGTAGTTCAGTCATCGAACGTTTACCGTTAATACCAAACGCCATCATAGAACCTTCAAGTTGAGACTCATGGCTCATCTTCAAGCGCTCAAGAGCCGCGATCATCTTTTCTTTACCCACAAGGTTTGCTGCGCCTGCATCAGCATAAAACTCACGGTGACGGCTGTACCACATCGTGATAAAGCTCGCTAGGAAACCAAACACCAGTTCAAGCACCATAGATACGCCAAAATAAACCATCATATTGCTGCCGCCTTCACCCTCTTCGTCACTGTTATTTGACGATACGATGTTGGCGATAAAGCGCGATAAGAAGATTACGAAGGTGTTCACTACACCTTGCATTAGCGTCATGGTAACCATGTCACCATTAGCAATGTGACTCACTTCGTGTGCAAGCACCGCTTCAGCTTCATCACGAGTCATGTTGTGTAGCAGACCTGTTGATACAGCTACTAGCGAATCATCACGTTTTGCCCCCGTTGCAAACGCGTTGATATCTGCTGAATCATAAATCGCAACTGTCGGCATACCAATGCCTACTTGCTGAGATTGACGACGAACCGTTTCAAGCAACCAATGCTCTGTCTCGTTGCGAGGGCTTTCGATAACCATACCGCCCACAGAGCGCAGTGCCATACCCTTTGACATCATCAAAGAGATAAATGAACCACCAAAACCAAACACAGCCGCCATGACCAGCAAGCCTGATAGGCTACCAGGCTGCATACCAGTGACAGCATAAACAATATTCAAAACAACGCTTAGCACGAGAACGACAGCTAAGTTTGTTGCCAGGAATAACATTACTCGCTTCATTACTTTTCTCCGAAACAGGAAGCTCTTTTTCGTGGCTTGACTACAAAAATCATCGCCTTTATATGTGGAAGTACTAGCCTTTAGTCAACTAGACCTCGCTAAGCCATAGGCTAGCACATAGATATAGACGAATCACACTAAACTCAAGTTATAGAAGCAAATTGATACACTTGTTTTCAACCTGACTAGGATTTGCGCCTAGTCTACCAAACTCTAACTGGGTAAATAGTGCCAACGCGTTAGACTTTGGTCGAATTGAGACGATGTGAAAAAGTGCTAGATTTAGTATCAGGAACGAAACAACGTCTAGATAGGAAGAGCTCATGGTTGAAGCAAGTAATTACCAAATGGCGATCGATTTGTTATGTTGTCATCTCGGTATTTCAGAAGAAGAAGCCAAGCAGCAGTTAGGGATCTCGTCAGAGCACGCTATGCAACAAAGAATCGCAGAAACTCAATCGGCCTTAATGGGGTTGAACAGCGACAAATAGTCTGAATTGAAACTGAAAGGGCTGCCTAATGGCAGCCCTTTTTCTTTGTCCAGAAAGTCATTAGCCCACTAAAGGAGTGACATCGATGTACTTAGCCAGTTCTTTACGTTTCACACTTGGAACATAAGGGATTTCACCAATTTTAGGTGCGTCGATCTTCTGCTCTAACATCTCAATAATTTCAGCGTAGTGCTCTGTGCCTGGGTTAATGCGATTAGCAACCCAACCTGCGACTTTTAATCCATCAGCTTTGATTGCATCAAGTGTCAGCAATGCGTGGCTCAAACAGCCTAGCTTAATACCAACCACTAGAACCACTGGCAAATCTTCACGCTGTACCCAGCTTGATAGACAATCAGTATCTGAAACAGGCACACGCCAACCACCCGCACCTTCTACTAGTACGATGTCTGAGTTTTGTTTGTGCTGCGACAGTTTGTCACTTAACACATCGTAATCAATGACAACGTCTTCACGCTTTGCTGCAATATGCGGTGATGCTGGCAGCTCAAGCGCATACGGGTTAACGTCATCGTATGCCACTTCTACCGTAGCGGCCGCTTGTAGATATAAAGCGTCAGAATTACGCATACCTTGTTCAGTTTTTTCACTGCCAGCGGCAACCGGCTTATAACCAATGGTATTTAAGCCTCTCTCTTTTAAAGCGTTCAAAATCGCTTTAGAAGCTACTGTTTTACCTACATCGGTATCCGTACCAGCAATAAAAAATGCGTCGATCATAGATTAATTTTCCCCAAACAAACCTGATAAGTTGCGGGAACAAGCCCCTGATGGTTATGTTGAAAATTTTGGTACTCACGTTCTAAACGTTTTAGCGACTGCCGACTCGTCAACCCATGAGAGCGACCTTGAACATGATTCGCGCCAATGCCTTTTAAATCACGCATTAACGAGAATGCAGATGAATACCAAGCGATTATGGTGGGCAAGTCTAAGTGATGGTTTTTACACTGGGCTTGCGCTAACGCAATTTTTACCTGATTGGCAGTTATAAAATCGTTGACGTGTTGATATGAGTCAACTTTTGCCCAAGCCTGCTTGAGCTCATTAAGTGAACCGTCCAGTAATGTCGAGAAGACAACGCTCCCCCCTCGGCGAGTAACACGGCGCATTTCTGCCAACGGCACCGACAAATCGTCACACCACTGCAGCGCTAAACTAGAGAAAACATAATCAAACTGATGCGAGGTAAACGGCAGTGATTCTGCATCACCTTGTTGGTATTCCATACCTTGATGGCCACAACGTGCTTGCGCTTGCTGTAACATTTCACTCGACAGGTCGCAGCAAACAACCTGCGCCCCTCTTGCCCGCAGTTGCTGACTAAAGAACCCCGTGCCGCAGCCAAGATCCAATACCTGTTTACCACCAAGATCTTTGGGTAACAAATCAAGCAAACGAGAACCAACTTCTCGTTGAAACGCAGCATGCTTATCATAACTACCCGCTGCTTTACCAAACGCATCAGCGATTGCTTGTTTATTAGCAAAGTTCATCTGTTGCGAATTCACATATAACGCATTATTCATCAGAGTTAACCCTCTATTAACGCTTTTAGTGCATCAGCTAAATGAGTGATTTGGTGTATCGAATGGTTCGCCGTCAAAGTGATCCTCAATCTTGCTTTACCTTGCGGTACTGTAGGGGGACGTATCGCGGTTAACCATTGACCTCGAGACTTAAGTTGCTGCGACAGCAAAACGGCTTTCTCTGATTCACCAACAATAAACGGTTTGATTGGTGTATCGGTATATTGATAACCAGCGATGTTTTGCAATGCCTTATCATAGTGATAATAAAGCTCACTTAACTTATCTCTGCGCCATTGCTGCGTGGCAATCATATCGACAGCATGAGACAGAGCATGAGCTTGAGAAGGCGGCATTGCTGTCGAGTAGACATGGTGGCGAGCAAACTGAGTTAAATAATCACCTGTCGCTTGGTCACACATGATTGCCGCACCAGATAAACCAAACGCTTTGCCAAAGGTAACCACTAATAATTGCGGTTTAATCCCCGCAGCATCGCAACTGCCCTTGCCTTGATGACCCAAAACGCCAATACCATGAGCATCATCGACAGCAAGCCAAGCTTTGCCCTCAATTACTTGAGCAATTTGCGCCAACGGCGCTTTATCACCATCCATGCTGAACACCCCTTCAGTGGCCACTAAGGTGTTCGATTGCAGCAGCTTAGTTAGGCTACTCACATTATTATGCTGAAACCGCTTCATCGTCGCGGGTGATAGCATGCCCGCTTCCATCAATGATGCATGATTGAGTTTGTCTTGCAGCAGTAAGTCACCCTTTTCGAGCAGACTAAACAGCATCGCTTGATTGGCAGAAAACCCTGAACTAAACAGGATTGCACGAGAATAACCCAACCATTGGCAAAGTTTCTCTTCCAACAATTGGTGCGCGTGACTAAAACCCGTCACCAATGGGGATGCACCGCTGCCATTACCATAGCGATCGATCCCCTGTTGCCAAGCCTTTGCCAATTCTTTATCCGCCGCCAGCCCAAGATAGTCGTTACTGGAAAAGTTGCCGTATTTAACCTGTTCATGAGTCAGAACTGGATCATTACCCGACTCCACTGACGTAATTTGACGATTCAAGCCTTGCTGCTTACGCAGCTTTAAACAGTCAGCAATACGCTGATTAAACCCCTGCGTCATAAAATAGGTCGTCTTTGCTTGGACGAGCGGCAACACGCTCAACAACACGATCTAATAGATCATTCTCTTCGATTTCATCCGGACGCTGAGAGACTTGTTGGCTATTGATGCCGAGCTTATTAAACAGCTGCATGTCTTTATCTTCCGATGGATTCGGTGTGGTCAACAGTTTACAGCCATAAAAGACCGAGTTGGCACCCGCCATAAAGCACAGAGTTTGCATCTGCTCATTCATATTTTCGCGACCCGCAGATAAACGAACCGCAGACATTGGCATCATGATACGTGCAATGGCGATTAGACGAATAAAGTCGAATGGCTCAACATCCTCGACTTTTTCTAGCGGAGTGCCTTTTACTTTCACCAGCATGTTAATCGGCACACTTTCAGGGTGTGTTGGTAAGTTAGCCAATTCGCACAGCAAACCCGCACGATCGCTGGCACTCTCACCCATACCGATAATACCGCCTGAACAAATTTTCATTCCCGCATCACGAACATGAGATAAGGTATCTAAACGATCTTGGTAGGTACGAGTAGTAATAATATTGCCGTAAAACTCTGGCGAGGTATCGAGGTTATGGTTGTAGTAGTCAAGGCCAGCACCTGCGAGTTGCTTAGCTTGATCTGGGGTAAGCATACCGAGCGTCATACACGTCTCAAGACCCATATCCTTCACGCCTTTTATCATTTGCGTCAGATGTGGCATATCGCGCTGTTTCGGGTTCTTCCACGCAGCGCCCATACAAAAACGCGTTGAACCGGCATTTTTTGCCTTGGTAGCCGCATCAAGTACACGCTCGACTTCCATCAAACGCTCTTTCTCTACGTCCGTGGTATAGCGCGCGCTTTGCGGACAATATTTACAATCCTCTGGGCATGCCCCTGTTTTGATTGAAAGCAAAGTACTCACTTGCACATGGTTATGCTGCTGATATTTTCGATGCACTAACTGCGCTTCAAAAAGCAGGTCCATGAACGGCTTTTGCATTAGCTGTTTAACTTCACCATGAGTCCAGTTATGACGAACTTCCACATCTCTTCCTTATTATGTTCTTTGCTAAGCCAGCCCAAATACAGAGCCATTAAATCAAGTGGCTCAATTAAAAGCATGACCTCAACAAATAGATTTTATATCCACGACCAATCAGACATCGGGACGGTTTTATGGTTGACAGTCTATCGCCACAGAGTAAGCTGTCAACAACAAAACAAAATGAAAATTTACAACTGGTTAAATTTTAATCTTTGCGAGTAATCATGGATCTAGATTTTGATCGCCAGCATATTTGGCACCCTTACACTTCAACCATTAACCCTCTGCCTTGCTATCCAGTGGCTAAAGCAGCCGGTGTAACTATTTATCTTGAGAGCGGTGAAGAACTCATCGATGGAATGTCATCGTGGTGGTCAGCAATTCATGGCTACAATCATCCCTACTTAAACCAAGCCGCTCATCAACAAATTGATACGGTGTCACATGTGATGTTTGGTGGGCTTACCCATGCTCCCGCAATCAATTTGTGTAAAAAGCTCGTGGGTATGACGTGCGACTCGCTACAGCACGTATTTTTAGCGGATTCTGGCTCTGTGGCGGTAGAGGTGAGCCTAAAAATGGCACTGCAATATTGGCATGCGAAAGGGGAAGCGCGGGCTAAATTTCTGACTCTGCGAGATGGCTATCATGGCGACACGTTCGCTGCCATGTCAGTCACTGACCCTGATAATTCAATGCATTCTTTATACAAAGGCTTTTTACCTGAGCATATCTTTGCTAACTCGCCGAAAACCGGATTTTGGCAAGTGTGGGATCCCAGCGATCTGGATGATTTCAAACAAAAGTTAACTGATCATCACCAAGAGATCGCCGCCGTGATTTTGGAACCAATCGTGCAAGGCGCCGGTGGGATGCGTATTTATCATCCTGAATTTCTGAAAGGGGTACGTGAGCTTTGCGATCAATTTGAGGTGCTGTTGATCTTAGATGAAATTGCTACTGGTTTTGGTCGTACAGGCAAATTGTTCGCCTATGAACATGCCGATATCGAACCGGATATTCTATGCGTGGGTAAGGCGCTCACCAGTGGCTATATGACCTTGTCCGCGACCTTAGCGACCAGTAACGTTGCCAATAAGGTTTGCGGGGGTCAAGCTGGATGCTTTATGCATGGTCCGACTTTTATGGGTAACCCTCTTGCCTGCGCGGTTGCCACTGCCAGTATGGAACTGCTAGAGCGCAACGAGTGGCAAGTGCAAACCCAAATGATCGAGCAACAATTTGCTCGCTTACTACCACAAATCCAAGAGCATCCATTGGTGGCGGATGTGCGCTGGTTGGGCGGTATTGGTGTAGTCGAGACGCACAAAGCAGTCAATATGGAACAAATTCAGGCGCACTTTGTCGCCCAAGGAGTGTGGATTCGCCCGTTTGGTAAGCTTATCTATATGATGCCGCCGTACATCAGTCACGCTCAGCATATTGAAAAGCTGGTCGCCGCTATTGAGAGTGCACTCAATAAACCTGAGTACTTTCAATAGAGACAAGCCGCTATAAATAAAAACGACTAAACGCAAAAAGGGTTGGCACGCTGCCAACCCTTTTCAGATCATTCGATGATTACTCTTGGTCAATCATCCAACGACGGAATTCTTTACGCTCTTCTTTGCTTGCTTTTAAATACCAAGCTTTAAGCTGTTCAACGTTTTTTGGCATCACTTTAGGAGCTTCAGCACCCTTGCTGCTCGCTACAACAGAACCCGCTGTCGCTACCGCTGCTACTTCTACCGCAACTGGCGCATCAACCAATTCACCATTGTTAAAGTAAATACCGCGCTGTTTATTGTGCTCAGCAACTAGGTTATCCATACCCGCGTATGGCATAAAGCCACCTTTGCCTTTTAGTACCGCTTGCTCAAACTTAACTTCTTTACCATCAACCAACACTTTCCAGCCTGGGTTGGCTTTTTCAAACTCTATGTCTGCTTCAGTTTCACTGTATACTTTTGGCGCAAGAATTTTGATATCGCTGCCTTTAGCATCAAAGTTCAAAAGGAAAGGCTTCGATGTGTAAACTTTAGCACTGTTGCCAGAACCCAATTTGTCATCAAAACGCACAATAGCTTGAACAAAACCATCCTCTACTTGGTTTTGACCAATTTTATGTTCTGCCTTTTGACCGTTAATATAGAGAATTGAAACTCCATCTTGCGCAGAAAGGACCGCTGCTTGTAACGGAAAAGTCAACACACCCGCCATCACAGCAAATAAACTTTTAATCTTCAAAGGAGTTCCCCTTAAACAACAATGTAATGTAAAAAGCCACCCGAAGGTGGCTTTATAGTATATCTTATTAAGCAATCATTAGAATGATGCTTTAACACCGATTGCAACACCAGTAGTGTTATCACGGAAGTCAGGGTTTGCAGTAGTACCTAGGTTAGTCTCACCATCGTTACCAGCAACTTCAACGTATGCAGTTGTGTTAGGTGCTAGGTTGTAACCAGCGTTTACAAACCAGCTGTTTACGTCCATATCAGAGTCGTCGTGGCTAGAGTGAGAGTATGCAGTTGCAAATGTCCACTTACCTAGGTAGTAGTCAGCACCTACAGTTACTACGTCTGTATCTGCATCATCAGCGTGATCCATCTTAGTCGCGTAGTAACCAATACCTAGACGAATGCTTTCAAAACCAGAGTAATCTGCTTCAAAACCGTAAGCTTTTTCGTCACCGTTTGAAGTTTCATTGTAGTTTAGAGAAGCAAAGAATGCAGATAGGTCTAGGTCAGCAACACGGTAGCCGAAACGACCATCGTAGTAGTTGAAGTCATCGCCTTCAACAGTTTGAATTTGACCGCCAGTAACGCTATCGATTAGGTCGCTGTGACCGATCTTGTCTTGGATAAAGCCAAGAGTTGTGTAGAACGTACCGTTGTCGTAGTCGTAACGGATAGCTTCGTCAGCACACGTTACGTCATCAGAACCAGCGTTGTATAGTTTGTTTACATCGAATTGGTAATCGTTTGTGATGCCACCTAGGTCATCGACAGCAGTACATAGACGACCGAACTTGATAGAGCCGTAAGTCTTAGAGTAAAGCGCTACGTATACGTCGCCGCTGCGAGTAACTTCTGCGTTGTTGCTTTCTGAACCATCAAATGCCCAGTAACCACCGAAAGATAGGTCATCGTTTAGAGCGTAACGAACGTCAAAACCGAAGTCAGCATCTTCGATTTGTTGGCTCATAGAGCTGTTTGAGAAAGAGTTTTGGTAAGTTACTTCGATGTCACCGTGAATGTCTACAGTCACGCCATCTTGGTTGTAAAGTTCGATTGCTTGAGCAGATGTTGCTGCTGCAAGAATTGAAAGAGCTACTAGAGTCTTTTTCATAGTTAATCCACTGCCTTTTCTTAGATTAGGGAATTCCTTGTCCGGTTCCCTTTTATTTTTTTGGAGGTGTTTCAAACTAAATCGCTTGACACCGCCGCTTTCAAATTTCGGTGCTAGATTGCAGAAGATTGTTCTGACTGTCAAATCTTATAAAAACCACTCCTAAAAAAACATCAAAACCATAATAAACAACAACTTATGTGTAAATTAGTTAGTTTTGCGACCAACTTCTAACCTAGATAGCAGGTTCATCAGCAGTTGATACGCGTCGCAACTACAGTTTATTACTCTATTGCTTTACATTAAATTTACACCAAACAGAATTTAACACTAGATAAGTCTAATCTTTATAGTTTTATATTTTTCGCCTTTAGAAATAAATATAACTAATTGAAGGTTCAGTTTTTTTTTGTGAAGCGGATCTAGATTTATTTAAAAAGCGTGCGGAATCGTGAACTACATAACAGTTAAGGAAGTGTGCTACTATCGCATCTCGTTAGAAAGGCGCTGTTATGACCAACACAAAAATCCATCAAACTATTCGCACTAGCTACCAGAACCTACAAGCACAACTAGAAAATTTCGTACCTCGCCGTGCACAAAACTATCTAGTTGCAGAAATAACTAAGACCCTATGCGGTGAATACCATAAAAAAAATCGTATGATTGTGGCCGAGGCCGGAACCGGGATCGGTAAATCGCTTTCTTATCTTATGGCGGCGATCCCCGTAGCTTTTCTTAGTCAACGAAAAGTGGTTATTTCTACCGCGACGGTTGCACTGCAAGAACAGCTGATTAATAAAGATTTACCTTTATTTAGACGCATTACTGACCTGAATTTTTCATTCTTACTGGCCAAAGGGCGTCAACGTTACTGCTGCGCGGAAAAACTCGCCAATGCTTGCGGCGCTGACGGTCAGCAAATGGCAATGTTTGAGACCAAACCAAAGCGCAAAGATATCGAACTACTTGAAACTATGTACCGTTCGCTTGCGCAAGGTAAATGGGATGGCGATAGAGACTCATGGCCAAAATCGATTGATGATCACATTTGGCAGCTTATCGTTAGTGATAAACATAGCTGTAATAACAGTATGCCTTCTCATCGCGGTTGTCCTTTCCAAAAAGCGCGTAGCGAACTCGACAAAGCCGATGTGATTATTGCCAATCACAGCTTGGTGATGGCCGACGCTGATTTAGGTGGCGGTGTCATTTTACCCGAACCTGAAGAAACCATTTATGTGTTCGATGAAGCGCATCATCTCCCTCATGTGGCACGCGACCATTCCGCTGCTGCTGCCAGTTTAAAGGGTGCCGCAACTTGGCTAGAGAGACTAAATCAGTCAGTGACCAAATTTTCTGGCCTCGCGGATGAGAAGCGTGTGGCCCGTTTTCGTAACGAACTGCAAGATGCCGTACAACAATTAATCCCTTCGCTAACCCAATTAGCGGGGCGTTTCGACCCAGCCCATTTTAGTGAAAACATTTACCGTTTCGAACATGGCGATCTGCCTGATTGGTTAGCCGCTGAATCCAAAGATCTTAAACAACTCTCTAACAAAGGCGCTCAAGCCACAGCCAAGATCGCTGATCTGATTGCAGAAAGAGTAAAAGATGGTGAAGTTGCTGCGCGTTTAGCTGAGCCAGCATTGGCTGAGTTAGGTTTCTACATCCAGCGTATGGATAACTTAGCGCAAGTATGGCAACTGATGGCAGAGCCACCTCGCGATAAAGGGGCACCTCTCGCTCGCTGGTTAGAGCTAAGCCCTGAACGAGAGGGGGACTTTATTGTTAACGTGTCCCCCCTTGAGGTGGGTTGGCAACTTGATCAACAGATTTGGAGTCGATGCTTAGGTGCAGTATTAGTATCGGCAACGATGCGCGCGCTCAATTCATTTAACTTTTTCTGCCGCCAAGCGGGGATCAGTGATAAAGCAGAAGATGGCACCCGATTCTTGGCGCTCGCGTCACCTTTCGACTATCAGAATCAAGCCGAGTTGCGCGTGCCTAAGATGAAATACGAGCCGCAAGCAAAGGAGTTTACGGAATATCTTATTGAAATTCTGCCTAATCAAATTAAAGACAAAAAGGCTAATTTAGTTTTATTCTCTTCTTATTGGCAGATGAACCAAGTTGCCGAAGCCTTGGACAAACAATTCATCAAAAAAGGGTGGGCGTTGCAGATCCAAGGTAAAGAGTCTCGCAATGAAATTCTAAACAAACATAAAACGCTGGTGCAATGTGGTAAAACTAGTGTGCTGTTTGGTACGGGCAGTTTTTCCGAGGGGTTAGATTTGCCCGGTGAGCTGTTAGAGAACCTGATCATCACCAAGATCCCTTTTGGCGTTCCTACCTCACCAGTAGAACAAGCACATGCTGAATATATTGAGCACAAAGGAGGCAATCCATTTATGCAGATCACCGTCCCAGAGGCGAGTAAAAAGCTCATCCAGTCAGTTGGACGCTTACTGCGTAAAGAACGGGATTCTGGTACAGTAGTCATCTTAGATAGGCGCCTTGTAACCAAACGTTATGGCAGCGCCTTACTGGATTCACTACCACCCTTTAAACGTGTCATCGAATAATTTACGACCTTGCTGTCTAAACTAAGCAGCCAGAATAAGAAGAATCATCAATGGAAATGTTTGAACCAACGATGTTGTTGGTACTCGCGCTGGTCGCTTTTGTTGCTGGATTTATAGATGCTGTCGCCGGTGGCGGCGGCATGTTGACTGTCCCTGCCCTGTTATCACTAGGCTTGCCACCTCATATTGCTTTAGGAACCAACAAACTCGCAGCGACGTTTGCGTCATCAACTGCGGCATTTACTTACTATCGCAAGCGGCTCTTTCATCCTCAGTTTTGGAAAAGAGCTTTTATCTCAACATTAATTGGCGCAACTCTTGGTACCTTGTTTGTTGACTGGATAAGCACAGAGTGGTTAGAAAAAGCGTTACCACTGATTATCTTAGCGGCTGCTATCTACTCCATTTGGCACAAAACCCCAAAAAATAGCAGCAACGAACTGCCACCAGCTTGCGCAGCGTTTAATAAAAAGCAATATGTTCAAGGCTCTATTCTTGGTTTTTACGATGGTGTTGCTGGCCCTGGCACTGGCGCATTTTGGACGGTTAGTACCATGGCGCTATATCGCTTGAACATCCTCATGGCTTCAGGCGTTGCCAAGGCGATGAACTTCACCAGTAATTTTACCTCATTGATAACCTTTGCCATCTTGGGACATATCGATTGGGTGCTAGGCTTAACAATGGGGATATGTTTAATGGCTGGCGCTTTTGTTGGCGCCCATTCTGCAATCCGATTCGGCGCTAACTTTATTCGCCCTATTTTCGTTACTGTGGTTAGTATCCTGGCTATCAAACTAGCCTATGACGCATGGTTTATTGCAATATGAGTCAATTAAAACAGTTAATCAGCACTTTAGATCAGCTAGCGCGACAAGCTGCTGACCTTGACCGCTCGCGCGGAGAGCATCACCAAGCCTTATTTGACGAACGCTTATTTCATGGCAGCGCTCGACTACTTGTCCCTTGTGTCAAAGAAGCCCAAGCGACTTTAGAAACTTTAATTCGTGAACAAGACAATGGCAAGTTGACCGCATTGCGCGCCGAGTACTTATCTGAACGTTTACTGGCGCAAGTCAGTGCTATCCAGCGAGAACTTGCGACTCGGGCAATCCGTAAAAAAGAACCAAAGCACCACAGCCACTTCCAAAAGCCAATCAATGTTCTATACCAAGAACTGGCACAACACCAAGACTGGGAGCGACGCCTAATGGAAATGGTGCGTGACAAGCAACTCGCACTAAATAGCGCTCCTCCTTTTGCTCAACAACAAGCTCAACAAGCTTTACTCACCACAGAGCAAAGACTTGAACGTTGCCGCGTCGCTAAAGTAAAACTGGAAAAACAAATCACTTATCGAGAGAGAAACCAATAGCATGACTTCAACTGCCAATAGCCTTGACAACGCCCCAGACGAAATCAAGCTTGCTGTCGATCTCATTTATTTACTAGAAAGTAATGAAGTCGATCCACAAATCGCACTCAAAGCGATTAAGATCGTCAAGAATGATCTTGAAGCTAAGTTGGCACAGCAAGCCAAATCAGCAGAATAAGTCAGCAAAGCGCGTCAGAAAAAACGAATCTAAACCTAGTTGGGAAAACCTAGCCAAAAAAGGAAGCACAATGAAAGTCGTATCGTTTAACATTAACGGTTTAAGAGCTCGCCTTCATCAACTCCAAGCCCTTATCGACAAACATCAGCCGGATGTCATCGGCCTACAAGAAATCAAAGTACATGATGAAGCCTTCCCATTAGCCGACGTTGAAGCAATGGGTTACAAAGTTTATTTTCATGGACAAAAGGCTCACTACGGCGTTGCTATGCTGTGTAAAAAGGAGCCATTGTCGGTTCAAAAAGGTTTCCCCACAGACAATGACGATCATCAAAAACGTATGATCATGGCAACATTCGAAACAGACAATGGTGAAAAAGTCACAGTTCTAAACGGTTACTTTCCGCAAGGCGATAATATTAGTCATGAAACTAAGTTTCCTTATAAGCGAGCTTTCTATCAAGACTTAATGACCTACCTAAGCGAACACCATACTAATGACGAAAATATCATTGTGATGGGTGATATTAATATTAGCCCTACTGACCTCGACATTGGCATTGGCGAAGTAAATCGTAAACGCTGGCTTAAAACTGGAAAATGTTCTTTCCAACCAGAGGAGCGCGAATGGTTGCAAACATTATTGGACTGGGGATTTGTTGATACATTCCGTTTAGTCAATCCAGAAGCAACTGAACGATATTCGTGGTTCGATTATCGTTCACGTGGTTTTGATGATAATAGAGGGTTGAGGATTGATGTTATCTTAGCAACAAATTCATTATCTACTAAATGTACCGTATCTGATATTGATTACGAACTACGTGGCATCGAAAAACCATCAGATCATGCGCCAATATGGTCAACATTCGAGTAAATAATTTATTTCAGGGTTTCTTACTAATAAGAAACCCCTTGCAAAACCATGTTTTAAAAGAAAAAATAGCTCACATCTTATATATCCTTACTTAATCGCCTTTTAAACTCTGTAGCACACGCCAATATTTGAATGTTAGGATTGCGCAAATTATTGGTCATGGCAATGTTCAGGTATGGATATTAATAAATACGAATGGAAAAACCTTACACCATTCAGTAAAAAGGTTCTAGCTTACCTCTTATTCGTAGGTTTAATTCTGAACTGCCTCGTACTTGTGATCCCTATTTATAGCTTACAAGTTTTTGACCGTGTGTTAACTAGCCGTAGTGTTGATACGCTATTACTGCTCAGTGGTATTGGTTTATTTCTATTAGTTATCCAAGCCGCTTTAGATGTTATCAAACAACATTTTCTTTTTAGTAATGCAGCGCGTCTAGATGCGATTACATCAAGTTACCTATATAAGTCCTTACCTATTCAAAAAGTTGAAAATATTGCCAGTCAGAGTGATGTTAGAGAAATAAAAAATTTCATTACCTCTCCAGCTTTTTCGTCAGCATTTGATATTGTATGGACACCTATTTTCATTGGTGTCATGTTTATTCTGCATCCTTATATTGGCGCGTTAGGTCTAGCTGCAGTTATTGTGGTTGGTGGCTTTTCAATCTACTCACACAAAAGTAAAGATAAACAAGTTCTACAGTTGCAAGCGACTTCTGCCGCATGCAGAAATGCAAATAATGAAGCGCAAACTCGGCAAGAGAGCTTAAATGCACATTACTTACTTGAAGGATTAAGCCATCAATATCAACACATCACCGCTGAGAGGATCTGGTACGAACAAAAGCTAGGTCTCACCTCCGCGAAGTTTACATCTATCGCCAAGTTCATTCGCTTCATTTTACAAATGGCCGTAATGGCGGTGAGTGCGCTATTGGTGGTAAACAACTCAATGTCAGCAGGCGGAATCATCGCAGCATCAATCTTGATGTCGCGCGCGCTACAACCCTATGAACAGTTAACTAGTATATTTCAAGGATGGAAAAATGCTCGCGATGCAGACAGTCGTTTAAGTCAGTATTTTGCTATTCAAGCCGAACAGCATAAAGGTACAGAGTTCGACCAAGTCCAAGGTGCGTTGCACATAGATAACCTCACGTGGTACCCACCAAAGGAGAAGTTACCACTGTTGAAGAACATTCGTTTAAAACTAGAACCCGGCAATCGTCTATTAATCACAGGCTCAAGTGGGTCAGGTAAAACGGTTCTTTGTAAACTACTTGCTGGTATTCATACGCCAACATCCGGCACGATTAAGATTGATGGGGCGAGTCTCAACCAATGGGACCGTGGTCAATTAAAATATACCATTGGCTATGTTCCTCAAGATATTGAGTTTTTAACGGGCTCGATAAAGCAAAACATTGCCTGTTTTGATAAGAGTATGACTGATCAACAAGTGATCCGTGCGGCTCGAACGGCTGGCGTACATGAAGATATATTAAAACTTGAACACGGATATGATACCAATCTGGGCAACGCAGCAACCTACTTAGCAATGGGCCTACGCAATGGAATAGCCATTGCCCGTGCAATCTACTACACACCTAAAATAGTGATAATGGACGAGCCCAATGCGCATTTAGACACCGATAAACTGCAACAATTTAAGCATTTGCTGACTCAATTCCAGCAAAGCAATATTGCCGTGGTCGTGGTGTCACACAACCAAGAGCTACTTCCTCACGTTGATTGGGTGGTTGAACTCCAACAAGGACAAATCATTTCTGCGCAGAAAGCTAACGCAATATCTAAAGTTCAGAACATCAAAAAGGTGGCATCCGATGGCTAATAGTTCTTACCATGAAATCCACCAAGACTATATCGAATATCGTGATGGTCGAAACCTCAACTTTAGCGTGTCAGCAAACATAAAATATGCGCTCGCTTTAGTCCTAATTCTACTTTTTGGCTTTGGTTACTGGGCTTCATTTGCCGAACTATCCAGTGCAGCTATCGCAAGAGGTATGGTTATTGTTGAATCAAAGCGCAAACCTGTTCAACATCTAGAAGGCGGTATTGTTAAACAGATTCATGTTGAAGATGGGCAGAATGTTGAGCAAGGCGAATTGCTGGTCACACTTGATTCGTCTCAAGCGCAAGCTCGTTTTTTAGGCTTGCAAGCCCAATGGCAAAGTGACCTCGCACGATTGAACCGATTACAAGCGGAACTTCAAGACGACTCTGAAATTAAGTTTGACGCTCGATTACTAGAGCGTGATCAACAGCCCCGTATACAGACCATTTTAGAGACACAAACCAAATTATTCGAAAAACGCCGAGCTCTACAAATCGGTGAAAATAAAATCTTGTTAGAAAAAGTCGCTCAAGCTAAGAGTGACCTTAAAGGGTTACAACTGCGCTTTAAAGCGGATAAGAAAACTTTGTTGTACCTAGGCCAACAGGTCGAGATGCATGAGAAGCTCTTAGAGACTGGGAATACATCGCGATCTAAGTTACTTGATCTTAAACGTGAATCTTCCGAACTGGAAGGTGACCTAGCAGAATTAACCGCGAAAATTAATCGCGCAATTCGCTCCGTCTCTGAGGCTGAACTGCAAGACGAAAATGCGGAGTATCTCTACGCAAAACAGCTCGGTGAAGAAATACAGCAATTAGAAAAAGCCATCAATGAAACGGCCGAAGCAATGAATAATGCAGAGCAAGTACTAAGCCGTGTTGAAATACGCGCTCCTCAAGCCGGTATTGTGGTTGGATTAACGATCTATTCCAGTGAATCGGTTATTTCACCCGGTGAAAAGATTATGGAGATCGTCCCTCAGCAAGATCTACTGATCATTGAAGCAATGTTGAAACCAGAAGATATTGATAACGTCTACGAGAGCTTAAGTACGGAAGTGCGATTAACTGCCTACAATTTCCGACGTACACCGCCAATTCGCGGCCAGCTCATTCATATCTCCGCAGACACCATTGTCGATCAAACAACGGGTGAGCCTGCATATTTAGCAAAAGTTCAGCTCGAGCAAGCTGACCTAAAACAATTAGATAACGTTACCCTATACCCAGGAATGCCCGCAGAAGTAATGATCCTACTCAATGAGCAAACACCTCTTGACTATTTACTTGGGCCACTTTCAGTAAGTGCATATAGGGCGATGAGAGAAATTTAAGGGCAAGCCAAAGAATCCCTCGCCCTTAGCATTAACTTGTGGGGATTCAATAATACAACAATTGAGAAAAGCCAAACTTATCGCGAGGTAAGGACGGAAAGCTGCAGATCTCACAGGAATGAGATGGCTGAGCTGCCTCAAATTAATCATCAGATTGATAGAGGAAATTTTCATGACGGTTAAACAAGTAAATGATTCGGCGACCCGTATCGAAGTAGTAGATGTAATCGACCCTACACTAGATGATAGCGCCCCACTTTCATCTGGCGTAGGCACACCGGAAGATGATCTAATTATCACAGAAGGTGAGAACAATTTTATCGATGCTCAAGCTGGTAATGATGTCATCGATAGTGGTAAAGGTGAAGACTTTGTTGTTGCTGGAGAAGGTGCTGATCTTGTCAATGCTGGTAACGGTGACGACGTAGTTCTTGCAGGTAGTGGTAACGATATTGTGATTGGCGATGACTTTGCCAAACAATTAGTAGTAGACCCAGATACAGGCGAAATAGCCGTTGATTTCAGTAACGCGAAAAGTGCAAATCTGTATCTAGCTAAAGCCTATAACCCTGACGGCACAGAAGCGACACTATACAAAAAAGGTGGAACGTTCGGTGTTCAAGGCAACAGTGAATCAGGCGCTGGTGGTCAAATCGGTTACAGTTTTGTAGAAAATGATCTCACGGGCGATAAGAAAGGCGCATCTGAAGTCCTTTCTGTTAGTGTGGATGAGCACAGTTACGCTGCTCAAGTTACCATTGATCGTCTATTTGCAAACGAGGGTATTTCAGAAGATTCTTCGGTAAGAGATATCAATGAAGTTGGTGTTTGGACACTTCTTCGCGATGGCAT
This sequence comes from Vibrio fluminensis, assembly GCF_015278125.1. GTDB lineage: Bacteria > Pseudomonadota > Gammaproteobacteria > Enterobacterales > Vibrionaceae > Vibrio > Vibrio fluminensis. The sequence goes on from NZ_JADILO010000001.1 coordinate 450,102, forward strand.
CGTCGTTGAACGCGGTTACTTCACAGCGGGTGAATTCAATCAAGCAACCCTTGATGCTTATGGTCTCAACGCTGAAACGGATAACCTTAAAGTCTTGGAAGATGGCAATGGCCGCTCAAACGGTACTTTTACCATTGATCCACAAGATACGGGCTTCGTAGCCTTCGATGAAATCCAATTCTCTGCAGCAATCGGCCACTATGAAGCCAATAGCAGAGGTCGTTTGGACTCGAGTGACTTCGTAGTAAAAGAAGTTAAAACGGTTGAGTTAACGTCTGATCCTAACACTAGCAATGATGATCACCTTTATGGTGAAAATGGAGACGACGTCTTACTTGGTGTCGATGGCGATGACTTACTAGTTGGTGATAACTACTATGACTTCTTCGATGCAGATAGCCTCAACTTGTCTGATGCTCGCGTATTTAACCCGACAAATATCGATGGTTCAGCCAGTGAACAAGGCTCTCAAGTTGGTGTCGTAGGAAACCCTGAATCAGGTGTTCCAGATCAACTTGGTTATACGTTTGATCCTAACACGCTTGAAGGTGAGTCAGAATCAATTACTTATTCACTAGGTAACGATACAGCAGCAGCGCAAGTCTCTATCAATCGCTTGTTTGCTGATGAAGGCAAAGATGGGGTTAACGAGATCGGTAAATGGACCGTATTTAATGATGGCGTAGAAGTCGCGTCTGGCTACTTCACCAGCCAAGATTTAGACGCCAATACCCTTGATGCACACGGCCTTACACTTAACGACAACATCAAAGTACTAGGTAGCTATAACGATAACAGCGGTGTATTTGATATCACGTTGCAAGATACCAACGGTCAGAGCTTCGATACAATCGAATTCTCTGCGGCCGAAGGGATCTACGAGAATGGCGTGCTCGACATTCTCGATTCAAGCGATTACTTCGTTAACGAAATTAAAACTATCGACTTTGATGCTCTCTCTCAAAGCCAAGAAGGAGATGACTGGCTAGATGGTGGTAAAGGTAACGATATCCTTGAAGGCGGATATGGTCGCGATGTACTTATCGGTGGTGAAGGTGACGATCTCCTATTTGGTGATTACTCTCGTGCCACTGCAATAACGGAAGGCACAGAAGAAGATCTTACCGAGGGTAAAGCACTTAGCCCAGATGGCACCCTAACGGAACTTGCTAATGCAAATGGCGGTGTAGGTGTTGTCGGTAATGACGAAAGTGGTTTGTCTGCTCAGATTGGATATAGCTTCGTTGAAGGCGATGAGTCAGGAGATAAGAGCAACTTCTCTGAAACACTCGTTCTTTATGTCGATGAGCATACTGTAGCGACAGACATTGCCGTTGATCGCTTATTCAAGGATGAAGCATTTAACGGTGCAAACGAAGTTGGCAAATGGACAGTACTCGACAACGGCGTTGAAGTAGAAAGCGGATACTTTACCGTTGGTGACTTAGACGCAGAAACTCTTGCAACTTACGGTATTAACCCTGAAGTTGATAATGTCACTGTGCTTGAAAATGGTAACAATGTCTCAAACGGCACACTAACTATTTCTCCAGTTGATATTGGCACTGCAACGTTCGATGAAATTCAACTGTCTGCAGCCGCTGGCGTATTTGATAAGAAAGGCAATGGATTTGGCCTTGACTCAAGTGACTTCTTAGTTGATTCAGTTGTCACCTACCAGCGTGATGACCTATTGGTTGGTGGTGAAGGTAATGACTTAATCGATGGCGGTTGGGGCCTAGATGTTGTAGAAGGCGGTGCCGGTGACGACCTGATCTTCGATAACGGTAACGACTATATCAATGGTGGTGAAGGCTTCGATGTCGTTGTTGCTGCCAACTCTCCTCACGCGGTAGAGCTTGAGTTAACAGGCGATTCTAAGCTACAAAATGTCGAAGCTCTAGTGGGGACAAACCAAGTAGATAGTCTTTACCTTGACATTGATACTGTCGCGGAAAACACCAATGAGCTGTTTATAGCAGAGATTGAAGAGTTTGATTTCACCGCTACAGATTTTGCATTTAGCAACGCAGAGGTCGTTGAGGTCGCTTCAGGTAACTTCAACGAGCAAGTACTTGGTTACCTTGCTGACTCTGATACTAGCCAGCTACACAAATACACCTTCAATAACGAAGAAGGTGACACTGTTAGCGTCTTCTCTACCGTTGAGTGGGATAACGTTGAGCCAGTGTAATTAGACTAACGGTCTAAAACAAAAACGGAGCTAAAAAGCTCCGTTTTTTTATCTGAGTACTCGAATATTTACTTAGATATTAATAAAGCCAGCATCAACAGCCGTATTGACTTCTGCTTCGTAATCCACGCCTTCAACGCCGAAACCAAACAGTTTCAAGAACTCTTCCTTATACTCAACGTAGTCAGTTAGCTCTTTTAGGTTCTCAGTCGTAATTTGTGGCCAAAGCTCACGGCAGTGCTGCTGAATATCTTCGCGCAGTTCCCAGTCATCTAGGCGTAGACGATTTTGCTCGTCAACTTCCGCTGCGCTACCGTCTTCTTTGTATAGACGTTGGCTAAACATACGGAAAATCTGTTCCATACAGCCTTCATGAACGCCTTCTTCGCGCATCTTCTTAAATACCATCGCAATGTACAACGGCATAACTGGAATCGCTGAGCTTGCTTGCGTTACTACTGACTTAAGTACAGCTACGTTCGCACTGCCGCCTTTTTCAGCCAGCTGCGCATTAAGTGCTGATGCTGCACGGTCTAAGTCCATCTTCGCTTTACCTAGTGCACCATCCCAGTAGATTGGCCAAGTTAGCTCTGTACCAATATAGCTGTATGCAACTGTCTTACAACCATCGGCTAGCACACCAGCATCTGCAAGCGCGTTAACCCAAAGTTCCCAGTCTTCACCGCCCATAACGGTCACAGTGTCTTTGATCTCTTCTTCGGTCGCTGGTTCAACACTTGCTTCGATGATGACATCTTTGTTGGTGTCTACTGCTGTTGAAGTGTATGTTTGACCGATAGGTTTTAGCGCAGAACGAATAAGTTCGCCCGACTCTGGCATCTTACGCACTGGAGAAGCCAATGAGTAAACCACCATGTCTACTTGACCTAGATCTTGCTTAATTAGGTCAATCGCTTTTTGTTTTGCTTCATTAGAGAAAGCATCGCCATTTAGGCTTTTTGCATACAGACCTGCTTCGCCAGCTAGCTTATCAAAAGCAGCCGCGTTGTAGAAACCTGCTGTTCCCGGCTTCTTCTCAGTGCCTTCTTTCTCGAAGAAAACACCGATGGTTGATGCACCGCCGCCGAATGCAGCCGCGATACGAGAAGATAGACCGTAGCCACTTGAAGAACCAATAACAAGTACACGCTTAGGTGCGTTTTTGATTGGACCTTGTGCTTTGGTGTAAGCAATTTGTTCTTTTACGTTAGCTTCACAACCCACTGGGTGTGTTGTGGTACAGATAAATCCACGAATTCTAGGTTTGATGATCATATTCAACTTCCTTTAAAAAACTTGGCTAGGATAAAAGGTTCAAGGCCAAATCTCACCAAATTTCTTGCAAATTCACTGCTAAATGCAAGTGGTTGGAGCTGTTTCAAGCAAAAAAGGGGCACAAACGAGCCTATCCAACACCAAACAAGGCTCCTAAATCGGAGCCTTGTTAATTAGCTGGAAATTTGAGAATCGACTACGCGACACTGTTTAGCTTTGGTTTTCGCACGTCATCATGCGTTCTTACTTCAGAAAAATCATGACTAAAGTGGTCAACTTGAATCGCTTTGTAACGTAGCTTCTCTGCCGCCAATACTTGTTCGATTTCTTGATCACTAAGCACGCCCGCTTCTTTAGCCTGAGCCAATCGGTCTGCCAGTAAACCTTTACGTGCCACTTTACCTTCGCGCGCAGCAGTGATCAGTTTGCGCTCAATCGCTTTTACTCCGTACATGGCTAAGAAAGCATTTTCCATCAAGCCCACATTATCATCCTCTTGCTCACCAATGTAGCAAAGGTGAGTTAGACGATCGCGATGTGCGCCCGGCGTCATTAAGCTTTCTGCTAGCTTGACCGCAAGATCATCACTTGGTTTTTCAAAGCGGTTGCCTAGTGGGAAAATAAGAGTTTTCAGTAAACGTCCCACCGATTTTTGTGGGTAGTTACTAAATGCTTCTTTAAGTGATTTAGCCGCATGATACAAACAGTGTTGCAGCGCATAATGAACGTAATTTAGATCTTCTTGGTGACGTCCATCATCCTCGTACTTTTTCAGTGCGGCTGAACCCATGTATAGATAAGCCAACGCATCACCTAAACGCGCCGAGATCATCTCTTTACGTTTTAGTTCGCCACCTAAGGTCAACATAGCAAAGTCAGCACTCACGGCTAATGCTCGGCTCATACGGGTTAAGTCTCGATAGTACACTTGCGTTGGACCACTAACACTTGCTTTGACAAATCGAGAACCAGTGAGTGCAGCACCAAATGCTCCAAAGGTATTCTTAGTAGCGTGACCAATGTGCTTAAACAGCAACTTATCGAAATCTTCTGCCGCTTGGTCTTGATCTGGGTTAGCGGCGGCTTCCATTTCTTGCAAAACGTATGGGTGACAGCGGGTTGCACCTTGTCCGAAGATCATCAAGTTACGCGTCAGGATATTGGCCCCCTCTACCGTAATCGCGACCGGAATACCAAGATAATGCTTCGCCAGATAGTTCATAGGACCATCTTGGATTGCGCGACCCGCATGAATGTCCATCGAATCATTTAAAATGGTACGTGCCATCTCCGTCATATGGTACTTGGCAATTGCCGTGACAATGCCCGGTTTTTCTTTCATATCCAGAGACGTGGTAGTCAATGTTCGCGTCGCTTCAAGGAGATAAGTCAAACCGCCAATGCGACCTAGCGCCTCAGCAACCCCTTCAAACTTACCAATCGACATACCAAATTGCTTACGAACATAAGCATAAGCACCCGTAGTACGGGACGTTAGATGACCGATAGCGGTCCCCAATGCAGGTAAAGAGATACCGCGCCCAGCTGATAGACATTCCACCAGCATACGCCAACCTTTACCAGCGTATTCCTGACCGCCAATAAGCCAATCTAAAGGAATGAAAACATCTTTACCACGCGTTGGACCATTCATAAACGCCGAGCCAAGTGGATCATGACGCTCACCGATTTCGACACCTGGGTGATCCGCAGGGATCAGCGCACAACTAATACCAATATCTTCTTTATTGCCCAATAAACCGTCAGGATCTTTCATCTTAAACGCCAGACCAAGCACTGTCGCAACGGGCGCTAGCGTGATGTATCTCTTATTCCATGACACACGAATACCAAGAACTTCCTCACCTTGGTGCTCGCCCATACACACAACACCTTCATCAGGAATGCCACCAGCATCAGAACCCGCTTCAGGACCTGTCAAAGCAAAACATGGAATGTCTGTCCCATCCGCGAGGCGAGGTAACCAGTAATCTTTCTGCTCTTGTGTACCATAATGGGAAAGTAGCTCACCAGGGCCTAGTGAGTTAGGTACCATGACTGTGACTGCTGCACTAATACTGCGAGTTGCAATACGAGATACTATGGTCGAGTTTGCTAATGCAGAAAACTCCAAACCGCCAAAATGTTTGGAAATGATCAATGAGAAGAAACGCTCTTTACGTAAGTATTGCCAAACTTCCTCTGGAAGATCGCGATCATCTTTGTTGATTTGTTGATCATCTAACATTGCCAGCAAAGTTTCGAGCTGATTGTCCATAAAGGACTGCTCTTCAGCAGTTAGTGCAGGTTTAGGATATTGGTGCAAAGTCTTAAAGTCAGGACGACCAGAAAACAACTCCCCATCCCACCAGACACTCCCCGCCTCCATCGCTTCTCGCTCTGTTTCTGATAGCGGTGGTAACACTTTTTTAAACATTTTGAAAGCAGGGTCACTGACCCATTTTCTTCGTAGAGAGCTCATAACCAGTTCCTTTTGTTCACGGTTTCTATATTGGATCCAATCGTCGTTGGAAAATTGTAGTTATATTTTTGGTTACTCTGCTGATACACCAGCAGCAAGATATGGAATCAGTTGATCTAATACACACTGCGCATCCACTTTTTTGCCGTAATCATTGAAGGCAATCTCGGACAGTGCCTGGCTCGAAGCCATCGTGAAAACACAAGTACCAAGTGTGAAGTGTAATCGCCAGAAAACCTCCTCTCGGCTAAGCGTTGGGTTCGCTTTCATCACAGAATCAACAAACAGAATCAATGTTTCCTGATAGCGGGTTGTGATGAACCAGCGCAAATGTCCTTGCACATCGGTATATCCTCTACCGAGCAGTAACATAAATCGACTGGTCCCATTGGGACGCACATGATTAAGCGACATAAAGGGATCTCGAACCGCCTCGAAAACTTGCTTCATCGTGTAATCATTATTGAGATTTAAAGTAATAAGTGCATCGGAAACTGCGGGCATAAAAGCTTCGAGATATCGGTCAAGGACAGCCCGAACTAGCGTCTTTTTATCGCCAAAGTGATAATTCACCGAAGCGAGATTCACGCCTGCCTTACTGGTTATCGTGCGCAGAGACGTGTCTTTGAACCCATGCTCAGCAAACAAAGCTTCCGCAACATCTAGAATCTTCTCTTTCGTCTTATGCCTTGCACTCATTTCAATCACCTGTATTAAACGCTTGTTTGAAAATATACATTCAACAAACATCATTAACAACAGAGTAACATCACATTTTCAAACTTGGACAAACTCAGAGTGGGTGTCTAAATGGTAAGAGGTTGAAATAGAAGATAATTAAAAAAAATTAAATTTTTGGGGAACTGAATGCAAAACGGTGAGTCTCAATAAGTGTAGATAGGATATAGCTGAATGTTTACTGGCCGTCGACTTTACCGAATTACTTCTTTATCTACACTGCTTTTTCCAAATTAACTCCTGCTAAATTAATTTGTATCAGCCCAGCGCAACTTGCTCTGGGCATTTTTTTGCGTTTTTTATCTGACTAGGGACCAATCTCTACTGGTGTGAATGGAAAACCCAGAGACTACTGAGTATAAAGTTACTCACCATTCCGAGTAATATGCCCAGTACCAAAGCTAAGTACGGAATCGCGCCATCATTTCCAAACAGCGTCAAAATCAACTTAAAAGTGATGAAATTAGGGATCGCAGAAACCGATGCGCTCAACATAAACTTACCCCACTCAACCACTAAGAGTAGTCGTGGTTGAACATACCGCTTGCGGCTATAGTTCAAAAAGGTAAAGCTTCGATTCCCCACCCATGTCACTGTTGCTGCGCATATAAATGCGACTAAGCGAGCCTGCAACATAGGCAAAGCAAGCCACTTTAAGCAAAGAGTAAAAACTAGGGCGTCGGCAACAAAGCCCACGCCCCCAACCAGTGCAAATCTACACAACTTGCTGTCTAAGAGATGTCGCATATCGTGGTCTAAGATGCCGGACTGCAACGATAGAGAGTACGTTTACTTTTAGCGGTATACTCAACGACACAACTTAATGCCTGCTTCTCCACCAGCTCTGCAACCTGCTTTTTCTTACCGATCAGCTGGAAACGAGGCATTGTGAGGGGCTCAACATTCTCACTTAACTTCAAAGCTTTACCGTGACTATAAAACTGACCAGAGAAAGGTCTCTTGCCGACATAAAACGTTGGTAGTGACGGATCGGCCTTATCAAAAATGATCTTGTCACTTTTTTTGTTACCAACGCCCAAATTAGTCACAATAACCGCAATAACGAGTAGCACCGGAATTATGCCCGCGGTCACTTTAAACCATTTTGGATCATAATCGATGTCCGACAGCAGAACTGCAATCAACACGGCAAGTGCAGGGACACCAGGTAAAACATACGCAGGTAAAATGTTGCCAGATAACGTAAACAAAACCATTGGCGACAACATCCAGCACAGTAAGAAACTTAAAATGCCTGTCTGTTTAAAACGCTCACTAGATACAAGCTTACGTTTCTTCCACAGCAACACTGGCAACACAATTGACCAAGGAGCGGCAGAATAGAGCCAGAATAACCAAATCATCCCTCGAGGTTCATCGTGGGCGCTGCCGTATAAATCCCCTTCCCAACCACTCACTAGAAAGCGCTTAAAATGCTCACCAACTATAAAGTAATCAATAAAACCAGGTGTTGCTTGCTCTGCCATCACATACCAAGGTAAAGCAATCAGCAGCATTAAACAGCTTCCAGAAACGAGAGGAAAGCGCTGCCACAATGCCTTAATCCCGCCAACCACACCATGTTGAATAATGAGCCAGGGCACAACGGCAAGTCCCATCAAGACAATAACTAATGGGCCTTTCGCCAATAGACCTATCGCTAAACCAACAAAAGCAACATAGCCCCAAAGCCGAGTGCCTTGCCAACAACGATAAAACCCGACCATCGCCAGCGCTAATCCCAAAGTCAATGCCATATCCGTCATCACTGCGCCAGCAGAGATTGCGAAAATGCCACAAGTAGCCAACACCACTGACGTTAGTAGTCCACTGAATTCCAATTTTCGAGCAAAACTTGCCATCAATACAATAATGACAATACCGGCTAGCCAATGCGGAAATCGAACGGCAAATTCATTGATACCAAATGCCTCAATTCCCCCTGCACTCATCCACGTGAACAGGGGTGGTTTTCCCCAAAACGGCACACCATAATCGAACTGCGGCGTGAGCCAGTTACCTGTTTCTGTCATGATGCGCGCCATTTCGCCATAGCGAGCCTCAGTCGTGTCCATAAGAGGATACGCCCCTAACGAAATCAATCGAATCAGTAAGACGGAGCCAAGAATTGCCCATAAATGCACTCGATTAAAACTCACGCGCGCTTCTCCACATTATTATCAAAAATCATTACGGCTGGTTTTTCTTTCACTGAATCGACCAAAAATAGCGGACGCTGTTTAGACTCGATAAAAATCCGTCCGATATACTCACCCAACACACCGATTGACAGTAGTTGAATCCCGCCAAGCGCTAACTGCACCACCATCATCGATGGATAGCCTGTGACATCATTACCCCAAAGTAAGGTCTGAGCGACAATCACTAAACCGTAAATAAAAGCGCCACTCGCTATCAGTGCACCGCATACTGTGGCAAGGCGTAATGGTCGAATCGAGAAAGAAGTGATGCCATCGACAGCAAGACCAATCAGCTTGAAGTAATTCCATTTTGTTTCGCCACTAAAGCGTGCATCACGATCAAATTGCATAGTGTATTGCTTGAAACCTGGCCATGAAAAAATCCCTTTCATATAGCGATTTCTCTCAGGCATGCTATTGATTTGCTCAACAACTCGACGACTTAGCAGACGAAAATCACCGACATTTTCAGGAATTGACGACTTGGCCAGATGATTTAACAGGCGATAAAACACGGCGGCAGATTGACGCTTAAACCAAGTTTCACCATGGCGCTCTTTACGCTGCATATTCACTACATCGTAACCTTCACGCCATTTAGCCAGCATTTGTGGAATAAGCTCAGGTGGGTCTTGCAAGTCGGCATCGATCAAAATTACCGCTTCACCACGGCTATACTCTAGCCCTGCACTCATTGCCGACTCTTTACCAAAGTTACGACTTAATGAAATGCTACGTACAATGCTGCTGGTCGAACGAAAACCCTCAACGATTTGTAAGCTTTCATCACTACTGCCATCATTCACATAGATAATTTCGCAACGTTCCGGCATGCCATCGAGTACATTCGATAAGCGCGAATGAAGTGTTGGGAGTACTTCTGCTTCATTAAAATAAGGAACGATGACTGATAAAGTAATCGCCGATTCATATCGTCTTTGAGTGATTGAAATTAAATCCATAACGCCGCCATCATTAATTAGCTGTTATTAAAGTGCCTCTATGCCACTAATCTATGTCACGGTATGTGGAAAGAATGTTATTGACGTTTTTTTCACATCGAATTTGATGTTATATAGTGGACGTCAAAACTCGATTTCCTTTGGTACAACGCATGCACAAAATATTACTCGTAGAAGACAACCGTGAAGTCGCAGGGATCCTGTTTGATTATTTCGAATGCTTAGAAATGGAACTAGATTACGCCGACAATGGTGAGCTAGGGCTACAGCTCGCTTTAGAAGGCAATTTTGACATGATTATTCTCGATTTAATGCTGCCGAGAATGGATGGTTTAACTGTATGTAATAAACTTCGCGAAGCCGGTAATACTACGCCAGTGTTAATGCTCACCGCGTTAGATAATCGCGATGATATGCTAGCAGGTTTTAGTCATGGTGCTGACGATTACCTAACTAAACCCTTTGATCTCGAAATCCTTGAAGCGCGCATGCACGCATTAATTAAACGCTACCGTGGCACTATTGCAGCGACCAAGCTGACTGTCGGACCAATCACTATCGACCAAAAAACGCGCAAAGCATACCGAGATGATAAGTTATTAGCCCTTAACCCCACCACTTACACTATTTTAGAAATGTTGTGTGCACGCGCGCCTGAAGTGGTTACTCGCCGGGACATCGCGGAGAAGCTGTGGGACGAAGCGGAACCCAATAATGATGTACTTCGCAGCCATATTTATCAATTACGCGGACAATTAGACAAGCCATTTGAGCAACAGCTTTTAGTCACCATCCCTAAAATCGGCTTCCGCTTAGAGATAAACCCATGAAACGTATCTTGCGCAGTACGCAATCACTTACCTCAAGCCTAGCCGCCTTTTTCATTGGTATTTCAGTCATCATTGGCGTGATTGCCTTTACTGTTTTTGCACTCGCTATTCATTGGTCTGAAGATCGAATGGGTGAGAGACGAGCGTTACTGGATCGAGACATCGCGATAGAACGCTTTATCGCGGGTGAAAACGGTAAAATTAATATTGATGTGTTAACCGACGCCTATAACGACGTATCTTTGGTTCCAGAAGACTATCGCCAATTCCTTACTGACCATGAGAACTTCCTCGGTGAAATAGAACTCGATCATCTTGATGACTCGCGTATGGTCTACAAGGGGTCCTACAGTCACAAAGGAAAAAGCTACGATGTTATTTTGCTGTCACGCATCGATAATGTTGAGTTCGACCTTGATGAAATTGTTTACTCTAGCCTAATAGTCGTGACAATTGTCTCTCTGCTAATGTTCATTTTTGGCACCGTTTTGTATCGCCTCTCAATTCGTCTAATTGAACCTCTTAACGATATCGCTCAGCAGCTTGAAAGCCACTCAGGTGATAGTGAGAGCGAGTTTTCCATTTCAAAAGAGGCGGCAGAGGAGTTTCAAATTCTCACTGAGCGTCTCAATCAATATCGAACAGATTTAAACTTGGCATTAAAACGAGAGCAAGCTTTTGCGCGTTATGCCAGCCACGAGCTTCGCACACCATTAACCGTGGTAAAAGGTGCCAACAAGTTACTTGCTCGCAAAGAGCAAACTGAGTTTAACCAACGCCAAATCGAACGTATTGATGGTGCCACCAGCCAAATGATCACTATGGTCGATGCCCTATTGGGTTTAGTTCGCTATGAAAGAAATGCAGATGATGTGCCACTTCGAGAAGTTACCCTGCAAGAACTTCAAACCATCGTGGCAGATAACAGTATGCAGGCAAGAGATAAGCAGTTAGACATAGAACTCAATACCGAGTCACTGCCAGCGCTAAAAGCCGCACCGGCCGTTTTAAACATGGTCATTGGTAACCTGATTCGCAACGCAATTGCTGCTACTGCAAAAGGAAAAATTACTATTGACGTCAATCAACAGCGAATCAGCATAACAGACCAAGGGGCGGGCTTAAAAAACACGCCTAATGCAGAAGGACACGGTTTAGGTCTATTGATTGTCGATGATTTAAGCCGTCGTTATGGCTGGCAGTTCCAATTAGCCAATCATGCTCAAAAAGGCTGTGTGGCAACAATTACCTTTAACTCAGTGAGCATTAGTAAGGTATGATTTAGTCGTTTTCATTTTAAATGTAGTCAACGCATGAAACTGGCGCACACTCCCATCACAGAGCATTGCTTCAATCACATCCCATTCTTGCTGAAGAGGGACGACCAACTTCACCCTCACTTTTCTGGCAACAAAGCGCGTAAATTTATGGCGCTACTGGACGGCGACTACTCATCAATCAAAACCTTAATTGGTTACGGCAGCCCTCAAGCGAACTCGCTCTATTCCATGGCAGCCCTTGCCCAACTAAAGGGCTGGCAACTCGAATTTTATGTCGACCGTATTCCTGATTGGCTTGAACAAAAACCAATTGGCAATTATCACGCTGCGTTAGAATTAGGTGCAGAGATTATTCCGGTCGCTCACAGTAATCTTCACCCTGCAGAGTATATTACTCATATTCGCCAACCAGATAAGACGTGCCTATTTGTACCTGAAGGTGGTCGTTGTACCCTTGCGGAATATGGCGTAACACAGCTAGCCGAAGAAATCTTGCTCTGGACTCAAAACCAGCCAAAGCAAAAGTTCGTTGTGGCGCTACCCGCCGGTACCGGAACCACGGCTTTGTATTTACATAAATATCTGAGCCGTCACGACATCGCCGTTATTACTTGTGCTTGCGTGGGCGGAAAAGAGTACCTCACGGAACAGTTTAATCAGTTAGGTGAAAACTCACACCCGGAAATTCTTGAGTTAAAAACTAAGCATCATTTTGGCAAACTCTACCAACAAGATTATTTGATCTGGCAACAGCTCACTCAACAAACTGGCGTAGAATTTGAATTACTTTATGACCCTATGATGTGGTGTTGCCTGCTTGAATGGTATCCGCAAAATCAAGATAAACAGCTAATCTATATTCATCAGGGAGGCTTGCTCGGCAATGCCAGTATGCTGCCGCGTTATCAACGTAAATATGGAGAGTTATGATGAGAGTCAGTGGATTGTTTTTAGTTTGCCTGTTACCAATTTCTGCCGGCGCCGCAGAAAAGAGCTACTCCACACCCAATCACCGTGCAGCGATCGTAGTGAACAGTGAGCAAGCCAACCATAGAATTTGTTACTACCAAGATCATGCGTACTCGGAAGGTGCCCTGTTAGAAGTTGGCGGCTATCTAATGCGTTGCGAAAATGCCAATCAATATGAAACCAACGGCAAATTAAAGTGGGTCACCTTTGCTAAATCACAGCAATCGAACGGGAAAAATCAAAGCAGCACAAAATAGCTTACGCTCGTCAATCATTCTAAACGACACCACGTAGGCGAGATCCTGTTCGTCTCTATACCCAAACAACTTGGAGATGCAGGTAGGCGACAAACGAACAAAGCCTCTGAGCATAGATGGTCTATGTGATGAGGTTTGTGAGTGCCAGTCAACACCGCTGCAACTTCAAGTAGGACGGGTATATCACTCTGAATTTTGATAACGTATGATGTCATTCTAATCCGTAACCTTGAAAAACCATGCTTTCTAGATTCAACGACATCATCCCAGTAGGGGTGCGCTTCATGCTGTTGTCAGCACTGGGATTCGCACTTATGTCTGCTTGCGTAAAATACGTGAGCGTCCATGGCATCCCTGTTTTCGAAATCGTAGCTGCCCGCGCACTGGTTTCGCTTATCCTCAGCTACCTTGATGTAAAACGCAAAAAGATTTCCATTTGGGGCAACAATAAAAAATTGCTGTTACTACGTGGTACTGTCGGCACCATGGCACTAATGTGTGTCTACTATGCCGTCACTGCTCTACCTCTAGCCGAAGCGACGATTCTGCAATACGTTCATCCGGTGTTTACTGCCTTACTTGGTGTGCTGTTTCTCAAAGAGCGTATTCAAGGCGCAACCATGATTTGTATCGCGCTGTGTTTGCTAGGCGTTGGGCTGATGGTGCAGCCAAATATGTCGGATTCGATTACCGCACAAGCCCTACCGATTCACAGTGTGATGATTGCGTTGCTGGGCGCATTTGGTAGCTCCATTGCCTATGTCATCGTACGTAAACTGAGCCAAACCGAAGATAGCTCAGTGATTATTTTCTACTTCCCACTAGTCGCGCTGCCTGTTTCAACGTTCCTAATGTGGGATGAGTTTGTCGTACCTAGTTTGACCATTACGCTCTTGCTGGTCATGGTGGGCATCTTCACTCAAATTGGTCAATATGGCTTAACCAAAGCGATGCAAACCCAAGAAGCGGGCAAAGCCTCAGCCTACTCTTATGTACAGATCGTATTCTCTACCCTACTTGGCGTGGTGATCTTCAGTGAAATCCCATCGGTCTGGACTTACATGGGCGGCGGTTTAATTGTCACTGGAGCCTTGATCAATGTGTTTGGCAAAAAGCTGTTACCCAAAAAGCTTCGCTATAATAGCTAACACGTACTAAATAAATGGAGGCTGTAATCAACCAGCCTCCTATTTCTGAATTAACCCAGTGTGTCTACTTTTATGGGGTCATACCATTCTCAATTCTCAACGATGTAACTGTGTATGTACCGCTTAAAAATCATTCGCGTATTTCAACACTTAACAAAGCGGTCCAATTACTCTTTGCCTTGCCAAAGAGTGATCAGAAAGGCGCTTTAGTATAGTAGCCGTTGTCCGGTCGGTTTTGGGCGTTCCCGACATTGAAAACCATACTTCAAAAACATTCCATACAAGTAAGTTACATACGCCACAACAATAAAACATCCACCCATACATAATTACCATTTATTTCAGAAAGTTATACTCACAGTTTCATCAAGAACACCAGCTAAGATTTTCGAAAAACCGCGTAAATATCACAAATCCAAACTCTTCTCTCTGTCGAAGTTTTACCAGATCACATATCGATAAATCACCCTCTATTACTAAAACCTTACAGTTGCTAGGGTCTCATCTGGATTGAGTGCTCAACCATCAAAAAATCCAGTAGGAACAAAGACATAAAAATAAAAATCATTCCTATTTGAATTAATTTTTGTATTACACTGTAAAGGAATATCTATGGCTACTCTGCCGTTTCTAAATATAGAAACCACCCGCCGTAAGCTACTCGAGTATTCAAGCAAACTCAGCGCAACCGCTGCTGTTGCTGGCTCTCTAGCCACATTACCACTGAGCAAAAAAGTCAGTGCTGCACCAACTACTACTCCAGCTGAATTTAAATACAGCGCCTGTTTAGTAAACTGTGGCTCACGCTGCGCACTAAAAGTAAAAGTTCAAGATGGGCGCATCCTACAAGTTGAACCCGCTGATACAGACAATGATGCCGTTTTTGGCGAACACCAAATTCGCCCATGCTTACGTGGTCGCTCAAACAAATTCCGCGTCTATAACCCTGATCGCCTGAAATACCCAATGAAACGCGTTGGCAAGCGTGGTGAAGGTAAATTCGAGCGCATCAGTTGGCAAGAAGCGACACAAACCATCGCCAATCAGTTGACCCGTGTTTACGAGACTTATGGGCCAGAAGCGGTCTATTTCCAGTACGGTACTGGCGCGTACTACCACACTCAAGGTCGTGAAGCTTGGCTACGTATGCTGACCCAAGCCGGTGGCTACCTCAACTACTTCAACTCTTACTCAACCGCGCAAATCAACGGTATGACGCCATTCACTTGGGGTAAGTATGCTGGTACCCACTTTACCGAAATCGAAGATTCAGATTTAGTGGTGCTATTTAGCCTCAACCTATCTGAAACACGTATGTCAGGTGGTGGTCAGGTTGAAGAGATGCGCCGAGCACTTGAAAAATCGGGTGCGAAAGTGATCCTGATTGACCCACGTTACACGGACTCTGGAGTGGTGAGCGATGCTGAGTGGTTACCAATCAAACCAACCACGGATGCCGCTCTAGTTGCTGCCCTTATCCATACAATGATCAAAGAAGATCTGCTCAATGAAGAACAGATCCGCAAATACGCAATCGGCTTTACCCACGATACGCTACCTGCCAACGCGGCAGTAAATGGCAGCTACAAAGACTACATCTTAGGGACTGGCAAAGACGGCATTGAGAAAACGCCGCAGTGGGCGGCAACGATTACGGGCATTCCAGCCAAACGCATCGTACAACTCGCGCGTGAAATCGCTAACGCCAAAGCGTGTTACATCGCACAGGGCTGGGGCGCACAGCGCCACCATAATGGCGAGCACAGCGTGCACGCGATTCAATCTCTGTGTGTCGTGTCAGGTCACTTTGGTCGCGCAGGCACCAACACGGGTAACTGGGCATACTCAACCAAATATGGTGTGCCGCTCTTACCTCGCCCAGCCAACCCAGTCAAAACGTCGATCCCGGTGTTCTCTTGGACAGACGCCATTGCCAACCCGGAAGTTTTTACTCCTGAGACGCACGGCTTAAAAGGTGCAGATAAATTGCAGCACGGCATTAAGCTAATGATCAACCAAGCCGGTAACGTGCTGGGTAACCAACATGGTGACTTAAACCGCACCCGTGAAATATTGGCTGATGACAGCAAATGTGAGTTTATTGTCGTGGTCGATAACCATATGACGCCAACAGCAAAATTCGCTGATATCTTGCTACCTGAAACCACTTACCTAGAAGCGTCAGACTTGGTTGATAACGCTTACGCATCAGGCTCTAACCACTTTATGATCTCAATGGAGAACACCATCGACCCGATGTGGGAAGTGCGCTCTACCTATGACGTATGTGCGGACATTGCCGAGCACCTTGGCTTTAAACAAACCTTTACTGAAGGTCGCAGCCAAGCCGAGTGGATTGAAAAACACTACAACGATATTCGTGCCAAACGTACTTACCTACCTGAGTTTGCAAAAGTACGCGGCAGCGGTGTTATCGATCAGCAACGCGCGAAGAAAGAAGACAGCATTCCGTTCGCGGATTTCTACCAAGATCCAGCGGCAAATCCACTCACCACCCCTTCTGGTAAGTTCGAAATATTTGCCACTAAGGTGCAAGAGCGCGTTGATACTTGGGTGCTGCCTGAAGGTCACTATATGACGGCAATTCCAGAGTATGTGCCTGTGCCAAACTCGCACATGGATCTAGAGAAGTTTGCCCAATACCCACTGCAAATGACGGGCTTCCATACTAAAGGTCATACCCACTCAACATATGCCAATGTTGGCGTTGTCGCCGAAGCGGTGCCTGACGAAATCTGGATCAACCCGATCAATGCCGAGCAACGTGGGGTCAAAAACGGCGATATGGTTCATGTATTCAACGAATACGGCAAGATCCTTATCGCGGCTAAAGTGACTAACCGTGTAATGCCAGATGTGACCGCAATGCCGCAAGGCGCATGGTCGGTTGTGAAAAATGGTGTCGATATTGGTGGTTGTATCAACAACCTAACCAGTCACCTATTCTCGCCTATCACTAAAGGCAACCCACAACATACCAACCTAGTAGAAATTCAGAAGGCATAACTAAATGAAACAATTAGGCTTTTATATTGATTCATCTCGCTGCTCAGGTTGTAAAACTTGCCAGGTGAGTTGCAAAGATAAAAACGATATTGATGTCGGTCGTAAGTTCCGTCGCGTGTACGAATACGGTGGCGGCTCTTGGGCAAAAGATAGCGATGGTGCGTGGACCAACCAAACCTTCGCTTACTACCTATCGGTTGCTTGTAACCACTGTGACGATCCAATTTGTGTCGCAGGGTGCCCAACCCAGGCAATGCACAAACGCCAAGACAATGGCTTAGTGCTGGTTGACCAAGATAAGTGTATTGGCTGTCGTTACTGCGCCATGCGCTGCCCTTACGGCGCGCCACAATATGACAAAGAGAAAAAGGTGATGTCGAAGTGCGACGGTTGCCTTGACCGTCTAGAGCAAGGGCTTAACCCTGTATGCGTCGACTCATGCCCTCAACGTGCGATTGAGTTTGGTGACATTAATGAGCTACGCGCCAAATATGGCAACCAACGTGATGTTGCGCCCCTGCCTGACTCACGCATTACCAGCCCGAACTTAATTGTACGTACCCATAGCCATGCCGTTGCGAACAACAGCAATGTGGGCGAGCTACAAAACCCGGCGGAGGTAAAATAAATGCACGAGTTATCTTTGGTTTTCTTCACTTTCCTCGCACAAACGGCGGTTGGAATTGTGGTGTTATCTACCCTCGCATTCTTGATTGGCAAGATGAATCGCAAGCAACATGAGAAAGCGTTGTATGCAGCATTTGTGGCATTGTCGCTCGGTGGCATCGCATCACTCACCCACCTTGGTCAACCGCTTAAAGCACTTAATGCTCTCAATGCAATTGGTCAATCACCGATGAGTAACGAGATCATAGCCACCATCATGTTTGGTGGACTGCTGTTTGCTGCCATGGTGTGTCTGAAAGTTCGTCAAGGCAGCAACACGGTTAAAGCGGTAAGCCTATTCTCTAGCTTTGCTGGAATCGTGTTGGTACATACCATTCCAACCATCTACACCATAGAAAGTGTTGCGGCATGGAATAGCGTATATACCTCGATCTACATGATCCTGACGGCATTTGTGATGGGTGCAACAGTTGTGTATCTAATCTGTGGTTGCCGCTTGTTTAAATACACTGCGCTGATTAGCTTACTAGTCGGCATCATCTTAATGCCAAGCTACTTTGCTCACATAGGCTTAGCCGCACCAAGTTTGTTTGGTCAAGATGCGTTGTTCTGGATGCTCAAACTGGCGTTTGCAGGTTTAGCGATTATCAGTCTCTCATCCAGACAAAAAGACAATACACAGTTCGCTTCTTTAGCAGTCGTGTTTGTTGCCGCTTCAGAGATCGCTGGTCGAATCGGCTTCTATGAACTTTGGCAAATCGGTATGTAATAGATTATGGGGAGCTTAGCTCCCCTATTTTGGGATTTTCAATGAACAACTTAGCCCTACTACCACGCGCACTTGGCGCTCTGTTCTACTACTCACCGGTAGAGCAGATTAACTTGGCGACCCTCAACAACCTCGAATCCCTTGCTAGCGCTTATCAATGGCAAGATTTAGAGACCGTCAATCATCTAATCATCTCTCTAAAGCAAGAGCGTTATTCGGCAAACAAATACAATTTCTCTGTATTGTTTGAAGGGCAAGGCGAAATGTTGGCGCCGCCATGGGGCTCGGTGTATCAAAACCGCGAAAACCTAGTCATGGGCGATTCAACTGCGGCTTACTACCAGTTTTTAGACCGTGCAGGCATTGCGTTTGAGATTAACAATCAACCACTGGATCATTTTGGCTTAATGATGTGGGCGCTGGCTCTGCTTATCGAAGAAGGCAACCAGGTCGCTCTGGTAGAGTTTCTCTCTGTGCATCTACTGCCTTGGAGTGGTCGCTATCTAGAATTACTGCAAAGCAACCAAGAGAGTCCATTTTACGCAGACTTAGCTAAGTTAACTGAGCTCTTTTTAGAACAAGTTAAAACTGAAATCGGATTAACAATTGAGCCTATAAAACTGTATAAATAATGACAGAAATCAACCCATCACGCCGGGCGTTATTTGAGCGTTTTCGACCAACACATGTTGAATCGTCAACCGGATTTATTCGCCCTCCGCAAGCGCGAGAAGAGCTACAGTTTTTAAGCATGTGCGATCAATGCATGCGCTGCTCAAACGCTTGCCCAAGCAACGCCATCACCCAAGAGCACGGCTACCCGGTGCTATCGGGAAACTGTGATAGTTGCTACTTGTGCGTGCAAGCCTGTCCAACCGGCGCACTGACGCATTCTGCGCTCAAGGCTAAGGTAAACTACCGTTGCAACCCGAAACTGGCGCAATACTGTCAATCCTGTAGTGAGGTGTGTCGTAGCAAAGCCATTTCGATACAAGCTGGTGAAGTCGCAATGATTGATAATCAACTATGCTCAGGTTGTGGTGATTGTTTAAGCGCTTGTGAGTTTTTTGCCATAACTCTTGATTGATAAATGGATTTTGCGATTGAGACTGGTAAAGTACGCCTCAATCACTTGAGTGCAACCTATCGCGCACCATTCATATAATCCGAGAGTTTGAAAATGATTAAAGACGAACGCGTAATTGAAAATCTAGATGAATTAGCGGCATTCCTAACCGCAGTAGAAAGTGGCATTCTAGGTCTACAAAACATCGGTGGCGTGGCTCTAGCAACCAGCAATGCTGATGGTCGCCACTTCGTAGCGGTGTTGGATGATAAACACCAACTGATCTTAGGTCGCTGGGTAAGTGAAGAAGTCTTTAAGACTGGTCAAGACATGGTTCGTAACGGCGTTAATCCGAAACACTAATTGATTGTTTTACCGCAATGTAAAAAGCCCGTGCTTACACAGCCACGGGCTTTTTTCTCAGCTTTTATCTCGAATCTTGGCTTTCGCCTCTCAATTCTCGACTCTAAGATCTCAAATCTCAGATCTCGATTCTCAATCCATCAAGCTCTTCGATTTAATCGCTTTCTTCGCCAGCTCTTTCGCAAAGTCGCTGATATCGGCTTCCATCGCATCAATCTCTGGGCGGATTTCTTCCATAGTGACCGTCTGCATTTGGCGATTTTCCATCACCACTTTACCGTTAACAATGGTGGTATCAACGTTACTTGGGTTCGCTTGGAATACCAAGGTCGCGTATGGGTCGTAGTTTGGCATCATGTTGGCAGATTGCGTTTCAACGATGATGATATCCGCTTGTTTACCCACCTCAAGAGAACCGATCTTATCTTCCATATGCAGCGATTTTGCACCGCCAATGGTTGCCATTTCGATCACTTGCTCTGGGATCATGATAGTACGGTCATCATGCTTTAAGCGTTGCATGGTCGATGCGTAGCTCAGTGTGCGCCACAAATCGACTTGGTTAGAGCTCATTGGTCCGTCAGTACCTAAACCAATACGTACGTCATCACGGTACATATCCCACGCTGGCGCCATACCTGTCGCGCCTTTGGCATTCGCCATTGGGTTATAAGCAACGCCTGCATCCGCAGCTTTGACTAGCTCAATGTCTTTTTCAGAGAAATGGATACCATGAGCCAACACTACACGCTCATCGAGAGCGCCAATTTCTGCTAAATATTCCACTGGAGAATTTGCGCTGTGGGCTTCTTTAATACGCGTCTCTTCATTCGGAAACTCAGCAACGTGGATCAGCACTGGCACATCATGTTGCTTAGATAAGCGATTGATCTCTTGTAGCTTATCTTTATTTACGGTGTACACCGCATGCGGTGCATAAGCTGGTGTGATCAAAGGATCGTTTTTGTACTGCTGAATAAAGCTCTCTGCGTACTCAATACCACCATAAGGTTGCTTACTATCTACCACCGGGAACTTAATCACGGTTTGACCTAACACCGCGCGCAAGCCAACCTCTTTGGTCGCTTTTGCCATTTCATCCATGTGGTAGTACATGTCAACGTAAGTCGTCACGCCACTTTGCGCTAAGTCGATTGTGCCAAGCTTAGTCGCATTGTAGATAAGCTCACGACTTAGCTTCTCACCTTCCAGCGGGAAGAAGTAGGCAAACAAGCGATTAGCGATACCTTCTTCACCTAAACCACGAAATGCAATCATCGGTAAGTGGTTATGAGTGTTAATCATCCCCGGCATCACAATGCCATCATTAGCATCGATGGTTTTTGGCGCGCGGTATTGCTCGGCAATATCCGCCTCACCAACCGCGATAATTTTGTCGTCTTTCACCACGACCACGCCATCTTCAATGACCTGCATGGTTTGGTTAATCGTCAGCACTTCACCGTTAGTAATGATCAGGTCTGCATTGTAGTTAGGCGTGAACTGCGCACAGCCTGTAACAGCAACGGCGACAAGGGAAGCAAGCAAAGTCGGCTTAAGCATGGAATGTCTCTTCTGAAGGAGGATTATAAATTCGCGCGCATCATAGAAGAGCTTATAAATCAAAGCGACGCAAACGTTTCAATTTAGTGATTTCGTAAGCAAATTTTTGTGAGGCCAATCTTATCTCAGCCTTGAGTGAATTACTGATGATAGAAAAGATCTCAATCACTCAACCTTCAACGTATTGATTGAGACCTAAAGTAAGAATGAGGATACATTAGCGACCAGACGATAATAGATCTGGATTAGTTACTAGATTTCGCACGCCGTGTGCATGATCTTCATTAAACTCATTGCTTTCAAGCCACTGAGCAACTGAAGCAATATTAACTTTTACAACTTTAGGACGCACACTCCAAGTCACTTGAAGAGAAGAGCCTTGCTCATTATAACTTGGACCTGTCGTTGAGCCAGCATAGACCACCGGTTCACCCGTATTGTTGGGAATATTCATAGCCTGGTAGTAACCATTCCTTTCACCAAATCGAGTCAATTCGTTAAAGTCGAAAGCCTTGGTATCATTAACCAATACGTAAACTTGAGTTTCTACTCGTAACTGTGGATTACCAATAGATTCATCTATACATGCAGCCAAAGTTGAACCTGGTTCAACTTGAGCAGAAGAATGAACATAATGCAATTCAATCGTATCGCCAGATCGCAGCTCTGCACCTTTACCTTGGATAACGTATGGCTTTAATTCAGACTCTGTTAATTGGCCATTGTAAAGGTATCCCGTACCATAGCCTTTACCATCACCGTTACCAGCATAGTTAGTAAACTCACCACCCTTATGTTCAGCATTTTTATGAAAATGAATATTACATAAATTCATTTCTGTATATGAAGGTGCAAGACTGAATAAGCGTTTATTCCTACCCTCTAGGTTATCAATATCCCTTGGTGATTGAGGACCAAAACCTTTACCTAGTGTATTTTGGGTTAGTGCTTCATTTTGTTTATCAATAACGTAGTTTGAAACATCAGCAAATACTACAGGTACAGAACATGTCATAAGTAAAGATGTCATCAGTAATTTTTGTTTCATCTTAATTCCTTTTTGGCTTTTCTTTATTTTGTTCGATTTCACTATACTTCAGCCTTTCCCTCCATGTTACCTATCAGATGTACCTGCCCCCTTAAAAAAGCAGTATTATCAAATATGAGAGCGCTATTTCTTACCATCCTACTTATTGTCTCAACTTACTCACTAATAGATCTTATATTCATTTTAAACAGCGACTACGTACGAGTAGTCGCCTGTCTTACCGTTGCACTATTTAAGGGATTTAGATCAAAAAAACCTCATCGCAAACACGTGAGGCTTCTTATTTAGTGGCATTCTGAAATGAATCGCTAAGCTAACTTCTGTTCATTCAAGCTCATCACGGTATTTGAGACATTCTCAGCCCCTTGGTAGATCTCTTCCATTACAGTAGAGACCTCAGACATTTTGGCACTACCTAAATCAGAGATAGTCGCCACTTCTTGCATGAACTGAGTAATTTCTGTTGTTAGTACTTGGTTTTCGTCAACAACATGAGTGATCTCTGCGGTGGATTCAGCGGTTCTAGAAGCCAGTTTTCTCACCTCATCCGCCACTACCGCAAAACCTCGACCTTGTTCACCTGCGCGTGCAGCCTCGATTGCTGCATTTAGTGCCAGTAGGTTGGTTTGCTCAGCAATACCTTTAATGGTGGAAACAATTTGTGAAATATTCTGAGACCTGTCGTTGAGATCTGCAATTTTTGCCGAAGTTTCGCTAACCTTAGTGCTTATTTCTTGAGATACGCTCACGGATTCATGTAGTAACTTAGAACCTTCAAGTGCAATTTGAGAAGTCTCAACCGAAGTACTGTAAGCTACTTCAGATGCTTGTGAAATGGCGAGATTACGCTCTACTCGTTCAGTGATGTCTGATGCAAACTTCACCACGCTTGCCACCTTGCCATTCTCATCAAAGATAGGGTTATACGTTGCCTCAATCCAAATGTTTTTTCCGAAGGCATCTTTGCGTAAGAACTGCCCTGACTTGAAGCAGCCAGTTGCCAATTCTTCCCAGAAATTTGGATTCTGCTGATAAAAGTCATCAAAGCAAAACATGCGATGATGCTTACCTAAGATCTCATCATCACGATATTTCAATGTATTTAGAAAATTTTCATTGGCACTCGTCACTGTTCCCTCAATGGTAAACTCAATGACTGCCATAGACTTGTTTATAGCATCAATGACGCTTTGTTTCTTTGCATCATCCTTATGTATTTCAGTCACATCGGTGGCTATTTTAAACACACGATTTATCGAGCCTAAGTGATCTATTACCGGAATGTAGCTGGCAGATAGTATCACACTGCTGCCATCTTTTCGTATCCGAGTCGCTGTCCCTTCAAACGACTGGCCTGCCGCAAGTGAACGCCAAAACTCATTATATTCCTCTGTTCTTGCGTAATCTGGATCGCAAAAAATACGATGATGCTGATTGTGCAACTCTTCAATACTATAACCGACACAACAGAGAAATTTATCGCTCGCAGTAAGAATATTACCATTTCTATCAAACTCAATGTACGCTGTATTCTTCAATAGCGCTGCATATACATTGTCTTCAAACGACGGCTTGCTAACCAATTCTTTCTTCCTAAAAATCATAACCTTACTATCCCATTCGTTTTTATAATTATCTGCGCGCAGTAACATACCGTACGCAAAACTATTGTGGCATAGGTGGTGAAAAAATTAGTAAGAGGTATTGTGAAATAACCCTAATTTTTTTGTAATTATTCTATTAAATGTTATAAAACAAACCCTACGTATAGTAATTATCGAAATAGTTGTTATCCGTAGAACGGATGGAACCTGTTGTAAGGATGTAAAAAAGCCTCATCGCAAACGAATGAGGCTTCTTATCAGTAATGTTCTTGGCTAAATAACTAAGCTAACTTCTGCTCATTCAAGCTCATCACGGTATTCGAGACATTTTCTGCCCCTTTATAAATCTCTTCCATTACAGTTGAGACTTCTGACATCTTAGCGCTGCCGTGATCTGAGATAGTTGCGACCTCTTGCATGAACTGAGTAATGTCCGTCGTTAATACTTGGTTTTCGTCAACAACATGAGTGATCTCTGCGGTAGACTCCGCTGTTCTAGAAGCCAGTTTTCTCACCTCATCCGCCACTACCGCAAAACCTCTGCCCTGTTCACCCGCGCGAGCAGCCTCGATTGCTGCATTGAGTGCCAGTAGGTTGGTTTGCTCAGCGATACCTTTGATGGTTGAGACAATTTGCGAGATGCTGTGAGAGCGTTCATTAAGATCAGCGATTTTGGCTGCCGCGCCAGCTACCTTGTTACTGATCTCATGAGATACTTCAACCGATTCTTGCAATAGCTTTGAGCCTTCTAAAGCAATTTGTGATGTCTCAACTGAAGTGCTGTACGCTACTTCGGAAGCCTGTGAAATGGCAAGATTTCGCTCTACGCGATCAGAGATGTCTGATGCAAACTTCACCACACTTGAAACTTTACCATGCTCATCAAATATTGGGTTGTACGTTGCTTCAATCCACACATTACGGCCAAACGCATCTTTACGTAAGAATTGTCCTGATTTAAAGCGGCCTGATCTTAAATCATTCCAGAAGTCTGGGTTCTCGCGATAAAAGTCATCAAAGCAAAACATGCTGTGATGTTTGCCAACGATCTCATTTTCTCGGTATTTCAATGTAGTCAAGAAATTATCATTAGCACTAATCACGGTACCATCGGTAGAAAACTCAATCACCGCCATTGACTTATTTAAAGCATCAATCACGCTCTGTTTCTGCGCGTCAGTTTTATGTACTTGAGTAACATCAGCGGCAATTTTAAATACCCTTTCGACTTGCCCTTGATCATCAATAACTGGGATATAAGTCGCCGATAGAATCACGCAGTGACCACCTTTACAGATGCGAGTAAAAGTCCCTTCAAAAGACTCTCCCGACGCCAGTGCTCGCCAAAACTCAGCATACTCAGAACTGTGCGTATAACTCGATTCACAAAACATACGGTGATGCTTATTTTGTACTTCATCGAGAGTGTAACCTACACAGTTAAGGAATATATTGCTTGCTGTAAGAATATTTCCGTTCTTATCAAACTCAATATAAGCGGTATTTCTTAATATTGCTGCATATAAGTTTTCTTCAAACGAAGAGTGGCTTACCACTGGTTTCTTTCTGAAAAACATAGCTCAACTTTATCCTATTACTTTTATAATAATTCACGCACGATCGACTTTCAGTACGCCGTACGATTTTAACGCAAGAATGTAATAAAATGTTAGTAATTTATTCGTATTGAAACTATTTTTAGACGGATAACGGACTAACCAATAAATCACAAACAGAAAGTAGCAAATCGCTTGATTTTTATGCAGCGCTAGAATCTTTCTTGCATATCCAAATAGCGCTGGCGAATGTGTTCAATCAATACTTGAATACGTTTGGCTGGCTTTCTGGTATATGGATACACCGCATAAACGCCAACCACTTTGGCACTGTGCGGTTTGAGCACTTCAACCAAACTTCCCTGCAGGATATCATCGTAAATCAAACACATTGGTAAATAAGCGATACCATTGCCAGCGAGTACCGACTTACGTAGCGCCGCGGCATTATTGGATGAAAAATTACCGTTGACTTTAACAGTATAAACATCGCTGTTGTTTTTGAACTGCCACTCAAAGGTGCCACCACTTTCGTGGGTGTAACCTAAACAATTGTGCTTACGCAGATCATTGGGTAGGTCTGGTGAGCCATTCGTGGCTAAATAGTCTGGCGAGGCACACACCGCCCAATGCGAGTTGAAGATAAAACGCGCGATCAAGCTGGAGTCTTCGAGATAACCAGTGCGGATCACGAGGTCGTAGTTATCCGCTATCAAATCGACAAAATTATTATCCATCGCCATATCCACGGTTAGACCCGGATTTTGCTGGCAAAAATCAGAAATGGCTTCCGCGAGCAATAGCTCACCAGAGATGGTCGGCACCGACATACGAATATGACCTGAAAGGTTTTCGTTGTAGCCAGTTACCGCATTAAATGCAGCCTTTGCCGTGGCATTAATGTCTTTGGCGCGATAATAGAGTACTTCACCCGCTTCGGTGAGCGTTAGCTTACGGGTGGTGCGATAAAGCAACTGAGTACCTAAATCACTCTCAAGTTTGCTGACTCGCTTGCTCACCATCGATTTAGTGATGTGGTTCGCCTGTGCAACTTGACTAAAAGAGCCATGCTCTACAACTTGGGTAAATAAAACCAGATCATCGATATGTGGCATAAACTTCTCTCAACTGCGAGTATGTGAATCCATCAATTGTATCTCAATCTCGTCCTTGATTGAGTCGATACGATTAAAAAGGCACACCCTAAAATAATAGAGTGTGCCTTATTGCTCCACTTCCTGTTCCCATTGAGTAATGGGTAAAGAGTTCCCAAAGAGCAAATTCTTGCCTGCGTGACGTTACACCATCACGTCTTGCTAACGTCACTTTCCTAGCTTTGATCACATATCATCAATAATCACATAAGTAGCGAACACGGGACCATGTACCCCAACCACCTTGATTAGCTCAATATCGGCGGTGGAGCTTGGACCCGAGATGAAATTAACGCAAGATGGCACCCGTGCACCTTGGCTGGCTTTTTGATGCAATAGCGCCGTTGCTTGGGTTAAACGTGGCATCAGATTGCTCTTAGCCACCACAAAGACCGAGGCTTCTGGTAATAAGCTCACCGCTCGACCTTGATTCACTTGGCTATAAAGCACCATGGTGCCGGACTCTGCCAATGCCTGTTCTGCAAGCACAATGCCGACTTTCGCACGCTCAGCAATGATTACATTCGCCTCAAAACCTGCCTCAGCATCCCAAACATGCACGCTATGCTGATCTGTTTCTAGCGCTTGCGGTGAGACTAGCTCAAGCAACTCTGCCGAGGCTGACAAAATAGTCTCACCTGCAAGCGGTTCACCTAACTCATCTTTACAGTAGTCTAGGCACACCTGTTTTAACGTCGCTTCCAGTTCCGCTTTCGTGGTCACCACAGCATGCGCACCGAGTGATGTTTCGGTGTAACGGACCAATTCATCTTTTAGCTCATCTTGGCTAAAACTTGCCATGACCTCTTTTTGGCAGGTATGGCGCAGCGCTGGACGCTCCACTTCTGTCAGTGGTTTGTCACGCCCAAGTTGGTGTGCAATGTTAGCCAGAAATGAAGTGCAGTTGTGCAAACGCTGCTCTCTATCTGTGGTATTAGACATGCCCATCACTCCTATTTCTTCTCTCGAGATTCAAACCAACTACGGAACGACTCGCCGTCAGGCTCTGGCAAGTCACGGGTTTGTGACCACTTACCAATCGCGCCAACATTAAACGGCATTTTGCCATTTTTGATCAGCATGCCGCCCATCACCGCGCCCACTTTGACACCGAGGTTCCACACAAGGGGCGTGGCATTAGCAATGGTAAAGCCCTTCACCACTGCGCGTTCGCTTAGCGGTGTAATGCCTTGCTCACCCATTTTTTCGCGGTGTTTAAGCAGCAAATCGGATAGCGGGATCTTCACTGGACAAACATCGTGACACGCTTTGCACAAGCTGCACGCATATGGCAACTCTTTAAAGTCATCATAGCCGCCAAGCAGTGGCGATAGCACCGCCCCAATTGGACCAGAGTAAATTGAGCCATAAGACTGACCGCCAATATGACGATAAGCTGGGCAGGTATTTACACAGGCAGCGCAGCGCACGCAACGTAAAATGTCGCGAAACTCTGAGCCGAGGATATCCGAACGCCCATTATCAACAATCACAAGATGGAACTCTTCTGGACCATCACACTGATCGTCCTCACGTGGTCCGGTTAACGCAGTAACATAACCGGTCAACGGCAGTCCCACTGCACTGCGGCACAGCAAGCTAATCACAATATCCAACTCTTCAAAAGTTGGCACCATGCGCTCCATGCCCATCACAGCGATGTGGGTTTTCGGCAAGCTAGTGGCAAGACGGGCGTTACCTTCGTTGGTCACCAGCGCAACCGTACCTGACTCAGCAACGGCAAAGTTACAGCCGGTAATACCAATATCCGCTTCTAAAAAGTCATGGCGGATATGATTACGCACAAAGCGCGTCATCTCTTCCGGATCATCACTGCCTTGATAGTTAAGCTTGTCTTTAAAGATGTCTTTAATCTGAGTGCGGTTTTTGTGCAGCGCCGGGACCACGATGTGTGACGGAGGATCGCAATCATCAACTTGCAGAATGTATTCGCCCAAGTCGGTTTCAATCACTTCACAGTCATTACGCTGAATCATTTGGTTCAGACCGATCTCTTCGGTCACCATCGATTTCGATTTCACCACTTTCTTGGCGTTTTTCGCCTTGAGGATGCCTTCAATATAATCGGTCGCATCTTGCGCAGTTTTGGCAAAGAAAACATGCCCGCCATTATCGAGCACTTTTTCACTCAACTGGTGCAGGTAATAATCCAAATTTTCCAGTACGTGATTGCGAATATCCATCCCCATTTCACGCCACTGTTCCCAGTTACCTAGCTTATCTGCGGCAATCTGACGATTGGCGAACATACGCTCTTGAGCATTAGCGACCGATTTGAGCATAAAGTCGTCTTTCATATGCACATCGATACGCTGCTTAAAACTTTCGTTACTAGTTTTCATCGACATAACCAATCACTCCTATCGGCTGAGCAGCACATCAACAATGTGCATTACTTTAACTGGCTTGCCTTCACGTGAAATGCGACCACCAATATTGAGTAGACAACTGCTATCAGCGCCAATCAAAAAGTCCGGTTCAACTTCACTAATGTGTTGCACCTTCTCTTTGACCATCTCGCCAGAGATTTCTGCCATCTTGACCGAGAACGTACCGCCAAAGCCGCAACAGGTTTCTTGGTTTTTAATTGGCAACATTTCTAAGCCTTCAACCGCGCCTAGCAGTGCCAATGGCTCTTCACGCACACCCAATTTACGGATCAAACTGCATGATGGATGGTATACCGCACGACCTTTAAGGCGAGCGCCAACATTAGTCACACCGAGCTCATTGACGATAAACTGAGTGAGCTCATACAAACGGTCAGCCACATTTTGTGCTCGCGCTGCCCATTCTGGTTCATCGGCTAAATACTCTGGGTATTTTTTGATCGCCGCTGCGCAAGATCCCGCAGGAGTCACGATTGGGTAGTCATTGCCTTCAAACGCTTCAATCAGGTTTTTCATTGCAGGTTTACTCTGCTCGATGTAGCCACTATTGAGTGAAGGCTGACCACAGCAACCCTGCTTTTTAGGGAATAAAATTTCGCAACCGAGCTCTTCAAGCAGTAACACGGTTTTCTTTGCAACTTCAGACTTCACTGTGTCGCAAATACAGGTGACAAAGAAGTTAATCTTCATAACATTGCTCCGATTAAGGAATTTTTGATCTATTTATTATTTTTTAAAGCTTAGTGCCTACTCGCCACTAAGCAGAATTCACTACGCCATAAAGAGGTTTACAGCGCCAAACTCACAACGGCGACGATTGCGCCATACAACACCATCGGCACCACGGTACGCTTAATGATGTAACCTTCTTGGTTAGAAATACCTAAGATGGTGGAAACCGCGATAATGTTATTAATGCACACCATATTGCCCATCGCGCCGCCAACCGATTGCAGCGCCAACACCAAATGTTCTGGTAAGCCAACGTTATGTGCGATGGTTTGCTGAATACCACCAAAGGTAAGGTTTGAAACTGTCGCTGAGCCTGAGAAGAAAGCGCCGAGCGCGCCAAGATATGAAGCGAAGAACTGCCAGTTGGTGCCCATCAAATCAGAGAATGCGCGACCTGTGGTCATGATTGGTGAGTTGCTGCCGCCCATCATCATAAACTTGACCATGATGAGCGCGCCCACCAAGGCAATAAACGGAATTTTGATTCGGCTACCCGTCTCGGCAAACACTTGTGTGACTTGCGATCGCGACATGCTGAAGATAAAAATTGAAACAAACACCACCAGCAAAAATGGGATAAGCGCTGGCACGTAAAGTGTTTTGTATGACCACGCAGCATCCGTACCAAGAATATGAGCAAACTTGATGATCAGCGCATGGCTTAGGCTAAATTCCCCCAGCATGCCGAGATTCAAGCTAAACATCGGCGTCGCATCAGTAAGCAGAGCTTTGATGCCCAATTGCTGGATACGGGTAACAATCAAAATGGCGATCAGCAGCAGTGTTGGGCTCATCGCTTTGAACACTTGAACAAAGGTAACTTGAGCACTAGGTTGCTCACTCTGCTCAACGCGTTTTTCCATACCAATATTGTAACGAGCAAGTACAACCGAGAGAGCCAAACCAATTGCACCGCCCACAAGAGCAGGAAACTCATAGTTCCACTGGGCA
Organism: Vibrio fluminensis; assembly: GCF_015278125.1. Taxonomy (GTDB): domain Bacteria; phylum Pseudomonadota; class Gammaproteobacteria; order Enterobacterales; family Vibrionaceae; genus Vibrio; species Vibrio fluminensis. The sequence goes on from NZ_JADILO010000001.1 coordinate 481,309, forward strand.
AACAAAACGTAAGGCACAGTGCAAGAGAGCACACTTAATTGAATAAAGATAAGGTTGCGTCTGATGGCTTGCCAATCCACCACAAAACTCAGCGCAATAACAGGGATCACAAACGCTGCAACAGTATGCAAAATAGCCGAGTACTGACCGATATTTAACAGCGCCGCTTCATCCAAACCTAGACCAGCAAAGCCAAACCAAGTCGGCGTACCCACCGCGCCAAAAGAAACAGGGACGGAGTTCATTACCAATGCCAGCATTGCCACACGCAGCGCGGGAAAGCCTAATCCAACCAGAATCGGTGCGGCGATCGCCGCCGGTGTACCAAAACCAGAAGCGCCTTCAATCATAAAAGCGAACGCCCAGCCGATGATCATCAACTGCGCCACTTGGTTACGGCTAATGCTCTCTAGCCAATAACGAATCACGGTTTCAGCGCCAGTAATGGCAATGGTGCGGTTAAGTAAAATAGCGCCAGCAATAATTGAAATTGGGGTAATTGCAGAAAGGGAGCCAGCAATAATATTAGCGATTAAGTGGGTGCTATCCGCACCAAAGTAGAAAAGTTGAATCAGTCCTATCAGTAAAGCAGTCAGAGGGAGTGCAATGTGCGACGGTAAAGCGTTTTTCTTGGTCATCATCCAGATTAATAAAATAATCGGAATAGTAGAAATAATCAGGTTTAGCATTCTTTTGTCCACGACATAGTTATTTTTGTTAATGATTAACACCTAGATAAAGTAAAAATCTGGTGCAAATTCGATAACCTTTGTAGTGCCCCACATCTTAGACAAATTTAACATTCACGCTATAACTAAAAAATCCCACCCATTTTAAAGACCTTAACTTTTGTGATGCCTTACAGATTGCAGTTTTACAACTCTAGATACAACCACATGAAAACAATGACTTATCACTAAACCTCATTTCACCCACTCTCTTATTATTGCCATTTTGGAAACAATCAAAGTCAGATTGAAAACCAATAACATTTGAAATCAATATTTAACAATATGAACAACCACTATCTAATTGAAAAAAGAATATTAATTAATTGGTTTTAAGTAAAAATATTAATAGGAATATAAAAATACCCAGAGTGTGAGCAACCATCTGGGTATATGAAAGTGTTTTATCTATTAAGGCAATTAAGAGCAGCTTATTGGCTAAGCTCTGCCGCCGTGTCAACAAAGATGCCTTGAATATCTTTCGCTTCGCGCTCTGTTTGTCCGCCATGTTTTAAAAACGCAGCAATAATCGCAGCGGTTTTTTGCTCTTTGGCGCGCTCTAAGAAGTAACGCAACTCTAACTCTGCGCCTGCTTCTTCATCTTGAATCGAAGCGGCAATGATCTCTTTGTACATCACAATGTCACGCACTTCTAAGCCACTAATAACCGCCAGTGTGGTTTGCAGAAATGCCTCCAACTCAGCTTTTGGTACAAATTGAGTAATGATGTTGCGTTGCTCTGCTTGCTGCGCAGTAAAATCATTACCCAGCAAAAGCGCCTGCAATGCTTTACCTTTGCCCATGCGGCGAGCGAATTGCACCGCACCTTGACCGCCAGTAGGAATATTGACGTGAATTTCTGGTTGAGCAAATGCCGCATTTTCAGTGCCATAAGCCAAATCACACGCCATAACAAACTCATTACCGCCGCCTCGCGCGACACCATCAACAACCGCTACCGAAAGCTGTTTCATCTTTTTGATATTGGCAATCATATGATTGAACTCAATCGATGGAGCTTGACCGCCTTGCGTGCCATTAATCACATTCAAATCAAGGTGCGCTAAAAAGAAAGACTCATGCATCGATTTAAACACCACGACTTTTGTCTCTCTGTCATCTTGTAGCGAAAGCACAAATGCATTGATCTCATTGATTAAATCAATAGTCAGCACATTCACTGGTGGGTTATTAATCTCAACTGTTGCGATGCCATTTTCTTGAGTGATAGTTAGCTTATTCATAATGAGTTTCCTCTTTGCTTTGCGCTCAACCTTTTGCGGTGAGCGCGGTATTCTTGGTTAGTGGTGCTACTATAATCACTAGCTTTGCTGGGAAAAATACAGCAATTGGGATAATATTGATGCCATATAAGCAACAATAGGAATCAACATGGATTTCTCTAGCCGACTACTGCTATTACTTGATGTGATTGAGCTTGGCTCCTTTACTAATGTAGCAGCCCAGAAGAACGTCGATCGCTCAGTCATTTCAAAACAAATAAATCGTTTAGAGCAAGAGCTCGGTGTTCGCCTACTCAACCGCACCACTCGCTCACTCTCATTAACGACAGCGGGTAACGAAGTGCTCAAACAAGCGAAAGATCTGCGCGAGTTACTAAACAACACCCATCGGTTGGCGCAAAACCACCATAGCGAACCAAGGGGGCTACTCAGAATCACCAGTTCGATGATGTTTGGACGCCAATATGTGCAAGAGGCCATTTGTCAGTTTCAAGCCGAGTATCCGCAAGTGACCTGCGAGTTGCGCTTGGAAGACAAACTGGTTGATTTAGTCCAAGAGGGATTTGATATTGGCTTTCGCATCGGCAAACCTAAAGACTCGAGTTTAGTCAGTCGCAAAATTGCCAGAAGTCGGCTGTTAATCGTCGCGGCACCGAAATTTATTCAGCAACATGGCAAGATCGATAGCTTAGAGCAATTACAAACCCTGCCTGCAACGGTCTACTCTGCACCTGGTTTATTTCTGAATAAGTTTCGTTACTTCGATAGCGAGCAACAAGAGCACTACTTTCAACTTAACCCTGCCTACAAGGTTAATGATGTTGAGATGGTGGTAAAAAGTGCGGTGGCGGGCAACACCTTAGCCGTGGTAACTGCGCAGATGATTCAAAATGAGTTTAGAGATGGTCTGCTGGTGCCAATCATGCCGGAGTTAAATCTTGATGATTTCGGCACTTTTTATGCGGTCTATCCGCACCGTGATGCGCCAATAAAGACCAAGCTGTTTTTAGAAACCTTACAAAATATGATTGGTAAAGATGTGCCGATCTGGGAGAAAAATATCGCTGCATTTTTGCCGCAGTCGCACTCTCAGCAACTATCACAGTAACAACAAAAAGGGATACCGCGTGGTATCCCTTAGTTTGTCGATTCTAGCGACCTGATTTCGCTAAGTAAGCGGCCATTTCTGCTTCTGGCACCATACCGCCACCCGTTGCCCACACCACATGAGTCGCGTTGGTTAACTTGGCTTGTGTTAGATCGAGTCGTGCTTGGTACTCTTTATCGTTAGAGACATGCACCGCCCCCAACATACCTGCCAGCGCCGATGGCTCAAGACGAATACCTTCCACTTCGCTAAGCTCACCCAAGTGGTGGTACATACGCTCATCTGTCATGGTGTAATAACCATCTAACAAACGCTCCATCGCACGACCAACAAAGCCTGACGCACGCCCCACCGCTAAACCATCTGCCGCGGTGATGTTATCGATACCCAAATCTTGTACTGCAATCTCATCATGCAGACCAGTATGAACACCGAGTAGCATGCATGGTGAATGTGTTGGCTCTGCAAAGATGCAGTGTACATGGTCACTAAATGCCATTTTCAAACCAAATGCCACGCCGCCAGGACCACCACCAACGCCACATGGCAAGTAAACAAACAGTGGGTGCTCAGCATCGACTTGGATGCCTTGCTCAGTAAACTGCTGCTTCAAACGCTCACCCGCGACTGAATAGCCTAAGAAAAGAGTCTGCGAGTTTTCATCATCAATAAAGAAACAGTTTGGATCTTTCTCCGCCTCTTTACGGCCCTGTTCTACTGCCACGCCATAGTCTTGCTCGTATTCCACCACGTTTACGCCATGCGAACGCAGCTTATTCTTCTTCCACTCACGCGCATCGGCTGACATATGCACTGATACTGAAAAACCGAGCTTGGCACTCATGATACCAATCGACATACCAAGGTTACCGGTTGAGCCAACGGCAATGCTGTATTGTTTGAAGAAGTCACGGAACTCTTCGCTAAACAGTTTGCTGTAATCCTCTTCTTTGCTCAGCAATCCAGCTTCCATTGCTAATTTTTCTGCGTGTGTCAGTACTTCATAAATGCCGCCACGTGCTTTAATTGAACCAGAAATAGGCAAGTGGCTGTCTTTTTTCAGCATCAAACGACCTGCGATCTTGGTACTATATTGCGCTTCCAGCTGCGCCTTCATCTTCTCAATCTCAACCACTTGAGATTCAATAATCCCTTGTGATGGCGCGGTTTCTGGAAACGCTTTTACCAAATAAGGAGCAAAGCGTTGTAGTCGCTCACTGGCGTCTTGGATGTTATCAGCACCCAAGCCAACATAAGGTAGACCTTCTTCTAAGGAAGTGATATTCGGGTTAAACCACACCACCTCTTCTAAACCAATCAGCTGCTTTACTAATGGAAACTCTTCTACAAGTGCTGTTACGTTATGTGTAGTCATTATTCTCTACCTTTGTTTAAATCATGTACGACAGAAGGAATGTGCCTGCAAGGGCAACAAATGACGCGATAAAAGTCGCCGTCGTGTAGTACTTAAAGATTTCAGACATCGTGGCGCCGCAGTATTGCTTAACCAACCAAAACAGCGAATCGGTTACAATGGTACAACCAATTGCGCCTGAACCTATTGCCAGCGTAATGATTTCTGGACTTACATTCGGATATAGCGGCAGAAGCGGAGCAACAATTGCCGTTGCGCCCATCATAGCTACCGTTGCTGAGCCCACCGCGGCGTGCAAAATGATCGCCACTAGCCAAGCTAAGAAAATCGGATGCATATCGAGATTCGACAGTAATTGCGCCAGTACATCAGCCAAACCACTGCCTTTAAGCACACCGTTAAATGCGCCACCAGCACCGATGATCAATAAGATATTGGCAATAGAAGAGAATGCACCTTCGGTTTTCTCAAGTAGCACTTCCATGCCCATGTTTTGTTTAATGCCGAGCATGTAGTAAGCAACAAAAGCAGCAATAAACATCGCGGTAATTGGGTTGCCGATAAACTCCAGCGCGGTATAAAGCGCCGTGCCATGCTCCATGTTTAGCTCAGCGGCAGTTTTCATCAGCATCAGCGCGATTGGCAACAGCACGGTAAATAGCGTTGCAGCAAGTGAAGGCAACTGAGATTCATCTTTCACTTCGAGTGAAACAAACTCTTCCGGTACCGCTTTAAATGGCAGGCGCTTACCCATCACTTTTAAGAACAGTGGACCACCGACTAGCGAAGCGACTAAACCAATCAGCAGACCATAGAAAATGACCGAACCAATATCAGCGCCCAACTCATTGGTCACAAACAGAGCCGCTGGGTGTGGTGGCACAATACAGTGCACAGCCATCAGCGCAGTACATAGCGGAATCGCTAAGTTAAGCAGTGAAGTGTTGGTCTTTTTAGCGATCGAAAATGCAAGAGGGATAAGAAGCACCACGCCAACTTCAACAAACAGTGTAATACCGCAAACCAAGCCAATCAGTACCATGATCACTTCCGGCGATAGCCAGCGGATCTTTTGTAGGGTGATACCAATACGCTCTGCCGCACCAGAGACTTCCATCATCTTGCCTAAGATGGTGCCAAGACCAACCACCACAGCAAGAAAGCCTAATGTGCCGCCAATGCCACTTTCAATCGCACTCACCATTTCTAGTGGTTGCATGCCCATCATACCGCCGACAAAAAAGCTCGCGAGTAACAGGGCTAAAAACGGGTGAAGTTTGAATTTCACGATCGAAAATACGATCATCAAAATACTTGATATGAGGGTCGCGATGACCCAAAGGTTAGATTCCATGTACAGACCTATATAGTTGTTTTAATTGCGGTAAATTAAACAAACATTCGATTAGGCTGACAAACGATCAAAAATCACCTTTAGATGAACTAGATTGAAACAAAAGCGTGATTTAGCGCAGATTTTGTAAATATTGGCAGCATTGAATGACACCAAGTTATACAAAAGCAGTACCATGCCGCCAATTACTGCTGACCAGCTTTGTCTAAGTGAGTTGAAATCATGTATACCAAAGACAATATCTTCGCGCGCAATCAGCGCATCAATAGCTTCCAACTGTCAAAACTGCATACCTTTGAAGTGGCAGCACGTCATAGCTCGTTTTCGCTGGCAGCAGAAGAGCTTTCCATGACGCCGAGTGCCATTTCACATCGCATCAATAAGCTAGAAGATGAACTCGGTATTGCGCTGTTTGTGCGCAGCCACCGCAAGATAACCCTAACGGAAGAAGGTGAGCGTATTTACACCGCGCTTAACCGAACGTTAAATGAGTTAAATCAAGAGGTGATGGATGTTCGTAGCGGTGATATTTCCGGTGAGCTAACGATTTATTCTCGCCCTTCGTTTGCTCAGTGTTGGCTGGTGCCGAGACTTTACTCATTCAAGCAACAATACCCATTGATTGAGCTAAAGATCTTAACGGGTAACGAGAACATCAATTTCCAAGGTTATGGGATTGATGCCGCGATCTACTTCGATGAACACACTCCAGAAAAACTCTGGTATCAAGAGCTAATGGATGAAAGCATCATTCCCGTCTGCACGAGGGAATATGCCGAAAGTCTCGATTTGATTAATAAGCCAGAGAATTTACCAAACGCGACACTATTGCATGACAATCAAGCATGGGATTACAACTCACACCATGACGAGTGGTCGCTATGGGCAAGTAAACATGGCGTGGATAACATTGATAACTTATCGAGCATCTCATTTGATCGCTCCGACTTAGCGGTGATCGCGGCAATGAATAATGCTGGTATCGCGATGGGACGCTTATCACTGATCAAAAAACGCTTGGTCACAGGTGAACTGATCACCCCATTTGCCAACACCGCATTAAAGTGCGCGCAAAAGTATTACGTCGTCAGCGCCCATCAAAAGCCATCACAGAAACTGCAGCTGTTTTTGGACTGGTTATTTGCAGAAGTTAACAATTAATACCCCATCAACTTCGAGAACAAGATGGTGAAATGTGACGGCTAAATCATCATGCCAAAAAACTAATAGAATTCGGCTTGATAGACTTAATTGGATGAGAAAATTTCTCTTCCATTGCATTACAACTTAACTCAACAAAACGTCGCATTGGTTAAAGTACATTTCTCGCCTCAACGCCTTGCTATATATAAAAAAGACCGTGACCAAAAACTAAAAAAGCACTGAGATAATCAACTGATCAGCAGAAAAATAGACACAAAGCCAAGCGCCACAAGGGAAGTTTGATAATCGCCCAAATATTCAAGTCTATCCCAGCAGCCATATCACCCCACCCTGACTACCATCACCGACTTAACATTCATTATTGATGCGGTGTATCAAATGAAGATACACCGCTTTATTCACGAATTTTTTCGCCATATGTGTGAGAAATTATTTCAAAAATCACCCGCATTTCGAGCGCTATTATCGGTCTAAGCGAAATAATATTGCAGCATATTCAATCCACTCTCGTTGCGGAGATTAATATGCATTGGCATAGCAGACTCGTTCAACCACAAACTTTGGCAGCGCCAGGGTTTGAATCTTTGGCCACACCAACTTACCGTGGCTCGACTGTATTATTTAATAAACAAGCCGATGTAGTTGATGATTGGGATCAGGCCAAAAGCGGCTACGCTTACGGTCTGTACGGCACGCCAACAACATTAGAATTGTCGGGACGTATTGCACAGTTAGAAGGTGCCAAACACAGTTTTGTGGTACCTGGCGGCCAAGCAGCTATCGCACTGGTTTACTTTGCAATGTGTAAAGCAGGCAGTCACGCACTTGTCCCGTATAACGCGTATGGTCCAAACAAAGAAATGGCGCAAGGCCTACTCAAAGATCTTGGCATTGATGTTGAGCCTTATGATCCAATGATCGGTGGCGGCATTGCTGAGCTGATTCGTGACAATACCACGCTTATCTGGGTTGAAAGCCCAGGCTCCGTGACGATGGAAATTCAAGACATTCCAGCTATCTGCCAAGCCGCTCATCAACGTGGCGTGATGGTCGCGCTGGACAATACCTATGCCGCAGGCGTGCTGTTTGATGCTTTCGCTCACGGTGTTGATATCAGCATGCAAGCGCTGACTAAATACGTAGGTGGTCACAGTGATTTACTGTTGGGTACGGTTTCCGTCAATACCGACGCTTTGGTTGAAAAAGTCGGCAAAACCTTTAAACAACTTGGTTTAGCGGTTTCTCCTGACGATTGTAACCTAGCGCTTCGCGGACTACAGACTCTAGGCATTCGCTTGGCGCATTTAGAAGCTTCAACCCTCGAAGTTGCCGAGTGGCTGACCAAGCAATCTGCGGTCGCGCAAGTATTCCACCCAGCATTCCCTTCTTGCCCTGGTCATGAGATTTGGAAACGCGATTTTACCGGTTCAAGCAGCGTGTTCTCGTTCCTATTTACTGAGGATTACAGCGCAGAGCAAGTCGAGCAGTTCATCGACACGTTAGAAATGTTCAAGATTGGTATGAGTTGGGGCGGCGTTACAAGCTTAGCCTTGGTCTACCCGAATATTGAACGCCCAGGCAAAGATTACGCGGGCCGTTTGGTAAGACTCAACGTTGGTTTAGAGCAGCCAGCCGATCTAATTCAAGATCTTGAGCACGCAATGCAAAAAATTTCTCAATAAATACAAGTAGATCAAAACGAAATCAGACCAAGCTCAGGTTTCGTTTTGCCGAAAAAGATTATAAACCTCCAATAATTGACAGTAAGGTTAATAAAATGACGACTCCTACTCGTGGTTTTACCCAACAAGAATTTGAACAACGTACCCTACGCGCACAAAAAATCATGCATGACATGAAACTAGATGCGATGATCTTTACCACAGAACCAAACGTTCGCTACTTCACTGGCTTCCTAAGCCAATTCTGGCATAGCCCTACTCGTCCTTGGTTCGTTGTCGTGCCAGCGGAAGGTAAACCTATTGCAATCATTCCAGAAATCGGCGCAAAAGGCATGGGCAAAACATGGCTAGATGAGATCATTACATGGCCAGCGCCACGCCCAGAAGATGATGGTATCAGCTTAGTCGCGAATACATTAAATACTCTACCTAGCCGCCATGGTCGTATTGGTGTGACATTAGGTATCGAATCTCACCTACGTATGCCAGTTAACAACTACCTAAAACTGACCACTATGGTGAACAAAGAGTTTGTCGATATCGCGCTTGCTGTGCATGAGCTACGTCAAATCAAATCACCTGCTGAAATCGCAAAAACTCGTGAAATCTGCCGAATCACTAACGTTGGTTTCAAACGCATTCCTGAATACGCTCGCGTAGGCATGACTGAGCGTGAAATTTGTAAGCAGTTCGGTATGGATATGCTTCAAGCCGGTGCTGACGAATGTCCGTTCATCATCGCAGGCTCAGGCCCTGATGGCTATGATGACATCCTTATGGGACCAACAGACCGCATTATTGAACCAGGTGACGTACTACTGATCGACACTGGTGCAAAATGGGATGGCTACTTCTCTGACTTCGACCGCAACTGGGCATTTGGCTACGCAAGTGAACAAACCAAAGCGGCTTACCGCGCAACTTATGAAGCCACAACCAAAGGTTTTGAAGCGGCTCGTCCAGGTGCAACAACTACCGACATCTACAACGCAATGTGGAAAGTGCTTGAAGCCAATGGCGCACTAGGTAACGACATCGGTCGTGTCGGTCACGGTTTGGGTATGGAGCTAACAGAACGTCCATCAAACACTTCAACAGACAACACCGTACTAAAACCAGGCATGGTTATGACTCTGGAACCAGGCATGACGTACGCACCGGGCAAAACAATGCTGCATGAAGAAAACATCGTCATTACTGAAGATGGTGCAGAGTGGTTAACAGAGCGTGCGGCACCTGAGCTAATCATCATCGATTAAGCCCAAGCGGTAACAAACTGCAGTTTATCTACAAAAAGCAATAAAAAAGGATATTAGTATGAATTTCGACCAGTTTAATGACTTTGAAGTGAAACTCCAATTTGAACCTGCGCCACGTCCTGACCGCGTTCATATTGGTTTAGTACAACTCGCTAACGACCACACACTAGAAACCGATTGGTCTCATCTGCTACGCGAACAAGCAGCTCTATTTAGCACACGTATTTTTAAAGAAAACGGCATGACACCGGAAGCTCTAGATGCGGTAGCAGCAAGCATCAGTGATGGCGCGGAATTGGTGGGTGATGGCCTACCGATGGATGTAATGGCATTTGCCTGTACCTCTGCATCTATCGTTATTGGTGAAGAGAAAGTATCAAAACTGCTGACAAAAGGCCGCGGTAACATTCCAACCACCAACCCATGGTCTGCGGCCCAAGCAGCTTTCAAGCATCTTGGCGCAAAGAATGTTGCGGTATTTTCACCTTACCCAACCGACGTTAACTTCCCGCTACGCCAGCAACTGATTGATGCCGGTTTCAATGTAGTTGGCCTTACTGCTCTTGGCATCATGGACGATAACATCATCCACAAAGTGCCACTAAGTAGCTTTGAAGAAGGTATCGAAATTCTACTAAACAACGGTATGGTAGACGTCATTTTCATGTCATGCACTAGCTTACGTGCGGTAGAAAAAATCCAATATCTGGAAGACAAATACGGTGTACCTATTGTGTCGAGTAACTCTGCCCTATTCTGGCACTCAATGCACCTGTGTGGCAAAACGGCCGTTTGTCCTGGTTATGGCAAACTATTATCCGGTGAAGTAGTGACGCAAACAGAGCGCGAAGAATCATTAGCAATGGTTTAAGCCGCGCACGCAAAAGGTCTTATTGTTAGGCCACCTCTCCAATCTCAGGAAGGCTAAGCGCATGCCTAGTCTTCCTCGCTTTACAAAGTGAATACTATGAATTTATCCAAAGAAATCATCGAGTGGCGCCACCACCTCCACACTATTCCTGAAATCGGCTTTGAAGAAACGGTAACTGCTGACTTTATTGCGCAAAAACTGCAAGAGTTTGGCATTGAAGTCGTCCGTGGGATCGGCAAAACAGGTATGGTTGGCATTCTTAAACGCGGAACCTCAGATAAGTCGATCGCATTGCGTGCTGACTTTGACGCCATTCCAGTCGAAGAAAAAAATGACTTCTGCTATGCATCAACCAACAGCGGCATGATGCACGGTTGTGGGCATGATGGTCATGTTTCCATGTTACTAGGCGCGGCGCTTCAGCTATCTCAACAAAATGATTTCGATGGCACAGTTTACTTTGTATTCCAACCTGCGGAAGAGCAAGGTACTGGTGCAAAAGCAATGATTGAAGATGGCCTGTTTACGCGCTGGAAAATCGACTCTATCTACGCAATGCACAACCTGCCAGGTCTAGAAGTCGGTAACTTCTTAATTAGTCCAAGCTCTGTAATGGCGAGTGAAAACCACTTTAGCATCGAAGTTCATGCAGCAGGTGGCCATGCCGCAATGCCTCACCTTGGCAGCGATCCGGTGATTGCCGCTTGTAATATCGTTTCGGCTCTGCAAACGATCATTACACGCAACCTTGATGCGATTCACGAACCGGCTGTACTGTCGGTCACCGACATCAAAACCAACGGCGGTGCCAACGTCATACCAACCGTCGTCACGCTTTCTGGTGATACACGTTGCTTTACTGACGAAACGCAAGAATACATCAAGAACGCAATGGAACGTGTTGTTGCTGGCATCACGTCTGCGGCAGGGCTGGAATATAAATACGAGTTCTCGAACTGCGTACTTTCCACCGTCAATGATCCAAAGATCTCTGACATTGCAGTGCGAGTAGCGAAAAAGGTGGTGGGTGAAGACAAAGTCTTTGATAACTGCAAACCTTACTGTATCTCTGAAGATTTTTCTTTCATGCAACGTGAAGTTCCAAGCTGCTATATGTTAGTCGGCAATGGCGCGAGCGGTGAAAAAGGTGGCGTCCCTCTTCACCTACCTCACTATGACTTCAACGATGACTTACTGTTAATCGGCGCAAACTACTGGGTCGAACTAGTACGCGATCAGCTCGCGTAATGATTCCATAAAAACGTATCTGCCGGCGGCATTCTGTTGTCGGCATTTTTGTAATAAAGGTATGCTGTATGTTGTTATCTGGAAACTGGATAGCAGTAAGTGCCTTTTTAGTTTGGGGATTACTACCACTCTATTTTCAATATATTCCTAACTCGAATGTGTTTGAAATATTATCAATCAGAGTCTTATTCTCCATTCCATGCATTTATCTGCTAATAAAAATCTACGCTATCCCCCTAAATAGGGTTTGGCAGGCAATGCGCCACCCAAGAACCTTATTTTTATGCTTCTTGGCGGGACTGTTCAATTTTATTTCACTGTATAGTTTTACTTGGGCGGTGACCAACGAACAAGTACTGGCGGCGAGCTTAGGCTATTTCATTAACCCAATATTCTCTATTATTTTGGGCGTCCTCTTCCTTAAAGATAAACTGTCCAAAAACCAACTCTGTGCCGTCGTATTAGCCCTTACAGGGATAAGCTATCAAGTGTTCTATTACGGTGAGTTGCCTTGGCTCTCGCTGATTATGGGCGGCGCATTTGCTCTTTATGGACTGATCAAAAAATTCATTAAATATGATGCCATTACGATTATGATGGTCGAGCTTATTGCTATGGTTCCATTAGCTTTCTACTTTATGCTCAATGAAATCTGGCATGGAACATCTGTATGGCAAACTGGTGACGTGACAACTATTAGCCTTTATGTTCTTGCAGCGCCAGTAACATTAATTCCGTTATTGCTGTTTTCTCTTGCCGTAGAACGCACCAGCCTTGTGATGATTGGTTTCATTCAGTACATCGAACCAAGCTTACAATTTTTGCTAGCGGTGATTGTATTTGGAGAAGCGCTACAACAAGTAAAAATCGTCAGCTTTGGCTTTATTTGGCTCGGATTACTACTGTGCCTAGCTGATATGGCGATGAAAAAACCAACCTTACCACCATCAACTGCTGGCTAGTTGGTGATATACCCAAGTAATCTCAAAGTGCTTGGGTATCCCCCCTCAGAAAATAATCAGATAATCTGAAATCAATTAAAGCTAGGCAATATATTGTACCGACAGTGGGTTTTAATAAATCACTAATCCAACAGTACACCCCGCACAGGACTACTATTTAGTCGCAAAATTTATCAAATCGAACAAATTTTATGTTATGGTGACTAAAAATTAGGATCACCTCAATAAATATTGATTTGTTATTGGTATTGAACTTAATTAATGCGTGCGTATTTAAATCAATAATAACAAACATCAATCACTTTTTTTTGCTGCCATTACAGTTTTTTATATGTATTGGAGACTAAGAAATATGACGTTGCTACGAAAGATATTTTCATTTATTAGTTTTCTAACCGTGGTCTTGTTATCCATTGGGTTGTTTCTAGATATACGAGAAATGGACAGAACCGAGGGAGGTTATGAGCCACCTTATTCCGAGGTAACGGGCGAGACTATCAACTGGGATGAAATGGACCTAACCTCAACAGGATTGGTAAGACGAGGATTGGTAAGACGAGGTTACGTGGTGAATTTCATTGTGAATGGTACGACAGGGATGATTAGCCTAGAACTGTTTGGCATTACTTTTGAAGCAAGGAAACTTTCTGAACGAGCGATTATTGTGCACAAGCCAAGAGAGGCTTTTATCAAGCGAGGGTTCAATCCTGAGTTTTAAGGCTATATCGCTAGAGGAGTATTCTCAGAGATTGTAGTCTACGCAAATGCTTATTTTTTTATGCTAATTTTGCTTATTCTATATAAAAAGGTGGCTACTGCAGCCACCTTTCCGATTGTACTTAACGATTATTCCGTCAAACCAGACTAGTTTGGGTTATTTGCCAATGTCGCCGCACTAGGTTCAACCACTTCTAACTCAGGCTCTGACTCTGTAGCAGGGCTATTAACGTTGATCTCTTTATCTTTCTTAATTGCATAGAAGATACCGATAGCAAACGCGACAGCCGTTACAACAACGATGTATAGCTTGATTGAAGTAATCGAGTTGTAGATTAGGATACCTTGAACCACACCAGCAAGACCAATCAGAGTATAGAAAACCCATAGAGGTACATTTTTACCAAACTCACGAGTTGCCCATGCTGTCGGGAACTTATGTGGCAGCATAGCAATCGCTACCATCATAAAAATGCCGATACAGATATCCGTTAGGATGTACGTGTTTGCGATCGTGCTAATGTCCCAGCCTAATAGGATTGGTAGCATCGATGCCAACCAGCAAAGGGTTAAGATTTTGTATGGGCTACCACGACGGTTCGTTGCAGCAAAACTTTTCGGGAACCAACCATCATGCGTCGCAGATTGAATCGGCTGAACATAAGACGCATAAACACTGTTGATGGTAGTGGTCAGTGCCATAAACGGACCACAAATCATAAAGAATGTAAAAATTGGACCAGACAATACTTCACGTGCAACCAGCGTTAGAGGTTGGTTAGCCACTTGATCGATTGGCAAAGTACCTGACGCAACCACTGATACACCCAAGTACACTAAGATGATAACAAACGTGGTACCAATCATACCAAATGGGATGTCTTTCTTCGGATTTTTCGCGTATTTACTGAAATACATTAGGTAGTATTGGCAGTAAGTTGCAAAAGAAAGTAAACACGCCGCTTTAAAAATACCCATATTGCCGTCTGCAGCAAAATCTGGGTTAGTCGATGGCGACATCAAGTTAAAATCAACTTGGCCAAAACCGATTAGGATGAACGTTGCAATACCGACCATTAGTAGCGTTGTCATCATATTCTGGAAGCGCGACAGTGTGTCTAAACCAAACAAGTTAACAATGTAGAACACGGTTAAGCCTGCAATTGCACCCGCTGACGGCGTAACACTTGGCAGCACTGAGTTAATGTAAAAACCCAAAGCTAACGAGTAAATCGCGACTGTAGGGAAATATAAGAAGAAGCTGACAACGTACATCCCTGCGTATTTTTTGCCTAGTATGCGGCTGATAAGCGCATAAGGGCCGCCGTCTAATACAAGAGCACCACTGGCAAATAGCATCGGTATGTTGTAGAAGATACCAAAAACGATTGCAATACCGAAAGCCAGCCACAAAGAGTGACCTGTTAAGCCTATCCCTGCACCTACTAGCGAAAATAGACCGGCACCAACGGTAATACCGACACCCATCGCTAAAAGGGTCCATTTACTTAACGTGTTGTAATTTGAGTTTCCTGCATCAGACATTTTATTTTCCTCCCTTTAGAAGGCTAATTTGAAATGCGCTTCGCGCAGGGCTTGTGGGGTATACGGTTTCGTGTTGTGTATAACCATGAATAGGAGTCATCATTTTATCTACCTTTCATATAGTAATTATTGGATGTTGTTTCTACTGTTATTAGTTTGACGAAATCTGACACCCGTCAGATTTCATCTGGCATTTTTGTTATTAAGAGATAGTTTTAATCGCGCGTTCTAGATCCGCGATGAGATCCACAGGTTGCTCTAAACCAACGTTGAGTCTTACTAAACGGCCCGCGTAATCTTTGCCTGGGCGTTCAATGTTCGGGTAGACCAAGGCTAAGCTTGTAACGCCACCCCAACTCATACCAATCTTGAACATTTCTAACGTATCGATGAACTGCTCGACTTGCTCGGCACTGTATTCTTCGGTGAATAGGAACGAGAACACGCTGCTTGAACCGGTAAAGTCGCGCTTCCAAATCTCGTGACCAGGGCAAGAAGGGAATGCTGGGTGGAATACTTTCGCGACCGCAGATTGCTTCGTCAACCACTCGGCAACTTCGAGGGTTGAAGCTTCTAAATGCGCCAAGCGAATGCCTAGAGTCTGTAGTCCGCGAAGCGCTAGGTTACAATCATCAGGAGAAACCGCTAAACCAAGTTGTTTAAAGGTTTTGCCGACTTTTTCAACCAAAGCGTCGGTATTGACGGAAACCGTACCCAGCAGTAAATCACTGTGACCACCTACGTATTTAGTCAGCGCTTGCATGCTGATATCAACACCATGAGCGAAAGCATCAAACAGCACACCTGCGGCATAGGTATTGTCCAGAGCAACCATCACACCACGTTGATGAGCAGCTTGGCAGATAGCTGGAATGTCTTGAATTTCCATCGTCACAGAGCCTGGGCTTTCAACCCAGATAAGCGTGGTATTGTCACGAATCAACTCAGCAATGCCGCCACCAATCATTGGATCATAAGGCTCAACATCAATGCCAAGATCTTTGAGTAGGCCTTGCGCCATCTCTTTGTTTGGACCATACGCGTTATACGGCACAAGTGCGTGGCTGCCTGCTTTACACATTGCAAAGTAAATCAATGCGATAGCCGCTTGCCCACCTGGTACAACAAAACTGTGCTTGGCACCTTCTAACTGTGCAATACGTCCCGATAATTCCAATGTAGTTGGTGTACCGTACAGACCGTAAGCGTAGCCACTTTTAGCTTGATCCCAATCATCAACCACATCCGCTTGTTTATTAAACAAAACAGTTGAACCACGGTAAGTTGGTGTGGCTAAAGATTCAAACCCTGGCGCTGCCAAAGTTTGTGGTTGAACTAGTCTGCTATGCCAATGCATATTAATCTCCGAATCGAGAGTGGATTGAATATGCTGCAATATTATTTCGCTTAGACCGAGAATAGCGCTCGA
Organism: Vibrio fluminensis; assembly: GCF_015278125.1. GTDB lineage: Bacteria > Pseudomonadota > Gammaproteobacteria > Enterobacterales > Vibrionaceae > Vibrio > Vibrio fluminensis. Next base: position 497,995 of record NZ_JADILO010000001.1, read on the forward strand.
ATTAAGCTACCTTTTTGAGAGAATTTTTCACATGACTTCTTTAGTTGACAATTTTGACCGTGCCATCTTAAGAATCCTTCAGAAAGACAACACAACTCCGTTGCGTCTAATTTCCGAACAGACTCACCGCTCGACAGCCTCTGTACAGAGACGCATTAAACGTATGGAGGAGAATGGAACAATTAAAACGAATACCGCGATAATTGCCCCGGAAAAAGTAGGACAAATCATCACGATTATTGTTGAGGTACATGCCGTTAGAGCACAGGCGTCAGATATGGAAGAGATGAAGAAAAGCTTCTCAGGCCCAGAGATTCAACAGTGTTACTACGTGACGGGAGAAGCGGACTTTCTACTTGTTTTAACGGTGTCTGATATGTCTGAATATGAGGCCATAAGCAGCCGTCTGTTTTATAACAATGAAAACGTAAAATGGTTTAGAACCATCGTTGTAATCGACAGAGTCAAAGCATCAATGGATATACCTCTGCCTATGCTGCCATCATAATCACGCTTCCCTCAATAAAACTGGCCCGAGTCACGTGTGTATTAAGTTTAGTGACTCAGGTCTCGCTACTTTCTAAAGAGAAAATTTCTCACGCAAGCCGCTGTGATTTAACCACGATATTGAATAATGATAGCTTGGTCAGATAACGCCTCATAATTTTTGAGAGCTAGATTTAATTTTTACAAAAGGGAAAACAGCCTTCGATGCCGTCTCGCCGCGTTGATGGTTCAATGCGCCATTCACTTTTGCCATTACAATAAAAAAATATGGGGTTACTACTTTGCCTCATATCTGATTCACGGCTTCTATTACATCCCATTTCCCCTGTTGGTGTGAAACGACACATGGAAAATCCTAATTTGTTCTCTAGTCTGAAAACCTATCGGGAAGACGATGGGAAAGGAGTAAATTATGGAGAAAGTGTTATTAATGACATTCAGTGCACTCACACTCAGTGCCTGTGTAACTACACCTACAACCAATATTGCTGAATTTGGTCTGTCAGTGACTCAAGTGTCACAGCAGATCAATACTAACCTTGATGAACTTAGTGAGCTGGCATTACAAAGTCAGGCTGACTCACTGGCCTACCTCACTCTCAACCAATCTCGCGATCAACTTTGCCAAGGAAGTGCTAGCGAAATAATCCAAGGTGAAGTCCTGGTTAACCCAGCTGAATGTAATATCCCACTCAGACTGAGTGATTTAGATTCCATCATAGACCCTACATCTCCCTTGCTTAGAAAACAGATGGTCATTCTAGAAGCGAACCAACAACTAACCACTTATGCCAATGCATTAACACAACTAGCCAATGTCTCCTCCAAAGTCGAGATCCAACAGAGTTCAATCAAATTAACCAGCGCCTTAAGTTCGCTCAATGACTCATATTTAGATTTACGCTATGCCAAAGATAGTAACCGAGAAACAATCATCACCACACAGCAACAACAGTTTCATGATAACGAAGCGATAATATCAACCGCAGTGGCTGGATTTGCCAGTGCTATTACTGAAGAAAAGCGCCGTTCTGCACTGAAGGAGGTAATGACTCAAGGAGAGCGAGTCATAGAGAAACTGGTTCCGGTAATTATCTCTGAATTAAACCAAGTAAAACTGCACCAATCAATGGCGACTATAGAGCTTTCGGCTTTAAGCGATGAGCTAATTCAATACAACCAAGCATCCCTAAAGAGACCACAAAAACAGGCTAAAGCGGCTGAAAACATCATGGATTTTCATCAACGTTATATAGCAATCCAAGCAGCTGCGCTAAAAGATCAACAAGTGATAAAAGCCTTTAATCAGATAGCGATCAGCCACCGAGAAATCACTCAACAAGTAAATAAAGACCGCTTTTCAAGTAAAGAGATTGTCTCCGCGATTTCTCAGCTAAACAAAGAGTACAAAGCGTTACGCAGTTTTAAAAAGCTTCTCGCGAGCTGTGAAGGAAAAATCATTAAAGGTGATGATGGATTTCTCACCTGCAAAACGTAAACAGCGCAAACATTGCTCATCTAGGTCTTAAAAACATCAACAGCGCCATTGCCGAGAAATTTTAGACAATGGCAAAACAACTATAAGGAAGCATTTTATGCCAACCGTGAGACAAGGCATCGTTGATGCGATAAACGAGCTGAATAAAGTACTCCCCGCTATCGCCAACGAGCCCTCATTTCCAATGTTAATGCTGCAACGTTCAAGATTGCAGCGCCAACTGATATTCGTTCTTTCTGACACATTAACAGGAAGCAATGATGATCTTTCAGATGCATTGAGCGCGTTGCAAGAAGTCATCGCGACGGCTAGAGAAGCACAGCAAGATATTGATCAGGTTCAGCGCGTGATGAGCAAAATCACCAAAGCAATCAAAGCGGTTGAAAAAGTCGTTGATGGAATTAAGGAGATTGTATAGCAACACGTTGTTGCCGATTCAGAAGTAGAGACAACCCGCGTCCATAGTGAGACCCCGATCAAGTAACGCTAAAGTCAGTTCACATCAATTCCGTGTTACATGACTCAGCGCCTTGTATTGACCAAGCTAAAATAGAAAATGTCTCTCAAATTATTTCCAAAAACGCAGTAATAAATTGGAGAGATAGGCATGCTTTACCCAGCAGAACCCTTTCGTATTAAAGCGGTAGAAACCGTTACAAAACTAGACCGTGAAACACGCGCGCAAAAAATGGCAGAAGCGGGTTACAACACCTTCCTACTTGAAAGCAAGGATGTCTATTTTGATCTACTGACAGACTCTGGCACCAGTTCACTCAATGCTAAACAGTGGGTCAGCATGATGAATGCAGGGGCAACAAATCATTCTCGAGACACCCAGTGCGAATTAGAACGAACGCTGCAAAACGCCTATGGCATGCAACACATCATTCCAACGACGAGAGGCCGCGGTGCAGAAAATATCCTAGCCATGTTAACCATTGAACATGGGCAATATGTACTAGGAAACATGTGTTCAACCTCCCATCGCTTCCATATCGAAAGCCAAGGTGGCAGCTTTGTCGATGTGATTGGACAGCAAGCTTACCAAGCTGAACTCAACACGCACTTTAAAGGCAATATTGACCTAAATAAACTGGTCGAAGTGATCGCGGATAAAGGTGCCGAAAACATCGCTTATATTCGCCTATCAACCACCGTTAATTTGGCGGGTGGTCAGCCGGTTTCTCTCGCAAACATTGCAGCGGTGCGCGAAATTGCTGACCAATACAGCATCAAAGTGTTCTTTGATGCCACCCACTGTGTGGAAAATGCCTTTTTTATCCAAGAGCAAGAAGCGGGTTACAGCGAACTGTCTATCCAAGCGATCTTAAAACAGATGTTTAGCTACGCGGATGGTTGTGTCATCAATGGCACTAATAAAGAATGCCTAGTCAGCAGTGGCGGGATTCTGTGTCTAAATGATGATCACCTATTTGAAGAAGCCAATGACATCATCATGCTCTATGGCGGCATGCCAATGGTCGACCAAGATACACAAAACATGCTGAGTGGGATTCGCAATTCCCTTGCGGTGGCCCTGCGTGATTCGATGGAGCAAGATTATATAGAGCATCGCGTTAAACAAGTACGATACCTAGGTGAAAAGCTTCAAGCAGCCGGCGTTCCGGTCGTCGAACCCATTGGCGGGCACGCGGTCTTTATTGATGCCAACCGTTTTTGTTCGCACTTAAGCGATGAACAGCTACCAGCGCAAAGCCTGACTGCCAGTCTCTATATTGAAACCGGCATTCGCGCTATGGAGCGTGGCATTGTTTCTGCAGGCTCCAAAGCTCCCAACACTGATCAATTAGAGACTGTTCGTTTAGCGATTCCTCGCCAAGTCTATACATATGCCCATATGGACGCGATCGCCAACAATATCATCGAACTTTATCAACAGCGTGAAGCTATTCAAGGGCTTAAGTTTAGCTACGAGCCAAAATGGTTACGCTTCTTTACCGCTCGATTTGAACACGCATAAAAAGCAAAAGGAGATCTCTACGATAGAGATCTCCTCAAATTCTAGTTTGTACCCCTACCCGATTTCAGATAGTCGATTCAAGATACTTCAGCGCATTATCATTGGCTGTATTGCCACAGGCTTCGATGTCTATCAACACATAGTAATAACTAAAATCGGTAACAACAATTTAGCCTTTACCATTTGAGTACCACGGGTACTTGCGTTTGACATACTTCCTCAAGGCAATATCTATCACGACACCAAGTAGAGTAATGATTATCACGTAAGGAATAATCACATCCATATTCATATATCGCCTCATCAAAAAGATTCGATATCCAAGACCGTTAGTTGACGATATACCCTCAGCTGCAATCACAAATAGCCACGCGCTACCTAAACTCAATCTAATCGAATCGACTAACCGAGGGATCACCATTGGCATAATAATCCGATAGGTTAATGCCAGATCTTTCGCGCCAAGTGTTTGCGCTTTAATAATGGTCTCTTTCGGGATAGCCGACACATACAACGTGATATCGCGGATCATAATCGGTGCAGTACCAATAAAGACCAACATGATTTTGCCAAAATCCCCGACACCAAACGCAATAAATAGAATGGGTAAGATAGACAACGGGGGAACCATGGCAATGAATGTCATTAAAGGGTTTGCGAGACAACGAAACCCTTTATATAGCCCCATATTTAATCCAATAATGAGTGCTGTAATCGCCGAGAGCAATACACCCGTAAAAATACGATAAAGAGAATGAGCCGTATCAGACAGCAATAAATAATCGCCCGTTCTTGCATCTTGAACGAAAGCCATCCTCAAAGTGGCGTCAAACATACGACTCAAAGAAGGAAGCAGTTTGTCACTTTCATTGGACAGATGCCGATAATAAGACGCGATCAAATACAGAGCCAATAACAACAAAAATGGAATCGTTGCTAAGAGAATTCGAGTGCGCTTAGAAGGTTCAGCGTGAATACCGAAAATTTGGGGACGTGTCATGTATTGAGATTCCTAAAACTCACAGCCCACCACTAATGGTGGGCAATAGGATAGACTTATAACTTACCTTGAGCTGCTAACTTCATATACGTGGGATCAAATCGCAACTTTACATTGCCCTCATCGCCAAGCACTTTACCCGGGAACTCAATCCCGACAAAGTCAGCATCTGCGGCTCCTGCGCCAAATAACCCATGCTTGAAGCTAAAGTTTCTGATGTAGTCCATCGTTTCTTGAGCTTTCTCAGATTCAAATACTTGTGCTGCGGCTGCCGGATCAAAATACATGTGGGTCGTTTTTAATTGAGCACGAAACTCTGCTTCAGTTCCACCCGCATTCTTTGCCATTTCAGCAATTAATTCGTCCGCATCCTTGCCGCGTGTATTGAGTCTAGCCATTAACTCATACCATGCCCCAGTGATCGCTTTTTTAAAGTTCTCACTCGCATCTGTGCGAACCACGAGAAGATCCATGATTTCTTCTGGTATCTCCGATGAATCGAAGACCAAATTCGCGCCTTTGGTATTTCTTACCGTTTGTAGCGGTGGATTCCACGTCACTGTCGCCGCATTTGAATCACTCACGAATAGCGCAGCAATATCAGCATCCGAAGTATTAATAACTTGGTTTAAATCTCTCTCACTCATGCCATTTTTATCTAACGCGCGCGAAAGAAGGTAATGAGAAACTGACAACTCGACTAAGTTGACATCACGCCCTTTCAAATCAGCGACTGAGTCACCATTTTTTAGCACGATACCATCATTACCATTTGAGTAATCACCCATAATCAAAGCCGTAGAATCAACGCCACCTGTTGCAGGGATAGTCAACGCATCCATATTCGCCATAGTACACGCATCAAACTCGCCGCTGGTGTACAAGTTAATTGACTCTACATAGTCATTGATTAGAGTGACGTCGATATCCACGTCGTACTTCTGTTCCCACTTGTCTAGGATCCCTGTTGACTCTAGCAGAGCATAAGGTTCCCAACCGGTGTAATGAGACCAACAAACCTTATATTTTTCCGCTGAAACCGCGATAGATGGCGCAAGCATAGAGGAGGCTGCGAGCCCAACTAAAAGCATATTCTTTACATTTTTCATGTCATTAATCCTTTAATACTCATTTTCTAAATCAAACTTGCCGTTACTGAAGGAATACTTGGTATTCCTCTCTTGCTTGATGGCCTTGCTCAATACGTGCAATGTTTTTATCCATCTCAGTCGTCATTTGCTTCAGTTCTGAACAGCCTGTTTTCATACTTTCCAGTGCTTCACGGCGATAATTACTGACGTTCTCAAGCGCGTTTAAGCTCTTAGTAAACGCAAGTTTCATTACTTCAACCTGAATAAAGGGTTCTGATGCTTGTGTCAGAATCTCCACACCTTGAGATTCCAGTTTATCCGCCACATCAACGATCATCTTCTCGGTCATTTCTTTAGAAGACTGAACGGCTTTAAGGATTTTTTTCTGACGAGCGAGAGCAACCGCGAGGCTCGCCGCAATGCCTAAAGCAACCATCGTATGCTTAATCGCTCGATCCACGCCACGCACAAGTTCTTCATTGGTTTTGATGAGTACTTCTGAAACCACCCATGCTTGCTGATAAACACCTTTTGAAGTCATCAGATCTTGCAAACGCTGTCTCACTGGGAACGCAACTTCGTCAGTTAAAAATCGCTTCTGCTCTGGGTCTTGTACCTGTTCAAGCCTCACCTCGAGTGCCTGATCGACATATTCAGCGAAAGTAATGTAGTCATCGAGCTTAAATAACATATGACGATAACGAACCTGATCTTCTTTAAGCGTCATATTGTCTCGTTCAAGCTTGCTCTTACCTTGCTCTAAACCTTTTACGATGCTTTTCAAAATAGAATCTGTCGACTGGTACTTCGCGATCCAAGTCTGTAAAGGCGTTGGTAAACCTAACACCGACATAAACCTTCTTAAGCCCGATACGGTCGTAAAATCAAAGCCATTGGGATCAATACTTCTTGCAGTGTCTTCCATCTTAAGCAAGTCTTGCGCGACATCGCCACCACTGTCAGCATCTTGCATCAACTCGCTCAGTGGTCCTTGCAGCAATTTGGATTGTTCCGCTAGGCGTAACTCAACATCGTTACCAAGCGACTTAACGCTTTTAGTCACTTCAAGCTGGTTGTCCAAGTCACGTGAGCCAATCGAAAATACATTCTCAATCCATTGATCAGCATTAGCTTTTACATCCTCACTGATATTTTCGATAGTTGGCTTGGTTGGCAGTTGCTTCTCTACTTCGGCAATAGTCGGGAGTACAATTTCCGTTTGAGTTGCCTCTTTTTCTAACGTTCCTGTTTGCATGCGTAATCCTTACTTAAACTGATTTCTAATTGGAAATATCGTATTTCTGAGCGCGGTTAATCAGTACTTGAATCTCCTGCATCGCAGTCTCCAATCTGACCTCACCTGTTGCTTCTCGGGTCTGTATTGCCCCTAAGCGACTCGTTACGTCGTCTATTTTGGTCATGACTTGCTCATTGAATGCCAGAACGTCGGCCATTTGCTTTTGTGCATCTGTATAAATATCTAATCGCTCGACTAAAGCTTGACGCAAAGATGTCTCCAACTCTGAATCATTGAGCTGTGTCTTAATATGAGCGACGTTTATCGCATTGATGCTGTGTCTTAACACCACATAGCCACGCAGATTATCGACAGCACCAAAATAGAGCTGCTCTGCCGTTGTTAGATAACGCTTATGTGCCATCTCGTCGCTATCAAACTGGAGATCAAGAACGCGACTAAAGGTCGTAAATTTCTCTTTAAGCTGATTAAGTTGAAAAATCGCTTTATCTTCTTGAAACTCTGCGAGTTCTTTACGCACAGAGTCGTCAATTTGCTCGCGTTTCAACTGAGTCTCTTGCCGTACTTGTTCGATGATCGACATGATTGCTATATGTTTAGTAAACAACATGCGTGACAAAACAAAGCCTGTACAGACAACCGCCCCAGCGACCGCAATAGAGACCATCAACCCAAACCAATCCGACATAGAGAACAATGCCGCAGCTGTTGAACCGAGTAGTGCGCTCACCGCTGAAACCAAAGTGAGAGGATGATTGAATGTTTCTTGGTTTAATCGCTTCGTGAGCTCTTGCTCGGATAGATCCAACGACTGTAAATCACTCATCACAATGTTCCCGCTTTTAGTATCAATTCAACTCGCGGCAATCGATATTTATATGAGCGACTACTTTCGTTCGGACGACGAGACAACGGCTCTTCAGAACCAAGCCCTTGCGCTTTCAACCTCTCTTCTTGAATACCATGCGTAATTTCTAGATATCGCGTTACCGCTTCCGCACGCTCTAAACTCAATTGACGATTGGCTTGTTTATCACCAGATATCCCGGTATGACCTTTGACCAAAATTCGAAAGTTAGGATAATGCGCTAAATCTTTCGCTGCTTGATCCAACATGTTCTTTGCTTCTAATGACAAGTTAGAGCTAGAACGGCCAAAGCTCACCTTTCTTACTTTTAGAGTACCGACCTCCCTTAACTGTCCCCACTGTTTTTCAGATAACTCCGGAAACACTTGAGAGTGACTCTCTTGCTGAGCTTGTTTATTACCTCCAACATGGGTGCCAAACAATCTCTCGATAAAGGAACTTTGCGTAATAAGGTACGGATTCGCATCCGGCAGTGGATTTTCTTTAAGTACCGCGGTGTCATGCAAAATATCATAGGAGCTTTCAATCACGCCAATTAGATACTCATTTCCTGAATGGCCACCTACTGTAGAAAACCAATCGTGAGCATTGGAATACAAGTCCACCCACTTAACACCTTCTAACATAGCCTGCACATCGGCAGTGCCAAGCCCTGTGGTCGATTTCAACTCTCTAACTAAACTATCCGGGGATTCTCTGTAGAACTTGATTGCTTCAAAGTAATTTTGCAATACGGTATCAACGAGTTCAGGTTTGTCCAGAGCCAGCTCACGCCTAACAAGCAGTACATCAACAATTAAGCGCTCGGTATCCTCTGTCCCTAAAATCTTCTTGATTCCAGGTGTTTGCAAACTTTGAGTGACATGCGGCTCCCATACTACCGCCGCATCAACCTGCTTATCTTGCAGCATTTTTGCGGCGTCTTCTGCACTGTCGGCTTGGACTAACCATTGACCTCGCGTTTTGAATTGCTCGACATCGAAGTGAACTGAGAGTGAGCGTACCAGATGTTCACTTGGCGTATCTGTCGCTAAAGCCACACGTATAGCGGGATTGTTTTTAAGATCATCGATAGACGTTACTGAATCTTCCCAAGCCAATAAGGCATCACCACCTTTCGACTCGTCGATAACAGCAATAATAGAGCCTGGGAACTGGTAATCTTTGCCGAGTGACATATAAGCGTCGACACTCGTTACAGCAAAATCAAGCTCACCCTTTTTTAGCTGTTCGAAGCGCTCTTCCAAGCTCGGATTGTCATCACAAATGGAGCGAATCCCCTCATTGCGTAATGACGCGCGAAAGTTTTTGCTACACAACGGGTAGTAACCAACCCAACTATCTACACCAATACGTACTGTGTCACTAATAGAACTGGCATCTGACGATGCCACTGTATTCGCTTTTGACTTCTGTTCGGAAAATCCCTTAAAAACAAAAAGCCCTACAACACCAATAACTAAAACAGCTATTGCAATGGTTTTATTCATATCATCCTCTATCCAACAAAGACAAATTAGCTTTGGTCACCATCAAAAGAGGCTGTATCAAAACTTGGCGACTCCGCCAAAACACTCTGGAGCCCTTTGACTAGCTCCGCAGCATTTGCAGCAGGTTGATAATTGATCACGCCTTTTTTATTAAGTGCGTGCGAATCTCCAAGACAAAAACCAATGGTATGCAGTGAAACTGGCGAATTGTAAGTAATATGCTCAATGGCTTTCTCCATATCGTCAGGATCACTCGCTGCCCCATCCGTCAAAACAACGATATTGAACTCACCATAACCTTGCTGCATTTGCCCTTGTTTCATTAACTCTTTGTAGGCGTAGTCCAATGTATAGCCAAGAGGAGTCCCACCACCAAAAGAAGAATCGTTGGTAAAACTTTTTAGCAAATCAGGATCGTTTGGCTTCAGTGGAACGGCATTTCTTGTGCCTTTGGCATCAAAAATGATTAAACCAACATTGGCATTTTTCGGTAGCGCATCAAAGAACGTCCCTACCGCTTGTTTTGCCACTTCAATTCGCTGCGAACCGTTGCCACATTCCGTTTCTTGCATAGAGCCAGAGCCATCAAAAATAACGTAGTAGTTTGCGGTATCTTTATTATCAGCGAGCACAAGATCGGCATTCCCTGCCCCCGGCCATGATTGGTCAGCACCACGAAACGCATAACTCTCGCCTTTTACGCCGCTAACTGACTTTATCGCTGACGTAATTTTAGTTTCAGCCTCTGAGCAACCACCTAGCGAGATTGCCGCCAAGCCCATTGCGACAGAGCAATATAAATTCTTCATAAATAACCTCTTACAATGGGGTAAATGCACTTTCTTCCGCTTCAACTTGAAGAATCCTAAACACAACACGCATATTGCTCAGCCACTCTTTTTCTGACTTCGGAGCACATGGATCAACACCACACACGCCTGTCTTAGGGTTAGATATACCGTGACCGACAACCGAGAATTGGCTTAAATCGAGAGCAACTTGTTGTTTGCTACCATACTCCACAATAGCGCCACGGACCTGCTGAGCTCGAGTCATCGATAGGTTTTTTGCCGACTGTTTAACTTGATTGAGGACAAATGAACCCTCACCCGTTTTTTTCTTGCGCAAGTAACCCATTGGGTCTGAGTGACCTTCGACCGTAATTACCGCACCCGCGTAGGTTTGCGCCAGTTGGGTCACTCGCTTGAATTGCTCTTGATACAGGGATGCATCAAAAGCTTTTTGATTCGGCTTGAAGAAGATTTCAAACTCAAAGACCGTTCCATCTTCCAGCGTGCCTTGCTTCTGCTTGGCTTCTACAACCTTAGCTACCTTGTTTGCATCAAATGCTGCACGTGTTTTTTGGCTTGTAGACGCACCACCAGCCAGAGAGCCGTAATCAATATCAGCCTTAAGCACCTTACCTGCCGACTTGACTACACCAAAGGCTTTGATGCCCTCAGCCGACTCCTTAACAATTTGCTCGAAATTTCGGAAATTATTTTTCTCTTTAAAAAAGCTCACGTTTCCGGCAGCACCGACCATCGTCGCATCCAATAGCAAACCTTCTGCATCCACGGTTGCATCAGGGGCATCAAGCAGCAAATCAGCAGACGAGCGCATCAACTTGGTATATTCCGCAGACCCGCGTTTTATTTTTGACATCGCAGCTTGAGACTCGGCCAATCCTTTAGCAATATTGACGATCTCTTTTCGATTCGCTTGATAGTAGTCATGCCTTACCGCGTAGACATCCGCAATAACACGGTTTGCTGTCTTCGTTGATAGCAGTATATTGGCCCCTTTAATACTGTCTTCTGAGCCATCGCCTACATTGCCTCCCGATGTCGCCGCTAACGCATCTGGAATGATCATGAATGCGGCATCAACTTTAGTGCTTCTTAACGCTTCAAGAGGGCTTTCATCGGTACCGGTCAAATCTTGGGTCCAGACAAATTTATTCTTTTTGATCTCGCATCCTGCATCGCTCAACACTCGGTATGCATAGTTGAGGTGAGGACCGTCATAATTTAGAGCGATTGTTTTGCCACATAAATCTGAAGCTCGTTTGATATTGTTTTTAACAACTAAAGCATCACCACCACTCGACCAAGTCAACTGATAGAAAACAACTGGCGTCAGGTTTTTACTTCCTTTAACGGCAGAGGCTGCCATATTGATCATCGACATCGAGCCACGGATAAATGGGGTTTTCCCTGAGATATAGTTGTTCAATTGGTTTTGAAATACATCTTCACGTACCAACTTATAAGCAAGACCGCTTTTACCAAAAGGAGATGATTTCTGCGTTACCGCATTTGACCCATTACTCGCTATCGTTGCGATGTCTCCCCCCCAAGTGATCATCGGTAAGTCATGCGGGCCTGACGCAACCGATCTTGTCGATGGCAAGCTGCGTGATTCGACAGGAACGACGTTAACTGAAGTAACCGCTTGTGCCATCATTGGCAAAGCTAGCAAACAAGTTATAAGTGACTTAGTCATTATTTAATCCTTTAAGACGGCAATATCTGCCGCTACTTGTTAAAATGCATTGAATATCAGGTACGAAAACTATCTGGGTGGGTAAGGTTAAACTGCGCAATCTGCTGATTTAGTTCAGGGTCAAACGCACTCGCTTTTACCGAGTGGATTAGGTCCTGAAATTCGGGGCTATGTTTTATTTCTGTTGAGTGCGCGACTCGTTTTAAGGCATGGTCTTCAACCACGGTTGCACCATGAGCAAATTGCGTTTCGCCGCTATCGTAATATTGACTTAATGCCAAGAGTCTCGAACCAACAAAGCAGGCCTCTTCTAAGCTATGAGTAATGAACATGATTGTCAGATTCATCGACTCCCATAGCTCTAGTAAAAACACTTGTAACTGTTCTCTCGTGTCCGGATCTAAAGCGCCGAAAGGTTCATCCATTAATAAAACCTTAGGATGGACAATTAACGTTTGAGCAATTGCCGCGCGCTGCTGCATACCACCACTTAATTCATGGGGATACTTATCCGCGGCATTGGTTAAACGGACTCGCTCTAGGTAATACATCGCTTTTTCGCGAATTTCATTTTTACTCGCAAATTTGTTTCCATACAGACCGAGATAACTGGGACCCAGCATGACATTCTCAAGTACCGTTAAGTGTGGGAATAAACTATATTTCTGATACACAACACCTCGACGAGGATCAGGGGTACCGATCATTTTCCCCTCGAGATAAATTGCACCAGAATCAGGAGTTTCTTGCCCTAAGATCAAGCGAAGTAATGTACTTTTCCCACAACCTGAAGGCCCCACTACGGAGCAAAATTCACCTTCTGATATCGCTAAATCAATGTCACGCAATATCGTCTTACCCGAATAACCTTTAAACACATCCTCTAGATGTAATATATGTCCACTAGACATTATTAATCACCAATAGATTATTAATAACTCAATTAAAAAACAGAAAAACCATTTATAACAACAGAAGATAAAGAAGAAATAGAAGTAACAATTAATTAGTTTATGAACAATCAGCCAAAAACAATAAACATTACAAACACTTTTACTAGATCTACGAGGGAAAATTAGTCAACAGCGTTAAACACTAACACTAACCTATGTATCAATATTGAGAAATGACCAACAAGGCTGAATAATACAAACGTGCATCGTAAATATTTGCAACAAGAAGAAAATCTAACAATATAATATTTACCAGTGTCACACCCGCTTCTAGAACAACAACTAAAAACGCAACCTGACCCTGAGATACACAAATTATAGAATGGAATCACTAAATTACTGCAATTGATAGAAGGCTTTATTTACATAGGAGTATATATACCCAAGTGACATCAAGATGCAGGACTCAGAGCATTGTCATTGATTTGAGTTCAAGAAAAAGCGACCCATTCCAATGCTAAATCGTTATAACGTGGATGAGTCGCCTATACTGAAGCCTACTTAACGGGTACCACCAAAACATCCACACTCGCTTTGTTTAATAAGCGGCGAGAGTAAGAGATGAAATGACTAAGTAGATCGTGGTGATGACCGCAGATGATCAAATCGATACCCTGTTCTTGGCACAGGTCTTTTAATTTTGCTGCAAGATCACCCGTACCAACAAAAAAGTGTGACAACGGGTACTCTATGTAATCTCGATATTCATGCAATGCTTCCATCGCGTGCAAGTTTAGCGGCCGCTGATCGGGTTCCGCTTTGATATCCACCAGCTCAGGGTACACTTCCCCAATACTGCCATCCACATGAATAAAAGAAACTTTCGCATTTACCAATTCAGCATGGTAAACCGCTTTATCGATTAATATTTTGCTTTCTTCAGACAGATCTAACGCTACAAGAATATGTTGGTATTTCATATCAATGTCCTCAACTAACGGCGGTGCAAATAGCATAGCCTTGATTGATATAAAATTGTGCAAAGGGGATCGCGAAACACTAAAAAGCACAGCGAAACTTCGATAGCGAATCAAACTCGTGTCCGTTCGCTTACCTACTTGCAAGCGTCATATACCTCAAAGCAGTATCTCTAAGAAAAGGGGCTCACGTTAATCAACGTTAGTTAACGTAAGTTCCCCCAAATAGAGTTATGGGAAAACTGCTAGACGTGATTGTAGTAACGTATGCATAGATAATTCATTTTTTACTAAAATTATAAAACCAACTTGGCGGTCGATCTCTATCTAGATAAACCCATACAGGTACATCCAATAATTTCTGTAACTTATTAACGTCATTTTGAACTTTATCTCTAGACTCACCAGTAGCTAGCATTCTCCTAGTCCCATCATTAAAAACCAAATTCACTTCATATAGCACCTGGTTTTTTTCTGTTCGTACATTATCCATACCAGTTGTATTCGTAGTCCTTCTAAATGAGTCTATGAACTGTAGAGCTTGTATATTTGAAATTTGACCTTGCTTTTTATAGCAGTCATCCTTTTCATTGTTATACTTCGAACCGAAATAAAAGATCCCATTCACTGTGTCTAAAGTAACGCGCCTATATGGCCCAAACATATAAAAATTTCTTCTAAAGAAAAGATAAAATGTCGAGAAAACAATACAAGTTGCAATCCAAACATTACCAATTAATAAGTAACTAAGTGGCGTGATTAGACAAAACCAAAGAAAAAATCTAGAAAATGTTCGCCATACAATACCTTTGCCATCATAAGAAATAGTGGCAACCTGAGCACTTTTATCTATTTCTAAATTATTCAAAGGCACTGGTTGATTATTTATTGCTCTCCATTTGGTTTTAGATTCATTTTCATAGTATGAACTATCTTGTCGAACCTCTTTTCCTCTTTCCCACCCCATAACAATTAACCTCGTTTTCAGAAACATCAGAAATTTACGAGGCGCTATACTAGTACACGCGATGCTAGCATCGAAGCTATTGCTCGATTACCCAAATTTTATCTTAATAATAAGAAGAGTTTTCTTCATTGAGTATCCATTCCCAGACCAATATCTCATCATAGCTGTTTAACCATTTAGTCTTTGATTTAGTAATTTAACCGTAGCAGCTCATCAAAAACCACAGCGACTAACAAGTCAATATATTCGCTCGCAATGAATATTTTAACGCAATAAAAAAGGGGCAATTAAGCCCCTTTATCAGATTCGTATAGTTCTAATTTGTACACTGAAAAATTTGAGTATAACGAGTCGAAATACACCCAAATAGTTTGTCGCGACGTGCGCATTTATCAAGTGGCATACCTAACGCCTGAGCGTTCTTAAAGCCCCAAGCTTTACAACCATTTTTTGCCATATCTAGCGCGGCTTGTTCATCAACCACCGCTTGTTGCAGCAAGCCTTCATCATAGGCAATAGTGATTACCGCATCACTTTTGCTGCCATCGGTAATAAACCAGTCTTTGTTTACAGGGTTAGCACAGCCAGCCAGAGTTGCAGCTGCGACAAGCGACATTATCAGTTTGAATCTCATTGGTATTGATAGTATTCAGATTCTAAAAAAGGTGGCGCATTTTACACAAGAAATCACCCAGTGCATCATTTATATCGAGTGAAAAGCGCAAATTCTCTAATCCGACCAAGCAAATAGGAAGATCATCAACAACCAATCATCAAGCAGTAGCGTATAAGTCCAATAAGTCGCAATATTATGAAACTAGATCCTATAAATGCGATTTATATCCTTGATGTTAGCCGTTTAAATAATAAACTTGGCGCATAAACATCCAGTGCGATTTCGACTGGATAAAGCAAAATAGCAACAATAACTACAATAACAAAGAATCTATCCTATGAAACGCAGACCTCTCAGTGGCACAGGGCGTAAAGCAAAGCTTGCGAGCGCTATATTTGTTTTATTTTTAGGCTCCAACGATGCTCAAGCAGATCACAATGCCTTTAAACCAATGGTAGTGTACCAAAGTGAACTGAGAGATGGCTCTTATCTATCAATGGTGGATAAAGGAATCCAACAATTTGAGCAAAAGTCGTCTCTAACGGTAAAGCGTCATCAAGTTGGTGATGGTGACTATATCCAACAACTCAGCCAAGCCGCTCATCAAGGCTATAGCCCAATCGTAGTAGTAGAAGCAAATTCACTCGAGGCTTTTTCTCAAGTCGCACGCGAAAACCCATCAACCCATTTTATTTCACTCGATGTTTCCTATCACGTCCCTAACGTGCTCGGATTAACTTTCAATCACGCGGAAGGAAGCTACGTCATTGGCTACCTTGCTGGCCTGAAAACCAAATCGAACCAAGTTGGCTTTATCGGAGGGATGGATATTCCAACCATCAACAACTTCAAATGTGGGTTTGAACTCGGTCTTAAAGATGCCAACGCGACAGCTAAGCTTAAAACGAAGTACATCAACAATGGTTTAAGTTCATGGAATGACATCAAAGGCGCGCGGGTGATTGCACAAACGATGCTAGACCAAAATATCGATGTTATTTTCCCTGTGGCGGGCTTTGCGAGTGTGGGCGTGATGCAAGCCGTTAAGCTAGATAAAAACGCATTTAGCTTTGGGGTTGATCAAGACTATTCCCAGCAATTTCCTGACACCAACATCGCCTCACTAGAAAAACGTGTCGATATCGCAGTATTTGCATCATTAATGCAGCTTAAAAACGGAATTTGGAATGGTAACCGTAAACACTTTGGCATCAAGCAAGGGGTTATCAACGTGGCACTTAACCCAAACCAAAGCGTGCTAAGCAACCAAGACCAACAACTGGCAGAAAAACTGCTGCGTAACTTTAAAGGCAATAACGACAATATTGCCCAACGAATAGCCAAAGACTGTCCATCACGTTTATGAAAAAGCTCTCTTCCTACATTATTTCAGTATTTTTAACGCTGACGACCGTGCCGATCGCGCTATTTGGTGGCACCTACATCATCTATGACTTATATCATCAGCACCAAAACCAAAATGCACGCTTTGAGCAAGTGATCGCACAGCAGCTAATCGATGCTCATGTGGCGCTGACTCAATTTGATTTGCTGCAAGCAGAATTGGTGACCACTGAAATCGCCCAACTCGACTACATTGTCTCAGCCAAGCTCGATTCAATGGAATACGGCATTACCTTAGCTGAAGTCATCAACCCACTCACAGCGCAAGGCCAACTGACAACGTTTGTGTATCCAATCAAAAATTCACAAGGCAGGCAGATTGGTTTACTTACCGTAAGCAAAGACACCACCGCTTTGATTTGGGACATCGCTAAGTCAACCGCACCCAAAATATTCAGCTTTGGTCTGATACTGCTACTGATCTCGCTCACCTTTACCCGCACGATTCTTGCGGCACTGAAAAAGCCCTTTGCTGAGCTACAAAAAGTGGCCTTTCAGATTTCAAATGGTGACTATCAAACACCCTCAAAAACCGACTCTAAATTTCTTGAGATCACCACCATATTCAGTGCGCTGGATTCTATGCGAGCTCAATTAAAAAGTACGATTTCGCTACTAAGAGATAGCCAAGAAAAACACGCGAGAACCTACAATCTAACCCAAGTGGGCTTGTTCGTCGTCAACATAAAAAAGAAAAAAATCGTGCGCGCCAACTCTATGCTCTCAAGTATTTTCCAATCACTGACCGAGAAGCAAAAACAAGCGGCGCTGCAAGATTTCCTGCCTAAGTTGCTGCAAAAGCCTTACACAGACAGCTTTAATTACTCCGTCGCCATTGAAGGAAAAACACACTATTTTCAAATCAATCGCAGCCAAGTGATTAACGATGAAATTGAGTGCTCTGGGCTGGATATTACCGAGCTGATGCAAGCCAAATTAGCCACAGAACTGATGCTAAACACGGATTCGTTAACTCAAATCCCTAACCGCCATCGATTTAACCTCGACGTACAATTAATTGAGCAGCAAACTGACCCCGAAGTCACCATCATGGTGCTCGATTTAAACGGTTTTAAAGCCATCAACGACAGCTTCGGGCACCTTGCCGGAGACCATTTGCTGATCAAGGTTGCAAAGCGAATCACCCTCTCTTTAGCAAACCAGCCAGCGACTCTCTATCGCTTAGGCGGTGACGAATTTATCATTCTGGTTAGGCACGCATACCAAGCTCAGCGCATTGCACTATTGGTCGACGAGGTATTAGCGGCCGTGGCTCGACCGATTCAGTTCGAGCAAAACCAATTTTCAGTTTCCACCAGCATTGGTATTTCCCACTACAATCGTCACTCTTCGGATCTGCAAGTCACCATCAAACAGGCGGACAAAGCGATGTACTGCGCCAAAACCTCTAGCAGTCACATCGCTTATGCGACATCACTTGTCGACCAAACAGACGTAGAATATCAGCACACTGTCAGCATATAAGCTGGCCTCAAAGCCCTCCTCTAGACTGGTTACGCTCGACAACACACCCGGCCAACGCTCCCCGTTATGGGGAGTGAGATCAGTCCACCAATAGAAGCGTTCTCACTAAATAAGAAATTACTTATATTGGCTTAATCCAGCCCACAAACGTCCCATGTGATAAATTTGCTCATCTTGGCAGTAAAGTTTTCACCATTTTGCTCAAGCTGAAGCCTTTCTTATTCGTTAAATCATCGGCAATCGTTTGCTAAAAGCGTAAAACTGTTGAAAAAATAGATATGAAACAGGCTGAAAATAGCGTTCTTAGCGCACTCGTTTCTCACCTAATGATAAAGAGACTCAACTCACACTGCCGATCTGATTGCTGTTGACGCAGGATAAATCTAGAATCCGGCAGATTAATTTACGAACTGCATTTTGTTTTGTAAATCAGATCCATTAGCCAAGCTAATTGTAACTATCCATCGCGGCAAGACTGCGACCAAAAAGATAATTAAATGGATAGCTAATCAATGGTTAAGCTCATCAACTAAGGATATTCCCATTAGTTCTATTTAATAGATCATCATATACAGGAAATTAATATGATCGTTACGAATGAATCGTGGCTAGCTGCGTTAAACACGGGGTTAAATAACGTGGTAGGCGCCATCAATGGCGTACTTTGGGGTCAAGTACTGGTATATCTACTAGTGATTGTGGGCGTTTACTTCACCGTGCGTCTTGGTTTTATTCAATTGCGTCAATTCAAGCACGCGGTACAAATTCTCAAAAGTGGTCGAGAAGTTGACCAAGGTCTTAGCTCTTACCAAGTATTCTGTACTTCAATGGCGGCTCGCGTTGGTACAGGTAACATGGCTGGCGTTGCAGTTGCCCTGACCGTGGGTGGCCCTGGTGCTATCTTCTGGATGTGGCTTATCGCCCTATTTGGCATGTCGACTGCCTTTATCGAATCAACCTTAGCGCAACTTTACAAAGTTAAAGACGTTGACGGTCAATACCGTGGTGGTCCTGCTTACTACATGGAAAAAGGCCTAGGACAACGTTGGATGGGCTCGCTTTTCTCAATCTTCTTAATCATTGCTTTCGGTCTCGTGTTCAATGCCGTTCAAGCGAACACCATCACGGGCGCACTTAGCCACTCATTCGGTTTTAACGAGACTATCGTTGGTGTGATCATCGTGGCCTGTTCTGCCTTCGTCATCGTTGGCGGCATTACTAAAGTTGCCAAAGCTTCAACCAGCATCGTACCTGTTATGGCGATCGGTTACTTAGCCATTGCTGCAGTTATCGTATTGATGAATATCACTGAAGTACCAGCAGTGCTTGCTTACATCGTTAAGAGCGCATTTGGCTGGCAAGAAGCAGCAGCTGGCGGCGTAGCATTTACCATCTCGCAAGCGATGCAAAGTGGTATCGCGCGTGGTTTGTTCTCAAACGAAGCAGGTATGGGCTCGGCTGCGAACGTAGCGGCAAGTGCCACTCCAAACCCGAACCACCCTGCTTCACAAGGCTTTGTGCAAATGCTAGGCGTATTTGCGGACACGTTGGTTATCTGTACCGCCTCTGCTGCGATGATCATGCTAAGTGGTGTGATGGATCAACCAGACGCTGCAACCGGTATAGGCCTACTGCAACAAGCGCTAACCAATGAGCTAGGTTCATGGACAACCTACTTTATGGCAGCTGCAATTATCCTATTCTGCTTCTCGTCAATCATTGCCAACTACAGCTACGCTGAAACTAACGTAATGTTCCTAAACGGCAACAGCAAGAAAGGTTTGATGGCGTTTCGCGTTTGTGTACTTGGCATGGTGATGTTTGGTTCAGTGGCTTCACTACCTGTGGTTTGGAACCTAGCGGATGCGTCAATGGGCGCAATGGCACTGATCAACATCGTTGCACTGGTACTGCTTTCTAAACTGGCGATAAAAGTAGTAAAAGACTACGAAGAGCAGCTAAAAGCAGGCAAAACACCAACCTTCGACCGTTCTAAGTTCCCTGAACTGGATGACCTAGAAGAAGCGTGGCAAGGTACACCTGTAGAAGCAACGGCAAAATAACCGCTCTACCCAAGTCACCTCATACCGCTAATTACAGCGAGAGTGGCTTGGGTTTAAATTCGCCAATACAGGCAGATAAAAAAAGGATTGGCAAAATGCCAATCCTTAGGAATTCTAGAGGGTGTTGAATTCCAACTGTGTAAAAGACTAAAGCTTCCCTTCGCTTCGACACATCAAAATTTTCTCTTGTACCACTTTCGCCATCGCGGCTTTTGGCAACTCGTTATAAAAACGAGGATCGTTCGCGTCAGGTGCTTTTCTAAACGCTTCTTTCAGCTCTTCTGCAAATGCAATTTTAAGCTCAGTCGCCACGTTAACCTTTGAGATACCAAGGTCAATACAGCGTTGAACATCAGCCGAGCAAACCCCTGATGCCCCATGCAAAACAAGAGGAATATCGACCATCGATGCAATTTTGGCTAACCGATCAAAATCGAGTTTTGGCTCTTCTTTATACATGCCATGAGCAGTACCAATTGCGATAGCCAATGAATCAACATTGGTGAGTTCGACGAGTTTTAACGCGTCATCCGGATCGGTATACGGATCTTGAACGCTATCAACGATAAGATCATCTTCTTGCCCAACCAGTTGGCCGATTTCAGCCTCAACCGAGCAGCCATAAGCGTGGCAGAATTGCACCGCCTCACGAGTGATGGCAATGTTCTCATCTAATGCCAATGCACTGCCATCAATCATTGCTGAACGAATGCCCAACTTCACTTTTTGCTTAATATCTTCCATATCATGATGGTGATCCAAATGAAGGACCACTTGCATGCCTCTTGCGTGTGCAGCCGCATTCACCATGTGGACGAGCTCTCTTGAACCGCCATATTTATAGGTACCAGGCGTACCAGCCAGAATAACCGGTGACTCCAATTGTTTTGCGGTATCTAAGATCACTTGCACCGTTTCAAGGTTATGAAAATTAAAAGCAGGGATGGCATAACCACCCTTGCGAGCTTGCTTGAGTAAATAATTGCTGTTGATGATGTTGTTCATGATATCTATCTCTATTAATTATTCTGATGCGGTTCTGATCTGTTCAATCAGTGCTTCTGCGCTAACTGAGTTTTTAATTGCGTCCCTAAACTCATCATCAATCAGCAGGCAAGTCAGTTCAGACAACAGCGCGATGTGAGTATCCCCTTGGTGAGCGAGTGGGATCCCGAGCAATACGATGATATCGACATCTTCGTCTTCCTCATCCATTCCCGCCCATTTGACTGAAGAGTCCAAAATCGCAAACGCAACACATGGCTCAACAACCGCGTCTGATTTACCATGAGGCACGGCTAGGCCTTCACCAAAAGCCGTTGGGCCTTGCTTTTCACGGTCTAATACTGCGGCGACAAACTGGTCTCGATGTTTTATCTTCCCTAATGCGCACAATCTATCTGTCAGTGCTTCAATCGCCTCTTCTGCTGTGGCAAAACTAGCTCCGATTGAAATTGATTCTTTGTAAATCAAGTCGACGAGTTTCATTCCTTAACCTTTGTTTTGTCTGAGATTTAATTAATAACCTGAATCACCATTTACGCTTTTTGCACCACCAGCTTTTTCATTTGCATCAATCGGTAAAATCCATAGATAACCGCACCAACCATTGAGCCAGCCAAAATACAGCCAACCCAAATCATTGGTTCACTCACCACCGGCAAAATAAGGAAGCCACCATGCGGCGCAGGTACTTGAACAGCAAATAGAAACGATAGAACGGCAGAAATTGATGAGGCGAGCATCATGATAGGAATGACGTGATGCGGCGCTTTAGCAACAAATGGAATGGCACCTTCGGTGATATGTGTCGCCCCAAGAACATAACAAATAGTGCCTGCGGTACGCTCTTCTTCATCAAAAGCACGCTTAAACAAAGTGGTTGCGATAGCGACAACCAAAGGTGGTGTAATACATGCAGCAGACACTCCAGCCATAAAGTACATATTGCCTTCAGCCAAAAGTAGAGTGCCGGTCACATAAGCGGCCTTATTCACCGGACCACCAAAGTCAAACGCGCACATCATGCCAATGATGATGCCAAGTAAAACCGGATTTGCGTCTTGTAAGCCCGAAAGAAACTCCATCATGCCGTTGTTAATGGCGGCAATTGGCACGCCTAGATTAATCATCAACACACCAATCACTAAAGTGCCAATGATAGGTAGCAGGAAGATCGACTTTAACCCTTCATACTGCTTAGGCATGTGCTCCATTTTTTTCACTAAGAAGTCGATTAAATAACCCGAGCCAAAACCAGCAATGATACCGCCAAGGAAACCCGCCCCAGTGACATTAGCCAGCAGACCGCCGACAAAACCAGCCACCATGGCTGGCTTTCCGCCAATAGAAGAAGCGATAAAGGCAGCAAAGACTGGCACCATGATGCTAAAAGCTTGTTGACCAATGGTCATCAACATTGCGGCCGTGGCGTTATATTGCTCTGATTGAGGATCTGATGAATAGATCCCCCACAAAAACGAAATAGCGATAAGCACGCCACCTGCGACAACGAACGGCAGCATGTGCGAAACGCCGCTCATTAAATGCTTATATATCTGTCGCGAAAAGCTTTCGTTAGAGGATGACGTAGCAACAGATTGAGTTTGGCTCGAACTTTGGGTTTGATTAGAACTTTGAATAGCATCGCCACCTCGAACTGGCACGTCCCCTTCGATGATTCTTTTTACCAGTTCATCAGCGTTCTTTACGCCTTGTTTAACTGGCACTTCAAGAACCGGCAAACCATTAAAACGATCAGGAGAGACATCTTTGTCTGCGGCAATAATGACACCGTAAATATCGTGTAGATCCTCACTCTCGATCGGGTTTTTAACCCCAGCCGCACCGTTCGTTTCTACTTTGATTTCTACGCCCACTTTGGCGGCCGCTTTTTTCAAAGCCGCTTCCGCCATAAATGTATGAGCAATCCCGGTCGGGCAGCCTGTAATAGCTATAATCTTTTTCATACAAACCTTCTTATGCAACTCTTCTTGCAGATGCCATAGTCACCAGTTGTGGGTAAAGAGCGAGCTCACCGACTCCAGAAGACGCGGCAACATCAGCACCGACAGCGCTGGCCACTTGTATCGCTTCTTGAATCTTTGACCTGTCTTTCAACCAAAGGCTTAAAAACGCAGCTAATGCCGCATCGCCCGCACAGGCAGAACTATGGAGTTTAATTTCGGGTGCATTACAGAAATGGACAGATTCCCCATTCGAGAAATACATGCCATGTCGACCCAGAGTCAGTAGTACGTTTTGCGCCCCTAGAGAATGGAGCGTCTCTAATGAATCTAAAGCTTGTTCATGAGTCGCTGCATGCAAACCAAATACACTCAGCAACTCATCATCGTTCGGTTTTATCAACAGCGGTTTGTTTGTAAGCAAATGGGTAAGATGGCGATCGCTAATATCAAGAATCACCTCAACATGGTTCTCTTTGCATGCAGCCATGATCTGATCAAGATATTCGGCCTCAACGCCAGGCGGCAAACTGCCACTAATGATGAGATATTCCATATCTGACGCGCCACGAATGCTGGCCAAAATGTCATTTTTTACATCTTGAGAAACGAAACCGCCTTTCGAGACAAATTTGTACTCTTTGTCGCCATCACTAACAAAGACATTGATGCGTGTGCGACCATCAATGTAAAACGGGTGAACGTTGATGCCCTTTTCTTTCAAACACTCAACGATGTGCTTGCCGGTAAAGCCACCAAATACGCCCATAGCAACGGAATCCACACCAAAGTGGTCAAGAACAATCGACACATTAATCGCTTTACCATTGGGTGAATAATCGGATTCACTGACGCGGTTCACCTTTTCCGACTCAACCTCCGCACAAGACAGATTGAGATCAATTGCAGCATTCATAGTCAGGGTATAAATCATTAATTCACCTATAAGGATGGTTCTTTCGATTTGTCATCAAATCACTTGCTGGGAATACTATACTTTCTTTTCCTTTCCTTTTTTGATTATTGTCACACAAAAAATAAAGAAACAAAAAAACAAAAGAAAAAGCAAGATAAAGGGTGTTTAATCAGCTTAAGAATCCAAGTAAACTAGATAACAGAGGGATAGCCTATGCACTCTCTTTCTTATTTACGAAAGTACACAGCTAGAGCAATAACAATGATTAGAACGACGTCAGAAAGAAGAGAATCGATTTTAAGCAAGCTCAGAGAGTTTGGCTCTGTCTCAGTAATTCAATTAGCCGATGAATACGGTGTCAGTAAGGTAACAGTTCGAAACGACCTAGATAGCCTTGAAAATAAAGGATTGCTGATTCGATCTCATGGTGGTGCGATGCAAAAAACCACCACGACCAATGAGTCAATGAATAGCCTAAAAGGCAACTTACACGTCAATGAAAAGAAAGCCATTGCGAAAGCTGGCGTAGACTATATCCACAATGGTGATTCTCTCATCATTGGAGCAGGAACAACCACCGAACAGTTGGTTCATTTACTCGAAGAGTTTGATAACTTATTTGTCATCACAAATGGCTTAAACATACTGCTCGCCATCCCAAGAAACGACAATATCTCGATTGTTAGTACTGGCGGTAGCCTACATCAAAACAGCATGTCTTTTTACGGTTCTCTAGCCGAGGAAAGCATCGAAAAATACCATGTAAACAAGATGATAGTCGGGATAGATGGGTTAAATATCGAAGCTGGCATTACCACCCATAGTGAACATGAAGCCCGCTTCTACAAAGCGATGCGCAAAGCAACCGACAAATGTATTGTCCTTGCCGACTCCAGCAAACTGGGTAAAGTTAGCGTACATAAAATCATGCCGTGTTCCGATATCGATGTACTTATCACCGACAAACGTATCAGCAAAGAATACCGCGAATATTTAGAAAGCCTAAACATCGAATTAGTGATTGCCTAATGCTCATCGAAGTAACAGCCATGCACTAGCCTACACACAAATAAATCATTAAAATTCTTGTACTTTCCGCTAAAAAGCATCTCCACTGGAGGTGCTTTTTTTATCTAGCTCTCCATCGCCGACTGTCACCATCTCCCCTCTCGCATTCATCACACCAATAACCTTACAAACAAGAAAGGTATGATCAATATCTAACATTTGCTATTTCTTTCTTAATTTAAAAATAAACTTTCGTATACTTTCCATCAGCCATAACAAAGCTCAGAATCTTGCCTTTTCTTTCAAAAAGCTAATTAAAGCAAAGTGAGCACCAAAAATGGCAACCTTTGTACCCCTACAGAAAATAAAAAGGACTATTATGAAAAAGTTTCTATTTACAGGTGTTTTCTTGGCTTGCTCAATGAACGTTCAAGCTCAAGAGCCAACCATTTGTGCATCGATTCTTACCCAATCGCACCCATTTTATATCGCACTTAATGAAGGTCTAAAATCTGGCGCGGAAGAATATAAAGCGGATCTAAAAGTCTCGATCGCTAACCAAGATCTTTCTAAGCAAATTAATGATATCGAAGACTGTATTACCAAAAATGTTGATGCAATCATCGTCTCTCCTGTGGACTCAAAAGGCATTCGTGGCCCATTGAAAAAAGCAGAGCGAGCTAACATTCCCGTATTCACCGTGGATATTAGCGCAGAGAAGAGCAACATCGTTTCGCATATCGCTACAGATAACTACGGTGGTGGTGTAGAAGCAGGTAAATTGGCGGCGAAACACCTAAATGGCGAAGGCACTGTCGTGATGCTTTCTTACCCTGGCATTTCTTCTGTAGAAGATCGTCTACGCGGTTTCCGTGACGCTGTCGCTGATACAAAGATCGAGATCGTGGCCGTTCAACCAGGTAAAACTCGCGAAGAAGCGATGACTTCGACCATCAATATGATCCAAGCCAACCCTAACACGGATCTCGTCTTCGCCTTCGGTGACGACATGATGATCGGCGCAAGCCTTGCGGTAAACAAACAAAACTCACACGCAGTTGTGATCGGTTTTGATGGCATGCCTGAAGGCATTAAAGCTGTTGATGACAATGAAAACATCATCGGTGTAGTTAAACAAGATGCAGACCGCATGGGTCGCACCGCAGTTCGCGTGGCGGTTGATTACCTAAACAACAAACCAGTCGAAGCACAATATCCAATCGTTCCAGTTCTTTACACTGGAAAGTAATCGCTCAGAAAACTGAAGCCTCATTGGTGAGGTTTCAGTTTTTCCGGAGATCAATACATGTCTGACTTGCTATTAGAAACCCACGACTTAAGCAAACATTTCGGTGAAGTGAAAGCCGTAGACGGCCTATCCATTAAGCTATATCGAAGTAAAGTGCATACCATCTTAGGTGAGAATGGTTGTGGTAAATCGACCACGCTAAAAATGTTAGCAGGTGTCCATACTCCAACACGTGGCCATATTAAAAAAGAAGGCACTGAGCTTTCTTTTAACTCCCCTCTCGATTCAAGAGCCAACGGCATTGCAATCATATTCCAAGAGTTGTCGCTGTGTAACAACCTCACAGTAGCGGAAAACATATACGCCAACAACGAACCAAAACGATTTGGATTGATTGATGACAACAAACTGAATCAGATGGCGAATGAATTACTGAGCAAGTATCAAATTCCAATCGAAAGCCACGTCAAAGTGAGCGAGCTTTCTATGGCTCAGCGTCAGCTGGTTGAAATTGCCAAAGGGCTCAGCTACCCATCCGAAGTGGTTATCTTCGACGAGCCGACATCATCGCTGTCTGACTCCGAAGTTGAGATTCTATTCAACATCATTGAAGAGCTGAAATCAGAAGGTAAAGCAATTGTTTACGTCAGTCATAAGATGAAAGAAATCATGCTTATCTCAGACGACATCACGGTCATGCGCGACGGTCAATACATTGATACCGTTAAGAAAACCGATACTACCATCGACCACTTGATCACTATGATGGTTGGCCGAGAGATGAATGATATCTACCCGCCAAAGCCTGATAACGCACTGGTCAATGGAGAAGAAGTACTCAAGGTTTGTGGCCTTACTCATCCAGTGATGTTCAATGATATCAACTTCAGTATCCGCTCAGGTGAGGTACTCGGTTTCTTTGGTCTGGTGGGCTCAGGCCGCTCTGAAGTGATGAACGCGCTGTTTGGCATGCTGCCTTATAGCGGCAATGTGCAGATATTAGGAAAAGATATCCTGATCGACTCGCCACGCACTGCGATAGACAACGGCATCGCTTTTGTCACGGAAAACCGTAAAGAGCAAGGCTTGGTACTTGATCATAGTGTGCATGATAACTGCAACTTCATCAGTTACGAAACGGTCGCTAAAGGCTTTGTACGCAATGAAGCTGAAGAGCAAAGAGTCACCGCAGACAGCATCCGCAAAATGAACATAAAAGTCCACAATGCCGACCAAGCCGTGGGCTCATTAAGTGGTGGGAATCAACAAAAAGTCGTGTTGGCAAAATGGTTAGAAAACCGACCAGACATCTTAATTCTTGATGAACCGACACGCGGTGTCGATGTCGGGGCCAAGTATGAAATATATAACATTATTAGAGATTTAACTGCAACTGGAACCGCGGTCATTATGGTCTCTTCTGAGTTACCAGAGGCGATCAACATGTGTGACCGCTTACTTGTGATGCGCAACAAAACAATCGTTAAAGAACTCAATACTAAAGATTTATCACAAGATGAAGTGATGGTTTACGCTACGGGAGCAAGTTCTAATGCTGAATAAAGTCGATAACAGCCTAGATAGTGGCAACAATTTTAAGCAAAGCGGAAACGCTGCCTTAAGCCGTTTTCTAAAAGAGTATGGCGGTATATTAGGTGCGCTGATCGCCTTGGTTTTTGTCTCTACGTTTCTGTCCGAATACTTTTGGTCAGTCAATAACATCACCAACATTATTTTGCAGAGCTCGATTGTCGCCATTGTCGCTTTTGGTATGACATACGCAATATTGCTTGCGGGTATCGACCTCTCGGTGGGGTCCATTGTAGCACTCACTGGCATGCTTTTGGTGCTAGGCTTAACCGCAGGGATCCCATTTGGCATCATGCTGCCGCTCTCTCTTGGCGTTTCAGTACTGTGTGGTTTTGCCAACGGTTTTGTGACCACCTTTTTAGGCGTGCATCCTTTTATCGTCACCATGTCATTTATGGGCATCTTCCGCGGTATCGCAATGCTAACCAGCGACGGTAAAGCGATTTCTCTCTATGACAACGCCGCCTTTGAATACATTTTTAATGGTTATCTTTTCGGCATCCCGTTTCCAATCATCTTGCTGGTCGCAATGATTGTGCTCAACCACTATTTACTCGCCAAAACCACCTTTGGCCGTAAAGTTTATTTGGTCGGTGGTAACGCTGAAGCAGCGGCCTATTCTGGTATCAACGTCTCTAAAACCACTATCTATTCTTACATGATTGCCGGCCTGATGTCGGGTATCGGTGGCGTCATGCTTGCGTCACGCATGTTCTCTGCGCAGCCAACCGCGGCAATGGGCATGGAGTTAGACGCCATTGCGGCATGTGTGCTTGGTGGTACTTCTCTGACTGGTGGTCGAGGCACCATCATTGGCACCGTTATCGGCGCGCTGATTATTGCGGTACTCAGTAACGTAATGAGCCTTATGAACGTCAACTACTTTGTTTCTCTGATTGTTAAAGGCATCGTGATCCTACTCGCGGTTGGTATTGATGTTTACAAAAATAAGAAGGCGGCATAATGAAAATCGTATCTTTAGGTGAAATTGTCGTAGAAATTATGGCAACCGAATTAAACCAATCTTTGTCACAGACCGGCGTATTCTCAGGGCCTTACCCAAGTGGTGCCCCGGCTATTTTCATTGATCAAGTGGCTAAACTTGGTGTCGACTGCTCTATCATTTCAGCTGTCGGTAAAGATGGTTTTGGTGAGATTAATCTTAAACGTTTACAGCAAGATGGCGTCGATATCGCAGGGATCAGCGTCCTTGAAGATGAAGTAACAGGATCAGCATTTGTCACCTACCAATCAAACGGCGAGCGAGATTTTATTTTCAACATCCGTAAAGCGGCTTGTGGTCAACTTTCTCTTAGCAACGCCAATTTGACGGTTCTCAATGACTGTACCCATCTTCATATCATGGGCTCATCATTGATCAATCAAAACATCGTTGATCTCTGCTTAACGGCGATTGAGATCGTCAAAGGCAATCAAGGTAAGATCTCGTTTGATCCAAACATTCGCAAAGAGCTGCTCAATGACAATGTGAAGGCTTCGCTCAGCAAAATATTAGCCAATACTGATGTCTATATGCCAAGTGAAGCGGAAGTGACCATCTTATCGAGCTTCGATGATGACGAGTCAGCGATTAATGAGTACTTTTCTCACTATAACGTCAGTGAAGTGGTATTAAAACAAGGCAGCAAAGGTGCCACGGTGTATACGCCAGATTCATTCAATAGCATCGCGGCATTTACCGTTGAAGAAATCGACCCAACAGGTGCGGGAGACTGTTTTGGTGGGGCGTACATTGCTTGCAGAACTAAGGGCATGAGCATTGAAGAGTCACTGACCATTGCCGCGCAATGCGGCGCACGCTCCGTCACTTTCAAAGGTCCAATGGAAGGCACTTCCACCCTGGACGAGTTAACCCACTTCTTTAAGTAATTCATTGCGAACCATTAAGAAAACGCCTCTTTTTCAGCTCAATGAGAAAGAGGCGTTTTGGTTTATTAAAGCATACGATTTAGCTTAGCTACTCTGAACACTTAATGCGGTAGGGCTACACTTTGCTGATTTTCGCTGGTAGCGCCTGACGCACCGCAGCACCAACAACCCAATCTAGCACCACGCCATTGCCACCCCGAGTTGGGTCGATCAAACCAATATCGTTGATGTTTACCCCATCTTGATTATTAGTTTTAACCGGTTGTTGCTTATCACCAATCCAGTGCGCGCGCTCCCCAAGCTCAGTGTGACCAAAGCCGTGCTCAAAGCCCAACGCGCCACGTCTTATGCCTGACACCACCATCGCTAACGCGGTTATACTTGCGGTTGGCGTTTCGATAACAAACTGATCGCCAGTTTGAATGCCCGCCTGTTTCGCATCACTTGGATGGATATAAACGGGATTCACCCCTTTAATCGAATTCAGACGCGGCGATAAGTTCGACACCGCACTATGAATATTCGACTTAAAGTTAGTCAAACTAAATGGCCACTCCGTTTTTGGATATTGCGTCTCTAGCGGCGTACCATCAGAAAGTTTTTGCGGGTGCCACGTTGGGCAGCCACTGTAATACTCGCCAGTCATGGTGTTTCTTGCGCTGCCGACACGTTCATTCCAAATCGCGACAGGACGCGTCCATTTGTACTTCATTTGCTCACCGCGATAGGCTTCCGTGGCATTTTCAAAGCGACCACCACGGGCAAAAATGTATGCCACACGCTTCATCTCATCGGGCGTGAGTACTTTTTGCATACTCGGTAATAGGCGCTCTAAACCAGACCAAGCGATATCTTCTGCGCTGACTTCTGGAACCCCACCGTTGATATACGCCAAGTTGGCCGCTGAACGAAGATAGAAATCTTCCGCACTGTGAATCCCATGCCATTGCCCTTGGGCATCTTTAATCGCTTGGTCGCCAAAGCCGCCGAGTTGCATCTTCTTCGCCACATCAATTAAGAAGTTCTCTAAACAAATGCTGCGACCATCAGCCGTCTTCTCGGTGCGAGCTTCAACAATCGGCCAACGCGCCGTGACCGTTTTCACCGGAACGTCATGCCAAGGCGTTGCCATCCCCCAGCTTTCGTAGGTAACCGTATCTGGTACGATGTAATCCGACAGCGCGGTGGTTTCATTGATGAACGCATCGACCGAGACAATCAAACCTAGCTGCTGCGGGTCTTTTAGTTTCTCTTCCAACAGAGTTTTCAACCCTGGCACACCATAAATCGGGTTTGCCATGTGATTGATCCACGCTTTTACTCGATAAGGATAACCATCAATGGCGGCAGAGAGATGCTCCGTCAATAAAGGCGCAGCAAATGGATACCAAGGTGCGCGAGTTGGGTATGGTGAATCCCCCGCTGCAACACGGCGTTTGTACTCGCTGGTTTTTTGGTATGGGAACTTACTGCGTGATAGAAACACGCCCTTAGGACCCACTTTGCCTGCAAACTGAGTAAAATCATAACGCGGACCAGCGGCAGAGGTTGGATAGCCGCCAGCTTTGGCCATCGCACCACCTTTCATGTTGATATTGCCCACCAACGCATTGAGCATCATGATGGTGAAAGCATTGTAGAAACCATTGGTGTGCATATTGCCACCATGGGTATCGACCACCGCTTTGGTGCCGTAGCTCGTAAAACGCTGCGCCAAGGCAATCATTTGCTCAACGGGGATTTCACACTGCTCACTGTAAAACGCTAAATCGTATTTAAACGCTTCTTCTTTCAAGCACAATAGTGAAGACTTCACGCGTACTGAGCCAGAAGCAAGCTGCACGTATCGATCAACAAACAGTTCTGCTTCACCAGTTTGAGTATGAACGCTCAGCTCGCCAGTTTGCGCGTCTACAATCAAGTATGGATCGCTCTCAGAGCGCGCCGCGCCCTCAAATGGCATATCCATATCTGAGGCGCGAAGGAAGCTACCGTGGCGCGGGTGCGTTTCATCACTGATCACTAAATGGGTTGCGTTACACCAATGTGCGGTGCCAGCCGCCTTCATCGCATTTGCACCAGGCTGCGCTAAAAACGTCTTGTTGTAGCGTTGATTGTCAATGATCCACTGGATCATCCCTAGCACCAACGCCGAGTCTGAACCGGGCTTAATTGGCAACCAATGGTTGTTATCCCCTGCTGCGAGGCTCGATGAGCCCGCAGGCAAGCTCGGGGTAATAATCGTGTATTCCAACTTACCTTCGGTGCGCGCTTTAGCGAGCTGGCGAGCCTGACGTTTGAACGGGTTACCCGCTTGCGCTGGCGACATACCAATAAAAATAACGTATTCAGCGTTATCAAAATCGGGCTTTAAGTGGGCGTTTTTATCTAAATCATTCATAAACGCACCGCTGCCCGCTCGAAACGCATAACCACAATAAGAGCCGTGGTGGCCAAAGTTACGCGTGCCAAAACTATTAAACGCAAAGCGCTTAAAGATATCGTCTCGCCCTTCATTGCCGGCATTGGTCATCAGCAACTGGTTCGCTTTAGGCCCATATTCTGGGTTTTGTGGATCGACAGGAGTCGCCAGATCGCGGATCTGTTTTAAGCCTTCAACCTGCCCTTCACCAAACAGGTCGCCACCGTTAACCACTTCATCAATCAACTGCTCGTAGCTAATCGGCTCCCATCGGCCTTCACCACGTTTGCCCACTCGCTTCAACGGCTGGGTGATACGGTAAGGACTATTGCGCATTTCCAGCATGCCATTCCCCCGCGCACATGCGGTCGAGCGCCCCTCTAAACCACTTTCACCTGCCATGCCTAAGTAAGCCTGTTTGACTGGCGTTGCAAAGGGAATATGCTGTTGATGAGAAAGCGGATGGTACGGGTTGCCCGCAATACGCAAGATCTCATCATTGCGATTGTCGATGCGCACACGCAAACCACACAAACTCCAACAGCCAAAACACATTGATGGTGCAACCCGCTGGTTAGGGTTTGGGATCAAATTACCTTGTTGATTCACTGTGTATTCTGGTTCTAGCGAATTACCGTGGTGAATATCGCGAGTTTTTTCGCCCGCAGTGCCATGAAGCGCCCCTTCAACCATATGTTTGGTAGTCGTCGCATAACCTGCAGCGAAAGCACCTAGCCCGCCTACGGCAAGCCCAGATTTCAATAACTGACGGCGTTTAGTATCCATAATGAAATCCTCTTAAATCAGTGTTGGTTGGCTGCTGATGCTGCCGTTTTACGTGATGGTTGAATCAGCTCTGAGCCAAGCAAAGCCAGCGCAAACCAAAGCCCAAACATACCAATGATGCCCAGCCAGCCATTGCTACCAAGCGGCAACTGATAAGGAAACGGGCCTACATCAAACTTAGCGATGGTCTGCACATCCATCATCGTCACCCAGCGAACCGTCCATGACGACACAAGCGTAATAAGCGCAAGCAAAGTAGTCGGCCACAAGCCACAGTTTTGCTCACGCAAGGCAAACAAAGCCAACACCACACTCGTCAGTAGCAATAGCGCCATTAAAAACAGCCTTTTTAGCCACTGCGGGTCCGCATAAAGCGAAAATGAAGCGTTATTGGATGCCCAGATAGGTAACAATAGAATCGCCAATAGGCCACTCAACGCCGTTGCTTGCTTCAGCAAACGCGTATCCGCCAATGTGAGTGCTTTGTCATTTGAGGGGATTAACCACCAAATCAACACAGTAAAACCCACCGCGCCCAAAAATGCGGTAATAAACCACAGCAGTGGTGAAGCCGGCTGGTGCCATAAAGAACGAGATTGCACGATTGAAATCTCAGCGCCCGTGTAGAGCGCAATACTCAGCCCAGAGACTACGGTCAGCGCCGCAACCACCAGCATTAACTGCGGGCTGGTTTGCCAGCGACCAAGCGCAAGTTTTGACAGCAATGGCAGCACTTTGCCAGGTTGTTGGGCAAGACCAAGCAAATCATTACGTAGGTATAGCCATGCGGTAACCACCGACAAAGCCGAAAAAAGCGGTAAGAATATCGAGCCCAATGACATCCATGACCAAGGCGTTAAATAAGGGTAAAAATGCCAAGCTCGACCCGGCTGATGCAGATCGCCCGTTAACGCTAGCGGGCCAACAATCGCGCCAATGGCAAGGGTTAAAACCAGTGCCGCACGCAGACGATGACTGGTGTGAGATTCAAATAACAGCGCGATTAAAAATAGAATCGCCGCGGCATAGGCGGAACCGATGTAGAAGAAATACTGCACCGCCCACGGTAGCCAAGCAATTGCCTGAGGTTGCACTAACACTTCGGTGATGTTCATACGCTTTCTCCTTGCGGATCATAAATCGCCGCTTGGCCTTCGATATGATTGGTGAAACGTTCATTCATGCCGATGTAGAACACATGCGGTTTGGTCTCTTCGTTTGGCTTAAGCACTTTAATGTCGTCACGATACACGTTAAGTAGACGATTCACTTCGCTACTTGGATCGTTAAGATCGCCAATCACACGGGCGCCGCCAACACAGGTTTCAACACAAGCGGGTAATAGTCCTTCTTCAAGACGGTGGGCGCAGAACGTGCACTTATCTGCGGTCAGCGTCTCTTGGTTAATAAAGCGCGCATCATAAGGACAGGCTTGCACGCAATATGCGCAAGCCACACAACGGCTGTTATCCACCATCACGATGCCATCTTCACGTTGGTAGGTAGCTTGTACCGGACACACAGCAACACAAGGCGGGTTATCACAGTGATTACAAAGACGTGGCAACATGAAAGACTTCACTTCTTGAGTCACCGATGAGCCATCATCAAAAGTCACTTCATACTGTTTAACGGTTGTGCGGAACTGGCCTATTGGCGCTTGGTTCTCAATACTGCAACCCACGGTGCACGCCTGACAGCCGACACATTTACGCAGATCAACCACCATTGCATAACGTTTACCCACCTGACCTTTACGATCGGCTTGGTTGTTATTTCTGATCACCGTGCCTGCAGTTGCCGTGCCTATCCCAGCTATGGGGATAAGCGCTGCGCCTGCCGTTACGGCGCTGAGAAAACGACGTTTACTGGAATCCATACCTCACCTACTAAGACTGATTAGAGTTTGTATTGATTCTCTTCAACCCGTGGTAAAGGCGATATTGTGGATTTCCACATACCGCAATCATTGTTGATCTAAAACAAATATCGATTGCGCTCTGTAGCTGATATTCTGAGGTTCAAAGTAAAAAGGACTAAGACCAATTCATGCAGACAAAACTCGCCCCTCTCGCTCGCTTATGGATTGCTTTGATCTTTTTATTCTCAGTAACAACTTACGCCCAAACACAAGCTAAGACTCTCGAGCCCGCACAAAGCGCAAACACAGCGCGTAAACCGCAAATTGATGTTGGCGTTTTGGCCACTCGCGGCCATTTGTATGCCTACCAGCGCTGGCAACCGACCATCTATTGGCTCAATCAACAGATCCCAAAAGTGCACTTTGTGCTGCACCCGCTCGATCTCGATGGCATGACCCAAGCGGTTGAGCAGCAAAGCATGGATTTTATCCTAACCAACCCAGGGCAAGCGGTACGCTTAGGAAGACAATACGCCCTCTCATGGGTGGCAACGCTAACTAGCGAAGCGCCAGAAAACTCGAACTATGGTATTGGCTCGGCGTTGGTGGTGCGCGCAGACTCCCCATACCAAACTCTTGACGATGTGGCGGGCTTACCGATTGCCGCCGTAGCGGAAAAAGCATTTGGCGGATACCTCACACTACGCTACCAAGTTATTGAGCAAGGCCTTAACCCGAACGATTTTTTTGCTGATGTACGCTACTTAGGCTTCCCGATTGATGCCAGCCTTTATCAACTGCGTGACCAAACTATCGAGGCAGCTGTAGTGCCTGCTTGCTTAAAAGAGCAAATGGAAAGCGAAGGCTTGATAGAGCAAGGGCAAGTGCGTGTGCTTAACGCGCTGAATGAACCGCAAACCCAATGTGAAGTATCTACCCCGCTCTACCCCAATTGGTCATTTGCTAAAACCGAGCGTGGATCGTCACAACTGGCTAAACAAATAAGCCGCGCGCTGCTGGCGATGCCTGCCGATAACCCAGCGGCAATTGCCGCGAAAGCCTCGGGGTGGACCTCTCCAGTGAGCTTGCTCTCCATTGATAAACTCTACCAAGCGATGGACTTACACCCTCTGCAACAGCCATGGTGGAAAGACGCGCTGCGTTGGCTACGCGCCCATCAAGAGTGGGCATGGGCGCTATTTTTGTTTGTCATTGTGCTCAACATTTACCATTTCTGGTTGGAGTATCGCTTCAGTAAAAGCAAACAAGCTTTAGAGCAAACCCAGCAGCGATTAAAAGAAAAAAGCGAGCTATTAGAACATTCGCAACGCGTCGCGATCGTCGGCGAACTGGGCAGTAGTTTGGCCCACGAACTAAACCAGCCGCTGGCCGCGATTCGTAATTACAGTGAAGGCGGGCTGCTACGTTTGGCCAAAAACCGCCCCAACCAAGAGATAGCGCCGGTACTGGAAAAAATTCAGCTGCAAGTAGAGCGCGCTGATGCGATTGTCTCACGCCTGCGCACCTTAATTAAAAAGCGCAGCGTTGCTATCAGCAAATTCGATTTACCGCAGCTTATTAGCGACACTCTCGAGCTAATGCAGTATCGATTACAAAAGCAGATGGTTGAGGTGGTACGCAGCTCAGAAGGCCAGCAACGCCCGATTGAAGCGGACATGGTGGGGTTGCAGCAAGTGCTAGTCAACGTCATTAATAACGCCATCGACGCGTGCGTGAGTTATGCCAAGCTGCACCCTGAACAATACTCGGGCAAAATTGCCATCCACACAGATTTTGCAACGCAAGACGTTACGATTCGAATCCTAGATAACGGTACCGGTTTAAAACAAGAAAACCCGACCGAAGCGTTTGTCAGCTCCAAACAAGAAGGGCTAGGTTTAGGCTTATCGATTTGCCGAGATGTGCTTGAAATGCATGGCGGTGAATTTACCATTCAGTCGACCAATCCACATGGTTGCTTGGTAGAACTCTGCTTGCCCTACCAAGCTGTGCCTTCATTGAGCAAAAACGCGACGAGCACTCCAAACGCAGCCACAGACAGCACAAACAGCACAAACAGCACAAAAGGAACGAGGAACGAGAAATGAGTGATAAACAATTACCCGTCTATGTGGTGGATGATGATGAATCAGTGCGAGATTCGCTGGCGTTTATGCTCGAGGAGTATGACTTTTTAGTGACCACCTTTGCCGATGGGCAAGCATTTCTCGACGGCGTAGATATTGAACAAGCAGGTTGCGTGATCCTCGATAGCAGAATGCCTAACCTGCGCGGACAACAAGTGCACCAGATTTTGAATGAGGCCAAAAGCCCACTGGCGGTGATTTACCTCACCGGACACGGCGATGTGCCAATGGCGGTTGACGCCATGCAAGCGGGCGCGGTCAACTTTTTCCAAAAACCGGTAAAAGGTGCAGAACTGGCGCAAGCAATAATTCAAGGGCAAGTGGAGTCCGCTGCGAACTTAGATATTGCGCTAGCCAAAAGAGCCTACCAATCACTCACCAGCAGAGAGAAAGATATTCTGCGCCTTATCATTGTAGGGAAACGTAATATTCGCATTGCGGACGAACTTTGCATTGCAATGCGTACCGTAGAAGTGCACCGAGCCAACTTACTCAAGAAATTCGACGCCAAAACCGTCGCCGAGCTCGCCTATACGTATGGGAAAATTCATTAAAAAAAACATGCCTTTAGATTTTCGTTCCATAAATCTATAAAAAACTGTCTGTTAAGCAGCCCCACAAATTCAATTTATGTCCAATTATATAAATTGAATTTGCTAACAATATAAGTCTTCTTTTTACGAAAAAAACCGCAAAATCGTAATACGCAAAAATAACACTAATCACTCTATTGATATAATTAGTAATTGCATCAATTAAAACAAACACTTAACTTACAGTAAATCATGCTGTAAAATACAGGCAAAACAAAGCCAATTTAAAATTATTGTATATTTATCATGAACTTACATAGAATTGCAATTTATACTTTGTTCAGTGCAATATTGTTTGGTTGTAGCAATTTCTCGGACATCGTAACTAATAGCGTTAAAATGCCTCTCTCCCAAACAACAGAGACAGAGAAAGAGACAACCATTAAGCCAAGTAAGATAGCTGCCAAAGAGCCTCAAGAAAAAAATGAAATAACACAAAGTACCAACAAGCAAACATCAATAAATAAGCCTGATAAAAAAAACGATCATCAGGAACAACGAAAAGCCCCTTTACCAGACAAAAAAGATTCAGTCGAACAAGAACAAATTAAAGAGAAAGAGAAAGAGAAAGAGAAAGAGAAAGAGAAAGAGAAAGATGCTTCACCTCAACCAGAAGATCTTCCTGCGCAAGAGCCGAAAGATCAGGATCTTGAGAAAGCATTACCACCAGAGCCAGAGATAAAAGCAGATAAAAATACAGAAATAGTTCCGGCTCCGGTTGAGGAAACAATGCAATTCGAACCACAGACGTTCCCTGATTTCTATGCCCCAGAAAAATTTGGTCACCCGCTTCAACACTCGAAAAAACTAACATTTATGATTGGCGAAGATTCTAAAGGCTCTTACCTCTATGGCGAAGGCCCTATTATCGAAGGCGCATACGATAAATTTTTAAAATATGTCAATCATTACCAAAAGCTTGGGATCAATCTAGACAGGTTAATGCTTCACAGTCCTGGAGGTGTATTAAATGAAGGCATTTTGATTGGTGAGTACATTCTCAAAAATCAATGGAACACTGATGCTGATAAATACATGCGCTGCTACTCCACATGTGGTTTTATTTATGCTGCGGGCACCAAAAAACGCATACAAAGTGGAGCCGAGGTAGGTTTTCATAGACCATACCTACCAAACAAAGCAGATACGCCTGAGTTCATAGAACAAGTATATAAAGAATACCAAAACTACTGGGAAGCCGTATCTGGATCACCGGCTTTATACAATAAGTTTATGCGTGAGTATGGCAGGGATGATATGTACATACTTAATAACCGCAATATCCAAAAATACATGATTGTAGAGAAATATTAATGACCGAAAACGTTATCATGAACCCAAGCGAGTACGGCGCTAGAAACCAGACTCTAGATACGTTTAAAAGAAAAATACCCGATCACATACTCTTGCACATTATGCTGATTGTAATGGGTATTCTGATTGTGATCTTTAACGTTAAGGGTTATGAAGTTCTCTTTCATGCAGAACCTCTAATACCCTTTATCCCTATTTCGCCTTTTGGAATCCTACTTGGTTGTGCCGAATTCGCCGTACTTATTTGGACATCAGCTGTAATTAAAGAATGGAGCGTATCAAGCCGAGTTCTAAAAGTATCGATGTTTATACTCGTACCTTCATTTTGGTTTTTATGCTATTCGGGCGTCAATAGCTATTTAGACTCTCTTGCGACGGCTGAGATCCGAAAAGTTGAAGAAGCCAAAAAACTCACATCAAACAGCGAACAATACTTAAATACATTAAGTCAAAACGCTGATAAATATGAGCGCCAACTAACAGAACTGCGTAGAGAACAAGCTCAGATCAACGAACAGATTTCATTTAAAAACAACCAGATTCAAGAACTAAGTGACAAAGCGAGTGCGCGACGCTTAAAAGCGATCGATTGCTCTATCGTACCTGACTGCGCATCCTCGGTACGTGCTTTTGAGAACCAGGCTGAACGTATCGCAAGTGATGTCAAAAATCTCGACAGCACACGTAGCATGAATCAAAACCGACTATCAAAACTGCAAGATGATCTAAATAGAACCCAGACGGAAATCGATAGAAGAAAACTAACAAATACTCAAAACATGAACGAGTTCGCGGGCACAGAATCTGGTTTTTCTCTAAAAAAAGCAGCTTACGAAAAGGCCGTGGTATCAATTCTATCCATTGCAAATATCAGTGTAGAGAAACCTTTTGATTTGTTCATGATGCTAGTTTCTGGCTTGATCTACCCTGTGTATTTCTTGCTTAACTTATTTATCTCCCTTAACTCAGAAGCCAATAAAGCAGCCCGAGAAAAAAGGATTGAAAGCAAAAAAATCAAACACACACTGCTACAAAGCATAACCAGATACCTGAGAGCTAGAATGCTTCGTAAGAAGAAAGTGAGTTTAGAAAATTTAGCCGATAACCTAAAACTAAGAAGAAAACGCAAATCCCGCCGCGAAGTTACTTATAAAAAGATGATGAAGTACTTTCGCGTATGGGCTCATCGCCGCAAGAAAACAAAACTAATCGAAGTAGAGAAAATCGTCGAGATCCCAACCGAAATAGAGGTTGAGAAAATTGTTGAAGTGGAAGTACCTGTTGAAGTTGAGGTAGATAAGATCATTGAAATAGAAAAAATTGTCGAGAAAGAGGTAGAAGTCGAAAAAATCGTTGAAGTAGAAAGAATCGTTGAAAAAGAAGTAGCGATCGAAGTGGACCGTATCGTTGAAGTTCCGACTGAAGTTCCCGTATATGTCGACAAAATAAAGAAAGTACCGGAACCAATGTTTATCAACGACCCACAAATTATCATTCACGAAAGAATTATTCCTGTTCCTGCTGACATTACAGGACAAGAGCTAGAGGAATTACTAAATGCGCAGCCTCGACTTAACTCGACTACAAGAGATTCGGAGACAAAAGGCGATTCAACAAGCGAATCAACAACCGACGCAGACTTCCGCGAGCTCAACAAAGCCGTTTAGTTTACCTTTTGAACAAGCTAACGGAATGGGACCAGCTCAAAATGATGACGCTCCGTCTCGCGATCAAAATAGAGAGACTGTTGAAACGCAAATAACTAAAATCGAGCAACAGGCCGAACTTGAAAAGCAAAAGCAAAAGCTTTTAAAAGAGAAGACAAAAAGCCACTACGCAGAGCTAGATAAAGAAAACCTTGCTAGAAAAATTGAGGAAACGCGAAAAAGAGCCGCTGTAGCAAAAGCTGAAGCAGTTTCGATTGAATCTAGCGCTCAAAAAGCAAGCAATGATGGAGCCTGGAACAGTAGAGTCGATAGAGCATTACGATGGCTGAGAGTCGCCTTTTTAACACTCTTATTGCTTGTATTACTCTTTGCCTCAGCTCTTGGTTTGTACTACCTATATCGAATGGTAACGGAAGAGCCTATTATCAAAACAGTCACTGAAACTGTAACAGAAACTGTAGAAAAAGAAGTTATTCCAGAAGAGTGTACGCAGGTAAGACGCAACGGAAAAATCTATGTCAGTTGCGATGGTGTCACAGTAAAAGGAGCCTCAACGATAGCCGAAAGTGGAGTCGATGAAATTCCCGAACTAATCGAATAGATATAAGGAGTTCTCTGTTTATGGGAACTCCTTTTTATTTAGTTCAACAAATCAAATAGAGGAGTTCGGAGCTAACTTTTATTCATACAAATCACTTTTACCCCGACATAGATCCCCAGAACAATACTTGCCACTGCGGTGAAACCATGTGGCGATAATGCGGGCATTGAAACTAAAAGTTGAGTATCGTTTCCACCTTGAGCCATCACAGCCCCCACTCCCATTAAAATACCAGCCAATAAGTGCTTAACCATTAGAACAGCTGTCGGCATTTTTAATTTAAAAGAGCCTGTCACCCTCGCCGCGACAAACATTCCCAGCAAAAGCATCGCAATCAAAATAAACCGTTCACTCGTTGGCCAATGACTATTGTCCTCATACCAAATAGACC
Organism: Vibrio fluminensis; assembly: GCF_015278125.1. Lineage (GTDB taxonomy): Bacteria > Pseudomonadota > Gammaproteobacteria > Enterobacterales > Vibrionaceae > Vibrio > Vibrio fluminensis. The sequence continues at coordinate 539,999 of NZ_JADILO010000001.1, forward strand.
AACTCATCGCCTTGAGTAACCCGCTCGGAGTCCAATGCTGCTCATAAACAAAAACTACACCACCTAACACGCCAATACCCAACATTGTTAACCACAATTTTTTTGCATCTGCCGACATAAATAAAACCGAAATCAATACAATTAAGGAAACAATGATAAGGGCGGCATAATGCTGGTTTAGATGAATGTTAAAAGCAGCGAATTCTACTGTGGGAATAACAGGAACAAATAAAACCCAAGAGACAACCCAGCCCAATATGGTTGCAACCATCATGAGCTCCCCTCTTGCTAATCGACTCACTGTAGATACGCCACAGCCACTGTTGGCAGCAGCCCCCAGACCAAATAGCAAACCACCCAAAAAGGAGTAAACATTGGGATAAAAAGCCTGAGTTGCACCACCCTCTCCAAGCAACACTGACAACCCCATAGTTAACCATGCAAGCGAGCCACTAAACACAATCGCCAATATAAACATTGGCGAGCCAGAGATTAGCTCCTTAACGCCCCTCACCATACATAATCCGCTGGTTTGCGCGAGGTAGCCAAGTATAAAAATAGAGACTAGTGACAAAGCGAAAAGCATAAAGACCTCTCTTACAAACCTAACCGTTTTTGGTGTGTCTCTTTAATATAGTAAAATGCAGATAGCATCTAAGGAGATCAGATGATAAATCGAGTCATAGAATGGCACTGCTCTAAACACCCTAGCTACCATCTGAGTAATCAGCCAAATAACGAGTCAGAGGGTATGTTAAATCAATTGGTTCAAGAGATATTGTTACCGCTTGAAAGCAAGTTTGGAGAAATAGACATTACTTACGGATTTACTAGTCATCCATTACTACGCTATATCCTTCAGAATAGCCCCGGAGATATGGCACCAGATATCGACCAACACGCAGCAATGGAGTTAAACAGTCGAGGGAATCGCATCTGTAAGCGGGACGGTGCTTCATGTGATTTCTATATTAGAGGCTACGAAAACAAAATGGATGAAGTGACAAAGTTTATCTGTACCAACCTTCAATTCGATAGGCTCTATTTTTATGGCAAGGATAGACCAATACATATCAGTGTCGGCCCTGAAAGTACGCGTTTTGCGCTAATTCGCAAAAAACGCAGTGATGGCGTTCGCGTTAATTCAAAAAGTGCAAAAGGTAGTGCCACTCGTACCCTATTCGATGATTTATAATTCTGTAAAACACTACTAGGAATCGGGAATGAATGACGAGCTATTTGCACAGTTAGTTGCAAACATTAAAGTGGGTAAACAGTTACCGGATGCGATTTATCTTCACAGAGATGCATTTGACGCTCTACCCGCCACTCTCTCGCAGTTTATTCCCGCAGTCGCAAAAGCAGTAAGCCTTGAAGACGATAACTGGAATCTCGTTAAGCTTTTCAAAAAAGAGTTCCGCTTATCACTACTGCACTATCCTGATTTCTATACCGACTCCTACCCCGCTCTTAAACAAAGTTTAAACGTCGACCTATCAAAACTGAGCCATAAAATCACGAGCTATGAAGACTCAGACAATCCACCTATCCTCCATCGCAAAGAGACCATGGTGTTGCCTGATAGTGAATATTACCAACACTTTACCTCGCTAACCGAGGAAGGTGAAAATGCTGGTCTGTATGAAAACAGTCGACTGATTGGATTCAAACGCTCATGGGAAAATGTAATCACACGTCATGGCTATGAGCTCGTTGATGGTCGGTTATTTCGTAGTTCAGCCGTTATTCAACCTGAAGAGTCCGGAATAGATAGATACAAAACAGCGATTGTTAGGCATGAACTTTCAGCCCCGATGAAGTCACTCGTTAAGCATGGCTACTTAGAAGGCACCTACTCCATCTTTGACTATGGTTGTGGTAGAGGTGATGACTTAAGAGAGCTGGAAGCACACGGACTGGATGTACTAGGTTGGGACCCTAATTTCCAACCCGACAACGACAAAATCAACTCTGATATTGTTAACTTAGGTTTTGTGTTGAATGTCATCGAAGACCAAGACGAACGACTAGAAGCGTTACTTGGTGCGTGGGAGCTTGCCGAAAAGTTTTTAGTGGTTTCAGTGATGTTGGCAAACGAGAACTACATTGCTCAGTTCAAATCATATAAAGATGGGGTGATCACCTCACGGAACACATTTCAAAAATACTATGCACAATCTGAGATAAAAGCCTATATCGAGCGAAGCCTGCAAGAAGATGCCATTACCGTCGCACCTGGTATTTTCTATATATTCAAAGACAAACTGGAAGAGCAGCAATACTTACAAAGTAAATATAAGCGCCACCACAAATGGCAACAACTCACCTCTCCAGAACCAGTTGAAGCAAAAGACAAAGCCAAGCTGCTTATCACACAAAACCAAGAATTATTTAACGCCTTCTGGAACACTTGTTTAGAGCTAGGTCGAGTGCCCGCAAATGATGAATTTGAGCAATCAGAACAGGTTCGCGAATTGCTAGGCTCTCATAAGAAGATATTTACTCTGCTCAAAGAGATGTACGATACCAAAGAGTTTGAGCAAGCAGAGAAAAGCCGCAAAGAAGATTTGTTGCTTTACTTCGCGATGGGTTTGTTTGAGAAAAGAAAACCTTACACTCAGCAGCCTGAATCTCTTAAACGTGACATCAAAGCTCTATTTGAAGACTATAAAACCGCGCTCAACCTAGCCGCAGAACTACTGTTTGCGATAGCCGATACTGAGCTAATTAACTCTCAATGCGAAAAAGCACATACAAAACTGACTGCGAGCCTGTTAAACAAAGACCATTCACTGATTTTCCATCGAGACTTTATCGATGAGTTACCCCTGCTTCTTCGCGTTTACGTAGGCGCAGGTTTGCAAATGTATGGAGAGTTAAACGAAGAAATTGACCTGATTAAAATCCACATCACTTCAGGTAAGCTCACTCTCACAGCCTATGATGACTTTGAAAAATCAGTTCCATTCTTAGTTGAACGCATCAAAATTAAGATGGCAGAACAAGACATCGACTTTTTTGATTATGTAGATGAGAACAAGCGCCCGCCTTTGTTGAACAAACATCTTTACATGCAACACGAACACGAGAGCTACAAAAAGCAGCTGAGCTTTGATAAGCGATTAGGAAAGTTGATGGAGTTTGAACCAGCTGAAGAAACTCAGATGGTTCGCGCAGAATTTGAAATTTTTTTGACTAAATCACTTAAGAAAATCAGCGGGTTTAGCCTCGTTTCATTATCATGCGACTAAGCGTTAATAAATGACTTCCTTAATGATAGAAATCCTCAGCCAATACCTGTAAAATGTCCCACCTATTTTGGCATACCTATGTAATTTTTCGCATATATAATACTAAAACATAACAAACTAAAAAGCTGGTTTGTCAAAATATGACGTAAGAGCTATGGTTTATGTCATAGAGAAATAACATAACTTAGAGCTGACTATGCAAAATCAAGATTCAGGCTATTGCTACTCTTTTCCGGCTGTCAGAGGTATTCAAGCTGGGCGACCATTTTACATTGCGACGTGTCCTCTTAGAATTATCCCGAAAATTTTTAGTTATAACGAAGATGATGTTCCTCCTGAGCTAAGAGCACAGCGAACCTTGAACAAAACTCGTATTCCTGAAATGGTTAAATATCTTCTTGATAACCCAAAAGATTATGTTTTTTCCGCATTGACAGTATCTGTGGGTGTTGATATTTCCTTCGATGATCATGATGGTGCGCCGAATCTAGGAACTCTAAAAGTTCCTATGGATGCACAAATCTTGATTAATGACGGACAACATCGTCGTAAGGCAATTGAAGAAGCTCTGCGAGAAAACCCAGACCTAGGTCAAGACAACATTCCCGTATTGTTTTTTATTGATGAAGGGTTGAGTCGTAGCCAACAGATGTTTGCCGATTTAAACAAGTATGCGGTTAAACCTAGCCCATCTTTAGGTACGCTATACGACCACAGAGATGAAAGCTCTGAACTTGCTCGTGAATTAGCAACTAAGGTGCAACCGTTCGTCGGCTTGACTGAAATGGAGAAGTCCAATATCAGCCCCAAGTCGAACAAACTTTTTACTCTGAGTAGTATCAAGCAATCAACTCGCGCTCTCTTGAGCAAAGGTCCTAAAGATGGCTTCAGTAAAGAAGAGAAGCAACTCGCCGCTGAGTTCTGGCAAGAAGTAACTTGTCATATAAAAGATTGGCAAATGGTGATCGATAAACAAGTCTCACCAGCACAACTTCGCCAAGAGTACATTCACGCACATGGCGTTGGGCTACATGCTATTGGCGTATTAGGTAAACACCTACTGTGCCAAGAGCCAAAACAATGGAAAGAAAAACTTCAGAAGTTAACCAAAGTTAACTGGTTAAAAACCAATCCGGAATGGATCAGACGAAGCATGAACCACGGCAAGCTAAGTAAGTCTACACAGAACATTCAACTTACTGCCAATGCACTAAAAATTGAACTTGGGTTACCACTAACCCCAGAAGAAAAAGCTCTAGAGAAGCAGTTATCATGATACACGAGCTAAAACTGGCAGAAGACCTAGCCGAATACGAAGACTTTATCAATGCTGAAGACTTCGCAAATAACAAACTAAGCCACTACATTGCAGACGTGCAGCGTGTCTACTGTGCCGACAAACGCCCATGGGTAATTGGCTACAGCGGTGGTAAAGACTCATCTGCTGTCATGTCGCTAGTTTACTTGGCACTACTTGGCTTAGAACCAAAAGACCGCCAAAAACCCGTCTTTGTTGTATCTTCAGACACTCTTGTTGAAACGCCTGTAGTCGTAAACCACATCAAAGACTCGTTAGCCGCTATTGAGAAAGGCGCGAAACGCGATAACCTACCGATCACTTGCCATAAAGTCGTCCCTAAAGACAATCAGACGTTTTGGGCAAACTTGCTCGGTAAAGGCTACCCGGCACCAACACGCTCTTTCCGGTGGTGTACTGAGCGAATGAAAATTGATCCTGTCAGCGATTTTATCAAGTCAAAAGTCTCACAGTTTGATGAAGTGATTGTTGTACTTGGCTCTCGTAGCCAAGAGAGTGCATCACGTGCGCAGGTCATTGCGAAACACAAAATTGACGGCTCGCGATTAGCCCGCCACACAACACTTGCAAATGCGTTTATTTTTACCCCTATCGATACATGGGGTGTAGACGATGTTTGGAAACTACTGCGTCTTTGCCACCTAGAAACTAAGCAAACCCCGTACGGACCTAAAAACATTTGGATCGATGAGTATGATCTTGAATGGGAAAATCCGTGGGGCGGCAAAAACCTTGTGCTGTGGAATCTCTACAAAGACTCTTCTGGTCAAGGCGAATGCCCAATGGTCATCGATGAAACAACACCATCTTGTGGTAACTCTCGCTTTGGTTGCTGGACCTGTACTGTCGTAACGAAAGACCGTGCAATGGAAAGTCTTATCCAAAATGGTGAGCAATGGATGGCTCCTCTTCTTGAGTTCCGTAATAAGCTGTCAATGACAACCGATCCTGCGAACAAAGAAGAGTACCGAAACCATAAACGTCGCACAGGTAAAGTTAGCTACCAATACGCAAAAGAAGGCGAAGACATCGCAACCGAACGTAAGCATGTTCCGGGACCTTACTGGCTGAAGTATCGCCGTCAATGGTTGCGCGAGTTGCTTGAACTGGATAAGAAGTTTAAAGCTGAGGGAAGAGAGATCGAGCTAATCACTGTTCCAGAGCTCCATGCTATTCGTCAAGAGTGGATCCACGATCCAAATGAGCCAGACTGGGACGACTCTCTACCTACTATTTTCAAAGAAGTTTATGGTTACGACCTTGATTGGGTTTATGACGATAACGCAAGTTTTGGTAAAGATGACGCACAACTCATCCATGAGCTTTGTGACAACTTTGATATTGAACCAGAGATGATCATGAAGCTTATTGAGCTAGAAGTCTCGATGGAAGGTTTAAGCCGTCGTAGCGGTATTTCAAATAAAATCGCATCGCTATTAAAAAGAGATTGGGGAAGCTTAGAAGAAATCAAACAAAAGCATGCTTCATTACAGAGTAAAGCCGAGTTTGACATCCACCAAAAAGAGATCGAGCGCTATAACGAACAACTTGCCGATCTAGATAAGCAGCTTCAAAAAGAGTTTTAAATACTGAAATGTTAATTACAAAACTAACTCTCAACAACTTTCGAGTGTTCCGTGGCGTACATGAAATTGACTTGCGCCCTGCTCCTGCTCGTCTGAGTAAAAATGGCCCTATTGAAGGAACCGAACGACCAATTATTTTGTTTGGTGGCCTTAACGGTGCTGGTAAAACATCGATTCTGACAGCTGTTCGACTCGCTCTTTTTGGCCGTCAATCATTTAGCCAAGTGTTGTCAAATGGTGAGTACGTTGATGCCCTTTCCGAACTTATCCATAAAGGCGTCGGCCATGGCGGAGTTCAAGATAACGCATCGATTGAGCTTGAGTTTAAATACAGCCAAAACGGCGAAGAAAACACTTATAAAGTGATTCGCGGCTGGAAACGCGGTAAGAAAGATAGCCTGTGTCTTGAGAAAGATGGCATCCAAATCCCAGAACTCAACTACGAGCAGTGTCAGGGTTTCCTCAACGAACTGATCCCAACAGGCATCGCTGACCTGTTCTTCTTCGACGGTGAAAAAATCGCAGACCTTGCGGAAGATGAGTCAGGTACAGTGCTAAAGACCGCAGTCCGTCGACTATTGGGCTTAGATGTTATCGCAAAGCTCAAGAGTGACTTAAATATATTCTTGAAAAAACAAGGTTCTAGCGCACTAAGCCAATCGCTAAAAGAGGAAATGGATTCTCTTGATAAGCAACGTATCAGCCACGAGCGCAATGCAGAGAAACTTCGTGGTGAAGCGGACATCGTTGACGCACAAATTGAGCTCGTATCACGTGATATCCTTAGTCTAGAGAATAAGCTATCTCAAAACGGCGGCGCTTGGGCTAAAACTCGAGAAGATGAGCAACAAAAAGTAGATAGCTTGCTTAAGGAGAAAGTAGAGCTTGAAAAGCAAATCCGCATGGAGATGGAGACAAGTCTTCCATTCGCACTAGCACCTAATGCAATGCAGCGCCTTCAAACTCAGATCAAGCAAGAACAACAGATTAAGAAGAAACAGAACTTTGGTAATGAACTGGACTCATTCTTAGAAACGCTACGTTCAAAGTACCCAAGTTTTGATACCGAGTTGGCTCAAAATGCCATTGCGGATAGCTTCAAAGCACACGTAGGTGAATTTAATTCTGCCGAGCTGCTTTTAGATATATCTGACCGTCAAGCAAATACTATTGACTATCAACTATCGAACCTGTCTCAAGAGTCTTTTTCACGTTTCGATGAAGCACGAGTACGCTTGAAAAAAGTCGAAGAAGAGATAGACAACGCTTCAAACAATATTGCAAGAGCTCCTGAACAAGAGCAAGTGCAAGAGCTTTTTGCAGACGTACGCGCATTAGATAAGAAAAAAGAAAAGCTGATTATCGAGTATCATGCTTTGCTTGAGGAAGCGAAACGCGAATTGCGCCAAGCACTAGAGACAGCTCGCCAGATTCAGAAACTACACGATAAAAATAAAGATCAATCCCATAAAGATCAGAGCATTAGCAATGCCCAAAACTCAATCTTATTGCTTGAGAAATTTGGTGAGCAGTTAACTAAAGCTCGCGTCAACCAGTTAGAAAACGAGTTCGTCCAATCTTACAAGAAGCTGGCTCGTAAAGAAGATTTGCAGCTATCTGCTTCAATTAACCCTGCGTCATTTGATGTTGAGTTAGTCGATGAACACGGTATTAAGATCAATCGCAAAGCAATGTCTGCAGGTGAAAAACAGATCTACGCAATCTCGATTCTGGAAGCACTAGGTCATACATCGGGTCGTAAACTACCAATTATTATCGATACACCACTAGGTCGCTTAGACTCGCACCACCGTGACAAGCTGGTAGAAAATTACTTCCCTACCGCCAGCCACCAAGTTGTGATTCTATCTACTGATACAGAAATCGATAGAAACTACACCAGCCTTATCCAAGACGATATTGCTCGCACTTACGAAATCTGTTTTGACGGTACAACTAAGTCTTCAACCTTGAAGGAAGGTTACTTCTGGAGAGAAACAACTAAGGAGGCTGTGTAATGCTACCTAATCGTATGAACCTGACTCGCACTACTGAAGAGCAGCTTAAAAAGTTGAAGGGATATACTGGCATCACTCCAAACGTATCGGCACGTATTGCTTTCTTCCGTTCAATTGAAAGTGACTTCCGTTACCGCGGTCAACAAGCCAAGCTAGACGGATCACTTGTGTTAGATAAATATACTTGGCTCGGTGAGACTAGTGATATCACAGAGTTAGTTTTGAAAATGTATTACCCAGATCTTGATAGTAAAGAGTACCAACAAGCTTGGGCTGCACATGTCGAGGACGGGATTGCTTCTATTCGGACACACAAGTCTTGTTTAGACATCAGTGTATCAATTTAGAAGAAGGTAACTTGCCATTAAAGTCCACAGACTTTAATGGCAAAAAATAAGATTTAAAACCAATGCTAGTTAGCAATTAACCTAAAATATTTCTTCTTCATATTCGACTGCCGAGTCAATAATACTTTTAAACTCTACACCTAGTTCACCAGAAAATAACTCATTTGGCCTTAATAGCTTAATCATACGTTGGCGATCAAAAAGTATATCTGTAGTGACTAGTGTCCACTCACGGATGTTTCTATCGTAATCTCGCATATCAAAAGGAACATAGAGAGTATTTAATGATTTTGTTTCAATATCTAAATATGAATGCAGCCTTTCGACACTATGCTGCTTTCTAGCCCAGTCCATAGTTGCCGCACTTTGCCCAATAAAAAGTAGCTTCTTATCTAAGTTTGTATCATCAAGAAATGGTAACCAAGCTATGACATCGATACCGCCATCGCCATTATCCCCAGCTCGAAACACATTTGGTCTAGAACTAACAGGATAATTTGTATGCTCTGACAACAACCTCATCTTCGACTCTAGACTTCCTACATACAGACCTTGATTTCGGCTAGATACTCCAAAAAGATGAACTTCTGCTAAATCTGGTAAGTATGACTTCATAGCACAAAGCGAAGCATACTCGAAAGCACTGGAAAGGATGCTATTATTCTCTATGTACCTAAGCGAAGAACAGAGTAATAATCCTAAATAAACGCACTTGCTATCATCAATTTCTTGTTTTAAAGCAAATCGGTCTTCAACGAAATGGAAAGGATAACTGTCTCCATAAGCGTTCACTCGAGCTGACAACTCAGAAAACCAGTTCCCTATTTCTCCCACCCATGATTCATTGGACTCAGCACCATCCTCCGAGCCTATTTCTGAAATTCGACCATCTTCTAAGAATCTGTCATAAATATCTGAATTGGATAGACCATCTTCGTCTGAACACAAAGCGATAAGCTCAATGTAGTCGCAATAATGATGGGTTTTATCTCGAGCACAATCAGGAGTTTTTTCTAAAACCTTAAACTCAATCATCCCACCCCTCATCCTCTGTACTTTCCACAATTGATTTCATATTCTTTGCAAGAGTAAATATTTCTTTCAATTTAGTTTTAACGGAGTCACTATTAGTATGTTTATCAACTTTATGTATTATATTCTGAGCTCTTTTTAATCCCGACAACGCTACTTCTATTTCATGATTAAAAGATTCACTAGATACTGATACGATTTGGAATGCATCAAAGATAGAACCACTTCCGGTTCTAAAATACTCTTTAGCCTCTTCATTATCTAAAATTTTATCTAGCATACTTAGATGCTTACTATCGCCAATTACTCTTGTTTTGTTTTGGTCGTTCTTTTCAAAAAACCAACGAGTTAATTCTTCGAGCTTCTTCTCATCTAAGTTTTCTAAAGGCAATTCAGACTTTATATCCACACCAATAAAATTTCTAATAGCATCTCTACTCAAAGAATCAGCATAATAGTTGAAGAAAATTGATGTTTCATCCAAATCTTTTATCTTATAGAAACCAGAATCTTCAATCCTTTCATAAAGTTGAAATGCAACCAATAGCTTTCTTACGTGATCGCTCCTAGAACCAATCGACTTAGCCAACTCTTTACATTGTTGAGAAAAGGAAACATCATTAAAGTCACCTTGAAGTTCAGATAAATACCTCGCCTTTTGCAATATACCCCAAGACTTTACGCCTGTTACATGTCTATAGCCTAAATATTTATTTATTTTTCCTCTATTTTCAAAAACTATACAAGGTATATCCTGAGGTCTTTCAGAAGTTTCAGAAATAACAGCATTTACTTTTTTCTTATGTATCTCTGCGATTTCAGGCTCATTCAATAAAATGGTAGAAGTTAATCGTCTATTACCTTCAATAACTGTGTATGAACCATCTTTCTCTTTGATTACCAGTAATGCTTCTCCAATAAAGAAACCTGCATTACCTATAGCAAGCATTAACTCTATAATACTTGCGTCTCCCAACATCCAATTAACAATTCCAGATTTTGACAATTTACCCTTTCTAAATTTTGAGGGAAGCCTAGGGTTAGACTTATCTAAATTCAATTTAGATAAAGGTATAAACTGTATATTTTTTTGTGACATAACAATCTCATCATATATTAATAAAATTTCATTTAAAGCAACAACTCAATTCAAGAGCTAGTTTGAAATACTTCTCTAAGATGCCACTCTATCATCCTGATATTTGGATAATTTCTCTCAATTCTAGGTAGGTGTACTTTCTTAGTATCAAAATCCCAAAACAACCTATCTACCAAACTTCCACCACATACAGCGGTAGACACCCTAATTCTGAATTCACTATCCAACGAAATGGCACCACGATCAAACGCTTTGTGGTGAATGCTACACAAGGCAATACCATTAGAGACCTCACAAGGGCCAGAATACTGCTTCCATTTAATATGCGCTGCTTCAATTCCAACTGGTACGGTATCTAAAGCTAAGTCAAAGCCACACACCGCACATCTATAATTATATGCCCGCAAAACATTCTTTCGGAAATTGGGATCACGCTGCTTAGTTGACGTGTCGACTTCAAAGCCAAAACGGACAAACAGCTCCTCCTGTAACGTATCAGGGAAGTTATCTTGGATTAGCTTGGAAGCTATCTTTTCTATCAATGTTGGATCAGAAATTAAGCTCTGATATGAGGAAGCATCAAACCCTGCCATTACATTATATTTAATGAGCTCTGATTTTTTCGGGTCTTTATTGCTTTTTCGGGGGATACACTCTTCACCATTTTTTAATTCCCAAAATGGGTCCTTTTCATTGGCTAAGCGCCAAAAAGGGTACTCCGGGTGATAAGCCTTTCGTGAAGGACCGTACTGAACCAGCAGCTCTTTAACCTGGTCGTCTACTTCACTCTCAAACTTGAACAAGCGTTCATGGCCCTTTTTGTATTGAGATAGAGCATATAGCAACATTAGCGGTTTATGAGGCGCTCGTTGGTCTCCATGTCGCCAACGTGAAATCGCTTGAATTTTATCTAATAGCTCCATCACTAACTTCCATAAGTCTCATTCACGAGATTATACATACTGAGTCATATATTGGTACTTATAGATTCAAAAAACGCCCTAAAAGGGCGTTTAAAATCATACATTTATTGAAGTAACTCCCAAAATGCTCTGTCTTTTATCTTGGTTATCTTCTTGTCACCATCGACGTAGAGACTGTAATGTTTTTCTAACTCACGAATAGACTTCATCAAATTTTCTTGTTCGTGCTTATCATCTTTGTTAAAGATTGACTTGATATCTTGATTTTTTATCTGTGACACGCGATGAACAATCCAACTCAGAACATAACTTGAATAATCATTCTCACTAGTTTTGAAGTGTGTAATATCTTGCGTTGATAGAATTACACCTACCCCGTATTCACGACCCTCTTTCAAAATTTTTCGTAAACTAGGGAAATTCTGAGACATAAAGTTATCGGCTTCATCCACCAGCACAAGCTTGGTTACTTGGCGAAAATCACCCTTAACTTCAGGTTTCCCATTTTTCTGCATTTGTGAATAAAACAAATCTAGCGTTAACGCAACGACCAGGTTTTGAATGCTTGAGTCATATCCAGCTAGCTCGATTACTGTTACCCCTGAAACCAGATCGTATAAACTTTTTACTTTATTGGCGTCAGGCTCAAAAATTTCGAAAGAAACCAGACTATCAAGTGCCGCGTATAAAGAATCCTGTTCAACTTTGTCTTGATCCATATATACATCCCACACATCACTTAATGTAGGTGCTGCGATCGACCATGTATTTTTATTAGAACGATCTATCCCTTTCCGCTCATAAGCATCAAGAACTAGATTTTTCAAACGCATTTGTTGCTTAGGACCTAAGCCAAATGCTTGTGTCATAGTGTTAGCAAATGCACTCGCGGTATGAACAGGAAGCTTTGCCTTATCACCAAACAAACTTAATGGGTTATATGGTAAGCAATCTAAGTCAAATTTCTTCGCGTTAGTAGCATTGACAAACTTATCATCTACATAGTCTGATTTGTAATCAAAAATCAGAACTCCAATTGGACTACCATCTACATTTTTATGTTGATCACGATAAAGCTGTGTCACTACCGCTTTAGTACACTGAGTTTTCCCCGTGCCCATTGTGCCTATAATGCCAGAATTGGTATTCATGAATTTGGCAGTATTAGTCGGTTCCCAGAAAACAGCCCCATCATCACGTACATTATGACCAACCAGAACCTTTAGGTTATCGTTTGGATCATGCTCTCCGGTTGAATCCTGTACATTAATTATCTGATTTTCTGACGATAGCTCAACTGTTGGAGTATTTATGACGTCTTCTGATTCATTTTTAGTATTAACAATTTCATTACTATTTTCTACAGAGCTAGTTGTTACCACTTTTACATTAGTAGTTTCAGCTAAAAGATATTGCTCAGGGATTTTACTTAATGTACCAGAGCAAGCATCTGCCATTAGGTCTGTTAATCGAGTACTTACTAAGTGATTTAAACTAGCGCTTGGCAATTGAATTTTAAGAATATTTTTTACTTCCTCAAAGCTTGCTTCAAAGAAGGTGTCATTCTCTACCATCGCTACTAAGAACCCTTCAGGGTACTCTTGCAATTCAGCTAATTGGTAATCGCCCTGCAGCCACCATTCGCGTTGTTTCAAGAGTGGCTCAAAGTAATCTGGTTGATAAAGGTTATACAGTTTGTATTTATCAATCTGCATTAGTACCTGACGCATAAACAAACCGCGGTAAAGATGCCCTGCTAAATCATCACGGCCTAAAATATCTTCAGTTAAATAACGCTTTAACTCTTTGGCTTGCTCTACCCCTTTATTGTGAGTTTGTTTTAGCCCTGCTTTTACTTCAAGAGGAAGTAAGTAAAGTTGATTGTCTTTAAAGCCAACAAACAGCACATCGTCTGATATTGCACCGGATTTGTAACCATTTACATTACGCGAAAAATCACTGTCATTCATTTTCAAACCAATATTACCAGCCACACGAACCATCTCACCGACTGACAAGGGAACCCAAATAATATCTGACTTTGCTAATAAGCAATTGATGTACTTATAGGCGCCAATGATACCCTTTTTCTCTTTTCGTTCATTACTATTAGCAGTGATCATTTTAAGTAACCACTCTCCATTGAAGGCGTTGAACTCCTCAATAATGCCACCTTCGTCCTGTTCTAATACCTTTTTATATAGGTCCGTTTCTTTGGTTACGGTAATCGCATCGTAATTGGTTGAGTTGGTATAGTTATCCGAGTAATGAATCAGCACCATATCTTTAGCGCTTTCAAAAAATTCGAGTGTGACCTTGGGGTCAATAATAGTAGTCCAGATGGAATTGTCGTAAGAGCGCTCAAGTAGAGTTTTAAAGTCATCACTCACCGCTAATGCTAATGAGTTAGCACGACCATGTTGCACATTAGTTTTACGGGCAGGTTTAATCAAACCATTAAGGCGCAGCGCCATTCTAAGATGCGAATTATGTTCAGTTTCAACATTCTTCAAACCGAACGCGGTGAAATAACTTTCCTCTTTGCTATCAGCTGCTTCGCCCGCCAATAAGCCATGACAAACTATACCACTGAGCTCTTCCAAAACGTTAACATCGGTAGGCTCAACTTTATGGTGATTTCTAAAAAAACTCAGATGCGCATACGCCTGCGGTTTGGTATCGCATTCATCGTTACGGAACTTACTGTAAGTTAAACGAGTACGTAACAGGTCTATAATGGCATCTGCTTGCTCACGGACCGCACCTTTGTCTAGTCCATATAACGTTTTTAACTCGTCGTAACTGGCTGTTTCTGCAAAACGGTCAAATTCACAGCGCGTCTCTTTATCATCGTATAAGTTCACATGGATATGGCAGACTCTGTCCTTTTGTGTTTTAACGTAATCCACCAGACCCAGAAATAGTTCAACATTTTTATAGTTATTTACCGAGTTAATAATCAGTGTGGCTTTGCTACCTGCAGTAAATAATGAACTAAAGGCATCTTTAAACTCTGTGACCTTATCTTTCACCAATTTACGTACATAGCTGTAACTTGTTTCTTGATGAGGCACTAGCTCAAGCCACATACAGTTGTCTTTTTCTAGCTTGGTAAAAGCAAACTCATGTTTAGGGTGATACACAAAAGGCAATAAACCACGCGCATTCAAGCGCCTTAACGTCACTTTGGGTAGCGTCTTAAAACTGCTGTTATCGTTGATGTTATCAGTAACTATTGCTTCAGCTAGACTCAAGTGATAAGACAACACTAAGGGGTGGAATGGGGTTATATATTCCCGATATTCTTCATTTTCTTGATATTGAGCATATCCGATATTAACAAGCAGTTTTTCTGCTTTGGTTAACATTACATCAAAACCGATTTCAGCTATTGCTTGGTTGTATGAATCAACTAATTGAGAAACAATCTCTCTAAACTCGTCACCCCAACTAGATAAACTCGGTAGTGTTTTATTAGTTGTGCAGTATTCAAATAGCTTTAGGTATGACAGGTAAACTTCAGGGTAGCTTGCTTCAATCGCTTTTAACTCTACGCTGCTTTGTGGGTCAACATGTTGATTTAATAACTGTTTATCTAAAAAATCTGCTTCACGTTGTAACAGTGTTAAACGCCGTCCTTTAGGTGCGACCTCTTTATTGTCTAGTAACACTTTGTTTTTGTTACGATTAAAGCATGCAAAATAATCGTCGTTAAATAGCTGTACGAAACGGTCTGTATCTAACATAAGCGGTAACGAAAGCGAATCAGATGCTACAGCCCCTTCAACATTAAAGGCTAAACTACCAACCGGACTAATTACTTCAAAGACTACATCATTTGACTCATTGGCTAATAATTCAAAGTCAATCTCTTTAATTTCTTGATTGTCGAATACTTGGCCAGGCTGCTCTAGTTTCGCTTTATTGCCCTGTTCTGCAATTACAAAGCTGTTATCTTCTGTTTGTAGCGTTATACGTTTTTTATTTGGTTCAATTAGAAAGATGTTTTCAAACGCTGGTAGGTAAAAACTATCTTCTGTTATTACCAAAACACGAAATTTATAGCACTCTGCTGTTTTGTCTCTTTTTAAGATCAAACTAAAATACGTTGGCTCACCTGTAAATGCCCCCGTAACAGTAACCTTACTACGTTTTCCACCACTATTATTAGGCTGCTGTATCTCAATACTTGTATCTTTTGTATGCTGTAGAGTAAGTTGGTCTTTCTCAACCTTGCCACCTAAAAAGGTAAATGATAGTTCAAAGCTCTTCTGGCCCTGTTGCAAAGGCAATATAATATGTTGTTCACGTTTCCCTGCTTTACTATCTGATTTGCTTTTCTTAGCTAGCCTATCTATTTGCTGAGATTCAATCGACTCTAGCTCTAAAATATTGCTTACGTTATTTTTTTTCTCATTTAAACAATCAGCAAAAGTAAGCTTTGTTTTCCAACTTTCCAATTTTTCATCGTTGAAATGTTTAGCAACAAACTTGTCGCTAAAATCATTCTCCGCAAACTTCTCTTCAAGCTCTGTTGAAAAACGTTCAGTTACCGTATTGATACGATCAAATAGCTTTTTATTTTCTTCTAAACGGTTGTTAATTTGCTCTGGTTTACCACTCCAATTCAATATTTCAGGATCATCTAACAAACCAAGCTCATGAAACTTCAAATCCCCATCTAAGATCGCTTTGTAAAGCTCTTCAAAGCCAAACATGGTTGCACCATCATCCACTATTTGTGAAAAACGGTGATCTAGCAAACATTCAGAAACTTTGCGGTCCTTTGCGTTGGGATCGATTAGACTTTTTAAAGCATCTTTGATTTTTTCTGGATGCCAAACACTATTGTCTTGAGCGATATCTTCAGCAGAGTTGATTAGTGTGTCTAGCATGCTGTTATGAATAACTAACAATGCACAACCTTTAAAATCACCTTGTTGTCCAGCTACTTCATCACGTAAATGTGAGATAAAGTTCTCAGAGTAACCAATGTCACTCTCACTGTGTAGTACAGGTAAAAGCTTGGTACTCCCGCACTTCAATGCTCTGATGGTAGTGTTTTTGACTGTTATTTGGTCATCACATTTTTGGATAAACGCATTGTATAAGCGCTGGCTATTCTTGTTATCCGGCGATTGGAACTGATAACGGTAACCATGCTGCAGCTTTGTCTCATTTAACTTCAAAAACTGCTCAGTTAAAAAGATCTCAAATTGTTTTTCTAACATAGACTGCATCTCCACTATCGCTCATACGTTCAACATTACCAATACGTTCAAAGAATTTAATTAAAGCTTGTTGGCTCTGTTTATCGAAAAATACCCCTCTTGATTCAAAGGCTTTGATTAACTCGTGGAAACGAAGTTTGTCTTGCTCTCCAATGGTTAAGTTGGTTAATAACAATAGATAGTCCTGATTAAATACTAATACGCGACCAGCACGGCCACGGGATTGGGTAAAATGGCTACAAAACTCAGATTCTGTTGCTTTGACGTAAAGCTTATTAATCTCATGACGCGTTTCTTTTGAATCAAACTGCATTCTGCTCAACCGAAGTAAATCTGCTAACGCATCATGTGGGTTTTCACTGTCACTCAAGTCGAGGTTTAAATCTCGACTCTCTTTAAATGCCTGTGCATAGTTTTTCAGTAAATTAGCAGAGCCAGGAGTTTGCTGAATATTTTCAGCTAAGGCCCATAGTGGCTGAATGGTGTTCACTGCATTATCAATCTTTTTAGATTGTAGGCTTTCATTCATTGATAGGTACGGAAAGATATTCCATAACGACTTTGACAACTGTTTAAAGCCATAATCTTTTATCAGATAACGCTCATCACTGGCTTTTTCGCTATCTAATATGTAATAACATAGTTGCGCTTCCGGCTCCCCTTTCTTCCACCTTTTTAAATTAAGCGCTAGCTGCGCCGTATACAGATGTGCATAGAGGTGTAAGAACTCTTTGAAGATTGACAACAGGTATTTGGGTCTTTTACCTAGAAAATGAAGATCTTGCTGTAGATACTTTGCTATAAATGGTAAATATGGCGCTTCACTCGGTTCAGAAAAAGTCAAAGTTACATCTTTCTCTTTATTACTTGGCTCCATTAACTTCAATAATTCTGAGTACAACTGCTCCTCTAAGAAGTTAAATTGGTTGTTTGGTTTTTCATTAAAGAAGAAGTTTTGTAATAAATTAGAAAACATTCCACCCAAGCTTGCATCTCTAGCACTGCCTTTCTGCTTAATAGTCTTAAACAATAAAAACTCAGGTGAGATTTTAAAAATCTGGTCATTGTCAAAGTACATTTTCTCTAGGATTGGCCAGAAATCACTTTCATCTAACTTTTTTTTAAAACTACGCTCGCAGCTCAACTTAAATTTTTCGAGCGCTATTTCTGATTCAGTTTTTTCACCCTCTTTAATCGATAATTTTTCATCATCAGTTAATTTTTCCAGGTACAGTTCTTTCCGATATGAAGTTTTTACCACATAACCTAATACACTGTCCCAATTAAATATATCTTTTCTATCCTTTGTATTAATTGGAAAGTAGGTAGTTAAAGTGTTATTTCTCACCCCATCTTTAGACTGGGGCAAGTCCCCTCTTAGCATTAAACTCATAGTCCACTCACCTCAAAATCCTCATTATCTACGTTGGTTATTTTGTATTGCTTATTACCTTTTCCAACGATGTAGAGGGTATCGGCACTATTTGCGATATCCGCAATTCCATCAACCAACTCATCCAGCAACACGACCGTATTCTTATCATGTTTATTCGGGCGATATCCAGAAACGATACGTTGCATTAAGTGCAGCAAATTGATATTGACCATCAACGATAAGGTTTTATCCCCAACTCGAAAATAAGCTGTAAAATAGGCTGTATTTTTTTTGTAGTCATTTTTAATCGCTTTAACGTCAGCCTTTAACTCTAATGATGAAGCTAAAAAATATCCATTATGCTCTGAAATGAAAAACTCTCCTTTCGCCAATCTAGGTGCATTTCGATTATTATACTTATGGATAGCCGTGATTGCTGTTTGACGATAAAAATGACGAAGTTTTTCTTTTTGCTCAGGTGAGCTATCGAAAGCAGTATGCAACCGCCAAACTTCTGAGTAATTGTCTATTAGGAGCTCATCAAAATCACTCGAAAACTGCTTATGGTATTCATTCCCATAGTCGGACTTTCTTAGAACATAAAACAATCGCAAGTAGGATTCCGCATTTAGTCCCCTTCGTATACCAAAAGTAGTCAATGCGGTTTTATAGTCGTCAAAGTTAACGTCTGGTAGCTGCAATGAGTGAGACAAAATGAATTTGTCGATTTTTTGTGTACGTTGAATCGATGGGTCAAAGTCTGAAATGATATTGCTCAGCTCGTTTTCACCTTTTTCAAATAGGTTATCAAACAAATAGCCAGGGCCAGCAAGCAGATGAAAAATGAAGTCCAATAATGCTCGCGCCGTTAAGAATTGGTCTTTCATTAAACGCGCTTTGAACAATAGATCGACAATGACATCTTGAACTTCTTCACGCCCTAGTAATTGATAGTTAGCACAAAGCTTTCTATCAGGACTTTGTTTCTGCATTTCCACATCAAAGTATTGGCGAATTAGGTTTTCATCTGTTGCAGTAATTTTCTTTAGCAGCTCTTTTGCAAACTTAGAAGTATGACCGTCAATTTCTAACGTAAATTTAGGATAGTCTTCAAAATCTAAAAATATATGATTTTCTAAGGTCGGCTGTTTCTCTAAAAAGGCTTTGATTGATGTTGTGACTTCAGTTACCGCCCCTTCTTCAGCATAGTTCCCTAGCATACCAGTATTGATACCTATAACTAGCGGCTTCTCTGTAGTATTAAACTCAATAAACAGTTCATCCAACGTTTCAATAGCTGAATCACTAGGACGAAAACTGTGGGTTGCATCGAGATGGAAGTCAGCTCTATTTTGATACTCTTTCTTATACTTTGTTAGTATTTCGGATTTGCCATCACCACTACTACCACACAAGAAAATGATTTTCTTATCGGTTGAGGATAATCCTTTCAATTGCTTAACAAAGTCAGCCTCTATATCTGTTTGTACATAAAGATACTTTTTTACAGCATCTAAATCCGTTGATATCGTTGCGTCTCGCTCTGTAGAGACTGCATATGGCGACGATTTTGACATCACACTAAGTGCGGTTCGTAAATCTATCAAGTTTTATAACCCCATGAAAATATTAGGTAGACAGAAGTACAGGTGATTACCAGAGTGGTTTGCGCTGTTAATCAGCGCTCAATACTGTATAGCTATGCATTGTACCTAATTTAATGTGTACATGTTCATATTCCACTAATTTTTCCTGAAGAAATTCACATCTTTGTTATTGGAGGGTTTTGCCAGATCAGTTTTCCCTGTCTTTGTTAATTTTGGAAAGCATCAAGCTGTAACGGCAGGCTCAAATTGGCGCAACAAGTCGTTGAGCAGAGGATGAAGTATTTCAATATCTACAAGGGTTATCAAATCGTCTGTAACTTTTATTCGCCAACCTTTGAAAAAGGCGGGTTACTCAACATGTACTTATTTGATAACCCGTCAAATTTCACAAAATCAATCTATTATTCTCAGTATTTCTACTTAACGGCATAGTGCTCTAATTTGTAGGGAACTGGTAGGCTTCTGCTATATGCTCACTCAAATGTTCCATGATTTAACGACGAACAGCGATGCATTCTGTCTTATTATTAACAGCCTCGACTTCACCTTTGACTTCATGCGATAAACACATATCCACATCGCGGTGATTAAACTCCATTTCATTGAGATACGTAGATGCTATCGTTCGAATACCTTGGCTACTGTTGCGCGCCAAGAAGATTGAACAAAGAAACTACATAGATTGAAGCTTGTTTTAATGTTCAATCTATGCGGTTTTTATTCATTTTATGCGTCTCTGGTGTTATTGGAGGATCCGATTCAACTGGGCGGCATTACTTTACGTGTGACCCAGATTTGTCGATTCGTGCTTAATAGAGAGGAACTGTGCGGGGGATAGATAAACATGAATTATTAAAATAGATATACAAAAAAACCCCAGCATTTCTGCTAGGGTTTAAAATGTGGCGGTGAGTGAGAGATTCGAACTCTCGATACGTTGCCGTATACACACTTTCCAGGCGTGCTCCTTCAGCCACTCGGACAACTCACCGAATCAAATTGTGGTTAGCGATGTTCGCTAACGAGGCGCTAATTTAATGATTCTAGGAGGTTAGGTCAAGAGCTAAGCCGAAAAAATCCCATTTAGCGCGTTTGATTGGTTACGTTGTGGCTAATCTGCTGCTGGTTTGTCCACTAACACTTCAGAAACGGCTTCTTGTACCACTTCTTGTACGTAGTAACCCGGTACTTTAAACCAGCGGCGGCATGTATCAAGAAAGTGGCCGTAAAGCACACCCATCACACATGAAACCACAGCATTCGATGCAACTGCTGTTGCGATCTGCTCAAGGTTCGCCCCTACCACCAGCAAAATACACGCGTAAACCGGTGATTGGAATAATACGTAAGCACTTAGATCTGAAATGTTCTTCATTAAATGAGATGGTGAGATGCGGCCGCCCATGCGCAGCATAAAATCTCTAAACACGCCATAAGGCCATGCTATCGCGATATTCACTGGAATAGATAAGGTACGAGACGCCAAAGACTGCTCAAACGTCATACCTGAAATAAATATCTCTATAATCATGCCAGTAACAAAACAAAACACGACCATAGCAAAAGTGTCTGCTAATGCATTTCGAATACTGAATGAACCACGGATTTTCATTACCACCTCAACATATAATTCTGCTGAAACAACATTTTAACAACATCAATATCTAGTCTTTTTGAAATAACTAGCAATTAGCGCCATTAGAACACTAAATAAGCAGAACTAGATTCCATATTTCACATTGCAGAGTGGATAAATCACTGTTTTTAGAACAAAAAGCAGCTAAAGCTACTACCATGACTTTAGCTGTTTATTAGAAGGTTCGGTGTTTATAAATTACTCAGTAAATTAAGCGTCTTTTAGTAACACGGTCAGTACATCTAGCTCTTGTTGGGAAGGGAGTTGTTTGTCTTTAACAAGTGGTGCCAGTAGGGCTCCGGCATCACTTTCTGCATCGTGGTTAAAGTAGCGGTATATGTTAGTCAGTATCTGATGCGCTTCGTCTTGCTTTTGATCTTCCACAGCAATATAGAGTGAAACTAACTGCTCTTCGGCATTGAAAGGTGCTGCAAATTGTAGTTCTTGTAGTGATTTATACTGATAGAGCTTATCCGAATGGCGATAGAGCATATCGTCGAGTTCTTTCTCATCAATCGGTTTAGAGACGATGCCATCCACACCCGCAGCGCGCATGCGCTCTTGAGTCTCTTTAAATAGGTCAGCGGTACAGCCAAAGATCAGCGTATTGGCAACCGGGGAATGCAGCGCTCTAATCTCTTGTGTGGCCGTAATACCATCTTTTACTGGCATATGGTTATCCATCATGATCAGATCAAACTGGCTTACTTGCACGGCTTCTACTGCTTGCTCACCATCCCCCACGCAGTGGCACTCAAAACCTTTAGCTGACATAAAGCTCTTGATAATGATGGTATTGGTGCGGTTATCCTCCACAATCAGTGCTTTAAGCCCTTTGTAGTTAAGCTTTTTATGCTCACGGTTTTCTGCCTTTTCAGGTTGGCAGATTTCCATCTCAAGGATCACATCAAACGTGGTGCCTTTTCCAAGTTCGCTCTGCACTGAGACATCGCCATGCATCAATTCGCTAATCTGCTTAACTATCGCGAGCCCTAACCCTGTACCACCAAAGCGGCGTGTGGTTGAAGACTCGGCTTGCACAAACGGCCTAAAGATCTTTTCTAACGCTGATTTATCAATCCCTACCCCAGAATCTGTCACTTTAATATTGATGCAGTTGCGGCCATCCATCTCAATTTCATCAAAACTGATTTTGACAAAACCTTGTGAGGTAAACTTAACGGCGTTATTCAGCAGGTTAAACAAGATCTGACGCAAGCGCGCTTTATCTGAAGTGTACCAACGCAGATTATCAACGTTGTTTTCAATCTCAAACTTAAGCCCTTTCTCAGCGCATAGGGTGTGATAAACACTATTAATACTGCCAATAATTGATTGGAGTGGGAACGGCGCTTTCTCTAGCTCCAGATGCCCTTGTTCAATTTTAGAGAAGTCTAAGATCTCATTGAGGAGCATCATCATGTGGTCGCCTGAGTCATAAAGCGTCTTTAAGTGCTTACGCTGCTCGTGAGTGAGATCGGTTTTGAGTAGGATTTGCGCCGTACCTAATACCCCATTCATCGGAGTGCGCACTTCATGGGAAATCGTAGCAAGGAAGGCGCTTTTAGCACGCATTGAGGCGAGCGCTTTTTTCTTCTCTTGCTCTAAGAACACAGTCTTTTGATTAAACACATCGATGAGGTGTTTAATCTCGTCATCATTTTTATAGTCGAGGTTGATCAAACCGCCATGTTTGGAATCATCCACTTCGCGGGCAATCTGTGAAATGGGATCAATCAGCGAGCGGTTGATCACCACATAGCCGATCAATACACATAGCAACATGATAGGCACTATGCCCATCTCAACTTTGGTGACTAAGTCATAAGCTTGATCAGCAACCAATCTGTCCGCATTCACAACATCAATTGTCCAACCAAAATCACCAAATTGATGCTCGCTAATGTAGATCCCTTCAACCACCTTGAAATTATGTTCAAGCACCACTTCACCTTGGCTGTCGCGGATCAATACCCCCAACTCATTCTGTACTGAATTGAGTTTTATGAATTCAACTAAACTCTCAAGTGACAAGTCAATGGTGGCAACACCAGCAAACTGGTCATCTATATAGTAAGGAGAAGAGGCAGTGATCATCTGCACGTGAGTAAAGGGGTCAATATAAACGGATGACCAAGCGACGGTGCCAAGCGGTTTATTGGCAACGTCAGTATACCAAGGCTCACCATCATAGCCCCCCGTGGCGGGGTTGTCCCAAGAGTAAATGCGATCTATTGCGCCGTCTTTGGCTCGATTGAAAAATTGGCTTTTGTAAGGGCTGCGTGCATCATTAAGATCCGGTTTTGGCCATAACCCACCACTCACAGCAGCACCATCAATTAAACCAAAAAGATTACGTAAAATCTCGCCCTGCAGTTCAGCTGACTCTCCCGTGTTACCGATGCTAACTATGCTTTGCAATACTCCCAACGGGTTCTCTAGTGAGGCTTCAATCTCGTTAGAGATAATGTTTGATCTCGAATCAAGGTTGCGGATCAACTGCTCGCGAATCGGTGGTTCCACAACAAAATAGCTCACCGTACCCACTATCGCGACCACAAATGCCAAGTAGATAGTCAGTGCAAAAATGCTTTGTCGTTTAAGGGATGAACTCGTAGCCATAACCAACTGAATTTTTGATATTTAATAGAAATTATAGTTAATAGATCCCAACCGCAAACTATTTTTGTTAACAATGGGCTGTTACTATACCTCTATCCAAATATTAAAAACTTAATGGTATTGATTTTGACTTTACAAGAAATCCTTTCACAGCCAGAACTTGAAGGTAAGCTAATTAATGAAGCAAAGACTCACGGCTTCGTGACTGCAATGGCAGCTGCGCCTCATACGCTTGACCCACATGAGTGGCTACCATTCCTTTGGGGTGGTGAAGAAGTGGCACCATTTAGCGATGGTGAACAGCTAGAGTGTTACATCGAGCAAGTGATTGGTCTTTGGAACCAATACCGCCCGGCACTAATGGGTAACCAATGGCAATGGCCTGAAGGTTGTGCGCTGGACGAAGAAGAGATCGTGACAGCTGAAGCGCGTGACTTCTGTGAAGGCCTACTGCAAGGCTGGCAGCTATCTCGTGATGATTGGGAAGCTATCATGCCTGAAGACAGCCAAGACAATGCTCTGCTTGGCGGCGTACTGTTGTCACTGACGATGCTTTACGATCCAGAAACTTCTATCGCGACGCTAGCGGAGCAAGGCATTGAAGGTTTAGAGCAGTTTGAAGAGATCTTCAACGCGATGCCAACCATGCTATGCGGCCTAACCATGCGCGGCATGCAGCTAGTCGAAGCTGGCGAATAAGCTTTGCATTTAGGCTAGTAATAGATACGAATGGCCTCACGAAAGTGAGGCCTTTTTTGTATGTGTTGGAAGCAATGAAGAGCGAGATTCCTGACTGCGCCTGCGGCTATCAGGAATGACAAATTTGAGCTTTGGCTGTCATAAATGACAGATTTGAACTGCTGCAGTCATCAATGAGCGTTCTGAGCTTTTACTATCATGAAAGACAATTTTAACCTTGTGACTATCAGGCATTGCTTGTTGACTCAGCTTACCAAGTTACAGCGCACTAAAATCCAACAACAAACGACCAATTAGGTAAAAATTCAGGACGAAATTTTTAGGTTTTCGGTGTCGGGAACACCTAAAACCGACCGGACAGCGTCAGTGATACTAAATACCTTTCTGATTACTCCATTCCCTAAATATTTAGCCATAGCAAAGAGTAATTGGACCGCTTTCACGAAAGCTCAAAAAAACGGAAGGGTATTAAGCGGGACATACCTGCTAATAGGCTGGTTTGTATAGATCAAAAGCGAGATTCCTGACTACGCCTACGGCTATCAGGAATGACAAATTTAAGTTATGGCTATCAAGGATGACAAATTTAGGCTCAGGCTATGATAAATGACAGCATTAACTAATCTTCCCCCACTCAAACTGCTCGATGCGCTCATCAGCAATATAGAACAGCTTATTCCCCGGTTGAATCACCGCATCCAGATCTGGGTTTAACTCAATCCCCCCCTCGCCTTCCACAGCGATTAACGTGGCTTGATGATGTTTCTTCATAAACATAAACACCTTCTCCACCGATGTTTCTAATGCCGCCGCAGGGTAATAGGTTGAATACTGTGTCATGCCACGAGTCGATGCTAATAACTCTTGATGCAACGCGCTCGAGCCAGGGTCTACCGCTGCTTTGGCGATCATCTCTGCGCCAACAGCTGGAATACACTCTGCGTTGGGGCAATGCTGGCTTAACAGCGCGCTCAGCGCCTCGTCTTTGAAATAAGCGACAAGATGGGCATTAACATTGATATTGGCGCAATAGAGAGCCGCAGAGAGCGTAATGTCATCTTCTAAGTTATCGACCACAATGCAACTGGCTGCCTCTATACGCGCATTTTGCATTTCCTGCGCATCGGTATAGCTGCTGACTTTGACAAAGCCGATTTCACCCGGCAGTGGGTTCTCGATATCAGAACGAGTGCAAAGTACGATTGGTCGATTACCTTCTTCTTCGTGTTGCAGCATACGAATCAAATGCAAAGTCCGTTGACCATTCCAGCCTAAGAGTAAAATATGGTTATCTGTATTCACTTTTCTTTTCCCTAATACGCCAGCACGCCAATATTCAACGATATTTGACGCCAATCTGCCCAAAATCGAAGCAAAAAGCGCCAATCCACCCGGTATCACAAATAGCACGACCACCCACTTGCCCGCATCGGTCACTGGCGAATGATCGCCATAACCGACAGTGGAAGCAGTGACCATGAGATAATAAATAAAATTGGAGAAGTTATCGGTGAGATCAGATTCGCCAGCACTCCACAGGAGCAGCCATGACAACACTATATAGGCCAGCATCAACAACGCGAGGTTGCGCCCACTGAGAGTAAACAGTGTCGAATGCAATTTACGCCGAAGGTATAGCCACAACCCCATAGATCGCCCTGTCTTTTCTCTAGTCGTACGTTCAATTTAAGCAAAGAGACCGTAAAAAAGCGAAAAGAGTGCAAATAGGTGAGATATAGAAAGCAAAACTCATAAAAAAGCCAGCGTTACGCTGGCTTAGAAAAATAATCTAGGTTGTAGGGGCAGTCGCTTAAGCGTTGCCTTTTACTTGCATATTGAGTTGCTCAGCAAAATCTAGCATGCGATTTAGCGGGATAAGTGATTTAACACGTAGCTCGTCATCAACGAAAATCTCGTGTTGCTCACCGCCTTCAGTCAACGCCGCTTCAATTGCTTGTAGGCCGTTCATTGCCATCCAAGGACAATGCGCACAGCTACGACAAGTCGCACCAGCACCAGCTGTTGGCGCTTCAATCAGCTCTTTCTCTGGTACTAACTGCTGCATCTTAAAGAAGATGCCTTTATCGGTAGCCACAATCATTTTCTGCTGTGGTAACTCTTTTGCAGCTTTAATCAGTTGGCTAGTAGAGCCTACAGCGTCAGCCAGCTCAACGACGCTTGCTGGTGATTCAGGGTGAACAAGAATCGCCGCATCTGGGTAAAGACCTTTCATCTTACGCAGCGCATCTGAAGAAAACTCGTCGTGTACAATACACTCACCTTGCCACAGCAGCATGTCTGCGCCAGTTTTGTTGGCAATGTATGAGCCAAGGTGGCGGTCAGGGCCCCAGATAATTGGCTTATCTTCGCTATCTAGGTGCTCAACGATTTCAAGGGCAATACTTGAGGTTACTACCCAGTCAGCGCGTGCTTTCACCGCGGCTGAAGTGTTCGCGTAAACCACTACCGTGTGATCAGGGTGCGCGTCACAGAATTCCGTGAACTTGTCTGCTGGGCAGCCAAGGTCTAGTGAACATTCTGCTTCTAGTGTTGGCATAAGAATGCGTTTTTCTGGTGTAAGAATCTTGGCAGATTCGCCCATAAAGCGCACACCCGCGATGATCAGAGTGCTCGCAGGATGACGGTTACCAAACTTCGCCATTTCCAATGAATCACCAACAAAACCGCCTGTCTCTTCTGCCAACGCTTGAATTTCAGGATCGGTATAGTAGTGAGCGATAAGCACAGCGTCTTTTTCTTCTAGTAGACGCTTGATCGTCTCAATATGAGCGCGCTTCTCTTCTTCACTTAATTTTCTTGGTTTTGGAGGAAAAGGGTAAACAGTATCGATTTTATCTAAAATGTGACTCATTGCTTTGCTCTACGCAACTTCCGTTAATCCGAGTATTGTAACTCCGATCGACATCAAGAATCAAAAAGCTTTCCTGTATACCTTGGTCTGATTTGTGATGATTCACCCGATACAAAAAGAGGTGCACATGGCACCTCTTTCAATTGACTCGATCTTATTTCAGTTTTTCTTGCGCAATATTCGCGGAAGCACTGCCAGGGTATTCGGTTACCACTTGTTGATAGTACTTCTTAGCCTGTTCGGCATTATTATTACGCTCAGCGATGTCACCGAGTTTCACTAGCGCATCAGCACGCTTGTTGGAATCTTTGTAAGAAATCACTGCAGCAAAGCTCTTAACCGCCTCTTTATCTTGCTTCTTAGCAAAATAAAGCTGGCCTAGCCAGTAATGTGAATTAGGCGTAAAGCTTGAATCTGGATAATCTTTTTGGAACTGAACAAAGGCTGCAATCGCGCCTGTGTAATCACGCTTTTTAAGGATTAAATCAACGGCATTTTGGTATTCTGTTTGCTCATCTGCATTGCTACTAAACGTTCCTTTAGGCTCGCTAGTTGCCGCAGGCGTTTCAACAGGCACTACCGCGGTTGCTTTTTCTTGGCGTACTTTATCTAATTCGACAAACAGTTCACGCTGACGTTGCAACATCTGCTGCATGTCATAGTTATTCTTTTCAATTTGACCGCGAAGTTCGCTGATCTCAAGAGCCATTGAGTCTAGTTGTTGCTGCATTTGCAACTGAACACGGTTACGGTTCTCTAGAAGGCGCTCTAGACGTTGAATATCGGTCTCATTTGAGTATGAGCGGGAGCTACTGGTACTGCCACCAATATCAGATACTGGAGCTGGTGCAGCGAACGCTAGGTTCGCTGCACTTGCCAGTAACGTAAGCGAGATAATGTGCTTGATGTTACTGAACATGAGGTCTTCCTCGAATTAGTACACTAGAACTGCGCGGCGGTTCTTAGCGTATGCTTCGTTAGATTGACCTAGCACTAGTGGCTTCTCTTCGCCGTAGCTAACGATAGCGATTTGATCAGCCTGTACACCTAGCGCTTGTAGGTACATAGATACCGCTTGCGCACGACGCTCGCCTAGTGCGATGTTGTACTCAGGAGTACCACGCTCATCCGCGTGACCTTCAACTGTTACTTTTAGCGCAGGGTTAGACGTTAGGTATGCAGCGTGTAGAGCTAGAACTTTTTCGTAGTCGCTAGAGATTGTTGCATTGTCAAACGCGAAGTAAATCGTTGACGCTTGCATTACTTGATCTTTTAGCTCTTGCTCAGACAGTTGACCATTTTGGCCAATTGGTGTCGTTACCGTAGTAGATGAGCCATTGTTAGTTTCCGAGCCCGATGCGTTTGCTGCATCGTCGCTTGAACTACACGCAGTAACCGCTAGAACTGGTAGTGCAATTAGTAGCCCTTTAAGAACTTTATTAAGTTGCATTGTTATGTTTTCCTTACTTATTGATACTTACTTGCTACAAAAACGGTGACCAAGCTGGAGCACGGACGCGGCCATTGGTTGCTGGCAATCGCGCTTTAAAACGCCCATCGATCGAGACCATCGACAATACGTTAGTCTTGTTATAGATCGAGCTATAGATGACCATTCCGCCATTTGGCGCGATACTTGGAGATTCATCCAAGAGTGTTTTTGTCAAAATTTCGACAGTACCAGTTTCCAAATCCTGCTTCGCAAGATTGAAACCAGTATTGCTACGATTCACCATTACCAAAAAACGACCGTCTGGCGTAATTTGACCACCGAGGTTTTGACTACCCTGCCAAGTTATACGGCTGGTGTCACCGCTAGCCAAATTTACTCGATATATCTGAGGTTTACCACCCCGATCGGAAGTGAAAATCAAGGATTTTCCATCCGGATACCAGAAAGGTTCCGTATTATTTGATCTGCCCCGCGTTATCTGGGTCAATTTTCGTGTAGCGAGATCGAGGGTATAAACCTGCAAACTGCCCGATTTAGATAAAACCAGTGCCAGTTGTTTACCGTCAGGCGAAAATTTTGGCGCACCATTGTGACGTGGGTATGACGTCACTTTCTCACTTTTACCGGTATAAATGTTCATGATGAAGATTTCAGCTTGGCCATTTTGGAAACTAACATAGGCCAGCTCTTTTCCATCTGGGGACCAAGATGGCGACATTAGAGGCTGCTTTGAGCGCAGTACTAAACGCTCGTTATAACCATCATAATCAGCCACGCGCAGCTGGTATGGGTATGAATCTTTGTCATTTACAACTACGTACGCGATACGGGTTAAGAATGCGCCACGCTCACCAGTCAGTTGCTCGTAAACTAAATCAGAAATGCGGTGCGCATACTCACGTAAGCGGTTCTTTGGCACTGTCGCACGTTTGTTAAACAATACGTGGTCTTTAGATAAAACCAGTTCACCATCACTGCCTAACGCGCGGCTTTGGCCTTTGGTCAATTGGCCGCGAACCACATCCACCAACTGATAATTGATGACGTAGTCACCCTTTGCATCTTGAGTAATGCTACCGGTTAGCAATGAGTCAACACCAAGCCCTGTCCACGCATCGAAATTAACTTCTGTTTCGTTGTATGGTGTCTGTGGCATTTTACTGGTCGCCACAGGGCTGAATTTACCACTGCGCTGTAAGTCTGAAGCGATAACCGCTGAAACATCTTGCGGCAATGGCGCTGCGCCTTCCCATTTGAAAGGAACGATAGCAATCGGACGAGCCGAATCGATACCGTCGGTAATGACCAATTCCAGCGCCGCGTTGGCTACTTGAACGGTACTAGAGATAATAAGTGCTAGTCCTAATATAAGTCGCTTTAACACAAGCTAATCCTTTAATTACAGTTCAACAGTTAAATTGATGTTTTTCAGTTTGTTTACCACATCCGCCTCTTTTGGCAGCGGGAAACTCGGTACTTGGGCGACGGCGCGCTTGGTTGCCGCACATACGCGGCTATCACCTTCGAGTATACTAAAGTTACCTACGATCGCCCCCGATCCTGTCGGGATCAAACGTAAGTTAACTCGACAAGACTTTCCCCGAAAGTAGTCCTCCACTAACAGGTTTTGCTTGATAAGTTGCGTGTAGATAGCACCAAATCGCGCTACTTCACTATTAACATATTGACCGCGTGCGGCACTGTTTTGTTCCGACTCGGATTCTAGCCCCGCAAAGATATCGTTAAGCGCCGCTTCTTGCTCTTTACGCTCACGTTCTAGTCGCTGTAAACGCTCTGTCTCTTTGCGCGCTTTCTCTGCGGCCTCTTTAGCGGCTTTCTCTTTCGCGATACGTTCTTTTTCCGCTCGTTCAGCAGCTTCGCGTTCTTTGCGTGCTTTTTCTTCAGCAGCTTTACGTTGCTGTTCCGCTTTAGCAATGGCCGCTTCTTTGGCTACCCGCTGCTCTTCTGCCTTGCGCACCGCTTCTTCTTTGGCTTTACGCTCTTGCTCAGCTTTCACGGCACGCTCTTTTTCTTTGCGTACGCGTTCTTCTTCAACTTTGCGTTCTTGCTCTTTCTTCACTCGTTGTTTTTCAGCTTCACGCGCCGCTTTTGCTTCACGTGCTTGCTGCTCTTTGAGCTTACGAATACGCTCTTCTTC
This sequence comes from Vibrio fluminensis, assembly GCF_015278125.1. Classification (GTDB taxonomy): domain Bacteria; phylum Pseudomonadota; class Gammaproteobacteria; order Enterobacterales; family Vibrionaceae; genus Vibrio; species Vibrio fluminensis. The sequence goes on from NZ_JADILO010000001.1 coordinate 571,226, forward strand.
CGCTTTTCGATTCTTCTCTAGCTGCTCGCTTTCACGGCGCAGCTTATCAAGACGAGCTTGCTCTTTACGTGCAGCTTCTTCACGCTGACTGCGGATTTGTTGCGCTTGCTGGCGCACCAGTGCTGGATCAATCACTACGGCCTCAACCATACCCGCAGTTGGGGTTGGTTCCGACATGGTGAAATCCGTGCCCCAAATCAATGCAGCAACTAAGGCGGCATGCAGAGCCACCGATATCACTATCGGTTTGCCCATTTTGTTTTTATTAGGCTTACTGTCTTTCATGAAGCGACTGAACTTATTCCTTGATGTCCGTTAGCAAGCCGACTTTCTCGATACCTGCTTGGCTCAACTCATCCAAAATCAACACAATCTCTGCGTACGGTGTCGCCGCATCACCACCGACTGCCACTGGGGAGTTCGGTTTAAGGCTCAGCTCGGCTTTTACGCGCACAATCAGATCTTGCAGTGAAATACCACGCATCACTTCTTCATCGTTGACGCTCAAGCCCAAATTACCATCACGGTCGACTTCAACAATGATAAAAGTCGTATTAGGGTCTTGCGCCATGTCTTGCATTGACTCTGCCGCTTCCGTTTTTGGCAGCTCTACTTCAACGCCTTGAGTCACAAAGGGTGACGTCACCATAAAGATGATCAGCAGTACCAACATAACGTCGATATATGGAACAACGTTAATTTCCGCGGTCATTTTACGCTTTTTACGTTGATAACCCGCCATGCGTTACTCCCTGCCAGCCATGACTTGGCGGTGAAGAATACTGTGGAACTCTTCAGAAAACGTAGCGTAGCTGTGCTCAAGTTTAGAAACCTTGTTGCTTAGGCGGTTGTATGCCATTACCGCAGGAATAGCGGCAAACAGACCCATTGCCGTTGCCACAAGTGCTTCTGCGATACCAGGCGCCACCATTGCAAGCGTCGCTTGCTTTACTTCGCCCAGCGCGATAAAGGCATGCATGATGCCCCAAACGGTACCAAATAGGCCGATGTATGGGCTGATTGAGCCAACCGTAGCTAGGAAAGGTAAGCTGTTTTCCAATTCGTCAACTTCACGGGCAACGGCAACACGCATCGCGCGACCTGTGCCTTCCATGATGTAGTCAGGTGAATTGGCATTTGATTTACGCAGGCGAGCGAACTCGGTAAAACCTGAGTAAAAGATCTCTTCTGTGCCAGAAAGTTCATCTTTGCGTTTTGCCACAGATTGGTAGATCACCGATAGGTCGACGCCTGACCAGAATTTGTCTTCAAAAGACTCAGACTCTTTTGCGGCCTGAGACAGCACTTTACTGCGCTTAATGATCATCGCCCACGAGACGATAGACATGCCAAGTAGGATCAACATCACCATTTTTACTAGCAAGCTTGCTTGCAAAAACAGGTCAAGAATTGAGATATCAGCGGTCACTTCGAGAAAACTCCATAAATATTGCATGAGGGATGGCTGTTGGTCTCATCCTCTCGTTATTGATACATGCTACCTTAACCATTGCTCGGCACAATGTTTTACCATCAGGATTTACGATCTCCTGACAGAATGTTAACGATGCTTTCTTTAGCTCCGCGATGGAAGTTCTCACCACCAAGTGATCGTCAAGCCTAGCACCCTGTAAAAAGTCTATGTCCATATGTCGGACTACAAAACCGATGTTTTGTTCCAAAAGAACATGCTGCGAGACACCCGCACTGCGCAGCATTTCTGTGCGCGCTCTTTCAAAAAATTTCAAATAGTTTGAGTGGTACACCACACCGCCTGCGTCAGTGTCTTCATAATAGACGGTAATTGGCCACTCAAATGCTACCTGTACGTTATCCACGTTTACACCCGATGTTGATGCTATTAGTTCGATACTATAACGCATTCCAATAACTTATGTGCAAGCAGTGTTGAGTGATTTCAGACGTTCGACTAAAAAAAAACACCAGTTTAGATAAACTGGTGTTTTTTCAATATGTTCTTGATGGATTTTTGTACAATTAAATTCTATAAAACGTAAGCAACTGTTAAATAGATTAAAATCCCTAAACTGATGTATGGGCTGAATAGTAGCTGCCAATACCAATTTCTTGGCTTAAATGACAGGCCAAACACCATACTTGAACATACCGCCCAAATAAGCAGAGGCGAAATCACTGCATTAAAGCCGCCAATCGCTTCTGAATAGGCATGTGGGTCCCACATCAACATTGCAACATGAAAGAACCCAAGTACCAGGGATAAAACCCTAAATAGGGTCTTATCCAATGGGGCATGCAGTTTAGTCATCAAGTCAGCGAGATTACTCACTGTCTTTGTCCATCATCTCAGAGTGCTCTAACCAAAGAGCGTTGATGATACCGAATGCACAAGCAAGTAGTACACCTAGAATCCATGCGAAATACCACATAGTAAATGCTCCTTAGTAAAGTGAGTTTTTGTTTTCTTCAATGTATTTGTTATCCAAGCGGCCAAACATCTTGTAGTAAGTCCAAGACGTGTAACCAAGAATAACTGGAACCATTACTGCTGCTACAGCAGTCATTAGGTTCAACGTCAACTCAGATGAAGTTGCATCCCACATAGTTAAGCTGTGAGCAGGTACTAGGCTTGAAGGCATTACGAATGGGAACATTGCAAAGCCAGCCGTTAAAATCACACCTGCGTTACCCAAGCTTGAGAATAGGAACGCAAAGCCACACTTTTCAAAACGCGAAGCAAGAACCGCAAGCAGTGGCATAACCACACCAAGAGCAGGCGCTGCCCACATTAGTGGGTAAGTTTCGAAGTTGTTCATCCACGCACCCGCTTCACGAATTACTTCTTTGTTCAGTGGGTTTGATGGTGCATTTGTATCCATCACACTGGTAATCACGTAGCCATCAATGTTCTGAATCCAGAAGCCAGCTGCAACAAATGCTGCAACGGTAAGTAGACCCATCAATTGTGCTACGCCACGAGCACGAGTATGCACGTCAGCAGTGGTCTTCATTTGTAGCCAAGTTGCACCTTGCATCACGATCATAAACACACTGACTAGACCACAAAGGATAGCAAATGGGTTAAGAAGACCGAAGAATGAACCATGGTACGTTGGCATCATAAAGTCGCTAAGTTGGAACGGTACGCCTTGCAGCAGGTTACCAAACGCTACACCGAAGATTAGCGGTGGAACGAAACCACTGATTGCGATACAGATATCCCAAGTTTGACGCCATTTTTTGTCTTCGATCTTTGAACGGTAATCAAGACCAAGTGGACGTAGCCATAGCGCAGCAAGCGTTAGGATCATCGCTAGGTAGAAACCTGAGAATGACGTTGCGTAAACCAATGGCCAAGCAGCAAATAGAGCACCACCTGCGGTGATTAGCCATACTTGGTTGCCGTCCCAGTGTGGAGCGATAGTGTTAATCATCACTCGACGCTCAGTGTCGTTTTTACCAATGATTGGCACAAGCGCACCAACGCCCATGTCAAAACCATCTGTAATGGCGAAACCTACTAGTAGAACACCAATCAGTACCCACCAGATAAGTCGTAAGATTTCGTAATCAAACATATTCTTTCTCCTTACGCGTCAACTTGGCGACTAACTTTGTCTTCTACAGAGTTAGCATCTTGCTCGAAGTGGTAGCGGCCTGTTTTTAGGCTGCTAGGGCCTTTACGAGCGAATTTCAGCATTAGGTACACTTCTGCTACTAGGAACGCCGTGTACAGCGCAAGAATAGCGAATAGTGATGTCCAAATTTCAGCTGCTGTTAACGCAGAGGCTGCAACATGTACAGGTAGAATTTCACCTACCGCCCATGGTTGACGACCGTATTCAGCCACGAACCAACCGGCTTCGATAGCAATCCATGGTAGTGGAATGCTAAATAGCGCAGCTTTTAGGATCCAAGGTTTCTGTTCAATCTTCTGGCGGCAAGTTTGTAGGAACGCGGCGCCAAATACGAATAGCATGATGAAACCACACGCTACCATGATACGGAATGACCAGAATAGCGGCCATACTGTTGGAATAGAGTCATCTGCAGCGGCTTGGATTTGATCTTCAGTCGCGTCAACAACGTTGTCTGTATAGCGTTTCAGAAGTAGACCGTAACCTAGGTCACCTTTCACTTCATCAAATGCCGCCATGTTCGCTTCTGACTTATCGCCTGCGCGTAATTTCTCAAGTAGCTCGTATGCGTACATACCCGTGCGGATACGATCAACGTGGTCGTCACGCAGGTCACGTAGGCCCGTTACTTGCTCGTCTAGAGAACGTGTTGCGATGATACCCATTACGTAAGGGATCTTAAGTGCGAAATCCGTTTCCATCGTTTCTTGGTTTGGTAGACCAAACACGGTAAACGCAGCTGGCGCTGGTTCAGTGTGCCATTCAGCTTCAACGGCTGCTAGCTTCACTTTTTGCACTTCACCTAGCTCGTAACCTGATTCATCACCAAGAACGATTGTCGATAGAATTGCAGCCATACCGAATGATGCTGCAATTGCAAATGAACGGCGAGCAAATGCTACGTCACGGCCTTTTAGTAGGTACCATGAGCTGATGCCTAGAACAAACATAGCGCCACATGTGTAACCAGAAGCAACGGTGTGAACGAATTTAACTTGCGCTACAGGGTTTAGTACAACTTCAGCGAAGCTCACCATTTCCATACGCATTGTTTCAAAGTTAAATTCAGCGCCCACTGGGTTTTGCATCCAGCCATTCGCAACCAAGATCCAAAGTGCCGAGAAGTTAGAACCTAGAGCAACTAACCAAGTTACTGCGAGGTGCTGACGTTTCGACAATCGGTCCCAACCAAAGAAGAATAAGCCAACGAAAGTGGATTCTAAGAAAAAGGCTACTAGAGCTTCAATGGCAAGAGGTGCACCAAAAATGTCACCTACATAGTGAGAATAGTATGACCAGTTAGTACCAAACTGGAACTCCATGGTAAGGCCAGTAGCCACACCTAGAGCGAAGTTAATACCAAACAGCTTACCCCAGAACTTAGTCATGTCCTTGTAAATCTGCTTGTTGGTCATTACGTACATTGATTCCATGATGGCAAGAAGGAATGCCATACCTAGAGTCAGTGGTACGAATAGAAAGTGATACATCGCTGTTAATGCGAATTGCAACCGCGATAGATCAACTATGTCAATCATGAGAACTCCTATGTGTCGGCTGAAAGACACGCTTTACGTTCATTGCTTTAGTATCTCAAGTGTTTTGCTTCCATGAGAATGTTTCTAAAAACACCATATTGTTATAAATATGTACTGCAATCGTTAGTTAATTGTTAAGCATCAGCTAATATAGCTATCACTAATATTACTGCGAAAAGCCGGATGTTTCAAAAGGTTTATAAACGCAAATCGTCTTGATCTATATCAAGCAAAAATCGCGAAAAACGAACAAAAATCGCACAGATTGATCTAAATCAATCTAAATTAAAGTTTGATGTTAGAAAAAGATGAAATCTAGATGTAAGAACGGAAGGTTTGATCACAATGTTTTTACATTGCTTATTTTTTGATTACCTAAAAAGTATTAGGTGGGTTTAGAAAAATGTGAGCTCATCGACATCAAGGTAGTGTCAAGCTCTAATAGTCAATAAAAAAGCCCAAATATTCACAATCTATTTTATTTGATTACAAACACTTGAGCTTTAATTACCGGAAATAAAAACTAAGTTTACTTTTCGATGCCGAAGTGCAGATACGCTCTATCGGTCGCAATACGCCCACGCGGAGTGCGCTGCAAGTAACCTTGCTGAATCAGGTATGGCTCTAATACATCCTCGATGGTGTCTTTCTCTTCACCAATCGCCGCTGCCATATTGTCTAAACCAACAGGACCACCACCAAACTTCTCCATAATGGCTAAAAGCAGTTTGCGGTCCATGTAGTCGAAACCTTGAACATCAACATCCAACATATTCAGCGCTTTATCAGCGACGTCAGCACTGATGTGACCATCAGCTTTTACTTCTGCATAGTCACGCACACGGCGCAGCAAACGGTTAGCAATACGCGGTGTACCACGAGCACGTCGCGCCACTTCCAGTGCACCTTCTGATTCCATCGAAAGACCTAAACAATCGGCACTGCGCTGAACAATATGTTGCAAGTCATCTACTTTGTAGTACTCAAGACGCTGGGTAATACCAAAACGGTCACGCAGCGGCGAAGTGAGTGAACCGGCACGTGTGGTTGCACCAATCAAAGTAAAAGGAGGCAAGTCGATTTTGATTGAGCGTGCCGCAGGGCCTTCGCCAATCATAATGTCGAGTTGGTAATCTTCCATCGCCGGGTAGAGTACTTCTTCCACCATTGGGCTAAGACGATGGATCTCGTCAATGAAGAGAACGTCATTTTCTTCAAGGTTGGTCAAAAGAGCCGCCAAGTCCCCTGCCTTTTCTAATACCGGACCCGATGTGGTGCGAATGTTCACACCCATTTCATTGGCCACGATATTGGCTAAAGTCGTCTTACCTAAACCCGGAGGACCAAAGATCAACAGGTGATCCAGCGCTTCACTGCGCAGATTAGCGGCTTTGATGAAGATCTCCATCTGATCACGCACGTGATCTTGACCTTGGTAATCGGCAAGCTTTTTGGGACGAATCGCACGGTCAATCACATCTTCATCACGAAAACTGGGATTGTCTGGGGCAATTAGGCGGTCAGCTTCAATCATTTTGTTCCCTTAAACTCTCGGTTACACCATGGATTTCAGTGCTTCACGGATCAGCTCTTCACTGCTCATGCCCGGTTTTTGCACTTGAGATACCACTTTAGAAGCTTGGGTTGGTTTGTAGCCTAGCGCAAGTAGTGCACTCACCGCTTCTTCTTCCGCATTACCTTGTGATGGCGTTAAGCCATTATCCAATGGCGCAGCGTCAGTAAATGGCGTAAATAGATCACCCGCACTCCAACCTTTCAGGCGGTCTTTCATCTCTACCACTAAACGCTCAGCGGTCTTTTTACCCACACCCGGTAGCTTAACTAGTGTTGAAATATCTTCACGCTCTACACAGGCAACAAACTGGGTCGCCGTCATGCCAGAAAGAATACCTAAGCCAAGTTTTGGCCCTACGCCGTTGGCTTTGATAACTTCGCGGAACAAAGCACGCTCTTTAACTGTATTGAAGCCATACAGCAGTTGGGCATCTTCACGCACAACAAAATGCGTATAGATAATTGCCTCTTCGCCGACATTTGGCAGTTCATAGAAACAACTCATTGGCATTTGCACTTCATAGCCAATGCCATTGACTTCAATCAGGAGTTCAGGAGGTTGCTTTTCTAGCAAGATGCCACGAAGACGTCCAATCACGGTAGGTACCTAGAGTTATAAATAGTTGCAGCGATAATAATAAATAACTGGATGGATAGCCAGTTAAAATCGACTAACGATAGCGTCCACGGCGCGCGCCTGTGGCTTTGCCTGCTAGTGCAATCAGTGTTTTGTTGGTGTTTGCATGACAAATTGCTACGCCAAGGGCATCGGCAGCATCGGCTTGTGGGCATGCTGGCAGTTTTAGCATCTGTTGCACCATATGCTGAACTTGCTGTTTATCTGCGCCACCGGTACCGGTAACGGCTTGTTTAATGAGCCTTGCCGCGTACTCATGCACGGGAAGGTCAGCATTCACCGCAGCCACAATGGCGCTACCACGTGCTTGTCCCAGCTTAAGTGCGGAGTCAGCATTGCGCGCCATAAATACTTGCTCAATGGCAAATACATCCGGTTGAAATTGCGTAATGATTTCAGTCACTCCAGCGTAAATTTGCTTCAAGCGACCTGGTAATTCTTTCTCTGAAGTGCGGATACAGCCACTGCCCAAATATTGTAGGTGGCGGCCTTGCTGGCGAATAACGCCATAGCCTGTAATGCGAGAGCCTGGGTCTATTCCCAAGATAATGGACATAAAAAACCTAACCAATGTCTTTGTTCGGTGCTTAGTGTATAGCAGCGGCCGATGAATGGCGACTAATACCCGCGCCCTTTAAGGGCTCCATAGCATTGAATGATAGGCAGAATAGAAGCTTCGATTAGCCACTTTGATCAGAAACGTTCCTTAGAAACTGTGCTTAAAAACTTGGCTTAGAAACGACAGTCGCTTGTCGCTAGGTGGCTCTGTCAGCGAGCTGAATGACTATCCAACACTCACGATGGCTCTTGCCGAAAGTCCAGAATCTAACATCACTTCGAACGCTTGAGTGGGCACTTGATTCAGCTTTTCACCACTCCAATAGTCGTACCAATTAACTGGAGTATTGGCGGTCAGCATGACACCACGAATTGGTTGATTGTAGTTAAATAGGCAATGTAGCTCGTTATGAGGAGTGAGGTTCAGCGATGCATGATGTAACGTCAACGAAGAGAATTGTGCAGGTGAAGCGCTGGTTTTATGTCTCTCGACCAATAGTTTGATAGATTCTTTTGCAAATGGGGTAATGTCATCCAGCGGATCACCGGAAAACAATACTCCGCCACTCGCCAGATGCACGGTGCGGTGGAAATCATAATAACGACGCTCACACCCCTGATTGGCTAGGGAGGTCAATACCAACCTTTCTGGATCCACTTGCCATAACTTGCCATGTTGCCACCCTCTTAAGAAAGTAGTGATAGCGTTTTGTTCATATTGGCGTTCATCACGTACGGCACTATCCGTAACTCGCATACCATCGGCTAAGCCAAGGGAGGCCCATAATGGCGCTCTATTCAGCAACACGTATGCCTCTCCCACCGCATCGTTAATTGCTTGTAGCCCCATCCGATAGGCTTCAATGCTAGTAATCCCTCTGGCATCGCGATGACCTTGAACTGTGCCCCAATATAATCCGTCCAGTTTAAACAGCTCGACACCTAACTCTTGAGAAAGCATCTCAAACAGTAACGATAGGTGCTCTTGCACTTCATGATTTGTGGTATCAAGTACATAGCAGGCTTTACCGTCTATCCCAGCGGCGGTCACTTCGTCTGCACGCATAGGTGAACCCGCGCCATTACTGACAAACCATTCTGGATGCTGACTAAATAATGCGGAGTTAGGCGCAACAAGGAAAGGGGCAAGCCATAAACCAGGGCGTTTGCCGTGCAATCTAATCTGTTCGACCATCGGTAACAGCTTGGCTTTAAATTCTTCTATTCCGTCAGACCAATCACCAACTAGGTGTTGATAACCTCGATCGATCAACACATATTCCAAACTTGAATATTGGGACTGTTGGATATTTAAACTCCCCAGCAGAGCGTCCATTTCTAACAACTCGCCTGACGAATGTTGCGTACTCCAACCAACAGGCGGAACATCAAGTCGACTGATTTTAGGTTGATGATGCTGACAAAGATAGTCGCTGTACTCATCATACAGTTGATTTAAATCCGTCGATTTAAGTACCACTACCGATTCTAACTCGTAAGTAGACCACTCTCTGGGTGAACTGTTTTCACCATCAATATACGCGACAATTTGATGGCGTCCCTCGCTCTCGACTATCTCAAAAAATCCAGCAAACCGATGGCAGGAGGTAAAACCGAACAGCGTATAACCAAGCGAATCACCAATCACCAAATAGTTGTAGAAACGGTGAAGATGACCACTTGGGTAGACTCGCATCGAGGTGCCACTATCCGCAGAATCACCGAGTATACGAAGGTTATCGAATGTGCCGAAGCTCTGACAACTCATCTGAAAACCATCGCCGTAGATTTGCGCATCGTGTTCAAGGTAGAAACCAAGACTGAATAATGGGTAGCGCTTGTTAATAGGATCGTTAGAAAGACCACCAAAAGAAAAGCTCAATTCATTACCTTGCTGCACAGCTAATAGCTGATTGCTGGCAACGGTAATTTCGACTTGGCATGGCAAGGTAATTCGGTGAAACATCGATTCTCTCTACGGGGATATTTTGACCAAATTACAACATTAGCACTGAGTTAAATCTATGAAATCAAATAAAATTAACATTATGTAACTCACGTTTTCATAGGATTGGTTACTTAGTGCTAGAAGCTCAAGAGTCGGTTTCATTCCTTGGTATTCTATATTCTGTGACTTCAAGCTACGGGATTCCGAGCACTGTCACTGATTCGAGTGCAAGGAAAACTGCGGAGGAGATTAGTGATACAAAAAAACCAGCCCGGAGGCTGGTTTTTATCACGCTGAATCAAATTTGCGATTAAGCAACTTCGATTGGACCACCGAATGAAGTTACTGGTGGTACTTTGCCTTTGAACTTCTCAAAGTCAACGATACAAGTGTTTGCAGACGTTGCTTGAGCTAGCTCAGAAGAGCCGATATCTAGCGTTAGTGTGTTTGGATCGCCGTAAGTACAGATTGCGCCCTCTTTCTCATTAAGAGGACCGTACCATGCACCTTCTTCGATACGGATAACACCACGTGGGTAGCTGTCAGTTAGCACAGCACCAGCCATTAGCTGACCACGGTCGTTAAACACGCGTACTAGATCACCATCTTTGATGCCTTTTTCTTTTGCATCAAGAGGGTTGATGTATACAGGCTCGCGACCTTGAACAGCGTAAGTTGCACGGAACTCTTCTGACTCACACATTTGTGAGTGCAGACGCTTGTCTGGGTGGCAAGATTGTAGCCAGAACGGGTGTTTCTTAGAACCTGGACCACCGTGTGAACGTTCTGTCTTTTCGAACCACATTGGGTGCTCTTGACAGTGTTCGTAACCGTAACGGCCGATCTTACGAGAAGTGATCTCAATAAAGCCAGACGGAGTACCTAGTGGGTTGATCTCAGGGTCTTGACGGAAGTCCGCGTGACGAACCCAAGGTTTACCTTCACCGAAGTCTAGTACGCTCTCTTTCCAGAACTCTGCGAATTCTGGCATTTCGAACTTACCTTTGTTCGCATCTTTACAATCGTTGTATAGGCTCTCGATCCATTCCATTTCGCTCATGCCACGAGTGTACTCGTCGCGACGACCAAAGCGTTGAGTTAGTTCACTCATGATTTGGAAGTCTGGCTTAGATTGGAACAGTGGGTCTACTAGACGGTGCATCGCCACTAGACCTTTGTTCGAGTATGAACCGTATACGTCGATGTCGTTACGTTCCCACTGTGTACATGCAGGAAGTACGATATCAGAGAAACGACATGTTGCAGTCCAAGCGAACTCGATAGTTACCACAGTCTGAAGCTTCTTAAATGCTTTCTTCATGCGGTTACGATCTTGGTGGTGGTGCCATGGGTTGTTACCCGAGATCACCATCATCTTGAAGTCTGGCAGGATTACTTTACCGCCGTTGTAACGGATCTCTTTACCTGGTTCTAGTAGACAGTCGATCCAACGCGCAACAGGGATTGTGCGGCTGTAACCGTTAAAGTCGTTGTTGTCCCATTTTGGTTTCATACCCGTATCTAGGTTACGAGGGAAACCACCAGGGCCAGCAAAACCAGTTGAAGGTACACCGATACTTGAGTAGTGGTGACCGTAAGAGATACCACCGCCAGGTAGACCGATTTGACCAACCATTGCTGCAACTACTGCTGCTGCCCAGTATGGCTGCTCACCGTGCTCTTGACGCTGGATACACCAACCCATAAGGATCTGTGTACGACCGTTTACTAGCATGCGTGCGAATTCGCGGATCTTGTCAGCTTTAACGCCACAGATCTCTTCCGCCCACTCAGGAGTCTTAACGACTTTATCTTTAGTTTCGCCTTGAACGTAACCGATAAAGTCTTCGAAACCTAGACAGTAAGTTTCAATGAACTTCTTGTCGTATAGGTTTTCGTTGTAAAGCGTGTGAGCTACAGCCAGCATGAACGCTACGTCTGTCATCGGGTTGATGTACAGGTGATCGTTCTCTAGGTAACGTTGGGTCTTGTTCTTAACTGGGTCTACAGAAAGAACATTGATTTCGCCCTTCGCTACTTTTTCTTTTAGCTGTGCTAGGTACTTGAACGACTCGTGAGTTTCACAGTTCCAACCTACTTGTAGGTTTTTCACTGGGTCGTTTGCCCAAAGGATGATGTTGTCTGAGTTCTCTAGGATCTCTGACCAAGATGTACCTTGAGCGTAAACTTCAGTTGAACCTAGTACGTAAGGCATGATGGTTTGGCCTGCACCAGTAGAGTAGTCACCTACTTTAGTGATGAAGTTACCATGCATACCTACTGCACGTTGCATGTGCGCAGTACAGTTGTTGAATGCACCTGTTTGGTTCCAACCCGTTTGACCTGCGTGTAGAGCCCATGGACCGTAGTCTTTTTGTACGCGCTCTAGTTCACGGTAGAACAAGTCTAGTGCTTCATCCCAAGTTACACGGATGAAACGGTTGTTACCGCGAGTATCTGCGCTGTACTTGTGTTTTTTCAGCCAGTCTAGACGTACCATTGGGTAACGTACACGTGATGGGCTGTAGATAATACCTTTGATACCGTTAAGCATCTCAGTTGGGTTCTTATCCAGTTCTAGCGGTTTGATCTCTTGAACTTTACCCGCGTAGATGTGGGCGCGGAACGCGCCCCAGTGAGAACCGGTTACTTTCCAAGTACCCGTAGTCTCAGCTGCACTAGCCGAAGCAGACGCTAATAAGCTAGGACCAATTACAGTCGCTGCACTTGTCGTTGCTACGCCTTTAAGAAAACTTCTTCGTGTAATAGCCATTAAAAATTACTCCATCCGACGCTTATTAGTGGTGACCTTCAGCGAAATCTGAAGAGTGCATTTGTAGATACTTCAGAATCAATGCTTCGCTGTCTGTGTCTAGGTTAACGAATGCAAGCATACCGTCAAACATACCTGGCCAAGTGTTCGCATCGAAGTGCGCTTCAGCAGGTTGAGTGTGACATACTGAACAGTTAGTTTTGTATGCTTCAGCTGATTTTTCCCAAACTGGCGTGATGTCGTTTAGCATAGACTCTTTCTTGATCCATACTTTCGCTGCCACTTTCTCCCAAGGAAGACCAGTTAGTTCGTCAACTTTCTTCTCACCAGTAGTCACGACATTGCTGTCTGTTGATGCTTCTTTAAGAAGAGATGCCACTGCGATGTTTTTACCGAAGTCAGCTTGGATTACGCGACCAAAGCCTTTCGCTTTACGCCAGCCGTCAATTTCAACTTCAGCGTAATCGCCTTTGTCAGCAATTACTTTTACTTCTGACGCTGGGTTTAGAAGACCTGCTTCTTTCTCGCCTTTGTCATCGAAGTAGATTGGTAGGTGACGAACACTCACTAGAGTTTGACCAACATCGTAGTTAGTGTTTGAAGCAAGTGCTTCTAGGTCGCCTACGATACCGCCAATGCTATCCATACCTGCTGGAAGTTTGTGCGCGATACCTTTGTGACAGTCTACACAGCTCTGATCTTTCTCAGCAGCTTGTTTCATCTGGATACGAGCTGTTGGAGACATTTGCTCGAAGTCCATTGAGTTGTAGTTGTGACAGTTTTTACACTCTAGAGATTTGTTTGCAGAGAAACGATCCCATTCGTGTTTAGCAAGTTCGATACGGCGCTCTTCGAAAACACCTGGTTCGTCGTAGTTGCCAAACACTTGTGCAAATACTTCTTTAGAAGCCTGCATCTTACGTGCAATTTTGTCAGTCCAGTTGTGAGGAACGTGACAGTCTGGACAAGTCGCGCGAACACCAGAGTGGTTTTTCCAGTGAACGGTTTCTTGCAGCTCTACGTATACGTTGTCACGCATAGTGTGACAGCTGATACAGAATTTCTCTGTGTTCGTTACTTCAAGTGCAGTGTTAAAACCACCCCAGAAGATAACACCAGCGATAAAACCACCCATGGTAAGAACACCAAGGCTGATATGAACCGCTGGACGCGTCATAGTGCGCCACAGTTTAATGATTAATGATTTCATTGCTTGCTCTCTTAAAATCTTTTCAAAAGTGTGTAAATGAGCTCAACGGCTTACATGCCGTGTGCGCCAGGAGGACCAAAGAAGAACACTTGTAGTGCCCAAACAATAAATCCGTAGCCGCCTACGAACGCCACACTTAGGATCGGGAAGAGAACAACTGCAATGAAGAGGAAAGACTTCCACTCCAGTGAGCGTTTTTCACCACTCTCAATTTTGTTAACATCACTCATACATTTGCCTATCGTGTACTTAGTGTTATTTATCAACTCCGCAATTAGAGCTGACTGTTCGACTGTTTCTGATAAAAATTTTAGACCATACTCTTTATAGGGTTCAATCAATTACTCCTCTCCAAGCTCTTTTAATCACTACTTTTTTGAGTTGATACAGAGATGTGTTCGAATAAAGATTCATATGTAAAAATATCTTTTTTTATTAAGAAATATTAACAGCATTTCCATTTTGAACTGGCCATTAAATGTGATCTGTATCACATGAAAACCTGTCGAATTTTACAGCTTCTTTAAGCAAGAACTCACGCACAAGTTGCCCACTTGTTAATAATAGGTAACATTTTAACTCTTGCCGAGAAACTGATGTAAACAAAAAACACTGCCAGAAAATGGCCATTTCTAAGGTACAATTAGGCCAATTCAGGGAGAGGTTTTATGTCATCTGTTGTCGATATTCATTGGTCAGTATTAGCACTATTTTTTGCCACACTGCTTATCCCTTTAGCGATCAGTCGCTACTACCAATTAAAGATAGAAAAAGAGCTGATTATCAGCGTTACGCGGATGGCAATCCAGCTCGCCCTTGTCGGCATCTACCTTGAGTACCTATTTAAAATCAATAGCTTGATGATAAATTTAATCTGGCTATTGGCGATGATTATGATTGGCGCCAGCGCAATCGTCAGCAAAACAAAACTGCCGAAAAATAGCGTGATGTGGCCAGTGATGGCTGGGCTATTGATTGGACTATTTCCACTGCTTAGCCTTATTTGCTTAGTGATCGTAAAACCCACTCCGTTTTACAACGCCCAATACCTAATTCCTTTGGCAGGCATGCTGCTAGGCAACTGCTTAAGCGGCAATATCGTTGCGTTACAAAATGTATTTACTAGCCTAGAACAGCGCAGAGCGGAATATGAAGGCGCGATATCGCTAGGCGCGTCTCCTCGTTATGCGACGCTACCATTTATTAGGGAAGCGCTGCAGAAATCACTCGCCCCTTCCCTCGCCTCAATGAGTACCACAGGGCTCGTCACGCTCCCAGGAATGATGACGGGACAAATCCTTGGGGGAGCCAGTCCCCTTATCGCAATTAAGTATCAACTGATGATCATGGTGGCCATCTTTGTCATGCTCTCTGTCTCCATCGCGATCACTCTGAGTCTGTGCATAAAAAATTGCATCCTTCCTAATGGTAGAGTTTTAGTCAGCATGAGTAATAAATAGCCAATATATTTAGTTATTTAAGATCTTATCCACAGATTCTGTGGATAAGGCTGTAGGCAGAAATGGAAAAGATCATTTTATATCCAATCGATCTGTCATCAATCTGCAACTACGGCGCCCTAGATTAGGCCTCTGTTACTTATTCTGAGGGAATGATGAATGCAGTCGACAGTGTTCGAATTAGTTAGCCACTCTATTGATAAGCAAGAGCCCAATAGCGACGATCAAAAAAATTGGTTGGTTGATAAACCGAGAGAGCTGGCGGAGATAGAGGCTTCAATCTCTTGGCCTAGGGACAGTGAATGGATGTAAAAAAGGCTCGCATTGCGAGCCTTCCTTCATTTCCGAAGCTATGTATCAATGAACATCATCACGTAGGTAGATTAACCAATACCACATACCAACGAACAATCCACCACCAATAATATTACCTAATGTAACTGGAATCAGGTTATTCAGGATAAAATTAACCAGATTTAGATCAGCATAATCTGCGATGTTCGCGCCTGTCATTTGCCAAAATGCCTCTGGTGCGAAAGTTTTAATACCAATCGCCATCGGAACTTGGAACATATTCGCAATACAGTGTTCAAAGCCTGCTGAAACAAACATTGCCACTGGCAAGATCATAACCATGATCTTATCGGTCAAAGTACGGCCGCTAAAGGTCATCCACACCGCGATACAGACCAACACGTTACACATGATGCCAAGTGTGACAGCTTGGAAGAATCCATGGTGTAACTTATGCTGCGATATTGCCATCGCATTTAAGCCGACTTCGCCGTGACCAAACATGTACTGTTTAGTCACCAACATACAACCCACTAGCAATAAGGCACCAATCAAGTTGCCGATATAAACCACTACCCAGTTTTTAAACAGCATTCCCCAAGTGATCTTACCGCTTGCACGAGCAACTAGAGTTAATACTGAACTGGTAAATAGCTCTCCCCCTGTTACAACAACAAGGATCAAACCTAAACTGAAGGCGATACCACCAATTAAACGACTCATGCCCCATGCCATTTCAGAAGCACCGGTCGTTACTGTGGTATAGAAGATGAAGGCGATACCAATGTGAATACCAGCAGAGATTGCTAGTAATAGAGATTTCATTGGATCTTTAGTTGCTTTGCCTAGGCCAATTTCCGCTGCGCGTTCAGCCATTTGAGGCGGCAATAGAGAGTCAAATTGGTTTAAGTTTATCATGGGGTAACAATTTGAAGCGGTTAATAAGTGGTCGCGAATACTCCTCCTAAATGTGACTTTATTCAAGTGCTAATTTTATAGTTAACCGAAAATGTTTGTAACGAGACTTATCACACATGGTTACATTGAAAATTACCGTACAAAATTAACTAAACCAAACTAAATGAAATGGAACAATAACCAACAAAATCAACATCTTGCCATTTTAATAAAAGTGTAATATTTGCTATTTCTGCTCTTTAGGCTAATTTTTCATAATAAAGCCATTCGTTATGCAAAATTCTACTTTTATGGGCGAGATAACACTTCTTATCAGATTACGTTGTTTCATCGCCCTAATCGCAGTACTTTGAGCAAAGCCAAGCAGCTCAACGTCTTCGCTTAAGTCACAGGATAATTAAACGTCCTGCACAAACGAGAGTGACGAGTACTTGGTATGACTAACTATAAGGAACAAACCATGAAATACTTGCCAGAACATCTTTCTGAATTAAATTTGCTACTGCAATTCGATCTTAGTAGCTCAGCTACTGGCATTAAAGTTCATAGCGACGCATCAGAAGAAATGCAACAAGCAGTGGCTCGCCTTTATGAAAAAGGTCTATGCACACTGCCAGACGGTGGCTACCTAACAGACGAGGGCATCGAGGTAGCAGAGCACGCGGACAAAATTTTACGTGTCCTAAACAGCGCGAAATAATCCCCAAACAAGAAAAGAGCACCGAATGGTGCTCTTTTGCTTTATAGCGCTTGTTAATTAGGCCGCGGTCGCTTTGGCTTTGTGGCCAAATAACCATTTGTATGGCTGGATTCGGTCGTACGCCATATTAAAGCCCGTCGCATAGAAGAAGAAGAACACTAAGAACCCCGCCTCTAGCAATAAAGCTGCACCAATACTGATTTGTAAGAACCAAGCAATAGTCGGTACGGTTAAAAAGATCAAACCGCCTTCAAAACCAAATGTATGACCGATGCGCATCTTCAAAGATCGGTTACTTCGATCGTTGCCAAACCAACGATCAAACAAAATATTGTAGAAGTAGTTCCACACGACAGTAAACAAACTTAAACCAATACCAACAATTGCCAAATCACCGGTCGCTTTACCCGTGATCAATGCTGTCGCCGGAATGATGATCGCTAGCGCAACAGCTTCGAATGTGATGGCATGGAAAATACGCTCTTTAGTTTGCATGATGTTTCTCTCAATGTGTTTCGATTTGCAGCTATTATCATCTTGAAATATGATAGATAAAAGTTAGATACCATCAGTGAAAACGATATGTTTAGTATTGACCAATTAGAAGCGTTTGTGGGTACTGTGGAGCAAGGATCCTTTTCTGCTGCCGCTCGCCACCTCAACAAAGTACAATCAGCCATCAGCCAGCACATCATTAATCTTGAAATCGATTTTGGCGTTGAGCTGTTTGATCGCTCTGGCCGCTATCCCGTGCTCACATCTGATGGCGAGAAACTTCTTCCCTATGCCAAAGCGTCTTTAGTGCAGCATCGCCGTTTACTGCACTGCGCCAATCAACTCGAACAAACGTCACACAAAGATATTACGCTAGCGATTGATGAAGGCATCCCTCTCACCCAGTTGTCTCAAGCGCTCAAAGATGTTTCTCAGCGTTTCCCGACTTTGCGCTTCGAGTGTTTAGCCGCTTCAAGTATCGATATACGTCAGTTAGTCATCGATCAACGCGCAACAATGGGGATTATGTTTAGCGAAGCGACACTCAATGATAATGTCGATTTTGAAGGGTTAGGCGGGGTTGAGTTCGATGTTTATGTTGCCAAGGATCATCCTTTGGCTAAAGAGACGCTACCTCATCTGGATATGTTGAGACTGCACCGTCAAATCGTGATACGGTCAAAAACCAGTGAGATGAGCAGCTTTCAGCAAGCTTACAGCCCAGATGTATGGTTTGCCGATAATTACTATATGCTTATAGAGTTAGTCGCTAGCGGCTTTGGTTGGGGTATGTTGCCTAAGCACCTTGCTGACAGCGATATCAGTCAAGACAAGTTGGTACGTTTACGGTCTCAATTTGAAAATTTGACCTGGCACGCCAATATAGATGTCATTCAGCATCAAAGTGTCGGC
Organism: Vibrio fluminensis; assembly: GCF_015278125.1. Classification (GTDB taxonomy): domain Bacteria; phylum Pseudomonadota; class Gammaproteobacteria; order Enterobacterales; family Vibrionaceae; genus Vibrio; species Vibrio fluminensis. The sequence goes on from NZ_JADILO010000001.1 coordinate 589,861, forward strand.
AGTTGTCCGGCACACAGTTATTTTCGTCAAAGACTGCGTGAATTGCGTAATGCGAGCGAGTAGAAAGGAGTCCTACATGAAACGAATTGGAATCGTCGGTGGCGGTTGGTTAGGGTTACCCTTAAGTAAGTTTTTAGCTAACCTTGGTCATACCATCGTGGTAACCAAAACCAGCTTAGAAGGTGCACAACACATCGACTGCGATGAAGTGCCGGCGATAATGGTTGATCTCAGTCAGGGAGACTCTCACGTGGTGAGTGCCCTCGCCCCTTTTCAACCTCAGATTTTAGTTGGCTGCTTTCCTCCCGGCTTTCGTCGCGGCAACGGTGATGAATATGCCCTTTACTGGCAAACATTAGTCTTGGCCGCGAAGTGCTTGGCGGTCGAAAAAATCGTGATGGTCAGCTCGACTACCGTTTATCCTAATCGTGCTGAGAGTATGTCGGAAGAGATGGCAAGCTTTGCGTTGGCACATAATAGTGATGAGTTTTCAGTCAATGCCAAGGTGATGCTACGCGCGGAACAATGCCTAATTGATAGTGGCATCGACTACGCGATTGTACGTTGCAGCGGTCTCGTCGGGCCCGAGCGTAATCCTGCCCGTTTTGTCACTCATTTAAAACAAGTTAGCGATCAAGCGCCAGCCAATATGCTGCACCTAACTGATGCCATCGGCGCAGTTAGTTATGCAGCGCTACACCTCGACAATCAGGTGGTCAATGCCACCACGCCCAACACCACCAGCAAAGCTGAGTTCTACCAAGCGGCCATTGATCGCAGTGACCTATCGCTTACCTTACCGCCGATAGTACACAATGCGGACAAACACATTAGTGCGGACAAATTGGTTGAGCTTGGCTACAAATTCCATTTTCATCATACGCTTGAAATTATCTAAGAGGTGAATGTGAAACTCTATCAACACATCGATACCCTTTGGAACTATATGCAGCTTGAGCACGCCCTCGAACCTGCTGACTGTATCTTTGTTCTGGGAAGTAATGATCCACGTGTAGCCGAACATGCGGTCAGTCTCTATAAGCAGGGCTTAGCCAGCAAGATTCTGTTTTCGGGTGGGTTTGGTCGTTTAACCGATGGCGTTTTTGAGCAAAGTGAAGCCGAAACCTTTGCTGCTATCGCGAGAGATTTGGGTGTGCCCGCGCAAGATATTCTGATTGAAAACCAATCAACAAACAGTGGCGAAAATGTACTGTTCAGTGCCCAGTTGTGTGACAAACTTGGCCTAACCATCGACCGAGTTATCTTAGTGCAAAAACCGTACATGGAAAGACGTGCCTACGCAACGTTTGTTAAGCAGTGGCCTTATGAGGTGGACTACGTGGCGGTGAGTTCTGCCAAACAGTCTTTCACCGATTACTTCAGTGAAGACATTGATTTATTTACTGTACTAGAGGCGATGCTGGGCGACTTCGAACGCATTAAGCACTACCCTGCGCAAGGTTTTCAGATTGAACAAACAATCCCTGAAGAAGTTGAGTTCGCCTACCAAGCGATTAAAGCCAAGCTCTAGTCGGTTTCTTAAACGAGTGTCAAAATGCAAAAAGCCAGAACAGATGTTCTGGCTTTTTATTAGGCATGATGATGATTAATGAACGGGTTCTGCTTCTTTATCGAATTGGAAGTCCAACTCGTCACCCTTCAAGGTCACTTTCACTGAGCCGCCATCAACCAGTGAGCCGAACAATAGTTCGTTCGCCAGCGGTTTCTTAAGCTGCTCTTGTATCACGCGGCCCATAGGACGTGCACCCATCGCTTTATCGTAACCTCTAGCCGCCAACCATTGACGCGCTTCGTCTGAAACTTCCATCGATACGCCACGCGCATCCAGCTGTGCTTGCAGTTCAACAATGAACTTATCAACCACTTGAGCGATAACTTGCTCGTCAAGGCTGTTAAACCACATGATGTTATCAAGACGGTTACGGAACTCAGGGGTAAATACCTTCTTGATTTCCGCCATCGCATCCGGGCTATGATCTTGTTGTACTAGACCAATCGAGCGCTTCTCTGTTTCTTGTACACCTGCGTTGGTGGTCAAAACCAGAATCACGTTACGGAAGTCCGCTTTACGGCCATTGTTATCCGTGAGTGTACCGTTATCCATCACTTGCAGTAGCAAGTTGAAGATATCTGGGTGCGCTTTTTCAATCTCATCCAGCAGTACCACTGAATGCGGGTGTTTGATAACGGCGTCGGTTAACAAACCACCTTGATCGTAACCCACGTAACCTGGAGGCGCACCAATCAAACGGCTCACCGAGTGACGTTCACCGTACTCCGACATATCAAAGCGCAGAAGTTCGATACCCAGCAGCTTCGATAGCTGCACCGTAACTTCAGTTTTACCTACACCGGTTGGACCAGCGAATAGGAACGAACCAACAGGTTTATTCTCTGCACCAAGACCTGCGCGAGTCAGTTTGATCGCTTCAGTCAGGACATCAATTGCGCCATCTTGACCAAACACCAACATCTTCATTTTCTGATCAAGAGTTTGCAGTGTTTCTTTATCAGACGATGAGACTGATTTCTCTGGAATACGCGCCATCTTCGCGACCATCGCTTCGATATCCGCAACGCCAACGGTTTTCTTACGACGGCTTGCGGGAGCAAGACGACTACGAGCACCCGCTTCATCGATAACGTCGATAGCTTTATCTGGCAGATGACGCTCGTTGATGTACTTCGCTGATAACTCTACCGCAGCACGCAATGCTTTGTTGGTATAACGAACTTCGTGGTGCGCTTCGTATTTTGGTTTTAGACCCATCAGGATCTTAGTGGTGTCATCAATGGATGGCTCAACCACATCAATCTTCTGGAAGCGACGTGATAATGCACGCTCTTTCTCGAAGATGTTGCTGTACTCTTGGTAGGTTGTAGAACCGATACAGCGCAACTTACCGCTACTAAGTAGTGGTTTAATTAGGTTTGCCGCATCCACTTGGCCGCCAGAAGCTGCACCTGCACCGATGATGGTGTGAATTTCATCAATAAATAGAATTGCGTCTTCTTCTTTCTCAAGCTGCTTCAAAATAGTTTTGAAACGTTTTTCGAAATCACCACGGTACTTAGTACCCGCGAGCAGCGAACCAATATCGAGTGAGTAGATCACGCTGTCTTTGATGATTTCAGGCACTTGCCCTTCAACGATGCGCCAAGCAAGACCTTCAGCAATCGCCGTTTTACCTACGCCAGCTTCACCCACCAGCAGCGGGTTATTCTTGCGGCGGCGGCATAGCACTTGAATCGTACGCTCAAGTTCTTTATCACGACCAATCAGCGGGTCAATCTGACCTTTCTTCGCAACTTGGTTAAGGTTGGTCGCAAAGCTTTCTAAACGCTCCTCACCGTTAGCTTCTTCAGGCGTAGTATCGTTACTAAACGAATCTGAGGAAGGCTCATCATTTGATCCAGAACCTTTAGTTATGCCATGAGAGATGAAGTTAACAATATCAAGACGACTCACATCGTTCTTCTTAAGAAGATAAGCCGCGTGAGACTCTTGTTCGCTAAAAATCGCGACCAATACGTTGGCACCGGTCACTTCACTGCGACCAGATGATTGAACATGAAAGACGGCACGTTGCAACACACGTTGGAAGCTCAACGTCGGTTGAGTCTCGCGCGTTTCATCGTTTTCAGGAATTAATGGCGTGGTTTGATCAATAAAAACATCAAGCTCATTGCGCAGTGCGTCAATGTCCGCTTGGCAAGCCGCCAGCGCATCTCGCGCTGCGTCGTTTTCTAATAACGCTAGCAGGAGGTGCTCGACAGTCATAAACTCATGTCTTTTATCTCGAGCACGTGCAAACGCGCCATTGAGACTCGACTCTAACTCTTTATTCAGCATAAGGACCTCCTAAAAGAACAACTTAATTGTAATTGTTCGGCCAAGCTTTACGCTTGTTCCATTGTGCACAGCAGTGGGTGCTCATTTTCCCTTGAATACATGGTAACTTGCGCTACTTTCGTTTCTGCCACTTCTGCAGTAAAGGTGCCACAGACAGCTTTACCTTCGTAGTGGACCTTAAGCATTACTTGCGTCGCTTTATCTATGTCCATAGAGAAAAAGCGCTCAAGGATTTCAATTACAAAGTCCATCGGCGTGTAATCGTCGTTGTTTAGAACAACGTTGTACATTGCCGGCGGCTTTACTTTCGTTTTCTCTAACTCCAGAAGATCTGAATCCGGAGTTACCCATTCAAAATGCTTGCTCATGATACGTATTATTTAGCTAGTTTCGCCGTTATTTTAACACTTTGCTGTACGGAAAAGGTGGATAGATCTCTTAATAAAAGCAAAAAGCACAAGCAGTTAAAAAAAGCCCATACTTAGAGACTAATCTAGCAATGGTATCGCTGCAAATAAAACATTTCTTTCTTACGTCTAATCTCGACAAAGTGATTAAAATAACAACAAAAGACCCTCATTATTGGTGCTTTTTTATGATACAGCAGTGAAACAAGTTATTAAAATGTAAAAAGTGGCGCAAGTTTGTATTCAAATATTTAGCATGTAATACCTTTTTACTATTGACTGTGCTCTCTCATTGACTACTCTGGAAAATAAGTGATTGAAATTTCGGCAGCGCTTGAATGGATATTCACTATTATTCAATTTGCTCCAAACAAGTAATGAATCTTGGCAGATTTGCTCACACAGGAGCTCTTTGAGTGCAAACTATTGGCGTACAGGAGTGCAGCCAATTAGGAAACTAACAACAATGCATGAGGGATGTATAGCATGGCTACAGGTACTGTAAAATGGTTTAACAATGCCAAAGGATTTGGTTTTATCTGTCCAGAGGGGGAGGACAGTGATGTGTTCGCACATTATTCAACTATCCAAATGGACGGTTATCGTACTCTGAAAGCAGGCCAACAAGTAACGTTTGAAGTAGAAGAAGGTCCTAAAGGATACCACGCTAGTGTAGTAACTCCGCTGGAAGCTATGCCAGTAAAATAAACGCTGCCGATGTAGAACAAAGTTCGAAAACAAACCCGCTTTTAGGCGGGTTTTTGTTTGGCTATAGATCCCACGTTAATTAAGACCAGATAGCAAAAAGGCTTGGGGTTGCCCAAGCCTTTGCTTCATATCAACGATGAGCTATCAATATAGATAATTATGCATCAATGATTGCGTTCAGTGTCGCACTTGGACGCATCAATGGCGCTGCTTTTTCAAACACCAGTGAGTAGTAACCGCCTAAATCACCTTTCACACCTTGTGCATCGTTCAGCTCAGCAACGATCTTTTCTTCGCTTTCACTTAGTGCTTTAGCAATTGGTGCAAACTGTGCCGCTAGTTCAGCGTCCGCTGTTTGTGCTGCAAGTGCTTGTGCCCAGTAAGTGGCTAGGTAGTAGTGGCTGCCACGGTTATCAAGCTCGCCTACCTTACGTGAAGGCGACTTGTTGTTGTCAAGGAATTCACCCGTTGCTTTGTCGAGTGCATCCGCCAGTACTTGCGCTTTTGCATTGCCAGTCACAACACTTAGATGCTCCAGAGAAGCCGCTAGCGCCAAGAACTCACCGAGCGAGTCCCAACGTAAGTGGTTTTCTTTCTCTACTTGTTGAACGTGCTTAGGCGCAGAACCACCAGCACCTGTTTCAAATAGGCCACCACCATTCATTAGCGGTACAATTGACAGCATTTTCGCTGACGTACCTAGCTCCAGAATTGGGAATAGGTCAGTTAGGTAATCACGTAGTACATTACCCGTTACTGAGATCGTATCTAGGCCTTCTTTGATGCGTACTAGTGAGTACTGACATGCTTCTACCGGTGCCAAGATCTTGATTTCAAGGCCATCAATATCATGCTCTGGTAGGTAAGCATTTACTTTCTTGATGAGTTCTGCGTCATGCGCACGCGCTTCATCTAACCAGAATACCGCAGGAACGCCCGTTGCACGTGAACGAGTCACCGCAAGTTTGACCCAATCTTGGATTGGTGCGTCTTTTACCTGACACATACGGAAGATGTCACCTTCTTCAACCGCCTGCTCAAGCAATACGTTGTCGTTGGCATCAACCACGCGTACTGTACCTGCCGCGTCTAAGATGAAGGTCTTATCGTGTGAGCCGTACTCTTCTGCTTTTTGCGCCATTAGGCCAACGTTTGGCACGCTGCCCATGGTGGTTGGATCGAATGCACCGTTCTCTTTACAGAAATCGATAACCGCTTGGTAGATACCCGCGTAGCTGCGATCTGGGATCAGTGCTTTGGTATCTTTTTGCTTGCCATCTGGGCCCCACATCTGGCCTGAAGCACGCAGCATTGCAGGCATAGATGCATCAACGATGATATCACTTGGTACGTGTAGGTTAGTGATGCCGCGATCTGAATCAACCATTGCTAGTGGAGGCTGCGTCTCGTAAACCGCTTGCAGTGCCGCTTCGATTTCCGCTTTTTGCGCTTCTGGTAAGTTCGCAATCTTAGCGTACACATCACCAATACCGTTGTTAACATCAACGCCAAGCTCAGCAAATAGCTGACCGTATTTAGCGAATACGTCTTTGTAGTAAACCTTAACTGCATGACCGAAGATCACAGGGTCAGACACTTTCATCATGGTTGCTTTCATATGCAGTGATAGCAACACATCTTGAGATTTCGCCGCTTCGATTTGCTCTTCAAAGAAGGCAACCAATGCTTTCTTGTTCATTACTGAACTATCAATGATCTCTTTGTCTTGTAGCGCGAATGGCGCTTTAAGTTGTTTCACTGCACCGTCTTGTGCAACGAACTCGATTTTTACTTCCGTTGCGCCATCAATGGTGGTCGATTTTTCACTGCCGAAGAAGTCTTTCTCTGTCATGCTCGCCACATGTGACAGAGAGTCTTTTGACCATGCGCCCATTGAGTGTGGGTTTTTCTTCGCATAGTTCTTCACTGAAAGAGGCGCACGACGGTCTGAGTTACCTTCACGTAGTACTGGGTTTACTGCACTACCCTTAATTTTATCGTAAGTCGCTTTAATCGCTTCTTCTTCGTAAGTGCCTGGCTCTTCAGGGTAGTTTGGTAGGTTGTAGCCTTTAGCTTGAAGTTCTTTGATTGCTGCATGAAGCTGAGGCACTGAAGCTGAGATGTTTGGCAGTTTGATGATGTTCGCTTCAGGTGTTTTTGCTAGCTCACCTAGCTCCGCAAGTGCGTCACCGATACGTTGTTCTGCCGTTAAATGCTCTGGGAAGTTAGCAATAATTCGCCCAGCAAGAGAGATGTCACGAGTATCAACGTCAATACCTGAAGAAGCAGTGAAAGATTGAATAATTGGCAATAGAGAGTAAGTCGCTAGTGCTGGTGCTTCATCAGTAATGGTATAGATAATTGTCGGTTTTTCGGTAGGCATGAAATTTCCCTATTGTTCAACCAAAGCCTGTCGGATGAATGGCTCTGGGTTTGTGGTCGCTTACAAGCTAATGCTTCATCCCCTCACTTGTCGCGATTTGTCTGTCTCTTTTATTTATTTCAGCCACAAATGGCTAAATCCATGAGATCTATCTCCAAGTACCATACATCTCGCGGCTACTTGGGTACAATTGTTATAATTAAACAAAAGCTGGATAATAGTCTATTATCGTGTTCAACAATGTGTGTGCCAATCCAGATTTTGGCGCGCAAATAATAGCTTAAAACGCATTTCCGTTAAACCGAACAATACATTTTATTTACAAAATTGCAGGGTAGTTAACATGCAGACACGTTCAAGTCGTCCGTCTTCAAAAAATTCCACTCAACGTACGACAAAGCGTTTCAAACAATCAGATAAGTTCGGTAAAGCGAAGACACACTCGTCTTCTCAGCGTAAAAAAACGCCCTCGAATAAACCGCGTATTCGACCAGAAGATCGCAAGGTGCTTATCTTTAACAAGCCTTTTGACACCTTGACGCAATTTACTGACGGTGACGGTCGCAAAACGCTGGCAGATTTCATCCCAGTGAAAGATGTCTACGCCGCAGGTCGTCTCGATCGAGACAGCGAAGGCTTACTGGTGCTTACTAATGACGGCATCTTGCAAGCTAAACTGACGCAGCCGCAATCAAAGTCACCTAAGACTTACTGGGTGCAAGTGGATGGTGCGCCAACGGAAGCCGATCTCGACAAGCTACGCGAAGGGGTTGAGCTCAAAGATGGTATGACCCTACCCGCGAAAGTGGAAGTGATGGCCGAACCGCAAGTATGGGAACGCAATCCACCGGTACGTTTTCGCGCTAATATTCCCACCACTTGGCTCGCGATTACGATTATTGAAGGACGCAATCGTCAAGTTCGCCGTATGACCGCCAACATTGGCTTCCCTACTCTGCGCTTAATTCGTTATTCGATGGGTGATATTGTGCTGGGCGATCTACAACCTGGCGAATGGAAAGAAATCACACTATAAAATAGCGCGAATAGGACAATCAATAAGCTGAGCAGAAGTAAGCCAATCAGCCACAGTTGGCTTTTTGTTTACAAATCTCAGCTTGAATCCGCCTACTATCTTCACTACGCTTGGCTCTTAATCATCAGAGGCTTTAAACACGCGATGCACGGTCAACCTTCTCGACAACGTTTTCACGCAATCTGGGCAACTCTATTGGTCGCCTTAGTTGTGATCGCTTGTCTAAACAAAACCCTGACCGCTTCCACTCAATTGCTCTCGTCACAGTGGAGTTCGCAATCTAGTGCATTAAATAACAACCATCTTCAGCAACTTTACTTCTCTCATTTTACTGCGCAAATCGACACGCCTTCGAGCAGTGAAGATTCATGCAATCTGATTTCGCCAACACTGCCACAGATACAGTCAAAGACTGACTGGTTAGCACCGTTTTTGGTGTTATGTCTGATCGCACTTTTGGCTAACCATGTGCTGGTGCATCACTCGGTAAGATTAAGTAAAGTTTCTCTGGTGCCCAAACGGCGATTGCATCTCACTCAGTGTGTTTTTCGCGAATGATCTTGGTTTATCACTAAGTCAGCGCCCATCGTCGCGTCGACTTATTGAACGTATTTCTATCACGCCCACATCGTGGGTAAATGAACCAAAATCAACTGAATTAATGGAGCAGCAGGTGTTGCCATTGCTGAATACAATTAAATACTCGCTAAACCGCTCAAGCTTAGCGATGCTTACTCTCTCTATCGCGCTACTGTTTAGCGCGCTCTCATCATCGTTGGCCCATGCGCAAACAACTGGCTGGATAACGGATGCCAAACATCCTCCGGTCAAATTACGTTTGCTTTTAACCGGAGAGCAGCAGCCTCAGTTAAAACAAGTGCAAGCCGTATTAGATGTGCGCCTTGAAGGTGAATGGAAAACCTATTGGCGTAGCCCAGGTGAAGCCGGTATCGCCCCTGAATTAAACTGGTCAGATTCCTCTAATATTGCAGCCGTTGAGTGGCATTGGCCAATCCCCCACTATTTTGAACAGCTGGGGATCATGACCTTAGGCTACAAGCATCAAGTCAGCTTTCCACTTACTCTAACGCTCGACAATGCCAATCAAGCAGCCAGACTTAAAGGCAATCTGCGGCTACCTTCCTGTACCGATATCTGTGTGATCACCGATTATCCTATCGATCTTAGCGTTGATCCTGCGGTGCTGACACTCGATCCTGACGCGATGTTTTTGTTCAATCAGGGAATGAGCCAGAGCCCGAAAGCCAACGCTGATGTTAGCGTAACGGCCACCTATTGGAACGCAGAGCAACAGCAGTTTATCGTGCAGCTCAATAACCACCGTCCGTGGCAAACACCGCAAGTCCTGGTTGATGGCACGCAAGTTGAAACAGATTTTTTCGCTAAACCAAAGCTCATTATCGACAATGATAAGGGGCTCGACAGCCACCAACTTACCGCAGTATTTGATGTGACGAACTGGAAGGGGCATGTTGATTTAACGGGTAAAGCTGTCGCGGTCACGATTTCAGATCACACCTTCGCCACTGAGCGTCAAGTCAGTGTCGGCACTTTACCGATTCAATATAGCCAAACCGGCTTAGTCACTATGCTCGGCTTTGCGCTACTCGGTGGCTTGCTGCTCAATATCATGCCTTGTGTGTTGCCAGTTCTAGGTCTTAAGCTCAATAGCATTGCGCTGCAACAGCAAGCGTCGACAAGCCATATTCGCACCTCTTTTATTGCCTCTGCACTTGGCATCATCAGCTCTTTTGCGCTGATTGCTGGCGCACTGAGTTTGCTAAAACTTGGCGGTGAAAGCATCGGCTGGGGCATTCAATTCCAGAGTGTTGAATTTCTGCTATTGATGTTGGTTGTCACCCTATTATTCGCGCTTAACTTACTCGGTCTATTTGAGTTTAAATTGCCTTCAAGCTTGAACACTTGGATGGCAAGCCGAGGTGATAGCAGCCATATTGGTCACTTTATTCAGGGTATGTTCGCCACTCTACTCGCGACGCCTTGTAGTGCGCCATTCTTAGGTACAGCGGTCGCTTATGCGCTCGGCGCAAGTTACTTAGAGCTATGGATTATCTTTATCGCACTCGGCGTCGGAATGAGCTTGCCTTGGCTGCTATTTGCTCTCGCTCCAAGCTTAATGAGATTGATGCCAAAGCCTGGGCTTTGGATGAACCGCATCAAACTGTTATTTGGCTTTATGATGCTCGCCACGTCGATTTGGTTAGTCAGTCTGCTTATGCCATTTTTTGGTAAGTTTGCGGTGCTGATGATTGGTAGCATTATCGTGGTCATCACTGTGATCTGGCTGGGTCGTGTTCACGGTCGAAAACTGCTGATTCCATTGATCGCGTCATTGACCCTTTTCGCCGGTGGCGGCTTAGTAGTTGGCAGCCTAACTGCTGGAAACTGGGCGACGCCAGTTGTCGACGACTTGCCTTGGCAAAAACTGCAAGCAGACAAAATTGAATCACTGACTCGGCAAAGCAAAACCGTATTCGTCGAAGTGACTGCGGACTGGTGTATTACCTGTAAAGCCAACAAGATTGGCGTAGTGCTACAAGACCCGGTTTATACCGCACTGCAACAGCCTAATATGACGTTAATGCTGGGTGATTGGACAACACCAAACCCTAGCGTGACCGAATACCTGCAAAGTCATGGACGATATGGCGTGCCATTCAATATTGTTTATGGTCCTAATGCGCCTCAAGGAATCCCTTTACCGGTGATCCTATCAGAGAGCCAAGTGATGGATGCAATTAAAAGAGCGAGCCAACCATGAGTAAACCTAAGAAGAAATCCGGTTGGAAATACTGGCTTAAAGAGCTCAGCTTTGCCTTAGTGATCATCGCCGTTGCCTCTTATGCGATGGACTTTTATCACAGTAGTTCTGCCCCCAAAGGTAAAGCGCCTGAGATTCAAGTGATGGATATTAATGGCAACCCAGTTGATGTGAATGCACTTAGTAAACAGGGCGAGCCAGTGATTGTCTATTTCTGGGCGACTTGGTGCGGCGCGTGTAAGTGGGTGAGCCCAACTGTGGATTGGTTTGCCAACGATCATCAAGTGGTGACAGTAGCGCTTTCGTCCGGCGACGATGAGCGAATCCAGTCATACCTAGATGCGAAGCAACACCAATTTACGGTAATCAATGATGTTGAGCAGCCTGTGAGTCAAGCTTGGGGCATTAGCGTTACGCCAACCATTGCGGTGATTAAAGATGGCGAGATCAAGTATCTCACCGCCGGCATCACGACGCCTTGGGGGCTGTGGTTGAGAACCATCTTTAGCTGATCAACAGGTGTTATTAACAAAGAAAAACGTGAGCTGAGTAACTCATTTACTCAGCTTATCTCACTGAAAATAAGCTTCAAACCCGCTTCTCATCTCATCAATTCAAACCAATGAATGATATTAATACTCTCAGTAATTTATTTATTATTATTTCGCCTATAATCACTTAGGTGCACATTATTTAATAAACATATAGTTGGCTGAGGTTTTTGTGGTTGATACTTATAGCAAATTCGGTGGCACCATGGACATTGACGTTGTCAGGCAATGCGCACGAATTCGAGTTTATTTGGCACAACACGTCGAAGATTTGGATTTAAACGACATCTGTTATGCGTTTGATGTTCTTTGCTATCTGCTCAGTAATTCAAGCACGCCTAATAAGCTGGTCGATCAAAGTCATATCACCAACCGGACTATCGACAAGAAAATCGATATTCTTCACCACACTGCGCGCTTTGCTTTTAACTTGGATCTAGATAAGCAAACTTATCAAAAAATCGGTTTACGTTATATTGAGTTGATTGATTTCAATACCTCAATAATGAAAGATTTCAGTATCAAAGATAACCTGACAGGTGCTTTTTGTTACGATTACTTAAAATCGCTCGCAGGGCGACTCTCCAAACAAAACTTCCTGCTATTTTTCTTTGATTTAGATAACTTAAAAAAGCTAAACGACACTCAAGGACATGAAGCAGGTAATCTTACACTCAAAGCATTTTCCAAAGTTCTACTTGCGAGTGTACGGGTCAACGACTTGGTGTTTCGTTATGGGGGCGATGAGTTTGTGATTATTTTGCTGAACAATTATATCGAGCCGACACAGCTAATTGCACGTATTGACGCTCAACTAAATGACGAAATTCAATACAGTGTTGGCTGGGCACACAACAAAGACCTAGATCTGTTTAAAACTATCAAAACTGCAGACTCTTTAATGTATAAAAACAAGAGGAGAACGAGATGAAATGCGTTTTATACAGCAGCGACGCGACACTTGGAAACATAGACATCAGCACGCTACTAGGCCATGCGATTGAGAACAACGAAAAATTAGGTATAACCGGCTTCCTTATCTCGCACTCTGCAGGATTTATTCAGTATTTTGAGGGGGATGATAAAATTGTTGATGAACTCTATAAAGTAATTTGCTCCGATCCTCGTCACCATAACGTCTTAACGTTACTTGAGCAGCCAATTACGACACGTATGTATCAAGAGTGGGACATGGGCCATGTGTTTATAGAGGATGACAGGATTATTAATATGTTACTGCAAAACGATGGATTACATTGGTTTGAATTTCTAAAACAGCGCACGTTGTTTCTCTATCCCAATGAACTGACTCAGCAACATGCCAATTAATCACACACCTAAAAAGGTCAATAAAAAAGCCACTTCATCGGAAGTGGCTTTTTACTATCTGATTGACCCGTCCTAAATAAGGTTGACACAACCCAATCAGAAAATTGGAGAGTGTTATGAAATCAACAGCTAGACGAACCCAACGTGACTATTCATTCGCTTTTAAATTGGATGTTGTTGACCAAGTTGAAAGAG
>NZ_JADILO010000002.1 GCF_015278125.1 Vibrio fluminensis
TTCCATCGTTACCATTTCCAGTTCGTATTGTTGCGGAGTCGGTTCTTGAAGCATATCGGAGTATCCATATTTCGATACCCCTATTAGATCAAAGGTCTAGCTCGAAAGCTAGACCTTTGTCAGCAGTCTGAGCAGCCATAGGCTGCTTTTTTTATGCTCTAAATTCGTCACATTGATATTGGTGATGAGTTTTTGTTGTCTCTTAATTGATACTAATTTATCCACCTATACCAAATTTTGTGAACTAAGTTTATGAAATAATTTGCTGTATTTTCAACTGTCTCCTACGTTTTTTAGAGTGAAGTAGTACAGGGACACGTAAATGCTAAGGCTAGGGGTACGCGCAAATAAAAAACAATTCTATGCGCGAAAATTTATAACAGCGTTCTTTGTCTGTTTGTTGGTCGTTGGGCTAAATCTAACTTCAACAGCTCGAGCGAGTGAGTTCAACGTTATTCCATCATCGTTACGCGGTGAACTTTCCCAAGAACAAATTCAAAATATTGCAGTTGAGTTGAAATATCTCGACGAAGTCCTGACATCCTCAATTTTAAGTTATGCCTTTTCTGGCGATTCAAAATGGCTTGATAGATACCTTGATACTGAACCGCGCTTAACAGAACTTATTAATGGGTTACTGGCCAGTCAAATCCCTAGTGATAGAGCGGTAGTCAAACAATTAGAAGCGGCACACTTTGAGTTAGTAGCGCTAGAGATGCGAGCGATTGATGCAGTGAAAGCCAATCGCCTAACTGAAGCAATGCTACAAATCAACGACGCGGAATATCATCAATATAAAGACCAATATATGGCGGCGTTACTGAGTCTGACAAAACGGATTGAGCAGCGAATCGATCAAAGAGCATCAGATAATCCGTTAAAGCTCAACTCAGCTGAGCAAGAGTGGTTAGATAGCAATGTGGTGCGAGTAGGTAACGAGCATTGGCCACCAATGCTGTATCGAGATGAGAAAGGCGATTTAACTGGGTTAGCAGGTGATATTGTAACGCAAATCGCCTTGCGGTCTGGCTTGAAAATTGAGTTGGTGGATGCCCCTTGGAACGAGTTACTTCGTCAGTTTAAACAAGGTGAGATAGATCTATTACCTCATGCTTACAAAACCGATATTCGTAAACAGTATGGTCAGTTTTCAGATCCCTATTTCTTAATCAGAGAGCTCTACTTTGTCTCTGAGCATAAACCAGAGTTTCAACGGGTATCGGATTTAGGAAATGCCACCATCGCGATATCTGCAGGTTATAGCACTATTGATAAAGTTAAGTCTCTTTATCCAAATATTCAGATTTTGGAGACCTCTGGAATAGAGCAGGCAATTGATGCTGTACTTGACGGACGAGCAGACGCGTTGCTCGATGCCGAAATTGTGGTTTCGAATTGGTTAGCTGAAAACAAAGTCACTGGATTAAGAGCGATTGATGAAGATGTGGTTTCACCATCAGCGCTTCATTTATGGTCAAACGCTCAATCACCACTGCTTCATTCAATTTTGCAAAAAGGTCTCGACATTCTCGACTTACGAGAAGTCATTCTTAGTAAAAGTGACTGGTCACAGCTAGCCACGCCAATTGTAGCGCAAAGCAGCAATCTCAATTTAATTGAGTCATTGAAATATGTGATTGCAGCTTCCGTATTACTGACGCTTGTCTTGTTACTATTGATTTCACGCGTGTTTAAAATCAACGATAAAACCTTGGCTGAAAAGCTAGGGAACAAAAGTTTTAAGCGTACGATGATTTCCGTTCAAGTTATTCTCTGTTGTGTTTTAATCGCAGCAGCACTGATTGTCACTCGTTACGCCGAGCGTAAGAGCATAGAATCAGTTAACCATAGCTTATCTTCCGTTTTGGCATCGGCTCACAAGCGCATTGGTGGTTGGGTGGAGATGGAGCTTAATAGCCTATCGCAGTTGGGCAAAGATCCTCTCTTGGTGGGTATGGTGGAGAACCTACTTGATGTAGATCGTAAGCCTAGCGCATTAATCAATGCTCCGGTGCAACAGCAACTGAGGGAGCTTATCGAATCAAGATCTGGGTTAGCGGGCTCGTTTGGTTTCTTTATTATTTCACCGGATCACATCAGTTTATCTTCTCGTCGTGATACCAACATCGGCAGTATTAATCTTATTCAATTACAGCGCCCCGATTTAATGAAACTCGCGTTAAGTGGTGAAGGTGTGTTTGTTCCACCGATTAAATCGGATGTCAGTCTACAGAGTGACTCTGATGACAATCCTCCGACGATGTTTTTTGCTGTCCCTGTGGTTAACGCGTTTGGTGAAACTATCGCGGTATTGACAAAACGGGTTGATTTTGACGGTGTGTTTTCAACCATATTGTCGGCTGGCTTTATTGGCAAAAGTGGTGAAACATACGCGATAGATCGCACGGGGTTACTGTTGTCAAATGTACGCTTTGAACAACAACTTAAGCAACTTGGCTTACTAGAACAGACTCAGCGTTCTTCTCTGAATGTCAGGATTGCTGATCCTGGTAAAGACCTTTCAACAGACCCACAAGTAGCGGATTCAGAATGGCCATTGACAGTGATGGCGTTAAGTATCAGTGAGCGCATATCTTCGCGAAACCTTAGTGGTTACAACGACTACCGAGGTGTACCTGTTGTCGGCCGGTGGATATGGGATGATGCCCTTAATATGGGCATTGCAGCAGAAATGGATGTTGATGAAGCTTATTCTTTGCTAAGTACTTTTAAAGCAACAGTGTGGTCAATGTTAACCATTACTTTAGTACTAATGCTTGGCACTAGCGTGTTTACTATGCGACTTGGCAATCGTGCAATATCGGCCTTGGCGAGAACGCAAGTTGAACTTGAACGACAAGTAAAACAGAGGACGGTCGAGTTGGAAATTCACTCAGAGCGAACTCGCAACATCATTGATAATGCTTCGGACGGTATTGTGGTTGTTAATTGCCAGGGAGTGATTGTTGAATTTAGCCCAGCCGCTGAAATCATATTCGATTATCGTGCTGATGAAATATTAACGCAGCAAGTGTCGATTGAATCGCTAATATCACCGCCATTTCATACTTCTTACCAACAGTCGGCCGTTTCTTCTACTGAGCGCAGCTCGACGAGTAAAGAGTTTACTGGCCATAAGCGAAGCGGTGGAGAGGTTGATCTAGAGATATCGGTCAGTGAATCAAAATTGGCAGGACAAGTTTTTTACACAGGGATCGTTCGTGATGCCACAAAGCGCAAAGAAGCAGAACGCGAGCTTAAGCGAGCCAAACAGAACGCAGAAGAGGCGACTCAGGCGAAAAGTGATTTTTTAGCTAATATGAGCCATGAGATTCGCACGCCAATGAACGCGATTATCGGCATGAGCTATTTGGCGATGCGAACTGATTTAACGAAGAAACAGAGAGATTACGTCAGTAAAATCCAGATTTCTGCGGAAAACCTGCTTGGCATCATTAATGATATTCTCGACTTTTCAAAGATTGAAGCTGGCAAGCTCGACCTCGAGAAAATTGATTTTAATTTGCAGGAGACAATCGACAATTTAGTTCAAGTTATCTCACATAAATGCCAAGAGAAAGGTTTAGAGCTATTGGTTGATTTAGATCCTCGTTTACCGGTCAGCTTGATTGGGGATCCATTAAGGCTAGGACAAATCCTACTTAACCTTACCAATAATGGAGTTAAGTTTACCGATAACGGTGAAATTGTCATCAAAATAGAGGCGCTTGAGTCAAATAACGAGTCAATCAAAACTAAGTTTTCCATCACAGATACTGGCATAGGTATGACTCCAGAGCAGATTGCACGTCTGTTCCAGTCTTTCAGCCAAGCTGATGCTTCGACAACGCGTAAATATGGTGGTACCGGATTAGGTCTCACCATTAGTAAAACGCTGGTTGAATTGATGGACGGTGAAATCTGGGTGGAAAGTGAGTTTGGGCAAGGCAGTACTTTCTGTTTTACTGCTGAGTTTGGTTTATCCCAGTCTAACCAAACACCAATCTTTCACGGTACAGAACGGCTGGATGACTTGGCGGTTTTAGTTGTCGATGATAGCGAAGCGGCTCGTGAAATTTTGGCCACGATTTGCCAAAGTTTAAACTTCCAAGTTGATGTCGCTAGTTCTGGTCAAGAGGCGTTGGAGAAGTTGCAGAACTCTCAAACAGGTGAGTGTCCTTTCGATGTGGTGTTGGCTGATTGGAAAATGCCAGAAATGGATGGCTTAGAACTTGGGCGTCAACTTGCCCGAGTATCAAATTTAAACAAAACTCCGCGTTTTGTGGTTGTGACTGCTTATGACAAAGATGAAATCACCGCTCATTTAAACGGACTGCGACCGGACGCATGCTTAACCAAGCCTGTAACGGCATCGACGTTACTTGATACTCTACTTGGGGTAATGACGGCCAATCACACTCATATCCAAACCGTAGCAAATAATCATATCGACCCGTCAATTGCACAAGGCATTGCTGGCGCAAGAGTATTGTTGGTTGAGGACAATGCGATTAACCAGCAAATTGCACTTGAGCTACTGAATATGGTCGGCGTTGACGTGACGACCGCTAGTGATGGGCAAGAGGCGGTCGACAAAGTGCTCTCAGAGTCATTCGGTATTGTGCTAATGGATATTCAGATGCCCGTTATGGATGGCTATCAGGCGACCGAAATGATCCGCCAAACCGGACAATATGATCAATTGCCAATTATAGCCATGACCGCCAACGCTATGTCCGGGGATAGAGAGAAGTGCTTAGCCGTAGGCATGAATGACCATTTAGCTAAGCCAATCAATCCAAATCAAGTATTCAAAACGTTAGCTGACTGGGTCGAACCAACTGGACGATCTTTTAACGATCTAAATCGTGCCGAGACTTCGAAAGGGCAGGAGCAGGGGCTTGTTATTGATGGACTTGATACTGCAACTGCAATTGCGCGTATGGGGGGCAATGTACAGGCATATAGAAAGACACTGGCTAATGTTGTTCGCTCAGAGGCGGATGTTGCGGAAAGGGTTAGTGATTCAATTGCGCAAGGAGACATTGGCACAGCAGTAATCGCAGCCCACTCACTCAAAGGCATCGCAGGCAATATTGGTGCGGATTACCTGATTGAGCCAACCCAGCGGCTAGAACATGCCTTAGCTGAGCAGAGAGATGAGGGCCGCTGTGAGTTTGGGGAACAAGAGCAAAAGATGCTTAGGGAAGTGGGCGGATTAGTCGAGAAGATGGTAGCTGCCATTAACGCGGCTCTCAAAGATGGAGAGACTGCAAATCACTCACAAGAGTTTGATGCAGAGAAATTCCAGCTACTCGCTGAGCAGCTTTATGCGCAACTGGATGATTTTGATAGTGCGGCGGTCGATACATTTGATGAGATGCTGCTTAGTGCCGGAGCAAGTTTAGATGTCGCTTTAGTTGAGCAAGTTTCCCAAGCAATAGCTAACTACGATTTTGAATCCGCCATACCTTTATTAGAGCAGGTGACCTTAAGCATTGACTCTTCAGATAAAGAACCGGTTTAAAATGGGGGAAAGGGTATGACATTAGAATATCGAACCACAATACTCGCAATCGACGATACGCCAGCCATTCTAGACAGTGTCAAATCGGTATTGTCTGACGAATATCGAGTTCAAGCTGCACCTAATGCGGCCGTCGCTTATAAAATTTTGGCCAAAGGGAAACCGGATCTAATTTTGCTCGATGTGATGATGCCGGATGTCAATGGTTATCAAATATGTGAGCAACTAAAAGGGGATCCTGATACCCGCGATATTCCGGTGATTTTTCTCACCGCGAAATCGAGTGAGGTCAATGAAACTACCGGCCTTGCTTTGGGCGCGGTTGATTATATTGCTAAGCCCATTTGTCCGACGATTTTAAAACAACGGATTAAAAATCATCTATTGCTTAAAGCATCACTTGATCAATTAGCGGAGCATAATCATTGCCTGGAAAAAAAGGTTCAGGAACGAACTCGGCAGCTCAATGATTTGCAAGATGTTGCGCTGGTGGCAATGGGGGCATTGGCAGAGTCTCGCGATCCAGAGACTGGTAATCATATACGCCGTACGCAAGGATACGTTGAATCAATGGCGAAGCAACTCGCTAAACTTGAGCAATTTCGTGACTATTTAAAGCCTGAAGTGATAACCGCAATGGCAAAATCAGCCCCTTTGCATGACATTGGTAAAGTAGGGGTGGTTGATAGCATTCTGCTCAAACCTGGTCCGCTGACGGCGGCGGAGTTTGAGGAGATGAAAAAGCACACCGAATATGGCTATCAAGCGATTTGCGCAGCAGAAGGCTCACTTGGGTATGCGGATAATTTCTTGTTGTTTGCTAAGGAAATTGCCTATTGCCACCACGAAAAGTGGGATGGTTCCGGTTACCCGCAAGGCTTATCTGGCGAAGATATTCCTCTTTCAGCACGCATTATGGCAATTGCTGATGTCTACGACGCACTCATTTCTCAGCGAGTATATAAACCTGCCTTTAGCCATGAAAAAGCATTAAGGATTATCAGTGAAGGGCGAGGCAGCCACTTTCAACCCATGTTAGTCGATGTGTTTCTCGCCAATGCAGATGAGTTTCGAGATATTGCCGCAGCATACCGAGACAACGATACCGAAGATCAACAATCCATGCCTGCCGCAGTAGAATAGGAGAAGAATAAATGGATAGTAGCTTTAAACGGATTAATTACGACTCTCCTTATAAAGGTATGGCCGTATTGATTGTCGATGACTTCGAGGCCATCACGCGCGCTTTAAGCAGTGCGTGCGAGCAGTTAGGGTTTAAAACCATTCATCAAGCCCGCGATGGTCTGGAGGCGACGCAATATTTGCAGCATAACCAAGTGGACATCATTATATCTGATTGGAAAATGCCTAAAATGGATGGCTTGGAGCTGCTAAAACATGTCCGTCAGTCCAAATTGCATACCAATGTGCCATTTGTCATGCTGACAGGCAATTTGCATCAGAGCGATGTGGTGCAGGCTATCGAAGCGGGTGTTTCTGAGTATTTAATTAAGCCATTTTCACGCGTGACTTTAGCCGAGAGGGTACACAAAGCATTTGTTTCTCCGATAAAAAGTCATTCAGTTCAGAGAGCCGAAAAGGAAACAGATTCCCAGCAACCAAGTAAACGTACCATCCTTGTTGTAGATGATGAGCCTTCAAATCTGCAGGTTTTGGGGGAGGTACTGAAAGAGACATACAAAATCAAAGCGTGTCGCAGTGGGCAGCAGGCATTAGATATTTGTGCGAAAGCAGAAAAACCGGATTTGGTACTGCTTGACATTATGATGCCGGAAATGGACGGTTTAGCGGTATGTAAAGCGTTGAAGCAAAACCCCGAAACTGAGTTCATTCCGATTATCTTTGTATCGGCTCTTTCACAGACCGATGATGTGGTTAAGGGACTTAAGCTGGGAGCGGTTGACTACATTCAAAAACCGGTGATACCAGAAATCGTATTGGCCCGCGTAGAAACGCATATTAACTCAGTGATCCAACGAGAGAAGCTCTCTGAGCAAATCGATAGTTTGATCGATGCTTCGCGACATCATGATGAAGCCTTGCAAATTTTCTTTCATGACTTCCGGAACCCACTCACCGCTCTGCACGGTACTTTGATGGCACAAGTGAGTGATAGTGACGAGACGAGATTACTTAAAGATAGCTCGAGCAAGTTGATAGAGATGGTTGATAACTACAGTATTTTGCTTGAACTTGAACGAGGGGAGTATAAACCAAACCTCAATACAGTAGGTCTAGACGGTGCGTTGCGGCAAGTGATAGCGAGCTACCAGGCAAGCGCGAAAGATAAACAGATAGAATTTCAGGTAGATATCGACCCTGCCCATAAATATCAAGGTGATGAACTACTTAGCTACACCATGTTAAGTAATTTGCTTATTAATGCAATCGAAGCTGCGCCTGTTCAATCGACCATCGTGGTGAGTTCATGTCTTGAGGATAAGCAATTAGTCGTTAAACTGACTAATCAAGGGACGGTGCCGGAAACGATTCGAGATCACTTCTTTGATAAGTTCAGTACCGCTGGAAAAAGCTCAGGAAAAGGGTTGGGTTGTTATTCTGCCAAGTTGTGTGTAGAGGCCCAGCTTGGTCAGATATCAATCACTGCCGAGCCCCAATTTACGACAGTGGTCATTACCTTAAATGCAGCGGATTAGCGGTTAAAAAATCAAACGCAGCTTTTATGGCTGCGTTTCCTATCATGCTCTTAATGCCTTGCAAACTAAATCGTTACTTGATTACGCCCATTTTCTTTAGACGCATAAAGTGCCTTATCGGCAATACGGTAGGCTTGAGCAAAGGTGCCTTTTTCCAAGTGTACGCCACCAATTGAGATAGTGACGTTAAGGTCAGCGATTTTTTGTTCAACCACACAGCGACGAATGGCTTCAGCCTTTTCTTTTAATACCGTTTCATCCATATGCTTGAATAAGATAATAAATTCTTCACCGCCCCAGCGAATCGCAACATCGCTGGCACGAATCTGTTTTGCAATACGGCGAGTGACTTCGGTAATTACATCATCGCCCATTTTGTGACCGAAGGTATCATTGATTGATTTAAAGAAATCGATATCAATAATTAGCATAGAGAATTTTTGTAGTTTCTTTAGTCTTGGTTCATAAAAGTCACGACGATAGAAGCCCGTCATTCTGTCAGTATATAAACGCTGTTTATTGTGTAGATAGATGACCCTTAACATGTGCCCCAACAACGCAATAAGGATTGATGGGAAGAAGATCCTCTCAAAGATCTCTTGCGCACCAAAGCCAACGTAAACAGTGTTAGCATCAGTACAAGAAATTTCAACTGGAATACGGAATGAAAACCAGTGTTCCATGGTGTCTGCCGTGGTAAAAAATTCTCGGTTGAACTGAGCAATCTTGTAATCAATAAAGCTATTTTTAATATCGACAGCGAGCAGTGCGTCCAATTTACGTTCATTGTAAACAGGATAATAAACAGTGCGAACTAGCTCATCAGTACCTGGCTCGGGATAGGGCTCAGATAGTTTTATATTACAGCCATAAAATTGGTCAAAGGTGTTTTCTAAACGCTCAGTATCAACGATCCGTGTCATTACATCGTTGGCTTTATACTGGCTATATCTTTCAGCATAAGGTTGGCGTAACGGATCGAAGTGTCCATAAGTGGCTGGATGCTCAAAAATCGCCACAGTCCAAACGTGATCAGGTGCGATGGTTTCAAGCTGTGCGCGCAGTTTATTGATCCCCGTCGAGAGTACTTTCACGTCAGTATCTTTGGAGACCATAATACTTACGCCGTTGCGGACATGAGTACCTTTGGTCAGAAAGGTCGTATCGGTGTTGTTGTAATATTGTGCGAAGCGGCGGCTAATGGAGTAAATCTGATTAAAGTCACTCACAATACCTTTAGACAATTGCTTTAATAAAAAAGCATTATAAAGCGCATACGAAAAAGCCACGATAATCATGGTTACCGTTAGCAGCTTAATTAATGGCAAAAAATGCAGTGTATAGGTACGCTTTAAGCTATTGCTCATATGTATTCATATTGTTTTAGTGAAACACAAGTTTAGAGCTTGATCACAATTTATCAATTGAATAAATCAATCGTTTCGATAGTGGTTTTTTATTGCTGGTTTGACCAGTGGCTAAAACAGCGTATTTCAAAGGTGCTTGTAATACGAATAATTCTTGCGTCATCATCGAAATCTAAAAATAAAGGATATTTCCTTACTTTATCAATGACAGAATTTGTTTGAACTCGGGCGCGCGACAATCTTTTACCAGTTCATACAAACACATCTCGAGACCTGTTACTTTAACATTCTCTTTGGAGAATTTAGTTAAAGCGAGTTCTTTGTTAAGAACATCTCTAGATGAGACACAATCACCCACCACATGGATATCGAAGTGTAGGTTGGCAAGATGGGTCGCGGTTTGGTAAACGCAGATATGTGTTTCAATGCCACAAATAAGCCACGAATGTTTTTGTGCTTCGTTCAACGCGTGTTTGAATTCAACCTCGCTGCAGCCATCAAAGGTGAATTTGCTGATTGGTGTCAGTTCACCCATCAGTTCAGCGAGACTATCAACGGTTGGTCCAAGCTTATCTGGGTTTTGCTCCAGCCAGATAATGGGCAGTCCCAAGGCCTGTGCACCTTGAATGAGTTTACCGCAGTTTTCAATAAGTACCTCGCTGTCATCGACCAAGCTTGCCAATTTACCTTGAATGTCGACGACGATTAAACCCGTGTCTTCCTTATTAAGCATAGTGATTCCTTTTTGCTTTAATGCATAGGGTTAACCTATGGTCATTGCCATTGGTACATCAACCATTCCTTTGTGATTACGCACTCCGTCAATGCGTTTAAAACCGAAACGAGCCTGAATTGCCGTTTGTTAATGCTATCGACATCAGTTGTCGCCATAGCTGGCTCGATAAACCTTGCCCTTGATGATCCTCTTTAACAAACAAGTGATAGAGATGGGCAAAATCACGAATGCCACCAACACCTATGACTTGCTGATTTTGATCTTCGGCCACTAAATAATAGTAGTTGCTAGCAATATACTCGGCGATTTTCTCTGCAGACATAGAGTTCAGCACGATATGATGAACGCTTTCATCCCATGTAGGACAAACAAATTTTTGGGTTAAAGGGACAATTAATTGGCTAATCTGTTCTGCGTCATTACGAGTTGCTTCTCGAATGGTGATGTTCATTATTTTTCCTTGTTTATCAGTTGAGCGTAACTGTTTGATGATTTTACGCATATCCATTTGCGCATTTTGATAGCCTAAAAAATCGTCATTATCTCTACTAAGGTATCAAGATGATCGACTGAGTCAATATATCAGTAATTAAAAAAGCCAGCTTGAATAAGCTGGCTTGAAACGGGAATTTAGAGTGTGCTTACGCGTTTTCTAGCTGCGCCATGATATCGCGAGCAACGGCTTCCGCGACTTTAATACCATCAATACCAGCAGATAGGATACCACCTGCGTAACCCGCACCTTCACCTGCTGGGAAGAAGCCTTTTAAGTTTACGCTTTGGAAATCTTTACCACGTTTGATGCACACTGGTGAAGAGGTACGCGTCTCTACGCCAGTCAATAGACCATCTTCACTTGCAAAACCTTTGATCTTGCGATCAAACGCAGGAATCGCTTCACGGATTGCTTCAATAGCAAATGGTGGTAGTGCTTTTGATAGATCCGTTAGCTTGATTCCTGGAGTAAATGAAGGCTCAACGTCACCAATTGCACTAGGATCGCGACCTTTTAGGAAGTCACCGATTTTCTGTGCTGGTGCGTCATAGTTTTCGCCGCCCAGTAGGTAAGCATTTGATTCAAGTTCACGTTGGAAACGAATACCAGCTAGTGGATCGCCAGGGTAATCCACTTCTGGAGAAATACCCACCACGATAGCGCTGTTTGCGTTACGTTCAGCACGAGAGTATTGGCTCATACCGTTTGTTACTACACGACCTTCTTCTGACGTCGCTGCAACCACAGTACCACCCGGACACATACAGAAGCTGTATACCGTGCGACCATTTTTACAGTGGTGCACAAGTTTGTAGTCTGCCGCGCCTAGAAGAGGGTGACCAGCATTAGGACCGAAGCGAGCTTCATCGATCATAGATTGTTTGTGTTCAATACGGAAACCAACCGAGAAAGGTTTCGCTTCCATATAAACGCCACGGTCGTTCAGCATTTCAAAGGTGTCACGTGCGCTGTGACCAACTGCGAGCACAACATGACGAGATTTGATTTCTTCGCCGTTCGATAGTGTCACGCCAGTAATTTGCTCGCCATCCATATGGATGTCGTCAACGCGCGTGCTAAAACGAATTTCGCCGCCAAGTTCTAGGATTTTCGCGCGCATTTTTTCAATCATGGTTACCAGTTTAAAGGTACCGATGTGCGGCTTACTTACGTAAAGGATCTCTTCTGGTGCGCCAGCGGCAACAAACTCAGTGATTACCTTACGACCGTAGAAGTTTGGATCTTTAACTTGGCTGTAGAGCTTACCGTCAGAGAAAGTACCAGCGCCACCTTCACCAAATTGTACGTTTGATTCAGGGTTAAGCGTGCGTTTACGCCAGAAGCCGAAGGTATCTTTAGTACGCTCACGTACTTCTTTACCACGTTCAACGATAATTGGGTTAAAGCCCATTTGTGCAAGTACAAGACCCGCGAATAGACCACAAGGACCAAAACCAATCACAACAGGGCGTTCAGTTAGATTCTCAGGTGCTTTCGCGACAAACTTGTATTCCATATCTGGAGTTTGGCGTACATGTGGGTCTTTGGTGAATTTCTCTAGTAGGGCATTTTCATCGCCCTCAACAATCACATCAAGCGTATAGATAAGGTGAATGTTAGTTTTCTTACGAGCATCGTAGCCACGTTTAAATACATTGAAAGAGATAACTTGTTCAGCAGGAATGCTCAGCTTGGCAGAAATAGCGTCAAGTAACGCATCTTCCTCATGATCAAGAGGAAGCTTGATTTCATTTAAACGTATCATGTTGATGTCTCGTTGTTTATGGTGTCTTAGCGCAAAAGACGAGGTGCCTTGCGCTCACAATGGCGCGCATTTTACGAGAAATTCTTTTGTCTGTCATACTAAAAAATCCCCGTCCTACTTGAATCCACAGCGTTGTTGGCTGGCACTCTCAAACCTCATCACATAGTTGGTCTATGCTCAGAGGCTTTCTATGTTTAGGGGGAGGCTTGCTTAGTCACATAATTCGATGGTTTGGGTGTAAACTAAAAAGGACTCAAGCGATTAGGTTTGATTGCTAGTCTCTTGAAGTCACGGGGGTATATAAGTATTATTCCCGCCTTATTTTTTGACGAATTAAGAGTTGATTGTCATGGCGTTTGTCGTAACGGATAACTGTATCCAATGTAAATACACTGACTGTGTCGCGGTATGCCCAGCAGATGCCTTCCATGAGGGCCCAAACTTTATGGTAATCAACCCAATTGAATGTATCGACTGCGGTTTGTGTGTTGATGAATGTGCAGCGCAGGCGATCTTTCAAGAAGATGAATTACCTGAAGGTCAAGAAATCTACAAAGAGCTAAATGCTGAACTTGCTGAGATTTGGCCTGTGCAAACAGAAGTAAAACCAGCAATGGATGAAGCTGAAAAGTGGAATGGTGTAGCCGATAAGTTGGATATGCTAGAGCGATAAGCGTTTACTTGTCGATAGAAAAAAGCGTAACGGCTGTATTTCAGCGTTACGCTTTTTTTGCTTTTGCGCGTCCTATTTGCATCTACAGCGTTGTTGACGTGTGCTCGCAAACCTCATCACATAGTAGCCTATGCTCAGAGGCTTTTCTCACTTGTCGCCTAGCTGTAGTCGCAAATAGTTAGCGCAAAGGAAGCTAGGTGATTCGAACTGTGATAACAAGATGAACCTAGTCGAGCGCCTTTGCAATTGCAGCGTTGTTGACGTGTGCTCGTACAACAACCGATGATGGCGTTAGCTGTGTTGACGACGAATATTGTCGAGGATAATGCCTGTTGCCATCGCTACATTGAGCGACTCTGCGCCACCAAATGCCGGAATAGTGATTTTGTCTGTGACAAATTTCGCCGCTTCCGCGCGAATACCGTGAGATTCACTGCCCATTAGTAGAATGCCTTCTGCGGCAAATTCAGTTTGATGTACGCTAACACCTTCTAAGAATGCACCATAAACAGGTAGGTTTGCCTCAGCCAAGTAGTTTGGTAAATCAACTTGGTGTACTTGCACGCGACCAAAACTGCCCATGGTGGAACTGATGGTTTTTGGATTGTATGGGTCGGCGCAATCGCTACTTGCGATGATGTGTTTGATGCCATACCAATCTGCAACACGAATAATGGTTCCCAAGTTACCTGGGTCTTGCACGCCATCTAGCGCAATCATTAAGCCTTGTGCTTGCGGCTGAGCGTAACGAGGGATCTCTACCACTGCGATTGCTGCGTTATTGCTGACCAAAGTACTCGCTTTGGTTAAATCATCCAGCGATGCTTCAATACATTCAAAACGGCTCAGTGTTGATTGGTTTTCAGCTAAAAATTCTGCTGTGCCGAAAACGTGTTTAACCACGAGATCACTTGTTGCAAGTTCAAGTACGTTTTTCTCACCTTGAACAAGGAATAAGCCGTGCGCCTTGCGCTGCTTCTTTTGCCCTAAAGCACGTAGCAATTTGAGTTGGTTCTTTGAAATCATTTTATTGTCCCAGATGAAAACGCGGGGATTATATACCCAAGTTACCTTTAGATTCTATGATTGCACCGAAATGCTAGTGAGTTTAGCTCGTTTAGTGACCCAGTTGGCGTAAAAATTATCCGAGTCTCACTGGTTGAGAATATGTCCTGAGCGGTTAATTGTTGAGTGATGTGAATGAGCGCATATTGTCAATGGGGATAGCTCAAGCTTTATTGCTTTAGTTTAATGATAAATTCCCAAAACGTGATGGAGTCACGTGTTTATAGACATGGAAGAATTGCCGGGGTAAGTAGATTGAACAGAGAAAACATCATTCCATTGACGCATGCTACGCTCAAGCATGCCAAAGCGCTGGATAGCGAGCTGTTTTCATTAGTAAACGGAATCGAGATATTAAGTGCGGTTAGCCCAACTAACTACAATCAACAAAAAGCGGACTTTTTTAAGCGCCACTTTTCAACCGAGCCGCAATTTACTTATAAACCTAGTGGCATTAATGCATTTCAGCTTAAGCGGCAGCTATTCAACCTAGCGATTGAAAAAGTAGAAGATGCAGATCTACAGCGCATCTATGAAGATGTGATCATCTCTTACGTTGATAAGATCGATCAAATTGAGACGTTAGGTAGCCAAGACTTTCTATACAACTCGCTGCGTTATTTTGGCGAACCCACAGAGAAAGATATTCGCAACGCCAGCTTTATTCTCCATTTACCAGATTCAGACGACGATGAACAATTGGTGGACGCGAGTGGCATTCAAGCGATTATGGAGCAGTTCGCTCAACAGCAAGGCTACCAATATGACTTGCTGGTGGATGATAATATGATCGCCAATGCTCTAGTAAATAAAACCACGGTCAAGATTAACAGTGCAGCGAAAGTGCCGCGGATTGAAGCGCATGCGCTGGCTCACCATGAACTCGGTGTCCACCTCGTCACCACGCTGAATGCGCAAAATCAGCCATTTAAAGTGCTGCAACTGGGCTGCCCGGTGAATACGATGACCCAAGAAGGTATGGCTATTTTAAGTGAGTATTTGGCTGGGCATTTAACCATTAAGCGACTGAAAATTCTTGCGCTGCGCGTGCTGGCAGTCGAATCCATGATTAAAGACAAATCGTTCCGCACCACATTTATGATGCTTAAAGAGCAATTGGGGGTAGAGAAGAACTTAGCCTTTACCATCACTTCTCGCGTTTATCGAGGTGGTGGCTTTACCAAAGACTATCTCTATTTACGCGGATTTCATGAGGTATTGCACGCCTATGAGGAGCAAGAAGGTTTTCTTAATTTGCTGTGTGGTAAGACGGCATTGATGCACTTACCGCAAATTAACCGTTTGGTTGAGAAGGGCATCTTTAATCCACCACAAAACATCACTCCGTCGTTTGTTAAGCCAACGGATAACGATGAGGTGAGACGTTTTATTACGCATGCGATTAAGTAGTCTTTATTTATCGGAAAAGCAGCCAGTGGCTGCTTTTTTTGTGTATTTATTAAAAGCTTAGACGCAGAAATAGATAGCTTTTTGTCATGCTCTCATGATATCTAACAGATAATTATTACCATTAACCTTAAAAAGAACGATAGTTAATCTTATGCCATTCAAAACGGTTAGAACTTCATGACGCTCAAAGACATTCTCCAAGTTCGTAATGTGCGCTACTTCCTTATGTTTAGGAGTAGTTACTTTGCGCGTTTTTATTACCCTATATTTACCTTACTTTATTTAGACTACGGTTTGACGCTATCTCAGTTCGCGATGCTTAACGTGGTTTGGGCGGCGACAATTGTATTGGCTGAAGTACCATCGGGAGCTTTTGCAGATACATTAGGTCGTAAAAAACTGGTCGTACTCTCATCACTGGTTATGTTTGTTGAGATTGCGATGATCGCGTTTGTACCTACTGGCAATCCAACGTTGGTATTTTGGGTCTTTTTGGTCAACCGTATTTTAAGTGGTTTAGCCATGGCGTTGGCGAGTGGTGCAGATGAAGCATTAGCGTACGATACGCTTAAAGATCAAGGCAAGGAAGAGGCGTGGCCAAGAGTATTGCAAGTCCAACTTCGCATATCGTCGAGTGTTGGTATCTTTGTCACGCTCGTTGGTGCCGCGATGTACGACGTGAATTTTATGGCTGCTCTCTACGCATTAATAGGCTTAGATACACCGCAAACCACTCAGGACATCATGCGAATTCCGGTATTCGCCACTTTATTCGTTGCGATGATTGCGATCTATGCTGCGCTTAGCATGCGAGAAGCAAAAAAGGTTCTTCCTTGTGATAGCACAAAATGGTCGACTACTGTGGCGAGTTTGAAATTAACCCTTAACACTGGTAAATGGGTACTGGCGACGCCATATGTGTTTTTTATTTTGCTTTACTACAGTTTGTTTGAACACACATCGCGTATGTTTTTGACCATGAGTAGCCAATACTACCGTGCCATCGATATTCCTATTATCTATTTTGGTTTTATCGGTGCAGGGGTGAGTGTGCTCAAAATTATTTTTGCGGGGCAAAGCCGCCGACTAGCAGAGAGTATTGAACCGAAAACTTTCCTAATGGTAATGGGCATCGCAACAGTGGCCACCTATTACTGGATCAGTTTAGGCTGGTCAATTTATGGCGTGATACCAGCGCTCATCTTAGTGTTCATTATTATGACAATGAATATATTCATCAGCTATCACTTGAATAAAAAGACCGAATCGCATAATAGAGCGACAGTCTTAAGCTTTAAAGGGCTGATGTTTAATCTAGGCTATGGACTTATTGGGGTGCTATACGCTTACCATTATAAATTGGTATCGCAAAACTACTCCGAAGCGGAGATTGCGCAGCACGTTGATTTTATCGCTTCGCTTTCGTCATTCTTTTATTATTTTGCCTTACTGTTTACTTTGATTAGTGCGGCATTCTATTTCTCTAATAAGAAGGTGAAAATATTCTAGTTATCCCCGTCCTACTTGAAGTTGCAGCGCTTTATTGGTTTAAAAAGATACTGGCACTCACAAACCTCATCACATAGACCATCTATGCTCAGAGGCTTTGTTCCTTTGTCGCCTACCTGTATCTCCAAGTTGTTTGGGTATATTGAAATGTCAAAGCAGCCGATGGCTGCTTTGATACAAGTTGTGAATGTCATACTCACGAATTTTTTAGCCAGACATCACCATGCGTAGCTTGTTTCTTTTTGCGCTTTTTCTTACCCGTACCCGCCGGCTTCGCCATTGGTTTAGTCGCTGCAAGCATCGCTTCTGTGACGGTTTCATCTACTTCGAAACCCGGAACCTGCTCTCGTTCAAGACGGATTTTGTTCTTTTTCTCGATGACTTTGAAGTGATGGTAATCTTCGAAATCAATCAAAGAAAGTGCCAGACCGACTTCACCAGCACGACCACTGCGGCCGATGCGATGCATATAGTCGGAAGGGCTGCGTGGTAAATCATAGTTAATGACTACTGGCAGCTTTTCAACATCTAGGCCACGAGCCGCAATGTCTGTTGCGATCAAAACATCAAGTTGGCCAGCCTTAAAGTCTTCCAGCACTCGCGTGCGTGCCGCTTGGCTTTGATCACCATGGAATACTTCTACCGAAATGCCGCGTTTATATAGCTTGTCTGCTAGGTGCTCGCAGCCATTTTTTGAATTGACAAAAATTAATGCTTGGCGCCAATCATTTTCTTTGACTAAATGCGCTAGCAGCGCAGTTTTTTTACCTTTATCTACGGTAAACACACGTTGCACCAAAGTGCTTGCTTCACTGCTTTGTAGTTGTACTTCTAAAGGGTTGCTGAGCAGTTCCTGAGTCAAAGCTTGGACTTCTTCAGGGAAGGTCGCAGAAAACAGTAAAGTCTGCTTTTGCTTTGGCATTAGTGCGAGCAGTTGAGAAAGCTCTTCTGTAAAGCCAAGGCTCATCATGCGGTCGGCTTCATCAAGCACTAAGGTTTTTACTCTGTCGAGTTTAACAGCATTACTTGAAATGAGATCCAGTAAACGACCTGGCGTCGCTACAAGGATATCTGTGCCACCACGTAGCGCGAGCATTTGGCTGTTTACGGACACGCCACCAAAGACACAAACCGTTTTCAATGCGCCATTAAAGTGCGCAGAGTAAGACTTAATGTTGTCAGCGACTTGTTGAGCAAGTTCGCGAGTAGGTACCAAGATTAAACCCGTTACCGAGTTATTTTTACGATAGATAGTCGGGTGTTGGTGAATGAAAATGTTCTGCAACATTGGCAGGGCAAATGCAGCCGTTTTGCCTGAACCGGTATTTGCCCCTGCAATTAAGTCACGACCTGCTAACACACTTGGAATCACTTGCGCTTGAATTGGCGTCGGTTGTTGATATTCAAGCTCCGTTAGTCGCGCTTGCAAGGGTTGAATAAGGTTCAGTTCAGCAAAGTTGGTTGGTGTTGTTGCAGTAGTCATTTATAGAAAAGGCTCAAAGCTAAGTTAGTGGCGGGCATTCTAGCCTATTTAGTGCGCTTTGCATAAGGACTCTGCCATCTTGACGTTAAAGCATCATGCTTTACCCTAAGTTTTAATCCACTTTCCGCTTAAAATTGTACTGACTAATGTCCACATCAACCAATTGCTCCGAAGTTAAATATCTTTGTCCATATTTTAGATAGACGCCACTTTCAATAAACAGTTGGAACACCTCTTTGTCCAAATGTTCATCCAGCACCATGTAATACATGATGTCGAGTGCCTGCTTTAGGTTTTTGGCCGGTTTATACGGTCTGTCCGCTGCAGTGAGAGCTTCAAAAACATCGGACACCGCCAGAATACGTTCGGGTATGGATAAATCATCTGCTTTTAGTTTACGTGGGTATCCGGTTCCTTTCAGCGTCTCATGGTGAGTGGAAGCGTATTGGGGGACTCGTTTAAGCTCTTCGGGAAATGGAATATTGTCGAGCATTTTAATTCCGCTAATCATGTGCTCATTGATTTTAAAGCGTTCTTCGAAGGTGAGTGTACCGCGTCGAATCGACAGGTTGTAAAGTTCACCGTAGTTATAGAGATAATCAGGGACATCCATGTTGATTCCGAATTTGGGATCAAGACGATAAGGGATATCACGATGGATAATGTGTTGCGGCTTATTACTTAATAAAGGCTCTTCAGAAGGTAATGTCTGCTTTGTATTGTTGTAACGTTGGCGCTCAAAGGGCGATAGGCCTTTGGTCTCGTCGAAATGTCGTAGCCAAGTTTGTTTGCCAATTTCGGTAATCTTAGCAATGTCCTCATCTGCCATAAATTCGCTACCAATATTCGAGGAAGCGACAAAATCGAACTGTTGCAGTAATTCACTTTGTCTAGCACTTAGTTTTGCGTCGATTTGTTGTTGCTCATGAGGATTTTTATTGATGGCTTTTAATGCGTCAATTTCAGCGTCGCGCCACAGAACTTCAAAGCGGGTACGAATTTCGTGAATACGATTGTAGTTAGTTTCGAGTTTGGTTCCTTTATCAACCACATACTCTGGCGTAGTGATTTTTCCACAATCATGGAGCCAAGCTGAGATGCGAAACTCACGCCACTCATCTTCGTTCTTGAAATGGAAATTCGCAAAATGCCCTACGCCAATTTTATGCGCTTCTTCTGCCAACATCAGTCCTATTTCCGGCACTCTCAAACAGTGCGCACCGGTATAATGTGATTTGTCATCAATGGCGTCGGCAACCAATTTTATAAAGGAGTCGATGAAATTACGTTGCTCTTGTTCATAGCGTTGTAATGATTTTGACATGGTGATGAATGCCTTTGAGAGTTGGGCAACCTCATCAATATTACTGTGGACTTTTTTCACCTCATGATAGTGGCGCTTTGAGATGAGATTAGCTTGCTGCTCGAGTGCTTTTATGGGTTTAACTATAGGACGGGCGATAAGCCAGGCGACGAGGACTAGAATCGAGAGTATTGCGAGTGAAGAGACCAAGATATAAATGCTTCTTTGCGTAATAGCAGCCATGACCTCGTCTTTAGGCATCAAAACCGTCATGGTTTGAATGGGTTGGGTATTGAGTTTATCGATGTATAGGTAGTAATCCGTGTCACCTTTGACAAACTCATGCAGCTGTCCATGAAGCTGGCTTTGACTAGCCAAGTTGAGTAACTCACTATGAGGGACATGAGTATAAAGTATTTTTTCACCCCCCCATTTTGCTTTCAGGTAATCTCGCGCATTTTGACCGATATGATTTAACGCTAATTGAAGAACCTGCTGTAAAGGTTGATTGTTGGGATCGGTTAAGAGGTAGTACTGGTCATCTATGAGTGTGGGTGAAATAGAATTGATTTCCATACCTTGTATATTTGCAGTTTGGATCTTTCTTTTTAAAACAACCTCGCTGTTTAAAATGCCATCAATTTGTCCATTTTCAAGCTGGTCAAGCAGACGATTGAGGTCGGGTTCTAATATAAGTTCGCTGTGGTCGAGTGCTTTTTGAAACACTTCGTAATTAGTCCAACCTTGATTGACCCCAATCTTCAGTGGCGCTAACTGTATGCTATCAATAATATAAGGTGATTTGTGTAATTGTGCGATTGCGTATGGAGAACGATAAAATTCTAAACCGTAACTATCAGGGATAGTTTGATGATATTGTGCGGCTACTGAATGGAGTATATCTAAATCACCTAATTTGAACTGCTCAATCAACTCCTCCCATGATTGCCCGTTGACATAATCAAATTCCAATCCGGTTAAGTCTGCTATGAGTTCAAGCAAATCGATCGCATAGCCGTGCGGTTGGCCAGAAATGGCAAAGTCAAAGGGCTCCCAATCAATGGAACTAGAAACTTTAAGTTTTGGTGCGGTGGTTACCCATGTTTTTAGCTCATTAGGAAGTGCCAATGGTGGCAAAACGGGTAAATCGTTGATGATTTTCGCCTGCTGGTTGGTCGCAACCAAGCGTCCATCGGATAAAAATAGGTACGCTTCATAAGAGGAGCGAAGAGCCTGGTTACCATAGTCATTGTGCAGCAGAGATTGTACCGTAATGAGGCTTAAATCAGCCCCAAGTACTAACTCACTATTATCGATTTTTGTGGCATAACTGATGCCGTTTATTTTTACATGGTGAAATAGATACGGGTCGGTACGATGAACGCTATTGTAGTGCGCATTCTTAAACCATTTACGCTGAGATGGCTTGAAGTTGCTAGGTTCAACGACGGTTCTTACTGGGGTTAGTTGTTTGTCGAGATAAGTGGATTCGGAGATGCGCTCACTACCAAGGCCGCTATGTTCGACGGTTAACCAGCGCTCATGTTTTGACGCAGCAAGTTTCTCGCGTATCGACGGGGAGTTGAGGTTAACCATTTGAAACGCGTGATCGTCAGCCGAGACAAGGTACAAGCTATAAAGGTTCGGTTCGTGTTTAAGAATGGTCGAGAAAAGGCTAGTTAGTGCGACAGTGTCACTTTGTAACTTGGCAAGATTAATTGCTTCACTAGTCTTAAGTACGACCCCACGAGCTGTGTTGTCCAAGTAGAGTAGTTCCTGCTTTATTTGCTGCGAGATGTTTTGATATTGGTTGAGGGTGTTATTTAACTCTGCTTGTTTGGAAAATTGATACTGCAGACCTACTGAGATCAGAATGGTGATGGTAGTTATTGTTACTAACAGTAAGCCTAAAGCTGCACGAATTGAAATATTGTAACCTGACGTCGTCATCTCATGCTCCATTATTATGGGCTACCGCAGCCGAGATTTATGTGGAGTGGAGGAAAAAGTAACCCAATAGGGCACCTTGTTATAATTAACTATAGCAGCGAAGTATGCAGTGGATATTCTTTTAGGCAGTTATCTAAAGGCTGTACGAGGTTACACACCTTCATTTTGATAAAATATCGGTCACTCGCTAGTTACAATTTACTCAAATTTACATATCGCATCATAGTTCTTTACATTGCGTTGGTGGATAATTGCACTATAACCATGACAAAAACAAGGAATTATAATGCTCAACAAACACTCTCTTTCTATACCGACGATTGCGCTGCACTGGATAACGGGACTCGCTTTTATTGGCGTGTTTGCCCTTGGCTTGTATATGGGCGAACTGACACCTGAAACTGGCAAGTTTCAAATAATGGGCATCCATAAATCTTTAGGCGCACTGATTTTGATCGTCGCCTTGATTCGAATTGTTTGGCGCTTAAAAGAAGGTTCAATCCCACCAGCTTCTCCAGTGGCAGTTTGGCAAGATAAACTCGCGAAAGCCATCCACGGAATTTTGATGCTTGCAACAATTGCTATGCCGATTTCTGGCTTAGCGATGAGTGTCGGTGGTGGGCGTGGTGCTGATATTTTTGGTTGGCAGTTTATTGCGGAAGGCGACAAAATTGTCTGGCTACAAGAGCTTGGTGGCTCTATTCATGGACTATCAGTAAACATCATCATTGCTGCATTGGTGCTTCATATAGCCGGTGCAATTAAGCATCAGTTGGTCGAGAAAGATGGCACGATTTCGCGTATGCTAGGCCGTGCTAGCTGACAAAATAGTGATAGAATATTCTTAAAGCGGAGTCTATGTATTCCGTTTTTTGTTATTGGATGAGCGAGCGACTATACGCGTATTCAACAAAATGAGATTAGAAGATGGATGAGGTTTATTTCGCTGGTGGCTGCCTTTGGGGTGTCCAAGAATTTATGCGCCACCTTCCGGGTGTTATTAAGACTGAAGCCGGACGTGCGAATGGCACCAGTGATAGCATCGATACACCTTACGATGGTTATGTGGAATGTGTTCGAACAGAGTTTGATCCCGATGTGGTAACCATTGAGAAGTTAGTGACTTATCTGTTTGAAATAATTGACCCTTACAGCCTTAACCAGCAAGGGGAAGACGTAGGGCCCAAATATCGCTCGGGTGTATATAGTCGTAACCCGCGACATTTAGAAGAAGCAAAACGCTACATTGCTTATCGTGAAGACTATGCGCGAATTGTTGTTGAGGTAATGCCTTTAACTAACTATGTAAAGAGTGCACTTGAACATCAAGACCGCTTAACTTTACACCCGAACGATTACTGCCATATACCTTTAGATCTCCTACATAAATATCGTCAATAGAACAATGTATTGCATACGAACTTAACGGAAAGTTAAGCCGTGAATGAGGCGAAACTGCTATTCACTGTGTAGGTACAGCTTCGCCTTTCGTATGCTGGTCATTGGGGAAGGTTAGTACTGAACGTACTCGATATCTTTGTATTCGACGCGGACCTCATTGTAGAGTCGCCAAGTTGTCGGTTTGTAAATACCGAATTTTAAGTAAGGTTGATACCAGTCATTAAAAGTATTCGGCCCACACTCATATGCGATTTCGGCATCATCAAGGCGCACGGTAAGGCAAACATCGCTGTCATCTTCCCAAGCGAGTTCTCCTTCAATTTCAAATTTGTACCAACGGTTAGCTTCGTATGGTATATCACGAAACATAACGCGGCTCTGGATTGAGTTACCAGCATTCGCACAGGTGCCATTGACGGTGGTCGAAATTTGTTGTGAGTCCCAACGATTAAACATGCGTAACGTGCCATTATAAGATTCAAGCGCAAGAATAGGGCACCGCCAAGCTTCATTTTTATTAGGTTTGTTATGGAACTGCATTAGTGCAAACCATTTGGGATCAACAAGCTCTGAATACCGATTATCGTTTACTTTAAAATGATAACTTAACTTGAATTCTTTGTTGCGTCTAAGTGCGCCATGTACGACTATCTCACAACGCTTTTTTTGATAACCACTTTCTGCATAAGGTAGCATCAACTCGACAGAATCTCCGTAGTAATTGGTTTTTAGAGCCAGGTTGTGTTTGCTACATTCATCAACTTTCAAAATTGGAATTTGAGGATGTTTTTTGTGATTGGTTTCTAAGTTTCCCGTTATTTTGACTTGCTGTCCTAGCAGTAACTCAGACAAATCGACAGCATCTTCTTCGACATTAGCGAACGCCATATTGGCAATGAACGCTGTTCCTAATCCCATATACGACATGGCTTTGAAATATCTTTTCATAATATTCACCACTCTAACTCTCTGGATGGTTAACTCATACGAAAGTTTATTCATATAAATCAACCTAAATGTAGTACTGGTGGGGGGTTGTGGCAATGAAGGTTTTTTGTTTTAAATGATTTTATAAAATAAATTTCAACTAAATTATTAGTTTAAGTCGTTAAAAAACTCGAAGTTCGTCACGTTAAAATGCAACTAACTGCGAGTTTTTGATTTATTTGTGTGCGATTGATTGTATCAGAGCTACGCAATGACAGCTCTGATAGGTAACATTAGGAAAGCTTAAAGGGCTTAGTATTGAATGTATTCGATATTTTTGTATTCCACTCGGATCTCTTTGTCCAAGCGCCACGTAGTCGGTTTGTACACACCGAATTTTAAGAAGGGTTGGTACCAGTCATTAAACGTATTGGGGCCACACTCTTCAGCCACAACCGCATCGTCAATCGAAACGGTTAAGCAGGCTTCGGTGTCATCTTGCCATGATAGTTGACCCGCAATCTCGATTTTGTACCAACGATCAGATTCATAGGGAATATCCCGAAACATGGTTCGGCTCTGAATGGAGTTTCCATCGTCCGCACAAGTGCCATTAACGGTTGTAGAGACTTGCTGAGAATCCCAGCGATTGAACATTCTTAACGTTCCGTCATGAGATTCCAGCGCAAGTATTGGGCAACGCCATGCTTCATTTTTGTTTGGTTTAGAATGGAATTGCATTAACGCAAACCAAGTCGGATCGACTTCATCTGAGTAGCGGTTGTCATTAATCTTAAAGTTGTAGCTGAGCTTAAATTCTTTCTCACGTCTTAACGCCCCATGCACAACGAGTTCGCAGCGCTTCTTTTGGTATCCAGACTTAGCGCGAGCCAAAACTACTTCTATAGATTCACCATAGTGGTTGGTTTTAACGGAAAGGTTGTTTTTACTACACTCATCGGCTTTTATAATCGGAATTTGCGGGTGTTTTCGATCCTTTGTGTCTAAGTTTCCTGAAATACTAATTTTCTGATCAAGCAATAAATCGGACATATTAATTGTTTGATTGTCAGTATTTGCAAACGCATTGCTTCCGTTGGTGATAGTTGCGATGAGCGCGGTTTTCGATAATGTCTTTATAGTTTCGTTCATGCTAAGAATCTCCTTTTCGATGCGATATAAAAACAATACTAAAGTGCATTATCGGTATTCAACCAAAAGTTTATTTAATATTGATTTCGAATAATTCTTTTGAAGTATGATCATATAAATATGATCGACGACAGGCGACAATTTACATAAACACAAGATGGAATTTGCACTGGATCGCAATTAATAATTGTTGTTATAAGTTGGATTGCTAGTCTAATGGAGTTTTTATGGAGGAGATAAATGCATCAAAAAATAAAACCTGCCACTTGAATAGTTAATCATAATGGCAGGGAGTGTATGTATTACAATTTTCTATTAATACTGAACATACTCAATGTCTTTATATTCAACACGAATGTCATTCTGTAATCGCCAAGAGGTTGGCTTATATACGCCTAATTTTAAATAAGGCTGCTTAGAGTCATAGAAAGTATTTGGCCCACAGGATTTTCCAATAATCGCATCATCAATAGACGCGGTTAGACAAATGTTTTTATTATTTGTGTAGGAAAGTGTTCCTTCGAGTTCAAATTTATACCATTGATTGGAGTCGTACGGTATATAACGAAAAATGGTACGACTTCGAATAGAATTCTCGTGGCTAGCACAGGTACCGTTTGGTGTTTTTGATTTTTTCTTTTGATCCCAGCGATTAAACATTCTTAGCGTGCCATTATTCGATTCTAACGCTAAGATCGGGCAACGCCATACCTCGCCGCTATCAGGGAAGGAATGAAATTGCATCAGAGAAAACCAGGTCGGGTCGACTAAGGACGAATATCGATTGTCGTTGACCTTAAAACGATAACTAAGCTTAAATTCTTTATCTCTTTGTAGAACATCGTGAATGACAACTTCACATCGCACATTTTGTTTACCTGAACTTGAGTACGGCACTTCTACTTCAATAGAGTTTCCATAGTGATTAGTTTTAATTGATAGGTTATTTTTGCTACATTCATCAATTCTTACTTTTGCATATTGAGGATGTCTTGGACTCTCATTATCGAGAACGTCATTTATTTTGATGTGATTTTCTAGCAACAAAGTGGACATGTCTATAGTATTTTTTTCGTTTGCTATCGCCAATGGGCTTACAGCTAACAATATTACAGCGCTAATACACTTCATAGATTTGTTACTTCTCTCCATAGTACCTAACCAATTTCCTTTTTATTTATTAAGTTAATGCTCTAACAGGGTATATTGATTTATTGACAAATAAATCAATAATCGAAAGAAAAGATGGTTTTGTTACTATATATGCGGTAATACTTGGATTTCGTATGAAAGTGATATGTAACTAAAGTAACTGTATAGGTGATTCTGGTTCACGAGTTTCATTGATGTGTATCTGCACTAAGCGACGTATTTTGATTTTGGTTAAGGTGAGGTTAATTGAGTTTGTGTTGAGTTAATAAAAAGGGATTACATAAACATTAACAATTATGCCGTAAAGTTATGTAATCCACTTGAAATATAGTTTGTTTGGTTGGTTTTTTGTGTCAAAAAGAGTTTGTTATCGTGCGTGCCACTGCTTACTGGTGACCAGTGAGTCCATCACTTTATTGATGGCAAGATGGGCTTTATCCACCATTAAGTCGATGTCATCGCGAGTTGCCACTAACGGGGGGGCAAAGCCGAGAATATCACCATGAGGCATCGCTCGGGCGATTAACCCACTCTCTAAGCAGGCGGCGGCAATTTGTGGACCGACTTTTAGGTTTGGATCAAACAAGCTGCGATGTTGTTTATCGGCTGAAAACTCTAATGCGTGCAACATACCA
The DNA here is from genome assembly GCF_015278125.1 of Vibrio fluminensis. Classification (GTDB taxonomy): domain Bacteria; phylum Pseudomonadota; class Gammaproteobacteria; order Enterobacterales; family Vibrionaceae; genus Vibrio; species Vibrio fluminensis. The sequence continues at coordinate 27,230 of NZ_JADILO010000002.1, forward strand.
ACCCCACGAGTATCCCCGACAATGGGATGATCAGCGAACGTTTCTCGCATTTTATCTTGAAGGTATTGCCCCATATCAGCTGCGTACTGCACTAAGTTTTCTCGTTCGATAATATCCAGATTGCAATTGGCTGCGGCTGCACCAAGAGGGTGACCTGAATAGGTGTAGCCGTGACCAAATGGTCCCCACGCGTCGGTGCCGTTTTCCAGTGCTTGCCATACTTTTTCGCCAACAATGACGCCAGATAATGGTTGATACGCTGAGGTTAGCCCTTTGGCGACGGTTATTAAGTCTGGGCGCATATCGTAGTAGATTGAACCGAAAGGTGCACCAATACGACCAAATCCACACACTACTTCGTCGGCAATAAGCAGCACATCATACTTATCTAAGACATGGCGAATCGCACGCCAATAGCCTTCTGGCGGCGGCACAATACCACCGGTACCAAGCACAGGTTCTGCGATCATAGCGGCTACGGTTTCTGGACCTTCTGCAAGGATCATTGCTTCAAGTTGCTCGGCGCAATAGCGACTAAATTCTAACTCGCTCATCTCACTGTCTTGGCGATGATAATAATAGGGAGCGATAGTATGTTTGATTCTTTCAAGTGGTAGATCAAAATGAGCATGAAACAGGGGTAAGCCCGTCATGGAACCGGACGCAATGCTCGAACCATGATAGCCACGATCCCGTGAGATGATTTTTTTCTTCTCTGGGCGGTTAAGCAGATTGTTGTAGTACCACACTAATTTGAGTTGGGTTTCGTTGGCGTCACTGCCCGACATGCCATAATAGACCTTGCTCATTCCTTGTGGAGCCATCTTGATGATCCGATCCGAGAGCTCAATCAGCGCTTCATTAGTATGGCCAACGTAGGTGTGATAGTAAGCCAGTTTTTTCGCTTGTTCATAAATGGCTTCTGCCATCTCCTCTCGTCCATAACCAATATTGACGCAATACAGACCAGCAAAGCCATCAAGGAGTTCATTGCCAAGTGAGTCTTGAATACGTACCCCCTTGGCTTGGGTAATGATCCGTCCTGCGACTTCACCATGTGCATACTGTTTTAAATGAGTCGAGGCGTGGAATACGCGTTGACGGTCGATTTCTAAGAGTTGTTGGGTGTGTTTATCCATAAATCCTCCAAATTGCTCGAACCCTAGCTGCCGCTTACAGTTGGTAAAGCGCCTAAGCAGCAGTACTTAATTTCACTGAACTCATCAAAACCATGTCTGCTGCCTTCTCGCCCAAGGCCAGATTGTTTCATGCCCCCAAATGGGATTGGGTGCCCAGTCATCTTGACTGAGTTGACACTTACCATGCCAAATTCCAAGCCGCGCAAGCATTGCCATATTTGATGAATATCATGCCCGTAAACGTAGGCGGCCAGTCCATATTCAGTATCGTTACTCATTTCAATGACTTGTTCGAGAGAGGAATAGGGCAGAATGGCGGCGAGCGGGCAAAAGTTTTCTTCACGATAGACCGCCATGTCAGGTGTGATATTGGTTAACAGTGTTGGCGTGAAGTAGCTACCGTTAGCTTGTGCCGCTGCCGGCAAATCGGCTTGCGCGGCGATGACCGCCCCTTTGATGAGCGCATCATTGAGTAGCTGTTGTGCTTTCTCCACCGCTTTGTGATTGATAAGTGGGCCAACATTGGTGCTGGAGTGCATGCCATTACCGACCTTGAGCTTGCTAATCAGCGTGGCGAAGTGGTCAATAAACTGGGAGAAATGCTGCTGCGGGACAAAAATACGATTCGCTGCGAGGCAATCTTGCCCTGAGGTTTGAAACTTGGCATCAAGGGCGGCTTGCGCCGCCTGGGCCAAATCCATATCGGGCAGAACAATAAACGGCGCGTTACCACCTAGTTCCATACTGCATTTTTTTACCGTGTTAGCCGCATCAGCTAATAGCATTTTGCCGACCGGTGTTGAACCGGTAAAAGAAAGTGCTTTGACCTTGTCTGATTGGCAAAGTACATGTGACACGGTATCAGCTTGACCGGTAACAATATTGAACACTCCGTCGGGGATACCGGCGCGATCGGCCAGCTCAGCCAGCGCCAACGCAGAAAATGGGGTTTCACTGGCGGGTTTTATCACTACTGTGCAGCCAATCGCCATGGCGGCCGCTGCTTTACGGGTGATCATGGCACTAGGAAAGTTCCAAGGTGTGATAAGTCCGGCAACGCCAATGGGTTCTCGAATAGTCGATAGCTGGGCATTCGCGATATGACTGGGGATGGTTTCGCCGTAACTGCGCCTTGCTTCTTCCGCAAACCAACGAATAAACGAAGCACCATATTCAATTTCCCCAATCGCTTCGGCTAGGGTTTTACCTTGCTCGATTACCATTAAGCGGCCAAGGTCTTGCTTAGCATCGAGGATCAGTTGATACCATGTCAGCAGAAACTCCGCTCTTTGATCGGCTTGTAATTTGCGCCATGCCTCAAAGGCACTCTCTGCTGCTTCAACCGCATAGGTGATCTGATTTTGAGAAAGCAGTGTGAAATAACCAATGATTTCATCATTGGCGGGGTTGAGTACCGGTTTAAACTGTTCACCACAGACCCACTTGCCGTTGACGTAAGCGAGGTTACGCAGCAATTTGACATCATCTAATGCTGACATTATTTCGTGGTTGGCTTTTGAATCATCAATATCGAATTGTCGTTCGCTATTCATCGTTTCCCTCCCAAGCTGACTGGTTTACGCCGATATAGGCAAAGATAGGTCAACTTTGGTCAGGATTTTTTCTTATATCCAATCACTCACAGACGCTTTTTTCTGGAGTTTCCATTAGAGACAGAAACTTTTTCGATTCAATTGTTCGCTGCTGTCAGGTTGATGCTGCTTGACGATTTTTGTCACTATGTAGGTGTAGTAACGCTCGATGCCCACATCTGCATCCAACCATTGGTCGATACAGCGTTGGTATTGGTCGATGTCTTCGCATTGAAACTTGATTAAGTAGTCAACGCCGCCGCCTGTCGCATAACACTCACTTACCAAAGGTGTTGCGGTGACTAACTTTTCAAAGCGTCGAAACGCTTCTGCGTTATGCTGTTTCAGTGATACTTCGACCATTACTAGGGTGGGGTTAAAGTGCTGGGTTAGGTTAAGTTTGGCACCGTAGCCTTCGATGATCCCAGCTTGTTCGAGTTTTTTCACGCGCTCCCAACAAGGGCTAACGGAAAGGTTGATTTGCTCTGCAAGTTGCGATTTAGTAATTCGCCCATGCTGCTGGAGGATTTGTAGAATCTTTATATCGTAACGATCGAGCTTCATTGGCGTTTTCCTATCGGTGCTGCACTAATGTTTGATAAACAGACGGCGAGGAAAATCGCACAGGGTTTTCCCTCCATGACGAGTGATGATGATACTTTCTGTGGTTTCTAGCCCCCAATCCTCAAACCACAAGCCGGGCATAAGATGAAACGTCATCCCTTCTTTTAATATCGTGTGGTCGCTATCTCGCAGGCTCATGGTTCTCTCGCCCCAATCTGGTGGATAACTGAGCCCAATGGGGTAGCCACATCGCGCACCTTGGCGTGAAAAGCCGGCTCGGTCGAGAATTCCGTTGATGATGTTAGCGACTTCAGCGCAAGTATTACCTGGTCGCGCGGCATTGAGCCCAGCATCGAGCGCCTTAGTTAGAGCTTCATCCGCGCGTTTAAATTTGTCATTTGGTTCACCAAGGAAAATGGTACGTGATAGCGGACAGTGGTAGCGTCGGTGCGCGCCTGCTATCTCAAAGAAGGTGCCTTCGCCTTTTTTAAATGGTCGGTCGTCCCAAGTAAGGTGAGGCGCAGAGGCATCCGCACCTGAGGGTAACATAGGCACGATGGCAGCATAATCGCCAAAGTGGTCTTCATGACCAAGAATAGCTTGGCGGTTTAACTCCGCGACTAAATAGTGCTTAGGTAGACCCGGCTCTATCATGTCGTAGGCTAAGCGGTGCATGTTTTCAACGATTCTGGCTGCACGGCACATATAAGCGAGCTCTTGAGCGGATTTTACTGCTCGGCACCAATTGACAAGGCCTGTGGCATCAACCAGTGATGCGCAAGGCAGGTTGGTTTGCAGTGCTTCATAAGCGGTTGCACTGAAGTAGTAATTGTCTTTCTCTACCCCGATTTTTCCACGATCCCAAAGTTTAGGTTCAAGCACGCTTTCTACTAGAAACTCCATCGGGTGGAGAGGAGGATTCATCACATAGTGGTCGGGGTAAAAGGATATGTTTTCCGCACTCATGTAGGTTGTGCGATACGCGCCGTTGGCATCTTGTATCCGCCCAAACCAAATAGGTTCGCCGCTGTGCCCGACCACAACGCACTGCGGCACATAAAACGACCAACCATCGTACCCCGTGAGCCATGACATGTTCGATGGGTCATGGATAATTAACAGGTCAATTTCCTGTTCCTGCATTGATTGACGAACCTTGTGCAAGCGCAGTTGGTATTCGTCGAGATCAAATTGCAACGCAGCGCTTGCCATGTGCAATCTCCTCTAAAGTAGTAAGCCGGAAACTGACGATCCCAAAGTTGTGGTGACCAAATGATCGTTACGTAATTTAGTACCTAAAGTGACAAAGCAATAATTTCAGCTTGTGCCAAAAATAGACATTTCACAAGCTAGCAGGGCAAATTCATTGCAAAGGTTGATTGAAACAAAAAGGCCGTGAGAATTTCTCACGGCCTTGGTAATACTAAATAATGCTGACTAGAGCGTTTGATTGAGTTGGTAGTAACGACCTTGTTGCTCGATAAGTTCATGGTGAGAACCGTGCTCAACAATTTGACCGTTCTCAATCAAGCATACTGCGTCCATCTTATCGAGGTTTACCAAACGGTGGGTGATGAATAACACCGTTTTACCTTCAAAATGCTTCTCAAACAGGGTCATTATTTGCTGTTCTGTCTGCTTATCTAAACCTTCAGTTGGTTCGTCTAGCAATAGAATCGGTGCATTATGGAGTAAGGCTCGCGCAATACCGATACGGCGCTTTTCACCACCAGACAGCTGGCGACCACCGTCACCAAGCCAAGCATCTAAGCCGCTCTTGTCTGCCGTTTCGCCCTCAAGTAATTTACTTAAGCCAACTTTGTGCAGTGCGAGGCTGATTTCGTCATCGTCAGCATCAGGTTTGGCTAAGATTAGGTTATCGCGAAGCGTGCCATTCAACACGTCAACTCGCTGGCTCACTACGGTGATCGCTTGGCGAAGCTGTGTCTCACTCCACTCTTGGATAGGCTTGCCAGCAATCAGCAGTTCACCTTGGTTGACATCCCAGTAGCGAGTCAGCAGCTGCAGCAAGGTGGATTTACCTGAACCAGTTTGACCTACAATTGCAACGCGTTGCTGTCCAGCAATCGATAGATTGATTTGTTCAAGCGCAGGGTTGTTTCCATCAGGGTAGGTAAAGCCAACATTGCGATATTCAACGCTGAACTCACCAGAATGGTCAACATTTTGCTCTGGGAATTGCACGTCAGGCTCTGCAAGGATTACTTCGTTCAATCGACGCGCAGAAGTCAACGTTTTTCCAAGGTGCTGGAATGCTCCAGCTATTGGCATCAAGAGTTCGACACTTGCCATCGTCGCAAAAGCAAATAGAGCGATCATAGGGTCAGGCTTAGCGCCTGCAACGCCATCAGCGGCTAGCCAAAGCATCAGCACTAATGTCCAACCATTTGCTAGCATAAGTAGAGCTTGAGCAAGCCCTGAAAAATGCGCATCGAAGAACTGATTCTTTAGCAGCTTTTCTTGCGCAGAATAAATCGCATTGCGGTAACGCTCTTCTGCGCCAAACAAAGTGAGTTCGCTGTAACCTTGCAGCCAATCTAGCGTTGTAATACGTAATTCAGCTTTGTTTTGTGTTAGCTCACTACCATTTCGCTTGCCCAATTTGTAGAACAGAATTGGCCATAGGATCAGCAGTGTCAGTAAGATGCCACCAAGCGTTAAGCCCAGAGCTTGGTCAAACCAACACAGAACAGCGGTTAATGCCGCAATCCCGAGTAGGCCAACCACCATAGGGCTAATAAGACGCAGATAAACATGATCCATTGCGTCGATATCAGCAATTAGACGGTTGAGTAGGTCCGCATCGCGCAGGTTAGCGACTTTACCCGGAACCAGTGGTGCCAGCTTCTTAAAGAAGAAAATACGCAAATCAGTCAGTAGCTTAAAGGTGGCGTTGTGGCTAACCACGCGCTCACCCCAACGACCCGCGGTTCGACCCATGGCGAAGCCTCGAACAAATGCACCGGGTAGCATGTAGTTAAAGGTTTCACGAGCGATAGTTAAACCTGCCACTGCCGCTGCAGAGAGGAACCATCCTGAAAGAGTTAACAGGCCGATAGAAGCGAATAGAGTTAGGAACGCGAGCAACATGCCAAGCGATAGACCAAACCAGTGTTTCTTATACAGTTTTAGATAAGGGATTAAATCACGCATCTAGGCTACCCTCATTTTGTTGCTGTAGTGCTTGGTTGGCGCTGAGCATTTGTTTAAATAAACCTTCACTATTGGCCAGTAAGTCAAACTCACCAGCTTGTACGATTTGACCATCTTGCATAACCAAAATTTGATTAACGCTTTGCAGCGGCGCAAGTTGGTGGGTAACGATGAGCGCACTCTTATCTTGAATCTGATGATTTAGACCTTGTGTCACCAAACGCTCGCTACGCGCATCCAAACTTGCAGTTGGCTCATCAAGGAGCCAGAACTGACCGTTTTGCAGCATTGCTCGCGCCAGTGCTAGGCGCTGCGCTTGCCCAACCGAGAGACCGCCAGAACGATCGGAGATTGGGTAATCTAAGCCGTGTTGATTAACAAATTCAGCGGCAAAAGAGTCTTCAAGCACCGCGGCAATCGCTTGTTCAGAGACATCGTGTTTACCAAGGGTGATGTTTTCACGGATGGTGCCATGCAAAAGCAATGGGTTTTGCCCAACCCAACTGATGTTTTTACGCCAGTCAGCTAAGTCCAAATTAGAACGTTCAATACCGTTAATGGTGAGTGAACCCTGATAAGGTAAGAAGCCGAGTAGCGCATTGACGAGGCTAGTTTTACCCGCGCCACTAGGACCGACCAATGCGGTGGTTTGATGGGCGTTAATCTCAAAGCTAACTGGACCAAGCAGCTTTTTGCCTTCAAGGCTGAAAACTTCTAAATCGCTGGCTTTGATGGTAATTGTGCTGTTATCTGCCAGAGGGGTCGTGCCAGATTTCACTGCCGTCACGTCAGTTTCGAGAAATTCGACGATGCTTTCTGCCGCACCGACTGCTTGCTGTTTGGCGTGATAGAAAGTACCAAGATCGCGCAGCGGTTGGTAAAACTCTGGCGCGAGGATCAAAACAAACATACCCGCAAATAAAGTGACGCCTACGCCGTAGTCACCAAAGTTGAGTTCACCGATAAAGGCAAAACCAAAGTAGACGGCGGTGAGTGCAATCGATATTGAAGTGAAAAATTCGAGCACTGCTGATGAAAGAAAGGCGATGCGCAGTACTTCCATTGTGCGAGAGCGGAATACCTCTGATGCGCCTTGCATCAATTCAGTTTCTGCTTTAGTTCGGTCAAACAGACGAATGGTGGTCATCGACTGTAAGCGGTCATAAAAGTGACCCGATAGTCTTTGCAGGGCCTTGAAGTTTTTCTGACCTGCGTCAGCCGCTTTAATGCCGACAAGTGCCATGAATAGTGGCACGAGCGGAGCGGTGATCAGGAAGATTAAACCTGCCGCCCAGTTCACAGGGAATACCACTACGAGAATAATGAACGGCACCAACACTGCCAGTGACATTTGCGGTAAATAACGCGCAAAGAAGTCATGCATCTCTTCCACTTGCTCAAGCAGCAGCGTTGCCCAAGTACCAGCTGGCTTGCCTTTAATATAGGCAGGGCCAAGTTCGCGCAGCTTATCGAGGATAAGTTGGCGAATATAGAGTCGGATTTGTTCACCGCAGCGGTAACCCGCAATTTCACGTCCCCATGAGCATAGAGCGCGAATTGCAACAATGGCCGCGAGACCCAAGAAGTGTCCAACCAGAGTAGATTTGTCGACTTGTTCAATAATTAATTGATGCAGGATCGAAGCGAGCAAAGCTGCCTGCCCCAAAAGCAAAACGCTTGAAAACACACCAAGGCCTACCGCAACAAGCAACCAGCGTTTCGCCAGTTTACTTTGTTCACGTAGCCACTTGTTCAAGCTGCGTTGTTTCTTTTTATCCATTATGAAGGCTTACTGCTGTTTTTTTATTTTTGAACTGGTGATTATACAAAAGAAAGCCCCGCGGTAATACCGCAGGGCTTTAGGGATTTAGTGAAAAAATGTGAGTGGACCCGATAGAGCGCTAGATTAAGCCTTATCAGCTAAGCTATCTAGGTAGCGCTCAGCATCCAGTGCCGCCATACAACCGGTACCCGCAGAAGTGATTGCTTGGCGGTAGTTATGGTCCATCACATCACCAGCGGCAAAAATGCCTTCGACGCTGGTTTGCGTTGCATTGCCATCTAAACCTGATTTAACAATGATATAGCCATCTTTCATTTCAAGCTGACCATCAAAAATAGCGGTATTCGGTTGGTGACCGATGGCGATGAATGCACCCATCACTTCCAATTCTTCAATCGCGTCAGATTGCGTGTGTTTCAAACGAACGCCGGTTACACCCATGTCGTCGCCCACGACTTCTTCTAATGTGCGGTCGGTATGCAAAATAATATTACCGTTTTCGACTTTATCCATTAGGCGTTTTACTAGGATCTTTTCAGCACGGAAACTATCACGGCGGTGAATTAGATGCACTTCAGAGGCAATGTTCGATAGATACAAGGCTTCTTCAACCGCAGTATTACCACCACCAACAACCGCGACTTTTTGATTACGATAGAAGAAACCGTCACAAGTTGCACAAGCAGAAACACCGCGACCTTTAAACGCTTCTTCAGACTCTAAGCCTAAGTATTTCGCCGACGCACCGGTAGAGATAATCAACGCATCACAAGTGTATTCACCACTATCACCAAATAAGCGGAAAGGACGCTGACTAAAATCAACTTGGTTGATGTGGTCAAACAGCATTTCAGTTTCAAAACGCTCTGCGTGCTCTTTCATGCGATCCATGAGTGCAGGACCGGTTAGACCTTCAGGGTCACCTGGCCAGTTTTCAACTTCAGTCGTGGTGGTGAGTTGTCCACCTTGCTGCATGCCAGTTACGAGTACTGGTTTGAGGTTGGCACGTGCTGCATAAACAGCCGCAGTATAGCCAGCTGGGCCAGAACCAAGGATTAGTAGGTTGCAGTGTTTTACGTTGCTCATTAGCGCTCCATTAAGCATTTACCCGAGCCACGCCGTTGGCGATGTGGGAATCACTCTAAAAAATATTACTTTCGATTGTATTAGAAATAATGGGGTTAGGAAAAGGACATTCAAGCCAATAAATTTAAATATATCGCAATAAGTTATACCAATATGGTGTTACAGATTTGGCGTTGTTTAGTTTGCACACGCTGTGACGATATAAAATAGTGCTAATTCTTGGCACAGATGCCTTGAAATTAGTAGAAAATCATCAGCAGTTATATAGTTAAGTGTTTGTAATAGAAGAAAATAAATTCATGGGGCAGTGAACTGTGCTACTTTTTCTCAGTAGCAAAAGTCAAAATCAACATCTTTCACTAATAAATTTTTTACTGATGAAATTATGTTTCAAATTTGTGAAAATGATGGTGTTAAATACTATTAACTATTGATCTGGCGGGATGATTGCGCAAAAGTGTATGTAAATGGAATGTTAATTCAACTAGAGCGTTTGTATAGTCATTAAGGAGTCGATGATGTTACATAGTCACGAGAACACGTTACAGATTACCAGTCTCAGCGGTGATGCGATCAATCAATTATCGCCATCGTTTGAATCGTTACCGAAAACGGATCATGCAGATGGTCAGTATCGATTGAGACGTTATTCGGTGATTAAGTTTGTCGATAATCAAGTTGTCGTGACAGGCAAGAATGATTTTGTTCAGTCTGATCAAATCAATCGCTTCCAAGGTAACATCGTTCGTCAGTTTGAACCTTTGCTTGAATCTACTTTGCTTGGCGAGGGAATGCGCGAATTGTGCCAACTGTTCGTCAATAAGAACGCTTTACCTAATGGACAAGAAATCGAAATTCATCAGATTCGTATCGCCACCGTTTACGATGAAACTCAAGTAGCGCCAGAAGGCGTGCATCAAGATGGTTTTGATCATATCGCTTTGATTGGTATTGGTCGTCGCAATATTGTCGGTGGTGAGATCATGCTCTATAGCGACAGTAATGAAGCGCCTTTCTTTCGCAAAGTGTTGCAAAATGGCGAAGTTGCCATGCTCGCTGACAGAGAATTATGGCACAACGCGTGCCCGATACGCGCAGTGGAAAATGGCAAAGAAGGTTATATGGACCTATTCGTACTCACTGCTAAGGAAGGCGTTAATGAACTTCACTCCTGAGTTTTCAGTTGATAAGGTGCGGGCTCAATTCAACGCTTTGCATCAGACTCACAATGACTTACCGGTTACTTTTTTCGACGGTCCGGGTGGTTCACAAGTACCGGAGTCGGTGTTAGAGGCGATGGTGAGTTACCTAAATCATTTTAATTCTAATCTTGGCGCACCATATTTTTCTAGCCAAGTGACGACGGAACTAATGCTGCAAGCACGTCAGTCTTGTCAGGCACTGCTTAATGCTCAAAGCAGTGATTCCATCATTTTTGGTGCCAACATGACATCGTTAACCTTCTCGCTAAGCCGAGCGATTAGTCGCAATTGGCAAGTTGGTGATGAGGTGATTGTGACGGGGTTGGATCACTATGCCAACGTCAGTAGTTGGCAGCAGGCGGCGGAAGATAAGCAGGTGACCGTTAAAGTTGCGCAAGTGAATCCGCATGATGGTAGTTTGGATGTCTCCCATTTGCTTTCAATGATCACGCCTAAGACACGCCTTATTGCGCTGACCTTAGCGTCGAATACGACTGGGTCGATCGTGGATGTTGCTCCTGTGGTCAAGGCAGCTAAACAAGTGGGCGCTCAAGTGTATGTTGATGCGGTGCATTATGCGCCACATCACCTTATTGACGTACAAGCGCTTGGCTGTGACTTTTTAGTTTGTTCGGCCTATAAGTTTTTTGGTCCTCATGTCGGCATCGCCTATATGGCGCCTAAATGGCTTCAGTCGCTACAACCGTACAAAGTTGAACCTGCACCCGATTTAGGACCTGCTCGGTTTGAGACGGGGACTCAGAGTTTTGAGGCGCTCGCTGGGTTAGTTGCAACCATCGAGTATCTTGCTCAGTGGGGTGATGGTGGTGAGAGCTTACGTACTCGACTGGACCAAAGTTACGCGATTTATAATCGATATGAGACTGAATTAAGCGGTTACTTTTTACAAAGGTTGAGCGCAATGCCTGGAGTCACTTTACTCGGGCGAGGGAGTGTCGATAGCCAAACAAGAACGCCTACTTTTGCTTTAACGTTTGATAATTACTCACCAAGCCAAATTGCGTCAGCGATGGGCGAGCTAAATATTTGCTTAGGTGCGGGGCATTTTTATGCGCTAGGACTGGTCAGGCAGTTGCAACTTGAAGAGGGCATAGTGCGCATAGGCATGATGCACTACAACACCAAGCAAGAGATTGACCGATTGTTTGATGCACTAGATGTGTTACAGAGTATCTAGTTAGGTAGTGACCATCTACACATCGTCAAGCATCAAACAAATAGAGCCACCTAATTGTGGCTCTGTTGTATTTAGAGCGGTGAATTACTCGTCACTCACCGTCACTTCGTAAGAGGTGAATTTACGAATATTGATCACGCCTGTGTCGAAAATTAGGTATTGCCCTTTGATGCCTTGCAATAGACCCGTTACCACCGGATTTTTATCAAAGTTGTGCGAGGTGATCTTTTTCGGGTGCTCCAGTACAGGGTAGGCGATAGGAGTAATTGATTCGCTCAGTATCTCGATCGCATCGTCCCCATATTGCTGCTTGATCTCAGCAATTTTTTCCGTCACTAATGGCAACAGTTCAGCGAACTTTTCTTCAAGCGCGATAGGTTGGCCATCTTCTTTAAGCAGAGTACGCCAATTGGTCTTATCAGCAATATGCTTCGCCAATTCAATTTCGATTAGCCCGGAAATATGACGAGTCTTGACTTTAAAAATAGGTAAACCTTGTGTCGCACCTTGATCAATCCAACGTGTAGGAATCTGCGTGTGACGAGTGATGCCCACTTTTAGGCTTGAGGTGTTTGATAGGTAAACAAAGTGGTCAACCATGCAGTTTTCTTCGCCCCATTGTGGCTCACGACAGGTGCCTTGTTCGTAGTGGCAAGTCTCAGGTTTCATGATGCACATGTCACAGCTCGCAAGCTTCTTCATACACACAAAACAGTGGCCTTGTGAATAGCTCTTCTTGGTTTTCTTACCGCATGATTGGCAGAAGATATTACCTGTATGGGTTAGCGTGATTGATTGCCCGATATAAGGTTTTAAATCAACCAGTTCCTCACCAACAGGTAATCGGTAATGGACTTGGTCATCGAGGGTTGAGCGCATTTTGCTCAATGTGCCTGTGATGTTTAATGACATGACTTTGCTCTTATGGTTTTGCTTTGTATTGTATTTATTTTTTTGTTCGCACGCTGTATTTACAGCCAATTTACCGACGATTTCGGCTGGGGTGATAGAACCGCTTACCGGCGTAAAATGCGAAGGACTCGGACTTTAATATACCTGTCCTACTTGAAGTTGCAGCGGTGTTGACTGGCACTCAGAAACTTGCCTACCTACACCTTCAAGTTGTTTGGGTATAGAAGTCTATAATGACTAGCTTATCAAAATTTTTGTCGACTTGCGCTTTGAGTACATTTTCTTTACAGCGCTAATCGCATCTTTTTTTGTTGTGATTATGAAGTCGCTCAGAAATATTACCTGATGCTAATGTGAAAACTGTAAAATAAGTGCAAATGGGCGTACATTCGGTATCTGAAGAAATTCGACGAGGTTTGCGTGTGTCAATGAGTGCCCAAGCCATATTCGCCGGAGTTTTATCAGTCTAATAATTACAAAATATCAATAGTCGGTTGTATTAAGTGAGTGCATTGTGAATACGATTCATAAGCTAATTTTTATCTTATTTTTTATCACAGTGGTGTTGATTACACTACATTGGCAGTTTGGCGAAAAGAAAACATATCGAATTAGTCCAGAAGAATTTGTGTTTTTACCGACTAATGATCAGGTACAAAAAGGGGCTTCGACAAGTAGTCTTTTTCCTTTAAAAGACGGCGGAGTTCAACTCAATTGTACCTTGAGCAATAGTCCAGACTATAAATGGCCATACTGCGGTGTTTCGATTCAAATCGACTCTCAAGACCCAACTCATGGTATAGATTTTTCCGACTTTCACACGGTTCGCTTAGATGTGGATTTTGTTCGTCTGGATACTAACACTAGCCCAACTCTACGTTTTTACTTACGTAACTATAACCCTGCTTACTCCCTTCCCGATGACGAATACACGCATAAGTACAACGGCTTGGATTATCGTCAGGCGGACTATAGTCAACCGTTACAAATACCGTTGAAAAATCTACAAGTGCTTACTTGGTGGCTGGTGGATAATCAGATACCCATTGAGCACTCAGGACCTGAATTTAATAATATTAATCGAATTGAGTTAGCAACAGGCTCCGGTGCAGAAGAGGGGCTCTATCAACTGCGGATTAAGAAAATAGAGTTTGTCGGATACTATATCCATACTGAAACCTTGATGTTTGCTCTGTTAATTATGTGGGTTAGTTTTGCGATTGCATTTAGCTTTCTAGAAATTCGTAATAGCCGTAATAGAGCGATGGAAGCGGAAAAGCGTCGAGCGCACTTAAGCTCGCTTAATCGCAGGTTGCGCCAGCAGAATATCCAGTTTGCGGAACAAGCCAATCGTGATGCGCTGACCGGGGCGATGAATCGGCATGCCGTTAGAGGATGGCTGGAAGAGCAATTCAGTCGCTATGTTAAACCGACGGAACAGCTTTCAATAATTTACATTGATATCGATAATTTTAAACGCGTCAATGATGACTTTAGTCACCAAATGGGCGATGACATTTTACGCGAGTTTACCATGGTTCTTATGGAAGAGTTGCGAGTCACCGACCGTTTGGTTCGATGGGGAGGAGAGGAGTTCGTTGTATTCTGTTCTTCAACGACACTGAAACAAGCTTACATGCTTGCTGAGCGACTACGTCAGAAGTGCGAGCAATATCGATGGATGCACGGACAAGTCTTAACTGCAAGTTTTGGTGTGGTGCAAATGGGGGATGAAACCCCTCAGGAAATGATTGCTAGAGCAGACGAGCTGCTCTATCAAGCTAAGCGTTGCGGTAGAAACCGAGTCGAAGTGGCTGGCGCTGAGATAAGAATACTCACTTAGGAGAGTGGTTCTCTAGAGCTTTGTTTTTCGGGCTCTACAATTGGCTCTTTTGGTCCGAGGAATTTAGGTTTTGCTTGGGTAATATATAAGTCTAGAACGGCTTTAGCGCGGGCAAAGACTTCTCTTAGTCTCACCTTGTAACCAGAGTGCTTAGTTGGGCCAGCGACCGCTAAGCACTTGGCTTGTATATCGTGAAAGTTTGCAATAAACAGTGCTCGTTCGCAGTGGAACTGCTGCGAAATAATCAAAAAGTTATCAGTATCAAAAATTTCTTTGGCTCGAATCACTGAATCTAGAGTTCGAAAGCCCGCATAATCGAGGAAAATGCGCTCTTCTGGTACTTCAGCGCGCAGCAAGTCCCGCTTCATTGTCCACGGTTCGTTGTAGGAGCGGTGGGCATTGTCGCCACTGAGCAAAAAGTTGGCGATTTTATCTTGTTTATAAAGATCGATCGCCGCGTCAATTCGATGTAAGTAATATTCATTGAGCACTTTGCCTAAATACTTACTGGTACCAAGCACGACAGCGACATTATGTGGCTGTACTTCATCGATAGAAAAGTAAAGTTGATCTTGAGTTTGGATGCTCACCCAACGATCTATCGCAATCAAAGTTACGACCGCTAGAAGAACGACGGCTAGGGCGTACTTGAATGCCTTAGTCGCAAACTTGAAGTATTGATTTGATGAATGGTGTTGAAAAATATTACGCACTAAATCTGTCTATTCCTTTGAGCCCACAAACCAATGGCTATAAAACAGCTGGTCACAATCACAAACATCATGCCATAGGGCAATTGGTTAAGTGTCCGAGTGAGGTAAGGGGTTGCTTTCACTATGATTAAGCCGTATCCAAACGCATTAATCAATATGAATACGAAAGTTCTAACAACAAAGTTTTGTGATTTTAGTAATCTTCTAAGGCTAGCATTGATCTCACCACCTAACATGACTAAAGAACAAGCAACTAATGCGGTAGATATCTCGTTTAGATAACTGGCAATGTAACGTCCGGCAGGTTCAAAAAATTCCCACATAACTCCTCCAATGAAAAAGCCCCAAATTACTCGGGGCTTAGTGAAGTGTTTTTTAGTTTAGAACGCAGTGCGTTTGTAGCGGCGGTATACTGGTTGCCAGAAGTATGCTTCGATTGCCTCTTCTAAAGCTTCATCAGTAATTTCTTGCGCTACACCTTGCTCAATGGCTTTTTTGCTCACTGCAAAGGCGATTTTTTTAGAAACAGTATGGATGGCTTCTAAAGGTGGCAGTAGCGCACCTTGTCCGTTAATGGCCAATGGAGAGCAAGTCGCTAAAGCGCGGCTTGACTCTTGTAGCATTTCATCCGTTACGCGACGGGCAGATACCGCCAACACACCTAAACCAATACCCGGGAAGATGTAGCTGTTGTTACATTGCGCGATTGGGTAAGTTTTACCATCGTGTACTACCGGATCAAATGGGCTGCCAGTGGCCACTAATGCTTCACCGTTAGTCCAACGAATGATGTCGTTTGGTGTCGCTTCAACACGGCTGGTAGGGTTAGAAAGTGGGAAGATGATCGGACGCGGGCAGTGCTTGTGCATCTCCTTAATCACTTCCTTACTAAACAGGCCTGGTGCGCCAGATACACCAATAAGTACGGTTGGTTTAGCATTCGCCATTACGTCAAGCAGTGAGAAACCATTACCTTCGTTTGGCCATTCCGCAGTGTGATCCGCTTTTTGTACCAGCTTTTGCTGGAAGTCTAATAGGTTCGGCATACCTTCTTGCAGCAGACCCCAGCGGTCAACCATGTAAACCTGCGAGCGCGCTTGCTCATCAGAGATACCTTCAGAGACCATTTGTGCGATGATCGCTTCAGCGATACCACAACCGGCAGAACCTGCACCTAGGAATGTCACCCGTTGCTCTGAAAGCTTGCTTCCCGCCGCTTGACAAGCGGCTAGCAGCGAACCTACGGTTACTGCGGCAGTGCCTTGAATATCGTCGTTAAAGCAGCAGATGCGATCTTTGTAGCGCTCCAGCAGTGGCATTGCGTTTTTCTGCGCAAAGTCTTCGAACTGAATCAGTGCATCAGGCCAGCGACGTTGTACTGATTGAATGAACTCTTCCACAAACGCATCATAGTCTTGACCTGTGATACGTGGATGACGCCAGCCCATGTACATTGGATCAGCAAGACGTTGTGGGTTGTTGGTGCCCACATCTAAGACGATTGGCAATGTGTATGCAGGGCTAATACCACCACAAGCGGTGTATAGCGCCAGTTTACCAATTGGAATACCCATGCCACCGATACCTTGGTCACCCAGACCCAAAATACGCTCACCATCCGTTACTACGATAACTTTTACGTTATGGTTTGAAGCATTGTTTAAGATGTCATCCATGCGTTCGCGATTGGCGTACGACACAAACAGACCGCGTCCACGACGGTAGATGTTTGAGAAGTTTTCACATGCAGCACCGACAGTCGGGGTGTAGATGATTGGCATCATTTCAGAAATATGATTCTGAACTAAACGATAAAACAGTGTCTCGTTGGTATCTTGGATATTACGCAGATAGATATGCTTATCCATATCATTTTCGAAGCTACGATATTGTTGATAAGCACGCTCAACTTGCTCTTGAATCGTTTCAGTTGTTTCTGGTAGCAAGCCTTCAAGGTTAAATGAAATACGCTCTTCAGCAGAGAAGGCACTGCCTTTGTTCAGTAGCGGTGTACTTAAAAGAGCAGGACCTGCGAAAGGGATATAGAGTGGACGTTTATCGTTGTACATTGAGAACCTATAGTCGAGAACGAAACATGGTGACCGTTAGTTTCTAGCTTTATCGGCTTTTTGCCAAATTGAGCTAGATATATAACTGCATATTGTAAACTGGGAATCGATGAGTAACAAGGAACGTAACTCAGAGTGAGAAGTTAACAGGGTTACTGTTATAATCTCCATTAAATTCATAAAAACCACATAATAATGACAGTGTTACCGATCGATTCACTTAAACCAACTTTTGTTGAAAAGCTAAAACATAGCCACTTAGTTGTCGAGGCTGAAACTGGCTCGGGGAAATCAACCCGATTGCCACTTTGGGCGAGTGAACAAGGACGCGTTTTGGTGGTTGAGCCGCGCAGAATTGCCTGTACTTCTTTGGCGGAGTATTTAGCCGAGTTGAGAGGTGAGATGGTCGGTGAATCGATAGGTTACGCAATCAAGCTTGAGACCAGATTTAGTGACGACAGCCAAGTGGTGTTTGTTACGCCGGGTGTGGCACTGCGTTGGTATGCCGAAGACCGCCTCAGTGCGTTTGATATCGTTATTGTTGACGAATTTCATGAACGCCGCTGGGATAGTGATTTACTGGTGGCGTTATTCAAGCGACATCAACAACATCGTATTGTGTTAACGTCTGCGACCATCGAAGGCGAAAAGTTGGCTCGCTATCTAGGCGCAGAGCGACTGCAAGCCGAGGGGCGAACCTACCAAGTGTCTATCTCACATCAGGCTATGGATTCGCGTCAGTTGCCCGATATTCGTCACCTTGAGCAGCGCATCAAAGTTGAAGTGTTGCGTGAGCTAGAATCGGCAAGTGGCGATATTCTAGTCTTCTTGCCTGGGCGCAAAGAGATAAGCCAATGCGCGCAAATGTTAGCGGGTATTGAGGGGGTTGTGATTGCGCCGCTTCATGCGTCAGTGAATGATAAACAGCGTGAAATTGCCCTTAATCCTCAACCACAAGTCAAAGTGGTGTTAGCAACTAATGTTGCAGAAACTTCTTTGACTATTCCAAATATTGCGGTGGTGGTTGATTCTGGTTTGGAGCGCCGTACAGAGCAGCGTAACGGAAGAACGACGCTCAGTCTTAAACACATCTCACAAGCGAGCGCTAAACAGCGTGCTGGTCGTGCTGGCCGTGTGATGGATGGCCACTGTATTCGCCTGTATGGTGAGCATGCTGCCTTGATAAGCGTGACGCCGCCAGAGATGTTTCGTGAGTCTTTGACGGAGGCGATGCTTGCTTCTGCTAGTTGCCACGAGCCGTTACAACAGTTGGACTTTCTTGAACCATTACCTGAGAAGTCCTTGGTTCAAGCCCAGCAGTTGCTGTTGGGAATGCAAGCGATAGATAGCGATGGTCGAGCAACGGAACATGGTCGTGTTATTTCCCCTTTACCGATAGATGCATTACTCGCGGACTTGGTTACTCGAATGCCGAATCGTGCTTTGCAAGAAGCGATGATTGATTATACCGCTGTGCTAGCCACGCCAGCTAAGTTATACCGACTTAGTGGTGACGAAGAACAATTAGAGTTACTGGCTAAAGAGGAAAGTAGAGGGTGTGATGGGCAGTTATCAGTGGCAATTTTGCGCGGTAAAGTGTTTCCAGCTGTCTCAGTCGATCAAGACGCATTAGAGGAAGCTAGAGGGCTATCGGAACAAATGCGTGAGATCTTCGAATTACCTATGCTGGAAGTGGCTTCGCGTTATGAGCATCGTCAATGGGTGGCGGCGATTGCGCGTTTACATCCAGAGCTGGTTTTTGTTCGCCGTAATAAGCGTAAAGAGGCAATGGGTAACGGCGAGATGGAAGTGATGATAGGCCGAGATAGTCGCTTATCCACCTCTATTGAGGCCGCGTTGGTGCTCGGTACGCACAGCCTTCCGGGACGGGGTGTTAAGCAGACGTTGACGCTGGCAACAGAGATAATGCCACTTGATTTTCAATTGCTCCAATCGTTATCAATTGGTGATTGGCAACAAGGCGAGACGATTATCGAACAAGAAGGTACCTTTGTTGAAATGCAGCTTGTTTATGCTGGGCGTATCATTGCAACGGTTAAGCAGATCGCGCAGGGGGAATTGGCACTACAACCTATACTTGAGGCGGTCAAAGCTGAGACGAAATTAGTCGGTTTGTATCCGCAGCGCAAAGCTGAGATTGACCACTGGCGTATTTATGTAGAGATGGGTTTAGCAGATTGCAATGATCATCATGATATTACGTTTGATAAATGGTTTCGTGATCAATTGGAACTATTAGAGCTACAAGACCTTGATGAACTAGAACTGTTCAGTGCTGATGACTTTGTGTTTAAAGGCATTCCGTATTGGCAATATGCCGACTTTGCCGAGCAACATCCATTTCAGTTGCAACTGGGCGACCTTAATTTAGACGTCGAATATTACCCAAAGAGAAAGCTTATTTATGTCGTGTATCGAGATGGTTTACGTAAAGGAGACCCGAAACGTTGGGAGTTACCGAGGTGGCAAGGTTGGAAGATTCAATACAAAAAAGCCAGTCGAGTTATCGATATAAAGTGATTTCTATTGAGATCATTAATAATATTAATGATTTATTTTGGTGATACAAATATTACGCAACTGGTTTTCTATATCGATAAATTGTATTTTGATTGTTACTTTCTTGGTTTTTATATGCCTTTTTGAATGATAAAAAAGGCATAAAAGACCGATGTTCTATATCCTATTGATCTATTACGCATCTTGACAGATATTTAACGTACTTGTTGCCTGATCTACGGGAGATGATATGGAACATCAAGGCAAGGCAAGTGTGGTTTTTGACTATACCTCATTTTTAGGTGAGGCTTACAGCAAGAAATGGACGTTTCTTGAAGCGATAAGCACGATTTCACCTGTTTTCAGTATTGCTTGGAAAGACACGGTTCAACAGTCGTGGACACCAGAAGAGCGGTTAAAAAATCAAGCGATGAAATCTCTTTCTGCAAGTCGCAGCGATGAGTCAAATATCCACACACTTCTCGAGCTCGCAAAGTCAGAAGGTATCCATGAATTGCGTTTGGTTATGCCCTATGAGCTAGATCAAGAGCAATTAGAACGAATCCAACAACGATTAGAAGTGGATATCCAGAGTTTGGAGCAGGATGAATTAATGGTGACGCTATAGTGGTTTAAGTTTGTTTATACCAACCTTAAAGTATTGTGGTTTCATTGATTCTTTATCCAAAAGAAAAGCCAGCTGAAAAGCTGGCTTTTTCTTATCTATAGACTGCAATATTACAGTACAGCTGCAATACCTTGGCAAAGCGGTAACATGTTTGCTTTAGTCATGCCTGCAACACTGATACGACCCGAGCCAACAATGTAAATACCAAACTCATCTTTTAGACGAGTTACTTGCTCTTTGCTTAGACCTGAGAATGAGAACATACCGTTTTGGCGCTCGATAAAGCTAAAGTCTGCATCAACACCTTGCTCTTTCAGCGTTGCAACAAACAGTTCACGCATTTCTTGAATACGGTCGCGCATCTCTTTTACTTCTGCTTCCCATTCTGCACGTAGGTCCGCATCGTTAAGAATATAGTTAACGACTGCAGCGCCGTGTGCTGGTGGATTTGAGTAGATAGAGCGAATGATTGCTTTTACTTGTGAAAATGCTGTCGCAGCTACATCTGCAGACTCACCTACGAGTGTAAACGCACCCACACGCTCATTGTACAGACCGAAGTTCTTCGAAAATGAACTCGCAACTAAAATTTCTTTATTGTACTTAGCAAAAGTACGCAGACCTGCAGCATCTTCTTCTACACCAGAACCGAAACCTTGGTATGCAAAGTCGAATAACGGAAGTAATTTTTTCTCTGCGACAAGTTTCGCCAGCACTTCCCATTCTTCAGCTGTTGGATCAATACCTGTTGGGTTATGGCAGCAGCCGTGCAGTAGTACGATATCGCCAGCGTCCGCTTTTTCTAAGTCAGCAACCATCGCTGCGAAATCTTTATCCTTAGTTTCCGCGTTGTAGTAGCTGTATTGCGCAGTTTCAAGACCTGCAGCAGTAAATACACCGATGTGGTTCGCCCAAGTAGGGTTACTGATCCAGATTTTAACGTCGCCTAATTGGCGTTTAATGAATTCGCCTGCTACGCGAAGGGCACCAGTACCACCCGGAGCTTGCGCTGTTTTTGCTCGCTTTTCCGCAACGATTTCAGCATCGTTACCAAATAGTAGTTTTTGTACAGCCAGACCGTATTCTGCCGTACCTTCGATTGTTAGGTAAGACTTGGTCTTCTCAGTTTCGACAAGAGCGGCTTCAGCTTTCTTAACTGTCGCTAGAACTGGCGTTTCGCCTTGTTCATTTTTATAAATACCGACGCCAAGGTTAATTTTTTCAGCGCGCGGGTCCTTTTTAAACTCTTCCGTAAGACCGAGGATAGGGTCAGCTGGTGCAGCAACTACTTTTTCAAACATAATCGTCATCCATGTTAATCGAAGGGGGATAATGTGTAACTTGAATATTTATACCTGTATGCTGCACAAGAGACAACACTAAATGGGTAGAAACTAGAAATTTTATTCACTATTAGTCAAAGTGAAGTCAATTCAATAGGTTTCATTAAGCAATCGTTTGGTTAATTTGCCGCTTTAGCACAAGATAAACAGAAAGTAGTGCTCTATGTTTGTCTTGAAATAAAAATTCAGAAGTAAGCGAAAACCCTTATATACAAAAGCAACGATGTTAAGCAAGTAATGGAAGAAAGTAACAGCGTGCCGGATAAGTGCTGTTTTTAGAGAGGTTTTATAAAAATTTAAACTGGAGGGGAGTTTGATTAAGTAAAACGACCGAAACCAAGCGGGTTTCGATCGTTACAACATTACTTTTTCAGGTCTATTTGGGATTCATGTGCTTGGGTTTCAAAGTCAGGATTATTTGACATCGCTTTGGTGGCCCAGTTGTTTAGATCCGCCAGAATGGCATTCAGTGCATGCTTCTTGGTCACGGTTTCGTTGTGGGGTACTTCGATCTCTGCTTTTGGATGGTGACCAGTCGCCTCTTGTGCGATATGAAGCCAGTCAGGATGCCAGTAGTAAGGTTGTCCTGAAGGGGTTGTCCATGTGTGGACGCCGTTTGATTCACCTTTGTATTGAATATCGTCTTCGTTGTATTTTTTCATTATTTTGTCGCTTATTACATTATTAGATAAAGTTCACTCTTGCAGTGTAAATTTAGCATATACCGACAAAAATAATGTGATGCCAACCGTTTGGGTGGCATCGAATTGAGAATTAGTTACCGTTCATTGAGATGGTCGACAATGGCTTGCTTAGCATGCTCTTCGGTTGCAGTTTCGCCATCAGGAACGTTGAGTTGTTTTTTAGGATGGAGCCCCATGGCATCTTCAGCGATATGCAGCCATTCAGGATGCCAATAGTAGGGATTGCTTCCATCTGGGTGGTTCCAGCTATGTACCCCTTGATGTGCGCCATTATATGACAAGTCATCCATAGTAAATTGTTTCATCATAGCCTCCGGAATAATGTGCGAGAATCTCTTAACCAAGTATGGAATATAAATTGCAACTTTGCGCTTCATGTCTGCAAACCTAGGTATTCTTGTTGAACCTAGCACCTTGAGGTTACTTGGATATATAACCAATTGCGGCAATTTACTTTTCATTATTGTTCGCAAGGTGAACAGGATTGAAAAGAATTCATGGATAATCGTGAAAAATGGGCAAGATAATTGTTGATAGATAGGCTTTATTCGCAATTTAGTGGCGAAAGAGATGAAAAAGAGTGTTTATCAGCTATTTTTTGCTTAAAAAAAGACCTCCACTTGGGAGGTCTTAATATATGTTCTGACTTGCTAATCAGTGATTAGAAGTTTGCAGAGCGTGGTGTACGTGGGAATGGGATTACGTCACGAACGTTGCCCATACCTGTTACGTAAGATACTAGGCGCTCGAAACCTAAGCCAAAACCAGCGTGTGGTACTGTGCCGTATTTACGAAGATCGCGGTACCAGCTCATGTGTTCTGGGTCGATGCCTACTTCACGCATACGTGCATCTAGGATCTCTAGACGTTCTTCACGTTGAGAACCACCGATGATTTCGCCGATGCCTGGTGCTAGAACGTCCATTGCCGCTACAGTCTTACCGTCATCGTTCGCACGCATGTAGAATGCTTTGATGTCTTTCGGGTAGTTCTTAACGATTACTGGTGCTTTGAAGTGTTCTTCTGCTAGGTAACGCTCGTGCTCAGAAGACATATCGATACCCCATTCAACAGGGAACTCGAACTCACGACCTGAATCAAGAAGGATCTGGATTGCGTCAGTGTAGTCAACTTGTGCAAAGTCAGAAGATACAAACTGCTCTAGACGAGTGATTGCTTCTTTATCGATACGTTGAGCAAAGAACTCAAGGTCATCGCGGCATTCTGCTAGTACAGCATTGAATACAAATTTCAGCATGTCTTCAGCAAGTTTTGCTACGTCGTCAAGTTCTGCGAACGCAACTTCAGGCTCAACCATCCAGAATTCCGCTAGGTGGCGGCTGGTGTTTGAGTTTTCAGCACGGAAAGTCGGACCGAACGTGTAAACTTTGCTTAGTGCACAAGCGTAAGCTTCTGCGTTTAGCTGACCAGATACTGTTAGGAAAGTCTCTTTGCCGAAGAAATCTTCGTTGTAGTCTACTTTACCTTCATCTGTGCGAGGTAGGTTTTCCATGTCTAGCGTTGAAACGCGGAACATTTCACCAGCACCTTCTGCATCAGAAGCAGTAATTAGCGGAGCAGAAACCCAGAAGTAGCCTTGCTCGTGGTAGAAACGGTGAATCGCTTGCGATAGACAGTTACGAACACGCGCAACTGCACCCATTACGTTAGTACGCGGACGTAGGTGAGCTACTTCACGTAGATACTCGATAGAGTGACGAGTTTTCGCCATTGGGTATGTATCAGCATCTTCAACCCAACCTACAACTTTCACTTCAGTTGCTGCAAGCTCGAATGCTTGACCAGCAGCAGGTGAATCCACAACCTTACCAGTTACTTCAACAGAGCAGCCAGTGGTTAACTTTAGCACTTCGTCGTTGTAATTATTAAGATTATTAGGGACCACGGCCTGAATCGGGTCGAAACAAGAGCCGTCATAGATGGCAAGGAAAGAAATTCCAGCTTTGGAATCACGACGTGAACGGATCCAGCCGCGAACAGTTACTTCACTGTCTACTGCTAGCTTACCACTCAGTACGTCTTTTACAGGCGCGTAAGTCATGTTAACAATAATCTCCATTAAGGATTAGGGCAAAAATAGAACCCAATGTTTGAGCGATGAAGTGTGCAGTCTGTTTGACTGAAATTCCACCAAAACATTGGGTTGTCATTACTTTTTCATCGAATGAACATATTACCTGTCAATTCGATTGCTTCAACCTTTATTATCGTTTTAAGGCCGATAAATTCGCTATTTTTCTATATGATTGCGGTGACCTAACGAAAATTGGTTGATAAGTTGCTCAAGGCGCTCAGACAACTGCTCTAAGTCTAGGCTAATGTCGCGAGTTTGTGAGGCAAATTGCGAGGTATCGTCAGCATGGGCGGTAATGGTATCTACTTTGCCTTGGATGTGATGGCTAACTGAAGAGGTCGCTTGAGTTTTTTGTTGTATTTCACGCGTATGTTCAAGTACTTGATGCATTTCAGCGACAACGTTATGCATAGTGCTTGAAAGGTTTTCAATGTCTTCCGAGCGTTGATGTGCTTGGGTGCTTACCTGATCGACCGATGAGAGAGACTCTTGGCTACCTTGCTGGAATTGTTCGATGATATTTTCGATGCTTCCCGTGGCTTCTGCTGTTCTTGCCGCGAGATTTCTCACTTCTTCAGCAACTACGGCAAAGCCTCGCCCTTGTTCACCTGCACGCGCTGCCTCGATTGCTGCATTTAGCGCGAGTAGGTTGGTTTGTTCCGCAATACTACTGATGACTTCAAGAATCGATGACACTTCAGTGGTTTGATCGTTTAATGAAGATATTTTCTCTTTTACATTGTCGATTGAGCCGACGAGTTTCTTTATATCATCGCTCACATTGTGTGCACTTGTTGCGCTTTGAGTGACGACTTCAACTGTATGATTGACGAGGGTAGTAGCATCTAGTGTCGCTTGCTCAGTATGGTCTTGCTGTTCAAGCATATTGTTGATGTTGCTTTGCACATCATTGGTTTCCACTTGTTGATTATTGGCTGCTCTATCAGTGGATTGCGCAACATCAGTCAGGCGATTGGCGGAGTTCGATAAGGAGTGACTGGTTTGCTGGACGTTGTGTAGGCTATCACTCACCGTATCCATAAACGAATTGATTGAATTAGTTAACAATCCGATTTCATCGCTCTGTTTGGATTGCAATCGGCCTGATAAGTCTTTTGATTCAGATAGTTGAGACATGAACTGAGACGCAGCTTGCAGTGGAGTAACCACTATTTTTCGCGTTAGCATCATAGTCAGGGCGAAGCCAACAAACATAATTGATGACATGATCGCTACAGCAAACATGGCTTGTTTGCTTACCATCGAATTAACGTGGTTCATATTGTATTCGAGACGAATAGCTCCTAGAACTTCGCCTTCTGGAGCGGCGTGACAGCCAACACAGTTAGTACCACGATAATCTAGGCTCGACTTCATTGGTAGCGCTACCACTAATCCTTTACCCCAATCCGCACTGATCGGCTCGATGACTAGCTCACCGGCGAGCGCTCTTCTGTCAATATCATCAGCAGCTGCTTGGTTCGTGCCGCCTGAGCCATAAATTTTATTGACCGCTTCGGCTCTCAGTACTTTAACGTCTTCAATTCCATCTTGAGCTAATGCTTTTTCGCGTAAGGTTTCTTTTTGCGACATAGTGCCTGTCAGCATCATCATATTTAGGCTATCAAAATAGTTGCTCGCCTTATCATGTAGCTGCTCACTCAATACGTCATGGATAAGTTCTTTCTGTTGTTGGTATTGATAGGTTGTGGATACAGCGAGAACACAACCAAAAACCAGAACTAATGCGATAAGAAGCTTGAAAGTAATTGAAGAGCGCATATTGATTTACTTTTTATTGGAATGAATGCGGCAATTTTATTGAAATGTGAGCTAAGTTGTTACAATTACGTAGTTTAATTGTGACCTTACACGGAGTGGGGGTTTAGTAATTGTGATGCATATTCAATGTGGTCAAAATGTTGTCATCGTGACGTATATACGACGCATGTTTGGTTTTTTGGGGAAATAATGCTTTGCGTTTATTGCTTAGATGATAGGTAAACTGGAGCTTGGACGCCAACTTGGTTAGTATGGGCGGCTCAATGCTAGTATAGGTAAATTGGATGAAAACCGAGTTGTATAAAGAGTTTATGTTTGAAGCTGCCCATCACTTACCAAATGTGCCAGAAGGGCATAAATGTGGTCGCTTGCATGGACACTCCTTTTTAGTTCGCCTTTACGTGGAAGGTGATGTTGATCCACATACTGGCTGGGTTGTCGATTTCGCTGAAATAAAGGCCGCATTTAAGCCGATCTATGACCAACTAGATCATTATTACCTTAATGATATAGAGGGCCTAGAAAACCCAACCAGTGAAGTGTTGGCAAAGTGGATTTGGCAACAACTAAAGCCATCGTTGCCACTATTAAGTAAAGTTGAAATAAAAGAGACTTGCACTGCGGGTTGTATTTATCGCGGAGAATAGTTTCGCTTCATGCAAAACAACAGGTAGTCATTCGCGATGTCGATTGGCTACCTAAAGCTTATGGCGCATGATGCGCTCTTTGCCATTTTTACCAAAAAATAACTTCGCTTCTTCATCAAACCCGAGTGCTTTAAAAAACTGTTGTGACTCGTTATCGTCAGCGGGTAAGGTGACACATATTGAGTCACTGTTGGAGTCAATCGCATTTGCGTAAACAAGCAGTTTGTTTATCGCTCGACGACCGTGTCCTTTCTTCTGATAGCTTTTATCCAAAACAATGTATTTGAGCCCAAGCTCGTGTCGGCGTGCAAATGTAGCGTAATGAGAAAATGCTTTATCTATTACAACGTAACCAACAGGGTGCTGTTCAATATAGAGTGTGAGGATAACGTCATACTTTGAACGCTTATGGTAGGCCTGTTCGAAGGGTAGGTGACAGGCTTTTTGCTCCGGTAATACTTCTAGCTGCATTAAACTGGCAAAGTCTTTTAACTTAGCTGGTTTGAGTGCAATCATATTCTCTCATCTCTATTTTTTGATTCTGAACCAATATTCTAGTTGTAGATCGTGGATCTACTCATACAAAAATGGCGACTGTTACGTCGCCATTATATTGTCAAAATAATCAATACGGTTTGAGCCACTTGATATTTTGACTAAAGATCACTTTAAAGTTAGCAAATAACTTTAATCGCTAGACCACCTTGAGATGTCTCACGGTATTTAGCGTTCATGTCTTTACCCGTTTCTAGCATCGTTTCGATAACTTTATCTAGAGATACTGTTGGTGCAGATGAACGGCGTAGTGCCATGCGAGTTGAGTTGATTGCTTTAACTGCAGCAATACCGTTACGCTCGATACATGGAACCTGAACCTGTCCAGCTACAGGGTCACAAGTTAGACCTAGGTTGTGCTCCATCGCGATTTCTGCAGCCATACATACTTGCTCTGGGCTACCGCCCATAAGCTCAGCAAGACCAGCTGCGGCCATAGAACATGCCACGCCAACTTCGCCCTGACAGCCTACTTCAGCACCTGAGATAGATGCGTTACGCTTGTAAAGACCGCCGATCGCGCCAGAAGCTGCGAAGTAACGGATGTAATCTTTTTCAGTTACGGTTTGGATGAACTTGTCGTAGTACGCTAGAACAGCAGGGATGATGCCACATGCGCCGTTAGTTGGAGCCGTTACAACACGACCACCCGCTGCGTTTTCTTCGTTAACAGCGAAAGCAAACATGTTTACCCAGTCTACAACTGCCATTGGATCGTTAGAGGTTTTCTCTGACGTTAGTAGCTGTTGACGAAGTGCTGCTGCACGACGAGGTACACGTAGTGGACCAGGCAGAATACCTTCAGTATTCATACCGCGATCCATACCTTCGCGCATTGTTTTCCAAATGTTCGCAAAGTATGTACGTGACTCTTCATCAGAGTGAAGAGCCGCTTGGTTCTTCATTACCAAAGTACTGATAGAAAGACCGTGCTCTTTACACTGGTTCACTAGCTCTTCAGCGGTAGTGAAGGTGTAAGGAACCTTGATTGGGTTCTCTTCTTCTTTACCGAAGTTCTCTTCATCGACGATGAAACCACCACCGATTGAGTAATACGTTTTAGAGTATGCTACTTCGTCATCAATCCACGCGTGGATTTGCATGCCGTTTTCGTGTAGCGATAAGTTAGTAGTATGGAAGTTCATACCGCCTTCTTTAGGGAACGATACTGTGTGACAGTGCATGCCAACAGGAAGGCGCTCAGTTTCTTCTACGCGAGCAATAAAGCCCGGGATAGAGTCGATATCTACTTTCTCAGGGGTATTGCCAGCAAGACCCATGATGATTGCGATATCTGTGTGGTGACCTTTCCCTGTCAGTGATAGTGATCCATAAACGTCAACGGTGATTTTAGTGATGTCGCGCAATTTTCCCATTGAACGAAGATCATCAATAAATTCTTTACCCGCTTTCATTGGACCAACAGTGTGTGAGCTAGAAGGACCAACGCCGATTTTATAGATGTCAAAAACACTAATCATATCGATTACCTCATAAGTAAGCCTCCCATCAAAAGGGAGGCTTAATTTCGTTATACTTTTTTTGCTTTAGCTACCAGTTGTTAGGGCTGGTAATTAAAGAGCGCCGTAGATTACAGAAGTAATCGCTGCAAGACCACAGATAACTGTGAAAAGCTGTACAGGTGCTGAAGTTTTGTACTTAGCCATTGCTGGTACTTTGTGCATCGCGAATACAGGTAGGATGAACAGGATAGCCGCAATCATTGGCGCGCCCATTGTTTCAATCATACCTAGGATGCTTGGGTTAACAATTGCAACGATCCAAGTAGTGATAACGATGAATAGTAGTGAACCTTTCTCGATTTTGCTTACAGGCGTTTTTGAACGAGATTTGATTAGACCTACTAGACCTTCGTGTGCACCTAGGAAGTGGCCGAAGTAGCTAGAAGTAATCGCAGCGAAAGCAACAACAGGACCCATGTAAGAGATGATTGGGTTGTCGTGTACGTTAGCTAGGTAAGATAGTACAGAGATGTTTTGCTCTTGTGCCATTGCTAGTTGCTCTGGAGATAGAGATAGAACAACAGAGAACACGAAGAACATAACGAAGCCCATTAGCATCATTGCAGCGCCACCAGTGATAGCGTCAGTTTTCTTAACTGCGTCGTCACCGAAGTTCATGCGTTGTTCTTTAGAGAACTGAGAGATAACAGGGCTGTGGTTGAATGAGAACACGATGATTGGAATTGCTAGCCAAACAACAGTAGGCATAGTGCTGAAGTCTGGTGCTACTGACATCATTGAAGTGTTCCAATCAGGGATTAGGAATACAGATAGTGCTAGTAGGATAAATACTAGAGGGTAAACCATTGCTGAAGTTGCTTTCAGCATTAGTTCTTTACCGAAAATTACACCCGCTGTCATCGCTAGGATAAGTGCACCAGAAAGCAACGGACGTGGAAGTGATTCCATACCCATTTGGTTAACTAGGAAAGAGTCAACCGTGTTTGTGATACCAACACCGTAGATAAGAACGATAGGGTAAATAGCGAAGAAGTAAGCGAAAGTGATTAGGTTCGCGCCAGTTTTACCGAAGTGTTCTTCAACAGTATCAGTGATGTCTGCTTCTGGGTTCTTTGCAGAAAGAACGAAACGAGCTAGAGATTTGTGTGCAAACCAAGTCATTGGTGCTGCAATTAGAGCAAGAGCAACTAGAGGCCAGAAACCGCCAGCGCCAGCTTTGATAGGTAGGAATAGTACGCCTGCGCCTACCGCAGTACCGAATAGTGATAGACACCAAGTAAAGTCTTTGTAAGTAAACTTACTAGACGATTGCTCAGCCGCAGCTGAAGTAGTAGTAGAGTTCATATTTGGGATACTCATTTTTTGGGAACAGGAAATAAGTCGGGTGCAATTCTGCAAGAAAGAATTACATAAAAACTAGATCTAAATCATAAAATGATGGGGATGCGCTAATGATATTCCAAAAAGGAGTTTTTTGTCACGAAAATGACGTGCTACACGTGATTTATCTTAATGCCTCGCATTAGAAAAACTAATTAATTCGATAACCTGTATTTATTTTGTCCATAGCAAACGTTTGCCGATAAGCGGCATTTTAACCGTATAAAATTCTAAAAACAGAGTAAATTCGCGAAGTGAATTAATTTTGTACTAGTTGGGCTTGTAGGGCTTGAATGATTTGTGCTGTCATCCCCCAAATAAAGTGACGACCGTAGCTAATACCGAATACGCGGTGTGTCTGCTGGTTGATAATAAATGTACTACTTTTCAGTTGTTGAGGGTCTAAAATTATGTCAAGTGGCACCTCAAAAACCTCATCAACTTCGTTTCTGTCAATCATTGCCTGATAGTCAGGATCAATGAAGGCGAGGTAAGGGGTAACCGCAAATCGGCTAATGGTGGGTAATTCGACCATTTGACCAAAAACCTCGATATGTTGCTTAGAAATACCAATTTCCTCTTCGGTTTCCCTTATGGCAGTGTGGATCAGAGAAGTATCACTATTCTCATATTTGCCCCCCGGAAAGCTTACTTGACCGGGATGATGCTTTAGGTGAGTCGCACGTTTGGTAAATAACACGTTCAAACCGCTATTTCTTTCAATAAATCCAATTAGCACTGCGGCTTTACGTAGCGGTGTGGTTTGCAGAAATCCCAAGCGTTTGAGAGATTCGGCGTGATAAGGAACTGGTTGCTTAATTTGGAAGCGCTGGATAAGTGCTTCTCGACTTGTTGGCAACAACACAAATACTCCTCTATCTATTTGAAAAAGCCAATTTTATGACTCATGCTTTGGTTAGTTAATATAGCTTGGTAAGCCGTAATGGGTGTTTACTGAATTTGGCTGTTAACGTTGATGCATATCTATTAATACATATATCATAAAAAGGGCTGAGTGATGAAGGGAATCATTTTTACCGAGTTTATGGACCTCGTCGAAGACAAGTTTGGTCTGGAGGTACTAGATCAAGTGCTGGAACAAGCCGGTGATGAAGGTGTTTATACGTCAGTCGGTAGTTATGATCATCGCGATCTCGTTAAGCTAATCATTAAGCTCAGCCAAATCACCGAATTGCCTGCTGAGACGCTACAAGAGGTCTTTGGTCAATCAGTATTTAATAACCTTTATGCGACTTTACCGAAGTCTGCAAGTTTGGGTGAGTGTAAAAACAGCTTCCAGTTTGTCAGACTAGTAGAAGATTATATTCATATAGAAGTGAAGAAGCTCTACCCCGATGCGAACCCGCCTAAGTTTGAGTTTATTTCTGAAAGTGAAACCGAATTAGTATTTGATTATAAAAGCGCGCGCTGCATGTCCCATGTTTGCTTAGGCTTGGTTAAAGGGTGTGCAGAGCATTTCGATGAAGAGCTTGATGTTACGATGGACGAGAAGTCAAACGATAACAGTCATGTGAGATTTCAACTTACTCTTATTAGTTAGCTGTTTAAGGATCACTGAGCATCAATATGACTGGAGCATTAGAGCGAAAGATTGCCAGAGAGAAGGCAGCCCGCAGGCAAGCGGAAACATTATTAGAGCAAAAGAGTTATGAGCTTTACGAAGCGAATCAGCAGCTCAAGGTCGCGCTATCGCAATTAGAAAGCCAAAACTTAAAGGGGCTGCAAAAGCTTGAACTTGAAGGTTACATTAGTCAGTCGCTTATCTATTTTGGTCGTTCCTTTCTAAGTCGGACTTTGGATGATGGCTTACTATCGAGTTTTATTGAGCGCATTAATGCCTGTTCGCTTGTCGCCTCTGCCAGTCTCTCTCTCAATGCTAATTTAATGCCTTCGATTTTATCTTGTTACTTTGGCAAAGAGTACGTCAAAGATAGCACCAAGATAAAAAAGGTGGCTCGTTGGTATGATACGACTTTGCATATCCCAGTAAAAATAGAACAGGGTGTTGTGGGGGAATTCATTATCGAGGTTGAGCAAAATGAAATCGATAATGAATTTATTCAAAATCAGATGTCTTTAGTGGTAGAACTTATTTGCAGTGCGATTAGCCGTCAGCTAATGATCACCAAAACTCAAGCCGCAAGAAAACGAGCTGAAGAGTCAGAAAAAGCGACCAAAGAGTTT
Organism: Vibrio fluminensis; assembly: GCF_015278125.1. GTDB lineage: Bacteria > Pseudomonadota > Gammaproteobacteria > Enterobacterales > Vibrionaceae > Vibrio > Vibrio fluminensis. Next base: position 59,848 of record NZ_JADILO010000002.1, read on the forward strand.
GTCGCGATGATTAACCATGAGCTTCGCACGCCTCTAAATGGCCTGCTGGGTAGTGCAGAATTGCTGTCTGATACTCCTTTAAACTCTGAACAACGCTCAATGTTGAGTAATCTAACTCATTCAGGTGATTTACTCCGTCATATCATTAATGATCTGCTCGATTTTAGTAAAATAAGCGCTGGGATGATGGAGCTTTTCCCCAGTAAGTTTGCTTGGGAAGACATGAAAACTATGCTCAATGGTATATTTTCTCCGCAAGCTCAGGAAAAACGCATAGCTTTTATCATTGAAGAGCATTCTTCGATGCCAGAAGCTTTCGTTGGCGACTTTGAACGAATTAGCCAGATTTTAGCGAACTTAATTGGCAACGCGGTTAAGTTCACCGCGAGTGGGAAAGTTGAGGTGCTCGCCAATTGGGATGGTCACAGCCTCAGTGTCAGAGTGAGAGATACGGGCTGTGGCATCAGTAAGGAAGCTCAGCAACGTTTATTTGACCCTTTTGTTCAAGCTGACCGAACCGCCAAGCGAAACTACGAAGGAACAGGACTTGGATTGGCGATTTGTAAGAACCTCGTAGAGTTGATGAAAGGAACAATCAGACTGGAGAGTGACTTAGGTTTCGGTAGTGAGTTTTCGATTAGCTTACCTTTGGAAGCCGCGCTGAAAGATAACCTACATTACGCTGATGTTAAGCATGAGGTAAGGGCGTTAGAGTCCTTATCTATCCTAGTGGTCGATGATATTCGTATGAATCAAATCATCATTAACCAGATGCTAAAGAAGCTCTCAATTGTTCCTGATACGGCAGTCAACGGTAAAGAAGCGATTTCAGCGGTGGAAAACGCAGACTATGATCTGATTTTTATGGATTGCCGCATGCCTGAGATGGATGGATTCGAAGCCGCTAGTTATTTAAGAGCGCAGAATTACATTCGACCAATCGTTGCACTGACCGCTGGTACTACGTTAGAAGAGCGTGAAAAATGCATTGCTAGCGGCATGGATGATATTTTAACTAAGCCTTATACCGCAGCCGATCTTAAAGCGATGATAGAGAAGTGGGTGTGATCTACATGGGCACAAATTTTTCTGAATAATCACTTCGCCATTTTCACGTCGTCGGGAATCTTGCTTTTAACTTCCATTGTTTTTGAGTTTTAGTGTTTTAGTGTTTTAGTGTTTTAGTGTTTTAGTGTTTTAGTGTTTTAGTGTTTTAGTGTTGTGCTATGTCCCGCTTAGTCGTTGGTCACCAATCTTACCTTTTAAGAAAGCGGTCCAATTACTCTTTGCTGCGCCAAAGAGTAATCAGAAAGGCGCTTTTGTATCGCTGGTGTTGTCCGGCCGGTTTTAGGTGTTCCCGACACCGAAAACCTAAAAATACATCCTGTATTTTTGCCTTGTTAATCGTTTTTTTTAAAACATCTTAAGGCGTCTGTCCTTTTAAATTTAAATGACCTTCCTGTGGGGACAGACACGTTCCTATTGATCTCTTAGATAGCTTATAGGGACAGACGCAATAAACTCTTTCAGAAATGCAATGTAAGCTTACCCGCTTTAGCTTGGGTGTGGCGTTGACGATCTCGGTTGAGAAGCGCATTCTTTTATGCCCGAGCAGAACAAAGTGTGTTTGTTTAATGGTTTGTTCTGTGTCACGCATCTATCCAAATGGGCGAACACATGAACAAAATTGTTATGTTAGTTATGGGGCTACTTTTTACCAGTCGATTATTTGCCAGTATTGGTCCGCATGTCACTCAGCTTGAACATGATGCGCCGATTCTTCTTCGCTCTGTACTCATTGTTGGCGCACTGAGTTATCTTGTTTGGATGGTTGTGAAATTCTTCCAAAAGAATAAAGCTTCTCAGGAGAGTGAAAGCTGAGGTTGTCTTCAACTCTTTTTTTGGTTAGCTAGTGGTGGTATGTCCCGCTTAGTCGTTGGTCACCAATCTTACCTTTTGAGAAAGCGGTCCAATTACTCTTTGCTGCGCCAAAGAGTAATCAGAAAGGCGCTTTTGTATCGTTGGTGTTGTCCGGCCGGTTTTAGGTGTTCCCGACACCGAAAACCTAAAAATACTTCCTGTATTTTTGCCTCATGTGAGTTTTATCTTCAGTTGGCTCTGAAAGCTTTCTTCAATATCCAATTTGCTGTGATTACAATTTTCTTATAGGGAGAGACACTATTAGTGTTTAAGGCGTCTGTCCTTTTAAGCTTCGTCCTTTTAAGCTGGACACGATAGCGGACAGTTTCAAATTTCCTTCTTGGTTAGTTAGTGGTGGTATGTCCCGCTTAGTCGTTAGTCACCAATCTTACCTTTTAAGAAAGCGGTCCAATTACTCTTTGCTGCGCCAAAGAGTAATCAGAAAGGCGCTTTTGTATCGCTGATGTTGTCCGGCCGGTTTTAGGTGTTCCCGACACCGAAAACCTAAAAATACTTCCTGTATTTTTGCCTCATGTGAGTCTTATCTTCAGTTGGCTCTGAATGCCTTCTTTAATATCAAATTTGCTGTGATTACCGAATTGGCTCTAACTTGATTTTGCCCCGAAATTACTTAGATTAAATACTCTACATAATTCAAGGGGTGTGCGTTTACCCTACCAAAAGTTATCCGATAAGTTGATTAATCGACATTCCAATTATTAGACTACATCTTGCAGCCCCATTTACTTCCACTGGCGTTAACCAATTGATTATCTATTAAACTGATATGCACGAAGCTGCAATGTAGAAATAAAAGCAACAATTTTTCGGCAAACATGCATTGTGTTTTAAATTCTAAATCTGACTATTTCGTCATTATATTTCTTATGATTCAATGTCCTGCATTAACAATGGTTAAAGGGGAAGACGATGTATACTCACAACGAAATTGAATGTAAAACGTGCAATTCACTTGTGGTTGGGTGGACTAAAGACCTTATAAAACTAGATAGGTGCTACCAATTGGTTTGTCCGATTTGTAGTTCAAAGAATGAGTTCTATCCCAAGTGTGGTTTTTTCAGCGTTGGCATACAAAACGGCTCGGCTGAAATGGCGCTAAATTGACCTCCAAGCTCAACAAATAAATTTAGCAGATTCGCAATGCTTGGCATTTTTGGTTTGAATCTGATTTAGTGTGTACGGCACAATGCATTCGGTAGATGGCAGCGTTGTTCATCAACTTAATTTGGCTATGTAACAAATCAGTATTTCACATATCTTAGAGGTTTTATGGATTACTCAGTTTTGCCCATTGTAGATTTATATCCAATCGAAGAGCCAGATTTTGGTAGTTCTGTCATATCACCTGAAATACTTAACTCTGCTGATGAGTATGCCGATTTAATCGCTTACCGACGTTCTCACGGAGCAGTTCAAAGTGAAGTTTCTGAAAAAATTCGTAATCTGAAAGCTTACAAAGAATGTAAACGTAAAATGCTACGTTTAAAGGATGTCCCTAACATAAATAAATACAGGAACATGCCAGAGAGTTACTGCCCCGAAAGTGTGCAGAAAGAGCTTGTGAAAAATGGGTGTTATTTGTCCCCTAGGCAGCAGTTGTTTCATGGTGGCATTTTCCCATTGCTGAATGATAGTGGCGAACCAATATTAAACCGTGAGTTTACGTTGACGAAGCCTTTATCAACAACTTTTTGCGCCATGATTGCAGGGGCACATTCTGATACACACCTAACACGTCACCTTTGGGTTGTTTCTGTTTCTGAGCACTGCAAAGTTCCAGTTTACGTATTTAGTAATGCTCAAAATCAGGTACAAGGTCGAGAACTTGAGGTGCTATTTGGGGTTGGGGCAAGAATTAGGTGTGTGAATATTCGTCATAATATTTACTATGACATATTGGAGGTGGTTGTTACATAATAATCGTTTACCACTACAACATTTGGGAGGCTAAGTGGAAACTGTCGAAACATCAGAAGATTATGAAAAGCTCGCTTGCAGAATCTATGAAGATATCTTAGCTCTTGAGGGCGTTGATAATATAGATGTTCAACACAACGTAAAGATCAAAGGAAAATCAGGCGTAGAGCACCAAATTGATGTTTATTGGGAATACAGGTATGCGGGTATTTTCCACAAAGTTTTAATCGAGTGTAAATATTACGGGCACAATGTTAGCCTTCTTCACGTTCGTAATCTTCACGGATTACTTACTGATATTTCAAACAGTAGCGGTATCTTGGTAACTACGAAAGGTTATCAATCTGGTGCTGAACAATACGCCCAATACTATGATATTGGGTTAAAGCGTATTAGACCACCAGAAGACTCTGACTGGAATGGGGGCATTCAAATTATTAATGTCGATATGCAATTAGTCAGAAATCACTACCTTGGGCTTAAGATGGAATTCGATGGTCATTGTTTACATACAAAGAACAAAATCGAAGAATCTCCAGATTTGCTGAAGATTAATACTTTACAAGCTATGATCGAAGATATTGATGGAAAGCTCTCTGATCTTACTGAATTCTTGGACACTCGTTTACCAAGTAAACTCGATGCACCAGAAATAGAGCATGAGTTTATTTTAAATACACAGGGGTGTCATTTAGTTGCTCCAAGCGGTGACAAATTAAGCTTAGCTCGCCTCATAGTGAAGTATGCCACTACTGTGATAAATCAACCTATTCATATCGACGCTAAAAATGCAGTTGAAGCTATCTTAGAAGACTTTACGTCAGGTGAGGTAGAGCATATGCATAGAAAAAAAGTATAACAAGTTTAGGGTCTCAAGATACTTTTTCTAATCTAGTGTAAGTCGTTTAGAGTATGAAACCTAAACGACTTTTGTCCAAAAAACACTCAGCCAATATAATCGCAATAATAGGTAAAAATACAGGACGTATTTTTAGGTTTTCGGCGTCGGGAACGCCTAAAACCGGCCGGACAAAGCCAAAGATACAAAAGCGAGTTTCTGGTTACTCTTTGGCAAGACAAAGAGTAACTGGCCCGCTGGTATTGAGCGTTAAGTGATCCTCAACACTTTAAGCGGGACAAACCATACTACCGGCGCTATTTAGAGAAAGCTTTTCACTTCCTTGAAAATGCTAGGTTGGAAGGTGAGACAAACCACAATACCGAAGCTATTAAAACAACAAACCTTTTAAGAAAGAACCGGTAAAATCCGACTCAACTTATCAAACGTTTCTTGGTACTCTGATGCAGCTTGGCTGTCCACGACTAAGCCACCGCCAGCCCACACGTGTAATTGACCGTTTTCTGCGACTAGGGTGCGGATAGTGATGCTGGTGTCCATTCTGCCGTGGCGGCTGATGTATCCAATGCTGCCACAGTAAGCGTTGCGTCGGTGTGGCTCTAGCTCTTCAATGATTTCCATTGCGCGTACTTTTGGTGCGCCGGTGATAGAACCGCCAGGGAAACTCGCTCTAAGTAGATCGATCGCGTGGTAGCCGCTATCCAGTTCGGCTTTAATGGTGCTCACGAGATGGTGCACGGCAGGAAAGCTTTCAATATCAAATAGCTTAGGCACGTGGACTGTGCCTGGTTTGGCGACGCGACCCACATCGTTACGCAATAGGTCAACGATCATTAAGTTTTCTGCTTGATCCTTTTCCGCGTTTGCCAGTTCATTGGCGGAAGCCAGATCCAGCTCGGGCTGCTCATAACGAGGTCGAGTGCCTTTGATTGGTTTGGTTTCAATTGCGCCATTGTTCACTTGTAAAAAGCGCTCTGGTGAAACACTTAAAATCGCCCCTTGTTCGGTACGAATAAAGGCAGAAAATGGCGCTTGGTTGACTTGTTCAAGTTGGCAATAGGCTTGCCATTCTGAACCTTGGTAAGCTGCGGTAAAGCGTTGAGCGAGGTTGATTTGATAGCAATCACCTGAGAGTAAGTACTCTTGTACTTGCGCAAATTTGTCTCGGTATTGCGCTTCACTCATGTTCGACTGCCACTCCGAGGTGAGTGAGAATGGCGTCAAAGCACTCGCTTGCTGCTGTTGCAACCACTGCCAATGCTGATCCACGTTTTGTCCAACTGCCCACGCTTGCTGCTGCTGGTGGTCAATTACAATCGCCCATTCATACAGACCAACCGCCATATCGGGTGTTGTTAGATCTTGCTCCGCGAGTGTTGGCATAGTTTCAACTCGACGACCTAAGTCATAAGCAAAATAGCCCAAAGCGCCGCCAATGAAGGGTAACTCACCATCGTAATCAATGTCGGCAAGATATTGCTTTTGTAACTGCTCAATTAAAGCAAACGGGTCTTGCGCGGATTGATAGCTATCAGAAGGTTCGCAAACAAGTGTCTGTTCACCATGAGTCACCAATGTCACAACTGGATTCGCAACTAAAATATCAAATCGGCTATCGACATGCTGCGTTGATGCAGAGCGGAGTAGTATCGCCCAGTTTAGTCCCGAAATCGGGGCAAAAAGAGTCTGAGCAAGGTCAGATGCATATTTAATCTGGTTGATTTGTAAGCTATTTGGTTGCGTGTTATTCATTTGTTTAAATTGTGACAAAGAGATCGTTCACTTCGTAGCGTGTTGGGAAAAGCAAGAGTATCATAACCAAAATAGAACCCGCTACTTAGAATAAAAACTGATGACAGAGTTTTGTTATGCTGTCAGCAGCAAATGTTTAACAAAGCGGGAGTAACGGAAGCAATAAAGAGGCAAGCAATGACAGTAATCCGCAGAGAGGATGTGATCAGCAGCGTGGCTGATGCACTTCAGTACATCTCTTACTACCACCCACTCGATTTCGTTCAAGCCCTAGAACAAGCTTACCATCGAGAGCAAAGCCAAGCGGCAAAGGATGCCATCGCACAAATTTTGATTAACTCACGTATGTCGGCAGAAGGGCACCGTCCAATTTGCCAAGATACGGGTATCGTCACTTGTTTCGTCAATATTGGTATGGGTGTCCGTTGGGATGATACCGATATGACGGTACAGCAAATGGTTGATGAGGGCGTACGTCGCGCTTACACCAATCCAGACAACCCACTGCGTGCATCGGTTTTAATGGATCCAGCTGGTAAGCGTATTAACACCAAAGATAACACGCCAGCGGTGGTACACATCAACATGGTGCCGGGCAATGAAGTGGAAGTTCAAATTGCGGCAAAAGGCGGCGGCAGTGAGAATAAGACTAAGATGGTGATGTTAAACCCATCGGATGATATCGCTGAGTGGGTTGAAAAAACGTTACCTACAATGGGAGCAGGTTGGTGTCCACCGGGTATGCTCGGTATTGGTATCGGTGGTACGGCAGAGAAAGCGGCGGTGCTAGCCAAAGAATCGTTGATGGAACACATTGACATTCAAGATCTTATTGAGCGCGGTCCGCAAAATGCGGAAGAAGAACTACGTCTTGATATCTTTAATCGCGTAAACCGACTCGGTATCGGTGCACAAGGTCTTGGTGGTTTGACGACAGTGGTTGACGTGAAAATTAAAACTGCGCCAACTCACGCCGCTTCTAAGCCTGTGTGTTTGATCCCGAACTGTGCAGCGACACGTCACGTGCACTTCACGCTTGATGGCAGTGGCCCTGCGGAGCTAACACCACCGAAATTGGAAGATTGGCCAGATATTACTTGGGAAGCGGGTGAAAACACTCGCCGAGTCAATCTAGACACCATCACAAAAGAAGAAGTGATGGAGTGGAAAACCGGTGAAACGGTACTGTTATCAGGCAAGATTCTAACTGGTCGCGATGCTGCACATAAACGCATTCAAACCATGCTTGAAAGCGGTGAAGGGTTGCCAGAAGGCGTCGATCTTAAAGGTAAGTTTATCTACTACGTAGGCCCTGTAGATGCAGTGGGCGACGAAGTCGTTGGACCTGCGGGACCAACGACATCAACTCGTATGGATAAGTTTACTGATCTCATGCTCGAGCAAACGGGCATCATGGGTATGATCGGTAAAGCTGAGCGTGGTCCTGCAACGGTGGAATCAATCAAGCAGCACAAATCGGTGTACTTGATGGCTGTTGGCGGCGCCGCTTACCTAGTGGCTAAAGCGATCAAGAAAGCGCGCGTGGTTGCCTTTGAAGATCTTGGTATGGAAGCCATCTACGAGTTTGAAGTCGAAGATATGCCAGTAACCGTTGCGGTGGATTCTAATGGCGCAAATGCTCACCAAATCGGTCCAGATACTTGGAAAGTAAAAATCCAAGAAATGGAAGCTTAGTGAGACAGATGAGTGAAAAATAGAAAAGTGCAGCGAAAGCTGCACTTTTTTCTCTATACTGACAAAGGTAAGATAATCATAAGTTACTAATCTACTAACCTTTCTTACTTGGTGTGGTTGTGGTGTCTACGGCATGATTCGATTCACTTAAGAGTTCATTACATAGCTCGGCTATGTTTGGCGCTTTGTATCGTTTGCTAAATTGCAGCACTAGAGTATTTTAGGTAGAGATCAAAACAATAAGAACTAGGAGAACGCATGCCACGTTTTATTCAGATACTTCAAATCATTATTGCGGCTGTTGTTGGCTTTTTTGTCGGCTATGACTTAATCCTTCACGGGATCAGTATCTTTGATGAAAAGTACGTCACCATTACTTGTGTCTTGGTTGTCTTGTTAGAGATTGCCTTGTTTGTAATCTACAAGCTGATTGAAGACGACTAGAACGATGAATTTTCATTAAACTAATACATAAACCTCTGATATTTGTCAGAGGTTTTTTGTTCATCCCGCATTAATATTGTTCTTGGTACTGTAGCGGTAGTTAATAGAAAAAGAGAGATTCAATGAAGAGTATTAAACAAGAAGTGAATGATTTTTTGCACCGTAGCATGGACTCTCATGTGCGTGTGGCCGTAACTGGCTTATCTCGAGCGGGTAAGACGGCATTTATCACCTCACTGGTTAATCAACTACTTCATACCTCGACTCACAATCAGTTGCCCCTGTTGCACGCGACCCGTGATAAGCGCGTTATTGGTGCTAAGCGTGAGCCGCAAACCAATATGATGGTGCCGCGCTTTGCTTATGATGAGGCGATGACTCAACTGCATGGTACAGAGCCAAACTGGCCAGAGCCGACTCGCGATGTGAGTGAAATTCGTTTGGCGATTAAGTACAAACCGACCAAGAAAACCAAGAAATTATTGGGTGGTACTTCGACGCTTCACCTCGATATTATCGATTATCCGGGGGAGTGGCTGCTTGACTTACCTCTGCTTGATATGGACTTCGCTGAGTGGTCACAAAGCCAGTTTTCCGCACTATCAGGCAAGCGACTGGAACTGGCTCAGCCATGGCTTGAAGCGTTAGAAAAGGTCGATTTAAGCGCCGACATCGATGAGGTGATGCTTCAGTCGGTGGCAAAAACCTACACTGATTACCTGCACGCTTGTAAAGAGCAAGGATTACACTGGGTGCAACCTGGGCGGTTTGTTTTACCGGGCGAGCTTGAAGGTGCACCAGTATTGCAGTTTTTCCCGGTTCGTTTTGATAACGAGCAGAAAACTACGCGAGATAGCAATTTAGCGATGTTGAAAGCACGCTATCAGGAATACCAGAACAAGGTAGTTAAAGCGTTTTATAAGCACCATTTCTCGACGTTTGATCGTCAGATTGTACTGGTGGACTGTTTACAGCCATTAAACGCCGGTTATGAATCGTTTATGGATATGCGCAATGCATTAGAGCAGTTGATGCACAGCTTCCGCTATGGTCGCAGCAATATCGTTAAGCGTCTATTTGCGCCGCGTATTGATAAAATTCTATTCGCTGCTACTAAGGCAGACCATATTACACCAGACCAACACACGAATTTGGTCTCGTTACTACAACAAATGGTGCATCCTGCATGGCAAACCGCGTCATTTGAAAATATTGAAATGAGCTGTATGTCGATGGCATCCATTCAAGCCACCCAAACAGGCTTTATCGCGAGCGGCGATCAATCGATTCCTGCCTTGCAAGGCATCGCTATGGATGGGGCTCCGTTAACGGTTTATCCGGGTGAGGTGCCGAAGAAATTGCCTGCTGCTGATTATTGGCACAATAAAGGTTTTGAGTTCACCGCATTTAAGCCGATGCTAAGTCATCAAGATGAGCCATTACCGCACATTCGTATCGACAAAGCGCTGCAATATCTTCTGGGAGATAAACTGAAATGAGTGAATTTAAGTCAAAGCAAGTATTCAGTGAACCGTTGCAAGCAGAGCGAGATCCTGAGGTTGAGTTGAATGCTCACTTGCAGTTCGCCACTACTGATAATTTTGTGCCTACAAAAGTTGACGCTCAAGCGGAAAGTGAACAAGAGCAGCAGTTGGATAAGATTATTCGTCCAAACAAAGGTCGTAAATGGCTAGCAAGTGGACTTTTGGCGAGCTTTTCGCTGTTGGTCGGTTGGCAGGCTGTCGATACTGTGGTTCAGGCAGTACAGACCGCAGACTGGTTGGCGCTCGGCTGGGCTGGCTTTATCTCAACGATTGCGGCATTAGGTCTTGGCTCGATTGGCAAAGAGTTGTGGAAACTGCGTCGTTTACGTAATCACTTTTCGATTCAAGAGCAGAGTGAAGCGCTGCTCAGCAGTGATAGCGTCGGAGCAGGTAAAGCATTTTGTCAAAAACTGGCAGCCGATGGCGGCGTAAAACCAGAGTCACCGAGTTATGACCGCTGGCTAAATGGTCTTAATGCTTCACATAGCGATGCTGAAGTCTTGGATATGTATGATGCCATTGTGGTGTCTGAACAAGACAAATTGGCGACTCAAATCGTAACTCGCCACGCAACAGAATCCGCGGCATTAGTTGCGATAAGCCCGCTTGCCATTGCTGATATGTTGCTGGTGGCTTGGCGCAATTTTAAGATGATTAACAACCTCGCTGATGTCTATGGCATTGAACTGGGTTACTGGTCTCGCTTGCAGCTGTTTAAATCGACCTTGATTAATATGGCGGCAGCTGGCGCAAGTGAACTTGCCGTGGATGCGAGTATGGATTTGATGTCGATGGATCTAGCAGGCAAAGTGTCAGCGCGAGCAGGACAGGGCATTGGTGTGGGTATTTTAACCGCACGCCTTGGTATTAAAGCGATGTCTTTGCTGCGTCCGATGCCTTGGCATCCAGAAAGAGCGGTGAAATTGTCAGCAATTCGTAAGCAAATTGGGTTAAAAGTAGCCGAGCTGACAGTAAAATAGCGTGAATGTGACGCCCGTATTGTTGCACTGCTTGACGAAAAAATGGGGTTAGAGGAAACTACTGTCAACTTTTCCTGACACCCTATTAGGACTATTCTGTGCGTCTAGAAGTTTTATGTGAAGATCGACTCGGCTTAACTCGAGAGTTGCTTAATATTTTAGCTTCGAGAAATCTCGATTTACGCGGTATTGAAATTGATATCTCGGGCATTATTTATTTAAACTGCCCAGATATTGATTTCGAGACTTTCAGTGAACTAATGGCAGAGATTCGTCGAATTTCAGGCGTAAAGGATGTACGCAAAATTCAGTTCATGCCAATGGAAAGGCACAACACGGAACTGATCTCGCTACTGAATAACTTACCAGAACCAGTTTTGGCGATCGATTTGCGCGGCAATGTGGATATGGCCAACCAAGCAGCTCTGAGTTTACTTAATCTAGATGAAGAGCAGGTTATTACCCAGCCAATTAGCCATCTGTTGCCAAGTTTTAACTTCTCCAAATGGGCCGAAGGCAATATTACACGCCAACGCGAGAACATCGTGATCAATGGCTTAGACTACGTAATGGAAATTATGCCCGTCTACATTGAGACCGAGACACAAGAGTCTATCTTGGCAAGTACGGTGATGATTATTCGTGCAACTCAAGATAAGTCGCTGCTTAAACAAATGCTGCCAATGCAAAATAACCTTGGCTTCGAGCATTTTGTTGGTATTTCTAATCGTCATAAAGCCCTGATCAACCAAGCTAAAAAACTTGCTAATATGGACCAGCCACTGCTTATCCAAGGTGAGACGGGAACTGGCAAAGAGATGTTAGCACGCGCGTGTCATAATCGTTCTGATCGTGCAGAGCAACCATTTTTGGTATTAAGTTGTGCCTCTATGCCTGACGATGTGGCGGAAACAGAGCTGTTTGGTCACGGACCGGGCATGTTTAATCACAAAGAAGCGCACAAAGGCATTTTCGAACAAGCCAATGGTGGCACCGTATTCCTTGATGAAATCGGTGAAATGAGCCCGCATCTTCAGATTAAATTATTGCGCTTATTGCAAGATGGTCGTTTCCGTCGCGTGGGTGAAGAGCATGAAGTACAAGTTGATGTACGTGTGATTGCTTCGACCCGTCATCGCCTCGCGGATCTTGCTGAATCAGGATCATTCCGTGAAGACTTGTTTTATCGCTTAAACGTATTAACCGTACAGATCCCACCATTGCGTGAACGTACGACCGATATTGAGCCATTGCTTGAAATGTTCGTTGCCAAGTACGTGACTCAGTTAGGTATTCCCCGCCCGAATATGTCTGAAGACTTGATTGATCAGCTTAATTCATACAACTGGCCAGGCAATATGCGTCAGCTTGAGAATATGGTGTTACGAGCACTTACTGAGCTTGAGAGTGATACACTGACGGTTGAGCTGTTCCACTTACCGCAAATTGAAGCGGCTGTGGCGGCTGGCGCGAACTTGAGTCTTGATGGTTCGTTAGATGAAATTATGAAGGAGTACGAGTCGAAAGTTCTAGAGCGCTTGTATCAGTCATTCCCATCGAGCCGTAAGTTAGCCAAACGCCTTGATGTGTCTCACACCTCGGTGGCCAACAAGCTACGTGAATATGGAATTCGTAAGATTTGATGACGCGTGTGAGTACACCTCAACAAGTTTACGAGGTAGATGATGATATTGTACTCCGTACAGCGGAGCCTACCGATGGGTATTTAATCAGCGAATACTTTATAGCCAATCGCGCTCATCTAAAGGCGTGGGAACCGAAGAGAGAAGAGGCGTTCTTTTCTCTTTCAGGTTGGACACAAAAACTGATCAAGCTTAACGAGTTGCACAAGCTCGGTCTTGGTTATTACTTGCTTATTATCGATAAACCAAGCGGTGAAATGTTGGGAACGATTTCGTTTAGTAACATTACTCGTTTTCCATTTCACGCGTGTAATGTGGGTTATTCGTTAGGAAAATCGGCTCAAGGCAAAGGCGTGATGACTAAGGCGCTGACGTTGGCGGTAGACTACATGTTCGAGCATCAGCAAATGCACCGAATAATGGCCAGCTATATGCCACATAATCAGCGCAGTGAAGCGGTATTGAATCGTATCGGCTTTGAGAGGGAAGGCTATGCCAAAGATTACCTCTTAATCGATGGAGTATGGCGAGATCACGTATTGACCGCGTTAACCAACCAGAGTTGGAAAGAGAATAAGCAATGAAAAGTCGATTAGAGCAGCAACTCGCACTATTAATGGAAGTGGATAAACTGAAAGCGGTTTTGAGACGCACCCGAGTCAAGAGCGCTGATGGTCGGCTAGAGAACAGTGCGGAACATAGTTGGCATGTTGCTCTTATGGCTATCTTGTTGCAAGAATATGCAAATGAACCGGTTGATCTCAGTAAAGTGCTTAAAATGTTGCTGCTGCATGATATTGTTGAGATTGATGCGGGCGACACCTTTGTCTATGATACCGCTGCTTATCAGCAACAAACTGAAAAAGAGTTGGCAGCAGCTAAGCGCTTGTTTGCTCTTTTACCAAGCGATCAAGCTGAGGAACTCCAAGCAATTTGGCTTGAATTTGAATCTGCTCAGAGTGCAGAAGCTAAATATGCTAAAGCGCTTGATCGTATGATCCCAATGTTACTGAACTTTCACAATAACGGTCAAAGCTGGATAGAAAATGACGTTTCTACTCAGCAAGTGTTGACGATCAACCAACGTATTGAAGATGGTTCGAAAGTATTATGGGATGAAGCTAAACAAATGATTGAAGAAGCTAGCCAAAGAGGCTGGTTGAAGTCTTAATTGAGGAACACAATGTCTTATTTACCTTTGGACCAGTACCAAAGAAAATGGATTTTTACCCATCAGTCAATGCCAGTAGCAGAACAAGATCTAGAGTCGATCAAACCGATGGATCAAGCTCGTTCTGCTCAGCTATGGAAAGATAACATTAGCGCGCAGAGTCCTGATGCAGAACGACTGAGTTCTGGTGATTGGCCTATGAAACAAGATAATTGGTCAGAGAGTGTAGACTGGATGGCCGCTTGGGAATCAGATGACCAAGAACTGCCACAAGAAGTGTTAGCGCATATTGATTGGCAAGATGATGTAACTGTATATTTTTGTTATGAAAAATATAACATTATCGAAACTAAATGGTCTACATTTAAGAAGTGTTGGAAGAACTTTTTGTTTTACGATGACGGTCCGATTCTGATTGGCCGACGTCGTAGCGAAGTGCTGTGGTTTGGCGACAATGGTAAAGTCAAACTGGGTAAGCGCGATTAAGCAGTTAGGCTTAGCATAAAAGATCTTTACGAATTAACTAGAGCGAGTGATTTTGATCATTTCGCTCTTTTTTATGCCAGTAAGATCATTTTTGGATCCTTGAAACCATAATAAATCAATATGATGTATTGTGATATCAGTCCCAGTATTGTTTATTAATTGTGCGCAGATCGGCGATTTTGTTATCATTAATCTCATATTATTGATTGATGCAATCATAAACTATCGGATTAATTTAGATTTTACAGGAAGTGCTGCTGTGGAAACATTGCTTATACAACTTAAAAAGGACTTCTATCGAAACATCAGCGCCTTACAGGCGAATACCTTGCCGCATAGCGAGCCAACGTTGAATGTTCTGACTGATGAAGAACTCAAAGAATTAGAGCACGTTTGGGTAGAATTATCTGTCTGGCAGCGTAATCAAGTTTCCTGTTAAACGCAGTTAATAAATTGATATTTGAGCCCTAGCTTACTGGTGAAGCTGGGGCTTTTTATTTTTCGATGAATAGGATTTGTGTGGCAGGATTGAATGCTAATGATCGGATGCAAAAGATGCGATAAATTTTAACTAACACATCACAAGCTTGTTTTGTTATATTATAACAAATGTGATCTAAACATTGAATTCTTGGGTAAGAGTCCTCATAGTTAGCGATAGAGGCGTTTGAAATGAATGCGATCACACAAATAGAAAACACAGAATTTCAAGTGAGTATTAATATGGCGGAAGTACGTGCCAGAGTAGACTTTAAAGTCGGAATCGGAAGTAAAATTAACGCGGAAATCCTTTCATTTAACGGGTTGAAGACTGATAAAGAACATGTCGCAGTTGTTTTTAAGCAAGCAGACCAATCTCAGCAGGTGCCACTAGTCAGAATGCACTCGGAATGCTTAACTGGTGATGTTTTCCATTCCTCACGCTGTGACTGTGGTGAGCAGTTAGATGAAACTATTGAGCGTATGGGCGAAGCTGGCGGTATCATTCTTTATCTACGCCAAGAAGGGCGTGGGATTGGTTTATATAACAAGATTGATGCTTACCGATTGCAAAGCCAAGGTATGAATACCTACGAAGCGAATAATCATTTGGGTTTTGGTGATGATTTGCGTGATTTCACTGAGGCGGCGCAAATGTTGCTGGCGCTAGGTGTAAGCAAGATTCGTTTGGTGACTAATAATCCTAAGAAAGTGCGCGAGCTTCAAGAACACGGAATAGAAATTGAAGAAGTAGTGAATACTTTAGCGCACATCAAAGACGGCAATGAGAGCTATCTAAAGGCCAAAGTTTCTCATGGCAAGCATTTGCTGAAACTGTAAAAGATAGACTTGTAAAACGATTTGATTAAAACCTCACTTTTGTGAGGTTTTTTTGTTTTTGCCTTGAAAAATAAATGTAACCAAGTATTATTCCCATCTCGCAAAGTAAATGATAATAATTTGTAGTTACATTACGTGACGTTCTTCAAGCTCAACAAGGACATTATAATGAAGGCAAAAACACTTTTGGCGCGCTCAGTTGCGGCCACTTTCTTAGTTGTAGGTACTTCAGCTTTCGCTGTAGACGTAACTAAGCAACAGGTTGTTGAACATTATGCCGATTTAGCCCACGCAGTTTTTTCTGACTCCCTTTCTACCGCTAAATCACTTGATCAATCGATTGAATTATTCCTGGCTGCACCTACTGCGGCTAAGTTTGAACAAGTTAAGCAAACATGGCTTGAATCACGAGTTCCATACCAGCAATCAGAAGTATTTCGTTTTGGTAACGCAATTGTTGACGATTGGGAAGGGCAGTTGAATGCATGGCCACTCGATGAAGGGCTGATTGATTACGTTTCTTCTGACTACCAATACGAGCTTGGCAATGAAGGCGCCGTTGCTAACATAGTTGCAAATAAACAATTGACGATCGGTGCAACTAAACTAGATGTCGCTAAAATTACGCCGGAGTTGATTGCTGAACTGAATGAAGTCGGCGGCTCTGAGGCGAACGTAGCTTCAGGTTACCATGCGATTGAGTTTCTACTTTGGGGACAAGATCTAAATGGTACCAATGCTGGTGCAGGTGAGCGTGCTTACACTGATTTTGTGGTTGGCAAAGAGTGTACGAACGGTAACTGTGATCGTCGCGGTGAGTATTTACGCGCTGCTGCAGATCTTCTAGTTCAAGATCTAGAGTGGATGGAAAAGCAGTGGTCAGCGAGCGAGAAAAGTAATTATCGCGAAGAGCTACTGAAAGATTCTGCCGACAACGGCTTACGTAAGATGCTGTTTGGGATGGGCTCACTATCACTAGGCGAACTTGCGGGTGAGCGAATGAAAGTAGCTCTAGAGGCGAACTCAACTGAAGATGAGCATGATTGTTTCTCGGACAACACGCATAATTCGCATTACTACAATGAGCAAGGTATCTACAACGTTTATACCGGTACATACAATAAAGTCGATGGTAGCAAGCTGGAAGGCCCTGGTATTTACGCTCTCGTTGCAAACAATGATCAGAAAGCGGCTGACGAGATCCAAAAGCAGTTTGATACGACACGTGCTCAAGTTGGACAGTTGGTAACTGCAGCCGAGAAAAATAATCAGCATTTTGATCAGCTTATCGCCGCAGGCAATACTCAGGGTAATGCACTCGTTAACGAAACTATTATGTCTCTAGTGGCGCAAACCGCGTCAATTGAGCGTGCAGCTAACTTGATTGGTATCGATAGCTTGAATCCAGATACGGCTGATCACGAGTTCTAAAATTATTTTTGATTGATAACCAAGATAATTTGAGGGCTCGTTTGAGCCCTTTTTTGTCTTACTTCAGAACCAGTTCAGCGGGCAGCAAACAAAAATAATTCGCTGGATTCTAGACACTAAAGAGAGCACTGGAATGATGCGGTATTTAAATTCTTCTCTAGCAGCAATATTGATCCTATCTAATTCTTTTTCTACCTTCGCTAATGAAGTCAAAACAGGTGGTAACACTGCGGTTAAAAAAGAGGGCGCTAACGCGTTTTCTCTACCAGCGGGTAACTTACCAATGAGTAAGCGTCTTGATTTTAGCGTTGGCAATAGTTTCTTCCGTAATCCTTGGGTTCAAGCGCCAGCCTCAACCGACGCTCGTGATGGCTTAGGACCTCTTTTTAACACCAATGGATGCCAAAACTGTCATATTAAAGATGGTCGTGGACACCCGCCGGAGCCAAATGATATTCATGCGGTTTCTATGTTGGTACGTTTAAGCATTCCGGCTATGACGGCAGAGCAAAAGCGAGCGTTTATTAAAGATGGCGTGATCCCTGAACCAACCTATGGTGGCCAGTTGCAAGATTTTGCTTTGCAGGATCAAAAGCCAGAAGGAAAAATCAAGATTACTTACAGTGAAGTTCCGGTTGCTTTTGCCGATGGGACACAAGTTTCCCTGCGTAAGCCACATTTGACGATTACTGATCTTGGGTATGGAGAGATGCATCCAGATACGATGATGTCGGCGCGAGTGGCACCGCCGATGATTGGTTTAGGGCTCTTAGAGCTTATTCCTGATGAAACGCTTATCGGGTGGAGTGATGAAAATGACGCAAATAAGGACGGCATTTCTGGCAAAGCAAATCGTGTATGGGATGTACAAAAACAAGATTTTGCATTAGGTCGCTTTGGTTGGAAAGCAGGGCAACCCACTTTGATGCAACAAAATGCGGCTGCATTTAATGGTGATGTGGGTTTAACCAGTAACTTGTTCCCAAATGAAAACTGCACTAGCAACCAGACAATTTGCAGTGATTTACCTAATGGTGGTCAACCAGAAGTCAGTGACAACATCCTAGATTTTGTCGAGTTTTACACTCAACACCTTGCTGTGCCGATTCGTCGCAATGTTAATGATCCGCAGGTCAAGCAAGGACAGGCGCTATTTAAACAAGTGGGTTGTCAAAGTTGTCATAAAACCGATATTAAGACTGCCAAAAGTACCGAATTACCAGCTCTATCGGAGCAGCTGATCCACCCTTACACCGATATGTTGTTGCATGACATGGGAGAAGGGTTAACAGATAACCGTCCTGAATATTTGGCCAATGGGCAAGAATGGCGCACGCCACCTCTTTGGGGGCTTGGCTATACCGAAGAAGTCAATGGCCATACTTACTTTCTTCATGATGGCCGCGCACGCTCATTAATGGAAGCGGTATTGTGGCATGGTGGTGAAGCTGAGAACGCTAAGCAACAGGTCTTAAAGTTCAATCAAAAAGAGCGTGATGCCCTCATCGCGTTTCTAAACTCGCTTTAGAGGTTGGCATGAAAAATTATTTGTATCCGAGTTTAGCGACGTTCGCGGTATTAACACTGCCGATTAGTGGCGTAGCACAGGCCACGACTTTGCCTAGTCAACATATGAGCCAAGGGGTTTATTTGGTCGAACTATCGGCAGCGAAGACATTTAGCCAGCAAGCTTCAGAACTTGATAAAGTGCTGAATGAGTTCTGTCGCTCAGGTGAGGGGATTCATACTCTGCAGTCTCAGTGGCAACAGACGATGCACGCTTGGATGGCGCTTCAAGGTCAAGAACGTGGCCCTCAGGGGGCTTTAGAGCAGAGCTGGAATATACAGTTTTGGCCCGATAAAAAAAATACCACAGGGCGTAAAATGTCTGCATTGGTAAAACAAGATAAACGCGATTGGAGTGCCGAAGATATTTCCCAGCAAAGCGTGACCGTGCAGGGACTAGGTTCGATGGAGTGGTTGTTATACGATAAGGCATCCAACTTTAAAACCAGTAAAAATACCTGTGCGCTCGGTGCCGCGATAAGTCGAAATCTATCGAATAATGCAGCAACCGTAGCTGAAGCGTGGGAGGAGAATCCCTGGACTGAGTTGCCGCAAAAAAACTGGGAATCCGAATACATCGCCTTACTGTCTAATCAACTCGATTATACGATGAAAAAGCTTAGTCGTCCGTTAGCCAAAGTGGGTAAACCTCGTCCTTACTTTGCTGAATCATGGCGCTCTGAAACATCACTAAAGAATCTTGAACATAATGTTGTCGCGCTCAAACGACTCTATCTGGCAAACGGTCAAGGTTTAGATGCTTACCTGCGTCTAATAGGAAAACCACAGCTTGCCGATCGAATTTTGGCACAGTTTAACCAGACGTTAGAGACATGGCCAACCGAGACTAGTCTATTTGCACTTCTACAAACAAAATCGGGTTATCAGTCGGTTCTAAATCAATACAACAAATTGGAAAGATTGAATTATCTGATTCACGAAGAGGTCGCAATTGAGCTTGGTGTAGTAATAGGGTTTAACGCAACTGATGGTGACTGATACAACGCGTAGAACGCTGCTTAAAGCAGCGTTGTTTGGCGTAGCGACGCCGATGACAGTTTTTGCGAGTGAAGGTAAGACACGTTCACAACCTAGCCTGATTGGATGTGCATTAGAAGGTCGAGATCGATACAGTGTGGTGGTTGCTGACCATCAAGGTATGCCGTTATCTCGTTTGCCATTACCAGAGCGTGGGCATGGTATCGCTATCAATACGTTACGTCAGCACGCTGTAGCGTTCGCACGTAGACCTGGCAGTTATTTGATGGTGTTTGATTATGTTAGTGGGGAGATGATTCGCATAAATAACGCGGCATCTAACCGTCACTTTTATGGACACGGCGTTTATTCTAATGATGGCAAACATCTCTTCGCAACGGAAGGTGAACGCTCAAGTAGCCGCGGTATTATTGGCGTTTACGATGTAGAGAGTGATTATCAAAAAGTAGATGAACTTAGCGGCTTCGGATTGGGGCCGCACGAAGTGATCATTATGCCAGATGGCACCTTAGTCATCGGTGTTGGCGGCGTGCATACAGATGGGCGCACGCCTAAGAACCTTGATACGATGCAACCCAGTTTGAGTTATTTGTCCCAAACTGGAATATTGCTCGAGCAACATGAATTGCCGGATCGTCATTTGAGTATTCGTCACTTGGCTCATGACGGTGACAAAACCGTGTTATGTGGACAGCAATATCGAGGTGAGCCTGATGAGTATCCGGCTTTGCTTGCTATGCATACTGCTGGTGGCGAGATTGAGCCACTCCAAGCAGAACCCGAGCAATGGGCAAGGTTTAGGCACTACATTGCGAGTATTGCAGCATCCGAGGAGTGGATCATAGCGACCTCACCACGAGGCAATTGTTATGGAATATGGTCTAAAAAGTCTAGACAGTTAGTTGAGTTAGCTCCTTTGCCTGATGCTTCTGGTGTAGTGGCCAAGGATGGGAAGTTCCTAATTAGTTCAGGTTCGGGGGCTGTTATTGCTCAATCTCAACCTCGAGACAAGTCTTCAGTTTTTACATCTATTCAATGGGATAACCATTGGAGTATCATTAGCTAATCATTGGCTAGATTATTAAATCTCTGATTAATAAAGGATTAAACAAAGCCTGTTAAATAGTGATTCTCTGCCATACTTACTTCAATGGTATGAAAAAGCGTATGGAATAATGTATAGATTTAAGCTTATTTTGGTAGTTTTCTTTTCAATGCCATTGACGGCATTTGCACAAAGCTATTTTGAGCAGATAGGCTGGGTATCCCCCGGCAGTGCTACCCAGTATCAATATCAACAACAACTCGAAGAGATCTATCGCAATAATAGTGAGCAGATCATTTGGTTTGATCTTCAACAAAGTAGTCAATTAGAGTTTCAGTTGGAACTTATCGACCAGTCTGGTGTTAGTCCATTGATTTCTAAGCAACTTGACCAATTGCGATTTTACCGTAAAAGTAATCAGTGGTATCAATATGATCTCCTCGCAACCGATGCGTTGCTCGCGTATATGAGCTATGCCGAGTTGGCTAAGCAACATGGTAAAGAGTGGTTTTTCAATAAAAAAATTGTTCAGCCACTTCCTCTACCAAGCGAAAATGCTTTGGCCGACTTAAATGCTTCAATTCAGTCGCAGCAAATTGGAGCATTGATTGATTCATACACCCCTGATACAGACAGTTATCAAGCTTTAATCGAGACTTATTTGCGCCTATCTAACCGTCGAGATGAGGTAGTCTCTTTATATGTACAAAACGCTAAGCTCAAACGGGTTGGTGATTTATTGGAGAATCGTGCCGAGTTAATTGGGCGTTTGCAACAGGTTGATATTGACTTGAGTGAAGTGGCTCTTGAATTGAGTTATTTTGATGAACCTTTAGAGAGGGCAGTCAAGCAGTTCCAACAAATACACGGTTTAAAAGTCGATGGTGTGATTGGCCCAAATACCGTTCGTTGGTTGAACAAGAGCAGCAAAGCACGCTTGAAAATAATTGCGATTAACGCCGAGCGCAGCCGTATCTGGCCTGATCAGAGAAACACTATTATCTTGGTTAATGTTCCCGGCTATGAGATGGAATACTGGTTTGGTGGCGAATCCATTTTTCAGTCAGAAGTGATTGTTGGACGGGAGAAAAGACCAACGCCTGTTATGACAACGAATCTTGATTCCGTCATCCTTAATCCTACATGGAATGTGCCGTGGAAGATTATGGTTGAGGATATTATTCCTGCGGTAAAAGAAGACCCGCGTTATTTGTCTAAGCAGAATATTAAGATCATCCAAAGTTGGACATCGAGTAATGTCATTGACCCAATGATGATTGATTGGACTGGCACTCATCCTAAAGCGTTCCCGTATCGAATGAGACAGATGTCGGGAAAAAACAATGCGTTGGGTCTTTATAAGTTCAACACTCCAAATGATCGAGCCATATTTTTACACGATACACCGAGCAAGCATTTATTTAACAAACCGATGCGGGCTTTTAGCTCAGGGTGTGTACGAGTAAAAGATGCCGACCAATTTGCCGCACTCTTGCTGGAAAATCAGGGGTTGAACCTAGAAACGATTCAACAGAGTAACACTCGTTCTAATAAGTCAATACCACTGCGCCAGCGAATTCCCGTGCATATTATTTATCAAACCGCTTGGGGCGAAGGTGGTGTAGTGCACTATCGCGATGATATCTATAGCTTGGACTAGTGGCTACTTTGGTTTCTTCCCTATCTACATTAGTGGGCGTAAATTTGTTCACTCTGTAATCAATTTTGGCAAATCACGTCACTGTGGCGTGGTTTGTGTCACATTGACCGAAAATTTACAAAATCTTGCAATTGATGATTTATAAAACTTTTCTTAATTAGTTCAGTAATTAATCATTAAGTTTTGGTGTTTTACTCATTTCAGACATATTTTATACGATTGCACTTCATAACAGAGTTCGGTACTGTCCGTTCCAGCACAAAATCCACAAGTTGTTATGAAGGTATAAAACAGTGCAGGTTACACGTAGAAATTTTATTAAGTTGGCAGGAAGTGGTCTAGTGGTAGCGAGTTGCGCGCCGAGTATTGCACTTGCGTCATACCCAGATCTTTCACGTTCTTTGGCACTGAACAATGTGCATACAGGGGAAAACTTAGAAACATGCTACTTTGATGGAAAGAGTTATGTATCTAAAGAAATGGTCCGTATCGATAAGATTTGCCGTGATTTCAGACGCAATGAAATCCATAAAATGGATAAGAAACTGTTTGACCAGATTTCTCTTATTCAATCTGAACTAGGCGTTGAAGCGGAAGTTCAGATCATTTCAGGCTATCGTTCACCTGCAACCAACAAAGCGTTGCGTGCTCACTCTAGTGGTGTGGCGAAGAAGAGCTACCATATGACGGGTCAAGCGATCGATTTCCGTTTGGATGGCGTTAATTTGCGCCGTGTTCGGGATGTTGCACGCGAAATCAAAGCGGGTGGCGTTGGATATTATCCAAATAGTAACTTTGTCCATATTGATACCGGTCCGGTACGTTACTGGTCATAGTGTTACATTGAGTTAATTGACGAAGGGGAACAACTGATGAAGTTGTTCCTTTTTCTTTATTGGCAGTGTGATAAACACGACGAATGAACTTTCTTGAGGTTGCTTGACGATCGTGTCATAGTTCTGCCAGATTCGTAATTTTAAGGTAATTCTATGTCTTTGAAGTATCAGGTTGTTCCTGTCACCTCATTCTCTCAGAACTGTTCAATTGTATGGTGTGATGAAACCATGAAAGGCATCGTGATCGATCCGGGTGGTGATGAGAAGCAACTAGCAGTATTGATCAAAGAGCTTGGTGTTGAAGTAGAGAACTTGGTTCTTACTCATGGCCACTTGGACCATGTTGGTGGTACAGAGCCGCTATCTGATTTATTGGGTGGCAAACCAATTATTGGTCCACATAAAGAAGACAATTTCTGGCTGCAAGGTCTGGAAGGGCAAAGTCAAATGTTTGGTTTCCCTCTCACTGAACCTTTTGAACCGGATCAATGGCTAAACGATGGTGATCAAATTACGTTTGGCAATCAAACTATGCAGGTGCTTCATACTCCAGGTCACACACCGGGTCACGTAGTACTGTTTAGTGAGGAAGCGCAGTTGGCGTTTGTCGGTGATGTGTTGTTTAACGGCAGCATTGGTCGTACGGATTTCCCTAAAGGCGACTTTAACACCTTGATCACGTCGATCAAGACTAAGTTGTGGCCACTGGGTAATGAGGTGCGTTTTGTTCCGGGACATGGTCCAGAGTCGACATTTGGTCGTGAGCGCGCTTCTAACCCGTTTGTCGCTGATGAAATGCCTCTTTACTAATCGCGGTTACTAAAAATCTTGTCAAAGGTCGCTATTGCGGCCTTTCTCGTTTTTTTCGGGTGGTTTTGCGGCAGCAAGGTAACGTCGCATTAAACCAACGAATTCCTCACCTGATCGATCTAAATCATTGGTCGAGATAAAGATGTCATAGCCATAAAAAGTGCGTTGGTAATGCATACGGTTGGCAAGCATCGCTTGCAAGCCTTGATAATGAACACCTTTTTCACTTAGAAATGCCCGAGAATCGAGCACGATATCTTCAAACTGAGTTAATTTACCACTCTGTTTTAACCCTAAATAAAGCAACGCTCGTTGTCCTAACATCAGTTCGGTCGATATCCGTGGGCAAATACTGTCTAAATAAGGTTCATAGTCTTTGAGTTTAATCCCGATCCAGGGAAGAGGTTGATACCAACCGTCATGATGATGATGGCAAATTCCAATCTTGCTAATGTTTGCCCAATTCACCACCCAGCCACCCTTGGCGAAGTGTTGCTGGAAATGTGTTGCGGTGATGGTGTATCCGACAGTAGATTGCTTAATGAGCATCTTAAGTGTGTAGTACGCGGCGATGAGCAATAGTATACCGACTATAAATTGCTGCCAGTTGTTGGCAAACCAGATCAGACTAAAAACGAGTAACGCAACAGGTGTACCCACCCAAATGTTACGTAATGAGAGGTTTCTGAGAGGGTGATTGTACAACTGCAGTGTTTCCATCCATTTCCTTTGGTTAAATCAAAATCAGTAACCATTCATTCGCTACGTTGATGAAAAAGGATCAGTTTAAATATCGACTATTTTATAGACTTCTACCAACTGGCCACACGTTTTTGTCGTAGAAAAATGTCGATTTCCTGTCATTAAGCGCATTTTTTTGGTATAAAACGCGCTTCAAATTTTCACCACTGCTCGGTATGCAGTGAAATGGAGAAACACTCGATGAGACTTGCTCATAAGCGCAAAGTGCAGCTGAAACTGCAAAAGCACATTAAAGCGGTAGTTGCTAACGTTCAAGCAACTAAAAAAGCTAAGCCTGTAGTTGAGAAGAAAGTCGCTGTAGCACCAGCAGCGGAGAAAGTCGTTGCTGTTAAGCAATCTGACGTTGCTCTAACTCCTAAGCAGCAACAAGTGCTAGATATTGTTGTTAGCAATACTGATGGCATCAACCCTAAAGGTATCGGCCTAGCTGCTGGTCAAGAAGAAGCGAAAGCAGCTTCTTGGGCAACTGGCGCACTTAAAAAGCTTCTAGAAGAAAATCTAGTCGTTAAGGAACAACTAGCAGGCAACAAAGTTATCTACAAAGCTCTTTAATAGAACTGCTAACTGTGACTGAAGAAGACCCCACATTGCTGGGGTCTTTTTTTGTATCTAGCTCGTCGCTGTACAAAATAGAAACGTCTGCATCACATAATTTAAAATAACTGTAATATGCTGGTGCGACTTATACGTACGTATATCACGCCAGTCGATATGCTTTATTAGTGGTGAAAATAGTCTTACATAACAGTATGTTATGAGTTTTGTATTAATTCTCCTACGTATAAATACGTATTGATTGGTTTTGACTTGCTTATTGTCTGTTAAATTCTTCAGTGTTCTTGCCGATTTTTTATTGTTCTTTGATCAGTCATGCTAAATCTGAATAGGAAGTGTCGTAAAGGCGCTCATGAAACAAAGGACCTGATAATGAGAGCATTAAATTCATTTTTAGATGGAAAACTGAAAGTAGGTATTGCCACACTAGCGGCATCTATTGCACTAGTCGGCTGTGGTGAAGAGTCCAAACAAGAGACTGCACAGCAGGAAGCAAAACCTGAGAAAGTTTATAAGCTAAAACTTGCAGAAACATGGGGGCCAAACTTCCCAATTTTTGGCGATGCGACGAAAAACATGGCTAAAATGGCTGAAGAGATGTCTGATGGTCGCTTGGTGATTACCATTGACTCATCGAATAAGCACAAAGCCCCACTTGGTGTATTTGACATGGTGAAATCAGGTCAGTACGACCTAGGTCACTCGGCGTCTTACTACTGGAAAGGTAAAGTGCCAAACACGCTTTATTTTACTTCGATGCCATTTGGCATGCTACCAACAGAGCAGTACGCTTGGTTCTACCACGGTGGTGGCATGGAGTTGATGGAAGAAGTTTACGCACCGCATAACTTATTATCTTTCCCTGGCGGTAATACTGATACTCAGATGGGTGGTTGGTTCCAAAAAGAGATTAATTCTGTCGATGACCTACAAGGTCTGAAAATGCGTATCCCTGGTTTTGCGGGTGAGATCCTTGCTGAGTTAGGCGCGAAACCAACCAATATCGCACCAGGTGAGCTATATACGTCGCTTGAGCGTCGTACTATCGATGCACTAGAGTGGGTTGGTCCATCGCTAGATTTGCGTATGGGTTTCCACAAAATTGCCCCTTACTACTACACAGGTTGGCATGAGCCTGGCACAGAGCTTCAATTCCTTGTGAACAAGCGTACTTGGGATGGTCTACCAGCAGATCTCCAGTCAATCCTAGAAGTTGCAATGAAGACCGCTGCTTACGACATGTACACTCAATCTAAGCACGAAAGTGGTAAAAACTGGGCGTCAATTCAGTCAGAGTACCCGAACGTCGAAGTTAAAGACTTCCCAGCTGAAGTTATCTCGGCTTTGGAAGAAGCAAACGAGCGTTTACTTGCAGAGCACGCAGCCAAAGATGAGCTAGCGAAGAAGATTCAAGAGTCTCAAGCAGCATACCTCGAGCAGGTTCGTCCTTGGTCTGATATTTCACACCGTGCATACCTAAATAGCCAAGCTGCAGAATAAGTAGCTGTTCACTAAGAAAAAATGATGTGACTTAGTCACACGAAGCCCAAGAAAACCCTTTCATTATTATTAAAATAATAGCTCCACCAGTTACGGCTGAGTGGAGCACTTTTTAAATTCCATGGAGTTAGGGATGAGAAGTCTTATTTATATAGAGCGGTTGTTCAATCGTTTCGGGGATATATTAGGTTGGCTGTCCAGCATCCTATTTATCCTGTTACTGTGTAACGTTGTTTATGATGTCGTTATGCGTTATGCCTTTAATGATGTGTCTATCGCCTTCCAAGAGATGGAATGGCACCTATTTTCCGCAGTATTTCTAATTGGTGTTCCTTATGCGATTAAAGCAGGCGGTCATGTGCGTGTTGACCTGTTTTACGAGCGTCTGTCTAACCGAGCGCAAGCTATTATCGATTTGATCGGTACCATCGTTTTCCTTTTCCCATTTTGTCTTTTGGTGGCTTGGTACGGCATTGACTTTGCCAAAGAGAGCTATGCCTTAAATGAGATGTCTGGTGACCCAGGCGGCTTGCCTTATCGTTGGATTATCAAAGGCATGATTCCTTTATCTTTCCTATTTATGGCAATTAGTGGTATTGGCTTGATGTTACATTCGCTTAACCGCATCTTTAATCCACACCTAATGCACCAAGCAGCAGAGAAGTAGGAGGCAGCACATGGTCGGTATTGTAATGTTTTTTGTTGCCCTATTTGCGTTGCTACTAGGGTTTCCTGTCGCGTTTACCTTTGGTGGTATAGCGCTAATTTTTGGTGTTTGGGCGGAAGGCTTCGATATGTTTGCTTTCATGCCATATCGAATTCAGTCGATAATGGAAAACACCGTGTTGATGGCGGTTCCGCTGTTTGTATTTATGGGCTTAGTTTTGCAAAAAACTCGCCTTGCAGAACAGCTATTAGAGTCAATGGGTAAGTTATTTGGTGGTGTACGTGGTGGTATTGCCATCTCTACGGTATTAGTAGGAGCGTTATTGGCAGCTTCTACGGGCGTAGTGGGAGCATCAGTGGTCGCAATGGGGCTTATCTCGCTGCCAGTTATGCTTAAGTACAACTACGATAAAGGCTTGGCGTGTGGCACCATCTGTGCATCTGGTACGCTAGGTCAAATCATTCCGCCTTCAATTGTTCTCATTCTTTTAGGGGATGTGTTGGGTGTGCCAGTCGGTGATTTATTCCAAGCGGCGATTTGGCCAGGCTTGGTACTGGTTGGTGCTTATGTGGTTTACATTCTCATCTACGCGAAGATGAATCCTGAGGCTGCTCAACCAATCGAACGTGATGAGAACATTAGCCGTCAGCAAGAAGTGATTGCCGCGCTAAAAGCGGTAATTCCGCCGCTTGCGCTGATTGTTGTGGTGCTCGGCTCTATTTTTGCTGGTGTTGCAACACCGACGGAGTCTGCAGCGTTAGGTGGCGCAGGTGCTATCGTTTTAGCACTACTGTATCGTCAATTTAGCTGGGGCATGGTTTATGACGCTGCGAAAGAGACGGTGAAAGTTACGGCGATGGTATTTGCGATTTTGTTGGGTGCAACGGCATTTTCAATGGCGTTCACTTACACAGGTGGCGACCATTTGGTTGAGCAGTGGATGTTGCAAATTCCTGGTGAGAAGTGGGGCTTCTTGATCATCACTATGCTTGTCATTTTGATCCTTGGCTTCTTTATTGATTTCGTTGAGATCTGTTTCATCATCGTACCAATCTTAGCTCCAGTTGCTGAGCTAATGGGTATCAACATGACTTGGTTTGCGATTCTTGTTGCGATGAACTTACAAACCTCCTTCCTAACCCCGCCATTTGGCTTTAGCCTCTTCTATCTGAAAGGTGTGGCGCCTTCAGGGGTAACAACTCGTGATATTTATCGCGGAGTGATGCCGTTTATCGCGATACAGATAGCGGTATTAGCCAGTATCTTGGTCTTCCCCGGATTTTACGGAATGTGATCATGTGATTTTTGTTAACTTGGTGTAAATGATACATTTGAACGGCTTACTTTAGTAAGCCGTTCTTTTTTATGTAGTATAGGGGAAAGGGAATGCCTCTAAAGGTTAAGCTTATTCTACTGAGTTTGTTGCCGCTATTGTTGGTGACGCTCAGTACTAGTTGGATATCGGTTTATCAGGCACAAACACTTCGTGATAAAGAAGTGGAGATCTTTCGTTCGAGTCTGATCAAATCAAAAGAAACCGCGCTGCGTGACAGTGTTGATTTAGCTCTCGATTCAATTCGGCACGTTTATAACGATCCTGATTTGCCAGATAGTATTGCCAAACAGCAGGTGAAAGCGATTATTGAGAAGCTGCGCTATGGGAAAGACGGTTATTTTTTCGTTTATGATCAGGATGGTACCAACCTTGTTCATCCCATTCTACCTGAGTTACAAGGGCGGAATTTAATCGATATTCAAGATAAAAACGGCGATTTTTTA
Source organism: Vibrio fluminensis (assembly GCF_015278125.1). Lineage (GTDB taxonomy): Bacteria > Pseudomonadota > Gammaproteobacteria > Enterobacterales > Vibrionaceae > Vibrio > Vibrio fluminensis. The sequence continues at coordinate 89,210 of NZ_JADILO010000002.1, forward strand.
ATTGTGGCGTTGTTGAATCAAGCTCAAAAAGGCGGTGGTTTTCATCAGTATCTTTGGCAAAAACCCTCTACCGGTGAAACTGTGACTAAGTTGAGCTATGCCGCTTGGCTTGATAAATGGAACTGGATGGTTGGTACTGGGCTGTATATTGAAGATATCAGTGAAGAGGTGGCGAATCTAAAAAGTGAAGTAGACCAGAATATCGAGACTACTTTTTTTTCGATGATTGTGATTGTGGTGGTGACGGTCGGCGTGATAGTGGTGGTAACACTGGCAATTAATCTCCATGAACACCGAATTGCTGACCGCAGCCTGAAAGAACTCGCTCACAAAACGGTCATGTTTCAGGAAGATGAGAAGAAACATTTGGCGAGGGAGTTGCATGATGGGATCAATCAGTTATTAGTTTCAAGCAAATGCCATTTAGAGTTACTCGGTAATAAGCTGGTGGACGAAACACAAAAGCAGCATCTGGCACATTCGCAGCAGTCGCTGATGATGGCGATTAATGAAGTGAGGCATATCTCGCACAAATTACGCCCAAGTGCACTTGATGATATCGGTTTAGAGGCGGCATTAAATACACTACTGCAAGACTTCCGTGCTCACTCAGGGTTGAATATAGACACTGTGTTTGACACCAAACGAGGTAAGCTAAAATCAGAAGTAGCGACTACGTTATATAGAGTTGCGCAAGAATCATTGACCAATATTGAAAAACATTCTCAAGCGACGGAAGTTAATGTCATTCTTCAGCAACTCGGTAGTCGCCTACAGTTAATTATTCGTGATAACGGCGTTGGATTTGACGTTGGCTCAACTCTGCGCAAGAGTGGCACAGGTATAGGGCTACGTAATATGCGTGAACGAGTAGAGTTCATTGGCGGAGATTTTGAGCTAGAGAGTGAGCCGGGGTTTGGCACGGAAATTACCGTTTTACTTGAATTGGATGAATTAGTTTATGGATAAACCGATCAAAGTGGTTATTGTTGATGATCACCAAGTGGTACTTGATGGTTTTATTGCAAGACTAAGCCTAGAAACCTCGTTTCAGGTGATAGGTACTGCCAGCAATGGTCTTGAAGCGATTGATGTTGTTAAGTCTCTCAATCCTGATGTGGTGTTGATGGACGTGAGCATGCCATTGATGAATGGCATTGATGCGACACGTTTGATCAAAGAAGAGTGCCCGCAGGTGAAAGTTTTGATGCTGACGATGCATGATAATCGAGAGTACATCATGAAGGTCATGCAGTCGGGTGCAGTCGGGTATATGTTGAAGGAAATCTCAGCGGAAAAAATGGTTCAAGCGATCAAAACGGTCTATCAAGGGTCGACCTATTTTTGCGAGTCGGTTACTCAGACGTTATTTTCTCAAGGAGAAACGGCGCTTGCGGATAAACCGAATCCGTTGAGTCGCAGGGAAGAATCGGTTTTAAAATTGGTTGCGCAGGGGTATAGCAGCAAGAAGATAGCGTCACAGCTTGAAATAAGCTATCGCACCGTAGAGACGCATCGACAGAACATCAAGCATAAATTGGAACTGAGCAGTACCGCAGAACTTGCCAAGTATGCGGTCGAGCGGGGCATGATTTAGGCGGCCTGTGATCTGAATTATCTATTCAACGATTAACTAAAAAGGCCCCAAGCTAGGCGAGGGGCAAATCCTATTTAAGGAGGACTAGGTAATCAGAATTGAAAGATATTTCCAATCCAATAAAGTGACTAACGGCGGTTCGCCATGCGTTTGTATTGGTGGCGACGACCTCGTAGAGTGAGACCTAGACGCATAATATTCTCAGGTGGAGCAATGCCGCTATAACCACCATCTCCAATGTGTACAATATCCGCTCCTGCCGCTTTGGCGGTATTGGCGACTTGTTCAATGTAGCTTTCTGTTGCTCCTTCTTGAGAGGTTCCTATGGCAAGCATCCCCAGCATATTGGTTTTATGTACAGCGGCCATCATTTGTTGAGACATTTCTGGACTCACACCCGGTGTCGTATAGGCGGCAGGGAACATCATGATATCGGCGCCTGCTTCGGCAAATGCAGAAACAATGTCGAGGTTATAGTCATTGCCGACACCACCTGCATGCATTTTCCCAGCAACAATCAGCATTTCTGGTGCAACGCTTCTGACTAAAGTAATCGCTTTGAGAATGGTCTCTTGAGAGACGCAGTTTCCTGGATTGCCTGTTAGCATCACATAATCCAGCCCAATTTCCACTGCGCGTCGCACAGTTTGCTCTGTTACGGTTCGCCCGATGGCAAGATGAGTGATCCCTTCCGGTACAGGCTCTAAATTGCAGCCTACCAAACGCCCTGTGACTCTTTTTACTTCGTCGATAGTGAGATGCTCATTGGGATCTTCTGACAGCACGCGTATTTTTGGCTCAAATACATCTAGGCAGTTAAGCGTGATCATATCCGCACCAAAAGCAGCAGCGATTTCAGGCCCTGTCACCATATCAATTGGAGGTGTTAGTGAAACCACGTTTTCAACCATGATTGTGCGGCCTTCAGAGTGGCGTATCGCATCAACGAGTTGTTCGCGATTGGCTAAGCGAAAGTCCTCTGCGTTGTAATCAAATATGCGTTTTTTCACGATCTCAATTCCTTCAATTCTTTATGGATAGCAATCACTTCTTCGGTCACTTCGCGACAGAGCATCGTTGTCATGATGTGATCTTGAATATGGGTCAATATTAGAGTCATCTGCACTTTACCTGAGCCTTCGTCATAACCAATCAACTTGGTTTGCGATTTATGGACATCTTTAAGTGCTTGATCACCTTCTTCGATACAGCTTTGTGCTTGTTCAAAGTCACCACTTCGTGCCGCTCGCATCGCTGCGATGAATGATGAGCGAGCAGCGCCTACGTAACAAAGCAATGTCATTAAAAACTCTTCGGTGATTTGTAATTCTTCACTAGTTGCGCACTGCATTTAATTGCTCCTCTTTTTCTCGACTTGGTTTGACCGCTTCATCTTGAGCACGCTCTTCTGCTAAGAGCTGTTTCTCATGCACTTTCATAAATGGGTAAAACACAACCACACTAACGGTTAGGCAAAGCAGTACCACAATGGCAGCGGTCGCGGAATTAGTCGCGATAACAGCACCGATAGGAGCGGGCATAGTCCAAGGTGGTAGGGCTATAATTTTGGCAACTAGGTCCATCTTGAAGGCCATCCAGACAATCGACGTGTTAATAAATGGCGCCACAATCCAAGGAATAAAGTAGATTGGATTCATTACAATTGGCGTACCAAAGATGACTGGCTCATTGATATTGAACATCCCAGGTACCACAGACATTTTGCCGATGGTTTTCAATTGAGTCGCTTTTGAGCGCATCATTAGAAGTACAAGACCAAACGTGCCGCCAGCGCCACCAACAAAGACAAAGAAGTCGACTAACGGGTTGACGAAAATTTTGGGTAGAGGTTCGCCAGCAGCAAGTGCTTCTTGGTTTAACCCCAAGTTAACAAGCAGCATTGGCGCGATGATTCCGCCGACTACAGACCCGCCATGGATACCACTAAACCACAGTAGTTGAATCAGCATCACTGCCAAAAGTGCCGCAAGATAGGAGTCTGAAGCCATAACCAGAGGTTTAAATAGCTCCATGATTGCTGAAGGGATTTTCAGGTCATGGGATGCGAGTAGGGTATTGATGGTAACGATGATGATTGAAATAAAAACAATCGGGATCAATAGATCGAAAGACGCTGAGATTTTTGGCGGTACTGCTTCAGGCATCTTAATGCGGATATTGTATTTGATCAGCAGGCGCTGCATTTCTGGGACCAGCAAACCACATAAGATTGCGGTAAACGCACCAGCGCCACCTAGAAAGGCCCCAGGTAGTACGCCCCCGATATCAACACTGACCATTGGTGCGGCGGCGAGGATAAAGGCAAACATCGAGAGCATACCAGTATTCATTGGTCTGAGTTTGTAGGATTCAGCCAAGCTAAAACCGATCCCGAATGCTGCATAAACGGCAAAGATGCCCATACTTACTTGAAAAGGCGCCATGATATTGTCTGAGCCAATAGCATTGATAAGAGCGTGCCAACCTTCAAAAAAGAAACCTGAATCAGATGGTGGGAAGGCAAGCACCAATAGTAATGAACCGACAATGAGAAACGGCATTGTGGCGACGAAACCATCTTTGACCGCGATGACGTGTTTTTGCGCGGAAACTTTTCCAGCGTATGGTGCGACGACATTTTCGACGAAGCCCATTGTTTTATCGAAAAAAGACATGTTAACCCCCAGTCATATATTTTAGCGAGATCGATAGAGCTCGATGGCTTGTTCGAGAACGGCATCGCCTTTGAGCATCCCGTAATTCATCATATCGATGAGTCCGCAACCTTTACCTAATGCTTCGGCTTCCCGCTTGAAATCATCAAATTTGAATTTTACTTGTGGAGCAACTAGACAAACGTCACAAACCGTAATGCAGTCATCAAATTCCGCCACAGAATGGGCTGAAATCTCACATTCTAAGTTTTGCTCCTGTGCCGCTTTCTCCATTTTTGTGACTAGCATGCTGGTCGACATACCCGCTGCACAACAAAGGAAAATCTTCATTTTGTGCTCCTCATTGATTTATATGTGATTAATTAACAGTCAATATAGCCACTAAAGAAACCGGTTTCTGTAACCGGTTACATCTGTGCGTAAGACTTCACATAAAATGGGAGTGAGTAATGAAATAGTGTTTGCCTGATCAAATTTTGCACAACCAATAATGTGGGGACAGTCGCTTATGCACGCCTACTTGAGGGGGATCTTCTAAAAAGGACAGACACTTTAAGAATATGTACTTCTTAATTGGACAGACACTCTAAGGAAACAAAAGTATGGTTTGTTGATATGCTAATGGTGAAATTCAGCTTGCGATCTTGCGCTCCATTTGGTGTCTTTTTAATCTATCTCAATTGATTATAAGACCGAGCATGGATATGACGATAGCAAGAAAACAGCAAGTTTCAGTGGATGCAACACCTTACTATCACTGCATTTCTCGCTGTGTACGACGCAGTTTCTTGTGCGGTTTTGACCCTCTTACAAACCGAAACTATGAGCATCGTCGTGAATGGGTGGAGCGTAAGCTTTACTCGCTTGCTCAAATCTATTGTATTGATATATGCGCTTACGCAATTATGAGTAATCATTATCATTTGGTGGTTCATATCAATCGGGATAAAGCTTTGGCATTGTCCGACCATGAGGTTGTTGCAAGGTGGCAACATGATCATCAGTTACCCGTATTAATTGTCCGGTGGCTAGCAAGAGAACTAAGAACCGAAGCAGAAATTGATGCTTGTAAGTCAATTATTGATATGTGGCGCGATCGATTGTGGAGTCTTAGTTGGTTTATGAAAGAAATCAACTTTGCGATCTCTTGTCAAGCAAACAAAGAAGACGATTGTAAAGGCCACTTTTGGGAAGGACGTTTTCGAAGTCAGGCTTTGCTTGATGACCAAGCGCTGATTGCTGCCATGGCTTATGTAGACTTAAACCCTTTACGAGCAGGTGTAGCAGAAACGCCAGAATCCTCGGATTTTACGTCAATCCAAGCGCGTTTACAGGCTTTAGGGCGTCAGCAAGAAATAGCCCCTTGTCTTCATCCATTCATTAGAAATCCAACCAACTTGGACTTAGATGGTATACCAATGAGGTTGATGGATTATATTGAGTTGGTTGACTGGACGGCACGGCAATATCGAGAGGATAAAGCCTCATTATGTTCAACGATGCCATCAATACTACAGCGACTTAATATAAATAGAGAAAATTGGCTAGAGGCTTGTGCGCAACTTGAGCGTAAACGATGCACTGTTATTGGGTGCTTGCGTAACTCAGCAGCTCTCAAACATGCGTTAAACCGGCAACGCATTAATCTTTTTAGACTTGATAGTTAACTTATCTAAAATATCTTCATCGCTTATAACTCTTCAGTAGACGAAAACTTCTTTTGCCTGAGCGATATGCACCTCTGTATTCGTTATATCGAACAAATGTACTCATATTTTATTTTTTAAACCAGTGACCTTTGGACTCTTAACCGGGGCGGGGATTAGATGTCAATTCTGTCCTTAAATACGTCAGTTCTTAATGATGTCTGTCCTAAGAAAGTGCAATTACAGAATTAAGGTGCCTGTCCTAAGTAAATGGTCTTTATAACTAGAATTGAAATGTCTGTCCCTGTTGTAGGGGGAATAAGCAAAGAGAACTGGCGAGTAAGGAGAGGTGACTTACTCGCTTAGTTTATTTGGCGATTGCGGAATCGCGGATGATTAGTTCGCCAGTATAGATTTCAGGCTCTGGTGGCTGTCCGGTTTCTATGAGTTGTTTGGCAACTGTCATCGCTCTCTCGGTAATATGTTTTATTGGAATATTAACCGTGGTTAGGGGAGGGGAAATGAAAGAAGAGCAAGCGTCATTATCGATACTGACAATTGAGATATCTTCTGGGACGCGAATGCCGTGCTCTTTTAGTGCTTTGATACAACCAATCGCGATGTCGTCAGCGGCGGCGACAATGGCGGTGCCGAAATCCTGGCCATTGGAAAGATGTTGTTTGGTGGCGAGATAACCTTCCTCAAAGCCAAATGACGATGGGTAAATATCGCCATTCACTCCCTGTTGAGCATGGTCCTCGACTAATTTTAAGAAGCCTTCGAGTCTGAGTTTGGACGTCGGAGTCGAGGGTTCTGGGCCCATATAGCTCAGATGTGTGTGTCCTAGTTGAATTAGATGCGTTCCAGCTTTTTTTATTGCGTCAGACTGATCAAATGCGATGGAATAGCCGGCATCTTTTGGTAGGACACGGCCTACATTAACGATAGGAATCGGCACCGAATGGTTTAAAGCGATAACTTGTTCACAAGTCAGCTTTCGACTGTAAAGAACGATGATGTCGCATTTTTTCTCGACAAGGGAGTGAACGGCTTTCAGTTCGTCTTCCGCGTTATTGTGCCCATCAGCAAATAGCAATTGCTTACCCATTGATTCGGCACTCACAGAGGCTTGTTTCAGCAGACTACCGAAGTAACCACCAGTAAAGTCAGAGATCACCAAACCGATGCTGTTACCGCTTTGATTAGCAAGAGCTTGAGCCACAGCGCTAGGGCGGTAATCAAGCTGTTTCATTACCGCTTCAACTTTTTCTCGGGTGCTTTGACGTACCTGACCTGTTCCGTTAATAACCCGCGAGACAGTGGCTTTGGATACGCCAGCAGCGCGGCATACGTCGTTTATTGTTGCCATTTATACCTCTCAAATGACTTTTTTCTTGGGTATATCATGAAATCATGACGCAAGCGTAAAAATATACCGATTAAGCGAGTGTCTCGAAACGGATCGTAGAGTTAGGTCACACAAATGTAAGGAATGTAAGCACAACTGATCCGCTCTTTCTTTGCTGTTAACATTGCGAATAAATAAAGATTAGAAGAAAGTTTCGTTATGCCATATCCCGTAAATCGTCATCAAGACTACCATGCTCATTTCTATTTCGATCAACTAAGTAGCAACTATGCCGCTGAAATTCGAGAGCATATTTCTCAGCAGTTCGGCCTATTTGTGGGTCGATTCAATCAAAGGCTGGTGGGGCCGCACACTAAATGGAGTTTTGAAATAGACTTTAACCATCAGCAGTTTGACACCCTAATCGAGTGGCTAGAAGCGAATCGCAGTGGTCATTCAGTGTTAGTTCATGCCGTGACTGGCGACGACTACCTCGACCACACTGCGTATGTATACTGGCTTGGTGAACCAGTAGAACTTGATATTACAGGCTTTGAGAAATCAAACTAATCTAGATCAAATGTAATTTGGATTGAGAACGGTTCGTTTACACCCTTATATCACTCAATAGTGCAGTCAGAATTAAACCAAAGCAGAAAGTTAATAGTCATGGTACGGCGACGGTTACCTGGCATCGTACATACCCAGCACTTTCGAGTGTCTGGGTATAATCGTTTTTACCAATCACTAGTATAGTTTTAAGCATTTTTACCCCTAACATCAAAAGGGATATTCTAGCTCCATAGAAACAGAACGGCAGAACATAATCACTGCCAAGTCGAGTTAGGAGAATCAGAATGTCTAATCAAACTACTTTAATTGGTCTAAACAGTGAAAAAACAGCTCAATTGTCTGAGCAACTTAACCAACTGCTAGCGCATTACCAAGTGCTTTACATGAATACTCGTGGCTATCATTGGAATATCAAAGGTCAGCAATTCTTTGAACTGCATGTAAAATTCGAAGAGATCTACACTGACTTACAAACCAAAATCGATGAACTTGCAGAGCGTATTTTGACTTTAGGTCATACGCCAGACCATAGCTTTACCCGTTACCTAGAAATTAGCGAGTTAAAAGAGCATGTAAACGTTAGTCAAGGTCAAGAATGTGTGCAAGGTCTGGTCAATGGCTTTAGCCTGTTAATTCTGAAACAGCGTGCAATCTTAGAGCAAGCTGGTGAAGCTGAAGATGAAGGTACTGCGGCTCTAATGGGTGATTACATCCGTGAACAAGAAAAATTGATGTGGATGCTAAACGCTTATCTACAATAATTACTGAAGGGAGCTGAGGCTCCCTTTTTTGATCGGCTAATTTTGTAGTGTTCATGCTGATACTCAGTGTTTTAGATACGCCAACACCATGTGAACTTTGCATACTAATCTTTGAGTAATAATGCTTTTCTGAGGTAACACTGAACCGAGCCGTAACATTTTGCGTAACCAATAGGGAGAAAACTAACGTAAGACGGTGAGTGTATGCGCAATGAGAAGATTGGAGTATATTGGTTTACCAACGATTTACGATTAAACGACAATGTCTTGCTCGACAAAGCTGCGCGTGAAGTTGACAAGTTAGTTTGTTTGTTTTGCTTACCTTCTTTCTCCGAATATCTAAAACATTTCACGAGTGAATCAAGGTTTGGTTATTCAAGGGAACGTTTTCTCCTGCAAACGTTAAATGGTCTTGATGAGAGCTTAAGAGAGTACGGTCAGCATCTCGACATTGTTGATATTCATCCATTTACCGCGTTATCCCACCTATGTTCTGCTGATTCAGTCACCCACATCTACTGCGATGATTTTATATCTAGTGATGAGCAATTGGTCATCGAACATTTACGGGTTTACTTCCCACGCATCAAAATTTCTCAGCATCATCAACGGTCGTTGTTTCAGCAATTGGATTTACCTTTTTCTGTCGAAGAGTTGCCGACGTCATTTACTAAGTTTCGCAAACAGGTGGAAGAGCTCCCTGTGAGCAAAACCAATTCTGAAATTTTCCAGTTGCCACATCCGGCTAAACACGGTCTTGAAACGGTTATGCTGCCAAGTCTAGTTGTAAGTAGCCAAGATCAATTCATCGGGGGAGAATCATTCGCGTTGGCACATGCCATGTGTTATTTCTCCACGCCTTTTGCCAGTAGTTATAAGCAAACTCGCAATGAGCTTGATGGAAAAGAGTGCTCGACTAAATTCTCTCCTTGGCTTGCCAATGGATCGATATCTGTGCGTCAAGTGATGGAAATGCTGGCCAACTACGAGAAAAGAAACGGCAGCAACGACTCTACTTACTGGATCTATTTTGAGTTGCTGTGGAGAGAGTATTTTCACTGGAATGCACTTAAGAGTGGTAAAAAGCTGTTTCATTTTTCCGGCGTTACAGGCAAGCCTCCTTTGACGACTTTCTATCCCCAACGCTTTAAACAATGGAAAATTGGCGCAACGGCGTTTCCTTTGGTGAATGCCTGCATGAAGCAACTTAATCAAACCGGCTACATGTCGAATCGAGGTCGGCAATTGGCGGCTAGTTGTCTGATACATGAGTTAGGTATTGATTGGCGTTACGGAGCGGCTTACTTTGAAAGTCAATTACTCGACTATGACGTTGCCTCAAACTGGGGAAACTGGCAGTACATTGCGGGAGTGGGCGCAAGCAGCATGTCAAGACGTTTTGACCAAGCAAAGCAAGCAATGATGTACGACCCGGAAGGGAAGTTTGTGAGTTGTTGGAATGGCGACAGTGATCTTGGTTCAGACAGCGTTGATATGGTCGATTGGCCGATACGAGCGTAAATGATGAAAATTACAACGATTAGACTGGTACTGGGCGACCAACTTAACCATCAACATTCTTGGTTTAAGGAGCTCGATCCAAGCATTCTTTATGTTATTGCTGAATTAAAGCAAGAGACTGATTACGTTATACATCATGGACAAAAGGTCGCAGCATTTTTTGCTGCAATGGAAGCTTTTGCGACTTTGTTGCGTCAATCCGGTCACCATGTGGACTATTTAGATCTCGATAATACCGCTGAGTTTGACACACTACCTACGCTTATTGAGCACCTGATTAGCCATTATCAAGCTGAGCGATTTGAGTATCAACGGCCAGACGAATACCGCTTGTCACAACAATTAACTCACCACCAGTGGCCATGTAAATCATCTTGTGTCGACAGTGAGCATTTTTTGCTGCCATTTGAGGAAATACATCAGCGATTTCCGCAGGGTAAGCATGTATTGATGGAACATTTTTATCGTGGGATGCGTAAGCGACATGACATATTGATGGATGAGGGAAAGCCTCAAGGTGGTAAGTGGAATTTTGATGCGCGCAATCGAAAATCGCTGAAAAAAAAGGACCTTGAGCAATTGCCTGCACCATTGATGTTTGGCAACGATATCAGTCATATCAAGCAACGTATGGAGCGTCATCATGTAACGACCATCGGTGAGTTGAATCAACAGCTGCTTTGGCCAGTGACTCGCAGTCAAAGTTTGAATTTATTGGCGTTTTTTTGCCAAAGCTGTTTGCCTAATTTTGGTTCATTTCAAGATGCGATGACAGATCAGCATGATAGCGCTTGGAGTCTTTATCACAGTCGTCTCTCATTTGCACTTAACAGTAAACTGATTAGCCCTATTGAGGTCATCACGACAGCCATCAATACTTATCAGCAACGCGATGATATCGATATTGCACAAATTGAAGGATTTGTTCGCCAGATTATTGGCTGGCGTGAGTATGTGCGTGGTGTCTATTGGGCGAATATGCCTCACTACAAGACCATCAATGCGCTCAACGCAAAACGGAAGTTGCCAAGTTATTTCTGGACAGGGGACACACAGCTTAATTGCGTTCGCCAAGCAGTCAAACAATCGCTCAAGTACGCTTATGCTCATCATATTCAGCGCTTGATGATTACCGGTAACTTCTGTCTGATCACTGAGATTGATCCCGACCAAGTTGATGCGTGGTATTTAGGTATATACATTGATGCTATTGAGTGGGTTGAGATGCCCAACACGAGGGGGATGGCGCTATTTGCTGATGGCGGTGTCGTTGGAACTAAACCTTATGCAGCCAGTGGCGCTTATGTTAATCGTATGAGCGACTACTGCAAGTCGTGCCAATACAACGTCAAAGAGAAGCTTGGCGAAAGTGCCTGTCCTTTGAATAGTCTATATTGGCGATTCATGCACAAAAACAGACATACGATAGGTAATAACCCTCGAATTGGTATGATATATCGCTCTTGGGACGCGCTAGACGATGCTACACAGCATGAGATACTAGATAGAGCGGAGTGGGTTTTGGATTCTATTGACAAGCTTTAAGTTGGCTCGCCCATTCGCTAGGTATCGCTTTGACAAATGAAGCCTCAAAAACGTCAGCGGGCAATGGCTGAGAAAATAGATAGCCTTGATAGTCATCACACCCTTCGTTTTGCAGTAAAGCGCGTTGAGCTTCATGCTCGACACCTTCCGCAATCACCCGTTTCCCCATATTGTGACCAAGCTGAACAATGGTTCTGACCAACATATGGTCATGGTGTGCGTTTACGCAATCATCAACAAATGATTTATCGATTTTGAGCACGTCGATTGGAAGTTTTTTCAGATAGTTGAGTGAAGAGTAGGCCACGCCGAAGTCGTCCACAGCAATAGTAATCCCTTCTTCTTGGAGTATTTTACAGATTCTCGTGACACGTTCTGTATCTTTCATCAAAGTGGTTTCTGTAATCTCAATCTGAAGTAGGTGCGGTGGCAATTCTGTTCTTCGCAGAATATGTCTGATATAGGTGAGTAGATCATCGTGAGCAAATTGCACGGTCGAAACATTAACCGAAATTTGAATTGATGCCCCTTCATCATGCCAACGCTTAGCTTGCTCACACGCCTCCTTAATAACCCAGCGGCCAATCATGATGATTTGTTTGGTCTTTTCCGCAATGGGGATAAATTCAATTGGGCTAATCATACCCAAGTTAGGATGATCCCAACGAACTAGCGCTTCAGCGCCTTTGACTCGTTGATCTTTAATTGACACTTTGGGCTGATAGTGGAGTACAAACTGGTTGAGCCTTATGGCTTGTTCGAGTTCTACTTCGACTTGGTGTGCGCGAATAGTTTCATCTAACAATGATTCATCGTACCAACGTACGCGGTTTTTACCGGTTGTTTTTGCTTTAAGGGTCGCGATGTCGACATTTTTTAGCCAAATGTCTCGGTTGTTAGTGGCTTTCTTGAGCGAAGATATCCCGATAGAAAAGGTGACTTGGTAGAAACCACGGTCTAACTCGAAATGGAATCTCTCTGGTCGAGACAATTCACGGACAATTCCTTCAACTTGCTGTTCAATGCTCGCCTTCTCAGTAACGATAATGACGAATTCATCGCCTTCTAGACGGAATAACTCTGCTTTGTTAACGGTTACCTGCTTTAAGCGTGTTGCAATAAATCTCAGTAAAACGTCTGCCTGTTGTGGTCCGAATGAATCATTTGCATCTTTAAAGTTATCGATATCGATTTTAAGTAACACAAAATCATGATTATCGATGGTGCAGTCTGCGTAGCGTGCGATGTATTGATAGAAGGCTCGACGATTGGGTAATTGGGTTAATACATCACTCAGGCTATCGTCACGGTATTTTTTCAATTGCTTGTCTGATTTGATCTTGTAATAAGTCATACTCGTGGCGAAAACAGTGATTAACATCAATTTGACTGAGTCGTCCGCCATTTCATAGAGGTCATCGGTTGGCACGGATAGAAAGTAATGGGAAACCAATAGTGTCGCAATAACAATAGGCCAGACGGTATTGGGGAAGAGGATCAAATAGCAGAGTGGAAGCAGTAGAAATGATTTTTCTATCGCGTCTATTTCAAGTGGTTCTATCATTCCGCCAATCAAAATATGAGCGAAAGATAGAAGCCCAAACAGCCTCTTGCGGCTTGCTGACTTAGAGAACAGCGCAATTAGCATACCTATAGGAAACAGAGCATAAGAAAAACCCACTAACTCGTGTTGAGTGATCAAAGTGTGCGTGATCAGCCCAATCGCGGCGATAAAAGCCATATTAATAAAAATACGAGATTTTATTGCATCGTAGAGAAGGTTATCGCTCCTAATCATAGTTTTTCCCTGGCATCTATCTTGCTCCTTGCGATACCTATTACGCCAAATATTCGTTGTTACCTGTTTCTTAGTAAGTACTCTGTTGATAAATGACACTACCATGAGGATAGAAAGAAACTATCTTGTAGAAAAAGTTATTCGATCAAATTCACAGTCATTGGCTATAAATGAGAGGTGCTACTTTTTATTTCATTAACTCACTCATAGTGATTAGTTTTGAATCAATGAATTTGGGTTAAATGGTTGTTAAGTAATTTAATGCAAACCTTTTATCCTGTATTGAAGCAAGATCACGGACATAACCGCGTATTTTGTATGGTTAGCCTAGTAATAGCATAGAGATGTAATTTGCTGATAGGCGCGAACTAAACCAAACGGACGATTTACTCATGATTACTGGTTTTTTACCCAGTATTTTATTGACATTTATCGTCGAACGCATGTGCTGTATGTATAAACAGTGTATGGAGGTGAGGTATGTTGTGGGACACACTAGATCGCGTAAATCGTGCTCGCCAACAAGCGATGGCGAATTCAAAGTATCTTGAATCAGCAAAGGCACATCAAAAAGCATTGCAAGAGCAATCCTCGACGATTGATCTAAAAGCTAAGCGAAAAAGTGCCAATAAGGTACCAAAAAAATTAGCGGATATTTACCAACAAGTCGAATTTGGCTCTAACCCCTCTGGGCGAGAGCATTAAAGCCGACTTCGACCTGCTGGTGCTCAGACAGAGCTGATAAGCCCTGACTTGTGATACAGGGCTTCTTTCGTAAGGAATGCGATCAAGGTTTAGCAAGTGGTCGTCGTTTTATCATGCTTTCAATGATGGTAAAGAGTAAGCCTGCCCAAATAAGACTGAAGCTGACTAGCTTTACTTCATCAAATAATTCACCGAATAAGAATACCGCCAGTAGGAACTGCAAGCTAGGTTCTATGTACTGCATTAGTGCCACGTTAGACATCGTTGTTAAACGAATCGCCATTGAATAGAAGATCAATGGGGCCAGAGTTACCGGGCCAGAGCCAATATAGAGTGCGAGCGTTTGCCAACCAGATTCAAGCGACTCGGCACCGATTGTTGATTGCTTAAATAGGAGATACGCCATTGCGAAAGGCGTTAAAACGAGTACTTCAACAAAGAGACAGGTTGCCCAGTCGTAGCTGATTTTCTTTTTGAAGTAGCCATAAAGCGTAAAGAAGACTGCCATACATAAGGCGATATAGGGTACTTGTCCGTACTGCATTACTTGATAAAGTAAGCCCGTACCAGCTAACAGCAGGGCGATTTTCTTACCTAAGCTTAGGCGCTCACCCAGCAGAAATACCCCTAAAGCTGCCATTGTCAGAGGGCTAATAAAGAAACCTAAACTAGCATCCATGACTCGGTCGTTGGTCATTGCCCAAGTAAACGCCGTCCAAGAGACACACATTAAGCAACTGGCAATGAACGCCATTTTAAATGACCGTTTGTCTGCAAGGATGGCCTTGAGGTTAATGGTTTTCTTTTGTAGAAATATCACCATTAAAGCCGCAAAAGGAACCGAAGCCATAATGCGAAATGCGAGAAGTTCGTCCATTGCTGCATTAGGTAAGAACTGGTAGTAAAGTGGCAGCATGCCCCAAAGAGCAAAAGATAAGGCCGCCATAGCATTGCCAAAACGAATATCGTTCATTATTGTTAGATTGAAAGATAGGGAACAGGCGGCAATTTTAAGATTAACTTAATTTATGTACAGCAATAGATTTTTGCGTCGAGAGAAGATTTCTTTTGTCATCAAGTTTTATTCGTCTGAGTCTAATTAACCCGTTGCTAAAGTTTGGTTTTTAATAGCCGATGGTTATAATGACGCCCAAGAATAGTATGTAATTGAAACAAGGAAACAAGACATGGATGACTTCGTGCAGAAACGCAGGTATTACCGACTGAAGTACCCTCGTCGGGCGATGCCGGTCGTCAGCATCGATAATCAGTTATTTCATGTAAGCGAAATCTCTGAAAAGGGAATACGTATTGTTATGAACAGTTTTGCCAGTTTATATCGCGGATTGACTTTGACGGGAACCTTAAGCTTAGGACTCGATAATAAGATTAAGGTCAAGGGTCGAGTTTTGCGCTTTGATGACAGTGAAGTGATCTTGCAATTGGACCAAGGCCCTTCATTTAAAGATATGGTTGAGCAACAACGTCACATTCGCAATAACTATCCAGCGCATTTCGCTCGTTTGCGTAGCCAAACCGTTACCTCGTAGTTCTTTATAAGTCATACACAATAGGCGACCTATTATCAAAGTGAAGCAAAATTAGAATCACTTGTTTCCTGTTATTATATTAGCTTGGTGCGATAAGTCGCATTTGGCCAATTAAAGCTTGAACGGTATGAAGAATAGGGAAGGAATTCGATAAGAATTTAGATACCTAAAACGGTGAAACCCCAGAGGTGGTAAGTCTCTGGGGTTTCGAATTTTTTAGATGTCTCGGTTGGTAAGTCCGATAATCTTTATGCAAAAGGTCTGGATTTTCTCCGATTAATTCCTTGGTAAAGGAATTAGATGCGGATGAAGTCCATGTGCTCAACTTTTGGCTTGAAAGCGTGACGTTGAACGTCTTGTGGCTTAACTTTAACTTCAGCGCCGTCGATCACTAGAACGATACCTTCGTAGAACTCAGGCTTGTCCATTTGGTTAACGATGTCGTTGTGGTTAAGAACGATTGATACTGGAGCTTCAGAACCACCGTAAACGATAGCAGGGAATTTACCAGCGTGACGTAGGCGGCGGCTCGCACCTTTACCTAGTTCAGTACGTACTACTGCTTCAAATTTCATAGTATTACTCTCGTAAAATAAGTATTGATTCCACAATATGATGCGACCTCATATTGTGCTAAACGCTGATGAGTAATTGGTAGTTACTCCAACAGCGAGCGCGGATACTATCACTCTATACCATCAAGAGCAATACCTTTCCCTAGTTACAGCCTAGTTTGTAAGCGATAAAAGGCACTTATTTCACAAGTGGTTATATTATCTTCATTCCTACCGTTTTGCTGGTGAAAAACACATCATTTTCTTCTACACGACTCTGTAATTTGATTAAGCAATACAAAGTACTGCAAACATGAACCGTATCTGAACGAATAACTCACGATGGGTTAAGTTAGGTATCGATATGCTAGTCCCATAATCAGCCATCACTAAGAGGAAAAATAAGATGGGACCAGTAAGTATTGTAGTGATTACCCTAAATGAAGAAAAGCGTATTGGCCGTTTGTTAAACGACTTAAGCAATCAGACTCATCAAGAGTTTGAAGTGATCCTTGTGGATTCAAATAGTGAAGACAACACACGCCAAGTTGCCGCAGCGTTTGAAGCTTCATTACCAAAACTGACGATCCATAGAATGGATACACGCGGCGTGAGTTTAGGTCGTAATACAGGGGCTGCGATGGCGCAATATGAACGTATTTTATTTCTAGATGCCGATGTGCGCCTTGATGGTAACTTTCTCGCCAATGCGATTAGTCAGCTAGAAGATCAGCAACTAGAAGTCGCTGGTGTATATATGGGGGCGAAAAACCTACCTTTAGTACATAAGTTGGGTTACGGCTTGTTTAACTTAGGTTTATTTGTCACTCAATACACTTTTCCAACGGCGGTAGGGGCGTGCATCTTTTCAACTAAGCGTGTCCATAACGAAATTGGCGGTTTCGATTTGGCGATTACGCTGTGTGAAGATTGTGATTACGTGAAACGTGCGAGTAAGACTTGGCGTTTCCGCTTTTTAAAACTGACTTTCGGATTTGATCCTCGTCGTTTAGACCAAGATGGTATTTTTAAGATGGGGGCAACCTATTTAAAAGCGAATGTACGTCGCTTCTTCTTTGGTGAGATGCGCAATAACGAAATGGAGTACAAATTCGGCCATTACAAAGAGCAATAATCGTTGTAGGGGCAGCAAATGTTTGATGGGATGAGTTTGTTTATAGGGGCATTGCTTGATGCCCTTATTGGTCCGAATTTATTTGTACCAGGTGAGCCATTTTTGCTCGCTGCGGGTTATCAACTTCATCAAGGGATATGGATTGGTGTTATCGCGGTGCTGTTCGGTGGCTTTATTGGCGATCATGTTAGCTATTGGATAGGGCGTTATGTCGGTTTACCGGCTCAGAAAAAGTTGGTTAAGTGGCAGCCGAAAACCCGACGCCCGATCGCCCGTTGTCGTCATTTGATGGGCAAGAAAGGTAACTATGTGTTGGCGTTTGCGCGTTTACTGGGTCCGGTGGCTTGGGTGGTGCCATTTATTGCGGGTACAAATAAGATTTCTTGGTCGCGCTTTACTCTTTTTAGCACTATTGGCTTGATACTTGGTGTTGGCCAATTTGTTATGTGGGGGTATTTATTGGCTTATGGTATCGATCAATTTCCGTTGCTGAATCAAGTGAAGCTCGTATTGGTTGAGCATCAGTACACTCTATTAGCGATCACAGTAAGCGCGATATTTCTCTATTTAGGGCACAAGCTGCGCTGGCGTTTATTGTTTACTAAGTTCAGCGGGGTGTTCTTCGCCTTAATGTTGTGGGCGAACTATAGTCACTTTTTCCTTTTTGCAGATGACTTCGCAAAGAAAGCGCCGGAAAGTGATAACGCAACGGTGGTTGAATTGACAGATCTTGCTTACAAAGTGTATCCGGGAATCTCTAACATTTATGACGCACAGGCGATGAACGTGATGTTTATTGGCGAAAACCCTAGAGACTTGATGTTGCAATTAGGCTGGATTGAAAACCAAACGTTTTCACGTAACGAGATAGAGCTCAAAGATTACATTCGTCTGTTGCAAGACAAAACACCACCAGTCTCCGATCTGTTTTGGAATAATCAGCCGCAAGAGATGGCATTTCAGTTACCGGGCGATTTAATGCGTCGCAGTCACATTCGCTGGTGGCAAGCGGGATTGGATTCAAGTTCTCAGCAAACCGTTTGGCTTGGGGCATTAAGTTACGATGATGGTCTACAACTGACACCATATTCAGGAATTGTCACCGTATTACATAGTGTTGACCCGAATGTAGACCAAGAACGCGATAATCTGGCGCAACAAGTGAGTGAGCAATTCGTTAATCATCAAATAGAATTTGCGGCATTAAGTGAACCAGTTGCATTAGATGATGATCATGAATATTACACCGATGGTCGCATCTTGGTGATTCGAGATAGCTTAGCCCTTTAGCAAGGATTTATTGATGTCTGTCCTCACAAGCTTGTTTTTGTTTGTAATGGTGTCTGTCCTTACAAGCTTGGTCTAATTGTGTCTGTCCCTCTAAGCTTGTCAAAATAAGCTTAGAGCGGTTTTTGTATACCAGATAATGGGGTGATCACACTCAGTCGAATTGAGAACGAAAATCTGAAGGGGTCATTCCCTTTAACGACTTAAATTGGCGATTAAAATTTGAGATGTTATTAAAGCCCGCTTGCTCGGCAATACTAGCGACAGATAGCGGGGTATTAACTAGCATCTCGCAGGCTTTGCCAATGCGAAAACGTTTGAGGTGTTCTGAAAAGCTTTCGACAAAATGGCGCTCAAATAATCGATAAGCGGAGCTTTCGCTGATATGAAGCGTTTGGCAAAGATCATCAATTTTAATTGGCCGAGCGTAGTTTTGCTCGATAAATTGACGAGCCATTTCCACACGCCGAGTTGATTCATCATCCAGATTAGCATTATGTAATCCGTAGGCATGCAGTGATAATTTACTTGAAGATTCGTCATCCGCTAATGCACAGAGAGCTTGTAGGACTCTAAGCAATTGGTGATGCGGTTCATAGTGTTCGATATTTCTTAGCTGCTGATGGATGTACTCAGCAGTTTCATGGCTAAATTGTAATCCGTAAGAGGCGCGTTTAAGTAATCGACTTAGGTTTTTCAATTCAGGAAAGTTTTCTATCAGTGATTCAACCCATTGATGACGGAACCAAAAGATCAATGAATGGTGACCGCGCTCAGCATCACCATCTATATTACCTATCAACATATGGGGTAAACCAGGCCCATAAAGGAGTAAACTGTTGTGGTTTATTTCACCTATCCCATCACCAGCGAAGTAGCGACCTTTAAATACGCCGTTTTGATCTCGGTAGAGTACTAATTCATACTCGGAATGGTAGTGCCATGAGCAGGTGAACTCTTCTTTCTTAACCCGGCAATGATACTCTTTGACCATCCAGTTAAAGTTATTTTCATTGAGTACATTTTCAATGGTTGGTTTCATCCCTGCCTCCTTAATATGAACAAAAATCACCCTATCTAGTTTGTTCTATTCAGTCAATATATTGAGTTGATATGAGTGAAAAGTATCACTTGTTGGCGGATAGTCATTACTAGGTTATTGAAAATTATTATTAAACTGCTTGCGTTGTGTAGCACTGAACTCCGAAGTGGATTGGGTGCAGATTGTATGCGCGGTGAAGGGAAACTGAGCAGCAAAATACGGGTTAGGAGAGTTTTATGTTCAAGACAAAAGAGGCACTGATCTTCCTATTGATGGCTTTTGCCACAGGAATTAGTGGTTCGTTTTTTTACCCACTTTCAAGTTTATTTATTATTGAAGCTTTGGGTGCCAGTCCGGCTATGTTGAGCGTCTATATGATCTTGTCGATTGTATCGTCGGTTGCGGTTTCGCAACTCATTGCTGCAAAGTCAGATAATGGTTGGAATCGCAAAAACATTTTGTTGTTTGCGCTGAGTTGTTACCTCATCACGGTAGTTGGTTTTAGCTTCATTCGGGACTATTACTGGGCAGTAGCATTTTCAATGATATTTGGCGCACTAAGTGGTGCTGGGTTTGGTCAACTATTCGCATTAGGCCGTGAATATGCTGATGAGCACATTGAGGACAGTACGACCTTTTTATCGGTGATGCGTGCCGGTATCGCTATTGCTTGGGTTATTGGGCCGCCAATTGCCTTTATCTTGAAAGGTTCGTTTGGGTTTAGCGCATCGTTTTTAGCCGCTGGTGGTGCAACCTTAATTTCAGTGCTGCTTGGACTGCGTTATTTGCCTAATAGCGTGATCAAAAATGAGGAAAAAGAGCAAGATAAAAAGCAAGGACCAGTTGGCTTTATCGTTGCTCTATTCTGTGTCGCTCTAGTTTTTATGTTCAGCGCCAATAACCTCTATGTGATCACTATGCCGCTTTATCTTTCGCAAGAGCTTAAAGTTGCTGCCAGTTGGGTCGGCTATATGTTTGGTATGGCAGCTTTGTGTGAAATTCCATTTATGCTTAAAGCGGGTCGTCTAGCGGCGCGTTTCGGTACGATGAAGTTACTCGCTTTATCTCTGGTTTGTGGCTGTCTGTTCTTTGTCGCAATGTTGAACGTGACCGCGTTTTGGCAATTGCTCGGTATTCAGATTCTTAATGGTGTCTTTATTGGTTTGACCGCAACGCTGGGCATGGTTGCCTTACAAGATATGATGCGCGATAGGCTAGGTACCGCTTCAACGTTATTTTCAAGCTTGCTACAAATATCAATGTTGATATCAAGCCTGAGCATTGGCTTTGTCGGTGAGATGTACAGTTACTACGCGGCATTTTATGTTTCATTGACTCTAGCTGTTAGTTCTCTGGTTTTGATTACCTACTTTGTGGTGAAAGAGAACCGAGAAAACCAAGCAGATTTGGTTGAGCAGGCAAGTTAACTAACGGACTCAGCTCAGTTAGGGAATGCTAGAAAGATAAGATTGACTCGTAAATAGGCAAGCAATGGGTAATAAGGGGCAAGTGAGTGGCCGCCCCTTATTACCCTTTTACTATACTCCGCATGGGTTCTTTCACTCAAAACGGGTCAGAAATGAGCCACTATATTCATAATTCTTTGCTTAACCCCCATAGTTAATTGACCTAATTAAGTGGTCATTTTTAGCAACCATTATAAGAACTCCCACAAACAAACAAAGCCAATGCATATCCTTACGCAGCTGGGTTTGCGAGCCGAGAGAATCCTATCGAATTTGTTCTTTAACCCTATGTGTGATGTGGAATTATCGCGATATATCATGCTTAATTTTTCTCAAACTATACGTTGCATGATATGCAAGTTTGCGTGTTAAAACGTGCTTCAATTCACGCTTATGGGGTTCGGTTTTGTTCAAGATCATCAAATATAGTCCGTTGCATTACAAAATGTTGCATATTAATGTTAGTTTTGTGGTGGGGAATGTTACGTTCCTAGTGGCGGTTTTATCTCTTGGCGTAAACACGGTAACGAGGAAGGCATAACTTCAACAGCATAACGAAAGAGTGTATTTTTATGACTAACTCTATCTATGATCCTCTGCCTGATGGCGTGATAAATATTAATGATGACGGTGTAATTCGCGATATAAATCACGCAGCATGTTCGGCTCCTATCTGGAGAGAACCACCTGCTGTTGGAGCAAAGTTTACAGATTGTTTACCGCTTGCTGAAATTGAGTCTTGGTTATGCGAGAAACACAGTGAACCTCACCTTTGGCAAGACATTTCGGGTGAATTTTGGCAATTAAAATGCATTGCTCAAGGTTCTCGAAAACTGCTTTTGTTAACCAATCAAACTGAATTAGTTAATCTACAGTCGCGGGTTGAACGGTTAGAACATGATATCGAGCGCTTAGATTTTGCTGCTCAAGGCGCCAATTTAGGTATTTGGGACTTTAATCCTTCGGAAGGGAAGATTATTGGCAACCGAACCTGGGCGACGCAAAAGAAGCTCGATACCGCTGAAGTGTTCGTCGATAGCCACCTGTTTTCGGAAATAGTCAACGGTATTGAAAAATGGGCGACATTGGTTCATCCCGATGATATCGATGCAACAACCCAGAAAATTTCAGACCATCTAGAAGGTAAAACAGATTTATACCATGCTGAGTTTCGAGTGAAATGTGGCGATGGCAGTTGGAAATGGATTCTTGATCAGGGAAAGGTATTTGAGCGTGATGAACTGGGCGCCCCTATACGTATGAATGGTATCCATGTTGATGTCGATAAGCTGAAAGCTCTTCAACATAAACTATCTAAGACGAAAGAGAAAGCAGAGGTCGCCAATCGCGCTAAATCCATATTCTTAGCCAATATGAGCCATGAACTTCGCACTCCTCTGAATGCCATATTAGGCTATTCGCAGTTGATGAAAACGGAACCTAATTTACCGATTAAGCACAAAGAATATTTAGATATTATTAATCGCTCAGGTGAACACCTTTTAGCGCTCATTAATAATGTGCTCGATATGTCTAAAATTGATGCGGGTTATAATGTCGTTGAACTGAAGTGGTTCAATTTGCGTGAGATGGTCGAAGAAGTGATCGATTTGATGCAAATGAAAGCGAGTCAAAAGCAACTTAACTTTCAGTCAGCCATTGATGAAAGTGTCCCTAGTTATGTAAAAGGCGATGCGGTAAAAACTCGACAAATATTAATTAACCTGCTTGGTAATGCGATTAAGTTCACCACGATTGGTAGCGTACAGTTAACCGTTAACTCAATACCATCTAGCGAAGGGAATAGTCAGGTTAACTTTGAGATAATCGATAGTGGTATCGGAATTGCTAACGAAGATCTTGAGCGTATTTTTACCCCGTTTGAGCAGGTAGCGTCGCTGTCCACACAAAATGGTACAGGACTTGGCCTAAGTATTAGTAAACAGTTTGTGGATCTCATGGGGGGAAAGCTTGAAGTGTCGAGCACACTTAATCAAGGCACAACCTTTAGTTTCTACCTTGAGCTATTGTCATCAGACTGGATAGAACAACCTATTTCGCCTATCAGTCAGCAAATTAAAGGACTGAGTGAAAAAAGTTGGGTACCTAAGATCCTGATCGCCGAGGACCAAACAGATAATCAGGCATTATTGAGTACACTTTTAACCGAGGCGGGCTTTAAAGTTAAAATTGCCCAAGATGGTGAAGAGGCCGTCGCGCTATTTCAGCATTGGCAGCCAGATTTCATCTGGATGGATCGCCGTATGCCAAAAATGGATGGTCTAGCTGCAACTCAAGCGATACGCCGCTTACCTAATGGTGGCGATGTCATAATAGTCGCACTGACAGCCAGCGTGTTTAATGATGAAATTGAACAGATGCTCAAAGCAGGAATGAATGACTTTGCGCGTAAGCCTTATCAAGCTCAAGCACTGTTTATTTTGATGCAAAAGCATTTAGATATCGAATACGATTATTTGCAGGAGATTAAGTCACCGGAGAATCTGGGAGTATTGTTATCGAGTGAGATTGAGCAAGTTTGTGACTTAACATCCGCCAAGGAAATTTTAGACGCGGTGGCACTCGGTGACCAGCAGCGACTGATAGAACTGTTTAGGACATATACGATATTCGATAATGTACGTTCAGAATTGTTGGGGTTAGCAGAGTCGTATCAGTTTGATGAGCTTTATGAGTTGTTTAGCTTTGCTGAAGAATCAAATAGTGCCTAGAAAATAAGGAGAGATTACTTATGCCTTATGAAGACGCAAAAATTGAAATCTTGGTCGTCGATGATACGATTGAAAATATAAAACTTTTAGACAATTTACTAAGTTCAGAAGGTTATCAGGTTACTGGCGCGCCAAGTGGAAGTGCTGCTTTACGTATCTGTCAGCATAAAAATATCGATCTAATTTTGCTCGATATTATGATGCCAAAAATGGACGGCTACGAAGTCTGTTCACAACTGAAATCCAGTCGTAGAACCCAAGATATCCCCATTATTTTCCTAAGTGCTCTAGATAGTACGCAAGATAAAGTGAGAGCTTTTCAGGTCGGTGGCGTTGATTACATTCAAAAGCCATTTGAGGCACTAGAGGTTTTAGCAAGAGTTAAGAACCATACGGATATATTACTCTTGCAACGTAAACTGATTAAGCGAAACAAAGAGCTGAAGAAACTTGCAGATACCGATGGGCTCACTGGATTACTTAATCGTCGTCGCATGACGGAGCTTTTAGAGCAGCAATCAAACTATTGCGTCATTCTATTTGATCTCGATAACTTCAAATATATCAATGATAAATATGGTCATCAGCGCGGTGACGAAGAGTTGATCGAATTCGCTACTTTGACAGAAGAAATTGTTGCCAACAAAGGGCATATATCTCGTTGGGGTGGGGAAGAATTTTTGGTGTTGTTACCCGAATGTGACTTGGATGAGGCAAAAACGGTTGCTCAGTCACTGCAAAAGACCTTTTCTGGTTCAGATCAAGTTTGCTCTACGGCAAGCTTTGGTGTGGTTGATAATCAATGTGCGAACAGTTTTTCCTCAGTTGTTCGAGCCGCTGATACCGCGATGTATCAAGGCAAAAATAACGGGAAAAATCAGGTTGTTATTTGGCAACCTAAACACCAGCAAGTTTGCGATTAAGCTAGGCTCAACCAGGAACAAATACGGTTGAGCCCAATGTCATACATTAATGGCTCGTTTTCATAGCCAACATCGCTTTTAGGCCGCCCATCGAACTTTTGCCCAGCTCGAGTGTTCCGCGATAGCTGTGCGCCATCTCATTAACTATGTTTAGGCCAAGTCCTGTACCAGGTGTTGTTTCGTCTAATCGAACTCCACGCTTGATTACATTGTCAAACTGCTCATCGGGAATGCCAGGGCCATCATCTTCAATAATGATATTGACGGTATTGGCATCAACAGACTCAGCGTAAACACGAATGATGCTATTTGCCCATTTATAACCATTTTCGAGTAGATTACCCACCATTTCATCAAGATCGGTCTGTTCGACAGAAACCTCGAGTTCTGAATCTATTTCATTGATTAGCGTCACGTCACGCTCAGCGTAAACCTTATCAAATGCCATTGAGATCGCATCAATACGTTCGGCAGGTGAGGCTTTCACTGACAGTATGTTCATTGAACCTGCCATACGCGCACGGCCTAAGTGATAATCAATTTGCCCCTGAATTTGATCAACGGGTTCGCGTAGCGGCGCTTGTTTATCTTGCGGCAGATGCTGAATCTCGTTTTTTAGCACTGAAAGTGGCGTTTTTAATGCGTGCGATAGATTACCGGCATGGTGGCGAGCGCGCTCCAACAACTCCTGATAGTGGAACAGTAGGGCATTTAAGTCGGAAACCACGGGCGCGATATCACGAGGGTAGTCATCGCCTAATGCCGTGCGTTGACCTTGGCGTAGTTGGCTTAACTCACGGTGCATTTTTGTAAGCGGGCTTAAAGACCAGGCGATTTGCAAAAAGATCACCGCTAACACGCCAAAATAGAGCAAGGCAAGAATGATCCACAATTCACCCATTAGGGCTGCGACTGTATCTTCAATAGGCTGCTCATCGATACCGATCAAAATTGAAATCGGCTTGTTGTACTCAGGGAAGTAGAGCGAGTTTTCGATATAGATCAGTGGCTCTTCTCTGGCGCCAAAAGCCTGCGCTTTCTTCTTGTTGAAATCGATGGTGCGATCCCACAAAGAACGCGAGCGAATTTGGTTATCGTCAGTAGAGGCCGACCAATATAAACCGCTGTAAGGCTGGTTAAATCGAGGGTCAGAAAGTTGAGTCGAAAGTGTTAGTTGACCGTTTTTGTCTACCTCAAGGTTCGCCGTTATTTCATCCATGTAGATGGAGAGTTGTGATTTAGTGTCCGCGACCATGTAGTTATAGACTTGGCTTGGAACGGTCACTCCGGCGGCAATGATCATTGCAGTCAGCCAGACAACAGCCGCCAGTACTAGGCGGCTTTTTAAGCTAAGCTGTTTGATTAAAGACAGCTTTTTACTCGGCATTCAGTTGGTATCCCAAGCCACGCACAGTTTTAATCACGTTTGGCGCGATCTTTTTACGGATGCGTCCAATAAACACTTCAATTGTGTTCGAGTCACGGTCAAAGTCTTGCTTGTAGATGTGCTCGACAAGTTCGGTACGTGATATTACTTTGTCAGCGTTATGCATAAAGTAGGCGACAACTTTATATTCGAGCGCTGTTAAGCTTACCGCCTCACCTTGCCACATCACTTTCGATGTACGTGTATCAAGGCTAAGGTTACCCACTTGCATGATAGGTGACGCATTACCAGACGCGCGGCGCAGCTGGGCACGAATGCGCGCTGTTAGTTCAACCATCTCAAACGGTTTGGTAAGGTAGTCATCAGCGCCGGCGTTGAGACCTTCAACGCGTTGAGTGAGCGTGTCACGCGCACTGAGAATCACCACTGGCGTATTGATATTCTCATCTCGAATGCCTTTTAGTACCGTTAAACCATCAATTTTCGGCAGGCCAAGATCGAGTACGATTACGTCCCACTCTTCTGACGTGGCGCGATACAGCGCATCAATACCATCTTGAGCAAGTTCTGGTACCCAACCCGTTTGTTCAAGTGCTTCAATAATTTGTTCGCCCAAACGAGGCTCGTCTTCCACTACAAGTATTTTCATTATTCGTCTTCTGTATTTTTGAATGCTTTTTTAATGTTACGACCGCGAATTTCTATCATTTCTAAGGTTTCAGCGTTGTACTCAACCTTGATGATATTGTTGTTATAGTTAATTTTTAGTTCATAAACCCAAATATCGTCGTCTTCTTCGAGTTCTACTTTGATGATTCGTCCATGCAGATCACGTTCTACCGCAGCGTACATTTCAGAGAATGGGCGAATGTAACCTTTTTGTACGGCTTCGTAGACTTCATCTTGGTCTTCTTCAAATTCGACCTTGGTGCCTGGTTTCTCGACGTCACGAACCAGATCATGACCATTGTCATGCTTGTGGGCATAGCTAGGGAAGGCGAGTAAGCTACACCCAGCTAGTGCGATAAGGCTGATGAACAGCTTTTTAAACATAGTGTTACCTTTGCTCAAACTTTCTATTCGTTGGCGGGCGAAGTGACGATGGTCACTGACTCCAGCATTAGATGTATTATAGATATTTCAACATGAACACAAAGTGAATCAATCGAGTTTATGCTTATTTTGCCGTATCTAACCTTGTTTTAGCTCGTCGGCAAATATACGGTCACGCATTTTCCAAAATCGTCCAACTTTACGCGCTATCACAAATTGTGGTGGTCTAAAACGATGCTGGTGGGCAACCACTTTACTTGGCGATGATTCCTCAAAAGCGCGATGCTTGTCAGCCAAATGAGGGCGAACAAATTGTGCGTGGAAACGTTCTTTCTGTTTTGCCGTTGTCAAAGACCAAAACTCATGCACTGCGGCTTGGTTGTCTCCTCGATAAGTGACTTTGAGTTGGTTCTTGCCTTTGTCGTCTTTGAAGGTCGACAATTCCATCTCGATACACTCAAAAACCAGAGCGTCTTTGAGGTTTAATGCCTCTTTAAGCTTTTTGTCTGGGTCGACAAGCGTCGCATCACACTCGTGACAAATTCGCGCGGCGATATCGTTGTCTGCACCACACTCGCCGCAATATTTAGCGCGGAAGCGATAGCCACAATGCTCACGTTCACCGGTTTCGTCATCTTCAAAATAGCCTTGGCAGCGTCGACCAAAGTGTTCGAGCAGAAAACCGTTACTGTCCAGTTTGCCCCAGAAGTTATTGTTAAAGCCACAAGCAGGGCATGGAATGGTAATGATTTCGCTATCAGAGTCGGGCTTTGGATTGCCAACTTCAGGTTGGTACAAATCATAGCTGTTGCCAGCGTAATCGAGCACCAAACACTCATCCTTACCTGGCGATAGACGCAGCCCGCGTCCGACAATCTGTTGATACAAGCTAATCGATTCGGTTGGACGTAAGATCGCAATTAAGTCGACGTGTGGCGCATCAAAGCCCGTGGTTAATACTGATACGTTGACCAAGTACTTAATCTTTTGATCTTTGAACTGCTGAATGATTGCGTCGCGCTCTGGCGTAGGTGTGTCACCAATAACAATCGCGGTTTGTCCTTCTGGCAGCAAACTATAGATTTCCTGTGCATGGCGCACCGTAGCCGCAAACACCATGATGCCCAGCTTCTGCGATGACAGGTGAATGATCTGTTCGACAATTTGTGGCGTGGCGCGCTTGGCTTGATCAATCACCATATCCAGCTCTGACTCTTTGTAGCGTCCGGTGCTCGCAGGCTTTAACTGGGAAAAATCATAGCTCAGTACGGGGGCATCCATCATTTTTGCATGGGTGAGGAAGCCCTCATCTAGCAAGTAGCGAATAGGCAATTCAAAAATACAGTCGCGGAAGAAACGCGCTTCTTCACTGCGTACTTGTCCTCGGGTGTGGTATTGGTAGATCCAGCCGATGCCAAGACGATAAGGTGTCGCGGTGAGTCCAAGGACTTTCATACCTGGGTTCAGCTCGCGTAGGTGACTGATCACCTTCTGATAACTAGAGTTTTTTTCTTCTGGTACTCGGTGACATTCGTCGATAACCAATAGCGAGAATTGATCTTTAAACGCGTCAAGATTGCGCACCACAGACTGCACTGAGGCAAACACCACTTGTTGATCGGTCTCTTTGCGTCCCAACCCTGCGGAGAAAATAGCGCCAGTTAATCCATAACCTTCATACTTTGCATGGTTTTGCTCAACCAACTCTTTTACGTGAGCGAGTACCAATACTCGACCTTTTGCTAAGCGGGCAAGTTCAGCTATGACAAGGCTTTTTCCTGCTCCTGTTGGTAGCACGATGACCGCTGGTGTCGAGTGTTTACGAAAGTAGTGAATTACCGCTTTGACGGAGTCGGATTGATAGGGGCGCAGGGTGTACATAAATTCTGTGAAATAGCTCAACTATTTGTTTTAGTCGCACTATAATAGCGCAGCTAACTAAGTTGAGGTATCCATGCAGGAAAATAAAACGCAGGCAAATAAAACGCAACCAAACAAATTACAACAAGTGCGTTTGGACAAATTTCTGTGTGACGCGCTCGGTGCGACACGTAAAGAAGCAACCAAAATTATCAAAAGCGGTGAAGTAACGGTAAACGAGCAAGTGATTAAAAGCGGCGCGGTTAAAGTTACGACTGAATGCGTGGTGGAGTGGCAAGGTCGTGAGATCCAACTGCAAGGTCCACGTTACATCATGTTGTACAAGCCGGATGGATTTGTTTGTTCACATGAAGATGGTTTTAACCATACAGCGTTTGTTCTACTTGATGAAGTTAAGATGGAAGACTTGCACTTTGCAGGTCGCCTTGATGTAGATACCACAGGCTTGGTTTTGATTTCCGATGATGGTCAGTGGTCACACCGAATCACGTCACCGAAGCATAAATGTGCCAAGACTTATCGTGTATGGTTGGCTGATGCAATTGGTGATGACTACGCAGAGAAGTTGGCGCAAGGTATTGAATTGCGTAATGAGAAAGAACCAACGTTACCTGCAAGTATGGAGATCGTCGATGCCTCTAACAATGAGTTGTTGCTAACCATTACGGAAGGTAAGTATCACCAAGTAAAACGTATGTTCGCTGCATTGGGTAATAAAGTTGATCAGCTGCATCGCGAGCGCATTGGTAATATCGTTCTTGATGAAGATCTTGAACCGGGCGAATACCGCTATCTTACTCAAGAAGAAATTGATTCAATTTGGAAATAAATTAAGCGCCAATCATCACTCGAAATAGGGGGTGATTGGCTGGATTAAAAATAATCAAATCAACAGACTATTTAATTGATTTAAGCACTAGCAATTTTTGTGATTTTCATCGAGGATAGGCTGCTAACCGAGTGACATGGGTTTTAAACTTGAACGTTAGGCTCCCTAAAATAATTACACCCGTCAGCGTTCATTTTTAGAGTTACTTGGTATATCCCATTGGAATGGGTTTGTCTCAATTTTGCTAAGTTGCAGCAAGGATCGCCGCAGCTAAAATGCAACCACTAGGAGACGTATGTCTAACACTGCAACACAACAAGCCAGTGCCCCACAAATCAGTTTTTTATTGTTTTTAGTCTTGGGTGCAATTGGCGCTTTAACGCCGTTAGCTATCGATATGTATTTGCCTGCCATGCCAACCATCGCGCGAGATTTGGGCGTAGGGGCTGGTGAGGTTCAGTTTACTTTAACTGCTTATACTGCGGGATTCGCGTTAGGCCAGTTAATTCATGGTCCACTGGCAGACAGTTTTGGTCGCAGACCTGTACTGCTGCTTGGCGTACTGTTTTTTGGCGTCGCATCAGTCGTCAGTGCGACGACCAATGGCATCGATGCGCTTACATGGGTTCGTACTGCACAAGGTTTTGCGGGTGCGGCAGCGGCTGTCATCATCCAAGCGGTCGTACGTGACATGTTTGATCGTGAGGATTTTGCGCGTGCCATGTCGTTTGTCACGCTGGTCATCACTATAGCGCCACTCATCGCGCCAATGATCGGTGGTTACCTGGCGATTTGGTTTGGTTGGCGTTCGATTTTCTGGGTACTAGCGATTTTTGCCGCGATTGTGATTGTGTTGGTGCTGTGGAAAATCCCAGAAACCTTGACTGCGGAAAAACGCCAGCCACTGCGTCTAGCAACCACGCTGCGCAACTATGTACGCTTATGTCGTAACCCAGTCGGAATGGGGCTTGTGCTATCAGGCGCGTTTTCATTCGCTGGGATGTTTGCCTTTTTAACTGCGGGTTCGTTCGTTTACATCGATATCTACGGTGTGCGCCCAGATCATTTTGGTTACCTGTTTGGTCTTAACATTGTCGCGATGATCATCATGACCAGTATTAATGGTCGTTTGGTGAAAAAAGTCGGCTCACATGCAATGCTACGCTTCGGTTTGTGGGTACAGCTTGCGGCCGGTGTTGGTTTGTTTGTTGCTTGGTGGCTTGATTTAGGCTTGTGGGGCATCGTTGTTTTTGTGGTGATGTACATTGGTACGTTATCCACCATCGGTAGTAACGCGATGGCGCTACTATTAAGTGGTTATCCAACCATGGCAGGTACGGCCTCGTCTTTAGCAGGCACGTTACGTTTTGGTATTGGTTCAATTATCGGGGCTGTTGTGGCAGCGTTGCCAAATGGCGTTGCTTGGCCGATGATTTTAGTTATGACGGCATGCTCAGTTTTGTCTGCCGCATTTTATTGGTTATACGGAAGAAAAGCTTAATGGCTGAATATACAGTTGAAATTCAAAAGTTGGTAAATGCTGCGTTAGAAGAGATCCACGCCGAGCATCAAGCAAAGAAATTGGTTAATGCACCAGTGGCAAACAACAATTTCATGATTCGCTGGGTGACAAAAGCATTAAAAGGCCAACGATTTCATCGTTGTGTGGTTGATGATTTGACTGGTTGGCAGAAAGCTGGTCGTACGAAAGGGAACGCATCAAACTTAATGTTTACCTTTGAGTGCATTTCGTCATTCTATAAAGACTTCTTCCCAGAAGGCCAAGATACACAAGCGATTAAAGATCGCGATATTGACGCTTTTATCGATGCAATGGAGGAGTCGGGTTGGGAAGTGACAACTTCTGAACCTTTGGTTGGTGTGGGTAAGGTGCAAATTTTTACTGAGGGACCAAACTCACTAGCATTGTGTACTGAACAGTGCGACAACTGTTTTGATGGCGACTTAATGGTAAAACCAATGAGCTGGTTTGTGCGCGGTAATCATGCAGAGTTCGTTGATGCGGCTGCGAAAGCGGGCTTTATGGTGCATAAAGTGACCGACTATAAGTCAAACGTCAAATATCACGGAGAGTACTTGGTGTTCCCCGACAATAAAGGTACTCAATTGGCTGAGATCCCTTTGGGCTACCAAGTCGCAAAATAAAGACTCTTTATTGAAAACAGAAAGCTTCCCTCGGGAAGCTTTTTTTGTATTTGAGGCTAGAAACAGTCGAGCAGATAGAAACGATCGAGATGGCTGATAGGAATTATCTTGGTAGAATTTAGCCAAATTCATTTGGTCTGAAGGTGCGAGTTACATCAACATTAGACAGTGAGATGCTATTTCATCAAATGAAAATAATTTGTTCTCATCGCAGTGGAAAAATGAGTCTTGGCTTAAATCAGCTGAATATGTTTGCATCTGGGTTACTCATTACAGGTTCGGTTGATACCCAAGGGCGACATGAATAAATTACTGATAGGAATAGCGGCTATTGTGTTTTCCCATTTTGCCAACGCAAATTCTTATAATCTCATTTCTCCGTTAAAAGCCAGTGAATACATGACATGCTGGTCGTTACATTACCCAAATTACACCCAAGTATTTGGCTACTCATCACTAGGGCACGTTTTCTTGCGTGACCCTGTTTTGAAAAACTATATTGTGCTTCATCCATACAAAGGTGCAGCGAAATCTTATGGTGAGCATGACTCTATAGCCGAGTTTGAGCGTGCAGTACTCAAAGAAGATAGTTTTGCTTACTTCGTATTAGACACTGAACGCGTGGCGGAACTCAATCAGCGAATTGGTCCGCTTGGCGAAGAGGAAGTATTTATTCCTACGCCGTATCCATTTATTGGGGGTAATGAGTCACTTCAGTCTTACGATAAAGGTAACGTGTGGGTGATGCTTTCAATTGTCGCAGAACTGCGAGGGTTGTGTGAGTAAGGTGTCTCTTTGGTGGTGTGCTGATATCCAAAAATGGATAGAACTATGAGTGAAGCGAGAGCGCCCGATGCTCAATTTTTCAGTAACAGCGACTATCCTTAAAAGAAGTCTCGGACATGAGATAGGCCGTAACCACTTAAAATGGACGTTAAGGATACAGCAGCATGGGGTATCAAACAAAGCTAGAATTAGCGCATAAAGAGTTACATGAAAAGGGCGTTTGGAAATCGCACTACAACCCTCCTATTGCGAAAGCGATGGCTAAAATAGGTATGTGTATTCCACCCCCTTACTACCAAACATTTTTCGATAATTTCCTTATTTCTATGACACTGTTTGCGTCAGTTTGGGGCGCACTAAATTGGATAATGTTTTGGAGTGTAGAGGGCAAGCCCGTATTAGAAGCAATCTATATGTCGCTGCTTGCGGGCGTCTTATTTGGTTTGATTATGGCTAGCTTTTATCGCTATCGACGTAAACAGTTACAGCTCTCTGATTGGCGTTCTTTGGGGAGAGAAAAAGGAACTCAGTCAGACTAACTGAGTTCCTAAATTAAATGGCAGATTAGTTGCTGGCTTGTAATTCTTTGCGCACAATTTCCGTACCAGCGCTCAGTGCATTCAGTTTTGCTGTCGCGATGTCTCTCGGTAATGGTGCCATACCACAGTTGGTGCAAGGGTAGAGGTTTTCTGCATCGACAAACTCCAGTGCTTTGCGTAGCGTATCCGCGACCTCTTCCGGTGTTTCAATCGTATTGGTAGCGACGTCAATTGCCCCAACCATCACTTTCTTGCCACGAATGAGCTCTAGCAGTTCAATAGGCACACGAGAGTTATGACACTCAAGCGAGATGATGTCGATATTCGATTTTTGTAGTTTAGGGAACACTTCTTCGTACTGACGCCATTCAGTGCCGAGCGATTTTTTCCAATCCGTGTTGGCCTTAATGCCGTACCCGTAGCAGATGTGAACCGCCGTTTCGCATTTTAGCCCTTCGATGGCGCGCTCAAGACAAGCAATACCCCAGTCGTTAACATCGTCAAAGAAGACATTAAATGCAGGCTCATCAAACTGAATGATATCGACACCGGCTGCCTCAAGTTCTTTCGCTTCTTGATTGAGAATTTTGGCAAATTCCCAGGCGAGTTTCTCACGGCTTTGATAGTGATCATCATACAGGGTATCAATCATGGTCATCGGCCCTGGCAGTGCCCATTTGATCGGTTGATCAGTTTGCTGACGTAAAAATTTCGCGTCTTCGACGAAGACGGGCTTTTGTCGGCTCACAGGACCAACAACCGTAGGCACGCTGGCATCGTAGCGGTTGCGGATCCGAACGGTTTTACGATTTTCAAAATCGACGCCGTTAAGGTGTTCGATAAACGTTGTCACGAAGTGTTGGCGTGTTTGTTCGCCATCACTGACGATATCGATGCCTGCGCTATGTTGATCTTGTAATGACAAGCGCAGTGCATCTTGCTTTCCTTGGATTAACTCATCATCTTGTAATTTCCAAGGTGACCAAAGTGTCTCTGGTTGAGCGAGCCAAGTGGGCTTAGGTAAACTGCCTGACGTTGCAGTGGGTAATAGTATTTTCATAATAATTCTGTCTTCCACTCGTTGAGTTATAAAGAGTAAGTCTCAGACCATTGGTCAAGAATGGCTTGATACGGCTTAATGAAGTGCTGCTCGGCAAACTTGCCTTGCTCAATGGCCAAACGGCTGCGTTCTTCTCGGTCGTAGACGATTTGAGTGAGTGAATGATCTAAGTTGTTTAGATTTGGTTGATAGCATTTACCTGCCGCCGCATTCGCGTTGTAGATTTCTGGTCGGTAAATTTTTTGGAATGTTTCCATGGTGCTAATGGTGCTAATCAATTCAAGGTTAGTGTAGTCATTAAGTAAGTCACCAGTGAAATAGAAGGCAAATGGCGCGACACTATTTGGTGGCATAAAGTAGCGTACTTGTAGTCCCATTTTTTGGAAGTATTGTTCTGTTAGTGAAGATTCATTTGGTTGATATTCAACACCTAATATTGGATGTTGATTTTCGGTGCGGTAATACGTTTTGTTATCAGATACGCTGAGGCAAATTACTGGCGGTTTATTAAAGTTCTGTTTGTAAGTGCTTGAGTTGATAAACAAGTTAAACAGTTTGCCATGCAGTTCGCCAAAATTGCTTGGTATACTAAAGGTATTCTGATTTTTATTATGGTCGAGTAAAAGAACACTGAAATCGTAATCTCGAACATAAGATGAGAAATTATTTCCGACAATACCTTCAATGCGTTGATCTGTTTTATGGTCGACAATGTAAGTTTTCAAAATCTCGATAGATGGAAAAGCTTCAGCGCCGTTTTCGATATCCATATCAACAGAAATAATTTCCAATTCTAAAGAGTAACGGTCACCGTTTGGGTTGTCCCAATTCGCCAGTGCGTTGAAATTGTTGTCTATCATTTTTAGGGCATTACGCAAGTTTGCTTGTCGTTGCTCGCCTCTGGCTAAGTTGGCAAAGTTAGTGGTGATACGCGTGCTATCAGCGGGTTGATAATTCTCATCAAAGATAATGCTGTTAATCGCAAAAGAAAATTCTTTACTCATGTTAAATTGATATCCTATTCCTAAATTGAGCTGACTTATTCCTTACTTAAACTAGGGTTTATGAAAATATTTAATGATTGCCTAGTTTCAAGCTCATTGTTGTTATTGGTTTCGGTGTGTTAACAATGATTAATCTTGAGTAAAGAAAGATGAAGTATTTATACGTTTCGCAGTGTTTAAATGAAAATGGAATTACTTCAATCTCAACATGAATAATTTTCATGGATACTTTTTATTGAAGTGTTATTTGTTTGTTGGTTATATTGTTGCGCTTTTAGCGTTGATGATTTTAGACAGCGCCCAATCGACATAAACTAGATTTAAAGGAAGATTAAATGAGTGACATGATGTTGCTGGTTGTTTTGTGCGCTTTACTCGGCGCTGGCGTTGGTTTTTTAGCCGGACTCTTGGGTATCGGTGGTGGGTTAGTCATCGTCCCTATATTAACCGCGATATTGCTGCATTTAGATCTATTGCCCGCTGAACAGGTTGTTGTGGTTGCGATTGCGACATCTTTAGCATCGATTCTATTTACCTCTACCTCTTCAGCTATCGCTCACCATAAAAATGGTAATGTGCCATGGGATTTAGCGCCTTGGATCATGACTGGTGTGGCGGCTGGGGCGCTTATTAGTGGCTTCATGGCCGCATTACTGCCTGAACAAGTAGTGCGCATCGTGTTTGCTGTTAGCGTTGTCTTGATTGCAGCAAAAATGTTTTTTAGCAGCAAGAATGACTCACCAAAACAACGCGAGATTCCCAATAAAGGAGTGTTGACCACTTTCACCACTATTACGGGTGGGCTTTCTGCAATGATTGGCATCGGCGGTGGTGCCTTATTGGTGCCGCTACTCACGTTTTTCTCGATTGATATTAAAAAAGCCATCGGTTGTGCTTCTGCGTGTGGCATTGTTATCGCATTGTTTGGTTCTATTGGCTATGTGAGCTCCGGTGTAGGCTATTTCTCTGTAAGAGACGGTTTTGCGGGATTTGTCTATTTGCCTGCGCTGCTGGGTATAGTGAGTACATCCTGGTTTACTGCGCCATTGGGTGCAAAAGCAACCAATTACTTACCAGTGCCTACGATCAAAAAGATTTTTTCCGGCCTGTTGGTCGTTATGGCGACGAATATGATCTTGAATTAAGTTGTCACGTTAAACCCTTACTTGGCTGCGTTCGCAGCCAAATTTAACTCTCATCGCTCGTTTCGCAATCTCTAACCGTTTTGTACTTCTTTCATTCTCTATATGACTTTTATCTGTTGCTGGGCCACTTTCGCTTCAGATTGGCATACCCCCAGATGGATATGGGTAATCCATCAATGACTCATTTTGTTAACACGCTACAAAATGAAATAATTAGAGTGCTAATTAATTTTTATCTTGGTGTGACGTCAGGTTGGTGATTGACATTAGGCTTGGATATAACGTGGGATTGTTGCTGTTCATATTATTTATTTAATTTAAACAGTGCTTTGTGGTGTAATTTCATTTTTCGGGGTAAACTAATTGCTGTTCGTTAAGTTTAGTTCATCTCGACATCTCCGCGTGGGAAAAACCTAACATTGTTAACAATTTTATGAATATCGTTTGAGTTCTAATAAAAAATCAGGCATTTTATATTTAACTAACCGTTCAATTAAAAATAACAAGGATGTAAAATGCCCAAGGTCGGGATGCCTCAAATCAGAAAACCTCAGCTTGTAAATGCGACGATGTCGGTGATTGATCGCGTGGGTTTGCATGCCGCAAGCATTTCGTTGATCAGTAAAGAAGCAGGGGTTTCGACAGGGATCATTAATCACTATTTTGGCGGTAAGCATGGTCTACTTGAAGAAACTATGCGTGAAATTTTAAGGCAGCTTTCGGCCTCAATTATTCTCAAACTACAGCAATTGCCCAAGAATGCCCATTACCAAAGAATCAATGCGATTATCGATGGTAACTTTGTTGGCTACCAAGCTGAAAACCAAGTGGCAAAAACTTGGTTGGCATTCTGGTCTTATTCAATGCATGACGAACAGCTCAAGCGCCTACAACGCGTCAACGAAAAACGTCTGCTTTCCCATCTTAAAATTGAACTCAAAGCGATGTTTAGCCACGAGCAAGCCGAATTAGTCGCTCATGGTATTGCTTCACTTATCGATGGTATTTGGCTTCGTGGGACGCTCAATCCCGAAGGTATCGACGCTGTAAAAGCGCGCGTCATCATTAATGACTACCTAGATAAGCAAATTACCTATTATACAAAACAATAAAGAGTCACCACTGCAAATGGATATCAAATCACACTATATCAATGGTGGGATGCACTTTGGTCAATCTGAGGAGTATTTCACTACTTACAATCCAGCCAATAATGAGCCCTTAGCTCAGGTACAGCAAGCTGACCAACAGGTGCTGGAGTTCGCGATTGAGTCTGCTAAGAAAGGCTTCCAGCAATGGTCAGCGATGAGCGCCACGGAGCGCAGTCGTATTTTGTTTAAAGCGGTAGCAATACTGCGCGAACGTAATGACGAACTTGCCGAATTAGAAGTTCTTGATACAGGTAAACCAATTCAAGAAGCCATTGAAGTCGATATCGCAACTGGGGCTGATGTTATCGAATACTTTGCTGGTTTAGCTCCAAGTCTTCAAGGCGCACAGCAGCCGCTTAGTGAATCACAGTTTTTCTATACCAGAAGAGAACCACTGGGCATTTGTGCTGGCATTGGTGCTTGGAATTACCCAATTCAGATTGCGATGTGGAAATCTGCTCCGGCATTGGCTGCGGGCAATGTGATGATTTTTAAACCTTCAGAAGAAACGCCTTTGACCGCACTCAAGCTCGCGGAAATATACAGTGAAGCCGGTGTGCCTGATGGTGTGTTTAATGTGGTGCAAGGTGATGCGCGCGTCGGCCAGATGCTGACTGCTCATCCAGAAATTGCAAAGGTCTCCTTCACCGGTGAAACGGGCACAGGTAAAGCGGTGATGCGCGATAGTGCGGCAACACTTAAGCAAGTGACCATGGAGCTGGGCGGTAAATCGCCACTGATTATCTTTGCCGATGCCCCACTTGAGCAGGCCGTTTCGGCGGCAATGGTAGCGAATTTTTACACTCAAGGGGAAGTCTGTACTCACGGAACGCGGGTTTATGTTCATCAAGATCTTTACCCTAGCTTTATTGAACAGCTCAAGCAGCGCACTGAGAAACTGATCATCGGCGATCCGCTTAATCCAGAAACGCAGATCGGCGCGCTGATTTCTAAGCAACACGAACAGAAGGTATTGAGTTCGATTGAAGCCGCGAAACAAAGTGGCGCGTCACTTTTGATTGGCGGCAACAAAATCACAACGGGCGAGCTTGCGAAAGGCAACTTTGTCACACCAACCGTGTTTGTGGATTGTGATGAATCAATGGCTCATGTTAACCAGGAAATCTTTGGACCAGTGATGTCTGTAATGACGTTTAGTGATGAAGATGAGGTTATCGCTCGTGCTAACAATACGGATTATGGTTTAGCGGCGGGGGTATTTACTCAAAACCTTTCAAGGGCGCATCGGGTTATTCACCAGCTTCAAGCGGGGATCTGCTGGATCAATACTTGGGGAGACTCCCCAGCAGAGATGCCAGTAGGCGGCTACAAACTCTCGGGTATCGGGCGTGAAAATGGTATCGAAACTCTCAAACACTATACGCAAACCAAGAGCGTGTTGGTGGAATTGGGTGATTTCGTAAGCCCTTACGCTTAAAGAGCAGAGGAGTCTGATATGCAAAAACAATATGACTATATCATCATCGGTGCTGGCTCTGCAGGTTGTGTGTTGGCTGATCGACTGAGTGCTTGCGGTAACTACCAAGTTCTGCTGCTTGAAGCAGGCGGGAGCGATAAAAGTATTTTCATTCAAATGCCAACCGCGCTTTCTTATCCGATGAACAGCGATAAGTATGCATGGCAGTTTGAGACAGTCGCGGAGCAAGGACTTGATGATCGCCAACTCCATTGTCCTCGTGGCAAAGTGCTGGGTGGCAGTTCGTCGATTAACGGCATGGTTTATGTCCGCGGTCATGCTTGTGATTTTGATGAGTGGGAGCAACATGGCGCAAAAGGCTGGAATTATCAAAACTGTTTGCCATATTTTAAACGTGCCGAAAATTGGGTCGGTGGGGGAGATAAATACCGTGGTGACACTGGTCCCGTTGGTACTTGCAACGGCAACGACATGAGTCTTAATCCTCTTTATCAAGCGTTTATTGATGCAGGTAAAGAAGCGGGGTATCCACAAACCCAAGACTATAACGGTTATCAGCAAGAGGGCTTTGGTCCGATGCATATGACGGTTGATAACGGAGTGCGCGCTTCGACTTCAAACGCCTATTTAAGCCGTGCCATAAAGCGCAGCAACTTTAAGCTGATTAAGAAAGTGACGGTGGAAAAAATTCTACTCGAAAACAAGTCTGCGGTCGGTGTTGTGTTCTATAAGTCAGGTAAACAGAAAACATATTTAGCAAATAAAGAAGTGATTTCCAGTGCGGGTTCGATTGGTTCGCCGCAACTGTTGCAGCTTTCTGGTATTGGTCCTCGTCAGGTGCTCGAAAATGCGGGTGTCAGTGTTATTCATGATTTAGCAGGCGTAGGCCGTAACCTTCAAGATCACCTAGAAATCTATTTTCAATACCATTGTAAGCAACCTATCACGCTTAACAGCAAACTGGGTTTGATCAGTAAAGGATTGATTGGTACAGAGTGGGTACTGACGCGCAAAGGACTTGGCGCGACCAATCACTTTGAGTCGTGTGCGTTTATTCGTTCGCGAGAAGGTGTGAAATGGCCGAATATCCAGTACCACTTTTTGCCAGCAGCGATGCGCTATGACGGTCAAGCCGCATTTGATGGTCACGGCTTCCAAGTGCATGTTGGACCCAATAAGCCAGAAAGTCGCGGCAGTGTAGAGATCATTTCCAATGATCCAACGGATAAGCCAAGAATTGAGTTTAACTACATTTCTACCGATCAAGATAAGCAAGATTGGCGCGACTGTATTCGTTTAACTCGTGAAATTCTTTTGCAACCAGCGATGGATGCGTTTCGTGGTGAAGAGATTCAGCCGGGAGTTGACATTAACAGTGACGATGCGATTGACGCATGGGTAAAACAAAACGTAGAGAGTGCTTATCATCCTTCTTGTACCTGCAAAATGGGCGCAGACGATGATCCGCTTGCAGTACTTGATGAGCAGTGCCGAGTGAGAGGCATTGATGCGCTACGCGTGGTCGACTCTTCGATATTCCCAACCATTCCTAATGGCAACTTGAATGCGCCAACCATTATGGTCGCCGAGCGTGCAGCGGATTTGATCTTGGGTAAACCTCTCCAATTATCACAAGATACTCCAGTTTGGATAGCACCAAATTGGCAAGAGATGCAGCGCATGCATCCACCAAAAAGAGAGTTGGATTCTCTCGCTTAAATAGAAAGTTAGTAACAAATACAAGGAATAAAAAATGTCTACGATGACAAAACTGCTCTCAACTGTCGCACTTTCAACTTTTGCTGCTGGTGCATACGCAAACCAATGTGAAACCGTGCGTTTTGCGGATGTTGGTTGGACAGACATCACCGCTACTACCGCGGTAACCAGTGAAATTCTAAAAGGCTTGGGCTACCAAACCAAAACCGATTTGCTCTCTGTTCCGGTAACCTACTCTTCGATGGCCAATGGTGATATCGACGTATTTTTGGGTAACTGGATGCCAACTATGGAAGGGGACATTGCAAAGTATCGTCAAGCGGGCACAGTTGAAACCGTTCGTGCCAACTTAGAAGGGGCGAAATACACTTTAGCAGTGCCTAAATATGTTTTTGACGCGGGAGTGAAAAACTTCGCCGATCTCGCTAAACATGCCGACAAATTCAAAGACCGTATTTACGGCATCGAGCCAGGTAATGACGGCAACCGTTTAATTCAATCGATGATTGATAGCGATGCATTCGGGCTAAAAGAGTTTAGCTTAGTCGAGTCTAGTGAAGCGGGGATGGTGTCGCAGGTATCGCGTGCGGTGCGCCGTGATCAATGGATCGTCTACCTTGGTTGGGCGCCACACCCAATGAACAGCAATGTTGAAATGGAATACTTAGCTGGTGGTGATGACTTCTTCGGCCCAAATTATGGTGGGGCGAATGTCTACACTAACGTACGCGCTAACTACATCAATGAATGTCAAAACGTTGGGCAACTGCTTCAAAATCTTGAGTTTAGCCTTGAGATGGAAAACCAGCTCATGGAAGCGATTCTTAACCAAAAACAAAAGCCTGCGCGCGCGGCCCAAGAATGGTTAAAGGCAAACCCAACGCAAATCGAAGCATGGCTGAAAGGCGTGACTACGCTAGAAGGTAAGGATGCGACTCAAGCGGTTACAAGCTACCTAAACTCGAAAGCATAACTTGTATTTAAGAGCGCTAGTTAGCTAGCGCTCATCATAAAAACACAAAGGATTTATTGTGAAATTTATTACGGACAACAAAATTCCGTTGGGTGAATGGATGGAAACGGGTGTTGATTGGTTAACACTTAACGCCGCGGGCTTATTTGACGCAGTTTCCTTCTTTTTAGAAGGTATTATTCTGTTCGTTGTGGATGTGTTTAAGTGGATGCCACCAGCACTACCGATTTTAATCACTGCGGCTTTGGCTTGGTTGCTGCATCGAAGCTTACCATTGGTATTGTTTGTGGTGGTTGCTTTGCTGACTATTTTAAATTTAGGCTACTGGCAAGAAATGCTGGAAACCTTTGTCCTCGTATTTGCGGCGACAACGATTTCCGTATTAATTGGCGTTCCAGTAGGCATTATGGCTGCGCATCGTCCGTGGCTTTACACCTTGTTAAGACCCATTCTTGATTTAATGCAAACCGTTCCGACCTTCGTTTACCTGATTCCAACCCTAGTTCTGTTCGGCTTAGGTATTGTGCCGGGGCTGATCTCGACCATTATTTTTGCCATTGCCGCGCCAATACGCCTGACTTATTTGGGTATTACTAAAGTGCCGGAAGAACTGATTGAAGCAGGTAAAGCATTTGGCGCAAGCCGGATGAAGTTACTGTTTAAGGTGGAATTGCCCGCGGCGCTGCCAAGCATCATGGCGGGAGTGACACAATGCATCATGTTATCGCTATCTATGGTGGTTATCGCGGCACTAGTGGGGGCGGATGGCCTAGGTAAGCCAGTCGTTCGTGCACTTAACACGGTAAATATCTCGCAAGGCTTTGAAGCGGGATTGGCGATTGTATTGGTGGCGATCATTCTTGACCGCTTGTGTAAAGCACCAAATCAGAAGGAGGCGTAACATGGACGCAATTACAATTGAAAACCTCGATGTGGTGTTTGGCAGTGAGCAAGAGAAAGCACTATCTCTGTTAGATGCAGGTAATAGTCGCCAAGAGATTATTGATCAAACTGGACAGGTGGTTGGCGTTGATAATGTGTCACTGTCGATTAAACAAGGTGAAATCTGCGTTTTGATGGGCTTATCAGGCTCGGGTAAATCGAGTTTGTTGCGAGCAGTGAATGGCTTAAATCAAATCTCTCGGGGCTCGTTGAAAATTAAAGATGGCGACCAGATGGTTGAGCTCTTGGGGTGTGACGAGTCAACACTGCGCCACTTACGCACTCATCGTGTGTCGATGGTGTTCCAAAAGTTCGCGTTAATGCCTTGGCTTACAGTGATTGACAATGTGGCATTTGGGCTTGAAATGCAGGGAATGCCAAAACAGCAGCGCCGCCAAAAAGCACGTGAGCAACTGGAGATGGTAGGGCTAGCTGAATGGGAAGATAAATTTCCTCACGAGTTATCTGGCGGCATGCAGCAGCGTGTTGGCCTCGCACGTGCCTTTGCCATGGACAGTGACATTCTATTAATGGATGAACCATTTTCGGCGCTGGATCCATTGATCCGCACTCAGTTACAAGATGAACTGATTCAACTGCAAAAACAGCTCAATAAGACCATTTTGTTTGTCAGTCATGATTTGGATGAAGCATTAAAAATTGGCAACAACATCGCCATCATGGAATCAGGTAAATTGATTCAACATGGTAAGCCGGAGCAGATTATTCTGGCGCCGGAAAATGACTATGTAAAAGATTTTGTCGCGCATACCAATCCACTTAATGTGCTGAAAGGTCGCTCATTAATGCAAGCGCGTGATGAGCTGCAAACCGATGAGGACAAATTGCTGATTTGTGAGAAGCAGCAGCTGTGGGTCGACAACCACAATGATCAGATTGCACTGTTAGATAACAATAGATCCTTGGTTGATTGGTCGCAACAGGCAGTAGAGCTCGAATCAATCGAGCAGAGTAGTGTGGTGTTGGTAGACCCTGAAATCAGTATGCGTGATGCGATAGAGCTTAAGCAACGAACCGATCAGCCTTTGGTGTTGGTTGAAAAGCAAACCGTGATCGGTGTACTAGGCGATAACGAGCTTTACGATGCTTTATTGGGTAACTTTAGAGGCAGAGAAGTCGCATAATCTCGGCGAGCGTATCACCTAGCCAAGTAAGTTACTTTTAGTTTAAGAGGTTGGCTGTGCATACAGTCAACCTCTTGTCAGTTATTGATCCCACTTTTACTTACTCTCTTATAGCCAACGCAAAAGCTGTTTTACTTGCTGACCACTTTTTGAATAAACGCCTCGCGCACTGGATCGGCAATCTCACGGTTCCAAAGTAGACCCACCTCCCACTCGGCATGCTTGCCGGTTAGCGGAATAAAGCGAATATGCGGCTGACTGATTCGCGCAACGCTTGCAGGAATGATGGTGTAACCTAAGCGGGCAGAAACCAGTGCTAACGCAGTCACAATGTCGTTGGCTTCTTCAAACACGGCAGGGCGCTGTTTTGCTTCCCACAAATAATTAGTGATGTGCTTGTTCAACGTCGGGTTTTTATCACGACTTAAGCCAAGATAGTTGTAGTGACTAAGCGAGCCCCACAAATTATCAAAGTTTAACTTCTCTTCGTTGTGAATCGCG
Source organism: Vibrio fluminensis (assembly GCF_015278125.1). GTDB lineage: Bacteria > Pseudomonadota > Gammaproteobacteria > Enterobacterales > Vibrionaceae > Vibrio > Vibrio fluminensis. The sequence goes on from NZ_JADILO010000002.1 coordinate 133,787, forward strand.
ATGGCAAGGCGGTCCGAGTATAGCGGGATAGCCTTAAGCGGCGGATCGACGGGTAAACGGTCAAAGCCCAGTTGTAGGTTACCTAATTGCAGCTCCTCAACCAGTTGGTGTGAAGGGTAGTCGTTAAGCGTGACGTGAACATTAGGGCAATCTTGCTTGAACTTAGCAATATAGTTGGGCGCTTCATGGAAAGAAGAAATACCAAAGCCGATATTAAGATGACCTGAGGTACCTTCCGCGACGAAAGTTGCTAAGCGTTGAAATGACTCAAAGCCTTTAAGCACCCGCTTGGCTTCAGGCAGTAAAACCTTACCCATTGGGGTTAATTCTGCGCCATGTCGACCGCGATCAAATAATGAAACTTTTAGCTGTTCTTCGAGACGCTGAATCTTCTTAGTCAGCGCGGATTGAGTGATATAGAGGTGTTGCGAGGCAACACGGAAGTTCTTGTCGTCGGCAAGCTGGCAAAAAGTGCGAAGTAAATCTATATCCATTCTGTTTTGGAATCGAAAGTTGAATTTTATTCATTATAACTAATCAAATATGTAATTTATAGTCAATTCATGTAAGAAAAGTGACAAGTTCTTACAAATATAAGCTATTGATAGTTATATAGAATTCTAGCTAAACGCGGTGTTAGGCGAGATTGATAGTCAAAAAGTGGACATAGAAGAAAATAGATGAACGAGACGTTGGTTCAAGGATTAGGGTTTGTAGCATTAGGTTTAAACCTATTCGCATCATCGACGACTAACGATAATCGTATGCGAGCAATAATTTGTCTCTCCTGTTTGACGTTCTCGATTCACTATACCTTGCTTGGGGCTGTCGTGGCTGGGTTGAACTTATTAGTCAACTCGTTCCGCGCGCTAGTTTCAGTGAAATATAAAGGACTGAAAGTCTTTTACGTGTTCCTAGCAGTGCAGATTGCGATGAGTGTTTACTTCTACTCAGAGCCACGTGATGTGTTACCGGCGATTGCATCAATCATTAGTTGCTACGCGCTGTTTATTGCCGAAGGCATGCGAATGCGAATTGCCTTCCTGATTTGCACCTTAACTTGGATGGTCAATGCGATCTTGGTTGGCTCTTATGGTGGCTTACTCAACGATATGTTTAACGCCACTATGCTCTCAATCACCATATTTAGGTTGAAAAAACAACAAAAAATACAAATACAGACAAATTAATTCTCAATTAGTATCTACGACTCTTTGCCCTAATAATCCTAACAAAAGAGTCGCACCAATAATGAATAAGGAAACAACATGAAGAAAACTCTACTGGGCCTTGCCACTGCACCTCTTCTTGCGGCGGGTGCTGCGAACGCTGCGGATTACAAACTAACAATCCCACACGTAACCACAGCAGATAGCTACAACCACCAATCGCTACTTGTATTGAAGAACTTTGTAGAGTCTCGCTCTAACGGTCAAATTCAAGTTGATATCTACCCAGCAGGTCAGCTATGTGCTAACGCAAAAGAGTGTATCGCTGGGGTTCAAGCAGGTATGTTCGATTACTTCCAAACTACAATTCCTGAGCTAGGCAGTTTCTGGCAACCAGTTGGTGCATTTGACCTTCCTTACTTGCTACCAAATGACCGCGTAGCAGAGTGTGTGTACGACAACGAACAACTTATTGCTGACGTGCGTAAAGAGCTAATGCAACGTGCGCCAAACGTGCGCCTAATGGCAGTATCAAACTCTGGTGGCTGGCGTAACATCGCAACCACTAAGAAAGAAGTAAAAACACCGGCTGATGTAGAAGGTCTAAAACTTCGTACCGTACCGGCAAAAACTCAGCAAGACCTTGTGAGAGCAATGGGCGGGGCACCAACACCAATCGCTTGGCCAGAAGTATACACAGCGCTTTCTACAGGCATGGTTGATGGTACTAAGAACGGTATCGTAGATATCATCATGAACAAATTCCATGAAAGTATCGGTTACATGATCCTTGATGGTCACGGTTACATGGGCGGCGCTTGGGTATTCAACGACATGAAATTTAAGTCGTTCCCAGATGAGCTAAAACAAGTGGTCATCGATGGTATCGCGGCACAAAACCAGTACCTACGTTCATACCCTAAACACCGCGAATACGCAGCTTATGAAGAATTCAAGAAAGCGGGCGGTAAAGTTTACAGCCCAACAGAAGCGGAAAAACAAGCATTTATTACGGCTGCGGCACCCGTTAAAGAAGAATTCTTGAAAGCGACAGGCGCTGAAGGTGAGAAATGGCTACAACGTTTTGAGAATGAAATCAAAACTTGTGAAGCGAAGATCCAAGCAGATTACGACATCCAATTTAAGTAATCAGCCCCTTATCTGACTCGATTGACGCTGCAGCGGTGTTCACCAGCAATCTTATCGCAGCGTCAATTCGTTAAGAGTAACAAATTTAATATATACGCTAGCTAGGCGCAGCACACCTAAGGCTTTTTCCTCGGGTGAACACCCAAGTTGCGCCTAAATTTTATCTCTATTTCGGAAGCTGTTCGAATGAAACTTACCCAAACTCCATCAGGCTTTACTATTAGCCACAAAAACAGAACTGTATTTGAACACTCACAAGTTAGCCCTGCTTTGTACCTAGGTATTGGCCAAGGCACTTTTGATATGTACCGCGGTAACTTTGATATTTCTGATTATGTGTCAGAGCGTTTACCGCTGAAGAAATTCGCGATCACAGAAAACTCAGATGATGTTGTGGTTACCTTTAGCCTAGATGGCGAAGCGGTACTTGAAGCGCGCATGTACGAAACGGCAGAGTCGCGTCTTAAAGTTGAATTCACAGCGCTTGATGAAAAATACAACCGTTTTTGGGCACGTGTATCGGCAACTGAGTCTGAGTCAGTGTACGGCTGTGGTGAGCAGTTAAGTTACTTAAACCTACGTGGCAAGAACTTCCCTCTATGGAGCTCTGAGCCGGGTGTTGGTCGTAACAAGAATACTTACACGACTTGGCAAGCAGACGTTAAAGACAAAGCGGGCGGCGACTACTACACCACAAACTACCCACAACCAACATTCGTTTCTGATAAGAAGTACTTCTGCCACTTAGAAACGCGTGCTTATGCAGATTTCGACTTTACTCACGCTGAGTACCACGAACTGCAATGTTGGAACATTCCAGAATATCTACTGTTTGATGCTGAAGAGTCATTCCCAGAGCTAATGACTAACATTACTGGCGTATTTGGTCGTCAACCAGCATTGCCTGAGTGGGTATACAACGGTGTGATCTTAGGTATCCAAGGCGGTACTGATATTACGATTGAAAAAGTTGAAGCAGCTAAAGCCGCTGGCGTTGAAGTTGCGGGTGCATGGTGTCAAGACTGGCAAGGCATCAAGATGACCTCATTTGGTAAGCGCCTACAGTGGGATTGGCAGTGGAATGCGGATCTTTACCCTGGTCTAGATACTAAGATTCACGAGCTAAAAGAGCAGGGCGTTCGCTTCCTAGGTTACATCAACCCTTACGTATTGGAAGACTTCCCGCTATACAACGAAGCGTTTGAAAAAGGCTACTTAGCAACTAAAGAAGACGGTTCAAAATACGTTGTCGACTTCGGTGAGTTTGACTGTGGTGTGGTTGACTTTACCAACCCTGAAGCATGTGAATGGTACAAAGGCGTTATCAAGCAAAACATGATCGATTTCGGTCTTGATGGCTGGATGGGCGACTTTGGTGAATACCTACCGACAGACTGTTCACTATACAACGGCGTAAGTGCTGAAATTGAGCATAACAAATGGCCGTACCGCTGGGCGAAAGTACAACATGAAGCGATTGAAGAAGCAGGCAAAACAGACGATATCCTGTTCTTCATGCGCGCTGGTGGCACAGGCATTCAAGGCTACTGTCATGCGCTTTGGGCTGGTGACCAATCAGTGATCTGGGAAAAAGATGACGGTCTTGCATCGGTTATTCCAGCTGCACTATCAGCGGGTCTAATGGGTAACGGTATCAGCCACAGCGATATCGGTGGTTACACTACGTTACACGGTAACGTGCGTTCTAAAGAACTATTCCAACGTTGGGCTGAAATGGCGGCGTTTACACCAATTATGCGTAGCCATGAAGGCAACCGCCCTGGTGACAACCACCAATTCGATACTGACGCAGAGACACTAGCGCACCTAGCGCGTATGACTAAGATTTACAAGCATCTTAAGCCGTACATCAAAGCTGCAGTTGAAGAGAACGCAACCAAAGGTATGCCAGTACAACGCCCACTGTTCATGCACTACGAGCAAGACTCAGAAGCGTACCAAATTCAGTACCAATACCTGTTTGGTCGCGATTTGATGGTTGCACCGGTTTACAACCAAGGCGAAACAGTGAAAGAGCTTTACCTACCAGAAGATGAGTGGGTTCATGTATGGACTGGTGAAACGTTCACAGGCGGTTGGATCAAGGTTGATGCGCCTATCGGTCAACCACCAGTATTCTTCCGCAAGCAAGCGCAAGATGCTGAGCTACTAGCGGCAATCAAGCAATTCTAATTGATGCTGGCTCAGGGTATTCCTGAGCCACATTTCCAAACCAAAAAATAATAAGTGGCGCCCTCATCTTGACTGGGCTCTCCCCAAACTCGTTTGAACAAAATTTCTGGAATAACTATGGCTGACTTAATTCTAAATAATAAAGAGTCGTTCGTAATGGACTCAATCCAAGGCACTCTTTACACCTCTACGCTTGAAAACCTAACTTTCCTAGACTTTGAAAATGACATCAAAGTCGTTGCACGTAATGACTGGAGCAAAGAGAAAGTGGCACTAATTTGTGGTGGTGGCTCTGGTCACGAGCCAGCACACGCAGGCTTTGTTGGTAAAGGTATGCTAACTGCGGCGGTATGTGGCGACCTGTTTGCAGCACCAAGCGTGGACTCAGTGCTTAACGCGATTTTGCACGTAACAGGCGATGCAGGTTGTTTAGTGATCATCAAAAACTACACTGGCGACCGTCTGAATTTCGGTCTAGCGGTGGAAAAAGCGAAAGAGATGGGGCGCAAAGTTGACCTTATCGTTGTCGGTGATGATATCTCTATCCCTAATAACCCTCAGCCTCGCGGTATCGCAGGTACGCTATTTGTACAAAAAGTAGCGGGTTATGTGGCTGAAAACGGCGGCACGTTGGAAGAAGTGAAACAAGCGGCTCTTGATGCACACCAAAAAACAGCGTCTATCGGTGTGGCACTAACGAGCTGTTCACTACCGGGTGAAAGCAACGACCGTATCGCGCAAGGCAAAGCGGAGCTAGGTCTAGGCATCCACGGTGAAGCGGGTATCGAAACCATCGAGCTACCAAAAGCAAAAGATCTTGTTACCACTATGGTTAGCAAGTTACTAGAAGCGAAACCAACCACAGACAACGCGATTCTGCTTAATAACCTAGGTGGTCTATCTCCAATTGAGATGAACATTGTGGCTAAAGAAGTGATGGAATCAGAACTGGGTAAAAACACTAAGTTCATCGTAAGCGGCGCACTGATGACTGCGATCGACATGAAAGGTTTCTCTATTTCGACCATTCAACTAACCGATGAAATCGCTAACGCATTGGTTTCTCCTGTTGAAACAGCAGCTTGGCCTGGTGCGGTAGCGCGTCGTGAAGTGCCAGTGACTAAGTGCGAAAACCAAATCGCGAAGAAAGCATTCACGCCTTCACACGATGAAGAAACGGCGTTAGTGCTAACTAAAGTGTGTCAGGCAATCATTGATATTGAAGGTGAGTTAAACCACCTAGACTCAATCGTGGGTGATGGCGACACCGGTTCTACATTTGCTGCGGGCGCACGCAAGGTTCTGGCTCAGCTAGAGGCTAACAACTTGCCATTACAAGATAAAGCTAAGTTGATGACAACCATCGCTGACTGCCTAACGTCAGTCATGGGTGGCTCTTCAGGCGTACTGCTTTCAATCATGTTTACAGCAGCAGGTCGCGACTTCGAGCAAAACGGTTCATTGCCACAAGCACTGCAAGCGGGTCTTGGTCAAATGATGGCTTACGGCGGCGCGAAACCGGGTGACCGTACGATGATCGATGCGTTACACCCAGCGCTAGAAGCGTGGGCTCAAGAAGGCTTTGTAGCCGCAATCGCAGCAGCAAAAGCGGGCGCAGAAGCGACCGTGACAATGACTAGTGCGAAAGCGGGCCGTTCTTCTTACCTAAACAGCGACAGCTTAAATGGCACTAAAGATCCAGGCGCATTCGCAGTAGAAACGGTATTCAGCCAGTTCTAATTGATAAGCCATTTCAGAGGGACACTATTGTGTGTGTCCCTCCAATATCTCCAATAACGTCGCACTAGTGACGAGAACCAGAATAAATTTAAAAGGATCCCATCATGGATAACATCATCATCTCACCAAGCAAATACATCCAAGGCGAAGGCTCACTAGATAACATCGGTAAATACGTATCGGTATTTGGTAAAAAACCTCTAGCAATCGCGGATAACTTCGTAATGGGTCTTGTGCGTGATCGCGCTGAAACCAGCATTGTTGGTGAAGGTCTAGAAGTTAACTTCAACACTTTCGGTGGCGAATGTAGCCGCGTTGAGATTGACCGTTTAATCGAAGTACGCAACGAGCAAGGCAATGATGTGATCATCGGCTTCGGTGGCGGTAAAACGCTAGATACAGCAAAAGCTGTGGCGTACTACGCAAAAGTGCCAGTGGTAATCGTACCGACTATCGCTTCAACGGACGCACCAACATCTGCGCTAGCGGTAATCTACACGCCAGAAGGCGAGTTCAGCGAGTACCTACTGTTCCCACAAAACCCGAACATGGTGATCATGGATACGGGTATCATCGCAGCTGCGCCAGTACGTACACTTGTAGCTGGTATGGGTGATGCACTGTCAACTTACTTTGAAGCTCGCGCTAACGGTCTTTCAGGTAAAGCAACCATGGCTGGTGGCGCGCCAACACGTTCAGCTCAAGCACTGGCTAAGCTATGTTACGAAACCCTAATCGCTGATGGCGTGAAAGCAAAAGCAGCGGTTGAAAATGGCGTATCAACTAAAGCGGTTGAGAATATCATTGAAGCGAATACTTACCTATCGGGTATCGGTTTCGAAAGTTCAGGTCTTGCGGCTGCACACGCGATTCACAACGGTCTAACTAAGCTTGAAGAGTGTCACCACCTACTACACGGTGAAAAAGTGGCGTTTGGTACACTAACTCAACTGGTACTAGAAAACGCGGCACAAGCGGAAATCGAAGAAGTACTAAGCTTCTGCCGTTCTGTAGGTTTGCCAACCAACTTGCACCAAATGGGCGTGAAAGAACTTAATCTAGAGAAATTGATGGAAGTGGCAGAAGCATCATGTGCAGAAGGTGAAACTATCCATAACATGCCATTCCCAGTAACAGCGAAGTCTGTTTACGCAGCAATTCTAACAGCGCATAAGCTAGGTCTATAAGCCTTCGTTCTACAGGGTATTGTCTCTGTAGATAAAGGTTTTTTCTGAGTGCAAACGGCTTCTAAGGAAGCCGTTTTTTATGGGTGGAATTTGGGGATTATTGGTTTTTCTTATTGGGACAGACACTTTAAGCCCTTAAGACTTTCTTATGGGGTTATCTGGAGTTGTTGCGGTGATGATTGAGAAGGGGATTAAGGGACAGACACTTCAAACCGGAGTGCGATTGGCGAATCTTTAGGAGAGATTTGGTATAACAATGAGAACCCATTTCCTATTCTGGGAGGCGCTTTAACCAAGGAATTAAAAGCAAGGCCAAGAGTTTTGATAAGCTAAGAGGAATTGGTAGAGCAGGAACGTTACCTGATGGAAGGAATATCAATATGCGATCAAATAGTAGTGGCGGAAGGCCCACTGTGGAGATACAAGATGGGAAAAAGAGAATCAAAATTAGGTAAAACTAATGATGTTCAAGAAATTCAAAAATTTATATCTTGGGAACCGATACCAGACACACCGAGAAGAGTAATTTGTAATTCTCTTTCTGATGGAGATGAGGGACTATGTATTGAGTTGAGTGAATACTTTCTACCGAATGATGCTCAGAGCTCTGTACCAAGAAAATTGAGAATTAAGTTTGACGCTTTTATTGCATATCGAAATATAGATGAGAGCTATAGGCTACGTCTGTTAGAACAGAACCAAAATCGGGAAGTAAGTTTATTTATTGTGGAGAGTTCATATTGGCTAGATTGGCTGCAAAAAGAAAGTCATGGTTATTATGAGGATCGGAAAGTTGTTCACTATCTCATAATGTCTATGAACGACTGTATTGATGTTCTGTCTGAGTTTGAACCTGATATAGAGATAGTGTAAAGAGCTTTAATTTGTTGTTTTTCTTATTGTAATCTGATCCCGTACTTTTCATATTGTATTAAGTGTTTATTTATAACTGAACTTGTAAGCATCTCAATAATTGAGTGTTTTACTATATTTGAAGATAAACTATAGCTGAACTTTACAGTTAAAAACGACCACGGACTGTCATTCTGCACCTCAAGTAGAGCAAGCGATTATCTTTGCTAACGCGAGGAAATTTGAAGTTTACTGATGACTCAATCGAGGGGTTGCCGGGACAGACACTTTAAGCCTTAACCATATACACGCAATTGGAAAGGTGGAATGCGAGGTTCTGGTGTTCCAATATCCTCTTTGAAATAGAGCTTACTATGAAATTGACAGAGTTACATGATTGGGAAATTAGATGTGTTGAAGCTGAGCATGAATCGAAATCTGCAAATTTGTACATACATCACTCTGAAACGAGACGAAATTTGATTATACGCATACTTGGAATAAAACGCTTCTATGCATCAGACATGATGCTACAGAACGTTATTTTGGATGTGTTAATGTTGAAACCAAATTCGTCATCCGGTTATCTTGAACATTGTAAGAATCTATTGAATTTGGCTGATGTAACATTCGATAGAGATGACATTATATTCTATATTGAGCCTTCTGTTGGAGTTGAAATAGCTTGTCTATGCCATTCGGTAGAGTTGTCAGAAGTTTCGTCGTAGAAAACTATTGACGATAAATGCGAATACATGGAGCTTTTGTTTCTCTGGTTTTGTCCGGTCGGTTTTAGGTGTTCCTGACACCGAAAACCTAAAAATGCATCCTGAATTTTTGACTAGTGTATTAGTTATCTGAAGTTATTGCGGTAGTCATGGAGCGTTGGGATTCAAAGAGAGGTGGATGGATTTAGCTGTGGAATGGTTTGTTGCTCATGTTGGCACGTTAGACTATTATTTGTACGTTAAATTGTACTTAATGGAGTACTTGAAATGAGTCGTATTCATTTTGATAAAGATATTCAGCCATTGTCTGAATTCCGTGCCAGTGTGGCTTCTTACATTAAACAAATCAATGAGACTAGGCGCCCTTTAGTGATTACCCAGCGTGGTAAAGGCGTTGCCGTTGTACTTGATGTGGCTGAGTATGAAGCTATGCAAGAAAAGATAGAACTGTTGGAAGAAATGCGAGCTGCGGAAGCTGAACTAAACTCAGGTCTTGGTGTTTCAAATGAAGATGCACGAGCTCAAGTGTTAGGGCGAATCAATAGATGAAAGTAGTGTGGTCTCCGTTAGCGCTAAATAAACTTGGTGATATTGCTGAGTTTATCGCTTTGGATGATCCATCTGCAGCTGAAAAGTGGGTCAACGAGGTGTTTGATAAAGCTGATTTACTCGCGACCATGCCAGAAATGGGGCGTCTTGTTCCTGAAATGCCTTGCTCTAACTATAGAGAGGTTATTTTTGGTCACTATCGTCTTATTTACAGCTGTAGTCACGAAATTCGAGTGCTGACTGTTCGTAATTGTCGTCAGTTGCTAACCGATGACGATGTGTAAACGGCTTCCTAAGAAGCCGTTTGGGTCGAGTGATTTTTAGCGTTAGGCTTCAGACTTGTGACCAATAACCAGAGCCATTTCGTCACCATCTTGATATGGTGTGCCTTTTAGATCGCTGTACGTACTCTTAACTTCAAGACCATGTGTTGCTAGCTCTTGGCTAAGCTCTTCAATAGTGAAGTGTTGCAGCCAATTAAACACACTCCATTCTTTATCTTCTTGAGAGATGACATACTGATCGAGAGTGACTTTTTCATCCTCATATTTGAATGAAGATTTGATGCACCAGTAGTCTTTTTCACTCCAGAAGCCATTCATAGAGTTCTTTTCAAGTTCTAGCGATTCATTTTGACTAGCAAATCTTGTTGCCGTGTAGACGTCTAATGCAATCGAACCGTTTGGAGCAAGTAACGACTTAAACTTAGTGTAAAGCAGTGCGCGTTGGTCCGGGTTGAGTGCACATAAGTCGCACATAACTAAAGTAATGAGATCAAACTTGCGCGTATCACTGTACTCTAGGTAGTTACCATAGTTGTACTCGATCGCCAGATTGGCTTGTTTAGCTTGTTCGGAGGCATAGCTTAACGAGTTACTGGAGAAATCTAACCCAACAACAGTTCCGATACCTTTTGCTTTAATGCGATGGGTATACAGACCAGGACCACAACCGAAATCAATAACTTGCGATGTTTCATTTAATTTAAATTCTGAAACTAACCATGCAACAGACTCTTCAATGAATGAAGCCGTTCTAGAAGCGAGGCTTAAATCAGGATTAAGGTGAAAAGACAACATTTGCTTTGCAATATGTTCATCAGTCCAAAGAACATCCGCGGTATATTGAGACCAGACAATAGGTTTAGTGGTAGCTTGATTAATTTTTTTAAACACTTTGGTAATTCCGACAATGGGTTATTGTCATCCTCACCGCAAACTAGAGGGCGGTTAAATTCCCTAAAATGCAGTCAGGACGCGTTAAAGATGTAGTTTGGTTATTAGTAATCATTGCAGATGCCTCCTTTAAAATAGTTAAAATCGAGCGCAGATTATATCAAGTTAAAATTGTGGTCAATTTATCTCGTTCGGGCTTTAGATACTGGCGTAAACAGTGCGATAAGTGTGTGTTGTCGCGCCTTTTTCAGCTAAAGCGCTTTATGTCTCAGTAATCGACTAAATGGTGAGGTAGGTTAGTCTTTTCTTTAGTAACTGACTGATTAATTGTGCGTTATCTATGTAGAAAGTTGTTTGTTTGCACAGGGAAGTCAGAAAAACAGGAGCCTGTCATGTCTTCAGTACCCACTAACAAAGAACAGTTGGAGTTAGCGATAAACTCGATATTCACTAAGTTAATGGTGGACTACCGTGCTGTGCCTGAGAGTGCATGCCGATTGTGCGAAATTGAAGGGAATATTAAAGGGACCAAGATAAGTGTCAGTGACACGTTGGCTTACTTGATTGGTTGGGGCAAATTGGTGCTTAAATGGCATCGTTTAAAGTCGACTAACCAGCATGTCGATTTCCCCGAGACAGGGTACAAATGGAATCAGTTAGGCTTGCTGGCTTTAAGTTTTCATCAACAATACCGCGACTGGAAATATGACGATTTGCTGGTTGAGCTAGAGTCTACAACTAACGAGATATTGGCTTTGATTGGCAGTTTGAGTAATGAAGAGTTATACGGCGTTGCATGGTATGAGCAGTGGACGCTAGGGCGAATGATTCAGTTTAATACCTCTTCACCAATGAAAAACATGCGTACACGAGTCAGGCGTTTTACCCGAGAGTTAAGCTAAGGGATGTGACTATTTTGATGGTTGAGCATAGATACGTAAGTATGTGGTCTGGTATGTCCCGTTTGATTGAGTTCTGGTTTCGTGCCGACAGGGAATTTAATTGCAGGGCGTGAAGTCGAGTTGTATTTGGTGATGAAGGACTGCTAGGTAAGTATGATGCGGTGGTATGTACCGCTCAATGCCTGTTTGGACTTCTAAGACCTTATCGTCAGCGGTCCAATTACTCTTTGTTGCACCAAAGAGTAATCAGAAAGGTGCTTTTGTTTCTCTGGTGTTGACCGGTCGGTTTTAGGTGTTCCCAACACCGAAAACCTAAAAATGCGTCCTGCATTTTTTCCTATACCGCAGGTGAACTTACGCTAACGAGGTGCTTAAAAGTACGCAACTGAACTTTAGTGTTTTAGGGAAAGTGTTATAGGGACAGGCACTTTTAGTGGACACTTTTAGCGCCAATCAATATTGATTATTTTTACAGGAAGTAGCGAGCATGAACCTAGAGCTTAGAAATATAGATGCCAGCAATTTTTATCAGATTTGCCAGTTGGAAGTCGCTCCAGACCAGCTCAATCATGTCGATAGCAATGCTATTTCGTTAGCCGAAGCGAATTTCATGGAGTTTGCTTGGTTTAGAGGGATTTATTTAGGCGATCAGCCTGTTGGATTTGTTTTGGTTAATGCAGATACCGTGTCAGGTAAATTTGAGCTGTGGCGATTAATGTTAGATAAATCCCAACAATCAAAGGGCTATGGTCGTACTACGATAAATTTACTGATATCGGCATTAGTTAATGAATTTGGTATATCTGCGCTTTATACCAGTGTCGTCGGTGACGAAGGCGGTCCGAAAGGTTTCTATTTGAGTTGTGGTTTTGTGCCAACAGGGAATCTAATTGCAGGGCGTGAAGTCGAGTTGTGCTTAGGTTTGGAGGATTGCTAGGGGTGTTGGGTGAGGTGGTATGTCCCGCATAGTACCTGTTTCGACTTCTAAGACCTTATCGCAAGCGGTCCAATTACTCTTTGTCTTGCCAAAGAGTAATCAGAAAGGCGCTTTAGTCCGTTGGTGCTGATCAGCCGGTTTTAGGTGTTCCCGACACCGAAAACCTAAAAATGCGTCCTGCATTTTTGCCTAGTATATTGGTAATCTGAAGTTGTATGTGAAAACAGGGCAGATTATTAGTACCAGTTATCTTGTTTGTATTGCCCATTGCAATAATAGTTGCTGACGAATTGACAGGACTTCTTATAGGGACAGACACTTCAAGCTCTTTAAGGTTTCAATTGGGACAGGCACCTTAAGCTGTGGTTTGTTCGAGATGCCAGTTTGCCGATTTATGCTTAATGAGTAACGCTTAGCCTAAACGGGTGATAAAGGTTTGCTCGTCATCGACAAAAGCAATAAAGCCGCCGTGATAGATAAATACTCGACCACGCCCTTCGACTAGGCAAGCAAGCTGTGGATTCAAATCTTCGGCGTTATCTTTACTTTGAAAAGTGCCAGTATCCGTGATGACGCCGTCAAGTGAAGGCAAATATCCATAAGTACGTTTGGCTTGATCAATCAGACTCAATTCGCTGGCGCGCGAGAAGCAAGAGGGGATCGCGCCTGCGTCCTCTATAAACATGGTCTTAAATTCTTCAAAAGCGGTAATCACCAGCCAGTCGATGTCGTTAACATGATGGATAAACATTGGGTTTCTCGATAGTTCTAATACGGAAATTGTATCACTATCACAGGAGAGTAGTAGAGTTTTAATGTCGAGTGGCGGAAGCCACTAGCTGGCATTTACTATGTCAGCTTGAAACGCGCTTTTGCCCCATTGTCATTTAGAGTTGAAACTCATTAACAGGCTGTTAATGCAAGCTTGTGATACATTTTCTAATCGCTTTACGAAGTATCAGATATCAAAAAAACCTGCCAGTGAAAGATCTTCAGTTATGGGGCATCGAGTGAATACTATGCTCAATTTTATGGACGCTTTTGAAGTGCTAAACGTAAGTTTTTGTCCCATTAGACTTCATACCTTATGACTCACCGCCATACTCAAAAATAAAGTACACTTTTTTGAAGAAAGCTTGCTGTGTTATAAAAGATTTGTTATTCATAAAATATGAAACGAATTTATGTAAACGCAATTAACACGACCACTACCACCACGATAGATTTCGGGGGGTAGCTTTTTGCGTCTTTAAAAAACCCTCTGAGCGAAATTGCCAGAGGGTTTTTTTATACCTAAAATTCTAATTTAATTAGTGAAAATCAAAATTTTCTGAGTTGAACAGAATAGACAAGCTTTACTTGGAGCAGATATGAAATTAGCAAAAAATGAAAAGATAGATAACTCGGCTCCGCAGGTGCGCGGTGAAGCAAAGGCTCCTACTGGGGCAGCTGAAACAACGCCAGTCATCATTTACGGCAAGCGTCGTATCAAGGATGGCATGTTAGAAGAGTTTAAGATCCAGTATCAAGCGTTTTCCAAGTCTGTCTACGAGAGCAATCCAGACGTTAAAGCTATCTTTGCATTTCCTGACAAAGAAGATCCATTGGTTTACTGGCATGTTATTTGGGTTAAGAGTGCAAATGCTTTCGCTAACGATTGGGACCGACCAAGTGAGAGTGAACCGTTATGGGCTACTTATAAAAGCACAGCAGAAGATCCTGATACACTGATTGTGTATGGTGGTTGGGATAAGGATACACTTGCTGAGACTCAGAATATTCCATGTGTGCGTTACGATTTTAAGAAAAGCATGGCTGGTTTTATTAAAGCTGATGGCGGAGGAGAAGAGGGCCCTGCATTATTTGGATTTACAATGCGCTATGTTAAACCAGGCCAGATGAAAGAGTTGGGGACTTCTTTTCAGACTGTATGTAATTTATGGTATGAAAAAATTCCAGGGATCTTGATGGCCGCTGCATTTCCTGATGAAAAGATCCCGAATTTAGTCCATGACTTAAGGCTCTTTGCAAACCATAGCGCATTTTTGGCGCATGTAGATAAATCAGATAAAGAATTGACGGAAGCGATGGAGAGGTGGTTTGAGAACTACGACACAAGCATCCCATTCTCGGGTCAGCTTTACGCCGCCAGCACGAAAGATGATGCTCTGCATACAAGCTCGATCAAGTCCAGTTCAACCCCGCGAGCCCAGCTTGATACGTTCCATTTTGGGAAGTCTGGTATGTTGGGCCAGATGCCGAATATGACGAGAAACGACTCGTGAACTATCGACTCTAATAATTCGCAAAACCAGGCCAATGTTACGGCGCGTCATGCCTCTACATTGGCAGGTGCGCAATGCATTAACCATGGTATTACTTAATCTAAATTGATTATGTCCCCCGACGTTTCAGAGCTTCCTAAACCCTACTAAATTTGACTGCCAAACTTCATGTTGACCAAAACACTGAGAGGAGGTCATCATGAGAAAGTTATCTTCTGGAAAATGCAGTGGCATCAAAAGGCCATTTAAGCTTGAAGAGATCTGGCGGATCAGAACTAGGCTGGAGATTGAAAATGATCTGATGCAGCTCGCACTACTGAACCTAGCTATAGATAGCAAGTTAAGAGCGAGTGATTTACTAAAGCTACACGTTTACGATGTTTCTTCGCAAGGAATTATCTATGAAAGGGTTCAGTGCATTCAGCAAAAAACTGGCACCGATGTCCACTATGAGATTACTCCGAGAACACAGCAAAGTATTAGCCGATGGATTTTTGCAGCATGCCTAGAGGCAAGCAGTTTTCTATTCCCGAGTAGCCGACGCTTTGGGCAACCTATCAGCTACTCATTCTATCGTTCAATTATCAGGAACTGGGCTGTAAAACTGGGACTGAACGCTGACTATTACGGCACTCATTCAATGCGCCGCACCAAAGCCACGTTAATATATGCCAGAACGAAAAACATCAGGGTCGTACAGATTTTACTTGGACATTCGAAGCTAGATAACACAATTCGATACCTTGGCGTTGAACTAGAAGACGCTCTGAGGTTATCTGAGAAAACAGACTGCTGACAGGTGCTGAAACAGGCTTTTCTTCTGAAAAGCCTGTGCCCCATTTAGTGTTAGATCTCTTACTCATTCATATCTTGTTAATCTGAGTTTGACCTACTCAAACTTATCCACTTGAGCTGAGTAGTTAGCGTTCCCGTTTTTAGGCGACAATTTGCAGCTTAGTATCCCTTGTCTTACTTTAACTAATTGATAGTTAATTGAACCAATATGACTAAGAGTGCATTATTAAAGAATGAAAAGACGACAGTTTGTCGACTAATAAGCGTTATGTTCACGAAGCAAATATCAGAATAATGCGACAATCCATTCTCGAAATTTTGGGAAAATCATTATTAATGTCGTAATCAGCCCCACAGCAGAGTAAACCAAAGGTATGTAGTAGTGGTTGTGTACTGGTTTACGCTTTGTGAAAAGTCGCTTTTTGTTCTTGTGCCAAAACTCAATATCTTTATCTGAAGTTTTTGCATCACTCAAGAAAATTTGCCATTTATTACCGTGTCTTAGCTTGTGGAAACTGAAACCAGCACTGAGCTTTTCTTGCCAAAGAGCTAATTGGTTTTCATTTTGAAACTCATAGGTTAATGCAGGGGCATGATGCATAACTCTGCCAATCTGAATACCGTGCATTGTGAACTCAAAGTCAGCATGATTTTTGACTAAATCCTGTTCTTTGAACTTTAAAGCGGCTCTTCGGCAGAGCAAATAAAAATAATAAGTCTGCTTCAATGAAGCGACTGAGTTTTCAGAAAGTAAGTCGAATTCATCTCGTAAGCACTTCAGAGTATACAGTTGATAAATAAAAAGAAGCACGAAGAAAAGGGTAAGGTTTCCTACACTAACAGAAGCTACCCCTGTTGAGATTGTTAATGGGGTCGTGATATTGAATGAGACCATGAAAATAGAGAATGTAGACAAGCTTAATATTGTTTTCTTCAATTTGTCATATTCGGCAGTAAAACTGAAAGTCTGCATTTCGTCACGAACAGAGTCCATTGCAGCCTCTCTAACACCGATAATGTCGTATGGAACTCGCAGTTTCTTCATTTAAATCATACCTCTAAGCCACTCGATGGATATTATAAGGGCAAGGAATAATTTTAGTATGCATACGTGTGAACAATGTGAAAATAACAAAGCATTTAAGGTATCAAGATACTTTTTCTAATCTGGAACAAGTGTTTTAGAACGATAGACCTAAAACATTTCTGTCCAAAAACGTTCTAGCCCACATAACCACAACAATAAGCAAAAATGCAGGATAGCATTTTTAGGTTTTCGGGGTCGGGAACGCCTAAAACCGGCTGGACAAAGCCAGAGAGACAAAAGCGCCTTTCCAGTTACTCTTTGGTAAGACAAAGAGTAACTGGACAGCTTACGGAGCAGTAAGAGAAATATGATTAAGTCTTAAGCGGGACATACCAACGCCACAATTTTAATCATCTGCCCAGTTTGACTGTAATGATGAACACCAGATAGCTTGAATCTATACCCAAGTGACTTCAAAATGCAGGATTCAGAGCGTTGTCATTGATTCGATTTCAAGGAAAACAACGCAGCGTAATAGCCAGCTCTTTCCAAGTTGTTTGACGCAGCAATCGGGTCAATGACACGCTCCCAAAGGGCGAGTTGTCTTGGCTTGTTTACTTTGTTGTCGATTCTTGATTTAGACCCACTAGACCTTTAAATCGCCGCCGCGTCTACAACCAAGTCATTCTCGCTGAAGCTAGCATCTCGAGGTTACTTGGGTATAAAACTAATAGCTAATGATTGCTTCAAATCCACTTAGACTTCGGTCTATATTCCCTAAAGTGCCCCACACAATAAACTATGGAAATGCTTATTCTGCTTGGAATACATAGTTTCTATGTCTGCCAAAAAGTACAACGCAAGCGGGTATCAATAGCCACATATGGAGGGTTACTAAGTCGGGGATATTGATGTTAAGAGTCTGAGTTACCCATGTCACAAGACCGCTGCCACTTAGCTGTATAAAGCCCAATAGCGCAGCAACCGTACCCGCTTTCGTTGGGTATAGACTTAATGCCTGAGCAGCGGAGGGTGCAATAATGCAGGCAAAACCGATAGAAGCTATAAAAATAGGCAGCATAAACCCCCAAGCCGTTAAATTGTAAGCTAATGCCTGAAGTAAAATCCCTGATGTTATCGTTAGGGCTAAGCCGAGTCGTAATACATTACGTCGGCCGAGTTTATTTATAGCTAATGGGGTGACGATATAGGCTACTATATTAATGACAGCATTCACGGTAAACCAAAAGGTGAATTCAGAAGCCTCTAATCCTATATTTGACACCAACCAAATCGGTGCAGAAGTAATGTAGGCCAGCACGGCACTTGTGGTGAGAGCACATAGCGATGCATGAAAGAGAAATATGGGCATTTTCAATATCGTAATAAAACTTTGAAAATCACTCGTTACTGGCTGGTGTTTCTGCTTGACTTGGGGTAACTCGCGAACGAATCGCCACACCAGAATTCCAACAACCAAGCTACATAGCGCGAGAAAGGCAAAGTTTGACCTCCAGCCAAAGTTCACGGTGAGCCAATGCCCTAATGTTGGGGCTAAAGCGGGAACACTCGCCATTGCGCCATTAAGATAGCTAATCATATGACTGCTTTGTGAGGCGTTAAAATTATCTTTTACTAAAGCGAATGCGACAACGGTTGTCGCGCTTGCCCCAAAACCTTGCATAAAGCGAGCAGTCAGAAGAACATCAATGGATTGTGCGTAATACACAACGATTGAGCTAACCATGTAGACACAGATTCCGAAAAAGGCAATTGGCTTTCGACCATATTTGTCTGATAGTGGCCCAACAATAAGTTGTCCAATCCCTAAAGAGATCATAAAAAAGGTAATTGATGCTTGAAGGTTTGACTGTTCAACCTTCAAAGATGATGCAATGTCATTAAATGCGGGTAGATATATATCAATCGCTAATGGACTTAGGACAATCAAAGCCATCGAGATGCTTGCGAGCATGATAGAGTGATTTCGGTGAGTTTTCATGTTGCTCCAGATACTAAAAATTAGAAACTAGTGATATCGTTGAACCCCACACACAACCCTCGTTGCTAGGTGTAAATCTTTGTTGTTAGCCGTGGGCGGGTGGGACTTGCGAGAGAATTTAACTTATTGCAGGGTGTTGAAAACATGACAATTGTCTGGATCGGGCATTACCACAGACAAATATAAAACTTAAGAGAAAAATCTAATATGGATGAGGCTTTGCTGCAGGAAGGCTATGATGTTTTTCGATGTTTTGTAAATAAACAAGCATTACGAACGATTTCGATTTGTCAGGGCGATTACATTATTAAACAGCACCAAACAATGAATGAAGTGTATTGGGCGGCCCCTGCTAAATTTATGATTAGGCATACCGCTGAGAATGGTAAAAGTCTTAGCTTGGGTGATTACTCATTAACAGATAACCTCTTTGGTGAAGTTGAATATTTTTCTAGAAAACCGAGCTCCTTCGACATGATTGCGACGGATAAACTAGAGCTTGCGGTAATTCCTGCGGATCGTTTAAGGGATTTCTTGCTGCAAGAAAGTAAAGCTGCTTTTTGGCTTAATCATCGCATTGCGACTATTCAACAGTTTACAATGACTATTGCGTTAGAGCGGGCATTGTATCCTTTGAAATTCAATATTATTCAAGATTTGATCCATAGACATTCAGCGCAAACACCGTGGTTCAACCATGCGTATATGTACCAAGAAGCAGAACGGTTTGGGTGTACAGAGCGAGCTTATGCGCGAGTTATACGTGAGCTAATTGATGAAGGTTTGATTAAAAAGCAAGATGATAAATCGACTTTGATCCCTGTTGACATAGAACGCCTCAAGGCGATCGTCGCAGCATATCAGCAGTAAGTTATGTTGATTCTCGCCCGCATAGGTGCAGCATTAGCAATGCAAAAAACAAAAACGACACTCACCATGAGTGCCGTTTTACCAACTACTGACCAAAACACCAAAATGTCTAAAAACTTACATTTTTGAACACCAGCATAAAGCCCATCACTAACAAGAAACTATGTACGATTTTGTGGTAGTCGATTTTGTACTTCTGCAGGAAGTGGTAGCCAATCATACCGCCTGCTAAACCAAGTGCAAACGCTGGCATTGCCGATAAAACGTGCGAAATAACTTCCTCAGTAATCAACCCTTCATTCCAGAAACTTACGTTGGCACCGATCATTTGCAACATAAAGAAGAACGCCAGTGTCGACTTGGTTTGGTCTGCTGTCCAAGGCTGCATTGATGTGTAGGCAATCACTGGTGGACCTGACTCACCGACGCTCGCTCCAAGCACGCCTGAAGTAAAACCTGCACCAATCGTTAATGGCATTGAAGCCTCTTTAAACAAAGGCTTAGTCGCACGTAGCGAGTGGATACTAGAAATAATTAATACCGCACCCATCGTCAATAGAATGTACTGCGATGGCATGCTTGCTAGCAGTTTTGCGCCGACAAAAGAAGCGGGTACTGAGCCTGCAAACAGGATCAAACCTGTCTGACGTTGAATAGAATGTCGCATTTTCCACACGATTGGTAATGTCACCAACCAGCCGAAAATACCTGCAATAGGAACCGCCGTTTGAGCACCGACAATCAGTGACAGCAAAGGTACGGAAACGAGTGCTGAGCCAAAGCCAGTCAAGCCTTGAGTAAAGCCTGCTAGTGCGATGATCAGCGAAATAAGAATTATCGTGGTGTCCATAAATCCATGTTTAGAGCTTAGTGAATGTACGATCACTATAGATTTATTATAATTAATTACCATTATTTGTGTCACATTTTGTTGTTTTTTGTTTGTATGGTTTCGCTTTGTGACCATCCTCCCATACAATTTCTACCTCTTTCGTATAATCAACCTCAGTAGTTTCGGGCATTGCGAGCAGTCAAAATGCCAATGTTTAAATAGTGACTTTGAACCGTTGTGAGTTCAAAGAATTGAGCATTGGCATCTTGATTCTTTATTTTATGAGGTTAGCTATGGAAAACTTCCAAGCAGACAAAGAGATGTTGTTTGAACTGAAAACAACCTCTCACACAGATGCAATCGGCACAGAGGCATTTGATAAGGTTTATGGTTTGGGTTACGAAGTAGGGCATGCGGATTGGTCTCCGTTCCCACGCGTGAATCGTCTGCGCCAAACGTTCTTAGATCGTCCATACGACATTGATGTGGAAAGATTGCGTTTAGTAACAGAAGCGTATCGTGACAATGAAACTATGCCACGTATTGTGCAATGTGCGTTGGCGTTTCAAAATATTCTGCTTAACAGCACGTTGCACATCTACGACGAAGATTTGATCTTAGGTGAAATTGCAGCGCCTGCCAAAGCATCGCCAATCTATCCTGAGTTCTCAGTTGACTGGATCATCGACGAAATTCTTAACTCGCCATTTGAAGAACGCTCAAACGATCAGTTTTATATTCGTAATGAGCAAGAGCGAGCGGAAATTCTTGAGTTGTGCGCTTACTGGAAAGGTAAGAGCGCCAATGAGTTCATCACCGCAAACTTAGATGACGATCAGAAGAAAGGTTCTCACATGGGTGAGAAAGTGTTCCAAACCAACAACTATCATTTTGCTGGTATTGGTCACTTCGCAATGGACTTCAATAAGCTGATGACGCTTGGCTACAATGGCGTATTAGAGCAGGCACAACAAGCTTTTGCTGGGCTTTCAAAACAAGATCCAGATTATGGTGATAAGCGTGATTACTACACCGCAACCATTATTGCGCTAGAAGCGGCGATTAAATACATCACCCGTTACGCGCTGCTTGCGGAAGACATGGCGTTCGCCGAGTCTGATGAAGTTCGTAAGCAAGAATTGCAAGCGATGTCGGCGAACTGTTACCAAATTGCTGGTGGCGTACCGCAAACATTCTGGCAAGCGGCTCAGTTGTTCAACTTTGCTGTGACGATGACGCAAATAGAAGGCAATGGTCACTCCATTTCTTACGGTCGTATGGACCAGTGGATGCTACCGTTCTATGCCAAAGATCGCGCTGAAAACGGCGTGGCCAAAGAGTTTGTTTTAGAAGTGCTGGAGGTGCTTTACGTTAAGATGAACAACCCAACCAAGCTGAAAGACAAAGGCACAGTTAAGGTGCGCAATGGTCGTGGCTTTGGTGGTGAAAGCTTAACGATTGGCGGTGTTGATCAGCAAGGTAACGATGCCACTAACGATCTAACCATGCTGATGCTTGAAGCATCTGTGCATACACGCATGATGAACCCTTGGGTGTGCGTGCGTTTACACGATCAAACGCCATATGAGCTTAAAGTAAAAACCATTGAATGTATTCGCGCAGGCTACGGTCATCCGAAATTGTTCAATGATGGTCCAGCGATTAAAGCGATGCAAGGTAAAGGCGTGACGCTTGAAGAAGCGCGCGATTACGCGGTTGTGGGCTGTGTTGAGCCGACGATTCCAGGTAAAGAACACGGCTGGCTGGATGCGGGCTATGTGAACACCGTGAAAATGATGGAAATGGTGATCAACGGTGGTCGTATTTTGTCGGGTCCTAATGCTGGCATGCAGCTTGGCCCGGATACTGGCAGCCTTGAAACTTATCAATCATTTGAAGAAGTGTTAGAGAGTGTGGACAAGCAGTTTGCTTATTGGTGTGACCAACTGTGTAGCTGCCTAAACATTACTGACAAGATGCATCGAATGATAAAACCAACGCCTTACATTTCAGCGTTCTTTGAAGGGTGTATCGAGTCAGGTAAAGACATGACTTATGGCGGCGTTAAATACAATGGCACAGCCCCACAAGCGGCGGGCATTGCTAGTTGTGCTGACTCATTGGCGAGCATCAAAAAGCTCATGTTTGATGATAAGAAATACACAGGTAAACAGCTGTTAGACGCGGTAAAAGATAACTGGGATGGTCACCAAAAACTGTATGCCTTGGTTAATAGCTCGAAGATCCCACACTTTGGTAATGATATCGACGAAGCGGATGAGCTATTTAACTACATGTTTGAATGTTACTGCCGTCATATTAAAGGTCGCCAAAACCCACGTGGTGGTAAGTTCAGCCCGGGTGTTTACACTGTAAACGCTAACGTAGGGATGGGGTTATACACTAACGCATCATTGGATGGACGCAAAAACGGTGAGCCAATCTCGGACAATATGGGACCGGTGCATACCGCGGGTGGCTCACACGATATTAGCGGCCCAACGGCAGTGATCAACTCCGTCACCAAAGTGGACCATAGTTTGGCAACAAACGGTACGCTACTAAACCTACGTTTCCCTGAAGATGCCGTTTCGGGTGTTGAAGGTCGCGATATTCTGCTCAGCTTTGTTGATGAGTACATCGGTAAGCAGGGCATGCACGTACAATTCAATATCATGAGTTCGGAAAAAATGCGCGCAGCGCAAAAGAATCCAGAGCTTTATCGCGATATGTTGGTGCGAGTTGCTGGTTACAGTGCTTACTTTGTTGAGCTGGGTAAACCGCTGCAGGACGATTTGATACAACGTACAGAACTACGATTCTAATTAACCCATAGTGATACCCAAACCATTGCCCACTAGTATCTGGGATTATGAGTGGTTTGGGTTTTCACGTTTTAACACTAGGTTGAGGTGAATTGTGTCAAACCAGGCGATAGTGCTAAATATCCAAAGGTTCACGCTGCATGATGGACCGGGTATTCGTACCGAAATATTTCTTAAAGGTTGCCCTTTGCGCTGTGATTGGTGTGGCAACCCCGAAAGTTTTAAACGCGATATTGAAGTCGGCGTTTACCACAACAAATGCATTTCCACTGAACATTGCGGCTCATGTTTTGATGTCTGTCCTGATAATAAAATGCTGATCTATTCCGACGCCATGTTGCAGCAGATCGATAGACACCAGTGCACCAGCTGCTTGAATTGTGTCGAGGAGTGTCCTTCGGAAGCAATAAAGCAGTGGGGCGAGTCGATGTCCGTTGATGAGTGTATGGATCTGATACGTAAAGACCGCGGATTTTATGACCGTTCAGGCGGTGGAGTGACGGTTTCTGGCGGAGAACCTTTGCTGCAAAGTGATTTTGTGGTTGAGTTGTTTAAAGCCTGTAAGGAAGAGGGGATTCATACCTGTCTTGAGTCGAGCTTCTATGTCAATTGGAACCGGATTGAAAAGGTTCTGCCTTATACGGACCTGTTTATTTCTGATCTCAAGTTAATGGATAGTGCCAAACATAAGCAATACACCGGCGTTGATAATCGTAAGATTTTTAATAACTTAAAAGCGCTGAGTAAACTCGACAAAGCGCTGATTTTACGGATACCAGTGATACCAACTATCAATGACGATAATGGCAATATTTCAGCTACTGCTGACTTTATTGAGCAGGAACTTGATGGTCGAGTTAGTATCTTGCAGTTGCTGAGTTTTATGCGCTTGGGTGAGGACAAATACCAGTCGTTGGGTCTGCCTTACAAAATGCAATCACTGCAATTCGACCGCCATGAATTTCAGGCTCGAGTGAGCGAAATTGCCAACTACTTTAATCAACGCGGTATTCGCTGCTCAGTGGGAACGAAAGAGCAGAGTGAAACAGTTTAGATAGTACAAATAGAAATGCTAAGTGATAGTGATGGTATCAGTTGGCGAATAAGATAAAACGGATAAATGAGGTAACTACGTGGAACTGAAGATTGAAAATTGGGGACAGGTTGAAGGTCAAACTGCACCGGTAAAACTGATTACGCTGACCAACAGCCAAGGTATCTCACTGCAGTTGACTAACTATGGCTGTATTGTTACTTCAATTAAAGTGCCAGATCGCAATGGTGTGCCAGCAGATGTTGTGCTTGGTTACGAAAGCCTAGAAAAATACCTTGGCGGGCATCCTTTCTTTGGTGCGGTAGCGGGTCGTTATGCTAACCGTATTGCAGAGGGTCGTTATGATCTCGATGGCGAAGTGTTTCAATTAGAAACCAATGAAGCGCCAACTGGGCAACACCTTCACGGTGGTGCGAAAGGTTTTGATAAGTACGTATGGGATTTTGAAATTGAGGAACAAGAAGAGGCAACATACGTTCATCTAACGCGAGTATCGCTCGATGGTGAAGGAGGTTACGGTGGCACTTTGAATGTGACTCACACCATCGGTTTAGATGAATTCAATCAAGTTCACTATAACTTCCAAGCTTTTACTAATAAGCCTACGGTTGTTAATTTAGTTAACCATAGTTACTACAACTTAGCGGGTCATGATTCAGGTACAGTTGATCAACATGAATTGAAGCTTTATTCCCAGTTTTACACTCCGGTTGATGATAACTCCATTCCAACCGGTGAAATTCTGTCGGTTAAGGGAACGGGTCTCGATTTCACCGAGACCAAACAGATTGCTTTGAATAAAGCGATGATGCCGTTAGGCGGCTTTGACCACAACTGTATCCTCGATGGCTCGAGAACAGAAGGAGAGTACAGCTATGCGGCGGAGCTTTATGAGCCGCAAAGTGGACGCATGATGACGGTTCTCACTACGCAGCCAGCTGTACAGTTTTACAATGGATTTAAGCTGTCAAACAAGCATTGGGTAGGGCGTAACGGTGAGCGTTATGAGTCTTGCCATGGTATGTGTTTGGAAACACAGCACTATCCAGATAGCCCAAACAACGTGCATTTCCCAACGACTCGTCTTAACCCTGGTGAGTTGTTTGAAGAGAAGACGATTCACCGCTTCTCAATCAAATAGCTCTAAAGAAAATGATGTTGAAGCACAATTAGAAAAGGCCCTTAGAGGGCCTTTTCTTTATTTATTACAAGTGGTTGTAATAGGTATAAAAAAGCGACTTAGATAAGTCGCTTTTTACGTTAATGCGTTCACAACACCGCGTATCTATGAGCAGATAACCACTTCTGTTTCGCCCTGTCTAGCCGCAGTTTCAATGGCTGGGCTAGGCTTCGAGTCAGTAAAGAAGTAATCAACGTCTTTGATGTTAGCAAGGGTAATAGACCCTTTTGGAATGAACTTGCTTGAGTCCATCGCCACTAACACATGGCGTGCTGCCTTCATCACTGTTTGGGTGAATACGGTTTCGTTGAGATCGTATTCTAACAGTGTGCCATCGACATCGATCGATGCTGCGCTTGTTACTAAGTAATCAAAGCGGAAGTTAGAAATGAACTCCATGGCTTCAGTACCAACAATACCGCCATTGAATGCCTTCACTTTGCCGCTAGGGATCAATACATCAATAGACTTGTTAGTGTGCAGAACACTAGCTACACGTAGGCTATTGGTGATGACCTGTAGATTACTTTTCGTCGCTAAGTGGCTCGCGATGATTTCTGTTGTCGTACCAATCGAAATAAATACGGTAGAACCATCAGGTATCAAATCAGCAATTGCTTTGCCCATGGCATGCTTTTGCTCGGTATCGGATACTTTTCGAACCTCATAGTCGAGATTATTTTTTGTCGCTGGCGAACTTGCACCACCGTGGTGGCGGATCACAAAGCGAGCGTCGCTGAGCTTTTTAATATCACGGCGGATGGTCTGTGTAGAAACTTCAAGAAGCTCTGCGAGATCTTCGACGCTGTAATAGCCTTTGTCATTGACGAGCTGAATTAATTTATCTTGTCTGGGATTAGTCACTTTAATCCTCTTTTTTGTTTATTTCTGAAGTTTTTGGTCCACTTCTGATCTAGCCGGGATCCCTTCTCGACCACCTCTTTTAGTGCATTTTAACGCTGCTACTAGGTTTGAGAAAACAATCGCCTCACGGCTTTGTTTCGATTCTGCGACCGCAACCGCTAAAGCACCATGAAAAACATCGCCTGCACCAGTCGTGTCCACCACATCAACTTTGATTACTGGCTCATGACAAATTTCGTTACCTTCTAGCCAGTAGCAGCCCTGTGAACCTACTGTAACATAAACTTTGCCATCTGTTTGTTTTTTAGCGATTTTAAGACCTTCAATTGGGTCACTGCTGCCAGTGAATTTTTCAAGGCCAGGCTCAGAGAACGCCACATGATCGGCTAGTTTCACAAGCTCGTCAATAGGATCTGGTGAAAGGTCTGCGTCTAGTACAGAAGGGATATTGTGTTTTTTCGCTTGCTCTAAAGCGTACTTTGCACCCTCTGGCCAACGTACGTCAGTGAGTATGGTTTTGTACTGTGAAAAGTCGATAGTTTCAAGTTGCTTTGGATCGCGGCTGAGTGATTGATCTTGGTAATTAATGATCATTCGCTCACCTTCATCATCAACCAAAACGGCTGAGAATGCCGAAGAAGCGCCGGCCACATGCACTGCTTTATTAACGTTTACACCATAGCTAGCCAGCTCAGATAGCATGGTATCTGCCACGCCATCTTGACCAACACGACCGATAAAATCGACTTGGTGACCCATCTTAGCAACTGCGACAGCCGCTGTTGCAGCAGGGCCTCCGCCAACTTCGAAGTAGTCTTTAGCTACGTATTTTCCGCCAGTTGTTGGCAAAGTGGCTACACGTTGAATACGGTCTAGAACCGTAATACCTAAACATGCAATTGTCATAATGTTCTTCTCTTTAACGTTTACTTTATTGGATTGCGACTTCGCAAATTAATGTCTGCAGTATATTCACATTTAGACATTTAACTAGGACTGTAATCACAAAACGACCAAAACAAACAAAAAACAACAAAATGTGACATTTGTTACGGTTGCAATGTCAATTTATGTTTATATTTGTCTCAACTTAATCGCTAACGTGAAGGAAAGAACAATGTCTACTATTGGATTTATTGGTTTGGGTCAAATGGGTACGCCAATGGCGCTGAATTTAATCAAGGGCGGCCACTCAGTAAAAGTTTTTGACATCAACCAAGATGCAGTCCAGCAGCTAGTTGAACAAGGCGCTACAGCAGCGAGATCTCCTGCTAATGCGGCATTAGATTCGGAATTCGTTGTCACTATGCTGCCAAACGGTACGCTAGTTAAAAATGTCATCTTGGGTGAGAACGGTGTTACGACGACACTCGATAAAAATGCACTACTTATCGACATGTCGACGATTCACCCGCTTGAGACTGACAGCCTAATTAAACAAATGACAGAACTTGGCTTCTCAATGATGGAAGCACCAGTAGGCCGCACTTCTGAGCATGCTGTTCGTGGTGAGCTACTTATCATGGCTGGTGGCACAAAAGAACAAGTAGAGCGCGCTAAGCCGCTGTTTGATTGTATGGGTAATGAGACGGTTGATTGTGGCGGCGCAGGTAAAGGTATCCGCGTTAAGATCATCAATAACTACATGAGTATTGCTCTAAATGCACTTTCTGCTGAAGCCGCAACGCTTTCTGAAGCCATTGGTCTGGATTGGGAAACCTCAATGAAAGTGATGAGCGGCACGCCTGCAGGTAAAGGCCACTTTACAACCACTTGGCCAGGTAAGGTGCTAGCAGGTGACCTATCGCCAGTATTCATGGTTGACCTAGCGCATAAAGACATCGGTATTGCACTGGATCTTGCTAACCAAGTTAACGTGCCAATGCCTTGTGGCGCTGCGGCTCGTGAAATGTACAACCTAACTCGTGCGGCAGGTCGTGGTCGTCAAGACTGGACAGCGGTACTTGAGCAGCTACGCGTAAGTTCAGGTCTTGAACCAAAAGTGAAATAAAAACGGATCGTAAATTAGTTATCTAAGATGAAGATTAAGCAACATTTTATGACATTTTTTATGTTTTTTGTTGCTTATTGTTCCTTTGGAACTATCGATTTCTCATTGCCTAGATGCATGGTTTTTCAATTATTTTGATTACCAAAGACCATGAAAACGCAACAGACCTTCATTGTCTAAATGAAGGGTCAAATAGCGAAATCACGAATATTAATAAGTAATAGATTGTTGTAGATGCCCTAATTCTAAAGGGGTAGGGCGCTTTTTGTGCTGGTGAGTTTTGTCGTCAATATTTCGTTGAAACAGTCAGTTATAATTAAATAACAAACGGTGAGATATTGAGTTCTAGCAGAAATTTATGCTTGTTGAGTGTTTTGTGACTTCGTGTACATTTATGGCAATGAATGTCATTAAAGTGACAGAAAGTGTTATCCATCTAACAGAAATTGACAACTTGGATTGGTAACTTCTGTCTTAGCAAAATTAGAGTCGAGAGACTAAAAGTATTACAAGGAAATAAAATGGCTTACGTATCTGGTAACACAATGATTAATGAAGCGTGGAAAAACGGTTATGCAATCGGTGCTTTCACAGCTCACAACCTAGAAACGATCAAAGCAGTGCTATTAGCGGCTCAAGAAGAGCAATCGCCAATCATGATTCAAATTGGTCAAAAAGCAATTAACGAAATGGGTATGAAACCACTTCGTACTGCGATTGACTCATTAATTGAATATCACCAAATCACTGTGCCAGTGTGTGTTCACCTAGACCACAGCCGTAAGTTCGAGCAATGTATGCAAGCTGCGACCTGTGATTTCCAATCGCTTATGTTCGATGGTTCAGCGCTAGATTTTGAAGAGAACGTACGCATCACTAAAGCTGTGGTAGACGTAGCGAACGCGCTAGGTTTAGGTGCGGAAGGTGAGATCGGTAAGATCGGCGGCACAGAAGATGACATCACAGTTGATGAAAAAGACGCAATGATCACCACGGTTGCAGAAGCACTGGATTTCTCTGAGCGTACTGGCGTTCACTACCTTGCTGTTTCAATCGGGACAGCGCACGGTGTTTACAAAACAACCCCACAATTGAAATTTGACCGCCTGTCAGAAATCAAAGAAGCAGTACAAAAACCAATCGTTCTTCACGGTGGTTCTGGTGTGCCAGATGATCAAGTTATTGAAGCGGTAAAACGCGGTGTAGCGAAGATCAACGTTGATACTGAATTACGCCAAGGCTTTATTGACGGTGTACAAGCGCACTGGCAAGCAAACGCGAAAGACTACGTACTTGCAGACGTGATGAATACTGGTATCGCATCAATGAAAGAAGTGGTTCGCCACAAAATTCGCCTGTTTGGTTCAAACGGCAAAGCATAATTATAAAAATGACTTGGGTGCTATTTACCTCGGCACCCAATTATCCCAAGCCCTATAAAAAAAAGATGGTGATTCTATGCTAACAACAATAGAAAAAGCATTGAATACAGTGACTACTCCACTTGCGAAAGTTTTGCGCCATGTTGCTGGTGTATTACTTCTCGTGATGACGGTGATGGTTGTCGCTCAAGTACTCTTCCGTTATGTACTTAACGTGCCTTTAAGCTGGACTGATGAGATGGCTCGTTTCTTGATGATCTACATGACTTATCTCTGCCTACCGTTCGTGTACTTGGCCGACAAAAACATCGCAATGACGTTCGTGACTGAAATTCTAGAGAAAAAAGCGCCACGCGTGTTTTCATTCTTAGGTCTGGTTGGCCACATTTCGGCAATCCTAGTGTTTGCTGTTTGGATTAAATTTGGTTGGAACTTCTACAACACTGGTTCAGTAATGGCTGACAGTCTGCCAATCCCAATGTACGTAATCTACATCATTCCACCAGTAATGATGGCTGTCACTTGCGTTTATGCGCTACAGAAGTGTATCCAGTCTATTCGTGGCATGTTAGGAGATTTTACTGACGTTTCTCAAAGCCAAGCGACGGTTGCTCTTTATGAAGCAGCAATAATCGAAGAAGAAAGTTCTAACGCGACTGAAAGCAAAAAAGACGCGAACCTAGAACCTAAAGTAGCATCTTAAGAAGGCGTTAAACTATGGTATCTCCAATCTTTCTAGTCTATTTCTTAGTACTGCTTATCGTCGGCGTACCAGTACTATTTACATTGGGTCTTTCCCCAATGATCACTCTGTTCCAAAACGACCAAATGTTGTTTGCGAACATGCTTTACCAACGTCTTTACTCGGGCTTAGATAGCTTCTTACTACTTGCTCTACCATTCTTTATGTTGGCGGGTGAGTGTATGACAGCGGGTGGCATCACACCACGTATCATCGCGTTTGCTCAGACAATGGTTCAGCACTTGCGCGGTGGTCTAGGTCACGTTGTTATTCTTGCGGCGACAATCTTCGGTGCACTAACAGGTTCAGCGGTAGCTGCGACCTCTGCAATCGGCGGCATGTTGCTTCCTGAAATGAAGAAGTACAACTACGATACGGGTTACTCAGCGGCACTGACTGCTGCTGCTACGGTACTTGGTAACATCATTCCGCCATCAGGCATCATGCTTATCTACGCGTTTGTAATGAACACGTCAGTAGCTGCGATGTTCTTGGCAGGTGTGACTCCTGGTATCATTCTGTGTGTGGGTCTTATGATCATGAACCACTTCCAGATCAAAAAATACCCGCAAGTACAAGCAATGGAACGTGCACCAGCGATGGAGCGTCGCCAAGCATTCCGTCTAGCGATTGTTCCGCTAATGACGCCAGTGATCATTCTTGGTGGTATTTACGGTGGTATCTTTACACCAACAGAAGCGGCAGCAGTAGCAGTAGCTTACGCAATCGTAGTTTCTCTATACATCATTAAAGCAACTAACGTTAAAGCAACTTACGCACTGTTCGCGAAAGTAGCAGTGAACGCAGCATCGATTCTTATCATCGTTGCAGCGGCAAGTGGTTTTGCATCGCTAATCAGTCTATCTGGTGTTTCGACCATGGTTGCTGATTTCATGAATGGTATTACTGATAACCCTTACTTATTGTTCGCCATTATCAACGTACTGCTATTCATCATTGGTATGTTCTTAGACGCGGGTCCTGCAATCCTAATCTTTGCTCCGATTTTCGCGCCAATCATGACAGCAGCGGGTATCGACCCAGTTCACTTTGGTGTGGTTATGTGTGCAAACCTTTCTATCGGTTTGGCAACTCCACCAATGGGTCTAGTACTGTTCGTAGCATCAGGTGTATCGAAGGTATCTGTATCTGAAATCTCTAAGAAAATCATTCCATTCCTCATCGTAGAAATGGCAATCATCTTCCTGATTTCGTTCTTCCCGTCATTGGTAATCGGTCTACCTCAACTAGCGGGCATCATGTAACCCAACTTGAGGATGCGGCACTGCACGCGGTGCCGCTTAACAAGAATTGTGTGAGGACAATGGAATGAAAAAGACACTATTTGCATTATTAACGACAGCAGGAATGTTCGCTAGCACAGCAGTTTCGGCAGCCGTTGAATTTAATGTGGTTCATCTAACATCACCAGAGAGCTACAACAACCAGTCGCTACTTGTGTTTAAGAACCACCTTGAGACGCGTTCCAATGGTGAGTTGAAGGTGAACATTTATGGTTCGGGGCAGTTATGTGGGTCTGGTAAAGAGTGCATTGCAGGAATTCAAGCGGGGATGTTTGATTATTTCCCAACGACAGTCTCTGAAATCGCTTATTACTGGAATCCGGCAGAATCATTTGATTTGCCTTATCTTCTGCCAAATGACCGTGTAGCTGAGTGTGTTTATGGTAACGACCAGTTTATGGCTGATGTGCGTACCAATGTT
Source organism: Vibrio fluminensis (assembly GCF_015278125.1). Lineage (GTDB taxonomy): Bacteria > Pseudomonadota > Gammaproteobacteria > Enterobacterales > Vibrionaceae > Vibrio > Vibrio fluminensis. The sequence goes on from NZ_JADILO010000002.1 coordinate 165,962, forward strand.
CTTAAAAAGGCACCAAATGTACGTTTAATGATGGTCGCGAACTCAGGCGGTTGGCGTAACTTCGCTACTAGCGAAAAAGAAATACGTAAACCAGAAGATGTGGCTGGCTTAAAAATTCGTACGGTACCGGCGAAGATCCAACAGGATTTAGTACGCGAGCTAGACGGGGCTCCAACACCAGTCGCGTTTCCAGAGGTATATACGGCACTATCAACGGGTGTTGTAGAGGGGACCAAGAATGGAATCGTCGATATTATCCAGAGCCGTTTACACGAAAGTTTAGATTACTTAACTCTCGATGGTCATGGCTATATGGGTGGTGCTTGGGTGATGTCAGATGCGAAATTCAATTCGTTATCTCCTGAGCTAAAACGTGTTGTGCTTGACGCGATCAAAGCTCAACAACAGTACCTAAACTCATACCCAAAACATAATGAGTATGCGTCGTACGAAATCTTCAAACAGTCTAACGGCAAGATCTATAACCCAACGGTGGAAGAGAAAGAAGCGTTTGTCAAAGCAACCCAACCAGTGATTGATAACTGGCAGGCGAATGCAACCGATGAAGGGAAACAGTGGCTTGATCGATTCCAAAACCAAATTAGAACTTGCGAAGCTGAAATCGAAGAGTCGTACAAGCTAACGATGTAATACAAGTAGGGAAGTCCCTGATTATTCGGGGAGCTTCTCTCATAGGAGACAGTCGATGATTAATGATAAAGGCAACTTAGAGGCTAAGGCGCAAAAAATCCTTAAAGCAATGGGCGGTGTTGAGAACATCGTAGCAGGCAGAATCGACAATTGTGCGACTCGCCTACGTATTCAGGTTAAAGACTTAGAAATCGTCAACGAAGGTTTACTGCGACGTCAAGGTGCACTCGGATTTATCCGCTTACCGGATAACCAGATTCAAGTGGTGTTTTTTGACGTACACAACCTAGCTGAAGAAATTCGAACTCAAGCTGCGAACTGATAACTCAAAACAAGTAAATCGCTGCTTAAGTTAAATACCCAAATTAAATAGATATAAGAAATAATAGGAAACAAATATGAAGTGGATTAACACCAAATCTCACACCTCTTGGTTAGATACTGAAACCGATCGTATCTTTGAATTCGGCCGTCGTTCAGTGGTTCCTAACGGATTTGGTTGGGTGGGTAACAACGGTAACATTCGTGAAGAGATGGGCACTCGTCTTTGGATCACTGCACGTATGCTGCACTGTTATGCATTGGCTGCACACATGGGTCGTCCTGGTGCGTATGACCTAGTCGAGCACGGTATTGCTGCTCTTGAAGGTCCACTAAAAGACCACACTCATGGTGGTTGGTTCGCGACAATCGATAACTCAGGCGAGGGTATCGTTGATTCATCTAAACAAGGCTACCAACACGCATTCGTACTACTAGGTGCGGCAAGTGCGGTTACAACAGGTCACCCACGTGCACACGCTCTACTTGATGAAGCGATTACAGTGTACGAAAAACACTTCTGGGTTGAAGAAAAGCAGATGTGTTACGAGTCATGGGATCAAGCGTGGACTGAAACGGAAGATTACCGTGGCGGTAACATGGCGATGCACTCTGTGGAAGCATTCCTAATCGTTTACGATGTGACTAAAGACAAGAAGTGGCTAGATCGTGCACTAAACATCACTGAGTTCATGATCAACAAAACAGCGAAGAGCCTGAGCTACCGTGTAAACGAACACTTTGATGCTGACTGGAATCCACTACCAGACTACAACAAAGAAACGCCAGCAAGCCACTTCCGTGCATACGGCGGTACACCTGGTCACTGGATTGAGTGGGGTCGCTTAATTTGTCACCTACGTGCAACGTTGCTAGAAATTGGCGCAGAGTGCCCAACATGGCTACTAGAAGATGCAATTGGCTTGTTTGATGCGACCGTACGTGACGCATGGCACGTGGATGGCGCACCAGGTTTCGTTTACTCAGTTGATTGGGACGGTAAGCCAGTTGTACGTGAGCGTATCCGTTGGGCGCCTGTTGAAGCGATTGGTACAGCATACGCGCTATACGCAGTAACAGGTGAGAAGAAATACGAAGATTGGTACCGTACATGGTGGGATTACTGCCGTACTTACCTAATCGACTACGAAGGTTGTTCATGGTGGCAAGAGCTTGATGTAAATAACCAAGCTGGCACAAGCGTAGTATGGGATGGAAAACAAGACATTTACCACCTAATGCACTGTCTAGTGATTCCTCGCTTGCCACTTACTCCGGGCTTAGCGCCTGCACTTGCTTCTGGTTTATTAGACGTGAATCTGAAATAAGTTTAGTTAAATTATAGATTTAGGCTCGTATTGCGATGGCGATTTCCGCTTAGGTGATACGGGCCTTTTTATTTGGCATCTATAAAAATTACATCGTATCAGAACCTCAATATGGCTGGGTTACAGTGAGAAATGTCGTTTGATAGCTCATTTTTAAGACATTAATTTGCCAAAGCAGATCTTTATCGGCACATTACTAGTTAGACAATTCAGTTTATACCATTCAGCCTCCAGACTTCATTAATCGAAGTCTGGAGGCTTTTATTTGGTATGAGGATGTCTTGAAAAAATACGGTAAGCGTATTTTTGTTGTATGAGGACAGTATGAATATCAAACCTGAAATTACCCTTTCATCTCTTGATGTAGATAGAATTTACAACTTGATTGAATCTTTACCGCGCAATGCAGTTTCAACAGAAAAACTAGAAGAGGAACTAGAGCGTGGCAATATCGTCGCACCACAAGAAATGCCAGCCAATGTGGTGACGATGAACTCGCGTGTACGTTTTGCGATTGAGGCAACGAAAAAAGAATTCGAAATGACCTTGGTTTATCCAAAGGATATGAATAATAGCCTTGATAAAGTCTCGATTCTTGCACCGATTGGCAGTGCTTTATTGGGCTTGTCTATTGGGGATACCATTCAATGGCCAAAGCCTGATGGTTCGAATGTCGATGTGACGATACAAGACATTACCTATCAACCAGAGCGAGAAGGTGAGTTCTTAGTCTAAACAGACTGCCCAAGTTATTTTGTTAACTTGGGCATTTTGATTTACCCGTCTTGCGCCTTAAGTTTTGCCTTTTTCACGATGGCTTTAACCATCCCCTTAAAAATAAATAGATGCGCAGGCATCATCGCAAACCAGTAGAGTAGTCCACGAAAGCCTTGTGGATGCCACCAAGCCGTGATGTTGAGGCTTCGTTTGTCTCCTAAATCTGTAATGGTGAATTCCAAGCGTCCGAGTCCCGGACCCTGCATACCGAAAAGTAGCGATAGAAATTGGTTTTTCTCACAGCGTATCACTTTCCATGAGTCGATAAAGTCACCAACTTTAAGCTCTGGTCCTTCTGGCATGCGGCGAATCGGTTTACGCCCGCCAAAGAAGATGTCGAGCCACTCGCGAGTTCGCCATAAGTAATTGGCAAAGAAGTATGGATCGTCTAGGCGACCTAACGTTTTAACAACCTGCCAGATCTGTTCAGCAGAGAGAACCGTTTCTATACTTGCTCCCGTTTGCTTCGGGTAATAACCATAACCGGCTTGCCAGCGTTTTAATGCCGCTGGGTCAAAGCCCCAAACCTTGCTACGTACAAACTTGCCTTCTTGTGCGATGCTGGTGGTCACCATCTCTTCAAAGCGTATCATTTTTTGTGGGAAACGCTGTTCAATCTCACGCGAGTCGGCAACAAAATCATGTTCCAGACCAGCTAATAAAGCGCTACCAATATTGGATGGTACAGAAGTCACCATTCCTAGCCAATATGATGCAATTTTCGGGGTAAGCAGAGGCGTGGCAAATAACCGGTATGGGCGCTGACTGGCAGCACAAATGACTTTGAATTGGTCTCGATAGCTGAGGATGTCAGGACCGCCTGCTTCATAAAGCTTGTGTTCTTCGGTTGGGCTTTTAGCGAGCTCGAGTAGGTAATGGTTGAGGTTTTGTAGTGCAATGGGGTTGGCTTTGGAATCTACCCATTTGGGGGTGACTAATGCTGGCAGATTGTAGACAAAATCACGCATGATTTCGAAAGCGGCGGAACCAGGGCCTATAATCACGCCCGCCCTTATTTCTGTGATTGGTACATGACTCGTTCTTAAGATTTCTCCCGTCATACGGCGGGCTTTAAGGTGCTCAGAATTCCCAGTCTGAGGTTGAATGGCACTAAGATAGATAACTTGTTCTACATTGCTTTGATCAAGGGCTGCCGTGAAGTTCTCTGCCAGTGATATTTCATAGTCTACGAAGTCATGCCCCTCGGCCATGCCATGGACAAGAAAGTAAACGATATCAAATTGGGGGACTAACTTGAGCGTTGCCTCTCGATCGGCGAGATCAAGATAGGTGATAGTAAGAAGTGGGTGGGGGAGCGTTCTCGCTTTTAGATACTCGATTTGACGCGCTGCTGCGGTTACGTTGTAACCTTGCTCACAGAGTTGATGGAGTAGCTGAGATCCAATATAGCCAGAAGCACCGAGCACGAGAACTTTCTTCATTATGCACCTAAATGTATGTTCTTGTTTTTAATTGAGTATATAATGTACCGCTGCGTTGGCAATATGACCAACCAAAATAGTTGAGGTTGTTTTCGATGCTTTTCTCCCAAGTCATTGCTCATACTCGAGGCGACTTTATTCGCCGTCTGATCGCGATTGCATTGCCAATCACGTTACAGAGCATAATGTTTTCTAGCCGAAGTTTAGTCGACGTACTGATGTTAGGGCAGCTTGGTGAGGCGGAAATTGCCGCGGTTGGCGTTGCTGCTCGCGCGACGTTTGTCACCACAATCATGTTGGTGGGTGTCACGACGGGTGGAGCAATGCTGACCGCTCAGTATTGGGGCGCTGCAAATAAGCAAGGTGTGAGAGAAAGTACGGCTTTAACTTGGTTTATGGCGACCATCTTTGCGTCTCTTAGTGTTTTGTTGTTTGTCTTTTTCCCACAAGAAATTATGGGGCTTACCACTGACTCTGAAGAAGTAAAATATCTTGGTAGTCAGTATTTAGTGATTTCGTCCGTGACGATGCTGGCGGTGGCTTGCGTAGCGAGTATGGCGGTAGGGTTGCGTGCTGTTCATCAACCGGGCTTAAGTACTTTCTTCAGTGGGATTGGTATTCTTTCAAATATTTTCCTCAACTGGGTGCTGATTTTTGGTAAGTTCGGCATGCCTGCACTAGGTATCAAAGGTGCCGCTATCGCGACGGTTATCAGTGGCGCAATCGAAGTGGGTTGTCTTTACGGTTACTTGCATTTTAAACACCATCTTTTGGCGTTTTCCTTCTCTGATATCCTGGCCACATTGAAAGTGGATAAGGTTGTGCGCTTTCTCAGGCTATCGATGCCAACAACACTGAACTTTCTCGCCTGGGCTGGCGGGCTCTTTGCGTATCACGCAATAATGGGACAGTCAGGTGTAGAAGGACTTGCCGCTTTGTCAGTAATGACTCCGGTAGAATCTATTTCATTGGCGATGCTGATTGGTATGGCCAATGCTTCGGCGGTACTGATCGGCAATCAAATTGGCGCGAAACGGTATGATGAAGCCTATTATCAAGCAATTGGTATCATGCTACTTAGCTTGGTCGTGGCGGTTGTGGTCGCTATCCTTTTGTATTTGTGTCGAGATCTCGTGCTTAGCTCGTTTAGTGCTCTCACGCCAGAAACTCGAGCGTTGACCGACAAATTTATTGTGGTGTTAAGCTTAGGTTTATTGCTTCGCTGTATTCCAATGATGGCGATAGTCGGAGTGCTAAGAGCGGGGGGAGACGTAAAATTTTGTTTGTACCAAGATCTGATAGCACAGTGGGTTATCAGCATTCCACTCGCTGCTGTTGCTGCAATCTACTGGGGTTGGAAGCCAGAAGTGATTTATGTGCTGTTTTTAACTGAAGAACTAGTTAAATGGGGAGGGTCCATTTATCGTGTTAAAAGTAAGAAATGGTTGAGAAATTTGATTGAAAATTAGAAACATAGTTCTTTGATTATGCAATTGATTACATCGAGTGTGATCTGTCATCCAAAACGCTTCCTACTCGACGTGAATTGGTGTAAATTCACAAACTCAAATTTTTGATAGTGAGCGATTGATGTTACGACTAACAGACCTATGTAAAGGCTACGTAGATGGTGGAGAGTTTCACCCAGTTCTGCAAGGTGCTGAGTTAATATTATCGCAAGGCCAACAGATTGCGTTGATGGGTGAAAGTGGCTCGGGTAAGAGTACATTGCTCAATCTTATCGCGGGTCTGGATGTTGTAGACTCTGGCGAAATTGAATTCCCTCATTTTTTAATGAATCAGGAGTCTGAGAGTAATCGCACCGCCTATCGACGTAACAACATTGGTCTTATATTCCAACAGTTCAATTTACTCCCTACGCTCAATATCGCTGATAATATTCGTTTTTGCCGCCAACTAAAGGGACTTCCAGAAGACCAAGGTTTGTGGCGCCAAATTCTCTCTGCCCTTGACCTTATGCCTCTACTTGGCCGATACCCTGAAGAAGTGTCTGGAGGACAACAGCAACGTGCGGCTATTGCACGAGCGCTGTATATGGAACCTAAATTGTTGCTGGCCGATGAGCCAACCGGAAGTTTAGACGAACGCAATGCAGAAGCTGTTATGCGCTTATTGACATCATTAACTCGTCAGCTCGACTGTACCTTATTGCTCGTAACTCACAGTGAGCAGGTTGCTCAGCATATGGAAGGGCGTATACGTCTTCAAGGAGGGCAACTGCATGTTATGGCCCGTAATTAAAGCACTGCTTGGCCATTACAGACGTTACCCTTTTCAAATCCTTCTTGTTTGGCTTGGTCTTACTCTCGGTGTTTCGTTATTAGTTGGCGTAACGGCTATCAATGAGCATGCTCGTAAAAGTTACCAGCATGGTGAAAAGCTATTCTCAAATCCACTGCCTTATCGCATTCGTCCTAAACATGCGATAAATCATATTCCACAAGGTTACTACATTCAGTTGCGTCGTGAAGGCTTTACTCAATGTGTGCCATTTGCAACCAGCAATATCTCTACGGCAAAAAAACTCGACTTAACATTAGTCGGTATTGACTCGGTGGCGATGTTGTCGCTTGAGAAAGATATCTCACTTAAAACGTTAAACTCGCTTGGCTTGATGAAGCCACCATATCCAATTTTAGTGAGCCAAGATTTGGCTCGCTATATGCGTTGGCAAGACGGCGATTCGATTCGCTTAGCTGACGGCAAGCAGTTAGGGCCTCTGATCATCGATCAGAGCAACAAATTAACCGGTACTCGCGTTATTGCCGATATGGCGTTATTTCGTATGATTGAACGCAGTTCTGGTATTTCTTCAATCGCGTGTGCGGAGATGCCGGACGAGAAGCTAGAGAAACTCAAAGATAACTTGCCACACGGTTTGTCTATCGTACGCAGCTCCCAAGCTGAGTTAGTTTCGTTGACCAAAGCTTTCCATATGAATCTAACGGCGATGGGCATGATGGCATTTTTGGTCGGCCTGTTTATTTTTTATCAGGCAATGTCTCTCTCGTTAACGCAAAGACAACCGTTGGTCGGCATACTCCGCCAAACGGGTGTATCAGGCTGGCTACTGACACAAGCTTTGTTGATTGAGCTAGCTGTGCTGGTTTTGGTTAGTTGGTTGTGCGGTAATGTGTTTGGTATGTTGCTCGCTAATCAGTTGATTCCTACTGTATCAGCAAGTTTAGAAGAGCTATATAAAGCGAGTGTTGGCTTGGCTATCCACTGGACACTTAAGTCTAGCCTTTACAGTTTGGCCATGGCGCTAGTGGGTGCGTTTGCATCATGTGCTTGGCCTTTAGTTCGTTTACTTCGTTCTCAACCGATTCGCCTAACAACTCGTTTGTCTTTAATGCGTTTTACTGGCATTGAGTTTTCGATTCAAGCTCTGATTGCTTGTGCGCTTGCTGTTGCCGCTATTGCGATATATCAAGCAGACCAAACCCAAGAGTCGGGTTTTGTGATTATTGCTTTGATGCTATTGAGTGTTGCACTGTTCACACCTTTCTTATTGTGGCGTTTATTTACCAGCTTTAGTTACTCAATGCGCTGGGTAAAAGTGCGTTGGTTCTTCTCCGATGCGGCGGCGAGCATGAGCTACCGAGGCGTTGCGACGATGGCATTTATGCTCGCAATGGCTGCGAATATTGGCATTGAAACTATGGTTGGCAGTTTCCGAGATACCACTGATAAATGGTTAACTCAACGTCTAGCTGCTGATCTTTATATCCATCCAAATAGTAGTTCAGCGGCTCGTTTGAGTTCGTGGTTGTCAAAACAGCCAGAGGTTCAGTCGGTATGGTGGCGTTGGGAGGAAGAAACCTCAACACCAACGGGTTCTTTACAAATAGTCAGTACTGGTGCTTCTGAAGGCGAATTAGCAGCATTGACGGTGAAATTGGGTGTTCCAAACTATTGGTATCATCTTCATCACTCTAAAGGAGTGATGGTGAGTGAATCAATGGCTCTAAAACTTGGCATTCGTCCTGGTGACTATATTAATCTCTATGGTAAAGCGGGTCAGGGATGGCAAGTCGTTGGCGTTTATTACGACTATGGCAACCCGTACAATCAAGTTCTGATGTCGCATCGTAACTGGTTATATAGTTTTGCTGGTGAAGGCTCCGTCGCACTCGGCGCAGTTTTACACGATGGTGTTTCCTCTGATGGATTGAAACGCCGTATGGAGTCGGTGTTTAGATTAAGCTCTGAACGTATTTTTGATAACGGCAGCATCCATAAGCAAGCGATGTATGTATTTGACAGAACGTTTTCGATAGCGGACACATTAGGCAGTATCACACTGGTTATAGCAGTATTTGGTATATTCTTCTCTACTGTTGCAGGGGAGGTTGCTCGACAAAGACATGTGTCATTATTGCGCTGCTTGGGTATGTCAGGTAAAGAACTGGTTTTAATGGGCAGTCTACAACTGTTCGTGTTTGGTGCGATTGCCATAATTGTCGCGATGCCTCTAGGCTTGGCTCTGGCTCATCTTGTTGTCGATATCGTAATTAAGCAGTCGTTTGGTTGGACGATAGAGTTACAGTTTATTCCGCAGGAATACACCAACACCATTATGTTGGCGATGATTTCTCTGGTGGTTGCCGGAGCAATGCCAGTACTTCGTCTCATCCGAAATACACCAATGAAGTCGTTAAGGGACGCGTTGTAAATGAAGCGTACGCCAAAGAAAAGTTCTCGTTTTAACCGTTTACTGTTTAATGTTATTGCTTTGATGGGTATTGCGGTCGCTTCTATCTATCTTTTTGCTTTTGATGATAAAGAGGACGTGGTTAATAGCATTAACTCACAAGCTGACTTGCTTTATACCCAAACGACCGCTGAATTTAAAGCCGTTAGTATAGATAAGCCAGTTGCGATTCCACGGGATGTGGGGCAAGACACCTCTTATCAACACGCTTGGTGGCATTTTTTCGCTAACGTCCAAGATGAGGCAGGAAATCGTTATGGGATCCAATGGAGCTACTTCCGCATTTCCAATAATCCTCAAGATGTCCCTGGTTGGCAAAACTCGCAGCTATATATATCGCATATTGTAGTTTCTAATGATTCTCGGGTTTGGAAAGAGCAGCGCATTGCGCGTGGTGGAATAGGACAAGCCGGAGTTGTTAATGCGCCATTTAAACTTTGGTTAGATAATTGGTCGTGGACCTCATTGAACAAAACGCCTTTTCCCGGCGAACTACAGGCCGAGGCTGAACAATTTTCTGTCCAGTTATCGAGTACTGTCGTGGGCCCTTACGTTCTACCCGGTGAACGTGGTTATGTATCAAAAGGTGAGAACAACAAGCTAGCATCACACAATTTAACGGCTCCTTTTATTAATGTTTCTGGAGAACTTGATCTCGGCAAGGGACAACCTATAGCTGTCCAAGGTGAGGCATGGATGAGTAAGGAGTGGGGCAGTGGTTTGCTCGATGTTAAGCAAAAAGGTTGGGACTGGTTTGTGTTCCATCTTGATAAGCAAACGACGCTCTCAATACATCACTATCGTTATCAAGATGCTCCTAATCATGTTTTAGCTACACTCTCGACCAACTCGGGCAAAGTTGTGTCATTGAAACCTCAAGACATCTCGATTGTTTCGTTAGGTGAAGAGATATTAGCGGGTCAAAAATCGATTCCGTTACGCTGGCAAATTAAAGTGCCTAAATATGGTATAGACTTAACCACGCAGGCACAGAATACCAACTTATGGTTACCGTTTGTTATGCCATACTGGGAAGGACCAATAACGACAGAAGGTAGTCACAAAATTCAAGGTTTTATGCAGTTAGCGGGTTATTAGTTCAGGGTTAAATTCTTAAATGATGAGAATTGGTCAATGTGAATCATTTGTGAATTATCTCTATTTTTCTTATCTTTTTACTCGATATATTCTGGTTAACATATTGTAATACAGGGAGTTGTAGCACGAATAGAATTTGTTACAGAATTGAATGCTGCGGATATTGCGTTCAATTTGCTCGTTTGTTTCGTTATTTCCGAAGAATAACATCCGAACAAGCGATTTTTATCAGTTTAAGGATAGCTATACACTCAAGTTATTCTTCGTTAATCGTTAAGATAATAAGTATAAGGACGATCACATGAGTGATATCATTCGCGACTTCTTCAAGATGGAATCAGCAGGAGGCGTGTTACTGGTTATTGCAGCTGCAATTGCAATGACTATTGCAAATACACCGTTAAACGAGACATACCAAGCATTTCTACATACTTATGTATTTGGTATGTCAGTATCGCACTGGATCAATGATGGTCTAATGGCGATCTTCTTCCTATTGATCGGTTTAGAAGTTAAGCGTGAATTGTTAGAAGGCGCGCTGAAATCAAAAGAAACCGCAATTTTCCCAGCCATTGCTGCAGTAGGCGGTATGCTAGCACCAGCGTTAGTATATTTAGCATTTAACTTCAACGAACCGATGGCGATTAAAGGTTGGGCGATCCCAGCTGCAACTGATATTGCGTTCGCATTGGGTATCATGGCTCTGCTAGGTAGCCGTGTACCAGTGAGTTTGAAAGTTTTCTTGTTAGCACTAGCCATCATTGATGACCTAGGCGTTGTGGTAATCATTGCACTGTTCTACTCGGGTGATCTGTCTACTACAGCACTTGCGATTGGTTTTGCAATGACCGCGGCTCTGTTTGCTTTAAACTCTCGTCACGTATCGAAATTACTGCCATACATGATAGTGGGTGCGATCTTGTGGGTAGCGGTACTAAAGTCTGGCGTCCACGCGACACTAGCCGGTGTAGTAATTGGCTTTGCTATTCCACTGAAAGGCAACAAAGGTAAGCGATCTCCTCTTAAACATATGGAGCACGCACTTCACCCTTATGTTGCGTTTGGTATTCTGCCTCTGTTTGCATTCGCTAATGCGGGTATTTCGTTGGTAGGCGTATCGATGGCTGGCCTGACCTCTATGTTACCGCTTGGTATTGCTTTGGGTCTTTTGATTGGTAAGCCACTAGGTATCTTTAGCTTCAGTTGGATTGCGGTTAAGTCGGGTATTGCTAAGCTGCCTGAAGGCATCACTATGTTCCATATCTTCGCGGTGTCTGTACTGTGTGGTATTGGTTTTACGATGTCGATTTTCATCTCTTCACTGGCGTTTGGTCAGACTAACGTTGAGTTTGATACTTATGCGCGATTAGGCATATTGATGGGGTCAACAACGGCAGCTGTGTTGGGTTACTTCCTATTGCACATCTCGCTACCAAAAAACAAGTAGTGGCCAGATATCGACATGTAGATATCAAAATGTAGACATGAAAAAACGCCTCGGTTAGCCGAGGCGTTTTTGTTGGTGTAGCTATTTTTATTTTTCGATAACGCTAAATATGGTCCATTCTTTTACGGGTTCTTCATCGTAACCCACAACAGTAGCGGTGACTTTACGGTTTTTCGCGTGGGACAACTCATCTTCACCTAACGCTTCCAAGTTTGTTTCCCCATAACCAATGATCGTCACGCGGTCAGGGGTTATGCCATTGCTAAGCAATTCTTGTTCAACTGCAACCGCACGTCTTTTCGACAAGGCTAAGTTGTATTCCGGAGAACCGACTTTACTTGCGTAGCCTTGAACCTCAATTGCCGTTTCAGGAAAGCGTTTTAGGAAGTCAGACATGTTACTAATTTGTGTTTCAAAGATAGGTTCAATCTTTGAGGAGTCGTTAGCGAATAGGATGCGTAACTGCATCTGATCTTCCGTTTCAACGATAATGCCGCAACCATCATTGTTTATTAGCGACCCCTCTGGTGTCGTAATACAAAGATCACGCGCATTGATAACGCCATCACGATCATCGTCAATGAGATCGGCGATTTGATGGGCTTCCGGCGTTTCAATGTAGTCGTATTCATCATTTTCACTTTCGCTGTCATAGGCAAAGGTGAGAGGCGTTACTGACATACTTAGTAAAAGTGGCAGTAAGGTATAGGTCTTGTTCATTAGTAGTCCACCTTTTCTGTCCATTCATTTGGAATCTCAATTAGTAAGGAATCGAGTAGATTACCAGTGGCATTCATTACACGGTATTTTGCATACTGCTCCGCGTAGTGGGCATCTAAGTAGTCTTTACGTGCTTGGAACAGCTCGTTTTCGGTATTGAGTAGATCCAGTAACGTTCGTTTACCAATACGATATTGTTTTTCGTAGGCAATAACGGTTTCCGACGCTGAATCTACATGGTCAGCAAGAAAGTTCTTTTGTTGAAGCGTTAAGTCTAACGCACTCCATGACAGACGAAGACTTTCTTCGACTTGGCGATAGGTGTTGTCGCGAAGATCTTTCGCTTTGTTCAGTTGGTATGCGGCGCGTTCAGAGAGATCTTGATCACTGCCACCATTATAAAGGTTATAGCGCAATCTCAGCATTGCTAACGTTTCGTCGCTTCTACCTTCGTCACCACCGGCATCATCTCGCCACGATTGACTCGCTTCAATTGAGATAGTGGGGTAGTAGTTACCTTTAGATTGTTTGTATTGATAGCGGGCCGAATCAACATCTACTTTAGCAATTTTTATCACTGGATGTTTGTCGTAGGCTTCGTCTAGTGCTTCAGGTAGCGAAAGCGGTAGCTTTGACGCATCAGCACGAGGGTAGATCAACCCCAGAGGTTCTTGTCCTACAAGGCGGCGAAACTGTGTGTGAGTATCAATCATATTGTTTTGCGCGGCGAGCAAGTTGCCGTGCGCTTTAGCAATACGAGCTTCAACTTGGGTGACATCTGCCGTCGACCCGATTCCTGAATCAGCACGCTTTTTGATATCGCGATAGATTTCTTTGTGCACAGCCAAGTTACTTTCAGATAAAGCGAGCACTTCGGTGGCTTTGACGGCATCAAGATAGACTTGAGTGACTTGAAGTGCCATATCTGATGCGTCTGACAATAGTTGTAGACGAATTGATTCGGCATCAGCTCCAGTTCGGCTCATGTCATTAATGGTCGCATTCCCATCCCACAAAAGTTGAGTCAGACTTAAAGTGGCTTCTTTGCGCGTTAAATCAGTATCTTCTCGTCCCGTCGAGTCAGCAGGATCAATACCTTCGTAGCCAATGCCTGCATCAAGGTCGATGCTGGGCAAGTAGGCTCCGCCGGAAGCATCGTGCTCTTTTACCGCGCTTTGATATTCGTTATAGGCTTGCTTTATCTCTGGATTATTTTTCAAAGTAATCGCAACAGCCTGCTCTAAAGTTTGAGCATTTAGATAGCTACTAGCGAACAGACTACCAACTAGTATTGTCGTTGTTATTCTCACGATTCTCTCCCTATGCGACGCAAATTGACAAGAGACGGCTTATGGTTTGTTGACTAAATCAATGTATTGCTTAACTAAAGACTAGTTGACCGTTTGAAAAAGTAGAAATTAGATCGTATTAAAAATGAGAAATTTACGTGACTCTAGCTAAAAATTTGTTAAAAACTAATTTAGAACCCTTATGTTCAAACGAAATTGGTTTGGTACTTAAGTTTTAGCTTAATTAGTGAAAATCATTGAACAGAGCGCATTTCGCAGGGCTATTTTTTGCATAGCTCATGGTTTTATATGTTAAGTAAGTTAATGGTATCGCTTTAATAAATGAAAAAATGAATAGTATCGAGAATTGTTGCTATAGATGTGAAAAACCATTGCAAGGAAATGTCGGTTTATGATAATTTCGCGCGCAATCTCGGAACAAATTCTGGGGGATACGCGAGTGCGCATTCGGGCTGAGTGAGCACTCGTAGGGTAGGTATCGATAAATCCTTTATCGATAGAAGGGATACTTATATCGCGACGGCGATATGTGAATGGGAAACCCAACATTGAAACCACATAACTTACACACACAAATCAGCTTTGTTCTACCTAAATGCCCTGTGCTTCAAAACAGCAGCATTACTGAGCCTTGATCCCTCTTTTTGACATGTAATCCATCGGTTTGATGGGACGGATTTCGCACGCCCAAAGCTTGCGAAAGTACTGTTATACCTCGCACACCATAGAGGTGGGCGTGAGGTTACGTTCAAGGGAATAATCATGAGCACAGCCTTTGAAGTCGATACTGAGAATATCGCATCCTATTTTTCTACCCAGATTCCACACGTGGAAGGGGTTTATGATCTTGCTTTAGATAGCGTTTTACTGGAGCAAGAACAATACGAGTCGCAAGTTCGTTCATATCCACGTCGTTTGCCAATTGCGATAAAAAAAGCATTTGGAGCGCTAGTCGAAGACACACGCGGGCAGATATATTTGGACTGCCTAGCAGGGGCAGGAACCTTAGCCCTTGGCTATAATCATCCCGAGATCAATCACGCTCTAAAAGAGCAGTTAGATTCAGGGTTACCTTATCAAACCCTTGATATTACGACCCAAGCGAAAAACACATTTATTCAGCAAGTGAGGCGCTTTATTCCGCAACAACTTGCGGATAACTCAGTAATTCAATTCTGTGGTCCATCGGGTGCCGATGCGGTGGAAGCAGCAATCAAACTTGCTAAACAAACCACTGGGCGGAACACCATGTTCGCTTTTCGTGGTGCCTACCATGGGATGACTAACGGCACCATGGGGATGATGGGCAATCTCAATACCAAAGCGCGTCGCAGCGGATTGATGTCTGACGTGCACTTTATGCCATTTCCCTATGACTTACGTTGCCCTTTCGGTATCGGTGGAGACGAAGGCGCCAAAGCCGGCATTCGTTATATTGAGCGCCTGCTCGCTGACGATGAAGCAGGCATCATGAAACCAGCAGCAATGATTGTTGAGCCTGTTCAAGGTGAAGGGGGCGTGGTTCCCGCACCTGCATTTTGGCTTAGAGAGCTACGCCGCATTTGCGATGAACATGGCATCTTGCTGATCTTTGATGAGATTCAATGTGGCGTAGGCAAAACGGGTTATTCCTTCGCTTATGAAGAGTCAGGTATTCAGCCTGATATTCTTTGCTTGTCTAAAGCGATTGGTGGTGGTTTACCCATGTCGTTGCTGGTGATTAACGAGCAGTATGATACTTGGCTTCCTGGTGAGCACACCGGCACTTTTCGTGGCAATCAACTGGCAATGATTTCAGGTGCGAAAGCTCTAGAGATCATTGAACGTGATAGCTTAGTTCAACATGCGCATATTGCGGGACAATATTTGCGTCATGGATTAGAAGCGATCCAAGAACGTGTTGATTGCATTGCTGATGTACGTGGTATGGGGCTTATGCTCGGTATTGAGATCAGTAAGCCCAGCGCTGAGCGAAATAAATTTGGTGAGCCGGAGTCTGATGGCGAACTGACACTGCGCATCCAACGTGCAGCTTTAGAGCGCGGCTTAATCGTTGAAAAAGGCGGACGAGACGGTTCGGTGATCCGTTTTCTCCCACCACTGATCATCTCTTATGAACAGTTAGATTTCGCTTTACGCGTATTGGAAGAAGCGATTCTTGTTGCTGGTGGCAATCGTGTTGCCAAAGACCCACAAGATCACTGGCGTGAGCACTTTATTCATACTGGGGCGCAAGGCAGTGACCGGTTTGCTCAAGTGATGAACCAGACTACCATTGCCATGAAGCAAGTGTTTGAACAAGTCGATGCACCATACTCAGGTGTTGAACCTAAATTGCTCGAGCATGCGATTAAAGCTGTTGATCTCGATAATCAACAGCAAAGTCTGACTAAAGTCATTAATGACACCGCGGAGTTGGTCGCTAAAAACTCAATCATCGTTCAACACCCAAGCTGCATTGCGCATTTGCATACTCCACCGCTGATGCCTTCGGTTGTCGCAGAAGCGATGATTGCGGCACTCAACCAGTCGATGGATTCGTGGGACCAAGCCTCTGCCGCGACTTACGTTGAGCAGCGAGTGATTGATTGGATGTGTGACAAGTACCACCTTGGCGGTGAGTCGGATGGCATTTTTACTAGTGGCGGCACACAAAGTAACTTAATGGGGCTGCTGCTAGCGCGCGATTGGATTGCTGATCGCCTAGATAGCCACTCAATTCAAAAGCATGGTCTGCCTGAGTTTGCCAGCAAGCTACGTATCTTGTGTTCGAAAAAATCTCACTTCACCGTTCAGAAGTCAGCTTCTCTACTTGGGTTAGGTGAAAATGCGGTGAGCTGCGTTGACTGCGAGGATAATGGCACAATTAAAACCGCCGCACTTGAAGCAGAGATCGTCTCTCTTAAGCAGCAAGGTTTGCTTCCGTTTGCGGTAGTCGGAACCGCAGGTACCACAGACCATGGTGCGATTGATAATCTCGCGGCAATTGCAGATATCGCGAAGCACCATCAGCTATGGTTCCATGTTGATGCAGCGTATGGTGGTGCGTTGATTCTCAGCCAACATAAACATCGTTTAGTTGGCATCGAACAAGCCGATTCTCTTAGCGTTGATTTTCACAAGCTGTTCTTCCAAACCATCAGTTGTGGTGCGTTATTGCTGAAAGACAAAGCGAATTTTAAGTATCTACTGCATCACGCTGATTATCTCAATCGCGAGCACGATGAGCTGCCGAATTTGGTCGATAAATCCATCGCGACAACCAAGCGTTTTGATGCACTAAAAGTGTTTATGACCATGCAAAGTGTTGGTCCTCAATCGTTGGGTAATATGTACGACCATTTGATTGAGCAGACTCAACAGGTGGCTGATTTGGTTCGAAATCATGATGAATTCGAACTGCTGGCGGAACCCTCACTGACCACAGTGTTGTTCCGTGTAGTCAATCCCCATGTCACGGACTTAGACAGTTTAAACCAATCGTTAAGACTCGAAGCGTTAACTCGCGGAATTGCAGTATTAGGCGAGACGGTGGTTGCAGGTAAGTCTGCATTAAAATTCACAATTTTGAACCCGTGTTTAAAGATTTCAGATTTCGAATCTTTACTCAATGAAGTCAAATCGCTAGCGGCTGAGCTAGTTAAATAGAGGTAATGGAAAACAATGGCAATTCTACAAATTGGTGCTGGTGGTGTTGGTTGGGTAGTCGCACATAAAGCGGCGCAAAACAATGATGTGTTAGGTGATATTACTATTGCATCACGTACATTGGTTAAGTGTGAGAAGATCATCGAATCGATTGATAAGAAAAATAACCTTAAAGATGGTTCGAAGAAACTTCAGGCGCGTACAGTCAATGCTGACGACGTCGACGCACTGGTTGCTTTAATTAAGGAAGTTCAGCCTGACTTAGTGATTAATGCCGGTCCTCCTTGGGTAAACATCTCAATCATGGAAGCGTGCTACCAAGCGAAAGTGTCGTACTTAGATACATCGGTTGCAGTGGATCTGTGCAGCGAAGGTCAGCAAGTACCACAAGCTTACGATTGGCAGTGGGGCTATCGTGAAAAGTTTGAGCAAGCGGGCATCACGGGCATTTTGGGCGCGGGCTTCGATCCAGGTGTGGTTTCAGTATTTGCCGCTTATGCGGTCAAACATCTATTTGATGAAATCGACACGATTGACGTGATGGATGTGAATGCGGGTGACCATGGTAAGAAGTTTGCGACAAACTTTGACCCAGAAACCAATATGCTGGAGATCCAAGGGGACTCATTCTACTGGGAAGAAGGGCAGTGGAAACAGGTGCCATGTCACTCACGTATGTTGGAATTTGATTTCCCAAATTGTGGCACACATAAAGTCTACTCAATGGCGCACGATGAAGTACGCTCGATGCAGGAGTTTATTCCAGCTAAACGTATCGAGTTTTGGATGGGCTTTGGTGACCGCTACCTAAATTACTTCAATGTTATGCGTGATATCGGTCTATTGAGCCCAGATCCGCTAACTTTGCATGATGGTACGGTTGTACAACCGTTGCATGTACTTAAAGCATTACTACCGGATCCAACGTCACTTGCACCAGGCTATACCGGTAAGACCTGTATTGGTACTTGGGTGCAAGGCCGAAAAGATGGTAAGCAGCGTAGTGTGTTTATCTACAACAATGCGGATCATGAAGTGGCATATGAAGATGTAGAGCATCAAGCCATTTCGTACACTACAGGTGTGCCAGCGATTACAGCCGCGTTGCAGTTCTTCCGTGGTGAGTGGGCGGATAAGGGCGTGTTCAATATGGAGCAACTCGATCCAGACCCATTCCTAGAAACCATGCCGTCGATTGGTCTCGATTGGGATGTTCAAGAGCTTGAACCGGGTCAACCGTTGATTCATAAGCTGAAGTAATAACTTGCCATTCCGTGTTGCGCGTAACGCGTGTGATGCGGGATCTTGTTTAACTGAGAGATTCCGGACTTATGCCTACGGCATGCTCCGGAATGACAAGGTTAGTTATTTATTAGCTTAAGCAATGGTTTGTCATTCCGCACAGCGAGGAACGAGCGAGATGCGGAATCTTGTTAAACTGAGGGATTCCGGACTTATGCCTACGGCATAATCCGGAATGACAAGAGTGGTGGGTAGGTCATCCAGAATGACAACGTGTGGAATTGAATAAGCCACAGTAAGAAAAGGTTTGTATGCAGCATAGTGAATTAAAAACGCCTTATTTTATGATCAACGAAGATAAGTTGATTGAAAATCTTGAAAAGGCAAAGCAGCTGAAAGAGATTTCCGGTGTGAAACTGGTGTTGGCTCTGAAGTGTTTTTCAACTTGGGGCGTGTTTGACATCATAAAACCATACCTTGATGGTACCACCAGTTCTGGCCCGTTTGAGGTGAAACTGGGTTATGAAACCTTTGGTGGGGAAACTCACGCCTATAGCGTTGGTTACAGTGAAGATGATGTACGTGAAGTGGTCGATATTTGCGATAAGATGATTTTTAATTCGCAATCGCAACTTAACGCTTATCGCCATATTGTCGAAGGCAAAGCGTCGATTGGCTTGCGTCTCAATCCGGGGGTTAGTTACGCCGGACAAGATCTTGCTAACCCGGCGCGTCAGTTTTCGCGTCTCGGTGTTCAAGCTGACCATATTAAACCGCAAGTGTTTGATACCATTGATGGTGTGATGTTTCACATGAACTGTGAGAACAAAGACGTCGATGCGTTTATCGCCTTACTTGACGCTATTTCGGTACAGTTTGGCGACTATCTCGATAAGCTTGACTGGGTCAGTATGGGCGGGGGCGTCTTCTTTACTTGGCAAGGCTATGATATCGAGAAGTTGGGGTTAGCCTTGAAAGCGTTTTCGCGAAAGCATGGGGTACAAATGTATCTTGAGCCTGGTGAAGCGATCATTACTAAAACGACCGATCTTGTGGTTACGGTCGTGGATATCGTAGAGAACGTGAAAAAGACTGCGATTGTTGATTCAGCAACCGAGGCGCATCGTCTTGATACACTTATCTATAACGAACCTGCGTCGATTCTCGAAGCAAGCGAAGTGGGTGATCACCAATATGTGATTGGGTCATGTTCGTGCTTGGCGGGCGACCAGTTTTGCGAAGCGAGCTTTGCACAGCCTTTAGAGATTGGTCAGAGGTTACACATTCTCGATAGTGCCGGTTACACCATGGTTAAGCTAAACTGGTTCAATGGTTTGCGTATGCCTTCAGTCTTCTGTCAACGCAGCAGTGGTGAGGTTGAAAAGCTGAACGAGTTTGAGTATTCAGACTTTAAGCGCTCGCTTTCACAGTGGGGCGTCAGTTAGATTCTAGTTTGTACTTAAAAGCCCGCGAAAGCGGGCTTTGTTTGGTTACTCAGAAACGTTATATCGTGGCTTCGTTATTGCTGGAGAACCACGCGCGTATCTTCGCTCAGTGATTCTAGCTCTTTGACCACATCTTCGATTTGAACTTCTCTAGGTAATCGCAGTGCAATCTGCGAAGTAAACAGGCTTGAACTCACGCCGCCTCCACCTGCGATAAATACACGTTGGCAATCCATATCAAGGATATCGATACCTTGATTGTCGAGTAGGTGGGTGATTTCATTCACGATACCAGCACGATCATTGGCATCGAGACGAATTTGGAAGATGGTGTCAGCGCAGTGTTGGTGTGCACCAGAGTCAATAACCTGAACCAATAAGTTAGGTTGATCTTTGAATGCTTGTTTAACCAGATCTGCATTCTCACTAGGCAGTTCCACTTTGATAACAGCGGCTACTTGGTCTTCAATAAAATTCACTTTACTGATTAACCATTTACCACCATTTTCGTGGGTGACCGCGGCGAGTTTTTTAATTGTGGAAGGTGACGCTTTTCCGACAAAGTTTACGATGAAAGTAGTCGTCATATGATGCCTCCTGAATGCATTGCGAAGGACAAGTGTACTAAGCAAATATGATAAAGATTTTTGTTTTGCTTTAGATTAAGTGTAGAACTCAGAGTATTATCCGGTTTGATCTTGATCAATTTTTTGACCTAATCCGTCAACCATACCTAAAGAATCAAACCTTGAGCACAAAATGGTATCTGTATAGTAAGTAAACGTTTTAAAAAGAGATTTCTAATTCGACGCCATAAAATACTTGGTCATAGTCAGCACCAGCATCAAGGGCAAATTGAGCCGCTTCTTGGTTGCCGAACCAGGGCTGACTACTGTAACTTAAACTGGCGCTTCCGCCCCACGCATCAGTGACCCAACCATGGATGTGCCCGACAGGATTAAGAAAGAAGAGCGTCACGCTGCCCATTGAATCTGACCCCCACACTTGACCGCCATTGGCGACAATATCCTGCTCAGCTTCAAACATTAACTCACCGACTACCGAGCCAAAGAATGGAGTGATGAACAAGTCTTGCCATGATGGCACTTCTGCAAAAGCTTCGACCCCATATTCCCAGAAAAATGTAGAAAGGAATGCAGAGTAGAGGAATGAATCGAACTCATCATAGCCAGCATGACGAGCAGCGGTGTAGTAAACGCCACCAAAATAGGGGTGCATAATGTAATTCAGAAAATGTTCGTCACGATCCCAAACGGGCCCTTCCTTGACGTTGTCCAGCCACTTTTGCCCAAGGTTAGAGACGCTGCGGTCATCATCGTCCCACTTGGTAATTGACTCAGGTAGCAATGTCATCAAGCCAACAGTCACTACGCTCAATCCTAGAATGGTATAAGTCTGCTCTTTGAGATACTCAAAATCGGGCTCGGTAGAAATTTGTAGGTAACGTGGCGGTGAATCGAGATCTAGCCCGTTTTCGTCACTATTTAATGCGTTAAAGTCTTGAAAAGAGTAGAAGCGAGCTTCAGGACTGATTACACTGTGATCATCAAAGTTAATGGTATGCAATGGCTCTAGGTCGCTGCACACAGCGCCGGTAGATAGCGAAATAGAAAAAGCCAAAGTGGCAAAACGTCTTTTAAGCACAACGCGCTCCATCGTTATTATTGTTGGCTGAGGCTAGAGACAACTCATTCCGTGTTTTACTTAGTGTAGTCAACCAAATTGAAATAAATAGCGATAGGTTGCGGAAATCTGCTGGATATCAACTTTCTGCGAAAAGGAAATTATGTTGAAAATCGCAATGTTAAGTACAGGCGAAGAAGTTTTGCATGGCGATATCGTCGATACGAATGCTTCATGGTTATCAGAATTATTCTTCCAACAAGGTTTTCCTTTAACGAAACGTTCAACCGTAGGTGATACGTTTAATGGTTTGGTTGAAGAGTTGCTTATGCTCAGTTTTAACTGTGATGTTGTCGTAGTTAATGGTGGCTTAGGCCCAACAAGTGATGATTTAAGTACCGAAGCGGCGGCAACGGCGGCAGAAGTTGATTTGGAGTTGTCCGCTCTGTGGCTTGAGCGCTTGCAGCAGTTTTTTGCTTCGCGCAATATGAGTATGCCAGAGAGCAATCGCAAACAAGCGATGTTACCAGCGGGATCAACCTTAATTGATAACCCGATTGGTACCGCATGCGGCTTTAAAATGCACATTAATGATTGCCTATTTTATTTCACCCCTGGCGTGCCAAGTGAGTTTAAGCGCATGGTTAGCGAGCAAATCGTACCGGATTTACAACGCCTCTATGTCAATGTTGAAGGGCTTGATTGCGCTAAAATCTATACCTTTGGAACCTCCGAGTCTGGACTGTCTGATAAACTGGATAAACTGCAACTGCCACAAGGTTACCAACTGGGTTATCGTTCTTATCTGCCATACATTGAAGTTAAGCTGTTTGGCCCGAAAGATGATTTAGATACCCGCCTTAAACTGATGCAGCTTATTTTCAAGCTAATCGAGCCAAATGTTGTCAGTATTGATCAGCCGATGTCAGACCATGTGGGACAATTAATTGCGGAAAGAAAACTTTCTATTTCTTTAGCCGAGCGTTCAACTCACGGCAGTTTAGCCAACTGGCTCCATTCCAATCCAAACGCGCATGAATATTGTGGTCATGGCTGGGTTTTAGGCGGCAAGGTGAATGTAGGCGTCAGCGAAGCTGATATTTTGGCTGAAACTCTGGCTCTTGCTGGCGCCACTAAAGACAAGTGTTCAACGGAAATTGCTATTGTGTCGGGCCATTTAGTTGAAAACACTTTTGCTGTAGCGATCGCGGCTCCAGAAGGAGAATGGGGGCAGGTATTAACGTTTAATCGACGTTTTACTGCAGAGGATCAACAGACATTGATCACCACGGTTTGTGCCGACATGCTGCGTCGTTATCTATCTAACAACTCTATGTTCGCTAGTTACAGTTCATTGAAACGAGAAAAAGAGATACATGTTCCTAGAAGTGTACTTGGTTGATCTTATTCACTTATTGCACGACGAACTGAGTTCTGTTTGTGCTTATACGAAAATCTTCTAAGTGCTATGTGTATGATATCTAATCTATTAATTAAGATTCTTCAAATTGATACAGGATCTTTGGAAAATAGATCTTAAACTAAAAGTCTGGGCAGAAACGCACAAGGAGGGTGGTATGTTTCAGCAGTCTAAGATTTTGGTTTGGTATCAAGTAGCGAGTCAAAAGGTAGTGTTAGGCGAGGCATTTAACTCAAGCCATTACGATGTGCACTCACTGTGGCGAAAAGCGCCAGAAGAAAGTGAACCTTCTCAAAGTATGGGCTTTCGCTTGTCATTGTTTGATGATGGTGGGCGAGAAATTGCAGGAAAAGCAATTTCTATGGGTACTGCAGATGAGTTACTTTCAGGCGCACCTCTTAACCAAGTATCGTAACCCCACAAACTTCACTGAGACCAAATAGAAAAAGACCAGTCAAATGACTGGTCTTTTACTTTCTAGCTTCGATTAAGCACGTTTCTCTTTGAGCTTATATACCACATCTTCGAGCTCAACATCGCTCTTGGCACGGGTAATACAAGGTAAGATTTCGTCTGCTTGAGTATAAGCCATGGCAAAACCAACGTATTCAACATCACCAGACTTCAGTTTGCAGCGACAAGCGCCACAGTGTCCGTCTCGGCAATTGTACTCCACTTCAATCCCAGCTTGCTCCATGGTTTCCAGTAGAGTGTTGCTTGGGTTAGAAGCGATATTAACGATACCGTTGATTTTGATGCTAGGCATTAAAGTTCGAAGTCCTTAAAGTCGTCTGCTTTAACGTCACTTTCAATCTGACCAACGAGGTAAGATGAAATCTCCGCTTCTTGAGGCGCAACTTGTACATTGTCTGAAGACAACCAAGCATTGATCCAAGGAATCGGGTTAGACGTCGCTTCTGGGTAAGCGGCTGGTAGACCAACAGCTTGCATACGTACGTTGGTGATGTACTCAACGTATTGGCACAGAATGTCTTTGTTCAAACCGATCATTGAGCCGTCTTTGAATAGGTATTCTGCCCACTCTTTTTCTTGCTCAGCTGCTTCTTTGAATAGATCGAAACACTCTTGCTTACACTCTTCAGCCACTTGCATGAATGAGAAGTCATCTTGACCGTTACGCAACAAGTTAATCATGTGCTGTGTGCCAGTCAGGTGTAGCGCTTCATCACGAGCGATTAGCTTGATGATTTTCGCGTTACCTTCCATTAGCTCACGCTCTGCGAATGCAAATGAACAAGCAAAACTTACGTAGAAACGAATCGCTTCTAGTGCGTTGACTGACATTAGACACACGTAAAGTTTCTTTTTCAGATCGTATAGGCTGATCTTAACTTCTTCGTCACCAATCATGTGAGTACCTTCACCTAAGCGATGGTAGTCATTGGTCATCTGAATGAGGTCATCGTAGTAGTGAGCAATGTCTTTAGCACGCTTTAGGATGTGCTCGTTCTCAACGATGTCATCAAATACGATGCCTGGATCGTTGACGATGTTACGAATAATGTGTGTGTATGAACGTGAGTGAATCGTCTCAGAGAATGACCAAGTTTCAATCCACGTTTCTAGCTCTGGTAGTGATACTAGAGGTAGTAGGGCAACGTTCGGGCTACGACCTTGGATAGAATCCAAAAGCGTTTGGTATTTTAAGTTCGAGATGAAAATGTGCTTTTCATGATCTGGAAGCTTGTTGTAATCGATACGATCGCTTGATACATCGACTTCTTCTGGGCGCCAGAAGAAAGAAAGCTGCTTTTCAATCAGCTTTTCAAAGATCTCAAATTTTTGCTGGTCGTAACGCGCTACGTTAACCGATTGACCAAGGAACATTGGTTCTTTTAGTTGGTCATTTTTGTTTTGGTTAAAAGTACTGTAAGCCATGATGCCTCAATTCCTTTTAAGCCCCTCGAAGCTCAAGGGGCAAATGTTCGTTAAAGAAAAGTGTTTTCGACTTCAGACCTAAATTAGATCTTACAACCGCCGCCTGCACAATCGTCATCAGCAGGTTGAACTGCATCTTTCTGATCGTCTTTCGCACCATCACGAGTGTTATGGTAGTAAAGCGTTTTTACACCAAACTTGTATGCAGTGAGCAGGTCTTTAAGCAACTTAGTCATAGGCACTTTGCCACTTTCAAAGCTACTTGGGTCGTAGTTAGTGTTCGCTGAAATAGCTTGGTCTACGAACTTCTGCATAATACCAACTAGGTGCAGGTAACCATCGTTTGAACCGATGTTCCATAGCAACTCGTAGTTGTCTTTTAGGTTAACGAAATCCGGCACAACTTGTTTCAAGATACCGTCTTTAGACGCTTTCACTGAAACATAACCACGTGGTGGCTCGATACCGTTAGTTGCGTTTGAAATCTGAGATGAAGTCTCAGAAGGCATTAGCGCAGTCAGTGTCGAGTTACGTAGACCATGTTCCATGATCTCTTTACGTAGTTCATCCCAATCGTAGTGCAATGGTTCATCACAGATTAGGTCGATGTCTTTCTTGTAAGTGTCGATAGGTAATAGGCCTTTCGCGTAGTTCGTTTCATTGAACAGAGGACACTTACCTTGCTCTTTCGCAAGTTCCACAGACGCTTTCAATAGGTGGTATTGAATTGCTTCAAACGTACGGTGAGTTAGACCGTTCGCGCTGCCATCAGAGTATTTCACGCCATGCTTCGCTAGGTAGTAGGCAAAGTTGATGACACCGACACCTAGAGTACGGCGGTTCATGGTTGACTTGTACGCCGCTGGAAGCGGGTAGTCTTGGTAATCTAGTAGTGCATCTAGTGCACGAACAACCAGCTCAGACAGCTCTTTTAGGTCATCAAGTTCTTTGATTGCACCTAGGTTGAATGCTGAAAGTGTACATAGCGCAATCTCACCTGAGTCGTCTTCAACGTTAACCAGTGGTTTAGTTGGTAGAGCGATTTCTAAGCATAGGTTTGATTGACGTACCGGTGCGACTTCAGAATCAAATGGGCTGTGAGTGTTACAGTGGTCCACGTTTTGAATGTAGATACGACCCGTTGAAGCACGCTCTTGCATAAGCAGAGAGAACATTTCAATTGCTTTAACGGTTTCTTTCTTAACTGAAGGATCGTTCTCATATTTCACGTACAGACGTTCGAACTCAGCTTGGTTCTCAAAGAACGCATCGTAAAGTCCTGGTACATCTGATGGTGAGAATAGGGTGATGTTGCCACCTTCTACTAAACGTTGGTACATCAGTTTGTTTAACTGAACACCGTAGTCCATATGACGAACACGGTTTTCTTCTACACCGCGGTTGTTCTTTAGCACTAATAGTGAACGCGCTTCACCGTGCCACATTGGGTAGAACACGGTCGCAGCGCCGCCACGAACACCACCTTGTGAACAACATTTTACTGCTGTTTGGAAGTATTTGTAGAACGGAATACAACCAGTGTGGAATGCTTCACCGCCGCGAATCTCAGAGCCCAATGCGCGAATACGACCAGCGTTGATACCGATACCAGCGCGTTGAGAAACGTAACGCACGATAGAGCTTGCTGTTGCGTTAATTGAATCAAGGCTGTCACCACATTCGATCAGTACGCACGAGCTGAACTGACGAGTAGGGGTACGTACACCAGACATAATTGGTGTAGGTAGAGAAATCTTGAATGTTGAAGTCGCATCGTAGAAACGTTTGATGTAGTCAAGACGCGTCTCTTTCGGATACTTCGCGAATAGACATGCTGCTACAAGAATGTATAGGAACTGCGCACTTTCATAGATTTCGCCAGACACACGGTTTTGAACGAAGTATTTACCTTCAAGTTGCTTAACCGCTGCGTAAGAAAAATCAAGATCACGGTCGTGCTGAATGTAAGCATCAAGCTCTTCAAGTTCAGCCTTGGTGTAATCTACGAGAATGTGTTGGTCATACTTACCCATTTCCACCAAATGTGACACATGATCGTATAGCGCTGGTGGCTCATATTGACCATAAGCTTTCTTACGTAGGTGGAATACCGCCAAGCGTGCTGCTAAGTACTGATAATCTGGAGTTTCTTCAGATATCAGATCCGCTGCAGACTTGATGATAGTCTCGTGAATGTCGGATGTAGTAATACCGTCGTAGAACTGAATGTGAGCTCTTAGTTCTACTTGCGATACTGAAACGTTGTCTAGACCCTCTGCCGCCCAAGTGATTACACGGTGCAGTTTCTCTAGATCAATAGTTTCTTTTCGGCCATCACGCTTAGTGACAGTGAGTTGTTGTTTCATTCTGATTCATTTCCCTAACAAAACTGATGAAAGCCGCATTTTTATGTAATTCTTGTAAATTATATTTTGGCTTTGCGATCAAAATCTATCTGTTAATTATAGTGCAAACACAAGATATAGGGGTTATATGGTTTGCGGGTTACAAGATAGTGCTATCAGCGTTTTTTTTCAAGCTGAAGATCTTGGAGTTCCTGTGGATAACTGGTTAATTAAAAAAAATCTGTAAGTAAACACTAACCGATGAGATTAGGCGTGGCGCGCGTGTAGAAAAGTTGGTTTTTTGGTTTGCTTCTTTGTTAACCGCAATGAAAAAAAAATATCTTGATCTTAGACAAAAAAAGGGAACCTATTTCTCACTGTATATTATGGAATCTATCGCACGTAAATCGTGCAAATTGAATAGGGCGCGTATATCTTTCGTGGTTAAATTTTGTTCGAGATAAGCACGCCCTTAAAAAGGCGGGCACCATGTGCTACCGCCTTTGATTGTTTAAAGTGTGACCAAGTTAGAATTTGCGAGTATGGACGATGTAATTGACATCAACATTTCGACCTAGCTTATAGCTGTCAGTTAACGGATTGTAGTGCAGCCCTGTGATGCCGTATTCAATAAGATCCGTTTGATCGATCATTTTGATCATTTCAGAAGGGCGAATGAATTTTTCATGGTCGTGAGTGCCTTCTGGGACAATTTTTAGTAGCTTTTCTGCGCCTACAATTGCAAACAGGTATGATTTAATGTTGCGGTTCAGCGTTGAGAAGAAAACGTGACCACCTGGTTTAACAAGAGCTGCACAGGATTTGATAACCGAAAGCGGGTCAGGTACGTGCTCAAGCATCTCCATACAAGTCACGACATCATAGTGGGCAGGGTGCAGTTCAGCATGATCTTCGATGGTGCTTTGAATGTATGTTAGCTTGGTGCCAGTTTCTAATGCGTGTAAACGCGCGACTTCTAATGGTTCTTTACCCATATCAAGTCCAGTGACGATTGCGCCTTCTTTCGCCATACTCTCAGCTAATATGCCACCACCACAACCCACATCTAATACGGTTTTACCAAAGAGACCGTCAGCATTGTCTAAGACATAGTTAAGACGGAGTGGGTTAATTTGGTGAAGAGGTTTAAATTCACCTTCTAAGTCCCACCAACGGGAAGCCATCTCTTCAAACTTCTTGATCTCGTTTGGATCTACGTTTTGTTGTTTTGTCATAATCCATTTATCTAATTGGCAAACTTCGCTTGGCATTATAACGGTAAATACTAACCTCTCCAAAATGATTGGTTATTTAACTGCGTTGTGGCGATAAATTGACCATTTTTCAATGTGGTATGCAAGTTATGTGCAAATAGTCGCCAGTTGATTCACAACCGACCTCACAACCTGATAAAAGGAGAGGGAAAGTGATGCCGAAGTGATGATTTGTGTGTTATATTTTTGCACCTTACACGTATCGTATTTACGATCTGATAATAGAGGGATAATGGCTCTATGAGCGATTTAGCTAAAGAGATCACGCCCGTAAACATTGAAGACGAGCTTAGAGGTTCGTACCTAGACTACGCGATGTCAGTAATCGTGGGTCGTGCTCTTCCAGATGTGCGTGATGGCCTAAAACCAGTACACCGCCGCGTTTTGTTCGCGATGAATGTATTAGGCAACGATTGGAATAAACCATATAAAAAATCTGCCCGTGTTGTTGGCGACGTAATCGGTAAATATCACCCACATGGTGATAGTGCTGTGTACGACACTATCGTACGTATGGCGCAGCCATTCTCACTACGTTACATGCTAGTCGACGGTCAAGGTAACTTTGGCTCGATCGATGGCGACTCAGCAGCAGCAATGCGTTACACCGAAGTTCGTATGTCGAAAATCGCACACGAACTATTGGCTGACTTAGATAAAGAGACTGTTGATTACGTACCTAACTACGACGGTACGGAACAAATTCCTGCAGTTCTTCCAACTAAAGTTCCAAACTTACTCGTGAACGGTTCTTCTGGTATCGCAGTAGGTATGGCGACCAACATTCCGCCACATAACCTTGGTGAGGTTATTGATGGTTGTTTGGCTTACATCAATAATGAAGAGATCACTATTGATGAGCTGATGGAATACATCCCTGGTCCTGACTTCCCAACGGCGGCATTGATTAGCGGTCGTAAAGGCATTGTAGACGCGTACAAAACGGGTCGCGGTAAGATCTACATGCGTTCTAAAGCGGAAATCGAAGCAGACAAGAATGGTAAAGAGACCATCATTGTTAGCGAAATTCCTTATCAGGTGAACAAAGCTCGTCTAATCGAGAAGATTGCAGAACTGGTTAAAGATAAGAAAGTTGAAGGCATTAGTGCACTACGCGACGAGTCTGACAAAGATGGTATGCGTATTGTAATCGAATGTAAGCGTGATGCTGTGGGCGAAGTGGTTCTTAATAACCTTTACGCTCAGACTCAGCTGCAAACTACATTCGGCATCAACATGGTTGCGCTAGATAATGGCCAGCCAAAACTCTTTAACCTAAAAGAGATGTTGAAGTGCTTCGTTAACCACCGCCGTGAAGTGGTGACTCGTCGTACTATTTACGAACTACGTAAAGCTCGTGAACGTGCGCACCTTCTTGAAGGTTTGGCGCTAGCACTAGCAAACATCGATGAAATCATCGATTTGATCCGTAACGCGCCGACTCCAGCTGAAGCAAAAGCAGGTCTGATCGCTCGTGGTTGGGATCTTGGTAACGTAGCAGCAATGCTTGAGCGTGCTGGTACAGATGCTGCTCGCCCTGAGTGGCTTGAGCCTCAGTACGGTATCCGTGACGGTCAATACTTCCTGACTGAACAACAAGCGCAAGCAATTCTAGATCTTCGCCTACATAAGCTAACCGGTCTAGAGCACGAGAAGATTCTTGACGAGTACAAAGTACTGCTAGAAGAAATCGCAGAGCTAATGTACATCCTATCAAGCTCTGAGCGTCTGATGGAAGTTATTCGCGAAGAGTTGGAAGCAGTGCGTGATGGTTTCGGCGATGCACGTCGTACAGAAATCACAGCAGCTAGCCACGATATCGACATGGAAGAGCTAATTGCACGTG
This sequence comes from Vibrio fluminensis, assembly GCF_015278125.1. GTDB lineage: Bacteria > Pseudomonadota > Gammaproteobacteria > Enterobacterales > Vibrionaceae > Vibrio > Vibrio fluminensis. The sequence continues at coordinate 196,554 of NZ_JADILO010000002.1, forward strand.
AAGATGTTGTAGTAACGCTATCTCATGAAGGTTACGTTAAGTACCAAATCCTAAGCGACTACGAAGCTCAACGTCGTGGTGGTAAAGGTAAGAGTGCAACTAAGATGAAGGAAGAGGATTACATTGAGCGTCTGCTTGTTGCTAATACTCATGACAACATCCTATGTTTCTCTACCCGTGGTAAGACATACCGACTAAAAGTATATCAGCTACCATTAGCTAGTCGTACTGCTCGCGGTAAGCCGATCGTTAACATTCTTCCTCTAGAAGAAGGTGAACGTATTACTGCGATTCTGCCGGTTTCAGAATTCAGTGCGGATAAGTTTATCTTTATGGCAACCGGTGACGGTACCGTTAAGAAAACGTCGCTAGACCAATTCTCAAACGTACGTTCTAACGGTTTGATTGCAGTAAACCTTCGTGATGATGATTCGCTAATCGGCGTTGATATCACTGATGGTCAAAGCGATATCATGCTGTTCTCTAAAGCGGGTAAAGTTGTTCGCTTTAGCGAAGATAAAGTTCGTCCAATGGGCCGTACTGCTGCTGGTGTGCGCGGTATGAAGCTTGCTGACGAAGACCAAGTTGTATCATTGATCGTCCCTTCAAATGAAGGCGATATCTTGACTGTAACGGAAAATGGTTACGGTAAGCGAACTGAGCTTGCTGAGTACCCAATCAAAGGCCGTGCGACTCAAGGTGTTGTTTCAATCAAAGTTTCAGAGCGTAATGGCCCGGTAGTTGGTGCTGTTCAAGTTGAAGAAGGCGATGAAATGATGATGATCACTGACGCAGGTACACTTGTTCGTACTCGCGTTGCTGAAGTTAGCCAGGTTGGTCGTAATACTCAAGGTGTTACGCTGATCCGTACGGCTGCTGATGAGTCAGTGGTAGGTCTACAGCGCATCGACGAAATTGAAGAGTCAGAGCTGATTGAAGAGGGTGAAGAAGGCGAAGTAGTTGCAACAGAAGCGACTCAAGCTGACGCAAACTCAGATGTTCAAGCGGACGATTCTGCAGAAGACTCTGCAGAATAAGATTTCAAATTGAAATAAAAACCGAGCCTCGTGCTCGGTTTTTTTCTGGGTAGGATCTATGGATAGCGAACTAGTCTCAGTCTCACTGCCATCATTTATTCATCGAGTGGGTCGAGAGCAAGCAAACGTGACGCGAGAGTTAGCGGCTGAACTTGGTTGTGAATTGAAACGTGTGCGTCGTTCGAGAAACTGGCAGTTATTCGGTGAATACCATCAGATTCATGCACTGTTGTTGGCGTTGAGATCGTTAGATTCACTCAAGCATAAGTTTACAATTGGTAAACTTGATGCCGTGTTGGCACAAATTGAACCTCCTTTAACCATTGAACAGCAACTCGCTAAGCTGTTAGAGACCAATCCGAACATCACCTTAGCTGAGATGATGGAATTGACTTCCTGTACGCTAAGCGAAGCGCGTACTGCGCGTTTTGAAAACGATACGTTGTAACTATTCAATAACTCGAGCTTTATCAGAACAATCCACGGCATAGCCTTTGATATGGCGAAATACGGAAATTTGTTTAAAAACCCCTTTACCTCAATCTAACTTGAGGTTTTATAGTTTAGTCATTCAAGTACGAATAGTTAAACAAGGGACTGAATGATGAACAACTACCAGTATTAATTTCGGTCACACAAGCATTTGAATGAAATGAATTAAAGCGGAATGAGTGATCCGCTTATTTTACTTGTAGTTGTGTAGAGGCATTTATTTTGGCTAGTTTATTTAGCATGGATTGCCAACGTTGAGTTAAGCTGCCTTTGCTGTATTTTGAAAAATCATCCACATGCCAAACTTCGATATTCTGAGGAAGGTTTTGCAAAGAGCGATGAGATGGTTTTTTACTGGTAATCAACAGGGTAGGTAATTCATCTTCTATTGCTTGTTCTCGACTTGCGAGAGGAACGAGTGTTACTGCTCCTAAGTCAATAAGCTCGGGTTTGTCGACGACAATATTCATAAACATCCCGTCAATGAGATGCTGGTTTAGTTCAAGTTGTTGCTTGCGTAACTTTGCACTCATGTGAGCAAAGTTAAGCCGTAACTGCTCTTTATCTTCATGGTGTTTATGAGCCAGTATCGCTTGTAGATCTCTATGCAATATTCCTAGCATCATTTGCATATTGGATGGGTTAAGCCAAAAATAACCTATCGAGCCGTCGTCTAATTTGGTTATAGCGACTCGTTCTCCGCCTGGAGTTAAAGCGTTGGCGAGATCGACAGGAATAATGGCGATATTTTTACTCCGTAACGCAGGGTAAATATCAATATCTGACCATACCGATGAGATGCTCGCGACGATATCCGCACTAGGGTAGGCCTCAACAGTTTGACGTTTTAACCAGCCGGGTATCCGTTTGACACTGTATTTGTTTGGCGGCACGTATAGCACCGTTATTTGCGTTTGTTGGGTAAGTTCTTCAAGCATGCTTGCGACAACGGGTATGGCGGTGGCTATGGTCAGTTTTTTACTTTGTTCACTAGTTGTCGCTTCGCTAGTTATCGCATAGGTTAACGTTGATATTGCGGATACTGTACAGGCAAATAATACGGTGAGTATCGATTTCATGGGTATCTCCTAGGCAACATTTAGTTTTAATTGGCGGCTAACCAAACTTAGTAAGAACCATGCACAGGCAAAGAGCGTGATAGCTGGTCCCGCTGATATCGGCCACTGAAGATACATAGGCAGTAATACACCGGCTACTGATGCTGTGGTCGAGAAGAGTATTGATAACATCAATAACTGTTTGAGATTGCTGGCAATCAAACGTGCACTCGCTGCGGGGATCAGCAATAGTGCACCAACTAATACGGCCCCGATGATTTTCACTGATGCCACGGTTATTAATGCAATTAAGATTACAAAGGCGTAGTCATGCAGACGAGTATTAATGCGTTGGCTATGGGCTATGTCTGGGGAAATGGCAACTAAGTAAGCATGGTTGCCATAGAAATAGCTCAGTAGTGTTACGCCAGTACATATCACAGCCAGCATCAATAAATCATTCGTTGTAGCAACCAGAATAGAGCCAAACATTACTTGCTCAATTAAATGGGCGTTGACCTTTTTGGCAACATAGAGAAGCAACGCGGCACCTGCGGCGAGAGCGAAAGAGAGAAAGACACCAATGAGCGCGTCATAAGGTATTGTCGAGCGACCTTTAACCCATTGCAATACCAGAGCAAAAAGAATCGAAAAGCTAAATAGGCTGATGAGTGGTGACGTTGCCGGCTCTCCGATCAAAATTCCAATACTTACGCCAGTTAAAACACTATGCCCAACGGCTTCGGAAAGAAATGCCAGCCGCTTCACTACGACCAAGGTACCTAGTAACCCTAACAAAGGACCAATCATTAAGCTTGCTAATAAGGCATTAATTAAAAATTCATAGCTGAACATTTGTGGCAAATAGCCAAGATCAACCCAATCATTGAACAGAGAATAGATATTCCTCATCATACGTCTTTAGGCCTTGTCATTAAGTTCAAGTATTGAAGTTTCATAGAATGTATCGGAAGCATTGAGCGCTAGATACATCGCGGCATTTTTAAGAAAGAAATCGCTCGCTCTATCAATTTTCTTGAGGTGTTTGTCAACCCAGTAGATATGTTCGCAATGTTGTTCAACCACTTGCCAGTCGTGCTCTACCATAATGATTGTTCCCCCAGCATGGTGAAACTGTTTCAGCAGTTGCAAGCAATCATCCCGTCCTTGTTTATCAAGCCCTGTCATTGGTTCATCGAGAATTAGAATCGTCGGCTTTTGCAATAATGCCGTACAAAGCATTAAACGTTGTCGTTCGCCACCGGACAGATCGCCGATTTTTCTTCCAAGTTTTTCCTCTAATCCCAGATTGACCAATCCATGCTTAATTTGGTCGGATAGTGAACGGTTAAACCAGATCGGTTTTGGAGACAAATTCAGTAATAAATAGTCTCTAACGGAAATAGGTAAACTGGCATCAAATGGCATAAGCTGGGGCAAATAGCCAATTTGCTGTTTGGTTTTATTTGTTTTGTTCGGTGCATGAGCCCAATGAATGGTCAATCTACCTTGATGATTCTTTTGACCAAGAATGGTTTTGAGTAAGGTGCTTTTTCCACCGCCATTTGGTCCTAGAATGGCATGCCAACCGCCAGATTCAAAAATTACATCAACTTGATTAAGCAGTTTCAGATTACCTTCGTCGACACTAATGTTTTCAAGGTGAACACTTGGACCTGATATGTTTGTTGCAACTAAAGATTTGCTTCTCATAATATTGGATTCTCAGACGCATATTTTAGAGCCTCAACTAATGTGTTGAGATTATGTGTCATATCGACTTCAAACAGCTCATCTCGATATTCACCGTAAGTCATATGAGAGAAAGGAAATAGTCGTGTTCCTGATTCTTTTTCTATTACTGAGACATATTGATTGGCCATGTTGAGCTCGGTGAATAATATTTGTACATTGGCAGCGCGGATTTTATTTATTGTATCTTGTAATTGAGATGCACTTGGCGATACGCCATGGGCGGGTTCGACTACGGCTGAAACTGTCATACCAAACTCTTGCAATAGGTATGCATAAGCCCCATGAGTGCTGGCGATTTGAATCTGTGATAAGTCGAGAGTTGATATCTCTTTCAGCGCATTATGCTTTATCTGGCGGAGGCTTTTCGCGTATTTGATGGCGTTGCCAAGGTAGTATTTTCGGTTATCTGGGTCGAGTTTCCCCAGTTGTTTGGCGATGGTGTAGATTTGCCTAGTCGCCGCATCAATAGAAACAAAGGTGTGTGGATTATGTACATCACCGCCGGATTTACTTATAAGCGCGACTTGAGCGTTGGCTTGTATTACCGCCAAGTTTGGTAGGTTCAATGTTTCAATGACTTCAGTAGCAAACTGATCATGGCCGATACCATTTACAACAATCGCATCCATGGATTTTAAGCGAGTCAGGTCTGCGGGAGATAGCTTATAAGCATGGGGATTAAAGCCTGCCTCAATTAACGGGGTAACGATAGCTTTATCACCGACGATATTTTTTACGTAGCTATAATAGGGATGGAGTGTGATACCTACATTGAGTTTCGCGGTGGCTTGGGCTGAAAAAAACGTTAGCAGAGTAAAGAGTAATGTCGTTTTAAAATGCATAGTCAAATTCCTAATAGCACGACTAGTGACTGTGATTTGATAGCGTCGAATCAATGCCAATTGGATGCCAATCGTCATCGGAACTATCGCTACACGCGGTGTTCGTGTCTGAGATACCGTGTTCTCGCCAGCTAATTATTCTTTCACTAGATTCATTTAAAAGCAGTCGCACCTGATAGGATTGCTTGGTTAATTCTATCGTTCCGAGGTAACAGCTATCCTGGTGTAACCAAGTTGCACTGGCTAGATTGGATAGCAACGGTTGAGAAAAGGGTTCAATACCCAGCTCTCTGAGTTCAACTAAGCTGAGATTCTTCTCCATTGCTTGCTGAATTATTGCTATTTCTTCAGCGGCGTTACTCAGTTGAGTTAAGGTATGCTGGAGACCTTGAGGTACCGTAACCTTATCTTGTTCACTGCTACCATATAGCCAATACATCAGTGATGATGCGATGACGAAAAGCAACCCTATTGAGCAGACAACCCATTTATCTTCAGACTTGCCATCTGTTGGGGATATGACTTCAACGTAATATTGCTGGGAGGCAATTGGGGTCTTGTGTTGTCGTTCAGTTTTATAATTTACTACCATCTATTAAAAACCTTACGGCTTGCTAAAGAAGCGTGACTTCATCGTTAGAGATTTCAAGCACATGGCCGGGGCCTGCATCCATTAAAATGAAATAGATACCCTCCGGCAAAGGAAACTCGAACATAGATTGTTGATCTGTCTGACCACTGGCCACCACCTCGTCATCTTCAGAAAATACTTCCATTATTACGTTGGGGGCAGTTGCTCGGTTAGAGAAACTGGCTTCACAAATGACAAGTTGCTTTTGTGAATCCGCTTTGCAATCCAAAATAGGGTAGTGTGCGAATACAGAGTTACTCGCCGACACCACGGCAAGGCCGATTCCAATAGGCAATATTGATTTTAGAAAGCGCATCATTCCTCCGGTATTGGTCTAATTGAGTGCTGTCGCACGTTTGTCGATAGTATTCACGCCGTCAGGCATCAGTGGCCAAGCGGTTTGATGGAAGTTACCTTGCCAATCTTCAATCGTGATCCACAGCTTTGCATCGTCTTGGAGCTTTTTCGGCACACGTACATGTGCGGCTAAGTTACCGGTTACACCATGAATGACGAAACCTGGTGCGCGCATCGAGCGGGGTTTCTTAAAGTCGACATAAATAAATTTGATCTTGGAAAAGTCACCTTCGACAAACGCATTCACATTAGTTCGACGACCGGGCGCGATAGGGTGGAGGTCTTTCTCTAAAAGGCCGAGAACGACTTGAAGGCCGACGTTCCACTCGCCAACCGTTTGTTGTGTATAATGGAAACCACCACTGCTGGTCCCTTCGCTTTGTAGCTTGAAGCCGATGTTTATGCCGATGCACATGACGATAACAAAAGCCCAATTTAGGTATTTAAAACCTGACATTGGTCCGCCCCATGGACGGATGATGTACCACATCTTAAGGAGGCGTTTTTTGCCTTCGGGCATGGACGTTCTTTTTAATTGTGATGCCGCAGAACGTGCTCGTTTGTAAAAGATGATGGTCCCTGATATCGAGAGCGCAGTCATTGCTAAACCGAATATGAACCAGATAGTTTTGACCAGTAGATCGCTCCAACCAGAATTACCAAATGTGCCGTAATGCAAAGGGTCCATCGCCTTATCAAAGCGTTGGCCGATACTGGCGTTTTCCATCAGTCGAGAAGCCATCACTTCGCCGGTGAATGGATTTACAAAGTAGGTGCTATCAAAGTGGCTGGTCAGTAAGTCCCGCTTAGTTCCTCGAACTGAGTAGAGCATGCCACTATGTCCGGGAGGCGTCAGGATGCTGACTTGAAAGTCTGGGTCGAAATTTTGCACGGCAGAAACTATTTGTGCGGAAGTCAATCTAGTTGGGGTTGTCGTACCTAATGCTTTCACATCTTGACGAGATAACCCCGGCTCAATAGGAGGTTGCTCAACGATCTGAGGAGCAAGCTTATAGAGAACAAGTGGGTTGTGATAGAACCACCAACTGCCAGAGATCCCAATAATCAATACAAACCAGAGTGACCACAAGCCAATGAATTTATGTAAATCGGCTAAGAAACGATGGAACTTTACCCCGCGATAACGGGGAAGAGTGAAGAAATGTCGCCAAAATCGGCGATAGGCAATGAGTCCAGTGACTAAACCTACTAGACACAGAACACCAAAAAAGTTTACAAATGCACGACCAACAAGCGGTAAAAATAGGTTGGTATGTAAAATACTGATGAAATTACCAACGGTTAAGAAATCAGTTTCGCCGTTATATTCGCCACTATAAGGGTTGATATGCACAACGGTAAAGCCACCTCCAGCCGTACTCTTTAATGCGGTTGCAGCGCTTCTTTCTCGATCAAAAGCAGTATAGAAAGAAGATAACCCGGATTCTGGGAAGCGAGCTTGAAGAATATCGAGTAGTTCACCAGAATTCAGTCGCTCAGGTTGAGGTTCGACGCGCTTTTCTGAGTATATCAACCAATCAATTTCTTCGTGAAATACCGCCAACGAACCGCTCAATAGAACAATACAGAATATAATCGACAGTTTTAAACCAATATAGCTATGAATAAGAAATGCAACGCGGCCAGCGGTCGTTGTTTTATTCTTTTTTTTCTTGGCTGCAGTAGGTTTATTTTCCGGGTCTATTTCTGGCGTAGAAATTGTGTCGACAGCCACTGTTCTCTCCTTGAAACATGCGGTTTGCGTTTTACCTGCGTAATATTTATAAAATCATTAAGAGTTAATAGATGAGTTTAAATTTTATCGATGGTCATTATCCATAGCCTTATTGATATTGCAAATGATAATGATTGTAACTCGTATAACTAAATTTGCGTGCTACTTAAAATTTTATAAATACCCGTTAAATTTAACGTAACTGATAACTACACGCATTAGCATTATTGCTCTAGTATCGCGATAAAAATTTTCACAGTTAAGAGAAAGGAGACTTATCGTGAAACCAACATTATCCGCGATAGCTGTTATGTCCGCTATTTCTGGCGGTGTGACAGCAGAAGAAATAGAACAGCAATATGCAGAGACTGATGTCATCGTTGTTCAAGGTCAAAAGATTGCTCGCTCTATACAAGAGACTAAAGAGAGTGTTGCAGTATTAACTGATGACGACATTGAGCAATATGAAATTCGTGATTTAAATGAAGCTTTTGCTGTAACAGCCAACGTCTATGACATGGGGTCTGGTGAAGTGTTTGGTATTCGCGGTGTGTCGCAGAACTCTGCTTCAACCGGCGGTGGAACCGGTGAAATGGGGAGCTTGTACGTCGATGGTGTCGCGTATACCGGTTATGCCAGTCGATTCATGAACAAAGAGGTATGGGATGTCGAGCAGATTGAAGTACTACGTGGTCCCCAATCGACAAATGTAGGAAGAAATGCCCTAATTGGTGCTGTGGTTGTGACATCAAAGCGACCAGAATTGGGTTATTATGATGCAGCTCTTCGCTTAGGCGCAGGTAGTTATGGACGAGAAGTTGTTGATGTCATGTTTAACGCGCCAATAGGTGAGAATGCTGCATTTCGTTTAACTGGGCAATTCCATGAGTCTGATGGCTTTATTGAAAGTGATGTGTTCAATACGGATAGATACGACGCAAGAACCAACAATAATGTACGTGCTCAACTACTTTTGGAACCGAGTGATAGATGGAGTCTTAATCTTACGGCTCAATATGTAGAGACAGAAAAAGGCGAGGATATCTATTTTGTTGATCCAGATAACGGCGTTCCTTTAGATAACCGTAAATCATTTGATGATGTGCGTGCCGATGAAGATTATCAAGGGTTCACGGCTGCTATTGATTTTACCTATTATCTCACTCCTCAATGGACACTGAATTCAATAACGTCGTACCTCGATGGCGAATATGACCGTATAGATGACGCAGACAGAATTCCTAATCTGACTGGAAATCAAATTTCACGCAATGTTAAAGATAGGAATATCGCTCAGGAGTTGCGTTTTAATTACGATAGCGAAAATGTTCAAGGGGTAACAGGTGTCTATTTAACTGAAATCAATCAAAAGATTTCCACCAATCGACTAGAGCTCTATTCGCTACATTCACTTTTAGCCGCACAAGTTCCGGCTGCATTCCTTCCGTTATATCAAGATATTGTACAAGCGGACACGGACAGTTTTTACGATAAAACCATTCAGAATATGGCATTTTTTACCGAGTGGGACTATACGTTTGCACCGAAATGGACAGCTTCGATTGGTTTCCGCTATGACTATGAAAAAAGTGAGATTGCACCATCGTCTCAAGAGCGCAGTATTGTTGGAGGGTTAGCTCTGCCAGCGGTACCAGCACTTCAGCCAGTTAACGACTACTTAAGCAGTTTAGTTGGTACAACGACACAGCCTTTGCAAGATACGTCTTATTTCGCATTTTTACCGCAGGTTGGTTTAAGTTACCAAATCAATTTTGATCACTCTGTGAGCGCATTTTATAAGCGGGGCTATCGCTCAGGGGGGACAGATATCGATGCGACTGGCGAAACCCATAGTTTTGAACCGGAATATTTGGATAATTTTGAATTAGCGTTCCGTTCTGAGTGGTTAGATGGTGATCTTGTTACTAATGCCAACCTTTACTATGGCAAGTGGAAAGATCAGCAAGTGGACATTTGTATCGGGTCGGGCACACAAGTGTGTTATACCGAAAACGCTGGTAAATCTGAAATATATGGCTTAGAGCTAGAAAGCTTCTATCAAGTGAATCATGATCTGAGCCTGTTTGCGAACCTCGGTATTGCGCGAACGGAGTTCAAAGATTACGTCGGAGCAGAAGGTGATTTTTCAGGAAATCAATTTGCATATAGCCCAGAGTATACCGCTGCGATAGGGGCAAGTTACTTTATTACTGAACGTATTTACACAACCGCTAGTGCGAACTACATGAGCGAGATGTTTGGTGATCAAGAAAATCGTGACGAGTTTAAAACGGATGCTCGAACTATTTACAATTTAACAGCGGGTTATATGGGGGATAACTTCAAGCTTGATGCCTACGTTAAAAACCTGACAGATAAATTCTATATTCAAGGCAATTATGAAGGCACGTTAGGTGATCAAACAATTCGCGCGGGTGCCCCTAGAGAATTCGGAGTCAATCTCACTGTATTTATGTAGATTCATTTAGTATATATGAAGCGCGCTTTATGCGCGCTTTTTTCGTTCCTAAGCGAACAGTGAGCATCATTGTTGTTTTAGTGCCATTAGGAATGCTTGTTTAAATTTGCTGACATTTATTTACACTTTAACGATGAAGTATCGGTTTGAATTCACAGTTTCTGACGCGTTTAGATAGCAACAGCGGTATAATCGCAAACGGAAAGCTCAAATTTCCCTATGTTCACTTTCTCATAACGGATTATAAATGCAGTTAAAGAAAATCGACAAACAGCTTTATCGCTCACGTTTAAACATCACTATAGTTACTTGCATTGCTATTTTGGCGATCTCAAGCTTAGCGGTTTCTCAGCTTTTGATACATCTATTTCCTGACCCATCAGGTTCTCATTTTCATTGGAACTTGATCGGCGTTATTGTAAGTGCAGCAGGGTTAGTGACCACCTTAATCAAGTTCAAGTCTCATCCTAAAATGTATGAAGTGGCTTATGTGTGGGATTTAAAACAAGAACTCAACTTGATTTATCGTAAAAACAGGCAACTCTTGGCGGCAGCGGAGCAGGGAAACGCATCGGCTATGCAAGTGCTGCATTTCAGTTATCAAGGCTCACGCCAGTTGTGGCAACTGGATGACAATACTATCACTATGACCAGCTTGAATAAGGCGGAAGAAAAACTAGAGTTATGGGCGAATACGCACTCGGTGAGTTTGGATATTACAAAATATCATAGAGATATGCATAAGTCGCTGTGATTATGCTCGACCAAATTCCTTGGAGTTAAGTGGTTATGAATTACGAACAGTTTAATGAATTTTGCAGCAAGCTTCCCGCGACTAGCTATGTAGTGCAGTGGGGTAACTCTCATGTTTGGAAAGTTGGTGGTAAGGTATTTGCCATTGGCGGGTGGAGCAAAGAAAACAAACCAGCATTCACGTTTAAAACCTCAGATCGCAATTACGATTTTCTTCATGACTTAGAAGGTTATATTCCTGCGCCATATTTTGCGAATCGCGGAATGAAATGGATCCAACAAATCGAAACTTCCGGCAGTTTAGATGACGATCTGAAATATTATCTGGCGGAGTCTTATCAGATTGTAGCAGCAGGTTTGAGTAAAACTAAGCGTAAAGAGCTTGGTATAGATATTAACTGAGAATAACAGTGAGTCTATGATTACTAGGCTTAAACTCTGGTTGAGAAAAGGGATTTATGAAACAAAAAATATTAGTAGCGTGTTCATTGTTGAGCGTTGTTGCTCTGTTTTTTATCGGCAAGAGAAGTGGAGAAGAGCTATCGTTTCAACAATGTGAATTTGAGCAGATAGTAGAAACGCCAGTGCATTTTTTCATCACTCAATCAACGAGAGTAGAGAAATTAGAAAAGCATATCGATTATTCGAATCTCATTCTTGCCAATTCTTGTGTACCGATGAAACGAACATTGGCAAGTGTCAGTTACGTTGATGCCAATGCGTTTGCTGATCTGGATGATATAGGTAAGTTGCATCGTAAGCTTGTTAGCCTAGAAGAAGGTAAGATCCAGTCTCTGCAGCAACTCGGCAGCTATTATGTGCTGGTTTTGGAAAATGAACATCCCTTTGTTCAAAGCGGTTGGTCTGGGCGCGCTCATGGAAATTTTAGTCAAAGTTTTGTGTTACTCGCAGCTAATGCAGAAGAACATATACTAGAGCATGAGCTAGGTCATTTAGCCTGGGCTTGGCATAATGATGAACCAATACATTGGTTAAAGGGGCAGTTGTTACCTGAGTTTCACCAATATATTAAGCCTTACGCAAGAGGTGCATTGTGTCAGGACGCAGGTACTGTTATGACGTATGCCGAAAAAGTACTGCCGATTTATTCATCTCCAGAGATTGACTATTTTGGTACCGCTTGTGGTGATGAAGAGACGGCTGACAATGCGCGACTTATGCGAGAATTTGCTCAGTCTTTGATGTAACAAACGTTCCTTTTGAGCATGTAATTTACTTGATTGCTTTGTTCCTTAATTACGGTATCAGTTCATAACGTGTCGCTAGTTGTTTTCAATATTCTTATTAGTTATCCAAACTTTGATGTTGCTTTCAGGTGTGGATGTGTCACTCCTCGCAAATACGCTACGTTTTGTACGATAATTTCATTTGCTTAAATCCTATGGCTTGACCTCAATTTAAGTTGAGGTTTTAAGCTTGCCCCACGGTGATAATACCAATCAGGATAAGTAAGTAATCAAACAATTCGTATATTAGTTAAGGAATGGAATCTTATGAATATGAATCAAGTTATCGTGGCTGTAGATAACATCGAAGAAGCGGTAATGTTTTACAAAACTCTTGGGCTAAATCAAATTGTTGAAGATGATCATTATGCTCGTTTTTCTTTTCCCGATGGCGATGCAACATTTTCTGTTTATTTAGACCCAGCAAAGAAAGCGATTGAGTGCAGAGCCGTTATTTATTTTGAACATGAAAGACTCGATGAGTTGGTAATGACGCTTAAAGGTAAAGGCATAGAGTTTGATCAAGAACCGATAGATCAACCTTATCTATGGCGAGAGGCGGTATTAAGTGACCCGTCAGGGAATAAAATAAAGCTATACTGGGCGGGTGAAAATCGCCTCAATCCGCCGTGGAAAATATAAATTCGTTTATTATTTGTGGCATTAATTATTTGTTTTAGCTGTTGTTGTTGGAAACCTCATGAACGAGGCGACTGATTTTCGAACTCGCTCGTAAGTTAGAGTTTCTGATATGCTTTTTGAGTTAATGGTGTCATTAAGTATCTAGTTCATCACTATTTTATACAGTACGATGCATTTTTAGTTCTAAAGAAAATGAAACTTCAGAATAATTAAAAGTGTCTCTATTTCAGGAGTGAAGATGGATACTAGAGAGCTATATCTAGCCGTAATGCAAAACAGAGAAAAAATTGATTTATCGCTACTAGGTATTGAGCAGTTTGAATTGCTTGTCACAGCTTATAGTAGTTGTGGAGATGGGTTTGCTAACGCAATAGGCTATTGCTTGCAAATTCGCGAAGGCAGTGGTGAGGTGGGAGCTGACAATCAGGTGTTTTTAAGACATGCCGATGGCACGATTCGCGTACATCATCAGCAAGCGTTTTATCGTGTTAATGAGGCGTTCAAACAAGACGTTTTAGCGTTGTTTGCGATTCGCCCAGAGGATGAAGATAGTCAGCAAGAACTCACTTGTCCAAATGGTATTACTGAAACTGGCTTTAGAGTTGCGCTTCGTAATGATTGTTATCAGTAAACACTAATTTTAGTCGCTAAGCGACAAAGTATATTTTATGCAGTCACCTAAGTTGTCGCTTTGGGTGACTGAGAATACTTGTAAATATAATCCTTGAATTTGAGTGCTTGGGTTTGGGGTTAGTACCTTTAAATCAATGCATTATTGTTGGGGAATTTCCTCTCCGCCGCTATTCCAATCCTTCCAGCCATGGAATTTCATTGGTTCTTGATCTGCTAACTGATTTACGTGGTTTCTCCAATCATTCAGCGTTTGGTGTATATCCGCTTTAAACTGCTCTTCTGTTTTATAGGTGAAGCCTTTATTTTGAATTTCAGTGGCAAGAAAAGGAGGCAGAACAGTAAAGCCCATGTAATGCAGTGAAAAATTGATTGAACGGAGTAGGTCTTCTATTTCGCCACCCCCTCTACCATTGGTGGTAAACGTAGAAAGTGGTGCTCCTGATGTAACAGAGCATATTGCACGTTTGCCTTTAAAGTAGCCCTTATCATAGCGCATGGTACTGGTATATAAGCCACCACCGACAAAAACCCGATCGAACCAACCTTTTAACATCGCGGGTTGTTGATGCCACCACAAAGGGAATTGGAAAATCACCAAATCACTCTGCTCTAAGCGTTTAATTTCCAATGCCACATCATCAGCAAGTGTATTAGTTTTATAGGCATTTCTTTGCTCAGAAAGTACATCGAAACGTTGCCGCTCAACTCTATTTCGGTAATGTTCTTTGCGCTCAACTGGGTCGAAATTCTGCGCGTACAGATCAGATACTGTAACTTGATGACCTTGAGCCTGCAGAGCCGATAGTGCGGCTCTTGTCATAGAACCATTAAATGAATTGGCTTCAGGGTGACAATGCACGATAAGAATATTCAAAGTGACCTCCTTGTTGTTGGCTAGGTATTCAAACATACTAAGTCGCAAAATACAGGAGCACTGAAGTGCTATATACATGAAGTAAGCCGCAATGTAACGGGCGTGAGTTTATATATTTGTCACTAGATTTCCTAAGTGGTCATTTTGATATTTCTAAATGATATTTTTGATAGCTAGCTCAGCCAAATATCATACAGTATGATGTTCTTCGTGCTTTTTTATTAGCGAACCCACAATGATGTGGCGAGGAAACATCCTTAGGAGATGAGATGGATACGAGAGAGCTATATCTATATAGCTGCAATGGAAAACAGAGAAAAATTGATCTATCACTACAAGGCATTGAACTGTGTGGCCGCTAATTTAAGGCGGAAGAAATCAACACTATTTCTACTGTCATCTTGGCGCTGTTTATTCTTGAGGCGCTTCGCAGTACTATTTGTTAGTGACGCACTTTTCTTATAACAAGTCCAATATAAAGCTTATTCATTTTGGCAAAAAACGGGAGAAATTGGTTGTTATGAAGTGTTTATTTCCTTATGTTTTTTTGCGTTTGGTAATGTTGTTCAGCATTATTCTAATTGGAACAGGTAGCGCTACAGCAAAGACGAGCATTGGCTCGCATGCATATACGGGGGTCTACCAGCAAGAAAATGATCCCACTGTAAATTTTTACGTGATCGAACGAGATGGCAAAGTTATTTTGCGCAGCGTGTGGGGCACGCTTGAGCTAGAGATCAACAGCCAAAATGGCTTTTCATTACCAGATTTTGGCATTTCTGCAAAATTTTCCAATTTGGAAGATGGTAAATTTCTCAATTACGTAGAGTCGGTGGAAGGAGATTTACGGCATTTTAAGCGCGTTCAAGAAGAGCCATCTATAGCGTTAATCTATGCTAGCAACCCGAGTTTTACTAACTTTTCGCACTCCAGCCACCAACATTGTAACAATGATCATCTGTTTACAGTTTCTAATTCCAATAAAGAGTTGCCCGAGAGACTTTCAGAATTAGTCGAACAAATTGAATCAGACCGCTATGGATGGGGCAAACAGAACAGTTTGTTGATTTATAAAGATAATAGTCTGATTCTGGAAAGGTATTTTAATAGTTGGACTCGAAATGACCCACACCAAGTTCAATCTGTTAGTAAGAGTATCACCTCACTATTAATTGGTAGCTTGATTACTGAAGGTAAACTATCGGATGTAAACAGGCCAATCATGGAATATCTACCTCACTATCGAGAGCTTTTTGATCAGGGTAAAGCCAAAATTACGTTAGCCAATTTCTTGAACATGGCAGCGGGATTGGATTGGGATGAGTGGAGCACTTCATACGGAAATCCTAGTAACGTCCGTCATCAAGAGTTGCACAGTGACGATGGTGTTGCTTTTACATTGGGACGACAATTAACTCGCCAACCGGGCAAACACTTCTCATACAGTGGTGGCTATGTCTCCGTAGTAGGTGAGGTAGTGGCTAACATTGCTAAATTACCCACTGCCGCGGATTACGCTCGAAATAGTGTTTTTAAAGAGCTGTGTTTTAAACATAGTTATTGGCTAAAACAGCATGATGGTAGAACGAATACCGGTGGCGGTGCGATGATGCGACCACTTGATATGCTCAAATTGGGTAAGTTGATGTTGGACGAAGGTAAATGGCAAGGTAAGCAGTTGATTGAAAAGCAGTGGGTGCTTGACTCTATGAACCCGGCCACCAACCCTTACCGACCAAGTTATACATATTTTTGGTGGCATGAAGACTACTATGTGGGTAAAGACAAATATACAGCAGTGCTTGCTCGAGGTTGGGGCGGACAAGAGATAGCGGTTATCAAAGATCTTGATTTAGTCGTGGTAAAAACGGCATCAAATTTTACCAGGACACCTCAGCTCACGAATATGATGAAGCGATTTATTCTGCCAGCATTGGCTGAACAAATTTAATTTCGGTATATACCCAAGCACCTTGAGGTTACTTGGGTATAAATCCGCTCGCATTTAGCAGGCGGATTTGTATTGTTTAAAGTGCTAACTGTAATGGCTGACCATGTTGGTCATGACCTTTAATATTACAATCTATGCTCACTTGATGGTCGCCATGGAAATGCCAAGTAAATTGGCGCGCTTTTTTAGCTTCAACGATGATTGAGCTATTCGTATCGTGCTCCATCCCCGCCATTTTCTGCATCATTTTACTGTGCTTGGCTAGTTCGGTTTCGGAACCGATGGCAAACTCGTGAGCTTTGCTACCGGTGTTCATCACCACAAATTGCACCACATCATTGGGTTTGATATCGACCTGCTTCTTAAATTGAATTGGTTTGTCATCGCTTAAGATAACGTGTACCACTTTGTCGGCTTTTGCTCCTTTGGCTGGCATGCCGACAGCAGACATACCAGACATATTCATCATGCTGTGGTCCATGTTGCCATGGTCCATATTGTTGTGGTTAATATCATTCGCGGCGAAAGCCATGCTTGAAACCAAGCTAAGAGTAATCATCAGTGCTTTTGTCATTGTCTAAATTTCCTTTTCAAGTTTGTGAGTGGTCAGATTGGTAGTTTCTGATTTGATAGTTGTTGCATTGAGTCTCTTGAGCTCATGCAATTTCCAAAGTTTAAAAATCGCGGGAAGCACGAGTAACGTCAGCAGTAGTGCAGACGCCATACCGCCAATCATTGGTGCTGCGATACGTTGCATCACCTCGGAGCCTGTGCCGTGACCATACATGATTGGGATTAGACCAATGATGACCGTGCTAACCGTCATCATCACGGGTCTTACGCGTAATCCGGCACCTTGGCTAATGGCATCATCAAGTTCGCGATTGGAGAGTACTTGCTGGTTATCATGGGCATCTTGCTTATGCTGTTCCCATGCTTGGTTGAGGTAAACCAACATAATCACGCCGATCTCTACCGCGACGCCGGCGAGGGCAATAAAGCCAACGCCAACCGCTATCGAGAAGTTAAATTTCAGTCCATACATCAACCAAAGACCACCAACCATCGCAAGAGGCAGGGTAGACATGATGATCATTACTTCGCCAACTCGGCGGAAACTCATATACAGCAATAGAACAATGATCGCGAGGGTAATAGGCACCACAACGGATAGGCGCTGCTTGGCACGTTCCATATACTCATACTGACCAGACCATGTGAGTGAGTAGCCGGCAGGTAGTTGCAATTGTTCGGCGACAGCTTGCTGTGCTTCAACCACATACGAACCTAGATCTCGTCCTTCAATGTCAACGAACACCCAACCGTTAGGACGCGCGTTTTCAGTTTTGATCATGGGTGGACCATCTTCATAGCGGACATCAGCAACATCCGCGAGGGCAATACGCGCTCCGTTCGGCGTTACCAGTGGCAGGTTTTGTAATTTCACCACTGAATCGCGGTAGTCTTGCGGATAGCGAACGTTAATCGGGTAACGCTCTAAACCTTCAACGGTTTCGCCAACTTTCATACC
The DNA here is from genome assembly GCF_015278125.1 of Vibrio fluminensis. GTDB lineage: Bacteria > Pseudomonadota > Gammaproteobacteria > Enterobacterales > Vibrionaceae > Vibrio > Vibrio fluminensis. The sequence goes on from NZ_JADILO010000002.1 coordinate 214,571, forward strand.
GCCAACGGCTGTGGCAATCACTTGTTGAATGTCTTTGATGCTGAGACCATAACGCGCGGCTTGGCGACGTTTAATGTCGATGGTGACATAACGTCCACCGGCTACACGCTCAGCGTAAACCGATGTAGTCCCGCTAATAGGGCTCAAAATGGGTTCTATTTGTGCGCCAATCTTCTCAATCTGCTTGAGGTCAGGTCCTGCAATTTTGATACCGATTGGGGTTTTGATCCCCGTTGCTAACATATCGATACGGGTTTTGATGGGCATGACCCATGCGTTAGTTAGCCCTGGGAATTGCACCAGTTGATCAAATTCTTTGCGCAATGATTCGGTAGTGACGCCCTCACGCCATTGGTCACGAGGCTTTAATTGAATTGTGGTTTCAATCATTGTCAGTGGAGCAGGGTCGGTAGCGGTTTCTGCTCGTCCAATTTTGCCCCACACCGTTTCGACTTCCGGTACGGTTTTGATCAGCTTATTGGTTTGTTGTAGTAACTCACGTGCTTTACCAATTGAAATGCCCGGATAGGTGGTTGGCATATACATGAGATCCCCTTCGTCCAAAGGGGGAATAAACTCGCTACCGAGTTGTTTGAGCGGGTAGTAAGACGACGCTAAAAGAACCAAAGCAAAAACAATCATGCTTTTTGGGTAACGAAGACTTAAGTTTAATAATGGACGGTAGAGTGCGACTAGCCCTTTATTAATCGGGTTTTTGTGTTCAGGGAGTATTTTACCTCGCACGAAATAGCCCATTAATACCGGGACCAGCGTAATCGCGAGTCCTGCTGCCGCTGCCATGGCGTAGGTCTTAGTGAAAGCCAACGGCGAAAACATTTTGCCTTCTTGTCCTTCTAGTGCAAACACCGGAACGAAGCTTAACGTGATGATAAGCAGTGAGAAGAACAGAGGTGCGCCAACTTCTTCTGCCGCTTTACCAATCACCTGCCAGCGATTTTCGTCATTGAGTGGTGTCCGTTCGATGTGTTTATGCACATTTTCGATCATCACTATAGCGCCATCGACCATCGCGCCAATGGCAATAGCGATGCCACCCAGAGACATGATATTGGCGTTAATGCCTTGCCAGTGCATGACGATAAACGCGGATAAAATACCAATCGGCAGGCTGATGGCGATGACTAGGGATGAACGAATGTGGAAGAGAAACAGGGCACAAACGATCGCCACAACGAGGAACTCTTCAGCGAGCTTTTGCCACAGGTTATCGACGGCTGAGTCGATTAGAGTAGAGCGATCATAAGTCGCGACGATCTCTACGCCTTCCGGCAAACCGCGCTGGAGTTCAGCGAGCTTAACTTTGACGTTATCAATCACTTGGCTTGCGTTCTCGCCAAAGCGCATCACGATAACACCGCCTACAGCTTCACCTTCGCCATTAAACTCTGAGATGCCGCGACGCATTTGTGGTCCAAGATTAATTTCAGCCACGTCACCAAGTAACAATGGTGTGCCATTCTTGGTGACTTTTAACGGTAGAGCACGCAGATCTTCAATGCTGGTTAGATAGCCTGAGGTGCGTACCATATGTTCAGCTTCAGCTACTTCAATCACTGAGGCACCGGTCTCTTGGTTGCCGTTGTTAATCGCCGCATTGATTTGTTGCAGAGTTAAGTTGTACGCACGCAGTTTGGCAGGATCAATTTGGACTTGATACTGTTTGACCATGCCGCCAACCGTCGCAACCTCTGAAACGCCCGCAACGGTTTGCAGTTCATATTTCAAGAACCAATCTTGTAAGCTACGCAGCTCTGCTAAGTCATGTTGACCCGTTTTGTCTTGTAAGACATAACTGTAGATCCAGCCCACACCAGTCGCATCAGGCCCTAGAGTGGGTTTCGCTTGTGCAGGTAGATTCGGCGCAACTTGGCTTAAGTACTCCAATACTCGTGAGCGAGCCCAGTACATATCCGTATCATCGTTAAAAATAATATAGACGTAGGAGTCGCCAAAGAACGAGTAGCCTCGTACCGTTTCAGCACCAGGTACGGCGAGCATCGCAGTAGTAAGCGGGTAGGTGACCTGATCTTCAACCACTTGCGGTGCTTGTCCTGGGTAGCTGGTTTTGATGATCACTTGTACGTCTGACAGATCGGGGATTGCATCAACAGGCGTGTTTTTCACACTATACAAACCGCCTAACGTCAGCAAAACCGAAGCGACTAAGACCAAGAAACGATTGTTGATTGACCAACGAATAATCGCGTTAATCATTGTTCGCCTCCTAGGGTCTCAATTTGCTTGAGAGTCCATTCACCCGCTTGGTTTTCGACTAGAAACCGGACTTTTTCTCCTTCACTAAAAGGTGAAAGCTCAAAGTTATCGCTAACAGAAAAGTTTTGTTCGCCGGCTTGCCACTGCCACTCAGGAACGGCTTGATGAGAAAGCGTGACCATACCGAAATCAGCCATCAGCATTGTGATCTCACCCTCTATCCACATTTCTCTCGGAGCAGCTACCGCTGGTTTAATCTCGGTGATTTGATACTGACCTTGGTCGGTTTTTTCCATCTCAAATTCAATCGCATCACCCGCTTTAAATGCGTGCAATTCAACACCGTCGGCTAAAGTAAAGTTCATTACCATGCCGGGCCAATTCCACTCTGGCACAGGTTGGTGGTTGATAGTAAGCATGCGATGATCGGCCATAACGTCGTTAATTGTGCCAAATGCCCATGCGCGTTCGGTTGGCTGCTCAACACCATTAATCCGTGATAGGTCGGCACTTTGGCTAGATTCTGAATCAAGCATAAATTGTGCAGAGGTGACAATGTTGTCTTGCTCCGTTAGCCCTTGTAGGACTTCAATGTATTCACCAGCTTCGCGACCAACTTCAATGCGTGCCGAACGGAATTGACCATCACCCAATGCAAGAACCACACGAGTCATACCGCCAGAACGAATCACTGCTGAACGTGGAATGGTTAGAACGGCGCTATCGCTAACGGGTTTGAGTTTGATATTGGCAAACATGTTAGGTTTTAGCTCGCCATTGGGATTATCAAACTTGAGGCGTACGCGTAATGTACGAGTTTGAGGATCAAGAATAGGGTAGACGTAATCAACTTGACCTTGCCAATTTTTGCCGGGTAATGCTTCAAGCTTCATCTCTGCTTCACTGCCGGCTTTAACCCAATGAGATTGACGTTCGAATAGTTCCACATCAACCCAGACATGACCAAGTGGACCCGCACTAATCACCGTTTGAGCTGGGGATAGGTAAGCACCTTCGCGAATGTTTAAATTTGCAATGACACCGTCAGCAATTGCTTTAATCTCGACTTGCTGTTTAGCTTGTCCAGAGCGATAGATTTGCTCAATTTGCTTTTGGTCAACGCCCAGTGATGACAATCTTTCTTTTGCGCCTTGGATGAGTGTTTTACGCCCAGTGCGCTTGGCATTAAGTAACTCTTGTTGTGCTTTGACGAGATCTGGCGAATAGAAGGTAAACAGTACTTCATCACGAGAGACTTTTTCACCCACGGCATTGACGTAGAGCTTTTCAACCCAGCCGCTGGTGCGTACGTTGGTTTGCCACAGCGAACTTTCATCAAAGGCGATGTAACCAACCGCATCAATCACCGGTTGTAACGGTTTTTTAGTGACGAAAGCCGTTTTTACCCCAAGATTATTCTCTACCGCAGGCGAGATGGTGACGGTGCCAACCTCTTGAGTGCTTCCATTTACATCCTCAGCGTAAACTGGGATTAGATCCATCCCCATTGGTGATTTACCGGGTTTGTCACGTTTGTAATTGGGATCCATTGGTGCGACCCAATACAAAGGCTGATCAGAAGCTACGCTTGATTCTGATGCTGTGTTTGTCATGTAATGGGCATTCGGCATAAACCATTGATTGGCTGCAAAACCTAAAGAAGCGCCGACAACGAGCGCGACAGTAGCAACTTTGATTGTTTTCATTATTATTTCTCCTGGCGCTCTGCTTTGGTAATACTGGTAGATGAATAGTCGCCAATTAGGTTAGCAATTTGGTTATTAGTGAGGTTTAAGTCGGTAATAAGGCGCTCAAGCTCCAACTCAATGGTTATTTGAGTTAACGATGACGTGACAATGTCACCAAAGCTAGCGCTATTGTTCTGATAGCCTCGCTCAACGGCTGCTAGCTGCGCTGTTGCCTGTTTAAGTAAATGGCTTTGATAGTGGGAGATGCGCTGTTGGAGGTGATCTCTATCAGAAATAAGCCCGGTTAATTGCGCCCCCATTCGAGCCAACCACGCATCACGCTGCGACTTTGTTGCGCCAACTTGATATTGAGCTGCTTCTAACGATTTATCTTGCTTGCTACCGGTATAGAGTGGGATATCTAAGGTGACATAGGCACTCACCATGTCAGGCGCTGGCTCTCCGCGCATATTGTTGGCTTGACGATGTGCATACATCACCTCGACACCAAATTGAGGTGCATACGCCTCTTCAGCAATGGAAACTTGCGTTTGCGCGCTTGCTAGCGAGGAATTTAACGATTGAATCACTGGATGTCGCATTAGCAGTTGGTAGCGAGCTTGTGCGGTTGAATGCGCTGCCAAGGTCTGTTGTAAATCATGCCAATCAAGCTGATTCGAAGCCTGCAAACCACTATTTTTTGTTTGCCACTCGCTGCCTAACCATTCTGATAGCTGCGCGGTTAATTTTTGCTGCACCTGTGCGTTGGTCACTAATTTTTGCTGCAACTGGCTGAGTTTAAGTTGCGCGGCAATCACGTCCTGAGATTCACCAATCCCAAGCGCATAGTTAGAGTCTTGGTTATCAATCAATTGTTTGAGCCATTTCTCTTGCTGAAGCAGTAGCGATTTCGCTTTTTGGTTGTAGCCTAGTTCTAACCAAACCGCGGTAACGGTCGTGATGACATCATGTTCGCGAGCTTTTGCTTGTTGCAGTACTGCTTGAGATTGCTGCTCTGCCTGAGACGTTTGTAACTCGATGGTATCGCCACGGTCGAACTTCTGCATCACACCTAACGAGATGTTACTCATCGGGTCTTGATCGAGACGAAAACTATCGACAGGCACACCACCAAAGCCAAACTTGACCGAGGGATCCATCAACGTGGCTTTCGCTTTGCCACCGCTCAAGGTCGCTTGGGATTGAGCGAATAATTGGTCACGACTTGCATCTTGCTGTAAAGCAATTGCGATAATCTGCTCTAGAGTCAACGTCGACTCGAGCAACGAAGAATTCGACGCAGCGTGAATCACTTGAGACTCAAGTTCTGTATGCGCCAAAGCCGGTGCGCCAATCGCCAAACAGAGGCTGAGCGCGAGGAAGTTGTATTTTGCTTTCACATTACAATCCATTTTCAAATACCAACTGCTGACTCATCGTTAAGCGAGCGGTTGGAATATTGATCTAACTGATGCGACGAGGCGCTATCAGGCTGATAGTAAGTAGCAGGTAAGGGGAACTGCTAAATGTCTAACGTATGAATTGAAAGTTAAGCGCTGGGTGGGCGGTAGAGTGAGCTTGTGATAGCGACAGTATCGCGTGTTGGCTCAATAGGATAGGTTTGGATATCAAATGTCGGAGTAAAGCTCGCCAGATCGTCGGCGAGAGTCGCAAATACGGTGACACAAGTGGTATCGCAGCATTCATGCTGCATTGAGTTGCCATTTGAGCAATCCATATTAATGCTGGTTTTCTGCCCATCAGCGAGATGATGGGACATGGTTGCCATATCCATATTCGGCATCATGTCAGCATCGCAGTGACTGCTGGTGGATTGACTCATTTGTAGCATTTGAATTGGCATCAGCGTTTTGCTCGACGCCATACTAGACGCGATAAGCGTCATCGACGTAAGCAAGACTAACCAAATTGTACGCAAAGAGGTCGCGTGCATATGGATACCAATTCAACTCAAAATGACAATTAACTAAGTGTGAGCACTAATACCAATCAGGATAAATCTTTGATCATTCTTGCTGATTAAAATCGCTGATAACGTTGTTGCAGATTTTGTAATTAGAATAACTAGTTAGCGGCAATCTGCGCCTAGTTCTAAGCGATTTTCCTTGCGCAATTTACTGACCACTTACTTATCCTGATTGGTATAAGCTTAATCCTTACCCTAGGGGGAAGGTCAATAAAAAAAGCCTGATAAAGATTAACTTATCAGGCTTTTTGGATGCTTTTAAATCAGATTAGTGTGTTAGGTAGTGCTTAACAAACTCTGTTACTTTTACCATATCATCAATGGCAATGAACTCTTCTGTGGTATGCACTTTAGCCATGCCAGTAGAGATGTTTACCGTCGTCAGACCTAGTTTGTTAAAGTTGTTGGCATCGCTGCCGCCACCGGTTGACTTAGTAAATGGTTCTGCACCGATAGCCGCAAAGGACGCTTTTACTTGTTCAATGTGTGGGTGATCATCGGCAAGAACAAACGCGTTGTAGGCACGTGTAGATTCAATTTCCACTTCTGCGCCATGTTTCGCTGCAGCAGCTTGGAACGTTTCAATCATATGGTCTACTTGCTTAGTCAGCTTGTCGTCGTTTAGTGAGCGAGCTTCCGCAACAATTTTTAGCTCTGGCATGACGATGTTAGTCGCGTTACCGCCTTCAACAATACCGATGTTCGCTGTGGTTTCTTCATCAATACGCAGCAGTTTCATTTGCGTAATAGCGTCGGCTGCGACGCTGATTGCACTGATGCCTTCTTCAGGCGCAAGACCGGCGTGTGCAGGGCGTCCTTTGATCGTTGCAACGATCTTTTGTTGACCAGGCGCCGAGTTAACGATAGTACCGATAGGACCACCGGTATCCAGCACGATTGCTTTATTTGATTGAATCATGTTCATATCGAAGTGTTCTGAGCCGTGTAGACCGCCTTCTTCATGAACAGTAAACGCAATTTCGATGGTCTTGTGATCAAGGTTTTCTGCTTGGATACAACGAACCGCTTCCATGATAGCTGCGATGCCAGACTTGTCATCACCGCCTAAGATAGTGTTGCCTTTTGAGCGGATAATACCGTCTTCAATAACTGGCTCAATGCCTTTACCTGGCGTTACTGTATCCATGTGGCAGCTTAGTACGACGCTATCTTCAATTTTGCCATCTAGACGTGCATAGACGTTGAAGCCGTTGGTGTACTGCTCTGGCACTGGTAGTTTGTGAACAGTGAATCCCATTGCACCAAGTTGCTCAGCAAGAGTTTCCGCAATTTCTTTTTCAAAGCCAGTTTCACTATCAATTTTGATTAGTTCGCAGAAGTGCTCCACTAATCGCTCACGGTTAATTTGTGTCATTGTTATACCTTACTGTAGGAACAGAGGCGGTTAACATACCGCTAAGTCTTGAGCTCAAACCTGCGGTAAATCAAGTTTCGCTCCTAAAAGCGAATCAGCCCGTTTTATTGGTTAATCCCTGCGCAGTAGTACGTAAATCAAACACGCTTTGTGAAAATTGAAATGTAAAATATTTGTTACATTGAGTTGTGATAGCTTTAGCTTACTAATGAATTGGTTAGTAGTAATTTATAAAAAGCAGTCGCCGATTTTACACTCGGAGTGCCGTTTTAATCACGGCATTTTTTTAGCGCAAAATTACCCTTATAGGCTGTTATTGCTCATGTTTATATCAGCACTTGTGCGTTAACTATTACGACAGGGGAAGGTTATGGATGAGTATTTAAACCCGCTAGGGACAGATGGATTTGAGTTTGTCGAATACACCGCAGCAGACGAGCAAGGCATAATGGCGTTGAAGGATTTGTTTCTATCACTTGGCTTCGCGGAAGTAGCAAAGCATCGCTCGAAACAGGCATGGCTTTATCAACAAGGTGATATCAGTTTTGTGGTTAATGCGCAGCCGCATAGCCAAGCAGAGGCGTTTGCTAAACAACATGGTCCTTCGGTGTGTGGTATGGCGTTTCGAGTTAAAGATAGCGGAAAAGCCATGGAGCACGCCTTGGTTAACGGGGCGAGTAAGTATGTGACAGAGATAGGTCCGATGGAGCTATCTATCCCTGCGATATACGGCATTGGTGAAAGTCTGCTCTATTTTGTCGATCGTTATGGTGAGCAGAATATCTATGATATCGATTTTTGTTTTTACACTGATGCGAAACATCAAAGAGAAAGACAGTCGGTTGGATTACTCGAGATTGACCATTTAACTCATAACGTCAAACAAGGGCATATGGATATCTGGTCTGGTTTTTATGAGCGTATCGGCAACTTTAGAGAGATTCGCTACTTTGACATTGAAGGTAAGCTCACTGGGTTAGTCAGCCGAGCGATGACGGCACCTTGCGGTAAGATCCGAATTCCAATCAACGAATCCTCTGATGACAAATCGCAAATTGAAGAGTTTATTCGCGAGTACAACGGCGAGGGTATCCAACACATCGCCATGAGCACAGATGACATTTATCACACCGTAAAAACCTTACGCGATCGCGGCATGGAGTTTATGCCGACTCCAGATACCTACTATGAAAAAGTCAATCAGCGAGTCGCAGGGCACAGTGAAGATCTCGATCTTTTAAAGCAGTTACGCATCTTGATAGATGGTGCGCCAATGAAAGATGGCATTCTGCTCCAAATATTTACTCAAACGGTGATAGGTCCGGTGTTCTTTGAAATTATCCAGCGCAAAGGTAACCAAGGGTTTGGTGAGGGTAATTTTAAGGCGCTCTTTGAGTCGATAGAGGAAGATCAAATTAGGCGAGGGGTGCTGAAAGATGCGTAGAAGGATCACTTACCCTCATCGAGAAGGTACATGTTCAAAGCAAGCCCATGCCGACTTTCCCGATCAGGGGATCTATGAGCGCGAGGCTGGGCGTGCTGGCTTTTTTGGACCTGCGAGTCACTTTCATCATCGTCATGCACCAACTGGGTGGAGTGATTGGGAGGGCAAGTTAAGACCGCGAGCATTTAACTTCAATCATGTAAGTGACAGCCACCAAAATTCACCCTGGAATGTCCCTAATTTACTTTCAAACGCGGACTGCAAAATTCGAGTGTGGCGTCTGCAAGAATCGATGGACTTTCTTGCCCTTAATGCTGATGGTGATGAGTTGCTGTTTATTCATCAAGGCAGTGCAGAGCTGTTTTGTGACTACGGACATTTAACATTGTTGACAGGGGATTACGTGGTGATCCCACGCTCGACGAATTGGCGCTTAGAACCTCATCAACCGATGTTTATTCTGATGATTGAGAATACCGATGGTGAGTATAACTTGCCGGAAAAAGGCATCGTTGGTCAGCATGCGGTGTTTGACCCAGCCGCGCTCGATGTGCCTGAAATTAACGATACTTTTAAAGCGCAGTACAGCGAATCGACCACTCAGGTAAAAGTTAAGCGTCACGGAGAGGTGAGCACGATTACCTATCCCTTTAATCCTTTGGATGCGATTGGGTGGCACGGCGATCTCTCTGTTGTGCGCTTGAATTGGCGAGATATTCGTCCGCTTATGTCACACAGATACCATTTGCCACCTTCTGCACACACCACCTTTGTTGGCGACGGATTTGTTGTCTGTACTTTTGTCCCCCGTCCTATCGAGAGCGATCCTGGTGCACTAAAAGTACCGTTTTATCACAATAATGATGATTACGATGAAGTGTTGTTTTATCACCAAGGGGATTTTTTCAGTCGTGACAACATTGAAGCTGGCATGGTGACCTTTCATCCGGTTGGTTTTACTCACGGTCCTCATCCTAAGGCGTTTGCGTCTGGTCTTGCGCATAAGAAAAAACAAACCGATGAAGTCGCTGTGATGATTGATACTCGACATGCACTGGAATTTTCTAACCAGGCAGAGCAAGTAGAGAATGCGGAATATGTCTATAGCTGGCGTGAGAAAAAGTGAGGCGATATGAAGTTTGCGACATTAAAAAACCAAACTCGTGACGGTCTATTGGTGGTAGTGAACCGAGCAATGACGCGCTGCGTTTCCGTGCCTGCTATTGCCAACACGATGCAACATCTTCTCGACCATTGGGCACATTGCGCGCCACTGTTAGAAGCAGTATATCGAGATTTAAATCAGGGTGTCATCGAAGGCGTGGAGTTTGAACCGAGCCACTGTGAATCCCCGTTACCTAGAGCGTTTCACTGGGCAGATGGTAGTGCTTATGTCAATCATGTGGAGTTGGTGCGTAAGGCGCGAGGCGCAGAAATCCCTGAGAGTTTTTGGACCGATCCTCTGATGTACCAAGGCGGCTCAGATACGTTTATAGGACCAACCGATGATATTGAATTTGCCAGTGAAGAGTGGGGCATTGATTTTGAAGCTGAGGTTGCCGTGATCACCGATGATGTGCCCATGGGCTGCTCTGAAAAGCAAGCCGGTGATTCGGTGCGTTTACTGATGCTAGTCAATGATGTTTCGCTGCGTAACTTGATTCCAGCAGAACTTGCTAAAGGGTTTGGGTTTTATCAATCTAAGCCGTCGTCGTCGTTTTCTCCTGTGGCCATTACTCCCGATGAGTTAGGTGAGACCTGGCGTGATAGCAAAGTACATTTGCCACTTAGAAGCAGTTACAACCACCAGCCTTTTGGTTATCCAAATGCTGGACAAGATATGACATTTAGCTTTGCCAAGCTGATTCAACATGCAGCGAAGACTCGTAGATTGTCTGCAGGGACTATAATTGGGTCAGGTACCGTATCCAATAAACAAGGCACTGATTTTGGTACCGCTATTACTGAAGGTGGCGTTGGGTATTCGTGCATTGCTGAAATACGCATGATTGAGACGATACGAGATGGCAAGCCAACCACCTCTTTTATGCGCTTTGGCGACACGATCAAGATTGAAATGCTTGATGAAAAAGGTAATAGCTTATTTGGTGCTATACAACAGAAAGTGGTGGAGAAACGATGAGACTATATGGATATTGGCGTTCGTCAGCAGCCTACCGAGTAAGAATCGCGCTGAACCTAAAGCAAATCCGTTACGACTATTTTGCGGTTGATTTACTGAAAGATGGTGGTCAGCAACACACCGACGAATTTCACCGCATCAACGCTAACGAGCTAGTACCAGTATTAGTGGATGGTTCAAATCGTATTAGCCAGTCATTAACGATTATTGATTACCTAGATGATCACTGCCCCCAACCTTTATTGACTCCGCTTGAAGGGGAAAAGCGTTATCAAGTCAAAGAGATGGCGCAAGATATCGCGATTGATATTCATCCACTTAACAACTTGCGTGTGCAGCAGTATTTGATCAATCAGTATGATTTCGATAAAGAAGATGAGTTGAACTGGTTACGACATTGGATAACGGTGGGGTTTGCGGCACTAGACGATAAGCTACGTGAAACGTCAGGTGCGTATTCAGTTGGTTCAGAGGTGTCTCTGGTGGACGTGTGTTTGGTGCCTCAGGTTTATAATGCGTTGAGGTTTGATGTCGATCTTAGCCAGTATCCTACGATTGAAAGGCTATACTTTGCACTTAATGAACATCCTGCATTTAGCCTAGCCGCGCCCGAGCAACAACCAGATTCACCGCAAAACAAAAACCGCCTAATCGAGTAGGCGGTTTGTAATGTCGTCCTTGGTTACAAGTGGCTATCACGAATTAGCCGTTAGATGTAGCAATATCGGTATGCTTTCAGCGCATGAGTTGCGATTGTCGCTCTCTCTGCTCAATTTCACCGATATTAAATTCACGCACATCCATGGCGGCAAAGTCAAAACACTCTTTGCAAGAGTGGTGGCATAAGCCATCAATATATTCGTGTTTGGTTAGCAGGCTTGGTTTCTTACACCAGTCGCAAATTCCTTCAATTGTGAACATGTAACGCTCCTACCGTTATCACCAAGGGTTATTGTTGGAGTGCATTATGACACATATAGTTATTTGACGTTAACTGTTTGTTACGAGAAACAAGAAAGAGATCGATTGCGCAGCCTTCTGTTTGTATGGTTTATAGCCGGTTACGTCTAGTTTAGATATAAAAGTGTAACATGATGTTAACTTACTTTTTGTGCTGCGCTAGGATCACTTTTAGAGCGTGATTGAGACGTTTCATTTCTTCGTCACTACCTTTGAGATCGGGATGATAGATTTTACAAAGCTGCTTGTAACGTTGCTTTATTTTCACGACATCAGGCATGTTATCTTGGCTAAAGCCAAACATCGCGCAGGCGAGCGCGAGTGGTGAATTTGCTGAGCTTTCAACACGTCTGGTTTGGTTGGTACTATTTTGCTGCTTTTTGAGCTCTGAATATAACAGTTCAATTTGCTGTCTTTGCTTTTTCAAAGCCGCATCTTGCTTACTGAGTTGAGTTTTGAGCTTGTGGTTTTCCGCACTACTTAATTCGAGTAGGGATGCACGGCTCGCATTGGAATCGTGTTGCTTTCTCTGTTTGCCCCGATGGCGTAACCAGCCCAATGATCCTGCACTCAGTACCAGCCCTAGACCCGCAAGAGCCCAAGTATTACTGTCGAGAGTGTCAGTTACCCAGTTAGTTTGTTTGCTAGGAGTACTTTCAGCATCAAGCTGTTGCAATTTCGCTATTTGCTTTGCTCGACGCTGATTAAACTCCTGCTCAAGAAGTTGTGCGTAGGCTTGTTCTGCATCAGGGTTTGTTTCCGCCGCTATTTGGTACCAAAGCTTCGCTTGTAGCTGAGTATCGACCACTTCGGCGCGTTTTTCATAAAGCTGTCCAAGCTCAAATTGCGCCTTGTCATCGCCAGCAATGGCTAATTTGGTCAGCCAATAAATAGCGTTGTTTAAATCGGGTTCAATCAGACCACCAGTAAGATACTGCTCAACTAAGTCATACTGAGCGAGTTTGTAGTCGTTGATTGCCGCTTGTTCTAACCAGTAGAACGCTTCTTGCTGAGACTGTGCAACACCATCACCAGATAAGAAGGCCTGTGAAACTTGGTATTGTGCGCGCGGATTATCGAGTTTAGCTTGCGATAGTTGTTCTGCAAACGAGGCTTGAGAAGCGTTTGCGTAACTGAATGATGAAAAACAAAAAATAAGCGTGGTGATTAATCTCATCATCCGTAATGCCTAGTGAGTCAAAAGTGAAAGGCTAAGTATACAGAATTACAAATGAAATTACTTGGATATGAAATGAGGTGGGATTATTGATGAAAGGGGGTAGGTTACCCCCTATTCGATATTTGTCACCGATAGATGTTGATTATTTCAGCGGTAGAATCTGAATCTCAACGCGGCGGTTACATGCGCGACCCGCTGTTGTATCGTTTGAACATAGTGGGAAACGCTCACCGTAACCACGAGAAATTGCGCGACCTGGAGCAACACCTTGTTGTACTAGGTAGTTACGAACGGCTTCTGCACGACGCTCTGATAGCGTTTGGTTCATTGATTCGTTACCTGTGCTATCAGTGTGACCTTCGATCACTAGGCTAGTGTCTGGGTATTCAACTAGAATACGCGCAACGCCACTTAGTGTGCGGTGAATGGTTGGGTCTAGTTGGTAAGAGCTAGATTGGAAACCAATACCATTCTCTAAACGAAGTAGCAGTTGGTTTTCTCCCACACGCTCAACTTGTACACCAGAATCTAGCAGTTGTTTACGTAGTGCTGCTTCTTGTTGGTCAAAGTAGTAACCAGCACCACCACCAATAGCTGCGCCACCAGCCGCACCAATTAGTGCGTTCTTACGACGTTCTTTTGCGTTATCACCAGTAGCAAGACCAACAGCAACACCTGCAATCGCGCCGATTAGAGCACCTTTAGTTGTTGAGTTTGTTTCTGATTCGCCAGTAGTTGCGTTTTGACGTTGAGTTGCCTGACAGCCAGTTAGAGCTACTGTAAGAGCAAGCGCTAGAGTAAGTTTTTTCACAGAAAATTTCTCCATGTGAAAGTGTTTAATATTTCAAGTTCCTTAAACGTTAATCCTGTTCGCCGAATAGCGACGAAGATGAAAGTTTAAACTCTTGGTTATACATACAGAAAATTGATGGATGCCAATAAACCCGATGGCATGCTTTATGTCAAATAAGAGTCATGATAATTGACACAAGATTAACAAGTGCTGAATGAAGTGTTCATTTACACAGCAAAAATCAACAACTAGCAGACATATCTATTCTGCTAGTCAGATACTTCGAGGGGTATTAACGCAGTAGTTTTGGCGCTTGAGCACCATCAATTGGGCGGCTGACTGAAAGCGTACGGCCTTTTTTCAAACCTACCTCATAATCATCAGTCAGGTTTTTCATCGCTTCACGAAGCTGCTGCTTGAAGGTTTCTCGGTCGATATTCTTAAATTCTTTATCGATATAATCTTCTATTTTGTTAGCAGACTCTTCATCAGGAGATATGACGGGTAGCTTCTCTAAAGCGCCTTCAACCCAACCTGAAACGAAAGAGTTTACACGGCGGTTCACTTCCATAGAAGATGTTCCTGTTCCAGCAAAACTATTGCGGAATTTACCAGTATGCTCATTGAGCTCACGGTAGACGATATCAAATGCGAACGCGGCAAAGATTGCACGATCAGCTTCACCTATGAACTCTACGCGCTTAAGACCTTTGTGATTAAGCAACACGGCTTCAACACCAAAGCGGGTGTTAATGCCACGAATAATCCGCAGTAGCGTAGAGCTAATGTTAGAAGGTAGAAGGTGAGTTGATTGGGTTTTGCCCATCTTGATAAACTCGATATCATCCTTATCCAACCCGTATTTGAGCATAAGGCTATGCGCCATTTTGATCGCATTCGCAGCTTCATTGACGTTGGCTGAGTTACCAAGTTCTAGACACTTGGCAATCTTCTTAAGGGCTTTTTGTTTATCCATTGATAGCGACAAAACTCATTAAAATTAGCAAAGTCGGCTATTTTAGCGTGTTATGGACATCGGTCGCAACTTTATACGCTCAATTGCAGCAGAAATTCATTTTTGAGGATGGGGTAAGGGAGATAAATTTAAGGCCCCTAAATTTAGGAGCCTCAATGAGTTAGCGCAGTAAGAGGCTACAAACCCAGTTCGCTAAGTAAGTCGTCGGCTTCGGAATTGCCGCCTTGCGACTTTTTCTCTTTCTCTAGCATCTCTTGACGCGTTTTTTCAAGAATGTCATCTGGGCTTTCGTCTTCAGCGACTTCAAATTCTTCCAATTGGATAAATTCAGTTTTATCCATTGCTAGTTCAAGATAGAAGATGTTGTGGTTTTCTGTTGAGAAAGTCACGCGACGTGCCTGAGGGCGATCTAGGTTGGTGTCTACCGACAAAATGACCTGTTTGTTGAGCGACAACATTTTCGGCTGGTTTTGCGTAATGTGGGTTTGCAGCTCTTTACGGATCTTGTTGGTAAAATCGCCAACAAGTTGGTTCATGAGTTCACCCAGCACGTCACCCACTTCGTCAGAAGTATGAGTAATCGCTAACTCTTCGGGAGGTATCCCCATATGTTGCATGTACTTTGTATAGAGCTCCAGCGCAGCTTTGGCAGTAAAGTTGATCACAACCAAACCAGAAAAACCGCCATCAAACAGTACAAAGCAGCCAAAATCAGGCTTGAGACTTGTTTTGTTGATCTTTTGTACCATAGCGGAGTATGAAACATTAGAGTCTGTCGCTGAGCTAAGAACTCTTGATACTGACTGACATAGTTTAAGAAGAATATCTTCTGTTGTTACGATCTTATTTTTTTTCATTGGCTCTATTCTAACGCTGCTAAAGATTCTACTAACCGCAATAAATGGCACTCAATTTTGAGGCAGCTTTCACAAAAATGGTCGACGCGGTTAGGGCATTGTTACTTAGTTCTTAAGCTAACAAACGGTTGGTTAAGGTAAACACCATAATTTCTATTTTGGCACTCTAATTCTATTTTGATCACGCTTTTAAATGTTGTAAAGTGACGAAAATCAAAAGAATAATACCCATCGCTTTAATTTGTTAGTGTGAGTTTGCGCTGAAATTACATAGAAGGATTCTTTGGTAATAGCTTTTGGGCTATTTAACAGAACCCTAAATGGTAGTGTAATTGGTATGCAACGTACACGGATGATTGATCGATGGCTAAAGTAACCCAAAGCTGATTGGATCAGTGCCGTAGGGGCAGGACGCAATGTTACCAAGACTTCACTCTCATCAAGATATCGATCACGTGGTACTCAGTTTCTTAGACGAACTGAAAAAAGCGGGCTTTACTGGCGATATCGAAACTCAATACTCAAGCCGACTGGCTGTTGCGACAGACAACAGTGTTTATCAACAACTACCACAGGCGGTTGTGCATCCGCGTGATACACACGACGTGACCTTAATCGGTAAGATTTCGGCTAAGCCAATATACGAACGGGTGAAATTCTCACCTCGTGGCGGCGGTACTGGCACTAATGGTCAATCGCTGACTCAAGGCGTCGTTGTTGATCTTTCTCGTCATATGAACCAAGTGCTTGAGATTAATGAGCAAGAAGGGTGGGTTCGCGTCCAAACTGGCGTGGTCAAAGACCAACTTAATGATGCTGTGCGTCCATATGGCTATTTCTTTTCGCCAGATCTTTCTACCAGCAACCGCGCCACCTTGGGTGGCATGATAAATACTGACGCTTCAGGACAAGGCTCATTGAAGTATGGCAAGACTTCCGACCATGTTTTGTCTCTTCAAGCGGTGTTTGCTGATGGCTCAGTATTAGAGTCTGATCTTTCCCATGGCGCGCCTGATGAAGGCACCTATGCGGCGACTGCATTACAGGTTACAGAGCAGGTTTGTCGTGATAAGCGACAACAAATTTCCGATAAATTCCCTCCACTGAACCGTTTTTTAACGGGGTACGATCTCAAAAATGCCATTAATGAGCAAGACGATAGCTTTAATTTAACGCGAGTGCTGTGCGGTGCTGAAGGCTCATTGGCGTTTATCACTGAAGCAAAGCTTAACCTGACTAAAATCCCTAAAGCGCGTACCCTCGTCAATGTTAAGTACAACAGTTTTGATTCGGCATTGCGCAATGCTGCTTTTATGGTTGAAGCCAACGCATTGTCAGTGGAAACCGTCGATTCAAAAGTTCTTAATCTTGCCAAAGAAGACATAGTTTGGCACACCGTGAGTGACCTGCTGACAGATGTTCCGGGCAAAGAGATGCTGGGCATCAACATGGTTGAGTTTGCTGGGCAAGATGTTCAAGAAGTTGAGCAACAAGTTGCGCTGCTGACTGCTCGATTAGAACAAATGCTTGAAGCAGAAGAAGCGGGCATTATTGGCTACCAAGTATGCAGTGATGTTGCCAGCATTGGTAAAATCTACAACATGCGTAAGAAAGCGGTCGGGTTACTAGGTGCCGCGAAAGGTCGCGCTAAGCCGGTGGCGTTCGCTGAAGATACCTGCGTGCCTCCTGAAAACCTTGCTGACTTTATTGTTGAGTTTCGTGAACTGTTAGATACAAAACAACTGCAATACGGCATGTTTGGTCACGTGGATGCGGGTGTTTTGCACGTTAGACCAGCGCTTGATCTTTGCGATCCTCAGCAAGAGCTTATGATGCATGAGCTTTCTGACGAAGTCGTTAAGTTAGTGGCTAAATATGGCGGTTTGATGTGGGGCGAACACGGTAAAGGCTTCCGCTCTGAATATGGTCCAGAATTTTTTGGTGAAGAGCTCTTTACCGAGCTGCGCCGCGTGAAATCGGCATTCGATCCGCATAACAAGATGAATCCAGGTAAGATTTGTACACCACTGGAGAGCGGTGACGAACTGGTTAAAGTCACTGATACCAAACGCGGCTTCTATGATCGCCAGATTAACGTTGAAGTGCGTGATAGCTTTAAGCAAGCGATGGAATGTAACGGTAATGGCTTATGTTTTAACTACGATACAGCTTCGCCAATGTGTCCTTCAATGAAGGTCACCGCAGATCGTCGGCATTCACCAAAAGGACGTGCGGGATTAGTCAGAGAGTGGCTGCGTCAATTAACTGAGCAAGGGATCGATATTCTGGATTTGGAGCAGCAGGCTCTAAAAACGGTGTCGGTTAAAACGATGCTCGATCGTGTGCGCAATAGCTTCAATAAACGCCACCAATACGATTTCTCTCATGAAGTGTATGAAGCGATGAATGGCTGTTTAGCGTGTAAAGCGTGTGCGAGCCAATGTCCAATTAAAGTCGACGTACCAAGTTTTAGATCGCGCTTTTTGAATATCTACTACAGTCGTTATCAGCGTCCAGCTAAAGATTATTTAGTCGCTAACATTGAAACCATGTTACCAATTATGGCGAAAGCGCCAACGTTAGTGAATGGGGTATTAAAGCAAAAATGGGTACAAAGTTTGACCGCCTCAACGGTGGGTTACGTTGATGCTCCGTTGTTGTCAGTGCCGACACTAGATAAGCGAGTGAAGCAGCTTAAGCCGTTTGATATGCAAGCTTTAGCCGCGATGTCGCGCGAAGAGAAAGCAAATCATGTGCTGATTGTGCAAGACCCATTTACGTCGTACTACGATGCTGATGTTGTGGATGATTTCGTTAAACTGATCATCAAGCTAGGTAAAACCCCGGTGTTACTGCCATTTAAACCGAATGGCAAAGCGCAGCACATCAAAGGCTTCTTGGCGCAATTTGCTAAAAAAGCTAAGAGCACTGCAATGTTCCTTGAGCAAGTAGCGGATCTCTCTATTCCTATGGTGGGGGTCGATCCTGCGTTAGTTCTCTGCTATCGAGATGAATACACAGAAATTCTTGGTGATAAGCGCGGTGAATTTGATGTCTTGACGGTGCATGAATGGTTGCTACCAAGACTTAACGAGTTTGAGTCAAGTGAAGCAAAAGGTGAAGCATGGCATCTACTGGCACACTGTACCGAAAAAACCAAGCTACCGAATGCTGAAAAAGAGTGGGGCGCGATCTTTACGCACTTTGGCGCTAAGCTAAATACCGTACCTGTTGGGTGTTGTGGTATGGCAGGGACCTTTGGTCATGAAGTCGACAAACTTGAGATGTCGAAAGATATTTATGGCTTGAGTTGGAAACCTCGCTTAGAGGAATTACCTGCTGATCGCTGTTTGGTAACGGGCTATTCATGCCGCAGTCAGGTGAAGCGTTTTGAGCATGTGAAAACTAAGCATCCACTGCAAGCATTGCTAGAGATTATTTAATGGAACTATTGGAAAGGAAAATTCCACCAGTCGCACTATTTATCATTTTTATCGTGGTAATGGTGCGATTTGACGGTGCTTTGGAGAGTTTCGCGGCTGTGTTGCCGTTTCCATGGACGGTGTTAGCTTGTTCTGTGCTTGTTTCTGGTTTCATTGGCCTTGCTGGCGTTAATGAATTTCGTAAAGCAAAGACCACAGTTAACCCAGTGAAGGTTGATAGCGCCAGCTCGGTGGTTGATACCGGTATCTTTGCTTATAGCCGTAATCCAATGTACCTAGCACTTCTGATTTTATTATTTGGTATTGGTTATTGGCAGCAAAACATGGTCTGTTTGCTGCTTCCAATCGGTTTTGTGTTCTATATGAACCGTTTTCAAATTTTGCCAGAAGAGCGGGCGTTAGAGAAACTATTTGGTGAACAATACCTAGCGTACAAACAGCGCGTGCGTCGCTGGCTATAAAAAGCGAGAGCCCGCATCTTTCTATGCGGGCTTTTTTTTACCAGCTGTAGGTAACATTAGCGATGAAGTTACGTCTATCGCCATAGAAGCAGTTGCCGTAACAGGTTGCGACATATTCTTTGTCGAATAAGTTTTTCATTGCAAGTTGTAGTTTAACGTCATCCATTTGATAGCTTATTGTGGAATCAAATAATGTGTATGAGGGAACTTTTAGATCTTCAACATCATCAGCATAAGTTTCGCCAATGTATCGAGCACCAACCCCGAGACTAAGGCCATCTAAAGAGCCTCCCAATATTTTATAGTTCGCCCACGCAGAGGCAGTTAAGTCTGCAATCTGAGCGGGTGTTTTACCAACACGAGAAGCATCGATATCTTTGCGTATCTCAGAATCAACCAAGCCAAGATTAGCAAGAAGCGTAAGTGATGGTGTAACGTTAGCGACAGCTTCTAGTTCTAAGCCTTTGTTGCGAACTTCACCTATCTGGGTCAGTTGACCTAAATTGTTAGTGCGCACGAGATTTGTTTTATCTGCCAAATAGAGGGCAGCACTAAAATACCCATCGAAATTGCGAGGTTGGAACTTGGTACCAATCTCGATGCTCTCGACCTCTTCAGGTTTTGCTTGGTTTCCATTTTCATCCAACTGGATAACTGGAGCAAAAGATTGTTGATATGCAAGATAGGGTAGAAGGCCATTGTCAGCTTTAAAACCTAAACCAATATTGTAAGTCCATTCTTGATTTTCAACATCGGTGTTATCTCCAGTGGTTGTATTGCGAATTTGGTTGCTGACGTCATCGTAACGCAAACCCGCGAGTAAGATACTCTGCTGAGCAATTTCTATGTGAGACTGTAAATAGATTCCTAGTTGTCGATTTTTGGTCTCGATACGTTGCAAGTTGTCATCGGTAAGCGGGCTCAATGTTGCAGAGCTACTATCTAGGAGCACTAGATTTGAACTATAGCTCGGGTTGTAAGGGTTGAATCGTGGATCTGCGATACTAAAACCAAATGGGGTAGGTAATGCAGAATTCCCATCAGCAACTAACGGAGTATTTGCGTAGTTTCGATTAGAAATATTGAGGCTCTGATAATCAAGCCCAAGCAACCACGTCTGTTCTGTATTTTGTGTTGTCACTTGGTAAGTCAGTCGGTTGTCGATATTTAGAGCGTCAGAAGAACCGTTTTCCACGGTGGCACCGCGAAGAATATCATTACGTTGAGCTAACGGATCAAGCAAAGGGCCTAACGTTGGGTCATCAGCGGCATAACCGATGGCGTACACTTGTTTGAGGTCAATGTCCATTTCACTGTAACGAGTCGATTGTGCAAACTCAAATTGTGGATTGAAGCGATAACTAAATTCATAGCCAAGAGACAATTGTTCACGCTCAAATTTTTCCCAATCAGGATCCCCGATTGCAGTGCTATCGCTGATCTTACCATTGACGTTAGAAGTTAATGTCCCTTCAACTGGCAGAAACTGTAGGTAAGGATCCGAGTCGTCTTTCTGATAGCTGCCTAATAACGTGATGGAAGTTCTGTCATTGACAAGCCAGGTCAGTGAAGGGGCTAGCATGACACGCTCACCTTCAACATTGTTTACACGAGTTTCTGTATCACTGAATAGACCAACAAATCTTGCTGCGAGATTGCTAGATATTTCATGGTTGCTATCTAACTTTAACTGTTTGCGGCTGTAGCTACCGCCTTCAAGACTTACGGTGCCTGAACCACCATCGAACTGAGGGCGTTTACTGATCAGGTTGATCACACCACCTGGGGGTGTCTGACCATATAAAGAAGAGGCTGGACCTCGGACAATTTCAACTCTTTCTAAGGAAAAAGGGTCTATCTGCCAGCTGTAGAATCCTGAAGAACAAAGGCGTGTGCCATCCATATATAAGCCGTTATTGGCTTGTTTGAAGCCACGAATAACAAACCAATCTTGTTTGTTGTCTTCGCCATAAAAGTTTGCTTGGATACCGGGCGTGTATTGCAGGGCGTCTGAAATACTAATTGAAGCGCGGTCATCCATTTGTTCGCGTGTTACTACGGATATCGAACGGGGCGTTTCTGCTATCGGTAGCGCTGTTTTCGTGGCGCTGCGGCTAGTTTCACTGACATAACTGAAATCAGGACCAATGCCACTATCTTCGAGTTGTTGTCCAACAACCACAATTGATTCGTCGTCAGCGTAAACATTGCTGAAAATAAAACAACTAGCAACGACGATAGAGGTCGATTTTAGTTTTAAAAGCCGAGACATAACTTCTCCTTTCCTTGGCTATTACATTTTCGGGATTTAGTGACAGCTGTTTTCTCGAAGCAAGAAGTAAAAGGCTGATACCTCATTTGGTTTTGGGTTGGTGCCCATTACTTTAGTAATATTCGAAATGTTATTTATTTTTATAAACTATCAATAACTTGGCTTTATATATTAATGAAAATAATAATGCAAACTATTGCTATTTGTGTTTGTAATGATTTGCTTGCAAATCTATTAATCGAAATAAGAAATGAAACTAGTTAGGCGTTATGAAAAGGCTAAGGGGAGTGTGCGGCCCCCCCAATCGTGTAGATGAAATGATTTGTTGCCGGAGGCTAGGCGACCGCAATGGGATGACGTAGAGTGCGAGAAGTCAGGCTTGTATTACTGCTCTTTGATTGAGTGCGAAACTCTTGCGGTGTCATAGCCAATTTCTTTTTGAAACTGGTGCAAAAGTAAGGGGTGCTATTAAAGCCACTGAGTTCCTTTGGCGACTCCTGCCTGACTATTAGCCCACTTACTTCGGTAGTGGGCTATTTTTTAACTCAACTATTGTCCGCGACCATTAAACATGACTACTAAAGTTTGCGCGATGATATTCATGTCCATAATAAGCCATGACTTAGTAGAGCGAAGGGATAATGCATAACTGTGGTCGAAACCGACCTTCTTACGTACATCGTCGATACAGGTATCATAGCCTTGATTGACTTGCGCCAAGCCCGTAATGCCAGGCATTACACCGTAAGTTCTATCAGCGAAATACGGAATTTCGTGTTCAAGCTTATTGTAAAAAGAAGGTCGTTCAGGTCTTGGACCAATCAAAGACATCTCTCCTCTGATCACGTTGAATAATTGCGGCAGCTCGTCCAGACGTGTTTTTCTGAGGAATCGACCCACGGGAGTGATACGTGGGTCGTCTTTGGTCGCCCAGACTGCACCCGAACGGCTTTCGGCATCTTGGTACATAGTGCGAAACTTAATAATGTAGAAAAATTCCATGTGTTGAGGGGTTGATTTCCCAACGCGCTGTTGTTGATAAAAAACTGGACCTTTAGACGTTGCTTTAATCGCAATGGCAATCATTGGTAAAATCGGCATAAACAACAGCAGAGCAAAGCAAGCGCCTAACAAATCAAACAGACGCTTTGCGAACCAGATAGGGTAGTTGGCAATGATATGTGGCATGGTTAACCTCCTTATACACGTTCCAAGCGACCAGTTTCGCGACCCAGTATGTAGCGTAAGCCTCCATACAAATTGGCGAAATGCCCAGCAGTAAAATAGCTGATTAGCTGAATAATACGATGAGTAAAAATAGTTGGTAATAATAGACCGAGTGCCGCGATCGAATAGAAGGTGACTTGCAATCCCAGCACTGCAAGAAACAACGTGTGATAGCTAAGGGCAACAGAAGTGATGAGACAGATGATGAGTAAGTACGGAGTAAGTAGACGAAGCGTTTTTCCTGAGCCAAAGGTAAAGGCGACCGCTTTATAGCGAGGTCTCAGTAGTTCTGCCAACATTAACAGTTGCTGCATGTTACCTGCGGATATGCGTAGTCGACGATTGAAGTCTTTTCCTAAGGTAGCGTTTTCTAGTTCGATCGCAACAACATTGGGTTCATATATTGCTTGGTATCCATTGCGCACAATTTCCATTGGTATAACAAAATCATCGTTGATCGTGTCGAGCGCAAGTGGCGTGAATAGCGCTGTACGAAAGAAATAGAGTGCACCGTGTGCGCCGATATTAGCACCTAGATTGGCTTCACCTTGTTGAAGCATCGATTGATACTGCCAATACTTCATTTCTCCGGTGTTTTGGCTGTCGAGAAGTTGATATCGGCTGTTCACCACGCCTACATTGCTTCGATGAAAGTGCTGTGCAGCAAGTAAAAGGGCATCAAATGAGACTAGAGCGGAGACGTCGCTCATGGCAGTAATATCACTATTTATGCTTTGCATGACTTGATTAATAACCGCAACTTTTCCTCTGTTTTGCTCAAATTGGATAATTTCAATATGAGTTTCGCTACAAATCGCTTCTTGAATCGTCGCTTCTGCAATTTCTACGGTACTATCGGTACAGCCATCACAAGCAATGATCACTTTCAGTTTATCTTTTGGGTAATCCAAGCTAGATAGATTGCGTATTTTTTGCGCTATCCAATCTTGCTCATTGTAAGCTGGGATCAACATTGTTATTGATGGCAGAGAGTGATCGGCTTTGGTCACGCGATAAAGGCGCTTGAAGGATGTTTTTTTCCCTGATGGTGTTTTCTTTGCGACTAATTTGAGCAGCAACGGATAACCAATATGGTGATAGACAATTAAAATACTGGAAATAGAAAAAAGTAGTATAAGAGCTAATTCCATCATACTAGCGCGCCTCCACTGCAAGGATTCTATACTTTTCGATCATTTGAGCGAGATCGTTGTTGTTAATAACGAATTCTCGAGGAGTTTGAGTATGACTGCTTATTAGCGCTGTATTAAGTGCGTCAGCAAGAGAGAGAGGATTTTCAGCCACCACAGCCCTTCCGGTTGCTGGGCACAAGGTTTCTTTCACTCCACCAACATTGGTAGCCACAACGGGAACACCGGACGCCTGAGCTTCTAGTGTGGATAGCGGGAATCCTTCGTTGCGAGAAGGTAAGCAAAATAGATCCAGGGATTGATAGAAGCGCGGCATGTCGTCAACCAAACCTAACCAGGTTATTCGATCTTCGATGCCAAGTGTTGTTGCTAACTCTTGAAGGTCTTCGCGCTGGCTGCCTTCACCTGCAAGCGCTAGATGAACGTTATTATTCAGCATTGAGATCGCATGCAGCAGCATGTCTTGACCTTTGACGAACTCGAGTCTTCCAGCACAGCCGATGATCGTTTTGTCTAAAGGGAGTTTGAGTTTTTGCCTCGCTAGAGCTTGGCTGCCTGGTTTAAAGCGTTGGCAATCAATACCATTTTTGATGACGTGAAGGTCGTTGTAATCAAACTTGTCGATCAATTGTGTTGCGACAAAGTCTGCGTCGGCGACCAATCGCGGCTTAACAACGGTTAACACTAAATTTTGCAATCGAGCTCGTTTTGTATTGTCGAAATGCCATCCATCATGTTCGGTGTGAATAACACATTTGATCCCAGCTAATCGGGCTGCGCAGCCAGCGTAGAGTAATGGTCCTATATGATGTGTGTGTACCGTATCGGGTTTTAAAACGGTAAACAACTTGCGAAGCTGATGGATGATGGAGGGTGCAATGCCTTCAGATTTATTGAGAAAAAGAATTTGATGGCT
The DNA here is from genome assembly GCF_015278125.1 of Vibrio fluminensis. Taxonomy (GTDB): domain Bacteria; phylum Pseudomonadota; class Gammaproteobacteria; order Enterobacterales; family Vibrionaceae; genus Vibrio; species Vibrio fluminensis. The sequence continues at coordinate 239,679 of NZ_JADILO010000002.1, forward strand.
AAATTGGGTAAGCTTGCTCCAGGCTTTAATCGAAGTGGAGCGATTACCCTCTAAGCTGACGACTAAACTTTTGTTATTGGCATTTGATTGTCGCAACATCTCTAAAACCATAGACTCGATGCCGCCGGGTTTAAGGTGTTGCACAACATGGATAGTTAGCACTTTTTCGTTTCGTCTTTGACTACCAGTTAAGTGGTTTGACGTTGAGCAAAGACGATTGTTGTTATTGATAGGCTGCATACACTTTCTCCGTTTTTAGAATGTATTTGCATTAAATGTGCCTGTTTTTATTTTATTTAAATTCAATGACTTATCGTTGCTGTGAGCGATGGGCTTACTGGTTTCTTATTTTGAGAATCGGTTTGAAATTCGCGGAATAGTGGAAAGGACAGGTTGTTTAGAAAGTTCATTAATACGTTGTGCGGAACGAATTGAGGAGTTACTTAACTCAAAGATGATTGCTAGCCCAGAACCGAGTCCGACCCCGCCGATTAGACCCGCAAGAATAAAAATAACAGCAGGTAGGTTGCTTGGCGTACTGGGTGTGAAGGGAAGGTCAATTATCTTTACACGCTTGTTTTGTTCAAATACGCCAAGCGAGCCAGTAAGTTGCGCCATTTCGTAGCGCTGCAATAACTCATCGTATTGCTGTCGCTTAATTACGGCATCACGTTCTAAACGGCGCATTGTTTTTGCGGTGTTACCAAAGCTTTTCGCTTCTTGCTCGATAGAACTTATCATGTTGCGTAAGCTCTTGGTTTCTTCCGTTAACGATTCATAGCGACTTCTCACCAATTGTAGGCTGTGTAATTGAGTAACAAGCAGAGGTTGAATGGTATCGAGATCGGAGAAAGTACTATTGCTGGCAATATCCCAAAGCTTATCGCTGCCGAGGTTGGGTTGTTCCACCTCGAGTAGAAGGGTGCGTTCATTTTCAAGTCGGCTCAACTCACGTTTCTTCGCTTGAACCGAACTGTGATTGTCGGTGTATTTGGCTTGTAGCAGAGTTAATTGGCTGCGGATATCGATGATTTTCTCTTCTATTTTACCGATAACTGGGTTGGTTTTGGAAAGTTGCTGGTCAAGTGAGCCAAGACTCTTTTCAACACCGGCAAGCTCCGCTTCTTTTTCTGCCAACGTCTGTTTAAGCCTTGCTAATTGAGTAAGACTTTGGCTTTGCATTTCTGGTGTCACTGCTAAGTGCTGATTACGGAAATCCGCCAACGCATTTTCGGCTTGTTCAAGTTCCTTTTCTCTTTTTTCTATGTGGATATTGAGAAACTCACTTGAGTCGCGAATCGAAGATCTTTCGGGCGCAAGCAGTTGCTCGATAAAGTGATGGCTGATCGAGGTAAGGAGAGACTCAAGTCCATCCGCTTTTGGTGCACGCAATTCTATTTTAAGGAAATCTTTGCCTTGCTGACTCACAGATAGATTTTGTGATAACTGTCGAATCACACTTTCTTGTTCTTTTCCCGACATATCATCGTTCACTAAGCCTTGCTCTTTGGCAACGGAGTGAAGAATATGGCGACTTTTTAGTAATGTAGTCAGGTCGTTGAGTCGCTCTTTGAGCATGGTTGAAACAGCAAGGTCTTCAAGGAACGGGTTCATTTTCGCTGTTTCTTGAACCAGCATACTGGTGTGTGATACGTAAACGGTTGGGGCTAATTTTGCTACGCCCATACCGACAAAAGGAAAAATAAGCGCAGGCAGGGCGATAACGTAACGTTGTCGCCACGCCGCATTAAGCAGTTGAATTATGCGAAACGGTAAACCACTCATATCAGCTCCATGATTATACGCACCCACTCACTTCGACTTTGCCAGCTTTCACCATTGACGATTCCTGACGGTAAGCGCTGCCTTGTTGTCGGTAAGTTAAGAGCAGAACACATCTGCTGTACATCGTTGACGATATTGATGTAACGACTATAAGGAGCTAATGCCGGGAAAGGGGTGGCGATCACAGGTGAGCCCGCCGCTAAATATTCTCGTAATTTGAGCGGATTGCACGCTTCAATTTGACGATTGTGCTTAAAGGGCAACAAGCTAGCTTGCCAGTGCTGACTATAACTAGCGAGTGAGTGATGGGGCTTAGGACCCAAGTAAAAGACATTATTTAAGTTGGGCAGAGGATTATGTTGAAGTTCGTTTGGGCCAATGAACACAAAATCCCAGTCTGGCATCTCAAGCGCAACTTGTGTGATCAATGGGTAGTCGAGCCAATTAGACAGACTGCCGTAAAAACCCGCGATAGGTTTGCCTCGGTTTGGGAGATCTTTGGCTCTATCTGTAGGTGTCGAAAACAACTCGACGTCGACACCATGTGGTAACAACATCGTTTTGCAACGTGGGAACATCTCTGCGATCTTCTCGCTTACAGCAAAAACGACATTCGCTTTATCGACGAGTTTTTCTTCATGTAGTTTGACTGTGTGGTGATCAACGCCAGCCAGCGCAGAAAAATCATCGCCACAGTAATAAACGATACCGGATTCATCTAAATGTCCGCAGAGATCGGCAGCAGTCGGCAGAGAGATCCATAAAATAGGCGAGGAAATGTTATGCTTGCGCAAAATTGGCGTGAGCTGCGTTAGCATCATCGAACGCGCGAGTTTGCGGCTTAATCTGCTGCTTGGCGCGGGAATGGTGCGTAAATTGACCACTTCTATTTGATTGGCAGGTGTCGAGTCCACGAGAGCTGCGTCTGGTTTATTGAGACGATTTTGATTACTCGCAAACAGTTTTGCCATTGCACGGGTGCAGTCATGTCGAGTTAATCGAGGCTGGCGTAAACCTATAGAGTTAACCCAAATGATTTTGCCCATATCAGGAAGATGTTTTATTAGGTGTTGAGTGCTTGATGGTAAACCACCAAAGTCTTCGCCAAATACAATCATATCACGCATGATGGCTCTCCTTTAGGTGATGCACTACACGTGCAGGATTACCAACAGCGACAACAAAGTCAGGTAAATCATGAGTGACGACACTACCAGTACCAACGATGGTTCCTTGACCGATGGTAACATTGGGACAAACGGTCACGTTGGTGCCGAGCCAGGCATCACGTTTGATAATGATATCTCCGACATCAACGTCATCATCAGGCGCACCAGTTGCTCTCGCCTTTGCATCAGTAGCGTGTCCTGAATAACCAAATAGGAACACACCACCAGCAAGTCTTACATTGTCTTCTAAGACAATTCGTTTTCCGACGGCTATTGTGTTCTGCCAGCCCACATCAACGTTGTTACCAATTTCAAGCGAAGGATTCTCAGTTTGAGAACGCCCAGAAAAGGTCGTGTGTCCAGAGATACGGCAGTTGTCTCCGACTGAGATAGAAAGTGGTCCCGATACATAGGGTACCCCTCCAAACAAATATAAGTTTTTACCACACTGATTGAGGCGACCTTTAAAGGCCGGTGTTTGGATGAGTAAACGTAACGATGTGTGCCACACTCCTGCGATTGCCGAATGTAGATAGCGGATTGCGACGTTGTAGACTTGAGGTGTCGGTAATCCCTGAGCTCGAATACGCTTTAACCAAAGGAATAGATGGCGAAAGCGGGGATTAGGATGGTTTTGTAACCAGATTTTGAAGGTAGCAACTGACATAACAAACCTCTTTCTTTTTATTTCGTTATTGAGGTCTTTTCATTTTGCATGCCAGAAATAAAATTATTGCTAATCAATGAGTTACATTTATTGTTTTCGCTTGGGAATATTAGGTCTTATTTTGAGAATCATTTTGCACGACATGATTACAAGCTACTGTGAGTGCGGCGAGAATGTATATTGGCCAATTAAAGCCTTGAGTCAGGAAAGTACCAGAAACAATGGTACCAACGGTGCCGGAAAAGACGGCATAGGTTGTTGCGTGGATATATGGGGAGAAATTTTGTGGATTGGCATTAATGGTTCGGATACTTTGACGGCAGGTTTTCAATATGCGAACAATTAAGCCAATAAAGATGATTAAACCGAGAAAGCCGGTTTCCGCTAATACGCCAAACCAAGTACTGTGGACCGCGTGGTTAAGTCCATCCCAATGTGGGCTGTAGTAGAAATAGTTGACGTAGAAATTGTCGATACCAACACCGGTGATAGGGCGCTCTAACGCCATTTTAAACGCCGCTTCCCAAGCGTACAAACGTCCCATCGCTGAAGCATCAAGCCCTTCTTCAGCTGCGCCACCGGATTGTCGGTCTGAAATGCCGGCGACTGCAAATAATGCCAAGCCTGCAACGACGCCGATGGTAATGAGCAACGTTTTGGATTTGATGTGTTTAAGCCCTAGCATGCCTAATACTGCTACGCATCCAAGTAATCCACCTCGGCTCTGAGTTGCGATCACCGCAAAGAGCGCGGTTAGCGAGCAGATTAATCCGATTACTCGCATTATCCCTAACGATTTTGTCATCATTAAACTGAGCGAGAAGGCAAGAGGGAACATTAATACTAAAGATAGGTCATTTGGGTCGCCCAGCATTGAGCCGAGATCGCGACCTATTGTTACCCGAGTTCCTTCAACAAGACCGATCCCATTAACTGAGTTACTGATAGCGACAAAAGCAACCAATAAACCTGCCAGCACAATCAAGATTGAAATACGTTTGATGCTTTGAGCACTGTTTACCAGCCAAGTGATGGCGAGGCACATGATCATGATTTTCCAATAAATGTTTTTAAAGTACTCGATAGCGATCCCACGGTTTGCGGCAAAGACAATTCCGATAATAACCAGAATCCAAAACGCGCTCATCCACGAGAGGACAGGGTGCCAAAAAGGTTTAAGCTCACGAGTAATCAACACATGCCACATGAGAGCGGCGAGCGACCCCATTGAGAGAAGCAAAGGGATCCTTAGGTTATAAAGTGCAGGAAGTGCTTCATGAATGCGGAAAAAAGAAAAAATCACAAATAAACTCACCAGCCAGAAAGTCTGGTTGATAACAAACAATCCCCCTAGTGGTACAAGACACAATACGATCAGCATCTTAGGGTCTGGTATAAAAAACCAGCCCAATGTCAGCAAACCGCATAAGGTTAATACGAGAAACAAATGAGAAGTCGGGGTAGCGTGCCTCATACGCGAATTCTCCGAAGTACTTTGCGTAGGTCTTGCAAGGGCAGATGAAGTAAGCTGTGGAAGTGGGCGATCAAAAGCAACGCAACAGACTCGATCAGTAACAGGGTAATGCTTGGGATAAGTTCGCTGGTGAGCCAACTACTGACTAACAGCGCGATGGTGAGTAGGATGAAAGTAACCAGCTTGATAGTCTGATAGGGCAGTGGGTTTGAGCGTTGACTGGCAATGGCAACGATGAAGCAGCGAATTAACTGCGCAATGGCAACGCCCAAACAGACAATCCACAAGGTGTGTTGGCTGAACAACGCATTAACTGCCCAAATAATCATAAGGGCACTAATAGTCACTATCAGGTTAATCAAGAACAGTGCTTGAGTCTGTTTTGATTTAAGCAACCCGATATTGGTTATTTCCGCAATTTCTTTAAACAGCATTGCCATTACTGCAAGCGCAACTAGGTTAGCTGCCGTTTGATACTGATTTGGCAAGAACAGCTCAATAAATAATTTACCACCCCAAGTGACCAGTACTGCCAATACACACGCATAGATAATACCGTATTGGCTGATTCTACTGGTGGTTATTGCGCCTTTATCTTGCCAATAAGCGAATCGTTTTGGCATCCACCACATATGGAATGGTTGCAGTAGTATTCCTACCGCAAGCGCAAACTTAAGGGCTATAGCGTATTGTGCGAGAAACTCTAAGTTATTCGCTTGCATTAATAACCAACGCTCACCCCCATTGAGTCCAAAGGCGACTAATGCAGAAAACATAATAGGCGTACAGTATTTTAGATATCGCCCAAGCGTCTTGCCGTTAAGTAATTTAAAGTCAAAGCGATTGTGGTAGTGAAGGATAGCCAATTGGACGAACGCACAGAACACGCCAACCGTAAGTACAGCGGTGACCGATGGGATTAGATAAACGACCATAAAAATCAGGCTGACTTGTAGGAAGGTACAAAAAAGGCTCAGCTTAAAAAATGTCCATGCTTTGTTTTGTAAGCGAAGCCAAGCGAGACTGATCTCAAGACTACTTTGAATCACCCAAACACTCGCCATAAGAGCGATTTGAGTATGAGAGAAATAATGCCAAGTTCCCTCAATGTGATTGGCGCTGAATAACCAAACCGGAATAACAAGAATAACCACAAGTGCTAAAGAGAGAGTCAAAGCGGTTGTGTAGAGTCGGCTTACCATCGCTTTTTGATCATTTGCTCGTTCTAACGTTGCCACAAAGCGATAAAGGTTTTCGTGCATAGCTAAAGAAATTAACAACGCGAAGAATGTTTGGGTAACGGCGATCAGCTCAAGCTGACCAATTTGCTCGACCGAAAGAAAATAAGTCATGGCTGGTAGAGTAATCAGCGAAGCTCCACGCAGTAAAAGGAGAGCCACACCATAAAGCAGCATATCGTGAATTGGTTGGCTTAAACGCTTCATAACGACTACTTAGCACTGTCTTGAGAAGGCAAAGTCATTGAATCACAAGAAGCAGAGACACACTCGACAATGGCGCGATATCGGTCGCTAGCGTGATAGCGTTCGGCGACGTCAATCGCATGGTGTTGAATGGATTGCAGCGTTTGTGGTTCTCTATCTAACCGTAATAGCACTTGAGCAAGATCTGCTTCATCACCGGCAGTATATTTTAAACAGTTCAGGTCATCTTCAAGTTTTTGGTCCCAATAACTGCCATCGCGAGGGATCACCACACACATGCCGGCAGCGATTGCTTCTAAGATCGACAAACCGAACGGTTCATTTTTGCTGGTTGAAACGAAAATGCTGCATTCACTTCTTAATTGGTCAAAGTTATCGGGATCTTGATACCAAGAGGTATTGGGTAGTGCGATGGGTGCTTGTGAAATACCGAGCTGAATCTGTTTGGGTCTGATATAGCAAACAGTAGTGGTTATTTTGCGATGACGCTGTGCTAGACGAATCGCTGTGACAAACCGTTCCAAACCTTTCCATCGTAATAGTGACGCTGCCCAAAGGCATTTCGGTGTACCGATTTGACTTTGGCTGGGCCATTTATGACTAGCGATACCATTGACGAAAGATTGAAAGTGTTCGCTTTGTAAAATCTCATCAGTACGAGTATCGCAATCCGCTGCAGTTAGCTTTTTACTCAGGTATCGATGCAGCGCCGTTTGTAAACTGGAGTAGGTTGAAGGTAGGTAGAAAACAATAGTAGCCTGAGTTAAACACCAACCAATTGAGCGGGAGCACGCAACATTACCGTGTATTATTTGTACTAAAGTGCGTTTTAGCAGCTGATTAACCAGATACAACGGCATATCGACACCCGGTCCAGATGCTGCAATAAATTTGTCTACACGTTTTCGCATAATTAAATGTATGCACAAGACTAGGGTGAAATAGAGTTGGTTAAGCCAGAAGAAAACCCCTTGTACTTGTTCACATAACCATGGAATGGCGTAGATAGTAGCGATATCGATTTGATGCTGCTTCGCTAGTTCGCTTTTATGCCAGTAGTCTGGGTTAACGGTAATTACCGTGAAACGAACCGATTCATTTGAGCAAAGGCTTAAAGCTTCGCTGGTGGCAATTTTGGATCCACCTTTAAAAGGAATGGGATCAAAGATCATGTTGTGTTGACGCTTCATTGTCTCCTCCTTTGCTCTTACGGTTCTCCATGGCAGTCTTTATGGGTTTGAAATTGGCTTTTAGTGAGGGGAAATCGATGTTCTCTTGCTTTAGAACCTTGCTATACAGAGCCTCGATTTGTTTTGTATACCGTTCAACGGTGAAGACTGATTGAATATGCTGATGTGCATTTTGCGCGATGGATTTGCATTCGTCGCGGTGGCTCTGAACGCAACGCATCATGTCCAGCATAGGACCATATCCATGATTGGCATAAAGCAAGGCAGACTCGCCATGATGGACGATTTCAGGAATACCGCCTTCAAAAGGAGCAATGATTGGTATGTTTGCAACCGCGGCTTCAGTAATGACTAAGCCAAATGCCTCTTCCCTTGCGCCACTGACAAATGCGTCGCAACCTTTCAGCCAGCCGACGACATTGGTTTTCTCTCCAAGAAAGTGGACACGATCATCAAGGTGTAGCTTCTGGCACATCTGATCAAGGGTCGCTCGTTCTTCTCCATCGCCTATAACCACAAGATGACTGTTTGGATATTCCAGAGTTAAATGGCGTAGCGCCATTAAAATTCTATCAACGCCTTTGCGATGAATAAGAGAGCCTACCGTGGCATAAAGGGTAGCGTTACTGTCGAGCTTTAGTTGTTGTTTAACATCGACCTCTGGTTGGGCGTCTAATGCAGCGATATCGATACCATTATGGACGACGGTAAGGTTGTCTTGTGGGTAGCCATCGTGAATCAGGTTTTGCGCAACAGCGTTACTTGCCGTTATCACAAATGGAGAGAGGTGGATACCTAAGGTGGCTCTGTCACGGCTAATGTAGTCACTGTGCAGGTGTGTCACCATCGGGCAGGAACACATTCGAGAAGCCAAAGACATCCATTGGCAGGGGGCTGCGCTGTTAACGTGAATCAAATCAATGCCCAACTGCTGAATTAGGTTTTTACCTTTACCCACAAGTTTGACCCAACTACTGATATCGGCTTTTGGTTTTCGCCAACCAGCAAGCAAGGGAAAGTCGTCAATGCGGTATTCGACTTGCGCTTCTTCAAGATGAGGAATTAGCATGGTGTTGTTCGTCCAAACAACGGCTTCAAAACGTTCATTATCCAGATGGGAGATCAAATCGAGCAAGCAGCGTTCACTGCCTCTAATCCAATCTTCCCCGTAGTGAACGAATAAAATCTTTTTTATCGAATTCATAGTCTAGCCTTCCAATCGTTTAATTATATGGACTAGGTTGCAAAGCCAGTGCCAACAAGGTGAAAATCTTATCTCACTGAAAATATTGAAATAAATACTACTAACCAAGCTGTTTGCTGAGCTTTCTCATTATGAGAATCAAATCTACACTTAAGTTGCGGCGTGTTATCTGGGCGTACATTCAATTAAAGTAGAGCTTTAGCATTTTTGGAATGATGGCTTGTTGAGAATAATTTTGTTGAATGGTGCTGATCGCATGTTGGCGGGTAACCTGCTGCTCGACTATAGGGCTTGATACCCAATCAGTGAGGAGTGGCGCAAGATCCGACGCATTTCGTGCTAAATAGCCGTTTTGTCGGTGACGAATAAGTTGTGGGAGCTCACCCACACAGGTTGCGATGACCACGATGCCTCTTGCCATAGCTTCGAGTGCAACCATTGGCAATCCCTCGTAATGGGAACAAATAATCAATACCGATATATTTGGCCAAACTATATCCATATTGGATTGATGCCCATGGAATTGGATGTTTTTTGGTGCGTTAATTTGCAGTTGCTGTGAAAGTTCACCCGTGCCGTAGAAGTGAAAGTTGAGGTTGGGAAATTGTGTCGCAAGGGTAATAAAGCGTTCAGGCGCTTTCTCTGGGCTTAGTCGTCCAACAAACGCAACCTGTTCACCATAGCTTATGTCGAGCCTGTTTGTGTTGATAAAATTTTCAATGTACTGGGAGTGAGACGGGAGCTTAGCACCGATAGCTTTACTGACCACAATCGAATGGTTAGCTATCCACGCTGACCATCTATCTAGCCAATCATAAAGCCACATTTTTCCTTTCGGTGTTTCACCGGCATGGTAGGTAGAAACGAGTTTAACGCCAGTACACAGTTTGGCGAGTTTAGCGATTAAGTTGGCTTTGTAACCGTTAGCGTGAAGTGCAAGCGGAGGGGATTGGCGAATTGTTTTATTAAGATTATTTAATGCATCAAATGTTGAACCACCGAGATATTGGTAGGGAATAGATAAGTTTTCGAGTTTTTCACATAGTGGCGAAGGTGGAACGTATTCGGTAATTAACAGCACCTTCACCGGTTGTTGATGCGCTATAAGCCCTTGAGCCAGTTGGACGACATAGGTTTCTATGCCGCCAAACTGCCGACTATCTATCAGAAGCCAAATCTCATTCGACGTAGGATTGCTCATCTTCCGCTTCCCAAGCTTGTTTCTTGCGGTAGACCGTCGATGGGCTGAGTTCGAGAAGGACTGCTGCGTTAATCACATTGCCATCGCAATATTCAATCGCTTGTTGGATTGCTTCACGTTCTATTTGCCACATAGGGCGAATAACGACCTCTTTGGGAGACGCTAGCGTTTCATGCGTACCTTCCGCGACTTGAGCGTGCTCTGCACTACTATGTTGCTCATCTAGAGCTACGTGGTTGATGTGTTCAGGTTTTGGTGGGCTTGGTATTGTTACCGTTGGCGCAGAACGCTTATTAGGCGATTTAGTTTGAGCAACCTGCGCCGGTAAATGTTCAGCTTTGAGCTTGGTATCGTCGTTGAGCACAACAATGTTGCGAATAATGTTTTGTAATTGGCGGACATTACCAGGCCAGTTATAGCGTTTAAGCAAGGATTCGGCATCCTTACTGACTGTACGGAACTGCTTGCCATCCTCTTTGGCGTACTCCAGAAGAAAGTGTTTTGCCAAAGTGGCAATGTCATTACCACGATCACGCAGTGGTGGCATATCGACGGGAACGACATGAACTCGGTAGTAAAGATCTTCTCTAAAGCGTCCTTCTTCAACTTCAAGTAATGGATCGCGGTTAGTCGCACAGATGATACGTACATCCACTTTTTGCTCTTTTGATGCGCCAAGTGGGGTAAAGGTGCCAGTTTGCAGAAAACGCAGCAGTTTTTTCTGCATCTCTAAATCCATTTCACAAAGCTCATCGAGAAATAACGTTCCACCATCAGCTTGGCTGGCAGCCCCTTTACGGTCAGTGGTTGCGCCGGTAAAGGCGCCTTTGACATGGCCGAATATTTCACTTTCCATCAGATCTTTAGGAATCGCGCCACAGTTGATCGCAACAAACGGTTTGTCATGGCGACGGCTTTCCTGATGAATAGCATTGGCACAGACCTCTTTACCAGTACCACTTTCACCGATAATAAATACGCTAGCGGAAGTAGGGGCAACCGCATCAATAATTTTATAAAGCCCTTGCATGACAATGCTGCCGCCAATAAAACCCTGAAAACGTTGGCGGTCAAACTTGCTTTCGATGTTTTCAACCAAGTTTTCCAGCTTGGTGCGCTGTAAATGAAGTTGAATTGAGGTTTTTAAGCGATCAGATTTGATCGGTTTTTCAAGAAAGTCTTTGGCACCTTTTTGCAGCAGTTGTACTGCAGTGTTAACCGAGCCATGTGCTGTCGCGACGATCACTGAGGTGTTGAGTTGGTTATCTACAATCCAATCAAGAATTTCTCCGCCATCCATGTCAGGAAGCTTTAGGTCTAATATTACCAACTCGGGCAAGTTACGTTCTATAAATGCTTTCGCCGCTTTACCCGTCTCAACATGAAAAAGATCATACGGCTCATCTTTAACATACTGTTTGTACAGAATAGCCAAGGAAGTTGAATCTTCTATCAGGAGCACTTTAGGTTTCATTAGATACATCCTTGTATGACGTTGTTTATTGTTATTCGTTAGGAAAATCCGAGTTCTTTACGTACGTTTAAGGCTTGGATTGAACGATGAACAAGATCGAGCAGTTCGTTATGAAGTGCAAAGGCAGATTCCGTCTGCTGGCTTTCACACAACGCTTCAATTTTACGGGCTAGGGTTGCCAATTCCCGATTACCCAGCGCCAGTGAAGTGCTGCCTAAAGTATGGCTTTCAAACTTGATCACTTCGATATCACGTCTGGAGAATGCTTGGTCGAGTATCTGAGCACGGTGTTGCGTTTCTTCAATGTAGTGGTCAATCAGCATTGGCATCACTTCACTGTCAGTGTCTTCGATCATTTGCTGAATAATGGTTTCATCGACGAGTTCTTGTTCCATTATTTCCTCCTTGGCAATCTCCTGATCTTTCCTTGTTCCTAATCACTAGAATAGATCAATTTTTTCAGTTAGTTGTGTTTATTGATAGGATTTCTTACTTTGCTTATGCGATATGTGACAGCCACTCATTATTGAGTATCTTTTGATTCCATTTATCGCGCAAATTCTGAGGTATAAAGCGCAGACGATTTAACTCTCTCACCATCTCCTCACCAAGAGAGCATTGATTCATGTTGTTAAGCACATAACCAATTAAGTTGGCGTTACTGCGTTCGAGCAGTTGCTGAGCATTGGCTAAGTTCGCTTCAGAGGTACTACCGCCAAGTACAACAAGCAGAGTGTGGCTACAGGCTGCCGCAACGCTTTGTGCTGGGATGTTGCCCATGTTGTTTTGCAAAATCGGCGATGTATCGATGACAATTTTGTCAAATTCTTCTAGCCATTGTTCTACTTGACGATTTAGATACTGGGGGTTGCGAAAATTATTGAGCACACTTGGGTGATTGGGCAAAGTAATGCCAGTGAAGACTTGTTTGCTATTTGTCGGTTGAAGCCATTGGAATGATGAATCTGAGCCTAAATAAGGAAAGCTCTCAAAACCCGGTTTGAATAGGTTGAAGTCAACCAGTAGCGTTGAGTACCCTGCAAGTAGGAATCTCTCTGCCAACGAGCTTGCAACGGTTGTGACGCCGTCACCACTTTGACAAGCGGTCACGCACAGTGAACGGGTCTGTTTGGTTTCTGTCTCGAGAAAGATTTGCTCAATCTCATTAAGTGTTGCAGGAATCATCATAATGCTCCTATTAACACGATTGTTGTGGTTAAGCGGAGGATATCTTCTAATCCAACACGGGCTTTTTCCATAAAGCTGTCTCGTCTATCAGGAATATAGATAGTGTCTCCGGCACGTAATACAGGAAGCTGGTAAATGTTGGCGGTTTTAGTGAACTCCGATAAATTAAAGGTCCTTGCTTGTCCTTGGCAGCAAGACATGTTGACGACGGTGATCTTCTCTACGTAAGCGTTGTCACTGGGACCTCCAGCTTCAGCCATGATGTCTAATATGGTCATGTTGTCATTGAAAACATAGCGCCCCGGTTTGTTGATAGCACCTAAAATGCGCACCGTCGATTCTTTGCTTCTATCTAACCAAATTTTATCTTTCTCTGGGATATAGATAGTATCGCCCATGGTTACTTTCGGCAGTAAAGACTCGTCGCCAGTTTCAAAGTAAAGTGATAGGTTAAGCTTGCTCACATGCGCATAGTTTTTATCGCGATGTGTAACGCGAATATTGTGAATGTCAGCTTCTTTGGTTGGACCGTCGGCAGCGGAAAGAATGTCGAGAAAGTGCATATCATCGGTAAAACGATAGCGACCGGGCGCATTCACTTGGCCAAATACGTAGATAGAGGCGTCTGAGCTTTGTCTCACCCACTGTGACTTGTTGTCTGAAGGGTCTTGAGGGAGATCGTGAATTCTAATGATTGAGCCTGCGGTGATAACAGGCAAGTCACTACTTGGCGCACCATTGAGGATAAATTCATCTAGATTGAATTTGTGCAATTTGCCGCGTCCAGTCACCACCTCAATTTTAGTTGTATCTGCACGCAAAGTAGGACCTCCAACGTGTGCCAATAAATCCATCAAGTCCATTTCATCAGACCATTCGACACGACCAGGACGGACAACTTCACCAATCACTTTCACCGCGCGGTCAGGAGAAATTTTTAGCCATGATTTCTCGTTAAAGTCAGTTTTCTCTGGTACGAAGATGGCATCTCCTGGTCCGATTCTCGGTGGTTTTTGACCTGTTAAGCCTTCGGTGTAAGCGGTTAAGTCAAATTTAACCACTTGACCACTGGCTCTAATTAAACGTATTTGTCGTGATTCTGCGTAACGAGTTGGACCGCCCGCGTTAGCGAGAATGTCCATGAACGATGCATCTTGGCTACCTTCATAAGCCCCTGGGCTAGCAACTTCACCCATGATGTAAACCACGTTTGCACCGGCTCTAATTTCTTCTTCTTGTTTGGGAACAAAAATAGTGGTGCCTTCAGCAAGGGTGGGGAGTAACTGCTCGTCCCCAGAGTCTAGGTAGCGTTTTAAATTGAAAAGTTCAGGGTTGTTGTTACTGATTACACGAATTTGTTCAACGGAGGCAAAGCGCGTAACGCCACCTGCACGCATTAATATATCGACAAGGTTGGCATCCTGTTTGTAAGAGAAAGAGCCGGGGGAGTTCACTTCGCCAAACACTTTGATCGCCGTACGTTGGTCAGCACTGTCACCCGCGTTAGCTTGTTTGGCGGCATCGAATTGCTGTTCTATGTTGCCAACGAGAGGGGATGCGGGAACAAAAATACTATCTAGTGAGCGCAGTTCAGGAAGTAAAGACTCGTTGCCGCTATCGAGGAAGGCTTTATAGTTAAACGGTATTTTTTCGCTGCCACGTTTAACCATCATATTGTTCAGCTGTGCTCCAGCGCGCAGACCTCCCGCGGCGTGAAGTGCGCTTTGAATATTAGCGCTCTTCGATAAAGTATATTCCCCCGGCGACTTTACGTACCCTTGAACAGAGATTAGAAGTTGTTGCTCAGCAATATAGACACTGGCGGAGGATAAGTCGCGAAACACATCTTTTAACGAGTTTAAGACGGCTTCAGAAAGTTGTTCTTCTGTGTATCCAGCAACATAGACCGCACCAACTTCCGGTAGCTCAATTCGACCACGTTTATCAACTTGAAAACCGCGGTTTAGAGTTTCTTCGCCGGGAAGATTAATTTGCACCAAATCGCCAATTTGAACGCGGGTGGTTTCTTGATTCGCATTGGCATTTGTTGCTAGAAACAGAGTCATTATCAACAGTAGTCTAATCATATGCACGATAGCCTCCTTGCAAATTGCCTCCAGATAGCTCCTGTGTCGAGATGACCTCAATACTGACACGCCGGTTGGTTAATCTTACTCCGTCACTTGCGCCTTCATAGAGGGGCAGTGAATCACCCAGTGATTTGGTGGTCATTCGATTCGGTTCCAAGCCAAAAATGATCAAATAACGTTTAACTTGGTTTGCTCGTCCCATGGCGAGTTTTTGATTATATTGCTGGTCGCCTTTGGCATCGGCATGCCCAGTGATAGATAAGTTTAGAGTGGGATTCTCTCGTAAGATGTTAGCCGCTCTTGCCAAGTGTCCCATGTACTTCGGGTTCACTTCTGTAGAATTGAATGCGAACTGATTGTCGATGTTTAGGAGGTCGAACAACTGGTCGATCAATGCCATTTGTTCGCGGAAGGTGTTTTCATTGAGTGGCGGTACGCAGTTAGCTTGTGAAGTAACGTAATCAAGTTGACGTTCTAGCTCACCAAGGCGCTTGCGTTGGATCACCAGATCGTTGGCTGCATCAAGCAGTAAACCGCCATCGAGTTCTCGCGCAATGCGATTCTGCTTTTCTAATGCTTGTACAACCGCAGCAGGAAAACACCACTTTGCGCCTTCGCGGATCAGCGAATCGAGGTGTAGCTTGGTCAATTGCCAATCAAATCTGAGTCCATGTTCAGGGCCTAGAGGTTCATCAGGCATCACTGGAGTGAAGCCATCGTCGATGTGTTGTTCAGCTAATCCACCATTTCCTTCTGGTGGGTAACTGGTACAGCCTTGTAGGAATAAGACCAATATCATCGCGCTCAAAAAACACATCGAGCCAATTCGTGGTGCTTGGATAATGTTGAGTTTTTGAGTTAGCGCTTGTCTACATCCCTGTAATCTCGGGTCACTAACCATACTGACAGCCTTTTTTTATTAGTAATCATGAGAATTAACGGGAATCGCTTGGTCAATGCGAAGTAGGCTGATGATTTCAAGAGGTTGCCCACTCACATGTTCGATTCGCATCGTACGTTGCTTTTCAACTAATCTCTTATATAAATAAACTAGTGCACCAACACCGGATGGATCAAGAAATTGCACGTTACGAAAGTCAACTTTGACGTCAATATGGCTTTGATTTGCAATCACATCGTCGATTTGAGGTTGTGCGCTGCGACTACCGTCTGCATCTAAGTCACCATTGATAATTAACGTGAGTGTTTCTCCATTCATTTCAATTTTATGCAGTTCCATGATTTTCTCCTTTTGTTTTACTAGCAGTAATACACAGAACGTGCCAATAAAAAATGTATTATAAAACAGTTGGATAGATTGGCTTTTGATTGGTTTTTCTTATGCGGGAATGCATATTCTCATTTTGAGAATCAAATTTAGAACGTGGAAATTGGTAACAGAAATAACCAATTACGGAAGGATTGTTTCTGGGCAACTTTTTGCTCGGCCGAGCAAGATCTTGCCCGCGTTGAGCAAAAAGTTGCCCAGGCAATGAATGTTATCAATATAAGTGATTGAATATTATATGTGCCATGTTTGGCATATCTTTTGATTTATTGGCATTGAGTTATTCACATTTAAATTTAAGGATAAAGCCATGCCAACTCCATGTTATATATCACTAGAAGGTCAAACTCAGGGACTTATTACTGCAGGCGCATGTACTGCTGACTCAATCGGTGATAGCTACGTTGAAGGTCACGAAGATGAGATGCTAGTACAGCAATTCGACCACGTAGTAACAGTACCAACTGACCCACAATCAGGTCAGCCTTCTGGTCAACGTGTGCATAAGCCGTTCAAATTTACGGTTTCTCTAAACAAAGCTGTACCAC
>NZ_JADILO010000011.1 GCF_015278125.1 Vibrio fluminensis
GAATACTGACTTCAAAACTGCTCTTACTCGAAAGTAAGAAGTAATTTTAAAGCTATTATCGTTCCAACAGAACGATAATGAATTGACTGTGCTGATACCGAAGTATCAATTGGTCACTCAGTTCATTGAAATCTAATTTGAAGCCTAAGCTTCTAATTGGATTATCATCAACGAGTGCCCACACAGATTGATAGGTTCTTATTGTTAAAGAGCTACTCTTCTTTGTGACTCACATCACTTGGAAGAGGCGGCCATTCTAACGAGATAATTTGTTGTGTCAAACACTTTTTCAATTTATTTCGTTTTTCTTTTCGACCTCGTCGATTCAGCGCTAAACCCTTATGGAGCCTTGCCTCGTCGACAGGGGTGCATTATAGAGATCGCCATCACATTGGCAAGCGTTATTTTGCAAAAATTACAAAAATAACGCTTACATGCGGTTTTTTCACTCAAAGCTTTATTTATTCAAATTTACCCAAAACAAGCCAACAGCTCATCCACAAAGTTATCCACATCTAGTGATTTTTTAAGCACAAAAAAGGCTGCATTACGCAGCCTTTTCTTTATACGTCGAACTAAATTCCCGAGCCGTGCTCTTCTCCATCCTCTTCATGGAGACCACATTCACGCTTCAAACCAAAAAATCGAGTGTCTTCCTCTTTCATTCCTGGTTCCCACTTTCTTGTCGTGTGTGTATCACCGACAGAAAGATAGCCTTCTTCTCTTAAAGGATGATAAGGCAAACCATGTTCCTCTAAGTAATAGTGCACATCTTTATTACTCCAATCGATAACAGGTAAAAACTTAAATACACCATTTTGAATCGAAAGAATCGGTAAGTTCGCTCGTGACTGCGACTGCTCTCGACGTAAACCCGAGAACCACGTACCGACTTCTAGCTCATCTAGAGCGCGACGCATTGGCTCAACTTTATTGAGCTTGTTGTATTTTTCGATACCTTCAACGCCTTGCTCCCACAATTTGCCATGCACCGCTTCTTGCCATACTGGACTTTGCTGAGCGCGGTACACTTTAAGATTCAGGGCAAGTTGCTGAGTCAGTTGCTCAATAAACTGATAGGTCTCTGGGAACAGATAACCAGTATCCGTCAATATCACAGGAATATCAGGCTTAACTTGAGTCACGAGATGCAGCATCACAGCCGCCTGAATACCAAAGCTTGAAGAAACCGCAAACTCACCCGTGAGATTGTCTACTGCCCAACTCACTCTTTGCAGCGCTGTCATTTGTTCTAGCTCGGCATTGATCATACCCAGTTGCAGAATCTGCTCTGTTTTAGTCAACGTGAGTAGTTGTTTTAACTCAAGCGGACTAGCAGTTGAATTAAGCATGCAAATCCCTCTTTGATACGAAGACCTCTTCAATGATTCCGGCACGAATTGCGAAATCACCAAAGCACTCTCCTTTATTACGCTCTTTTGCCCAGCGTCCCACCAGCAGATCAATTTCTTCTAGGATCTGTTTATCGGTAATGTTCTCTTTATACATCTTCGGAATACGCGTACCACCTTTGTTCCCACCTAGATGCAGGTTATAACGACCAGGAGCTTTACCCACTAAGCCAATCTCAGCCAACATCGCTCGGCCACAACCATTTGGACAACCGGTAACACGTAAGATAATGCTATCTTCTTTTGGTAAACCGTGTTTCTCAAGAATGCCTTCCACATCGGTAACAAATTGCGGTAGAAAACGTTCGGCTTCAGCCATCGCTAACGGACAAGTCGGGAATGCCACACACGCCATTGAATCTTTACGTTGCTCACTGACTTCGTCATCCATCAAACCGTGTGCTCGAGCAATTTTCTCAATCTTAGCTTTATTGGCTTTAGAAACACCCGCGACGATTAAATTTTGGTTGGCTGTCATACGGAAGTCTCCTTTGTGGATCTTCGCAATCTCGGCCATTCCCGTTTTCAGCGGTTTGCCTGGGAAATCAAGTAAACGACCATTCTCTATAAATAGCGCAAGGTGATGTTTACCATCGATACCTTCTACCCAGCCGATACGATCACCGCGTTCGGTAAACTCATATGGTCGACTTTCGGCAAACTTAACCTCAGCACGTTTCTCGACTTCCGCTTTAAACACATCAATCCCCACACGATCGAGCGTATATTTGGTTTTGGCATTTTTACGATTAGAACGGTTACCCCAATCACGCTGAGTCGTCACCACTGCGGCTGCAACATCTAAGGTTTTCTCTAGAGGGACAAAACCAAAGTCATCAGCGCGGCGTGCATAAGTCGAGGTATCGCCATGGGTCATAGCTAGACCACCGCCCACCAGCACGTTAAAACCAACCAGTTTGCCGTTTTCAGCAATGGCAACAAAGTTCAGGTCATTGGCATGCACATCGACATCGTTTTGAGGCGGAATAACGACCGTCGTTTTGAATTTACGCGGTAAATAATGTTTACCCAGAATCGGCTCATCATCGTCTGTGGTTTCTACTTTCTCACCATCTAACCAAATCTCGGCATAAGCTTTGGTTTTTGGCAGTAGATGTTCACTGATTTTTTTCGCCCATTCATACGCTTCTTGGTGAAGCTCAGACTCCACTGGGTTAGTAGTACAAAGTACGTTACGGTTCACATCACCCGCTGTAGCAATTGAATCGATACCAATACTATTTAGCGTTTGATGCATCAGCTTAATATTTGGCTTTAGGACACCATGGAACTGAAAGGTCTGTCGCGTGGTTAAACGAATACTGCCATACAGCGAATGTTCACTGGCAAACTTATCGATGGCCAACCACTGCTTTGGCGTAATAATGCCGCCCGGCATACGTGCACGCAGCATGACATTGTGCAGAGGTTCGAGTTTCTGCTTCGCACGTTCATTACGAATATCACGGTCATCTTGCTGATACATACCGTGGAAACGGATCAACTGGAAGTTATCAGCAGTAAAACCACCCGTAATACGGTCTTGCAGATCTTGCTCTATGGTACCGCGAAGAAAATTACTTTCGCGCTTTAAGCGTTCATTATCAGCATAAGGACCTAATACTTCACCAAGTACTTGTTGTTGTTCTTTGCTCATTAGTACACATCCCTTTGGTAACGTTTTTCCTTACGCAGATTATTAATAAACTCTTCTGCTTGCTCTTTACTTAGTTTGCCGTGCTCTTGTGCGACTGAAACCAATGCTTCGTGGACATCTTTCGCCATGCGAGTCGCATCACCACATACATATAGATAAGCCCCCTCTTCAATCCACTGCCATACTTGAGCACCGTTTTCTAGAATGCGATGCTGAACATACACTTTCTCTTGTTGGTCACGACTAAAGGCAACATCCAGTTGAGTTAGCAATCCTGATTTCAGATATTTCTGCCACTCCACCTGGTAGAGGAAGTCTTGAGTAAAGGTACGATCGCCAAAGAATAACCAGTTCTTACCTTCGGCATCACGATTGTCACGCTCCTGAATAAAGCTGCGGAAAGGCGCAATACCAGTACCAGGTCCAATCATGATCACTGGCGTATTATCATCTTGAGGAAGTTTGAAGTTATTGTTGTTTTCAATAAACACCTTCACTTCGCCACCCTCTTCTAAACGGTGTGAGAGGTAACTGGATGCGCCACCAAAGCGAAGCTCTTCACCGTGTTGATATTCGACCACACCAACGGTTAAATGAACTTCATCTTCCACTTCAGATTGCGCCGAAGCAATCGAATAGAGACGAGGTGTCAAACGGCGCAGTAAACCAACCAAGTCTTGCGCACTCAACTTGGTTTTCTTCTCAGCCAACACATCGATAACTTGGGTATTGCCCGCGTACTCGCGCAGCTTATCTTTATCTTCCACCAACTTTTGCAGCTTTTTGCTGCCCGATAGTTCAGCGAACTTAGCCACCAGCTGTGGGTTGGCAGCGGTAATTTCATATTTCGCCACCAATGCGCTGTGAATAGAAAGACTGTCTCCGTCGACATCAACACTTTCAACGCCAGAGAGCCCTACTTTGGCTAAAATAGCATTGGCAAGTTCAGAACTATTTTGATACCACACGCCCAAAGCATCGCCTGGCTGATAAGTAATACCTGAGCCATCGAGATCAATCTCAATATGGCGGACATCCTTACCTGAATCTCGCCCGGTAATTTTCTGACTCGTCAGTAACGTTGCGGTATAAGGATTTTGTTTGTTGTATTGCGCATGACCTGAGGCTGCCTGCCCTACCGGCAGTTGCACAACTTCCGCTTCAGCGCCTGATGAGAGATCATCTTTAACAGTATCGAGCGCTTTAGCACGCCACTCTTTTGCTGGCGCGTCGTAATCCACATCACAATCAATACGATCAATAAAAGGGGTCGCGCCAAGTTTTGCAAGATAAGCATCAAAATCTTTACCGGTTTGGCAGAAGAACTCATAACTAGAATCACCCAAACCAATAACAGCGTACTTTAAGTTATTCAGCTTCGGTGCTTTCTTTGATTGTAAAAATTCATGCAGTTCGATGGCATTATCCGGTGCTTCCCCTTCACCATTGGTGGAAGCGACGACAATCACGTGAGTTTCTTTGGCTAAGTTTTTACCTTTATAGTCACTAGCATCAAATAGCTCGACAGCGATACCTTGCGCTTTCGCTTCATGCTCTAGCTCTTCTGCAACACCTTTGGCGTTACCTGTTTGTGAGGCAAAGATAATGGTTAACTTGCCTGCGGGTTTTGCAGCCACCACGGCTGCCGCTTGGCTAATTGGCGCTGCGGCGGCAGCGGGTTGATTTTGGGCCAATCCCCAGAAGTAACCACTCACCCACGCCAGTTGCTGAGAAGACAAACTTGATACCGTTTGCTGTAACTGACCTAATTGCTGATCATTAAGAGGGCTAGCGATTGAAGGTAGTTCTGGTGTATTTGCTTGCGAGAGCTCTCCATTGGCTGAAGACTCTTTCTTATTTAAAGACATGGTCTCGACATCCCTGTTCATTGCGTGATGATAGATTAACCACTCTTTTTAATAACAAGAAAGAATAGAAGTGAATGTTTTATAACTTTTGGAATTAAAGCGAATGGCAAACAACCACAAATTAGCCCTGCGAACGCAGTTCCTATGTAAGAAAAATAAGAGGAAAAATTAAAGAGGACGCTGATCTTCTATACGTACTTGATTAAAGCCAACAGCCATGGCTGACTTTGAAGCGACATCTAAATTGCCATAGTGACACTCTTCACCATGTACATCGGTTAATAATAAAAATCCCCCTTCCGCGTGACGAAACTCTACCACCCAAAGCCCTTCTTCTGCTGATGGTTCGATGATGGCTTCAACCAGCTGATTGTCTCGATACAACGCGCGCAGCTCATTAATCGTCATATTTGCTTCTCTGCGTAACTGTCCCTGTATCTATAAGCATGGTGCATAACGATAAAACTGCTAATAAAAAGCCAAACATTATGACGAAAAAGTATAAAAAAACGCCACTAACCGAGGTGGCGTTTTAAAAAAGTAATCACTCACTTCGCTATTAATGACTTAATGCCGATAGTTGAGCGGCCAATTTAGAAACGAAACTCTGCGCCAACGAAAAAACCATCGACAAAGATGAGAGACTCAGAGACTTCTGGGGTTTCATTGGCTAAATCATCAAATTCTAAATCGACAACTCGATAGCCCGCTCTGATTGCCACCGTATCACTGACCTGATATTGCACTCCGGCTAGTACATCTGCACGCTTAATATCTTTACTATTCCCGAAATCAAACTGACCTATGATGTCAAAATCCGTATTGGGAATAGAAAGCTCTGCGTAGGCATACCAGTTAAAGGTAAGTTCATTAAAACTGTACGAGGGCTGTGGAGAAATACTGGTGCGATAATGGCTATCGCTGTACTTAGTTAGGCTGACACCAGCATCAAATAGCATGTGCTCGCGCTCAAGTACGCGATAGTAAAGTGAGAAGTCATATTTATCAAAACCAGCATAATCGGCATCAATGCTGGTATAGCGCAAACTCGCGTATGGCAAATAAGGTTGGTCATGTTCGATAGCAACGAACAAATTAGCAGCGGTTGCATGATCTCGTCGTTGTTCATCTATCTTGGTATCACCAAACCATGCATCAGCACCAACCGTAGTGCGAATAGAACTCGCGAGTGCTGAGCTAGAGAATAACAACGCTGACACTGCTGTTAGCCAATACATCCTTGTGGTCATAGATAGGCTCTCGGTTTTTATTTGACTCCTTTGAGCCTATCACATTTTGCCAACTTCGCTATCGTGAACTACTCACATGGTTTTTGAAAAACCAGATACCTATAGCGATCACTATCAACCAAGGGAGGATTTTAAGTACCACTCCTACCATGCCCATTAATACCATCACAGCAATGGCAAAACCTGTTGCTGCAAATACCGTAAGCATAGTGACGCCTGTAACCAGTAAGGTCGCGATAAAAACTAAAACAAAGATTAACTCAAACATAGTGTTTCTCCTTTCTTTATCCTCTCTATCGCAGAAAGTGTGCCAAGTTTACCAAAAATTATAAACGCTTGATTTATTTAAAATAAACAAAAAGCGCCCTTCATTGAGGGCGCTTTCCATCTAATTTTTGGTATTTTTCACCAGCTAGGTTGGCAAATTTTACACATTCAATTCTTTTGGAATTTTCGCGAGTGCGGCTTCAACCACTTCGATCCCTGAGCCAGGTTTGTGCGCATTCTCACTAATGTGACGACGCCATTGACGTGCACCCGGCATGTTTTGGAATAACCCTAGCATATGGCGAGTAATGTGGCCTAAGTAAACACCTTTAGATAGCTGTGCTTCAATGTATGGGTACATCTCTTGTACTACTTGGGTACGCTTTTTCACCGGCTTATCAAGACCAAAGATTTGCTGGTCCACTTCTGCCAAGATGTATGGGTTTTGATAAGCCTCACGACCAACCATTACCCCATCTAGATGCTGCAGGTGCTCTTTGGTCTCTTCCAATGTTTTCACCCCACCATTGACTGCGATCTCCAAATGAGAGAAGTCTTTTTTCAATTGGTAAGCACGTGGGTAATCCAATGGTGGAATTTCACGGTTCTCTTTCGGGCTTAAACCAGACAGCCACGCTTTACGCGCGTGAATAGTGAATTGCTCACAGCCGCCTTTCTCAGAAACGATAGAAACGAAGTCAGTCAAAAATTCATAAGAATCTTGATCATCAATGCCAATTCGGGTTTTAACCGTCACAGGAATATCCACCACTTCTTTCATCGCTGCCACGCACTGAGCCACCAGCATAGGTTCAGCCATCAGGCAGGCGCCAAAACGGCCGTTCTGTACACGATCAGAAGGACAACCTACATTAAGGTTAATTTCATCATAACCGCGCTCTGCAGCCAACTTGGCACAAGTAGCAAGATCAGCTGCGTTTGAACCACCAAGTTGCAGCACTAAAGGATGCTCTTCTTCGTTGTACGCGAGGAAGTCGCCCTTACCATGGATGATCGCACCTGTAGTCACCATTTCTGTGTACAGTTGCGTCTCACTCGAAAGTAAACGATGAAAGTATCGACAGTGACGATCAGTCCAATCCAACATAGGGGCAATGGAGAAACGAGAGCTTGGGTAAACTAACTGACTCACTTGATTTTCCTCGCTTTTCTCAACAATGTGGTTGGCATGATTTTGCATGATGTATTCCCATTTGCGTCCAATTTAAAGCATTCTTACGTAGTATGGGCATGTGTTAGCCCCAAAATGACAGAGTTTAGACTGACAACTTAACACGCCAAAAAAGCCGCCTTATTGCAAACAAGCCTTTCCGAATCGTGGTTTGATAAAAAAGAGCGCAGATTCTACATCAAGTTCATTCTGCACCCAAGCCTAGAGGCAAACAATGGCATCATAAGGCCCTAGGAAAGCCAAAAGATTCGCTCTTTATACTCAAGACAGACGACAAACGCTCATATCAAGAATAATGAGCAATGAGGAAGGAAAAAAACATCAAGTAAAACAGTGACTGACTGTAAACCATACGGAGTCTAACGCCTCGTATATTTAAACCAAAACAATATTCTAAGCATCAATTTAGACGCGGCTAGCGCCCCTAGGCCATCAACTGCATTCTCCTTCATTTCCGAAGTAAACAATTTGTCATTCGCAAATAATGCAGAAAAACCTATCACCAACCAACACAAGTAAAATAGCACGTAAATTAATAGGTCGAATGAAGACAAAATTATAGCCGGCGCCATAATAGCCACAAAAAACATCCCTATAAAACCAAGTATAAATTCCATCAAAATCTCCCTTTTAGCTTGGTATAAATCGCAATCCTTGCAATATCAGCCATCAAACTATCGCACGAAATTAGCGCACCTTATACGATAAAATTGTAAATGTTGAATATTCAAGATAGAAAATACGAACAATGTCCTCAAATTAACAAGCATTACTAACCTGTACCAACAAGTGCAAAAGTAGCCAACTGACAGCGCTATCTTAGTGGATGAGATTTTTACCTCGTATTGTTTTATGGCGAGTTGGATCTCGATAATTGCGCTTTACAGCAGTGATGAGACTCTGAAACATTAACCTTCAAGTCACTTGGCTATATCGTTTCTTTAGATATTTTGGTAAGTTAGATCATTCAATAGTCCGGCTAACTGATTCACCTCGAAGTGCTATTAAAGTCTCGATGGTCTTATCATAATGACGCGAATGATGAACACCGCTCAAAATTGGGTGGTATATTGTAAATAAGTCCAATCGTTATGGTGAAAAAATTTGGACCAAGAGTTACTTAAACAGATCGAAGATATCTGTGCCGCTAGAGGCGTAAGGTTTACGTCGCAACGTAAACAAGTTTTCAAATTAATTTGTGCTAGCCCGAAGGCATCTAGTGCTTATGAATTACTTGAGCAATTAAAGCTCCACGAACCTCAGGCAAAGCCGCCAACTGTCTATCGCGCGCTCGATTTTCTGCTCGAACAAGGTTTTATCCATCGAGTCGAGTCAACAAACAGCTTTATCCAATGTTGCTCGTGTAACGCACATAAACATTACTCGCATCTACTAATATGCGACAAATGTAGTAACGTTATTGAACTGCAAGATGATAGTTTGGTAGCCTTACTGGCTAATAATGCTGAAAAACATGGCTTTAAGATCACAAATCATGTCATCGAGTCACATGGTATTTGCCAGTCATGTTTGTCTGATATTAAAGAATAACGATATAGAAGAAATATATGCGTGCTGAATTTGTAAACCCGTTTTTAGCTTCATTGATGAACGTTCTAAAAACGATGGCTTCACTGGAGTTGAAGCCGCAAAAGCCTCGTGTAAAAAAAGACGAGATCGCTAGGGGTGATGTATCGGGTCTAATCGGGATGGTTGGTCCGCAAACTCGTGGCTCAATGTCGATTACTTTTGATGAGAGTCTTGCACTAGAAATCATGCAAAACATGCTGGGCGAACGCCCAAATGGTTTAAATGATGAAGTAACAGACATGGTTGGCGAAATCACCAACATGGTAACTGGTGGTGCAAAACGTATCTTGGCTGAAAGTGGCTTCGATTTCGATATGGCAACGCCAGTAGTCGTTTCCGGCAAAGGTCATACTATTCGCCATAAATGCGAAGGCTCAATTATCATCATGCCATTCACCTCTCAATGGGGTAACGCATTTATCGAAATCTGTTTCGAATAGCAATACAGTTAAAAGAATACAAAAAGCTTCCGGTCACAAGGAAGCTTTTTGCGTTTTTACGCAGAGAAAGCATTTGCAACATGGTAAACCCAAAGCAGCCGCGCGAGCTTGCCGAGCTTTGGGATCATAGTAACCTATTCCCTTTCATACCCAGCTCAACTCGCTTTGAGATCATGGTAACCCTAATGCTCAAAAAGGTGAGGCACACAAGTTTCACCAATCGGACTCAGCGAAATAGCAATGCAAAACTGACTCTCCAGACTCTCACTTAGTCAGAGCAAACTGCTTTTGTTGATAGCTGAACAAGCAAATAGATCATGGGTAACCTAAAGCTATTTTCGTCGCTGCAATAACTCAGCCTCAGTCACTTAGAGCTTATGCTATATAGCTTAACGAGCTTTAGGCTCACAACAACCCAAAAGCCACTTAAGCTGTACAGAGAACTGAGAACTTACTATTCGCCGTAATACTGAAGTACGATTATTTACTTAATAATCTCGCGCTGTTTGAGCGCCTGAATACACTGCTCAACCAAAGCTTCAATCGGTAACTCGCCGGCGGGCAAATCGATTTCTGGCTGCAAGGGTGCCTCATACTCTGAGTCGATACCGGTAAAATTAGGGATCTCACCTGCACGGGCTTTTTTGTATAACCCTTTCGGATCACGTTGCTCACACACATCAAGAGAAGTATTGACGAAGACTTCGAGAAACTCACCCTGTGGCAGTAAATCACGCACTAACTGGCGCTCTGCACGGTGAGGAGAAATAAATGCCGAGAGCACAATCAGTCCGGCATCAGCCATCAGTTTAGCCAGCTCGCCAATACGGCGAATGTTTTCACGGCGGTCTTGTTCTGAAAAACCTAAATCACTGCACAAGCCGTGGCGCACATTGTCGCCATCCAACAAATAAGTATGGTAGCCAAGTTCTGCCAACTGATTCTCCAGTGCGCCAGCGATGGTCGATTTACCGGCTCCTGATAATCCCGTAAACCAAAGCAATACCGGCTTTTGCTGCTTTAATTTGGCACGAAAGCTTTTATCAACGGTGTGCTGATGCCACACTATATTCTCGTCTTTGACATTGGTTTCTGTCGTCATGGTTTAGTCCTTTAATACGGGAAAAAGAGTGGGATCAATGCCAGTACCAACACTGAGTAAACAATAGAAATTGGGATCCCCACTCGTACATAATCGGATAATTTGTAATTGCCTACGCTATAAACCAGTAAATTAGTTTGATAGCCGTAAGGAGAAATAAAACTGGCACTCGCCCCAAATAGCACAGCCATGACAAAAGGCATTGGGTCAACGCCATAGCCAATTGCCATACTGTAGCCAATCGGAAAAGCGAGCGCAGCAGCAGCATTGTTGGTCACGAGCTCGGTTAAGATCAGCGTCAGCAAATATGTTGCCACCAGCGCACCAAACACTCCCCAGCCGTTAAAGGTTTCGATAAACATCTGCCCTAATTTGACCGATAAACCAGATGAGAGCATCAACTGGGCAATCGAAAGCGCTGATCCAACAATGACCACAATATCAATTGGGAAGCGGCGACGTAGTTCACTCAACTGAACGATACCGAGAAACAGAGTCGCGAGAAGAAAAACCGCCAAACCTTTAATTAATGGCACCCACTCGAGCAATGCGAAGGCAATAACGGAGCTAAAGCCGAGTAATACCGTGGTGGACTTTTGAAAATCGAGACGTGCACTAGAGTCGAGATCATTGACCAAGACAAACTCTTTACGATGAGCGCGTCGCTCAGCATCAAAGCGTTTTCCTGGTACAAGTACTAAGGTATCGCCAGCATTGAGTGTGATATTACCTAAGCCCCCCTCTAAACGCTCATGCCCACGACGGATCGCCACCACCACCGCATCAAATCGGTCACGAAAACGGCTCGTCTTTAAGGTCTTATTACAAAAACTCGCCGATGAGCTGACAACCACTTCAACAAAACTTTGTCCATTTAGATGATGCTGACCAAATAGCGTTAAGCCTCGGATCTCTTGCAGAGTAGCGACACTTTCTACATCGCCACAAAACAGCAACCTGTCATTGGCATTAAGAATAAATTCCGGATCAACCGAGGGCATCGTTTTACCATCACGGATCACTTCGGCTAAGAAAAGCTTACGTAATGCCCTGAGTTTATTCTCAGAAATGCTACGCCCCACTAAAGGCGATCCAGGCTCTACTTTTGCCTCAAGAAAATAGGGCAAATCATCTTGTGATTGATCATCATAATTAGGCAAAAGATAACTGAGAGGAATTAAGATCAACAAGCCACCGAACAATACTGACAAACCGATCATTGTTGGGGTAAAAAAGCCTAAACTGGGCAACCCAGCATCTTCTACAAAGCTGTTAATGATCAAATTAGTGGATGTGCCGATCAAGGTTAAGGTACCACCTAAGATCGCGGCGTATGAGAGTGGGATCAACAATTTAGATGGCGCATGTTGTTGATTGCGCTTGATCGCTCCAATAAGAGAAACAACGACAGCAGTATTGTTAGTAAATGAGGATAGTAATGCCGTTGATACTCCCATCTTTGCCACAACCGCACCTAAACGCCCAGTAGATAGGCTGCGGCTCACCCAACTGATGAGCAAGGTTTTCTCTAACGCACATGAGGCGAGGATCAACAACACTAGAGTCAATAATGAAGAATTGGTGAAGTTGGTTGCCACTTCATTGAGTTCGATCATCCCGGCAAGAAAGGCAATAAATGCTGCTCCTGCAAAAATAAAACTCGGCTTAATACGGGTGGCTACAAGGCATGTGACAATGCCAAGTAAGATAGCCAACACAAATCCTTGTTGCCACATACCGCGTCCTTACTTCATCCAATTTTAATGCCACGCCAACGGCGGAATTAAGCTGTAGTCACTGAACTACTTCAACAATTGTGAAAGATCCTTCGCACCCCAATGAGGGAAATGCTTACGAACTAACGCATTAAGCTCAACTTCAAAAGCAGAGAAATCACCGACTTTTTGTTCAATCTGACTCAAGCTTTCACGCACTAAGCCCGCACCAACCGTAACGTTCGTCAAACGATCAATCACCACAAAGCCACCGGTATCTTGGCACTCGGTATAGCTATCCAAAGCAACGGATTCAGTTAGGCTCCACTCACACAAGCCAATCCCGTTCAATGGCAGCTCTGCTGCGCCATAGGTGGATAGGTTATTGATGTCGTACTGATGGCGAATGCCTTCAACGCGCCCTACCGTCTTTTTGCCTGCAATCTTGATATCGTATTCCCGACCAGGTTGCAGCGGTTGTTCTGTCATCCACACCACATCAGCAAGTAAATGATTACTTGAGGTCACTTCAGCTTGGTTAAGCACCAAGAGGTCGCCGCGACTGATATCAATCTCGTCTTCTAAAGTTAGCGTCACCGCTTGACCGGAATGCGCCGTCCCTAAGTCACCATCAAAGGTCACAATTCGCGCTACCTTTGAGCTTTTTCCGGATGGTAGAGCCGTCACTTCATCACCCACACTGACACTACCGGAAGCAATGGTGCCGGCAAAACCACGGAAATCGAGGTTCGGGCGATTAACATATTGAATAGGGAATCGGAATTCACCGACTTCTTTCTCGCGATCGACATCGATGCTTTCAAGAATATCCAGCAGTGGTTTACCCTTAAACCAGTTCATTTTCGGGCTGGCTTCCACCACGTTATCGCCTTCTAATGCCGATAACGGGAGGATCTGAATATCAATTTCACCGTGGAGATTTTTAGAAAATTCTACGTATTCATCACGGATTTGCTCAAAACGATCTTGAGAGTAATCCACCAGATCCATCTTGTTGACTGCAACAACAAAATGCTTCAATCCTAAAAGATTAGAAATAAACGAATGACGACGAGTTTGATCCAATACGCCTTTGCGCGCATCAATCAAGATCACAGCAACATCACAAGTCGACGCGCCCGTTGCCATGTTACGAGTGTATTGCTCATGCCCTGGCGTATCAGCAATGATGAATTTACGCTTCTGCGTTGAGAAATAACGGTACGCTACATCAATGGTGATCCCTTGCTCTCGTTCAGCCTGTAAGCCATCGACTAACAACGCTAAATCCGGGCGCTCTCCTGTAGTACCCACACGCTGACTGTCTGAGTGCACCGCTGCCAATTGATCTTCATAGATTTGTTTTGAGTCATGGAGCAAGCGACCGATCAAAGTACTCTTGCCATCGTCTACTGAGCCACATGTTAGGAATCTAAGTAATGACTTGTACTGGTGTTGCGTTAAGTATCCCTCGATCCCTAACTCAGCTAATTGAGCTTCTACTTCACTGTTCATCTTGTCTATCCTTAATCCCTAGAAATAACCCTGGCGCTTTTTCAGCTCCATCGATCCTGATTGATCGTGGTCGATCGCGCGGCCTTGACGCTCACTCGAGGTGGCGACCAGCATCTCTTCAATAATACCGGTTAAGGTATTGGCTTCTGATTCAACGGCACCAGTAAGTGGGTAGCAACCAAGCGTACGGAAACGCACACTTTTTTCTTCAATCACTTCACCGGGTTGCAACTCCATGCGGTCATCATCAACCATGATCAGCATGCCATCACGCTCAACTACTGGACGCTTATCGGCGAGGTAGAGCGGAACAATTTCGATGTTTTCTAGGTAGATGTACTGCCAGATATCCAACTCAGTCCAATTCGACAGTGGGAAAACGCGAATGCTTTCGCCTTTATTGATCTGACCGTTGTAGGTTTTCCACAGCTCAGGGCGCTGATTCTTCGGATCCCAAGTGTGGTTCTTGTCGCGGAATGAGTAGACACGCTCTTTCGCGCGTGATTTTTCTTCGTCACGACGCGCACCACCAAAGGCAGCATCAAAGCCATATTTGTTCAGCGCTTGCTTCAAACCCTGAGTTTTCATGATGTCAGTATGTTTCGATGAGCCGTGCACAAATGGGCTACAGCCCATTGCGAGACCTTCTGGGTTCTTATGTACCAAAAGCTCAAAGCCGTACTTTTCCGCCGTTTTATCGCGGAATTCGATCATCTGTTTAAATTTCCAATCGGTATCCACATGCAGTAGCGGGAAAGGTATTTTGCCTGGGTAAAATGCTTTCCTTGCTAAGTGCAACATTACCGATGAGTCTTTCCCGATGGAATACATCATTACCGGGTTATCAAACTCTGCCGCGACTTCACGAATAATGTGAATACTCTCGGCTTCTAACTGTTTAAGGTGAGTTAAACGTTCTTGGTCCATGTTGGTGCTTCCTTTGCGGCTCTTACGAGCGTTTCGGCTAGTCTTTAATCTTTATGCGTAATGACGTTGCGTTACTTTATTGTTTAAAGTGGCGTTCTCTTCTTGATTGAACCACTGTAATTTCTCAGCCAGCGCGACCACTTCGCCAACCACGATAAGCGATGGTGACTCAGCGTCTTGCGCTAACGTTGCCAGCTCAGAGAGCTCGCCTTTGAATACTTTTTGACAGCTTTGTGTACCGCGCTCGATGATGGCGATAGGTGTTGAGGCTTTTCGCCCATGGCTAACCAATTGCTGCTGGATGTAGTCAGACTTCATCAACCCCATGTAGATAACTAAGGTTTGATTACCGCGCGCAAGTGTCGACCAATCCATATCGTCGCTTTCCGCTTTCAAATGGCCGGTAATAAACATCGCGGTTTGCGCATAATCTCGGTGAGTCAGTGGAATACCGGCATAAGCGGTTGCGCCAGCAGCGGCAGTAATACCTGGAATCACTTGAAAACGTACGCCAGCATCCGCTAACACTTCAAGCTCCTCGCCACCGCGACCAAACACAAATGGATCGCCACCTTTAATGCGCACAACCTTGTGACCTTGCTTGGCAAAATCGACTAATAGTTGATTGGTTTTCTCTTGAGGAACACTGTGGTGCCCGGCACGTTTACCCACGCAGACTAAAATGGTGCTGTCTGGTATAAGCGCTAAAATGTCATCCGAAACCAAGTAGTCGTACAGCACAACATCGGCTTGTTGAATAAAGCTCAACGCTTTAATCGTCAGCAACTCAGCGTCGCCAGGACCGGCGCCAACCAAAGCAACTTCACCAGCACGTAACAGACTCGTGGTTTTAAAGCTTGGGCGATGACTATTATTTTGTGTGGTGCGTAAGTGGTTCAGTGGAAACTGAGACACTTTATCCTTGCTCGCCATAATGTATTCCTTCCATGTGAATGATTGCATTATGACCTTCTAGATATATTACCTGAAATTCTAAAATTTCATTTTTTATACCAATAACTGATAAGGCAGGAAAAATAACGCCTTTTAAACTTCAATCAACAGCGTGCTGTTGCACAGATACTCAGCAATTCTGCGAATACGGTGACAGAACAGCATTTAGTAAACGCGCAACATCACAATTTGACATGCGTCGAAATTATTGTTGCAGAGTAATTTGTTACATTACGCAACGTTAAAACTAACGCTATCGGAGCTAAATAACATGAAAGTGGCAGTGAAACCCCTAACCCTCGCTGTACTAGGCGGCATGCTAACTATGGCAGGCCCTGCAATGGCTGATACGATCAAACTGCGTATCATCGAAACCACAGACATCCACACTAACGTGATGGATTACGACTACTACAAAGACAGTCCGTCACAAAAGATTGGTTTAACTCGCACCGCTACTCTTGTTAAACAAGCTCGTGCTGAAGTTGAAAACAGCGTGTTAGTTGATAACGGTGACTTGATCCAAGGTAGCCCAATGGGTGACTACATGGCGGATAAAGGCATTGAAGTTGGTGAAGTACACCCTGTGTACAAAGCAATGAACCAACTAAACTACGATGTGGGTAACATCGGTAACCACGAATTTAACTACGGTCTAGAATTCCTAGCTGAAACTCTAAACGATGCTGATTTCCCATACATCAGTGCGAACGTGTTCGACCAGAAAACCGGTGAACACTACTTCAAGCCATACATCATCAAAACACACACTTTCAAAGACGCTGATGGCGCTGAACAACAGATCAAAGTGGGTTACATCGGTTTTGTTCCACCACAAATCATGGTTTGGGATAAGAAAAACCTAGAAGGTAAAGTCTTCGCTAAAGACATCAAAGAAACGGCGGAAGAGCTTGTACCTAAGATGAAAGCGGAAGGCGCTGACGTTATCGTTGCGATCCCACACTCTGGCGTTTCAATGGATCCACACAAAGTGGGTGCAGAAAACTCAACTTACTACCTATCAGAAGTTGAAGGTATCGACGCCATCGCATTTGGTCACTCACACGCAGTATTCCCAGGTAAAGGCTTTGACAACCTACCTGGCGTAGACAACAAAAACGGTACTATCAATGGCGTTGCTGCAGTTATGCCGGGCCGTTGGGGCGACCACGTAGGTGTAATCGACCTCGTGCTTGAGCAAAAAGAGGGGAAATGGGAAGTCACTTCAGGTAAAACTGAAGCTCGTCCAATCTTCGACAAAGTAAACAAGAAAGCGCTAGTTGAAGCAGATCAAGGCATCGTAAAAGCACTAGAAGCAGACCACAAAGGTACACGAGAGTTTGTTAACCAACCAATCGGTCAGTCAAACGACGTTATGTACAGCTTCTTAGCACTTGTACAAGATGATCCAACCGTACAGATCGTTAACCTTGCACAAAAAGACTACGTTGAACGTTTCATTCAAGGTGACCCAGATCTTGCAGATATCCCGGTACTATCTGCAGCGGCACCATTTAAAGCGGGTGGCCGTAAAGATGATCCTTCAGGCTTTACTGAAGTGGAATCTGGCCAGCTAACTTTCCGTAATGCGGCAGACCTTTACCTTTACCCTAATACGCTTGTTGCTCTGAAAATGACAGGTAACGAAGTGAAAGAGTGGCTTGAATGCTCGGTTGGCCAATTCAATCAAATTGATGTAAACAGCACGGCACCACAAACCCTGATCAACTGGGATGGCTTCCGTACTTACAACTTTGACGTTATCGACGGCGTAAACTACCAAGTTGATGTGACTCAACCTGCGAAATATGACGGTGACTGTAAGCTGGTTAACCCAGACTCGACTCGTATCCAAAATCTGACTTACCAAGGTAAGCCTATCGATATGAAGCAAGAGTTCATCGTAGCAACCAACAACTACCGCGCATACAGCAACAAGTTCCCAGGTACTGGTAGCGACCATGTTGCATTTGATTCTCCAGATGAAAACCGCTCAGTGGTGGCTTCTTACATCTCTCGCGTAAGCAAAGAGAAAGGCGAAGTAACACCAAGCGCAGACAACAACTGGACGTTTGCACCAATTAAAGCAGACAAAGCACTGGATATTCGCTTTGAAACATCACCAAGTGACAAAGCAGCAAAATTCGTGAAAGACAAAGGTCAGTACCCAATGAAACAAGTGGCGACTGATGATATCGGTTTTGCGATCTACCAAATCGATCTGCAGAAATAATATCTTGCCGTGATTCTATGCCTGAGCGATGTAAAGTGGATACTCACTAACTTCTAATCACAAAGGTATAGGTGTTAATATCAAGCCGCTATAAATGTATAGCGGCTTTTTTGTATGTGGAGAAAATAATGCAGGCTAAATTTCGTCGCCACCTCATCGAACAAGGCTTTTCCAACCTTGAAGTAAATCAACTTACCTCGCTTGCCAAACCGCTAGAGCTGCCAACGCGCCATATTCTTATTGAGCAAGGTGCGCTAGCTGACAGTTTCTATTTTGTTCTCGATGGACTGTGCCACGCGAGTTACTTAACTGAACAAGGTAAAGAATTCAGTAAAGAATTCTACTGGGAGCTCGATTGGATCATTGGCTTTGAAAGCCTGATTAAACAGCAGCCGTCCGCATTTCTACTTGAAACTTTAACTCCGTGTGAGTTGATGTGTTTACCGATTGAGACTCTTAACCAATGGCGCAACGACAATCATCCTATCTACCTAAAGCTGGTCGAAACCCAATTGATGCATAAGGAAAACAAAGAACGTTTTATGCTGCTCTACAGTGCCGAGCAACGCTATCAACTGTTCTGTGAAAACTTTGCCGATCTGGAACAAAGACTGAGTGACTACCAAATCGCGGCCTACTTAGGCATTACTCCTGTAAGCTTAAGCCGAATTAAAAACCGTTAATTTCAAAATCGGTTGATTTAAAAATCATTGTGGTGAATAACAATTGTTAATGCCGCAGAAAGAGAAACTTGCTAATTTACTCTACAGTCAATTTCTTCATTCTTGCATCACTATGATTACTTGGAAGTTAATTCCCTTCTCTCAACTTAGTAATATTGAGCTCTACCAGTTAATTAAGCTGCGTGTCGATGTATTTGTCGTCGAACAAAACTGCCCTTATCCAGAACTGGATGGCAAAGATATCTTGGATGACGTGTACCACTTACTCGGCTACCAAAATGATCAATTGGTCGCTTGCTCTCGTTTACTGCCAAAAGGCACCACTTACCCATCCGTCAGCATTGGCCGCGTGGCCACCTTAGCCAGTGCGCGCGGAAATGGTTTGGGACATCAGCTACTCAAACAAGCCATCATCGAATGTGAACAACTTTGGCCACAAGAATCGATAGAAATTGGTGCTCAGCAGCATCTTACTGCTTTCTACCAACAGCATGGTTTTAAACAAACGTCTGAGATGTACCTAGAAGATGACATCCCACACGTTGATATGCTGCGTGAGTGATATTAGTGCAGTGGTCAGCAGCTAGCTTAGCAATTTTACTGCTCGTCGTGGGGAATCTCGCGGCATCGCTATCAGACGTAGCAGTCAAACTGCTCAACGGTGAAATTAGCTCGTTTCAATACGTATTTATGCGTCAGCTACTGTCAGTACTGATTATCTTACCGTTGTGGTGGCGGCAATCTGCCAGTCAGCGAACACTAACGGCACCGGGAGTGATTGGCATACGTGCGGTTTTAATCATGCTCGGCAGCGGATGCATGATGATAGCAATCACTCACTTACCGCTCGCAACTGCCAACGCAGTTTTCTATGCTGCGCCCCTTATCATGCTGCCACTTTCGGTATGGATACTCAAAGAGATACCACCACTAGCAAAAGTGCTGGCGACCACTATTGGGTTTATTGGGGTCTTAATGGTACTCAGACCATCTCAATTTCATTGGGCTGCCTGGTTTGCTCTAGGCACTGCGACTACCCTAGCAGTATTTAATATTCTGGCGCGCAAGCTTCCACCGGAGCAACCAGTTATCACAACGCTATTTTGGACTTCCATCATGACCGTACCGCTTTCCGGAGTGATGGCAGTTTTATATTGGCAGCCAATCACTCTCGCTCAGGTCGGCCTAGTAGCACTCAGCGCAGGACTAATTTTGACTTACAACGGCTTAGCCGTGATGGCTTATAGAAAAGCGCCGGCAGGGCAAATTGCTTTGGCGGAATATTCTGGCTTAGTATTTGTGGTCATCATTGGCATTTGGGGATTTAACGAAATTCCAGATAGCCTGACCGCACTAGGGATAGTCATGATTATTTTGCCGCTACTGCCTTATAGAGACATACTGCAGCGGCGCTCAATACGCCGCACAAAGCAAACAAAGTAATCATTCCAAATAGATAAGTTATTTCTGCTGGGCAAAACCGCCATCAGAGACACGAAAGAACATCACTGACTTTGTTGCTTTCTCAAGTTGTAACATATCAAGTGAACCGTCCGCATTAATCTTAAAGCGTACCAATTGCCCAGCCTTAATATGGCTCAGCGGTTTATCACTACTTTCAATTTTAACCAATGCATTCAGATCAGACATCGGTAGGTTATTAGCGCGAAATACTTGAGCAAGCGTATCACCTGATTTTACGGTGTATTCTTGCCATTGATTCGATTGGAGTGGTTGCGGTTTTGATTCACCTTGCTCACTCAAACTTTGCGTATTAACCTCAACGGCAACCCGCTCTACTTCAACACTATCTTGCTGCGGCTGGCTTTGAGGGAATGGAATAACGATTAACGCCAGAACGACAGGTACCAATACCATCAACGCGCGTTGGTGCAGTTTCGGTAGCTGCTGCCAACGATCCAGCAGTTGTTGTTTCATGTTAGTCCAATCGATGGCTCGTAGCTTATCCTTGGCTAATTGAATGTAATCGACTTGTTGTGGCTTTTTTTTACGGCGATTCATTGCAACCCGTCTCCAAAATTCTCTGGCTTTAAGTATAAAAACCTAGCGTCTCCGAGTATAGGAAATTCCAACGTTGAAAGTAATGCTCCTGTCAAATCTCACACTTTAAGCCCAAAACTCAGACTTAACTCTCATTCTATTTTAGCACTCGTCGGGTAAGGGTTGGTTATCAGCCGCTTTAAGCCACGGCAAACAACAGTGATTAGTCTCTTAATCCTGCATATTGAAACACGTTCGCTATGGCTACGACGTTTCATCCATCACTCTTTACTGGTATCCTTAAACACTTTATACACCCATGAAAGAGAGACTCCATGTCTGAAGTTAAATTTGAAACTGTAGAGCAAAAAGCTAGCTACGGTATTGGTCTACAAATGGGTCAGCAACTAGCAGGTGCTGGTCTTGAAGGTCTAAATGTTGATGCGATTGCAGCAGGTATCGCAACGGCACTAACTGGTGACATGCCAGCTATCGAAATCGACGAAATCAACAACGCTCTTCAAGAGATGCAAATGCGTGCAGAAGAAGCGCGTCAAGAAGCAGCTAAAGCTGCTGCTGCAGACGGCGAAGTTTTCCTAAAAGACAACGCTCTACGTCCTGAAGTAACTGTACTTGAGTCTGGTCTACAGTACGAAATCATCACTGAAGGTACTGGTGAAATCCCAACTTCTGACAAGCAAGTTCGCGTTCACTACCACGGTGAACTGACTGACGGCACTGTATTCGATAGCTCTGTATCTCGCGGTCAACCAGCTGAGTTCCCAGTAACTGGCGTAATCAAAGGTTGGGTTGAAGCACTACAACTAATGCCTGTAGGTTCTAAGTGGAAGCTATACATCCCACAAGACCTTGCATACGGTGAGCGTGGCGCAGGCGCAGCGATTCCTCCATTCGCAGCACTAGTGTTCGAAGTAGAGCTACTAGATATCCTATAAGTTATAGAAAACTTAGTTATTGAAAAAGCGACGCTCAGCGTTGCTTTTTTTTTACTAAAATAAAGCTTAATAAAGCAAAAACAAAAGGAATAGCTCAATGAAAAAAGCCTCAACTGCAACTCTGATCTTATTATTGTTTACCACCGGTGCTTATGCGGGCTCGTGGCTTGACTCTATCAGTGATAAAGACACTCAAGACAGTATCTCTAAGTTAGTAACAGAGCATAGTGAAATCGCTGATCATAGTATTCCACTTAGCGGCATCTTGGCCGAGAAACTTCCAGTCACCACCGAACAAGCACTAGGAGGTAGTGGCGCGTTACTAGGCCTGGCCCAACAACAGCTATCG
This sequence comes from Vibrio fluminensis, assembly GCF_015278125.1. Lineage (GTDB taxonomy): Bacteria > Pseudomonadota > Gammaproteobacteria > Enterobacterales > Vibrionaceae > Vibrio > Vibrio fluminensis. The sequence goes on from NZ_JADILO010000011.1 coordinate 22,112, forward strand.
TCGGCAGATCTATCAGAGCTGGAATCTTTAATCCCTTGGTCTTCTAACTTACCGGACATGCAGGGCATTGTTGGCAACATCGAAAACATGCAAGCAGTGAACAAAGCGTTTGAGAGCGTAGGACTGGATCCATCAATGGTAAACCAATTTGTTCCAGTGATTCTTGACTACTTAAAAGAGAGTGGCGCAAGTGAAGGGCTACTTGGCTCATTAAGCAGTTTATGGAAAGCTTAACCGACAAACTTATGCCAATCAGGATAAGTAAATGGTCAGAAAATTGCGCAAGGAAAATCGCTTAGAACTAGGCGCAGATTGCCGTTAACTAGTTATTCTAATTACAAAATCTGCAACAACGTTATCAGCGATTTTAATCAGCAAGAATGATCAAAGACTTATGCTGATTGGTATAAATACAACAAAGCGATAGATTGATACCTATCGCTTTTTATTGTTTGTTTTCTGTAGATACAAAAAAGCCGAGCTAATGCTCGGCTTTTTCGTTCTTTCGAACCTGATTACTCAGCAGCAGTTTCTTCAGCAGCTGGGCGATCTACAAGCTCAATGTAAGCCATTGGAGCTTTATCACCAGCACGGAAGCCAGCTTTTAGGATACGAGTGTAACCGCCCTGACGAGCAGCAAAACGTGGACCTAGTTCGTTAAACAGTTTTGCAACTACTTCGTTATCACGAGTACGTGCAAATGCAAGACGACGGTTAGCAACACTGTCAGTCTTAGCTAGTGTAATCAAAGGCTCAACTACGCGACGTAGCTCTTTTGCTTTAGGCAATGTAGTCTTGATAACTTCATGACGTACTAAAGAGCTAGCCATATTGCTGAACATCGCTTTACGATGTGAGCTGTTGCGGTTGAGTTGACGACCACTCTTACGATGGCGCATGACCTAATCCTTCTAACTAGTATCGATTAATCTTCAGCGATAGACGCTGGTGGCCAGTTTTCTAGGCGCATGCCCAGAGAAAGACCACGTGATGCAAGTACGTCTTTAATCTCAGTAAGAGATTTTTTACCAAGGTTTGGCGTTTTAAGTAGCTCAACCTCAGTACGCTGTACAAGATCACCGATGTAGTGAATCGCTTCTGCTTTCAGACAGTTAGCAGAGCGAACTGTTAGTTCAAGATCGTCTACAGGACGCAGTAGGATCGGATCGAATTCTGGCTTCTCTTCCTTCTCCTCAGGTACACGTACATCACGTAGATCTACGAACGCATCTAGTTGCTCAGCTAGGATAGTAGCTGCGCGACGGATTGCTTCCTCAGGATCAAGAGTACCGTTCGTTTCCATATCGATTACAAGCTTGTCTAGGTCTGTACGTTGCTCTACACGAGCCGCGTCAACAGAGTAAGCAATCTTGTCTACTGGACTGTATGTTGCATCAACCAGTAGGCGACCAATTGGACGCTCATCTTCTTCAGTATGGATACGAGCAGAAGCAGGAACATAACCGCGACCACGTTCAACTTTAATACGCATAGCGATTTCAGCGTTGTCATCCGTTAGGTGACAAATAACGTGTTCTGGGTTAACGATCTCTACATCACCATCATGGGTGATGTCACCTGCAACCACAGGGCCCGAGCCTGATTTGTTAAGCGTAATAAACACTTCATCTTTGCCTTCAGCAACGCGTACAGCAAGACCTTTAAGGTTAAGTAGGATTTCAAGAATATCTTCTTGAACGCCTTCTTTCGTGCTGTATTCGTGTAGAACGCCTTCAATCTCTACTTCTGTTACAGCACAACCTGGCATAGAAGATAGTAGAATACGGCGAAGTGCATTACCCAGAGTATGGCCGAAACCACGCTCTAACGGCTCAAGAGTTACTTTTGCGTGTGTCGTGCTGATTTGTTCGATGTCAACAAGACGTGGCTTAAGAAATTCTGTTACAGAACCCTGCATTGTGTCCTCTCTTTAGTTTAAACCTTACTTAGAGTAAAGCTCGACGATCAATTGTTCGTTGATGTCAGCTGATAGATCAGAACGCTCAGGCATACGCTTGAATGTACCTTCCATCTTACCGCCATCTACTTCAATCCAAGTTGGTTTTTCGCGTTGTTCAGCAACTTCTAGAGCCGCTTTAATGCGAGATTGCTGTTTAGCTTTCTCACGAATAGATACAACGTCGTTAGCCGCTACTTTGAAAGAAGGAACGTTTACAACTTTACCGTTAACTAGGATAGCTTTGTGGCTTACTAGCTGACGAGATTCAGCGCGAGTTGCACCAAAGCCCATACGGTAAACTACGTTATCAAGACGACCTTCAAGAAGTTGAAGCAGGTTTTCACCTGTGTTGCCTTTAAGGCGTGCAGCTTCTTTGTAGTAGTTACGGAATTGTTTTTCTAGAACGCCGTACATACGACGAACTTTTTGCTTCTCACGAAGCTGAACGCCATACTCAGATAGACGACCGCGACGAGCGCCGTGTACACCTGGTGCGTTATCAATTTTACACTTGGTATCGATCGCACGAACACCAGACTTAAGGAATAAGTCAGTGCCTTCACGACGGCTAAGCTTCAGCTTAGGACCCAAATATCTTGCCATGATTCTTCTCCAATAGTCCTAGAAACGTTATACGCGACGTTTCTTAGGTGGACGACAACCGTTATGAGGGATTGGTGTAGCATCAACGATGTTTGTGATGCGGAAACCAGCTGCGTTCAGTGCGCGAACAGTAGATTCACGACCTGGACCAGGACCCTTAACCATAACTTCCAAGTTCTTAAGACCGTACTCTTTAGCCATTTCAGCACAACGCTCAGCAGCAACCTGTGCAGCGAACGGAGTAGACTTACGAGAACCACGGAAACCTGAACCACCTGCAGTAGCCCAAGCTAGAGCGTTGCCTTGACGGTCAGTAATGGTAACGATTGTGTTGTTGAAAGAAGCATGGATGTGCGCAACACCGTCTGCAACTTGTTTGCGAACGCGTTTACGCGCGCGAGTTGGTTGTTTAGCCATTGTACTCTACCTTCCCGATTATTTCTTGATCGGCTTACGCGGACCCTTACGGGTGCGAGCGTTGGTTTTAGTACGCTGTCCACGTAGTGGTAGACTGCGACGATGACGAAGACCACGGTAACAGCCAAGGTCCATAAGACGCTTGATGTTCATAGATACTTCACGACGTAGATCACCTTCTACAGTGTATTTAGCTACACCATCACGCAGTTGATCGATCTGTTCATCAGATAGTTCACTGATCTTAACATCTTCAGCAATACCCACTTCAGCTAGGATAGCTTTAGAGCGAGTCTTACCGATGCCGTAAATCGCAGTTAGTGCGATTACAGCGTGTTTTTGATCAGGAATGTTAATGCCTGCTATACGGGCCATTATTCACTCCATAGTGTTTCATAAAAGAATTAGCCGCAACAAAGCCCGTTTCGGATACGTTGCGGAGTACTACTTCTTTTGCACGCAAAAGGTAGGCCGAGGAATATACTCGACACTACCTTACATTTCAAGTAAAAATTTCTGCTGATTAGCCTTGGCGCTGTTTGTGCTTTGGCTCACTGCAAATCACGCGAACGACACCGTTACGCTTGATAACTTTACAGTTACGGCAGATTTTTTTAACGGAAGCACGAACTTTCATTGCTAAACTCCGTAAATGAAATCTGACACTACCGCCGAATTAACGGCCATAGCCTTTCAGATTCGCTTTCTTCAACACAGAATCATACTGTTGAGACATCAGATGAGTCTGTACCTGTGCCATAAAGTCCATGATAACAACTACTACGATAAGTAGTGATGTACCGCCGAAGTAGAAACGAACGTTCCACGCGACCATCATGAACTCTGGGATCAGACAGATAAAGGTAATGTACATCGCGCCCGCTAGGGTTAAGCGTGTCATCACTTTATCAATGTACTTGGCTGTCTGCTCGCCTGGGCGGATGCCGGGTACGAATGCACCAGACTTCTTCAAGTTATCTGCTGTTTCACGCGGGTTGAAAACCAACGCCGTGTAGAAGAAGCAGAAGAAGATAATCGCTGCTGCATAAAGCATTACATACAGAGGTTGACCTGGGCTAAGAGCCAAAGACACGTCAGTTAACCAACCGAACGCGCTGCTCTCACCATTCTGACCAAACCACTGAGCCAGTGTTCCTGGGAACAGGATAATGCTCGATGCGAAGATTGCTGGAATAACACCTGCCATATTAATTTTAAGTGGCAAGTGAGTGCTTTGCGCAGCAAATACTTTACGACCTTGTTGACGCTTCGCGTAGTTAACAACGATACGACGTTGACCACGCTCCATGAAAACAACAAAGTAAATTACCGCAAAAGCTAGTACACCAATCAACAGCAGAAGAAGTACATGCAGTTCACCTTGACGCGCCTGCTCGATTGTTTGACCGATTGCCGAAGGCAATCCAGCAACAATACCTGCAAAAATCAGTAATGAAATACCATTACCAATTCCACGCTCTGTAATTTGTTCACCTAACCACATTAAGAACATGGTACCGGTTACTAAACTTACGGTAGCAATTAGCGTAAACATGGTTTGGTTGATAACAACCAAATTATCGACCATGTTTGGTAGGCCAGTTGCAATACCAATAGCTTGGAATGTTGCAAGTACGAGCGTGCCATAGCGTGTATATTGGCTAATCTTACGACGGCCAGCTTCACCCTCTTTCTTGAGTTCAGCTAACGCTGGATGAACTACAGTTAGCAGTTGGACAACAATCGAAGCCGAAATATACGGCATGATGCCCAACGCTAATATAGATGCACGCTCAAGAGCACCACCGGAGAACATGTTAAACATTTCAACGATGGTACCTTTTTGCTGTTCGAACAAATCGGCAAGTACAGCTGCGTCAATACCAGGGATTGGCACGAAAGAACCTGCACGGAATACTAAAAGTGCACCTAATACAAACAATAGGCGCGATTTTAACTCCGCCAATCCATTCTTCGCACTACTAAAATCTTGTCCTGGTTTTTTAGCCATCTGTACCTTTCCTTCGAAGATTATTCTTCTACTTTACCGCCTGCAGCTTCGATAGCAGCTTTAGCGCCTTTAGTCACACGTAGACCTTTTACAGTCACTGACTTGCTGATTTCACCAGAAAGAACAACTTTAACAAACTCGATGTTCTTAGTGATTACGTTAGCAGCTTTCAGGCTGTTTAGATCTACTACGTCACCTTCGATTTTCGCTAGCTCAGCTAGACGAACTTCAGCAGTCACTAGGCTCTTACGAGAAGTGAAACCGAACTTAGGTAGACGTTGTTTTAGAGGCATCTGACCGCCTTCAAAACCTGGACGAACTTTACCGCCAGAGCGTGACTTTTGACCTTTATGGCCACGGCCACCAGTTTTACCTAGGCCAGAACCAATACCGCGACCAAGACGCTTAGGAGCGTGCTTAGAGCCAGCAGCTGGTGCAAGAGTATTCAAACGCATTCTGATTACTCCTCAACTTTAACCATGTAGTAAACCTTGTTGATCATGCCGCGCACGCACGGAGTATCTTCAAGTTCTACTGTGTGGTTGATTTTACGAAGGCCTAGACCGCGCAAAGTAGCTTTGTGCTTTGGCAGGCGACCAATTGAGCTTTTAGTTTGAGTTACTTTAATAGTTGCCATGGTGTTCTTACTCCGAAATAGATTCAACAGTTAGACCACGTTTAGCAGCAACCATTTCTGGTGACTTAACGCTAGCTAGAGCATCGATCGTAGCACGAACGATGTTGATAGGGTTCGTAGAACCGTATGCTTTAGATAGTACGTTATGTACGCCAGCAACTTCTAGTACTGCACGCATCGCACCACCTGCGATAACACCAGTACCTTCTGCAGCAGGCTGCATGTAAACTTTAGAGCCCGAGTGGCGACCTTTCACTGGGTGGTGAAGAGTGCCTTCGTTTAGCGCAACAGTAATCATGTTACGACGCGCTTTTTCCATTGCTTTTTGGATCGCTGCAGGTACTTCACGAGCTTTGCCGTAACCGAAACCTACACGACCGTTACCGTCACCAACTACAGTTAGTGCAGTAAAGCTCATGATTCGACCACCTTTAACCGTCTTAGAAACACGGTTAACTGCGATTAGCTTTTCTTGCAAATCATTCGCTTGAACTTGTTGTTCTTTAGCCATCTTCCAACCCTACCTTAGAATTTCAGACCAGCTTCGCGAGCAGATTCTGCTAGCGCCGCTACTCGACCGTGGTATTGGAAACCAGAACGATCGAATGCAACTGCAGATACGCCTTTTTCAAGAGCGCGCTCAGCAACAGCTTTACCTACTGCTTTAGCTGCATCGATGTTACCAGTGTATTTCACTTGCTCACGGATCGCTTTTTCTACAGTAGATGCTGCAGCGATAACTTCAGAGCCGTTAGCCGCAATCACCTGTGCGTACACGTGACGAGGAGTACGGTGTACTACTAGGCGAGTTGCACCCAGTTCTGCAATCTTACGACGTGCACGTGTAGCACGACGGATGCGAGATGCTTTCTTATCCATAGTGTTACCTTACTTCTTCTTAGCTTCTTTAGTACGCACATTTTCATCTGCGTAACGAACACCTTTACCTTTGTAAGGCTCAGGTTGACGGTAAGAACGAATGTCAGCCGCAACTTGACCAACTACTTGCTTGTCGCAACCAGTTAGAATGATTTCAGTTTGGCTTGGACACTCAGCTGTTACGCCCGCTGGCAACTCGTGCTCAACAGGGTGTGAGAAGCCTAGTGTTAGACCTACAGCGTTGCCTTTGATAGCAGCACGGTAACCAACACCTTTAAGAACTAGCTTCTTCGTAAAGCCTTCAGTCACACCGATAACCATGTTGTTAACTAGAGCGCGAGCAGTACCTGCTTGAGCCCATGCGTTTACAACACCGTCTTTAGGACCGAATGTAAGGTTGTTTTCTTCCTGAGCGATCACTACTGCGTCGTTAAGTACACGAGATAGCTCGCCCTTAGCGCCTTTGATAGTGATTTCTTGGCCGTTTAGTTTCACCTCTACGCCAGCTGGAATAGCGACAGGTGCTTTAGCAACACGAGACATAGTCTACTCCTTACGCAACGTAACAGATGATTTCACCACCAAGACCTGCTTTACGAGCAGCGCGGTCTGACATAAGACCCTTGGAAGTTGAAACGATAGCAACACCTAGGCCACCCATTACAGAAGGAAGTTGATCTTTCTTCTTGTAAACACGTAGACCTGGACGAGAAACACGCTTAAGTTGCTCGATTACTGGTTTAGCTTGGAAGTACTTAAGAGTAACTTCTAGCTCAGGTTTTGCTTCGCCTTCAACAGCGAAGTCAACGATGTAACCTTCAGCTTTCAGTAGTGCAGCAATTGCAACTTTAAGCTTTGAAGAAGGCATTTTAACAGCAACTTTATTTGCTGCCTGACCGTTACGAACGCGGGTCAGCATATCCGAAATCGGATCTTGCATGCTCATATGATTTACTCCAAATGATTAAGTGGCAATTACCAGCTAGCCTTACGAAGTCCAGGAATCTCGCCTTTCATGCAAGCTTCGCGAACTTTGATACGGCTTAGACCGAACTTACGTAGGTAACCGTGTGGACGACCAGTTTGGTTGCAACGGTTGCGCTGACGTGATGCACTTGAATCACGTGGAAGAGCTTGCAGTTTAAGAACTGCGTTCCAACGATCTTCTTCAGATGCGTTTACATCGCTAATGATAGCTTTAAGCGCTGCGCGCTTTTCAGCGAACTTAGCTACTAGCTTCGCACGTTTTACTTCACGTGCTTTCATTGAATTTTTAGCCATAACAGTAACCCTTCACCTTACTTACGGAATGGGAAGTTAAAGGCAGCCAGCAGAGCACGGCCTTCCTCATCGGAACCAGCAGACGTCGTGATAGTGATATCAAGACCGCGGACACGATCAACTTTATCAAAGTCGATTTCCGGGAAGATGATTTGCTCGCGAACGCCCATGCTGTAGTTACCGCGTCCATCAAAAGACTTAGCGCTAACACCACGGAAGTCACGTACACGTGGAAGAGCGATGTTAATCAAACGCTCAAGAAAATCCCACATACGTTCGCCACGCAAGGTTACTTTACAACCGATTGGGTAGCCTTCACGGATTTTGAAACCTGCAACAGATTTACGAGCTTTAGTGATAAGTGGCTTTTGACCTGAGATCGTTGCCATATCAGCAGCTGCGTTTTCTAGCAGTTTCTTATCGTTGATTGCTTCACCCACACCCATGTTTAGGGTGATCTTCTCGATTCTAGGGACTTGCATGACGCTTGTGTAGCTGAACTCTTTGGTCAGTTCAGCGACTACAGACGACTTGTAGTAATCATGCAGTTTCGCCATAGTAGAACTCCAAATTACTTTCTATTAGTTAGAAACAGTTTCGCCGTTAGACTTGAAGAAACGAACTTTCTTACCGTCTTCGATACGGAAACCGATGCGGTCTGCTTTACCAGTAGCTGCGTTGAAGATTGCAACGTTAGATACATCAATAGCTGCTTCTTGCTCTACGATACCGCCTTGGATACCTAGTGCAGGAACAGGTTTTTGGTGTTTCTTAACTAGATTGATACCTTCTACGATAACTTTACCAGTTGCCAGAACCTTAGTTACTTTACCTTTCTTGCCTTGGTCTTTACCAGCAAGAACGATTACTTCGTCATTACGACGGATTTTAGCTGCCATCTCTTAGCGCTCCTTACAGAACTTCTGGAGCCAGTGAAACGATCTTCATGAACTTATCGCCACGAAGCTCACGTGTCACAGGGCCAAAGATACGTGTACCGATTGGTTGCTCTGTATTGTCGTTCAACAATACGCAAGCATTACGGTCGAAGCGAATGACAGAACCGTCTGGACGACGAACGCCTTTACGGGTGCGCACAACTACCGCCTTCAGAACGTCACCTTTTTTAACTTTACCGCGAGGAATTGCTTCCTTCACAGTAACTTTGATAACGTCACCGATATGTGCATAACGGCGGTGTGAGCCACCCAGGACCTTAATACACATTACCTTGCGCGCGCCTGAGTTATCAGCTGCGTCAAGTGTACTTTGCATTTGGATCATTGTTAGTGCTCCGCTAAATATTAATAACTAGACCCATCACGGGTCGGGCTGCCTCTTTAAAAGGGACGCGAATTGTACCACCCTTTTTTGTGATTGGGTAGTCAAAAAATAAACGGCCCCAAAATAATTTTGGAGCCGTTTAGTTTCATAGAATTAGCTTAAGATTAACCTTTAGCTTTTTCTAGAACTTTTACCAAAGTCCAAGACTTAGTCTTAGACAGTGGACGGCACTCTGCGATTTCAACAGTGTCGCCTAGGCCACACTCGTTGTTCTCGTCATGTGCGTGTACTTTAGTCGTACGTTTAACGAACTTACCGTAAATCGGGTGTTTTACGAAACGTTCGATAGCAACTACGATAGACTTGTCCATCTTGTCGCTAACTACACGACCTTGTTGAGTACGTTTTACTTCGCTCATTATGCGCCTGCCTTCTCAGTCAAAACAGTTTTCACACGTGCGATATCACGGCGTACAGCTTTCAGAGTATGAGTTTGCTGTAGTTGACCAGTTGCAGCTTGCATGCGCAAGTTGAACTGTTCACGTAGCAAATTCAATAGCTCAGCGTTAAGCTCTTCAACGCTCTTTTCGCGTAGATCTTGTGCTTTCATCACATCACCTGCTTAGTTACAAATGTCGTCTTGAATGGCAGTTTACGAGCCGCTAGGCGGAACGCTTCACGTGCCAATTCTTCAGGTACACCACCCATTTCGTACATAACCTTACCAGGTTGGATTTGGGCTACCCAGTACTCAACGTTACCTTTACCCTTACCTTGACGAACTTCAAGTGGTTTTTCTGTGATAGGTTTGTCTGGGAACACACGGATCCAGATTTTACCTTGACGCTTAACGTGACGTGTCATTGCACGACGTGCCGCTTCGATTTGACGAGCAGTTAGACGGCCACGGCCAACAGCTTTAAGACCGAATTCGCCGAAGCTTACATCAGTACCTTTAGCTAGACCACGGTTACGACCTGTCTGAACCTTACGGAACTTAGTACGTTTAGGTTGTAGCATCTGTCGACTCCTTACTTACGGCCTTTGCGCTGCTTCTTAGGCTTGTCAGCCTTAGGCTCTACAGCGTTAGCTGCTGGCATACCGCCTAGGATCTCACCTTTGAAGATCCAAGTCTTAATGCCGATCACACCGTATTGAGTGTGAGCCGAAGAAGTTGCGTAATCAATGTCAGCACGTAGAGTGTGTAGAGGCACACGACCTTCACGGTACCACTCAGAACGTGCAATTTCAGCGCCGCCTAGACGACCGCTTACTTCCACTTTGATGCCTTTAGCGCCTAGACGCATAGCGTTTTGTACCGCGCGCTTCATAGCACGACGGAACATAACACGACGCTCTAGCTGAGACGCGATGCTATCACCAACAAGTTGAGCGTCTAGCTCAGGTTTACGTACTTCAGCGATATTAATTTGCGCTGGTACACCTGCGATTTTCGCTACAGCTGCACGTAGTTTCTCTACGTCTTCACCTTTCTTACCGATTACTACGCCTGGACGAGCAGTGTGAATAGTCACACGGATGCTCTTAGCAGGACGCTCGATAACGATACGTGATAGTGATGCTTTTGCTAGTTCCTTAGTTAGGAACTGACGTACCTTGAAGTCGCCGTCTAGGTTGTCAGCGAAATCTTTGGTATTAGCAAACCATGTAGCATTCCAAGGCTTAACGATGCCAAGACGAATACCATTTGGATGTACTTTTTGACCCATTGCTTACTCTCCTAGTCTCTTAGCGATCTGCTACAACAACAGTGATGTGGCTTGAACGCTTCAAGATACGATCCGCACGACCTTTAGCACGAGGCATAATACGCTTCATGATCGGGCCTTCATCTACGAAGATTTTAGCGACATTTAGATCGTCGATATCTGCACCTTCGTTGTGCTCCGCATTCGCGATAGCTGATTCAAGAACTTTCTTGATTAGTTCAGCAGCTTTTTTGTTGCTGAAAGTCAAGATTTCTAGTGCTTGGTCAACGTTTTTACCACGAATTTGATCTGCAACTAAGCGAGCTTTCTGAGGCGAAATGCGAGCAAAGTTATGTTTAGCAATAGCTTCCATCATTTACTCCTTAACGCTTCTTAGCTTTCTTATCCGCAGCGTGACCGCGGTAAGTACGAGTTGGTGCGAATTCACCCAGTTTGTGACCGATCATTTCTTCAGTTACAAATACTGGTACGTGCTGACGACCATTATGGACAGCGATGGTCAAACCGATCATCGTAGGGATGATCATTGAGCGACGGGACCAAGTCTTAAGTGGCTTTTTGTCTCCGCTTTCCACCGCTTTCTCTACCTTCTTCAGCAAGTGTAGGTCAATAAAAGGACCTTTCTTGAGAGAACGTGGCATGGCGATTCCTCTTTAATAGATTACTTGTTACGACGACGTACGATGTACTTGTCAGTGCGTTTGTTCTTACGAGTCTTAAAGCCTTTAGTTGGCATACCCCATGGTGATACTGGGTGACGACCGCCTGATGTACGACCTTCACCACCACCGTGTGGGTGATCAACCGGGTTCATTACCACACCGCGAACGGTTGGACGAACACCACGCCAGCGCTTAGCACCAGCTTTGCCTAATTCACGTAGCATGTGCTCAGAGTTGCCTACTTCACCGATTGTTGCACGGCCTTCAGACAATACTTTGCGCATTTCGCCAGAGCGTAGACGGATAGTTACATATGAACCGTCGCGAGCAACGATTTGAGCATATGCACCAGCCGAACGAGCTAGCTGACCACCTTTACCAGGTTTAAGTTCAACGTTGTGTACAGTTGAACCTACTGGGATGTTACGCATTGGAAGCGTGTTACCAGCTTTGATTGGTGCATCAACACCAGACTGGATAGCATCACCAGCTTTTAGACCTTTAGGTGCTAGGATGTAACGACGCTCACCGTCCTTGTAAAGAACTAGAGCGATGTTAGCGCTACGGTTTGGATCGTATTCTAGACGCTCAACTTTCGCTGGGATACCGTCTTTAGTACGTTTAAAGTCAATCAGACGGTAGTGCTGCTTGTGACCACCACCGATGTGACGTACTGTAATACGACCGTTGTTGTTACGACCGCCATTCTTAGAGTTTTTCTCTAGAAGTGGTGCGTAAGGCTTACCCTTGTGTAGGTCAGCGTTAACAACTTTAACAACGTGACGACGACCAGGGGAAGTCGGCTTACATTTAACAATAGCCATTTCTCAACTACTCCTGTTATTCCGCGCCGCCAACAAAGTCAAGATCTTGACCTTCGTTCAAAGTAACGTACGCTTTCTTAACGTCGCTGCGGCGACCTTGGCGTAGACCTTGACGTTTGGTCTTACCCTTAGTGATAAGAGTATTTACAGACTTAACTTCAACTTCAAATAGCTTTTCTACAGCTGCTTTGATCTCTTTCTTAGTTGCATCTTTAGCTACTTTGAAAACGATTGTGTTCGCCTTCTCTGCAGCCATAGTTGCTTTTTCAGAGATGTGCGGAGCACGTAGAACTTTTAGGATACGTTCTTCAGTGATCATGCTAGCATCTCCTCAACTTGCTTAACTGCATCAGCAGTCATTAGAACCTTGTTGAATGCAATTAGAGAAACTGGGTCAATACCAGCTGCATCACGTGCATCAACTTTGTATAGGTTACGAGCTGCTAAGAATAGATTTTCATCTACTTCGCCAGTTACGATTAGTACATCGTTAAGCTCAAGTTCTTTAAGCTTAGCAACTAGCTCTTTAGTTTTTGGCGCTTCTACAGAGAAGTTATCAACAACGATTAGACGCTCTTGACGAACTAGCTCAGAAAGAATGCTCTTCATAGCACCGCGGTACATTTTCTTGTTAACTTTTTGGCTGTGATCTTGTGGTTTCGCAGCAAAAGTAACACCACCTGTACGCCAGATTGGGCTACGGATTGTACCAGCACGTGCACGGCCAGTACCTTTTTGACGCCATGGCTTAGCGCCACCGCCAGAAACTTCTGAACGTGTTTTTTGAGCGCGTGTACCTTGACGAGCACCTGCTGCAAACGCAACAACTACTTGGTGTACAAGAGCTTCGTTAAACTCACGTCCGAAAGTAGTTTCAGAAACAGTCAGTGCATCAGCACCTTTAACCATAAGTTCCATTACTTACTCCTGAGACGTTATGCTTTAATAGCTGGTTTAACGATCACGTTGCCGCCAGTTGCGCCTGGGACTGCACCTTTAATAAGAAGCAGATTGCGCTCAGCGTCAACACGTACGATCTCTAGGTTTTGAGTCGTTACACGCTCAGCACCCATGTGACCTGCCATTTTCTTGCCTTTAAACACGCGACCTGGAGTTTGACATTGGCCAATTGAACCCGGTGCACGGTGAGACAATGAGTTACCGTGAGTCATATCTTGAGTACGGAAGTTCCAACGCTTAACAGCGCCTTGGAAACCCTTACCTTTAGATGTACCAGTAACGTCTACTTTTTTAGTTTCGTTGAATAGTTCAACTGTTAGCTCAGCGCCAACTTCGAACGATTCACCGTTTTCCAAACGGAATTCCCAAAGACCGCGACCAGCTTCTACACCTGCTTTAGCAAAGTGACCAGCTTCTGGTTTAGTAACGCGGTTAGCTTTCTTAGTTCCAGCAGTAACTTGGATTGCTGCGTAGCCGTCAGTCTCAAGAGATTTAACTTGAGTTACACGGTTCGCTTCAACCTCAACAACAGTTACAGGGATAGAAACGCCTTCTTCAGTAAATACGCGGGTCATACCCACTTTACGACCGATTAGACCAATCATTATTCTAATCTCCCTTAACCTAGGCTAATTTGTACGTCAACGCCCGCAGCAAGGTCTAGACGCATCAGAGCATCAACAGTTTTGTCTGTTGGCTCAACGATGTCGATTAGACGTTTGTGAGTACGGATTTCGTACTGATCACGAGCATCTTTGTTAACGTGTGGAGAGATAAGAACTGTGAAACGCTCTTTACGAGTAGGTAGTGGGATTGGACCACGAACCTGTGCGCCAGTGCGCTTAGCCGTTTCAACGATTTCCGCTGTAGAAGCATCGATTAGTTTGTAATCGAAAGCTTTTAGGCGGATACGGATACGTTGGTTCTGCATGAGACAGAGCTCCAATTATTAAAAATTACACAAACAATATCGCCACTCAAACTCGTCAAGACGAGAGAATGCCGATTGATTTATGTGAAACCGTAGCATCCAAGATTAGGACGCATTGTCAGTTAATTTTCGATTAACCATCCCTACATGCCAGAGTCACCTCTGGGGATAGTTTTTCCGAAGAAAAGACAGCTAATTGTATTAACCGCGAACATAAGCTGAGTCTACATTACCTGACTTAAAGTCAGCTCCTCGCTGCTCATTGGTTCACAACTGGCTTAACCAGTGCGCTGCATTATACAGATCACAATTTTATGTGCAAGAGTTGGTTGGAAAATAATCTTGAAAAAGCGGACGCCGTGCCTGGCGTGGCTTTAAAACGTGGGAACGTGAAGCTTTTCGCTTCATTACGGAATGGGGAGCGCGAAGCTTATGCTCCGCTACGGAACGCTGCGCTCGCAAACACACGCCCCCAAACACAACATCGAATAAAAAAGGATGTGAAGCTACATATGCAGCGTTCACACCCCTTCTCGGTAGCTAATCTCCATCTAGATTAGCGTTCCGTCATCCGTAAGCAGCGCTCTTTAAGCGTTGCGCTCACTTTTACAAACTACGCTGACGTACTGCTTCAAACAAACAGATGCCCGATGCTACTGATACGTTTAAGCTTGAAACCGTACCTGCCATTGGAATCTTGATTAGGTCATCACAGGTTTCTCGCGTTAAGCGACGCATGCCGTCACCTTCTGCACCCATTACGATTGCCAGTTTACCGGTCAGTTTTGCTTGGTAAATGTCGTGCGTCGCTTCACCTGCCGTACCAACAAACCAAACGCCCTGTTCTTGCAGTGCTCGCATCGTACGCGCAAGGTTAGTTACGCGGATTAGCGGTACAATCTCAGCAGCGCCACAAGCTACTTTACTTACTGTTGCCGTTAACGGCGCTGAACGGTCCTTAGGCACGATAACCGCAGCCACACCCGCAGCGTCCGCATTACGTAAACATGCACCCAAGTTATGTGGGTCAGTTACACCATCAAGCACTAATAGTAGTGGTGATTCATGCTGAGCAAGAATGTCATCTAAGTCATTCTCGTTCAGCTGCTTAGCAGGTTTAACTCGTGCAATGATACCTTGGTGGTTAGCACCTTGCGCTTTATCATCCAACGTTTTACGTACTGCCTGTTGAATCGATACGCCACAACGTTGCAGTTCATTTAAGATTGGCAGTAGACGGTCGTCTTGACGACCTTTTAGTACGAACGCTTCAATAAAACGCTCAGGTTCACGCTCTAGTACTGCTTTAACTGCGTGGATACCGTAAAGAAATTCATTACTCATTGTCTAAACCTGTTATTCGCTCTTTGCTCGCGTAGTTTTCTTTGGCTTACTGTGCGGCTTTTTCTTACGCGCCTTTTTTACTTTCGGCTTTTTCGTCTCGCCACTTGTTTCATTGCGACCTTTACGCTCCTTGCGCTCTTTTGGTTCAGGACGCTTCGTCGGCTCGATATCTGGTGTCGCTTTACGTTCAGAGCGGCCACCTGTTGCAGCACGTTTTTTCGCTTTCGCTTTCTGCTGTGCTTCTGCCGCACGCTTCTTCGCCGTCTTTCCTTTGCCGCGTAGCTTACGACTTGTTTCGACTAATTCAAAGTCAATTTGCTTATCGTTCAAGTTGACCGATAGCACTTTCACTTTTACTGCATCACCAAGACGGTAGATCGCGCCAAAGCTTTCGCCGATAAGTCTTTGACCGATTGGGTCAAATTGGTAGTAGTCGTTTGCTAACGATGAAATATGAACCAAGCCATCAATGTGCAGTTCAGTCAAGCGAACAAAGAAACCGAAGCTAGTTACATTAGCAATCACACCGTCTAGCTCTTCACCCACGTGGTCTTGCATGTACTCACACTTGAGCCAATCAGCGACTTCACGAGTTGCATCATCTGCGCGACGTTCAGTCATCGAACATTGCTCGCCGTAGAAATCCATATCGTCAAATGAGTAATGGAAGCCACCGGTTGGTGTCCAACGATCTTGGTTACGACCTTCTTCTTTGGCAATCAGGTATTTAATTGCACGATGCAACAGCAAATCAGGATAACGACGAATTGGTGACGTAAAGTGTGCGTAGCGTTTTAGTGCCAAACCAAAGTGACCGCAGTTATCTGCACTATACACAGCCTGCTTCATTGAGCGAAGCAGCATGGTTTGGATCAACTCTTTATCTTGGCGCTCAGCAATTTGCTTCACTAGTTCTGCGTAGTCAGTTGGCGATGGTTCGAGGCCACCACCTAGGTTTAGACCTAGCTCACCGAGGAAGTCACGGAAGCCTTGTAAACGTAACTCACCTGGAGTTTCGTGAATACGGAACAATGCCGGCTCTTTGGCTTTCTCCACATAAGAAGCAGAGGCAATGTTAGCCAAAATCATACACTCTTCGATGATCTTATGCGCATCATTGCGAATCACTGGCTCAATGCGGTCAATCTTACGATCAGCATTGAAAATGAACTTGGCTTCAACCGTTTCAAATTCAATCGCACCACGCATATCACGTGCATCTTTCAGTACCTTGTACATCTTATGCAATTCTTCAAGATGCGGTACGAGTGGTTGATAACGCTCACGCAACTCTTCGTTGCCATCGAGTACTTCACCCACTTTGGTGTAAGTCAAACGCGCGTGAGAGTTCATTACCGCTTCATAATGCTTGTAGCTTGAAAGCTTACCGCTGGCGGAGATAGTCATCTCACATACCATGCATAAGCGATCAACTTGCGGGTTAAGCGAACATAAACCGTTGGATAGTACTTCAGGCAGCATCGGTACAACTTGCGATGGGAAGTAAACCGAGTTACCACGGTTGATCGCTTCTTTATCTAGCGCCGTTTCTGGGCGTACATAATAACTAACATCAGCAATCGCTACCCATAAGCGCCAACCGCCGCCTTTTTTCGCTTCACAGTAAACCGCATCATCAAAGTCACGTGCGTCTTCACCATCAATCGTTACTAATGGTAGTTGACGCAGATCGACACGGCCGACTTTGGCTTCTTCCGGCACTTCTTCACCGAGGTTAGCGATTTGCTTATCAACCGCTTCTGGCCACTCATGAGGAATTTGGTGTGTGCGAATGGCAATTTGTGTCTCCATACCTGGCGCCATATTCTCGCCCAATACTTCAACGACTTTACCCATCATGCCACGCGAGCGTGAACCACGATCAGTGATCTCGATAACCACTACGTTACCCATACGGGCACCGGCTTTTTGGTCGTTCGGGATTAAAATATCTTGGCTGATACGTGAATCATCAGGTACCACGTATGAATAACCGTACTCTAAGAAAAAACGCCCCACGATTTGCGTGTTACGCTCTTCCAATACGCGAACTAAGCGCCCTTCCTTGCGGCCGCGTTTTGAGTTTTGTGTTGGTTGCACCAACACGAAGTCACCATGAATAATGTTCTTCATTTGATGATGCGGCAGCACGATATCATCGTCTTTTTTTACGCTACCTTCAGGTCTTACCCAGCCGTGACCGTCTTTGTGACCAATCACGTAGCCTTTCACCATCTCAAGTTTTTCAGGTAGCGCATAGCATTGACGACGCGTGAAGACTAACTGTCCATCACGTTCCATCGCACGCAGTCGGCGACGTAAGCCTTCATATTGCTCTTCGCCTTCAAGTTGTAGAGCTTCGAACAAATCATTGCGGTTAAGTGGGACGCCAGCCTGCTGTAGAAATTCAAGAATGAACTCACGGCTTGGAATCGGATTTTCATAATTTTCTGATTCACGATCTGCGAAAGGATCGTTTTGGATTTGGTCTGACATAAGCAAGCCCAATTAGCAAGGAAGGTATGTGGCTATTATATCCGAGTAACGCCACAAGCTACAGCTAAGCTGTTACAAAAAGGAAAAATAGCCATGAAATTTTGATAACTTAGCAAACCAATGTACATGCGATGACCACTACCGATCAAGATCACACTTCGCTGCAATTTACAAAGCAAACGTTTGCAAATAAAACGGCTTATTGCCATATTCAGCGCCAATTTCCTATCCCCTCCCTTTATAGGTTTAGTGATAACTATGAAACGCACTTTATTAGCAACAGCGATTGCCAGCTTAGGTCTATTCTCAGCAGTCTCAACTGCTGCAGAGAACGTTGATCTTATGATCACCGACGCTATGGTTCTAACCATGAACCAAGACAAAACTGTTTATGAAAACGGTACTGTTGT
This sequence comes from Vibrio fluminensis, assembly GCF_015278125.1. Classification (GTDB taxonomy): domain Bacteria; phylum Pseudomonadota; class Gammaproteobacteria; order Enterobacterales; family Vibrionaceae; genus Vibrio; species Vibrio fluminensis. Next base: position 40,541 of record NZ_JADILO010000011.1, read on the forward strand.
AGTGAAAGACAACAAAATCATCGCCGTTGGTGATGAGTCTTTAGAGAAGCAATACAAAGCAGATAAAGTGTTAGACGTGGATGGCGATATCGTTATGCCAGGTCTTATCAACACTCACACTCACGTTTCAATGACCGTATTCCGCTCACTAGCGGACGACGTGCCAGATCGCCTACACCGTTACATCTTCCCATTAGAAGCGAAGCTTGTATCACGTGATATGGTGCGCATCGGTGCAAACCTAGGTAACGTTGAAATGCTAAAAGGTGGTGTGACGACTTACGCTGACATGTACTACTTTGAAGACGAAGTAGCGAAAACCGTTGATAAGATTGGTATGCGTGCAATCCTTGGTGAAACCATCATCAAATTCCCGGTAGCATCAGCGAAGAACGCAGAAGCGGGTATCGATTACACGCTTAAATTCATTGAAGAATACAAAGATCACCCACGCATCACACCAGCATTTGCACCTCATGGTCCATACACGAACACCACAGAGATCCTGCAAAAAGTGGCGAAACTTTCGCTAGAGAAAGACGTACCAGTCATGATGCACCTAGCAGAATCAGACCGTGAGCAACAAGTGATCGCTGAACGTTCAAATGGTTTATCACCAGTGCAATACATGGAAAGTATTGGCGCACTAAACAAAAACCTAGTTGGCGCACACATGATCCTTGTGGATGATAAAGACATCGAGCTAGTGAAGAAATCTGATATGGGTGTGGCACATAACATGAGTGCGAACATCAAATCAGCAAAAGGTGTATCACCAGCATTGCAAATGTACGATGAAAACGTACGTATCGGTCTAGGTACTGATGGTCCTATGTCTGGCAACACACTGAGCACGATTGATGAATTCAACCAAGTGGCAAAAGTGCACAAGCTAGTAAACAAAGACCGCGCAGCAATGCCACCAATCAAAGTGATCGATATGGCAACCATGGGTGCAGCAAAAGCACTACACATGGAAGACAAGATCGGCTCACTTGAAGCAGGCAAACTGGCTGACATCATTGTTATCGATACTAAAGCACCAAACATGGTGCCGGTTTACAACCCATACTCGGCACTAGTGTACTCAGCGAACTCTGCTAACGTTCGCCACTCTATCGTTGATGGTCAGCTAATCATGCAAGATCGTGAAATCCTAACCGTAGACGAAGATCAAATCCGTAAGGAAGCACTAGAGTTTACCGAAGTGGTACGTGAAACCGTTATCGCATCAGGTGAAGTAGTTCAATAACACCTCTTCATCCTTGAATACGAAAATGCCCAGCAATTGCTGGGCATTTTTCTAAATGCAGTTTTTGAAACTTTAGCGCAGACTTACCAGAAGGTATCGCGGCGTTTCGCGCGAGCGATAATGTTATCTGGCATACGTAGCTCAAGGCCTTGCCTTAAGCGAGAAATTCGTTTGTGTTGACGTTGATCAGCCGTTACTGAATTATACAGCCAGCGGTAAGCATCTTCATAATCGAGCGGGCTGCCATAATCACGTAGCAGCAATTCTGCTAAGTGAATACGCGCATTCAAATTACCCATAGCCGCCGCCTCACGCAAGTAAGGGATCGCTCGCTCTTTATCCTGCTGTACTAATGTACCACGTGAGTAGTAACGACCAAGTTGCTCAAGAGCAGTCGGCAAACCTTGATGGGCCGCGTTTTCCATGTAGTAGAGACCCAGTTCAACATCTTGCTCAACACACACGCCCCAAGCCAACATATCACCATACAAAAATTCGTAGGATGGTAGGCTAATACGGGTCGCGCGCGCGACAATGTCTTCTACCAGCTGGCAGTTGTCGGCTTTGACTCGTTCTAAATGTTTATTCTGTTCGATCAGTTTAATTAGTTCAGCTTCGGAATATATCGGCACTGGCGCCCCCACATCCGCTACGTTAGCGTAACTAAAGGTCGCACACAGTGACATCATCAACGAAGCTGCTACTGTTCGTAGCTTCATACCTGCACTATACCTGCACTATTGTTGAGTTCGATGCCTACCCTACCCAAATAATAGGCAGAATTAGTCTCGATAACTTTATCGGCAACGTTCAAAAACTCTTTAGACAAAAATTGCCCTCAGTTGGCAATAGTTTGCCACAAGCCGTTGAAAAATTCAGCAAGCCTTGCCGTCTCTCACCTAAGCACACCAAAAGACAAAAAGTACAGGTGTAAAAAAGCCGACTTTAAAGTCGGCTTTTATCAAACTGTGTAACTCACTCGCTGCATTCAGCGACAAAGTTCTGTTTCGAATTAGTTAGCTTCGAATGGGTGAACTTTGATGATAGTTTCGTTACGGTCTGGACCAGTTGAGATGATGTCTACTGGCACACCAGTTAGTTCTTCGATACGTTTGATGTAATCAAGAGCAGCTTGTGGAAGCGCGTCTAGTGATTTAGCACCAACAGTATTCTCAGACCAACCAGGCATAGTTTCGTAGATTGGCGTTACTTTTTCGTACTCATCAGCAGCCATTGGCGAAACTTCTAGTACAGAGCCATCGTCCATCTTGTAACCAGTACAGATTTTTAGCTCTTCAAGACCATCTAGTACGTCTAGTTTAGTTAGACAGAAACCAGTTACTGAGTTGATTTGGATTGCACGACGCATAGCAACAGCATCGAACCAACCAGTACGACGTAGACGACCAGTTGTTGCGCCAAACTCGTGACCAACAGTACCTAGGTGCTTACCTACTGGATCTTGCTTGTCTAGACCATCGTAAAGCTCAGTTGGGAATGGACCTGCACCAACGCGAGTACAGTAAGCTTTCGCGATACCAAGGATGTAACCTAGGTGACGTGGACCAAAACCAGAACCAGCAGCAACACCACCAGCAGTCGTGTTAGAAGAAGTTACGTATGGGTAAGTACCGTGGTCGATATCTAGAAGTGTACCTTGAGCACCTTCGAACATGATCTTGTCGCCGCGCTTACGTGCTGCGTCTAGTTCATCAGTTACGTCCATAACCATAGAAGTTAGTAGCTCAGCGTAGCCTTTAGCTTGCTCAAGTACTTCTTCGTAGCTTACTGCGTCTGCTTTGTAGTAGTTCACTAGAGCGAAGTTATGGTATTCCATTACTTCTTTTAGCTTCCCAGCAAATGCTTCCATATCGAATAGGTCGCCAACGCGTAGACCGCGACGAGCAACTTTATCTTCGTATGCAGGACCGATACCACGACCAGTAGTACCAATTGCTTTTTTACCACGTGCGATTTCACGCGCTTGGTCTAGCGCTACGTGGTAAGGAAGAATTAGAGGACATGCTTCAGAAATGAAAAGACGCTCACGTACTGGGATACCGCGCTCTTCTAGAGGCTTCATTTCTTTAATTAGAGCTTCAGGTGATAGAACAACACCGTTACCGATAACACATTTTACGTTATCGCGAAGGATACCTGATGGAATTAGGTGAAGAACTGTTTTCTCACCATCAATTACAAGTGTGTGACCTGCGTTGTGACCGCCTTGGTAGCGCACCACGTATTTTGCATCTTCAGTTAAAAGGTCTACAATTTTACCTTTACCTTCGTCACCCCATTGGGTGCCTAGAACGACTACGTTATTTCCCATCTTTCCAAGTCTGATTGCTAGTTAAAAAAGGATTCTAGCACCGAATCACACTTCTTGCAGTCATTTTTTAATCATAGCGACTTAATCGAGTTATCGTCGAATATCACGTAATAAAAGGCTAAGCAGTGTCAGCCACTTAGCTCACTAGTGGTTAAACTGCCTATTATTCAGCATAAATTTTCACTTGGAACAAACCGTTAGCGTCGATACTAGCGCGATACATACCGGTTGAGTTCATGGCAAAATGTACCTTCCCTAAGGCATCGACACCAATCACCCCACCTTCACCACCAATTTGCTTAAGTTCGCCATGAGTCACGTTTTCACATGCGACGGAAACATCTTCTTGCAAGTAACGCATGCGCGCCGCGATATCCGCAGTCACAGCCTTACGCAAGAAACACTCGCCAACACCAGTAGCAGAAAGCGCCACATTACCGTTCTCGGCAAATGTCCCTGCTCCGATAATCGGTGAGTCGCCGACGCGGCCATAACGTTTATTGGTAATCCCGCCAGTACTGGTGGCTGCCGCTAGGTTGCCCAATTGGTCTAACGCCACTGCGCCTACCGTGCCGTGTTTCTCATCATCTGGATAGCTGACTTGTGAGTAATCCGCTTCCGAAAGCGCGACTCCGCCTTGCTCTTTGATCGCCATTAATTGGTCATAACGACGGTCAGTAAAGAAGTAATCTTGCTCAGTAAAGTCATAACCGCGGCTAAAAGCGAACTCTTCTGCGCCCTCACCAAACAAAAGCACATGCTGGCTATGCAGCATCACGTCATAAGCGAGGGCAATCGGGTTTTTAATATGACGCACACAAGCAACCGCACCAGCCTCACTGTTGCGCCCATCCATAATGCTGGCATCCATTTCCACCATTTCTTTGTAGGTCAGTACCGATCCTTTACCTGCATTAAAATGAGGGGAGTCTTCTAGCACTTTAACTGCGGCAACGACCGCATCCACTGCCAAACCACCTTGAGTTAAAATAGCGTGCCCTGCTTTAACCGCATTAGCCAAATCTTGCTCGATTGCCGCTTGTAATTCGGCACTCATATGCTCAGGTAAAATCGTGCCCGCACCACCGTGAATGGCAATCGCATATGGAAAGGAAGATTCAGAATGGGTAATAGACATAGTGGATACTCTTACAAGGGTGCAGTTGGCTTAGTCTACTTGAACTAAATACAAAACGAGAGCCAATTTGGCTCTCGTTACATTTGCGATTAGCGATGCAGTAAAGCAACCGCTTTGGTGGTTTTCTCAAGGTTATCTTCCACCACTTGGGGGATCTTACTCGCGATAGTCGCGTAAAGACTATCAATCATCGCAAGCTTCACTAAACGAGCAATGCCATTTTTGCCCAATAATGGCTCAGGAGAAGCTGGCGCATACAACGGATAGTTCGACAGTTGGGATAACTCGGCGTGATAGTTATTGGTAATCGAAATAACTTTCGCCCCTGATTGCTTCGCTAAACGCACCGCGTCCATTAAATCGACTGTTTGCCCTGAGTGAGACACCACCAAAACGACATCTTTGTCAGTCAACACACTTGCAGACATGAGCATCAAATGTCGATCTTTCGGCACATTCGCTCGAATGCCAAAACGCAATAACTTGTGCTGGAAATCCTCACAAATAATCGTCGAACCACCTACAGCATAAAGCTCAATATTTTGTGCGTTGATAATGGCATCCGCGGCTGCGCTTACCATATTAGCATCAACAAAATTAAGGATCTCTTGCAGAGCATTTATCGAGTTCTGCAAAACCTTCGTCACGATCTGATCACACGAATCATCTGGCAAAAGTTGCTCACTTGGCGCATAAGTTTCTGAATCTTGGTGCGCATTTAGCGCATCTTTCAGCTGTTTAAAACCGCTAAAGCCAAGCTTTTTAGAAACTTTAACCACCAGTGCCGTAGATACACCAAGGCGCTCAGCCACTTCATTAATTGAAACAGACTTATTGAGAAAGTGCGGTTTGAGAAAATTCTCAGCAATTGATTGCTCAGTACGCGTTAGCGATGGCAATCTCATTCGAATATTGGGAATTACTTGGTTAATATCCACCGACAATATCATTCCATGTGAGGCAATCGCTTTATTATACATAGACTCCCTTAGTTCGTCATGAAGAGGCCCTAAAGGCCACTTATAGGTTGTGCGCTAATTGCCAGAAAGTTGCCGAAACTTCTTGTTTGCTGCTGAGCTTAAAGCCTCTATTCGCTTCAACACCAAAACCTTGACCAAAGAAACGTGAGCTAGAAACACCCTCACCTGCGTTGATAAACACCTCTAGACTTGAGTGATCACGCAATAATTGCAGCGATTCAACACGCCCATGCCATTCGATACTCTGCCACTGCTGCGTTTTAAGATTACGACGCACAGTACGTAAACCCATGGCATCCACTTCAATCCGTAAATCATCCGCCACTTCAATGGTCAATTCTTTACCCAGCAAATCATGCAACTGCAGTTCTGCAGACAGTCCGATGAAACACGTTGATAACCCATTGAATGCCTGCTCTGAATGACGCATTTGACTGATTTCTGCCACTGGCGTTTGCCTGATTCTTCCGTTAACTAAATGCAACTCACGTGGACAGGTCATCTGATGGATCCACCCATGCGCGATGGTTGGCTGGTAAGCTTCATACTCGTCAGGCTTGCCCATCCAACCAAACAGAATACGGCGACCATTTTGGTCAGCAAATGTCTGTGGCGCATAGAAATCAAAGCCATGATCCATCAAGACGCCTTCTTGATGCTTAAATTGCGCAGTTTGGTAATCAAAATCCCCGAGATGATAAGTGACATCAAACGTTTCCACTTTCTGACCATCGCGCTCAAGCCAATTTTTCGGGCAAGAGATCAGTACATGGCGATTTGCCAGCGGAAACAGATCTGGGCACTCCAACATAAAATCATCACTTTGATGACCATTAAGTCCATGACCAAAGACTTCACCTAGCCAGTGCCATTGCTGTAAATCATCCGACACATAAGCGAGAACTTTACCCTGATAATTAAGGTCTTCGGCTCCCAATACCATGTAGTAACGTTCTTGGTGTTGCCACACTTTAGGATCGCGTACATGACCGCTGTAACCCTCTGGAAGTGGCAACACAATGCCTTTCTTCTCTACTTGTTTACCTGCTTCATAAGTCGCTCGGCACTGATAAGCGGTGCGACCGCCTTGAGTAAATTTGACATTACCGGTATAGAACAGCTCCAGCTGTTTGCCATTAACCAAGCCCGAACCTGAATAACAGCCGTGTGTCTCATAATCTTGAGTGGGTGCCAGTGCCAACGGCTGATGCTGCCAATGAAGTAAATCTTTGCTGGTCGCATGCCCCCAAGCCTTTGCGCCATGCTTGCAAGCCTTTGGGTTCCATTGATAAAACAGGTGATACTCACCATTGAAATAAGACAATCCGTTCGGATCATTCAGTAAGCCGAACTGAGGAGCAAAGTGCCAAACAGGACGATATGGGTCTTGAACTTGGTTAGCAGCATGGTTTAGCGCATGCGCTAAAACATCATTAAAATAAAGTTGGTCAGCCAGGGTGTGAGTATTTTTCATCGGAACTCCAAGCCCCCTGCTTTGAGGGGGCAAGTTTGAGGATTATTTTTCTTCCAGCATCTTATCTGAGAAGCCCATGGTGTAAGTAAGAGCAAACGCAACGCTACAACTTACCGCATGTACTAAGAAGTAAGACATCAACTGACCATCGAGGTACAGCAAGGTACCAGGAATAACCGTAACCGCCATGCCGCTTGCTGCGAGACCTAAGATTTGTGCAGTAAAACCACCCAGTGCACCACCCACTAATGCGAACACAAACGGACGGTAGTAACGTAAGTTCACACCAAAGATAGCTGGCTCAATAATGCCGAGAAAAGCTGAAACTGTTGATGGGAAACATAATGCTTTGAGCTTCTTGCTGTTCGTTTTCATCCCAACAGCAAGACACGCCGCACCTTGAGCTGAAATCGCACCAGTGATCAGGGCATTAAATACGTTGCTGCCTTCATTCGCTAGTAATTGAATCTCAAGCAAGTTAAATACATGGTGAACACCAGTAATAACAATCAGATCCCATACAAAGCCAATAACTAGACCACTCAAGCCAAATGGTAAATCTAGTAGGTATTTGGTTGCATCAACCATCGCAACTTCAACCACATGGAATAATGGACCGACTGCCAGTAGTGAAACCGCACTCATTACAAGTAGAGTTAAAAATGGAGTCATCACCAAATCAAATGCTTCAGGCATGAAAGCACGAATGCGACGTTCGAGTTTGGCACTTAGGAAGCCAGCAATAAACGCAGGGATGACTGAACCTTGGTAACCGACAACAGGGATAAAGCCAAAAAATAGTAGTGGTTGCGCATCACCAAAACCTACAGCCCATGCATTTGGTAGGGCTGGCGAAACCAACATCAATCCCAATACCAAACCAATCAGTGGCGTACCACCAAATACTCGGCTTGCTGACCATGCCACCATTGCAGGTAAAAAGATAAACGCCGTATCGGTAAGAATTTGAGTATAAAGGATAAAGTTTGGCGAAATAGATTCTGGTGTCAGACCAAACAGAGCCAACACCTCAGGTCGAGTCACTAAACCACGTAAACCCATAAAGAGACCGGTGGCAACCAGTGCTGGAATAAGTGGGACGAACACGTCACTGAACGTACGAATTGCACGTTGTAAAGCAGTTCCTTGCTTCGCTGAAACCTCTTTCATCTCTGCCTTACTCGACATCGAAAGATCTAAGTTTTCAAACGCTTCAAATACACGGTTTACCGTACCTGTACCAAAAATAATTTGGTACTGACCACTGTTAAAGAATGCTCCTTTAACCTTCTCCGTATCTTCAATACGCTTCTTATCAATTTTTTCTTCGTCAGCCACCATGACACGTAAGCGTGTAGCACAGTGTGCAACTGACACAATATTCTCTTTTCCGCCGAGTGAGCCAACCAACTCTTCAGCAATCATTGTGTAAGACATATCAGAACCTGTAGCACGTTATTTTTGGGTGGGTTATCTGTTATTTAAGCTATCAATAATTATCCAGCCCAACGTTGCACCAGATCACAATTACAAACCTTTCGTGAATTTTTTATTTTGGTGAACTTTTTTGTGAATTTTTAAATCATTTAAATACAACAACTTAAAATAAATACACTCATAAGCTGTACTCACCTATGTTTACAAACGTAAAATTTATCGTAAACTTTAAATCAATTCCTTCAGGTTACATTGATTAGAGAAACTCAGTTATGAAAATTGCAATTGGTTGCGATCACGTTGGTATCGAACACAAAGATCTAGTTATCAAACACTTACAAGAAAAGGGAATCGAAGTAGAAGATTTCGGTACTCATTCTTCTGAGCGTACAGACTACCCACAATATGGCTTAGCGGTAGCGCAAGCTGTACAAAATCAGCATGCTGACTTAGGTCTTCTGATTTGTGGTACTGGTGTTGGTATTTCACTAGCCGCCAATAAAGTAAAAGGCATTCGAGCAGTCGTCTGTAGCGACCCTTACACCGCGCAACTTTCTAAGCAACATAACAACACCAACATTCTTGCTTTTGGTTCACGCGTAGTCGGCATTGAACTGGCGAAGATGATCATCGATAGCTGGTTGGGTGCAGAATTTGAAGGTGGTCGTCACCAAAACCGTGTCGAGCAAATTGCTGCGATTGAGGAGGCGTAGATATGTCTAAGTTTTGTCCATCAATGATGTGTGTGGACTTTTCTAAACTCGCATCAGAGCTCAAAGAGCTAGAAAAAGCCCATGTTGATATGTTGCATATCGATGTTATGGATGGTCACTTTGTACCAAACTTTGCATTGGGTCCTGAAGATATCAAAGCTATTCGTGAGCTCACTGATATCGACTACGATGTACATCTAATGCTATCTAACCCAGATCAGTTTATTGATCTATTTGCCGCTCTAGGTCCAAAGCTCATGTACATTCATGCAGAAGCGCCCCCACACCTACACCGCACGTTGGGAAACATTCAGGCAAAAGGCATCAAATCGGGTTTAGCAATCAACCCTGGAACACCGCTTAGTGCGATCGAAGATGTTTTAGATGTTACCGATGTGATTCTGGTGATGTCCGTGAACCCTGGCTTTGCTGGACAAGCATTTATCCCAAATGCATATAACCGCATTGATCGTATTATTGAAATGATTGAACGTCAGGGAACAAAAACTAAAATCGCCATCGATGGCGCGATCAGCCCAGAAGTGATTGAACGTCTCGGCGAGAAAGTGGAATACTTTATTTTGGGTACTGCCGGTCTATTCGGTAAAGAGAAGAGTTACCAAGAAACTATGCAGGATTTGCGTAATTTAGCCAACGATGCCGTTGCCGCCTGATCACGAAGTCTCTAATCTGTATACTAAAAGTAACACCCTGAAAGTAAAAAGCGCAGCCAATCGGCTGCGCTTTTATCTATTCTGCTTTAAGCAAAATTGCGATTAGTGAGAACCACAACCGCCGCCACCGCAGCACTCGTGATCGTCGCCTTTATCTTCGCCACCACAGCAGCCGCCTTCGTGGTCATGGTCGTGACCGCCACAGCAACCACCACCTTGGTGGATGTGACCGTGTTCGATCTCTTCTGCTGTTGCTTCACGTACTGCGACAACTTCAACTTCAAAAGTTAGAGTTTGACCAGCTAGCATGTGGTTACCATCAACAACAACGTCGTCGCCATCAACTTCAGTCACTTCTACAGGGATTGGACCTTGGTCAGTGTCTGCTAGGAAACGCATACCCACTTCGATTTGGTCAACACCGTGGAATACATTTGCAGGAACACGTTGAACTAGGTCATCGCTGTGCTCGCCGTATGCTTCTTCTGGAGCTACAGTTACTTCGAATTTGTCGCCAGCTTGTTTACCTTCTAGAGCCTTTTCTAGACCAGTAATTAGGTTGTTGTTACCGTGTAGGTAATCTAGTGGAGCATCAGTAGTTGATTGGTCAACAACTGCGCCATCTTCTAGTTTTACTTGGTACGCTAGGCTTACGACTACGTTCTTTTCAATTTTCATAATTGCTCCAAGGCATTATTGAGACCCAGATTGCTGGGATTTAAAACATTACCCTGCGTATTATGGGGATGAATTTGAGAAACACAATTATTCCGGTCTAAAAATCCCGATCATATTTTCATCAGCATGCGTCGTTTGCTCAACCGACTGGGGTTTACGTTGATCTTGATAGTCGCAATCAACGCACTCTACCAACTCAATATTATTCTCAATCCACCAGCGTAAACTATCTTGTTGCTGACATTTAGGACAACTCGCTCCTGCAATAAATCTTTTCTTCATTTCATACTCTTTTTACGGCTTATTGGCTTTGCTTAATCCCAGAAGTTTTTGGTCTGCTGATCATTCTCCATCTCACGACCAAAAATCTCTTCTAGTTCTTTACGGGCTTCTTTGGCTCTTTGGGCCAATTGTTTATCTTCACTGTGTTGAGGAAGTAGTTCTTTCAGCATCGCATTATCTAACTTTCTAAAGTGAGATTCTGCGCGCTGGGCTTGATAAGGATGCATTCCCAGTTCGATAAGTGCGAGCTTGCCGAGATCTAAAGCGCCAAGAAATGTCTCGCGTGAATACTTATCTACACCATGACTGAGCAATTGATACGCCTCGACTCGGCTACGTGCACGAGCAAGAATCTTCAATTGAGGGAAATGTTGTGTGCATAAATCAACAATCTGCATGATCTCATCAGGTGAATCGGTACAAAGAATAATCGCTTCAGCTTTGCTTGCGCCCGCCGCCCTCAGTAAATCTAGCTGAGTCGCATCACCATAAAACACTTTATAGCCATACTTCCTTAACAGCTTTATTTGGCTGGCATCACTTTCTAAAATCGTCAGTTTGATTTTATTGGCATAAAGCAAGCGTCCGACTATCTGACCAAAACGGCCGAAGCCAGCAATAATCACTCGAGGCTGGTTGTCCACCACATCCGTAGTAAGCTGCGTGTCATCATCTTGATTAAGACTCAAGGCATACCATTTTTCTTGGCCCATTAGCAGTAACGGCGTGGTAACCATCGACAAACTCACTACCACCAGCAAAAATGCGGTTTGTTCTGCGCTAAGTAAACTTTGGCTTTGCGCCGCAGTAAAAATAACAAAGGCAAATTCGCCCCCTTGGCTGAGAATCGCCGCAATACGACTACGCGATTTCGCTCGACTACCTGCCGCACGAGCTAAAGCATAAAGCAGTAACGCCTTAACCGTGATCAAGGCTAAAACGCCAAACAGAATCTTCCACGGATGCAGCGCTAACAGACCTAGGTTAACCGCCATACCGACGGCAATGAAAAATAGCCCAAGCAACAGTCCTTTAAACGGCTCGATGGCGATTTCCAATTCATGACGATATTCACTCTCGGCAAGCAACACCCCCGCCAGAAATGCACCCAGTGCCATTGATAGCCCAAGCTGCTTCATGATCAGCGCAATACCAATCACCAACAGCAGCGCCGCGACAGTAAACAGTTCACGCACACCACTGGCGACCACATAACGAAACAGTGGTCGCAATAAGAAGTGCCCACCAACCAATAAGCCAATAACACCACCAAGCATCCACAAACCATCTTGCCAATTACCGCTGGTGTTGCCCGCGAGGAGTGGCAGCATCGCCAACATTGGGATCACCGCGATATCTTGGAACAGCAAAACCGCAAAGCCCGATTGTCCGGTTTCGCTTCCTGCTAATCCTTGTTCTTCAATCACGCGTAACGCAATGGCAGTTGATGAAAGTGCCAAGCCCATACCAATGGTTAAACTCACTTGCCAAGATAGACCCATTGCATTGGCGACACTGGCGATAAAGGCGGTAGTCAAAGCAACTTGAGCTCCGCCAAGCCCTAAAATTGGACCACGCATTTGCCATAATTTTTTCGGATTCAGTTCAAGACCAATCAAAAATAGCAGCAATACCACGCCAAATTCAGCAAAATGGAGGATTGCATCCACATCGCGAATCAATCCTAACCCCCATGGACCTATCGCAACCCCGGCAAGTAAGTAACCCAATACCGAGCCAAGACCAAGACGCTGCGCCAATGGCACTGCCACCACTGCGGCTGTGAGGAAAATAGCACTGCTTTGCAAAAAGTCACTTTCAAGAGCCATTACCACCTCCCTGCTGAGTAGAATGTAAAGTAACGACCTCGCCACTGACTACATTCACATCCGCCAGCGGGTTTAACAACCACTGGTAATATTGGTCGGCATGTAACTCGCGCTCATTGTCAGACACATTACGCGCCCAATAGAGCACTAAAGGCTCAATCCAATTCATGCGACATAAGGCTGCCGTCAGTTCAAACGGCTGCAAGATCTGTTCAAGGGGATATTTGTTGTAACCATGCTCACCAAACGCCTCTTGCTTACCCCCAGTGGTAATAACGCTACGCCAATATTTACCGCGCAGCGCACTGCCTTCACCATAAGCGAACCCTTTCTTACCCAACACTCGGTCGAGCCACTCTTTGAGTAGTGAGGGACAAGAATAAAGATACATTGGGTGATGGAAAACTATTACATCATGCTCAAGCAGTGCTTGATGCTCTGCATTTACATCAATAAAAAAATCTGGGTAGAGCGCGTATAGATCGCGCACAGTGACATTATCTAGTGAGGCGATCTTATTGATCATCACTTGGTTAGCGACGGACGTTTGTGGCTCAGGATGAGCATACAAAATGAGAACTTTGACTTGAGCAGCAACTGATAAATCCATTCCGTGTACAGCATTCCTTTTATTTTCGTTATCATTTTGTTATACGCGGTTGAACGAGATAACGCAATGATCGACTTTTTCGACCAATCCTCCTACTATGCGTGCGGAAACGATTAAAGAAAAAACAAAACTCTATGATTACCTTCTCTGATATTCAATTGCTACGCGGTGGTAAGCCCCTGCTAGACAACGCATCTGCAACCATTCATCCAGGCGATAAAGTTGGCTTGGTCGGTAAAAACGGTTGTGGTAAGTCGACTCTCTTTGCTCTGATCAAAGACGAACTTTCCATCGATGCTGGTAATTTTAGCAAACCAGCGCACTGGGAGTTAGCTTGGGTAGCGCAGGAGACCCCAGCGCTTGACCGAACCGCTCTTGAGTATGTAATTGATGGTGATCGAGAATACCGTTCTCTTGAACAACAATTGACGCAAGCTGAACAAGCGGATAACGGCACACTCGTCGCTGAATTGCATGGAAAAATAGAAACCATCGGTGGCTACAGTATTCGTGCTCGTGCGGCAGAACTCTTGGATGGTCTGGGCTTTACTCAGCCACAAATGAGTTGGAACCTAACTCAGTTCTCCGGTGGTTGGCGTATGCGTCTTAACCTTGCGCAAGCACTACTATGCCGCTCTGACCTGCTATTGCTCGACGAACCAACCAACCACTTGGACTTGGATGCGGTAATGTGGTTAGAACGCTGGCTACAAAACTACCCTGGCACACTAGTACTGATCTCACACGACCGTGATTTCCTTGACCCAATCGTCGGTCGCATTATTCATGTTGAAAACCAAAAGCTGAATGAGTACACCGGTAACTACTCATCGTTTGAAGATCAACGTGCTCAGAAACTGATCTTGCAACAAGCCATGTATGCCAAACAGCAAAAGCATATGGCACACATGCAAAGCTATATTGACCGTTTCCGCTATAAAGCTTCGAAAGCTCGCCAAGCACAAAGCCGCATCAAAGCCCTTGAGCGAATGGAAAAAGTGCTGCCAGCACAGTTTGATAATCCATTTAGTTTTGAATTCCGTGAACCAGAAGCCTTGCCAAACCCAATCATTATGATGGATGAAGCGTCAGCAGGTTACGGTGATAACCTTATTCTCGAGAAAATCCGCCTTAACCTCGTACCGGGTAGCCGCATTGGTCTGCTGGGTCGTAACGGTGCGGGTAAATCGACACTGATCAAATTGCTCTCTGGCGAGCATAAGCCACAAAGCGGTGAACTGACTTACTCTCAAGGGGTAAAAATCGGTTACTTTGCCCAGCATCAGTTAGAAACGCTGCACCCAGAAGAAACGCCTTTGCAGCACATGATGCAGATTGCGCCAAAACACACCGAACAACAACTGCGTGATTACCTTGGTAGCTTTGGATTTCAAGGCGATAAAGCGCTGGAGAAAGTGGCGCCTTTCTCTGGTGGTGAAAAAGCACGTTTGGTGCTGGCATTAATTGTGTGGCAAAAGCCAAACTTACTACTACTCGACGAACCAACCAACCACTTGGATTTGGATATGCGTCAGGCGCTAACCATGGCACTGCAAACCTTCGAAGGTGCAATGGTGATTGTCTCGCACGACCGTTACCTACTGCGTGCAACAACCGATGACCTTTATCTAGTCCATGATCGCCAAGTGGCGCCATTTGATGGCGATTTAAACGACTACTACAAGTGGCTAACAGAGCAACAAAAAGCGGATCGCCGTGAAGCGCAAGCGGAACAACCAGAGAAAAATACCGCTAACAGTGCCGCAGCGAAAAAAGATCAAAAACGCCGCGAAGCAGAGTTCCGTAAACTAACGGCACCGATTCGCAAAAATCTGACAAAGCTTGAAGATAAGATGGATAAGTTAGGTGAACAACTTGCCAATGCAGAGCAACAATTAGCGGACAACTCACTGTATGAGGCCGAAAACAAGGCTAAACTTAATCAAGTTCTCACGATACAAGCTTCCAGCAAAGCTGAGTTAGAAGACGTAGAAATGGAATGGATGGCTCTCCAAGAAGAGCTAGAGCAGATGGAACAGGAGTTCAGTGATCAATGAGTAATAAGCGCGTATACCTTTCACTTACCCTAGAACGCCTTTGGCAGTTTAGCTTGCAATACTACAGTGTGCGAGAAGTGAAGGAAGCGTGCTTAACTCTGCAAAACCATCACCATGGTAACGTTAACCTCCTGCTGCTTCTCAAATGGCTGGATGAACAAGGCGCGACTATCGCGCTTAGAGATTGGGCTCAAGTTGAACAATGCTTGAGCCGCTCTGAAACCCTTCTCAGTAGCTTTAGAGAGCTACGCCGAAAACTCAAACTTACTGTTCCCGATAGCTTATATCGAGAAACCTTGCAATTTGAACTGCAACTAGAAAAACAACAACAGTCAGATTTAGTCGATTGTATTAATGGGCTTACTCTGCACAACGCCGAAGATGAACCATTGACTCTGCGTTATTGTCGTCAGTTAGATGGAGAGCACCTTTACTCCATTTTCTCTCAACCCTTTGCACCGGATAACCCAACTGACACGCTATGACAAACTTTACCGCTGCCGCGGGCATGGCCAATGCCCATATGCAAACTCTAGCGCCACGTTTTATTCGTAAAAAAGCGCTGTTCGAACCCATTTGGCAAACTCTCGACACCCCTGACGGTGACTTCATCGATCTTGCCTGGAGTGAAGATCCGCAAGCCGATGCAGCACAAAACAAGCCGCTATTTATTCTGTTTCATGGTTTGGAGGGTTGCTTCTATAGCCCTTATGCCAATGGATTAATGTCGGCGTTTGCTAAGCAGGGTTGGTTATCCGTGATGATGCACTTTCGCGGGTGTAGCGGTAAACCCAATCGCTTACCGCGCGCCTACCATTCAGGTGAAGTGGAAGATGCGCGTTTCTTTTTGCAGCAGCTCCAACAGCAATTCCCTCAGCAAACCAAGGTTGCGGTAGGCATATCTCTTGGCGGCAATATGCTGGCTAACTATTTAGCCGAATACGCTGAGGAGCCATTGTTAGATGCGGCTTCGATTGTATCAGCACCACTGGATCTCTCAGCCTGCTCCAGTCGTATAGAGCAAGGTTTCTCTAAGCTCTACAAAGCCTACTTACTCAAATCTCTCAAGCGCAATGCGCTGCGCAAACACCATCTACTCAAAGGAGAGCTTGGGCTCACCTACCAAACCATTAAGCGCGTGACTAAGTTATACGACTTTGACGATCTCATCACCGCGCCACTGCATGGCTTTAAAGACGCTGAAGATTATTATCAGCGCTGCTCTGGTATCCATCGCTTACAACAGATCAAACTGCCTACGCAGATCATTCATGCTAAAGATGATCCCTTTATGACTGACGCGGTGATCCCCCACTTTGTACTGCCTGACAATATCGACTATCGACTGCTCGATAACGGCGGCCATGTTGGCTTTGTCACTGGCTCACTACTCAAACCAAGATTCTGGCTAGAAGAGATGTTACCCGCTTACTATCAGCCACTAAAAAACGCATAATATGAGAGCCAGAAAAGCTGGCGCTCATTTCAATCATAAAAGTAAGAGGTATTTATGATTATCCCTTGGCAAGATATTGCTGCTGACACCCTAGACAATTTAATTAGAGAATTTGTACTGCGTGAAGGAACCGACTACGGCACTGTCGAGATTTCATTGCAAGATAAAGTCGACCAAGTTAAAGCTCAGCTTGCGACGGGTGAGGCAGTCATCGTCTACTCCGAGCTCCATGAAACTGTGGATATTCAACTTAAACAGAAATTCTGAACACGCTCCTAGGGCTACCAGACAAATAGCGAAATAAAGCAACATTGTGGATTGCTCTAGGATTATTTTTTAGCGTAAAAGTTAAAGCATGTTATATTGCTGTTATATACCCAAGTGACTCAACAACTTGTTGAGCTCGCTTAAGAACAATTAACAGGAACGTTAGTTTTAGACAGGGTTTGTCATGTCAGCAAAGCATCCAATCATTGCCGTCACTGGTTCTTCTGGTGCGGGTACTACCACGACCTCCGAAGCCTTTCGCAAGATGTTCAATATGATGGACATCAAACCAGCCTGGGTAGAGGGAGATAGCTTCCATCGCTTTACGCGTCCTGAAATGGATGTGGAGATCCGCAAAGCCCGCGAACAAGGTCGCCATATCAGCTACTTTGGTCCGCAAGCGAACGACTTCCCGGCCCTAGCTGAGTTTTTCCGTCAATACGGTGAAGATGGCAGCGGTAAAGTCCGTCGCTACTTACACACTTTCGATGAAGCGGTACCTTACAACCAAATGCCCGGTACTTTTACACCATGGCAAGAACTCCCCGAAGACAGTGATGTACTTTTCTACGAAGGTTTACACGGTGGCGTTGTTGATGGCGGTGTTAATGTGTCGCAGCATGTCGACTTTCTTATTGGTATGGTGCCGATCGTCAACCTTGAATGGATTCAGAAATTTGTCCGTGATACGCGAGACCGTGGACATTCTCGTGAAGCGGTAATGGACTCGATAGTCCGTTCTATGGATGACTATCTAAACTACATCACCCCTCAATTCTCTCGCACGCATATTAACTTTCAACGCGTGCCTACGGTGGACACATCAAACCCATTAGATGCGAAGGGGATTCCAAGCTTAGATGAAAGCTTTGTGGTAATTCGCTTGCGCGGCTTTAAAAATGTTGACTATCCCTACCTATTAGCAATGATAGATGGGTCATTCATGTCGCGTCATAACACGCTTGTTGTCCCTGGTGGCAAAATGAGTTTCGCGATGGAATTGATTGTCAGACCGATTCTTCAGCAGTTAATAGAAACGGGAAAAATTGGCTAGTTCTGTTACCCAAGCAACCTAGAAATACGAGTTTCATTGAGCACATCACCCTCACACGACTTTGAGATGGCTCGCAACTAAGCGCTCTAGCTCTCCTTGTCTTTCCTTTGAATCAGGAAAGTGACGACGCTCTGAAGTACGCATTTTGAAGTGACTTAGGTGGCGATAAACACGATTACTTTTCATACCGTGATCATGTGCACGTTTTCACTTATAAAATAACACTGAGTACCCGATTAAAATCAAGAAATCCTTCGGGAAAAAGGATACTATTTGAAACCGAAACACAAGATAGCTTGCAGCACCAGTAAAGTGCTCTTATCCTAGTTATCCCCATTTTGGGCTTAGCAACAACATGGAAAGCGCAAGCGTACCCTGCAGAGGAAGTGAGATATTATGGTTCTAGGTAAACCTCAAACCGATCCAACATTAGAGTGGTTCCTTTCACACTGTCATATTCATAAGTACCCATCAAAAAGCACGCTAATTCATGCGGGCGAGAAAGCAGAAACTTTGTACTACATCGTTAAAGGTTCTGTAGCGGTTCTTATCAAGGACGAAGAAGGTAAGGAAATGATCCTTTCTTACCTAAACCAAGGTGATTTCATCGGCGAACTTGGTCTATTTGAAGAAGATCAAGAGCGCACAGCTTGGGTTCGTGCCAAGTCTCCTTGTGAAGTAGCTGAAATTTCATTTAAGAAATTCCGTCAACTTATTCAAGTAAACCCAGACATTCTTATGCGTCTGTCTTCGCAAATGGCACGTCGCCTACAAGTGACTAGCCAAAAAGTGGGTGACCTAGCATTCCTAGATGTAACTGGTCGTATCGCGCAAACGCTACTAAACCTAGCGAAACAACCTGATGCTATGACTCACCCAGACGGCATGCAAATCAAGATCACACGTCAAGAAATCGGTCAAATCGTTGGCTGTTCTCGTGAAACCGTTGGTCGTATCTTGAAGATGCTAGAAGAGCAGAACCTAATCTCTGCTCACGGTAAAACTATCGTTGTGTACGGCACTCGCTAATTCACATTAAGTGAACGAGTAAGATTGCAAAAGCCACCCTCGGGTGGCTTTTTTCTTGAGCGGAATCGAGAATTTGGAACGCTTCGCTCCGAGATCGGACCTAGTCCTTCGAGATAAAACAACTTAAACCCCGTTCCATACACGAAACACTCCAATATCTGTCAGCGACAACATTCCGTGTGCGAAGCATTCCCGCATCCGTAAGCGACTGCGTTCCGTGCGCGAAGCATTCCCGCATCCGTAAGCGACAGCGTTCCGTGCGCAAAGCATTCCCACCTCCGTGAGAGGCAACATTCCGTGCGCGAAGCATTCCCACCTCCGTGAGCGGCAGCGTTCCGTGCACGAAGCATTCCCGCCTCCGTGAGCGGCAGTGTTCCGTGCTCGAAGCATTCCCGTCTCCGTAAGCGACAGCGTTCCGTTATCGGTTACCCGTTGGTACTCTCAAATATCTTATCGGCTGATGCGGCAACAAACCCAGGATAAAGCTCACCGTTTTCCATTGGGTAGCGCTTAGCAAACTCGTAGAAACCTCCGGGGATAAGCACTACCCCATCATCAAATTCCACTTGAACTTTGTCTGCCATAGTAGACGACTGCTCTAACAATACATCTGGGGAACCTTTTACCTCACCACCCGATTGATTAATCACAAAACCACAAGCTTTAAGGTAGTCATTCACCTGTTGCACTTGGTCAAACTGATTGAGCTGATTAACACTCACGGTAAAGTGGTTAGCGCCATAACCGTGCGCGGCTAACCACGCGGCGTACTCACTCTCTTGTGCGAGGCGTTGATAATCTTGATGCGTCAATTGCCAAGGGCGACCGGCGTACAAAAACTCACTACCTTGCATATCCTCCGCGGATACTTGAGCAACCAACTGTTTGACTATCATTTGTAGCTGCGTAGAGCACTCTTCAACTTTAAGTTGGCTGATAAACACTTTAGGTTGAGTTGGGTCAGGGTGTTGATAGTGCTTGGCGACCAGTTTTTTGGCTTCAAACAGATAATCGCCAGCCTCTTGGTAGCCTAACGCCAAGAAAGGTTTAGCTAACACCTCTAACTCAACTGGCGCTAAGTTGAAGGTACGCAGGGCTATGTGGTCATTGATTAGTGGTTCATCTTCTTGCAGCAGCTTATGCACATTACCCGCGGAAGGGCAAAGGCGCGAGGTATAATCTTCCCATAGCGACTGGAACAATGTATCTGGCGTCATAGCGCCTCCTTGTTTCGGTGTAGGGTGTCGTTATTGTTATTTGAGTGGTCAATCAAGTGTAGTGTAAGACTAAGTCACTAGAGCATTAACCTATGTGACTTAGTCTAAGTTTTTACAATGTGATGCCAGGGCTCAGGCTATCGGGCAGCTGGGGTTGCTCGCCTTCCATTGAAGCCATTGGGTAAGCGCAGTAATCAGCTGCGTAATAAGCACTTGGACGCAAGTTGCCCGACGCCCCCGGCCCACCAAATGGCGCATCGCCACTGGCTCCGGTTAACTGACGATTGCGGTTAACAATACCCGCTCGGATATGCTCAACGAAATACTCCCACTCAGCGTCATCGGTGGAGACTAACCCTGCTGACAAACCAAAGCGGGTATCATTGGCGAACTCTACCGCTTGCTCGATGCCTTGATAGCGGATCACTTGCAGTAAAGGGCCAAAATACTCTTCATCCGGCAACGCTTCGACAGCCGTTACATCAATGATGCCCGGTGAAACAAATGCGCATGAACCTAACTTTGCTTCAATGAGACTTTCACCACCGAGTGATTGCAGGTTTTGCTGCGCATCGAGAATTATTTTCGCCGCCGCTTGAGAGATCTGAGGTCCCATAAAAGGCGCGGGGTCGGCAAAAGGTTGATCAACACGAATATTGCGCGTGGCCTCGACTAGTCTCACCAGCAGTTGATCACCTTTATCGCCGCTTGGTACATACAGTCGGCGCGCACAGGTACAACGCTGACCAGCACTGACAAATGCAGATTGGATAATGGTATAAACGGTCGCATCGAGATCTCCGTACTGCTCTGAAATCACCATCGGGTTGTTACCGCCCATCTCCAGCGCCAGCATTTTATCTGGCTGACCTGCAAACTGGCGATGCAGTAAGTGCCCAGTATTAGCGCTGCCGGTAAACAACAGCCCATCAATCCCTTTTGATTCAGCGAGCGCGATCCCGGTCTCTTTACCGCCTTGAACTAAGTTAATCACACCATCAGGCAAACCCGCTTTCTGCCAAAGTTTCATCGCTAGTTCACCCGTCCACGGAGTTTGCTCCGACGGCTTAAACACAACGGTATTACCGGCTAACAGCGCAGGGACAATATGCCCATTGGGTAAATGTGCAGGAAAATTATAAGGACCAAAAACAGCCATAACGCCTAACGGTCGGTGACGCAGGACGATTTGATTACCTGCTGCCTCACGTTGCGACTCACCCGTGCGCTGATGATAAGCACGAATTGAAATGGCAATTTTACCCGCCATTGCCGCCGCTTCCGTACGCGTTTCCCACAGCGGCTTCCCGGTCTCTTTGGCAATCACCTCAGCAACTTGCTCGCTATTGGCTTTCACCAATTCCGCAAAGCGCAACACGACCGCTTCACGCTGCTCAAAGCTCAGCTTTTTCCAGCTTAAAAATGCCCGTCTTGCGGATGAAACCGCCTCATCCACTTGAGCCGCCGTTGCGCTGCGGCTTTGCCATACTACTTCACCACTGTATGGTGTGATTGACTCTATCGTTTCACCTTCACCTTCTAGCCACTTACCTGCTATCCACTGTGTCATATCATCATTCCTTAACTGTTTGACGTTATTGCGCAAGCATGCGCACGTAATCCCCGTGTTCGACCTGCAAAGCCGCTGCAACATCCGGTGCGATAATGACCGACTCAGTGGCATGGTCGTGAGCCGCTTTAGCCGCGACGGCTCTAAAGTTTTCAAACAAGGTGTTACTGATCAAATAGTCGTTATCGCTACTGTGCTCACTGATAGCAACTTTGGCACGGAAAGAGTGACGCACCGATTCGATATTACGCAAATCGCACTCGACGGTCGGGCCACCATCAAAAATATCGACGTAATTACGACAGGTGAAACCCTCTTTTTCCAATAGACTCAATGCTGGCTTGGTATTGTCATGCACCCGCCCAATGACCGCTTGCGCTGCTGGACTAAGCAAATTGATGTAGATAGGTAACTTCGGCATTAGGTCGGCAATAAATCCTTTCTTACCAATCCCGGTTAAGTAATCTGCCATGGTAAAGTCGATACTGAAAAAATTCTCTTGCAGCCATTGCCAAAATGGAGAGTTGCCCTCTTCATCAGAGACACCACGCATCTCAGCAAAAACGGTTTTTGAGAAACGATGAGGATGCTCCGCCATCATCAAAAAGCGGCACTTCGACATCAAACGTCCATTGAGACCACCACGGAACTTCTCACGCAAAAACAAGGTACAAATTTCACTGCATCCAGTGTAGTTATTGCCAAAGGTCAGCAGCTTCACCACATTATTCACCCCCAACTTGGGCGATGAATGAACGATGGTACTGATGTGGTAAGAATAAAACGGCACATCCCAACCAATCGATGCTTCAATCCCAGTACAGCCAGCCACTTCATCACTGTCACTATCAAAACCGACCATGAGATAACCTTCATCACCAGGTTCGGTAACTTGAGGTTTAGCGAAGCTATATTCTGAGTGGGTGATACGGTTAGTCAGTAATTCTTGATTAACCGGTAGAGAAGTAAATCCGTGACCAGATTCCACTGCACAGGTGTGCAACGCATCATAGTCTGACATAGAGATAGGACGAACAACCAGCATCGATACTCCCTCCAGATACTGATATCAACACCGCAATCTCAAGCAGGTTCAAGGCAAGCGAGTTGCCATAACCACTTAAGAACCGCTGCGGGGTTGATATAGCGAAAACAGAGCTCTGTTTTCGCTGAATGTTGTAATTATACCAATCAGCATAAGTCTTTGATCATCCTTGCTGATTAAAATCGCTGATAACGTTGTTGCAGATTTTGTAATTAGAATAACTAGTTAGCGGCAATCTGCGTCTAGTTCTAAGCGATTTTTCTTGCGCAATTTTCTGACCACTTACTTATCCTGATTGGTATTAGTTAGTCAGGCTTGCGAGAGCCTTATCCAGTTTTTCTAAACCTTGTTCGATATCTTGCTTACTGATCACTAAAGATGGCGTGAAGCGCACCACATTGGCTCCCGCCACAAGGACCATAAGCCCTTGTTCTCCTGCCGCAACCAACACATCGCGAGCGCGACCTTGCCATTTTTCATTGAGTGCCGCACCAAGCAGTAAACCTTTACCACGGATTTCGCTGAAGATCTGATACTTAGCATTGATTTTCTCTAGCCCTGCGCGGAATAGTGCTTCACGCTCTTTGACACCTGCTAAAGTTTGGGGCTCACTCACCACATCAATCACCGCTTCTGCAACCGCACAAGCAAGCGGGTTACCGCCATAAGTCGAGCCATGAGTGCCCACTTTTAAATGCTCAGCCAGTTCATTGGTCGTCAGCATTGCGCCAATTGGGAAACCCCCACCGAGAGACTTCGCGGTACTTAAAATATCTGGCGTAATACCCAGACCTTGGTAAGCATAAAACTCACCAGTACGTCCGTTACCGGTTTGAACTTCATCAAAGATCAGTAGCGCGTTGTGCTTATCACATAGTTCACGCACGGTTTGAATAAATTCATCGGTGGGTGCAATAATGCCGCCTTCACCCTGCAATGGCTCCATCATGATCGCGCAAGTGCGGTCAGAGATATGCGCGCGCAAAGCATCAACATCATTATATTCAAGGTGAGTAACGTCACCGGGCTTTGGACCAAAACCGTCTGAATAGGCTTCTTGACCACCGACCGTCACAGTAAAAAATGTCCGCCCGTGGAAGCCTTGTTTAAAGGCGATAATTTCTGATTTTTCCGCGCCATAAACATCCGCCGCATAACGACGAGCCAGTTTGAGCGCCGCTTCATTGGCTTCTGCGCCAGAATTAGCAAAAAAGACCTTATCGGCAAAACAGAGATCGGTCAGTTTTTTCGCCAAACGCAGCGCGGGCTCATTGGTCATGACATTACTTAAATGCCAGATTTTTTGGCTCTGATCATTAAGTGCCGCAACCATTGCTGGGTGACAATGACCCAAACAGCTCACGGCAATACCACCAGCAAAGTCGATGTATTCTTTACCGTTTTGATCCCATACTCGTGAACCTTCACCTTTTACTGGGATCATTTCCATTGGGCTGTAACAAGGTACCATCACCTCATCAAACAGCGCTCTTTGTACATTCATTTCTACCGTCATCGCACATTCCCTCTCGATACCGCATGCCAATGCAGGTTCTGTATCCTTACACTCGACCTTATCCAAGTCATCGCAAACTGCTCGGTTTAAAGTCTCTTGACTATAAGTATAGAAACAATTTTTTGTGTTATGCATTCCCTAACACGGCATTTTATTTACATTTAATTAACCAATTCAATAGTGATTTATGCTGTTTAAATGCAGAAAGATCACTTCATAAAAACAAGCCATGACTATTTATGCATCATTAAACGACTTTTATGAAGCAATTAATAGTTAAGATTGCCATAAGCTAAGGTTTAGAGTGCAGAGAGTTGAGATTGAAGAAGCGAGAATAGAGATGGTAGATGTGAGAATTGAGATAGTAGAACCGAGAGTTGAGATGGTAGATGCGAGAAGAGTAGAAAATTGAGAGATGAGAAATTAGATGGAATGGTTCCGGAATAAGAGTCGAGATAACCGGTTTGTTGCGCGCTAGAGAACGAATAGTTTTGCAAAACGCCCTACCTCAACAACCTGTAAAGCAAATGTTAAAACAGTGAGCTTCATCGACATTTGAGGGTGAGAATCGCGACTTTGGCATAGTCGAAAGCTATAAAGCGGATCTCACCAATCACCGAGACAAGTGCAGCGCATTAGGCGAACAACGCCCACTAACACCGCAATGAATTCAATAAGGGCAAGGGTTAGCGTGTGAGGAAGTTAGCCAGCAGTTGATGACCTTGTTCTGTTTTAATCGACTCAGGGTGGAACTGCACCGCATCGATTGGCAACGTTTTATGCTGGTAACCCATAATCTCATCCATTGAACCATCTTCAAGTTCCGTCCAAGCTGTCAGTTCAAAGCAATCTGGTAAAGTATCGCTTTTTACCACCAATGAGTGGTAACGCGTTACGGTCAAAGGATTGTTCAACCCTTTAAACACGCTCTCACCAGTGTGACGAATTGGCGATGTTTTGCCATGCATCACTTGCCGTGCTCGTACGACTTCGCCGCCAAATACCTGTGCGATCGCTTGATGACCAAGACAAACACCTAAAATTGGCAACTTACCCGCAAAGTGCTCAATCGCTTGTAACGAAATGCCAGCTTCATTGGGTGTACAAGGTCCAGGAGAGATCACCAAGTGGGTTGGCTCCAGCGCTTCAATACCCAAAATATCAATCTGATCATTGCGTACCACTTGCACCTCAACCCCCAACTCACAAAAGTATTGGTATAGGTTGTAGGTAAACGAATCGTAATTATCAATAATCAGTAACATGACGGATAAACAGCTCAATAATCAATCTTGGTTAGGGCGTGTATTGTGCAATAGTGAACCATAAAGGTCAGCAAAAATTTTCTCGAGTACAAATAAAAAAGGTCAGCATTTCGCTGACCTTCGATTCGTTATGCTATCGCTTATGGGCGAGTAACAAAACCCACAGCTTTGTACACTTCTTGCAGTGTAATGGCTGCGCGAGCAGATGCTTTCTCTGCACCTTGCTTCATCACTTGATCCATGTACGCGCGGTCAGCACGAATGCGGTGGTATTCCGCTTGAATCGGCTCAAGCATCGCAACTAGTGCCTCGCCAACGTCTTTCTTAAATGGACCGTACATCTCTACGCCTTGGTATTTCGCTTCAATTTCTGCAAAGCTCATACCTGTCGCTGCTGAGTACAGACCCATTAGGTTAGAGATACCCGCCTTATTTTCCCAGTCGTTAGCGATACGTGGTGGAGTCTCGGTATCTGTCTGTGCTTTGTTGATCTTCTTGATGATCGACTTAGGCTCTTCTAGCAGAGTGATAACGTTCTTACGGTTATCGTCTGATTTAGACATCTTCTTCGTTGCATCTTGCAGGCTCATAACACGCGCATTCACGGTTGGAATGTACGGCTCAGGAATGGTGAAGATTGGATTCTCTGGCGAGTAGATGTTGTTGAAGCGAGTTGCGATATCACGTGCTAGCTCAAGGTGCTGCTTCTGATCGCTGCCGACTGGTACTTGGTGCGCGCCGTACAGCAGAATATCCGCGGCCATTAGCACTGGGTAACCAAATAGACCCACGTTCACGTCATTCGCGTAACGTGCAGACTTATCTTTAAACTGAGTCATGCGGCTCAGTTCACCCATTTGGGTGTAGCAGTTAAGAAGCCAACCAAGTTGAGCATGCTCTGGTACATGTGACTGAACAAATAGTGTGCTCTTCTGTGGGTCAACACCAACAGCAAGACAGATAGCTAATGCGTCTAGAGTTGCTTCATGCAGCGCTTTAGGATCTTGACGAACCGTAATCGCATGAAGGTCAACTACGCAGTATTGGCAATCGTAATCGTCTTGCATTTGCTGCCATTGACGTAGAGCACCCAAGTAGTTACCGATACTTAGTTCACCTGATGGTTGAACACCACTCAATACAATGGGTTTGCTCATGGATGGATTCCTTTGACTTCTTAATCTAATAAATTGGGGGCATACCGCTAAACAAACTCCTCAATTTTCTGGATGTGATAGCAAGGCGACAAGCAAACGCACCGCTATACGCATAGTAAACTATGTGATCAAGCTAAGTGCGCGCTGACAGCACAGCTACAGCTATCAGAAAGCCGAGGAGCGCGGTTTAATCAGTGTACTCATAGATGAGTATTTTGAAAGAGATTTTCGTCTACTTACGCAGAAACAGCGATCACTTCGAGTAATTGCGCAATATTATCCGCGACGAAATCAGGACCACTGGCGGAAATAGGTTCACCATGGTTATAGCCATAGGTCAGAGCAAACGACGCACAACCAGCATTCTTTGCCGCTAAGATATCGTTCTTTGAATCACCGACCATCAGCATTTCATTCGGAGTACAACCATGCTTTTCCATCAACCAATTCAGTGCAACGGGATTCGGTTTACGCTCAGGAAATGCATCACCACCGAGCACATCGCTAAAGAAGTCTGCGATGTCGTGTTGCGCCAGCACATCTGGCACAAACTTAGATGGCTTGTTAGTGACCAATGCCAAAATAAAGCCCGCTTGCTTTAACTCTGCCAAGGTCTCTTTTACTTGTGGGTAAAGGTGCGTCAGTTTATGACCACTCTTTTCGTAGTAATCATCAAACAATTCACGTCCCTTCGCTCGTAGCTCCGGGCTCAGCTCAGGGTTAATATCAATACTTTGGCTCAGTGCACGAGCAATCAAAATATCAGCACCATTACCGACATAATCACGCACCTGCTCTTCGCTCACGCCCGCATAACCTAATTCACGTACCGCTTGATCAGCAGCCACGGCAAGATCAGGCACGCTGTCTAATAGCGTACCGTCAAGATCGAAGGCGATCAGTTTTAATTGGTTCAAAACTTTATCCTACTACTCTAGTTAGATTGACTCTGTGAGGCTTATTTAGCTTGCGCTAGTTCGGCACGCATTTCATCGATAACTTGCTTGTAGTCTGGTTGGCTAAAGATCGCCGAACCTGCCACAAACATATCTGCGCCCGCTTCTGCGATTTCGCGAATGTTATCCACTTTTACGCCGCCGTCGATTTCAAGACGAATGTCGCGACCAGACTCGTCAATCATCTTACGTACTGCACGCAATTTATCGAGTGTATTAGGGATAAATGACTGACCACCGAAGCCTGGGTTCACTGACATCAGTAGGATCATGTCTACTTTGTCCATAATGTATTCAAGGTGAATTAGCGGTGTAGCTGGGTTTAACACGACACCTGCTTTACAGCCGTGTTCCTTGATTAATTGTAGCGTGCGATCAACATGTTCAGATGCTTCAATGTGGAAAGTGATCATTGATGCACCGGCTTTGGCAAAGTCAGGGATGATACGATCAACCGGTTTTACCATTAGATGAACATCAATCGGTGCTGTAATGCCGTAATCACGTAATGCTTTACACACTGGAGCACCAAAAGTCAGGTTTGGCACATAGTGGTTGTCCATAACGTCAAAGTGCACAACATCCGCACCGGCTGCGAGAACTTTCTCTACGTCTTCACCTAGACGAGCAAAATCCGCAGACAGAATCGAAGGAGCGATAAGGAAATCTTTCATACCTGACCTCAAAAAGTAAATTGGCTTCATTGCGTAAATTTGGCGCAATTCTACCTAAGCGGTCAGGCAGATGATAGTGGTAGGTTAAGAAATGTGTACCCTAGTCGTTATTTGGCTTAAACAGTGCCAACAACTCATCGACTTTATTGCGCCCAGCGCCATTGCGGCTAATGGTTCGTTTCACCTTAACCACATTCAGTTCTGCGCCATGGTACAAACGACGCGTTAGTGTGGTGTCGTGATTTGAGATTAATACCGGAATACCACGCTGTTTAGCCGCTGTTTCTGCGATATCAGCCAGTGCAGCTTGATCATCAAGCGAGAAGCCATTACCTGCGTATGAGGTAAAGTTAGCGGTATTTGAAAGCGGCGCATAAGGTGGATCACAATAGACTACGCTGCCTTTACGGGCACGTTTAAACGTCTCTGGGTAACCTTCACAAACAAACGTTGCTTTCTTCGCTTTCTCGGCAAAAAACTCTAACTCTTTCTCAGGGAAATAAGGTTTTTTATAAGAGCCAAACGGGACATTGAAGCCGCCTTTTTTGTTGTAACGGCATAGACCATTAAAACCAAAACGGTTCATGTAAAGGAACGCCAACGAACGATACATCACATTGTCGGTTTTATTAAACTCAGCGCGAATATCAAGATAGACTTCTTTGCGGTTGTTCTCTGCCACAAACCAGCGCTTCGCTTCAGTAATGTACTCTTCTGGATTCTCTTTAAGTAAATTATAAAGATTGATCAAATCTGGGTTGATATCTGCCAGTAGATATTGTTCATAGTCGGTATTGAGAAACACAGAACCAGCACCTACGAACGGTTCTACCAACTTGCGCGCTTCAGGCAGATGACGCTGAATATCTTCAACTAGTCCGTATTTTCCGCCAGCCCATTTCAGGAAGGCACGCTGCTTTTTCATCGACTACTCTATCTATCAACCACAAATTAGGGCTGCGGAATGTAACATATTTAGCGCCATACCCAAAGCAATTGGCAGAGTGATTTAGGCTGAGCGAGCAGAAAGTCACTGCTTTCGCTCAAGCTTTATCTAGTTAGTTGCTTCGGGCGATTTCACGCTGAACTTGATTTAGCGATTTTGCCCAAGGTCCCAGCCGTTGAATTGGCTCTGGTAGACCCCCCACTGCATCACGCGCGACCTGAATCGTCGGATAATTCTGATAGGTAATAATAAACCACTCAACCCCATCTCTCAGGGTTGGATAGACCATAACTTTATTATTTAAATCATAACGATCAAGAAAGTTTTGCACTTCGGCCAAGCTATTCACCGCCGCCAGTTGCAAAGTATAACTGCGCGGAGAAAAGTCATTGAGTTCATCTTTGGCAAAAGAAAAGCCGATAACAGGTTTGGCTGGTGAAGCTGAATCCGCTTCAACTGGTTGACGAGTATCATCAACAAATTGTTCAATTTCCGTAATGTCTGCCTGCTGCGCTTCATTTTCTAACAGTGCATCAACGACTTCTGAAGTGATCACTACACGTTGTGAGTCATCATCAATCACACCAACGCTTTCGGGTTTTTCCACCACTTCAGGTGGTAAGGCCGTGGAATCATCTTCAGCACCAATAAATGAAGGGTCAAGCGCCCCCGATTGCTGCTCAGCAGATTCACTGTTAATGCTAGTTTCTGCGGCACTGTTAGTTTGTGGCTGTTCGAGCGTAGGAATCACCGTTTGCTCTATTTCACCCGTGATTTGCTGCGCGGTTTCATCTGGTGTGGGTTGCCCCATCATCCACCAGTAGCCCCCACCAATCATAGTGAATAACAATAATACAACCAATGCGATATTGATTGGCGAACCGATAATTGAACGAATCACAATTTTCTTCTCCACCTTTTGATCCAGCAAAGCCATGATCTCTCCTGGTCGACGCGCAACAGTACGATAAGCATTTCGCACTCTTCTTTCCATGTCATCTTCGACATAGCGCATCACCAATTGTTCCAAAAATCGTTCCGCTTCTTGCGAGCTAAGTGATTCAATTTCCAGTTCAATCGGCTTGATATCTTGTCCATGGCTTAAACGCCTAAACAGAGCATCAAGACTCGCCACTCGGGTAAACAGCACGATGTTCATTCGCCAACGGTTGTAATGCTGTGCTTGCATCAACAGCAACCAGAGTTCAGATAACAGAGACTCATTAAGCAAATGGGCATCATCCACCACAATGACAATATCACACGCTTCATGTTCCATATTGCGTGTAAAGCTCTCTACCAAGCTATCTGCAGGGTTAAACAGTGGCTCAGACAATAACTGAGTAAGAATGGTCGTACGACGTTGCTCATCGGTTTGATTAGGGTGACACATCAATAACGCTTGGTTTTTATCTTGCGCCCATGTTTCTAAAAAACGCTGTGCAAGCCAAGTTTTACCGGCACCACTAGCACCAGATACGGTGACAAAATTAGAGGTAAACTGCGTCAACAGTTGCAGACGTTCCAACAACTCTATTTGACTATCTAATTCCAGCACTCTGGCTTGATGTGTCACACTCATTTTCTCAACCTAAGCTGTTTATTACTTTGCTTTTTTCAGCCACACAATGCTGGTGATTAAAGCTTACGACCAAAATCTATCGCTTGTTTAATGGTTTGTTCTGAAACGCCTTTAATCACTTGAGCAGAACCAATATCCGTTGGTAATACCAAGCGCAATTCTCCAGCGAGGACTTTCTTATCACGCATCATATGACGCATGAAATCTTCAAAACTCATGCTTTCTGGCGTATGGACTGGCAATTTTGCACGTTTTAATAGCGTAATAATACGCTCAAGTTGCTGTTGAGTGATATCACCCAGCAATTGTGCAGTTTTAGCGGCCATTACTGTACCCGATGACACCGCTTCGCCATGTAGCCAATTGCCATACCCCATCTCAGCTTCAATCGCATGACCAAAAGTGTGTCCAAGATTAAGTAACGCGCGAATCCCTGACTCTTTCTCATCTTGAGCGACTACTTCGGCTTTGATTTCACAGCAACGAGCAATTGCGTAGGTCAATGCTTTTTCATCAAGGGCATACAACGCATCCAAGTTTTGCTCTAACCAATCGAAGAACTCAGCATCATAAATAATGCCGTATTTGATCACCTCTGCCACGCCAGCAGCAAACTCACGCTCAGGTAGCGTAGATAGGCAATTAGTATCGATGATCACCGACTTGGGCTGGTAAAAAGCACCAATCATGTTTTTGCCCAGCGGATGGTTCACCGCCGTTTTACCGCCTACCGATGAGTCCACTTGTGATAATAAAGTGGTTGGGATCTGAATAAAATCAACACCACGCTGATAGCAAGAGGCTGCGAACCCCACCAAATCGCCAATCACACCACCACCTAAAGCAATGATCACCACATCACGGCTATGGTTGTGCTCAAGCATATAGCTCATCACAGTATTGAAGGTTTCTAGGGTTTTGTACTGCTCGCCATCAGGCAATTCAAGTAGCGATGCTTGGCAGCCATGCTGTGCCAGCATTGAGAGGATTCTATCGGCGTATAACGGCGCAACAGTGACATTACTAATCACTACTACCTTTTGCTTTGCCGTTAGAAGAGAAAGGTGGGCCGGATCATCAAATAATCCGGCACCAATTGATATTGGATAGCTACGTTCACCTAAGCTGACCGTAATCCGTTCCATGGGTATGCTCCAATTCGAGTTAAGTGATTCTTAACTCTCTTCTAGCATTTTTACGATCTGGTTGGCTACCACTTTTGCACTTTGATCGTCTGTGCGTACAGTGTAATCCGCAATTTCAGCGTAGAGCGGGTTACGCTCATCAGCCAGAGACTCTAGTACATCACGAGGCTTGTCCGTTTGTAGCAGAGGACGTTTTTTGTCGCGGTTTGTACGTGCAAGTTGTTTTTCAATGGTTGTCTCTAGGTATACAACGATACCGCGAGCAGATAGACGGTTACGGTTTTCTTTGCTCATGATTGAACCACCACCTGTAGCAAGAACGATACCTTGCTCTTCAGTTAGGTCATTAATCACTTTTTCTTCACGAGCGCGGAAGCCTTCTTCACCTTCAACATCGAAAACCCAAGCGATATCTGCGCCTGTGCGTTCTTCGATGACAGTGTCAGAGTCAACAAACTCCATATGAAGCTGTTGAGCTAGATGTCTACCAATCGTACTTTTGCCGGCTCCCATTGGGCCAACAAGGAAAATATTGCGTTTCTCAGCCATGTTTTAGCAGTAATTTACAACGTTAATTCAATGACATCGCCACAAGAAGGGACAGCCTTAAGCTGACTTAGAAGATGCTTGTGACACCTATTCCTCACAGATATTTCGTGATAAGACCCGAAATTATCTAGATAAGGTCGACCTAATGCAAATTTATTTTCTATTTAATGCACAACTACTTTTGGCGTAACGAAAATAAGTAGCTCACTTTTACCCAATTGTTGGTAGCTACGTCGAAACAAAGCACCCAGCAGTGGCAGATCACCAAGTAATGGGACTTTATCCACTGTATCGGTCACACTGCGCTGATAAATACCGCCCAGCACGATTGTTTCGCCATTTTCTACCAACACCTGCGTGCCAATACGTTGGGTGTTGATTGATACCGCTTCTCCGGTACCCGTTTTCAACACCTCACCCGGTCTATCTTGAGTGACATTTAAATCTAAAATTAATCGATTATCAGGGGTAATTTGCGGCGTTACTTTAAGGCTTAATACCGCCTTTTTAAAGGATACTGATGTTGCTCCACTCGATGCAGCTTCCAAATATGGAATTTCTGTCCCCTGCTCAATATAAGCAGGTTGCTTATTGGTCGTGATAAGACGCGGGCTGGAAATCACTTCCGCCTTCGACTCACGCTGCAATGCCGACAGTTCCAAATCGAGTAAAGTACTGCTACCTAGCTTAGCTACTTGAAAAGCGATGGTCGAAGAATTCGCTGCCGCAGCGGCTAAATTTACATTGAGCAACTCACTAATATCAACGTCAGGAAGCAAGCTACCATTCGCGTCAAGGAGTTGAAATTGATTGCGCTGGTCAAAGTTACCCTCTAAAGAGGCGCCTAGTCTACCATCATTGGAGTTGACACTCCAACGAACACCTAACTCATCGAGACTTCCTTCGCTGATCGTGACAATCCGAGCCTCTATTTGCACTTGTTTAATTGGCACATCTAGAGCAGCAACTATCTCAACTACCGTCTCAATATTAGTCGAAAAATCACGAATCAGAAGCGTATTAGTGCGCTCATCAACACGCACAGTACCGCGCTCTGAAAGCACGCCAGAGACACCATCACCGCCAACAAGCTCAGCAATATCGCTTGCGTTGGCAAAATTGACTTTGATAATCTGCGATTGAAACCCCGCACGCTCACTCTCTATACGAGCTTGTTCAATAAGAAGTTTTTCCCTTTGTTCAATTTCAGCCAAAGGCGCAATCACCACCACATTACCTTCCGTGCGCTTATCAAGCCCTTTCACTTGCAAAATAACATCGAGTATTTGTGTCCAAGGCACATCATCTAAACGCAAACTGATATTCCCTGTGACGGAATCAGCCATCACCAGATTAAAATCATTATATTGGGCGATAAGTTGCAAGACATTACGTACCGGAACATCTTGAAAATTAATTGACATCGTTTTGGCTGATAAACTTCGTTCTTCACCTCGATTTTGCTGTTTAGCCTCTATGATCACCTCAAGCAAATTACCATTGAGCTGATAACGATAACTGAACACTCCTTCAATTTGCGCCCGCAACTCGATATCATCACCACGCTGAAAAAGTTCAAGCATCTGCACATTACTAGCAAAATCATCAACATCAAATCGCTTGATTTGCTCAGGATGAATACCAGTATCAAATACTTTTATTGATAAACCTTGCGCCACTTTTTCGATATCGAGGGCAATATGCGGCTCACTCAATTCAAGCATAATTTTGCTGTTGCGTTGTTCATCAAGTTGGAAATCAACACTCACAAAGCGATTAGTCGTCACTTGCGCAACACTGATAGAAGCAGTCATCAATTGCGCCATCACTAACACTATCGTAAGAACAAGATGCTTACGGTAATACCTCATCATTGCTCCACTCCTTGTTTCTCGCTCCGCTTATCTTTCGAGCCTCCGTTAACCGACGTAATGAATGGTGCCGCAGCTGTCGATGGCGCGACACACGTCCGATTATCTGTATCAAAGTGAGCCACTATTACACCTTGAGAACGAATCTCAGTGATCACTCCAAAATGAGCGCGGCTATCCAACACTTGCCCCACTTCTCGCCCAACTAATTGACCATCCGCTAATTCCACCAATGCGATAGGCTGACTTTCGCGTAACACAACACCCTTGAGCGAATGCTCACCAACTTTGATCGCAATAGGTGCTGGCAGAGTATTTGGCCTACAGTGATCCTTTTGCTCTGAAAGCGGCACCAACACATTCTTAGGAAGCGAAAAAGGAGAGCCCTGCTCTTGGTAAATCAAAGGTGAAATAGTCAATACAGGCAAAGAAAACTCTAACTTATCAGCAGACTGAGTTTGGCTGCTCGCAACAAACTCAGATAAATTGGACTGTTCAGAACGGCACCCGACTAGGCCGATAAATAGCATCACTGCCACCAACATAGTCACATTCATCGCGCACCTCTTTGATGCCTAGCTGCACTTAATTCACTAACCGTCTGATAAAGCTGTGCTCGCAATGTCACTTTAACGGTTTGACTGGTATCTCTACTGCGTTCGAACTCCATCTCGGTAACATGAATCAATTGAGGAAGGTGGGTCAATTTTTGAGTAAACCGTGCGATATCGTGATAGTACCCGCTCAGTTCAATGTTCAGGGGTAAGATATCGAAGTCAATTTGCTGATGTCGCGCCCCCCAATCCATATGCGTCAACGACAATTGGTGCTGTTTGGCAAATTGATCGACAGCTTGCAAAATCTGTGAGGATTGATGCGTCTGAAGTAACTGCTGGTGAGATTTACGCTCGAGCCTCTCCAGTTGATTAACTTGACGAGTTAGCGCTGGTAAACGTGAGAGTTCTTTCGTTTGGCTAATAATACTCGTTTTTAGGGTTCTCTCTTGCTGGCGAAGTTGCTCAAGTGTGAGCAATTTACCTTCTAAGTACCACCAATAGCCCACCATCTGAACCGCAATCAGTAACCCTAAACAAAATAGCACGCGAACCATAACCGGAGCCTGGACTAAACCGGCGAAATCAAGCTGGCTATCAATGCTCATCAATACGCTCCTCAAGCAGCTTACTTTGCAGAGGTAAGGTAAAAGAGAGGTGATAGACTTGGTTCTTTTTTCCTCTAGATTCTTGATTGTGCTGAATAGAGTGCATTACTACCTGAGTTGCTTGTGCACTTGTTTCAAACCTTTCTAATAACTGAGTAAGTTGCTCGGTTGATTGAGCAAACCCTTTGATCGTCACCTGCTGATCTTTCAGTATTACATTGTCAAGATACACACCTTTGGGGATTTGGCTCGCCAGTAGTTGCATCAATAATATGGGTTGATTACGCTGCCATTGTAAATCACTCAACTTCTGTAACTGCGTTTGCAACCTCTGTTGCTGTGCGGTTAACAGCTCAAACTCAACCTGTCGCTGATTAAGTTTCGTCAAATAAGTATTTAAAAAATCCAGTCGTTGTTGCTGGATTTGCTGTTGTAAGTCGATTTGGTGAGCAAACGTCCAAAGTAACAGACAGGCGGCTGCTATAATGGTGGTCGAGGTTGCGATAAAATTCCGTTGCCTACTCTGCAGTTCCTGCTCACGCCAGGGCAATAAATTAATGCTATGTAGCATCACTCCTCCTTAGCCAATCTAAGCCAAGTAAAGCGCTACCTAATGCGGCACAATAACTATACGTTCTATTCTGATGGTGGTTATCATCAATAAGGCTTAACGGATCCAATAATTGGCATTTAAGATCAAGCTTAAATCTAATCCTCGCTTGTAATGCTTGCGCCAATAACGGTACGTTCGCCCCGCAACCAGTTAGCCAAATACCTTGAATCAAATGTCGCTCATTACTCGGCATCAACTGCCACTGACGCTCAATTAACGCAACCAACTCAACGGTAAAGTCGTCTAAATGCCGATCGCTAACTTCTCCTTCTGCATGTTCAGTCAGTGCACGAACGCCCACGGATAATTCTTTGCACCACGGCTCTGAAGCGGAAAAATCGCGCACCAAGAGTGAACGAGAATGCCCTAGATCTAACAAAATCCAATTTTCACATGCCAATTTTTTGGTCGCATGCTGCCACAAACGAACTAACCCATGGCTATAGGTTTCGCACAACAAAGGTTTAAAGCCGGCCAAGCAAAAAATGCGACGGCGAGCATCAACAATTGCTCTTTTAGTTGCATAAACCTGTACCAATTGCCCTGATTTATTGGAAGATACTGAAGGTAAAAAACAATAATCAAGATAGAGTTCAGCAATATCAAAGGGAGATTGATGAGAAAATCCCTCAATAATGGCATACTCTTTCTCTTGTACAGACAAAGATTTATCTATCTGTAGAACTTTGGAAATAACTGAATCATCAGGTACCGATATTGCGACTAATCGACTAAAGAAAGGCAAAGCCTTCCTTAGTTCTTTTAGTTTATTTACAATTTCTTGATGATTTAACTGATGGTTATCGGAGAAAATATCATCTTCTGTAATCAACTCTCGATATGCTGAGAGTATAAAAGTGCCTTTTACTGGTTTGATAACAACGGCTGTAATGCTGTGGTGACCAATATCAACGCCAGTGATTAATGAATTAATCATATCGCTGTGCTCCAGGCATCGGTTGCAAGTTTTGCGTAAACAGCATTGTTGCCGACTAAAAGCACAAAATTAACGCAAGCTAAATTGTTAGCTTAGGTTACAAGGCTTCTTGCCTTAACTACCTCAATCAATCAGGAAATATCCGGTGAAGTTCATAAAGCGATTGCTCATTTTTATTGTGGTTTGCATGATACTTGGACTAGGAACCATTTTTGGTTTCTATCTCTACGTCAAACCAGAACTACCTGACGTAGCGACTTTACGGGACGTTAAACTTCAAACACCGATGCAGGTGTACAGCCAAGATGGCAAACTGATATCTCAGTTTGGCGAAAAGCGCCGTATCCCAGTGAAGTATGACGAAATCCCGCCACACCTAGTTGAAGCCCTAATCGCGACTGAAGACAGCCGCTTCTACGATCACTATGGTATCGACCCTATTGGTATTACTCGTGCGGCTATCGTAGTGGCACTGTCGGGTTCTGCAAAACAGGGCGCGAGTACCATTACGCAGCAGCTTGCGCGTAACTTCTTCCTTTCAAACGAGAAGAAGATCATGCGTAAGATTAAAGAGATCTTCATTGCTATCCATATTGAACAACTTCTTAGCAAGCAAGAGATCATGGAGCTGTATGTTAACAAGATCTTCTTAGGTCATCGTTCATACGGTTTTGGTGCTGCCGCACGCGTTTACTTTGGTAAAGATCTTAACCAGTTAACTCTGAGCGAAATTGCTACCTTAGCGGGTATGCCAAAAGCGCCTTCCACTATGAACCCAATCTACTCGATTGAACGTGCGACCAACCGTCGTAATGTAGTGCTACTGCGCATGCTAGATGAAAAATACATCACGCAACAAGAATACGAGCAAGCACGAAGTGAAACGATCGTTTCACGCTACCACGGTGCAGAAATTGAGTTAAGTGCGCCATACGTAGCTGAATTGGCACGTGCTTGGATGGTTGAACGTTATGGTGAAAACGCTTACACCTCTGGTATGAACGTCTATACAACCGTAAATTCTAAGCTGCAAGATGCGGCTAACGATGCTGCGATCAACAACCTGCTCGCTTACGATGAGCGTCATGGTTACCGCGGTGCAGAAGCAGAACTGTGGAAGCCTAATGCAGCACCAATGTCAGCTGAGAAAATTGAGAAAACATTGCGCAAAGTACCAAGCTACGGTGAACTAACGCCAGCAGTGGTTACCGCAGTGGCAGCAAAATCAGCAACCGTCACCATTAAAAATGCGGGTGAAGCAACACTGGATTGGGATGGCATTAAATGGGCGCGTCAATTCCGTACCGATGAACGCCAAGGCGCTGCACCAAAGAAAGCGAGCGATGTCTTGGCCGTGGGTGAGCAAATTTGGGTGCGCCAAATTGCAAACCAACAAGACGAAGGTGATGTGGTTTATCACTGGCAATTAAGCCAAGTCCCAAATGCTAATACTGCTTTTGTCGCAATGAACCCAGAGAATGGTGCTGTACTGTCACTGGTTGGTGGCTTTAACTTTGTTCATAACAAGTTTAACCGTGCCACTATGTCGGTACGCCAAGTGGGCTCAAGTATTAAGCCATTTATCTACTCAGCAGCAATCGATAAAGGTTTATCATTAGCAACACTAATTAACGATGCACCAATCAACCAGTGGGATCAAAGCCAAGGTACTGCATGGCGTCCGAAGAACTCACCACCAACTTATGTGGGTCCTACTCGTCTACGTATTGGTCTTGCACAATCGAAAAACGTAATGGCGGTGCGTGTACTGCGTGAAGTCGGCTTGGATGATACTCGTAACTACCTCACTCGCTTTGGTTTTGCGATTGAAGACGTGCCACGTTCAGAAACCATTGCGCTTGGTGCTGGCAGCTTAACACCAATCAAGATGGCGCAAGGCTACTCAGTATTTGCTAACGGTGGCTACTATGTTGAGCCTTACTACATTGAGAAGGTAACCGGCCCTTACGGTGATCTTGAATTTGAAGCAACACCAAAGACCATTTGTAAGCAAAACTGTCCTGCAGCACAAATTGCACCCGTAGCTCAAGCTCAAACACCGAAAAATGAGTTTAACGAGCAAGATATTCCAACGGGCAATGAGACGGAAGAAACCGCTAACGTTGAGTCACCTTATGCACCACAAGTGATCTCAGAGCAAACAGCATTCCTAGTACGTGAAATGATGTACAGCAACATATGGGGCGGCGGTAGCTGGCGCG
This sequence comes from Vibrio fluminensis, assembly GCF_015278125.1. Lineage (GTDB taxonomy): Bacteria > Pseudomonadota > Gammaproteobacteria > Enterobacterales > Vibrionaceae > Vibrio > Vibrio fluminensis. The sequence goes on from NZ_JADILO010000011.1 coordinate 80,230, forward strand.
ATGGCACGGGTTGGAACGGTACAGGTTGGCGCGCTCAAAAACTCAAACGTCGCGATATCGGTGGTAAAACCGGTACAACCAACGATTCGAAAGATACTTGGTACAACGGTTACGGCCCTGGTGTGGTAGCGATTGCTTGGGTTGGTTTTGATGATCATAGCCGAACTTTGGGCCGCACGACACAAAACTCGAACCTAGGTAAAGGACAAATTACTGGTGCTGAATCAGGGGCGAAAACTGCTGAACCGGCGTGGATCGACTTTATGCATACAGCGTTATCTATCAACGCTGAACAAGATAAGAAAATCCCGCAAGGTATCGTACGTATTCGCATCGACCGTGACTCAGGCCTACTGACCAATAAAGTCGATGGAACTTCGATGTTTGAATACTTCCGTGAAGGTCATCAGCCAACGGAATATGTATCAGAAGAATTAACCGACACTATCTATTCAAGTGACGAAAGCGAAGAGCTATTCTAGATACCTTATTAGGTTATAAACGCAAAGAGGTTGGCAGTGCCAACCTCTTTTTTGTTCCAATCCAACTTTATTCCAATGCAACAACGTTATCATCGATTTTAATCAGCAAGAATGATCAAAGACTTATGCTGATTGGTATTAAGCTTCTAGCTGCTGCTTAATCGTCTCAGCCAGTTGCTCAAAGCGAGTTCTGAATGGCGAACCCGGGCGATAAGCCACAACAATACTGCGCGTCGGCTCAGGGTTGACCGCTCGCACATAGCAGACCCCATCTTTGACCTTCTCTTTTGGCAACGCCAGTTTCGGTAACAGTGTGATCCCCGCCCCTGCCGCAACCATATTGCGTAGCGTCTCTAAACTGGTTGCTTTAAAACGCTCATCATCTTTAGCGCCCGCAGCAAAACAAAAACCTAATGCGTGATCGCGTAAACAATGGCCATCACCCAGCGCTAAAACCGTGCGTCCATTAAGCTCTAACATGTCGATTTCATCCAGCGATGCCCATTCATGCTCGCAAGGCACGGCTACGCTTAATGGTTCACTGTAAACTTCAATCTCTTTAAACTGCGCCGTTTCTTCTACCGCCGCTAATACCAAGCAATCCAACTTGCCGTCTTCAAGTTGATGAACAAGTTGCTGAGTTTGTGCCTCATGCAGATAAAGCTCAAGCTCAGGAAACTGCTCTTTCAACTTAGGAACAATGCGCGGCAAGATGTAAGGACCAACCGTCGGGATAAAACCGATATGCATCGGGCCTGTCATCGCACCACTTTGATCACTTGCCATATCGCGGAACAACTTCACCTCACTGAGGATTTTTTTCGCCTGCTCGACCAGTTGTAAACCCGCATCGGTAAACAACACACGACGACTACTGCGTTCCAGCAGCGCGGTACCTAGCTCATCTTCCAGCTTACGAATCTGCCCACTCAAGGTCGGCTGACTAACAAAGCAGGCTTCTGCCGCTTTACGAAAATGATTGTGCTCAGCCAAGGCGACTAAGTATTCGAAATCACGAATATTCATAAACCATCCTTTACTAATAGGATCAAACTATCAAAATCATAACACCAAACGTTTATGACTATCAAAGCCATAGCGCCAAACGATTAGAGCTATCAATAAAAATTTTTATAATAACTGCAAAGAAAAAAGATTGAGTCCACCCAACTCTCAGATATATTACCAACGAACAATATCGTTAATAAGGATTTAACCATGTTTACATCAAAAGAAGGTCAAGCTGTACCACAAGTTACTTTTCCAACTCGCCAAGGTGATGCTTGGATTAACGTAACGACTGACGCTCTATTCAAAGACAAGACCGTTATCGTATTCAGCTTACCTGGTGCATTTACTCCGACTTGTTCATCAAGCCACCTACCTCGCTACAACGAGCTATTCTCTGTATTCAAAGATCACGGCGTTGATGACATTCTATGTGTTTCTGTAAATGACACTTTCGTAATGAACGCATGGAAAGCAGACCAAGAAGCAGAAAACATCACATTCATCCCAGATGGTAACGGTGATTTTACTGACGGCATGGGTATGCTGGTTGAGAAAAACGATCTAGGCTTCGGCAAACGTTCATGGCGCTACAGCATGCTAGTGAAAAACGGCGTGGTTGAGAAAATGTTCGTTGAAGAAAACGTACCAGGCGACCCGTTCAAAGTTTCTGATGCCGACACTATGCTGAACTACATTGCACCAGAGCACAAAGAGCAAGCGTCAATCACCGTATTCAGCAAACCTGGTTGCCCATTCTGTATGAAAGCAAAACAGAACCTAATCGACAAAGGTCTGAACTACGAAGAACTTGTACTAGGTAAAGACGCAACCACTGTGAGCCTACGTGCAATCACGGGTCGCACGACTGTTCCTCAAGTCTTTATCGGTGGTAAACACATCGGTGGCAGCGAAGAGCTAGAAGCTTACCTAGGCTAATCCCCTAGCCGATTTAAGCTAAATTAAAAGCTAAATAGAAAGGCGATAGCTAACTGGCTATCGCCTTTTTTCATTTCTGCTTCGATAGCGAAGTGGAATAACCACCCAGCGCATCCAAAGGTGCAATGCTAATAGCCCAGTAAAACCGACAATCGCAGTAATCAACGCGATAGATTCAATGCTCTTAGGCGTATCACGAAACATCAGCCACCAGCTCGCCATACTCAGTAGCGATAATCCACTTAATTGATACACGCAGCGCATGCAACGTCCAATCTTTTTCCAAAACCAGTTTTGTTGGCAGGTATTACAGCTCATGTTCATGACTTACAGGGAGAAGTAAGCAACATTGTAATCCCTTCCGTTATCCGTTGGTAATAGCAAAACGCGATATGGGGAGTCGATCAAAAATGAAAAGTAAGCTTTGCCAGATAACAGTAGCACGTCATTGATGTACCTTACTGCTTCAAAAATAATCAAAATAAAATCCCAGCTTACTAGGGATTAATCTCGAAATATTGAGGAGAAGTAAAGTGAGTACTGAATTAAAAACTGCATTAGTAATGGGTTCGAGTTGGTTTGTGATTGGAGCAACGGCCATTGTTTTGGTAAGCCTGCACGCCATGCACTAACCTTCCTCTTCCTAATTAGAGTCACAGCGTTGTTGAGCTGCACTCTCAAACCTCATCACATAGTTGACTATGCTCAGAGGCTTTGCTCATTTGCTCGCCTAGCTGTGATTCAAATTAGTTCGAGGAGTATCCTTTCTAATTGGTGCTTTAGCGTCGTTAACCTACACTCGAAAATCTCATCACATAGTTCACTATGCTCAGAGAGTTTTCTCATTTGGTTGCCTAGCTATAACACCAACTAGTTTGGAGAAAGACTTTCATATTGATGCTGAAGTTGAAAGCCTAATCACATAATTATCTATGTGATTAGGCTTTGTCTTATGTTCTTGTCTAACGCGCTCACAACACTCAAATTCGTCCACCTCTCTAGGTAAAAGTTCAGGACGAACTTTTAGGTTTTCGGTGTCGGGAACGCCTAAAACCGACCGGACAGCGCACTCGAAACTAAAGCGCCTTTCTGATGACTCTTTGGCGCAGCAAAGAGTTATTGGACCGCTAGCACAGAGTCTAAGAAGGCGATGAGCTAATAAGCGGGACATACCCTTCCCCTTCCTATTTGGCGCTATAGCGTCGTTAACCTACACGCGAAAATTTCATCACATAGCTCACTATGCTCAGAGACTTTTCTCATTTGATTGCCTAGTTGTAACACTAACTAGTTTGGGGAAAGACTTTTAGATTGATGCTGAACTTGAAAGCCTAATCACATAATTATCTGTGTGATTAGGCTTTGTCTTATGTTCTTGTCTAACGCGATCACAACACTCAAACTCACCCACGTCACTAGGTAAAGTTCAGGACGAACTTTTAGGTTTTCGGTGTCGGGAACGCCTAAAACCGACCGAACAGCGCACTCGAGACTAAAGCGCCTTTCTGATTACTCTTTGGCGCAGCAAAGAGTTATTGGACCGCTAACACAGAGTCTAAGAAGGCGATGAGCTAATAAGCGGGACATCCCCTTCCCCCTTACTACAAACAAAAAAAGCCAGCAGTGGGATGCTGCTGGCAAAGTCTTGGGCTTCTAGTTTTGCTTCTTTCTTGCTGTGTAATTAACTGTTACATCCTTTCTTGCCGCCTTACTTCTTATCAAGCAAATGACGCTCAAGAAATTAGCGCTTAACCTTGTTTACGGATTAGGTAATCAAATGCGCCTAAACTTGCTTTTGCACCTTCACCCATCGCAATGATGATCTGTTTGTAAGGTACTGTCGTTGCATCACCCGCTGCGAATACACCTTCGAGGCTGGTTTCACCGCGGCTACCAACTTCAATCTCACCACGCTCAGAGAGTGCTACTTCTGAATCTTTTAGCCATTCTGTGTTTGGTACTAGACCGATTTGAACAAAGATACCTGACAGTTCAATCTGTTTGATTTCATCTGTATTGCGGTCTTTGTACTTCAAGCTTGTTACGCGAGTACCGTCACCCACAACTTCTGTGGTTTGTGCCATGGTGATGATGTCGATGTTTGGTAGTGAGTTCGCTTTGTCGATAAGCACTTGGTCGGCACGAAGTACATCGGCGAATTCAAGAACCGTTACGTGTTCAACAATACCTGCAAGGTCAATAGCGGCTTCAATACCTGAGTTACCACCACCGATAACCGCAGTTTTCTTGCCTTTGAACAGTGGACCATCACAGTGTGGGCAGTACGCGACGCCTTTGTTGCGGTACTCTTGCTCACCAGGGACGTTCATTTCACGCCAACGAGCACCAGGGCTTAGGATGACACTCTTACTCTTCAGCGTTGCGCCGCTTTCAAGTTGGATGTGAATCAAACCATCTTCTGTGTGTGCCGCGCCCATTAGTTTCCCAGCTTGTTGCTCAGTCACTACGTCAACATCATATTCTTTTAGATGCTCTGCCAGGTCAGTCGCCAGTTTTGGACCTTCAGTACGTTTTACCGAAATGAAGTTCTCGATCGCCATGGTATCCATAACCTGACCACCAAAACGCTTAGCAACCACACCAGTGCGAATACCTTTACGAGCTGCGTATAGAGCGGCTGCGCTACCACCAGGACCACCACCGACAACCAATACATCGTATGGGTCTTTTTCGCTCAGTGCTTTCGCCGCTTTCTCACTTGCACCGTCATCCACTTTGTTAAGGATTTCAGTCAGAGACATACGACCTTGACCAAATAGCTCACCGTTTACGAATACGCTTGGTACTGCCATGATGTCACGCTGTTTCACTTCATCTTGGAATAAACCACCATCGATCATGGTTGCGTTCACTTTCGGGTTGATCGCTGCCATCATGTTGAACGCTTGAACCACGTCTGGACAGTTTTGACATGACAGTGAAATAAAGATTTCTACGTCTAATTCTTTGTCTAGAGCTGCGATTTGCTCAATTACTTCCGGTTCTAGTTTGATTGGGTGACCGCCAGAATGTAGCAGTGCCAATACTAGAGAGGTAAATTCATGCCCCATTGGCAAGCCTGCAAAACGTAGTGCGGTGCCTTTCGCTGGGTTGGTCACTGCCATCACTGGTTTACGTGCGCTTGCGTTGTCGTCACGTTCAACGGTGATAAGATCGCTCATTTCTGCGATTTGATTTGCTAGTGACAAGATATCATTCGATGCTTTGCTTTCATCTAGACTAACCACTAAACGAACTTCTTGTTTTACATTAGCCAGATATTGTTTGAGTTGTTGTTGGATCGCTTGGTCTAACATAGTGTTACTGCCTTCATTAAATCTTAAAAGTGGTTACTGTAGATAAAATCTTGGGGTAGAGAGCAAATCAGGCAGATGGTCGTCAAGGTATCTAACCTGAAGTGCTCTCTGTTTGGTTCTAGTCAGTAAAAGGAGAATTCAACTGACTAGAGCCTAAATTTATGTGGCTTAGATTTTGCCAACTAGGTCTAGAGATGGTGCTAGCGTCTCTTCGCCTTCTTTCCATTTAGCAGGACAAACTTCACCTGGGTGTGCTGCTACGTATTGAGCTGCTTTTACTTTGCGTAGTAGGTCTTCTGCGTCACGACCGATACCTTCAGCAGTGATTTCCATTGCTTGGATAGTACCTTGTGGGTCGATTAGGAACGTTGCACGGTCTGCAAGACCTTGACCTTCACGCATCACACCGAAGTTGTTCGTGATGTTGCCTGTTTGGTCGCCAAGCATGTAGTACTGAATCTTGCCGATTGTGTCTGAGCTGTCGTGCCATGCTTTATGAGTGAAGTGTGTGTCAGTTGATACTGAGTAAACTTCTACGCCACGTTTTTGTAGCTCTTCGTAGTGGTCAGCAAGATCACCAAGTTCAGTTGGACATACAAACGTAAAGTCTGCTGGGTAGAAGAAGAACACCGCCCATTTACCTAGAACATCTTGCTCTGTTACTTCAACGAATTCGCCGTTTTTGTATGCTGTAGCTGAGAATGGTTTGATTTGAGTGTTAATCATAATTTACTTTCCTTTGAATGTTTTAAGCTGAGCTGTTGTTGCTTTCGGAAAGTATATTCGCATCACAGTGAGTTTAAGGAAAATCGCTTGTAACTATCCTATTGATAGTCATTTCCTATTAATGGTCATTTCACTTGATAGGGAGTATCGATGTCAGTGACGTGATGTTGTGGGGTTATTTAGGGTGCTGTAGCGCCAACTAGGAAAGAGAGGTGGTATGTCCCGCTTATTAACTCAGTGCTTTCTTAAGCTCTCTGTTAGCGGTCCAATAACTCTTTGCTGCGCCAAAGAGTCATCAGAAAGGCGCTGGTGTTTAGAGAGCGCTGCCCGGTCGGTTTTAGGTGTTCCCGACACCGAAAACCTTAAAATTCTTCCTGAATTTTTACCTCATATACAGCACACCTTTGGTTTCTGCGATCTACTTCTTCATATGAAAAATCAATTACCAAAACATAAACCTCTTCCTCAAACTAATTAGATTCACAGCTAGGCGAGTAAATGAGAAAAGCCTCTGAGCATAGTGAACTATGTGATGAGGTTTTCGAATGAAACTCAACAACGCTGTGGGTTTAATTAGGCAGAGGAAGCTAGGCAAGCAAATGAGAAAAGTCTCTGAGCATAGTGAACTATGTGATGAGATTTTCGAGTGCGGGTTAACGACGCTGTAGCGCCAAATAGGAAGGGGAAAAAGAAAAAAGCCCTGAAATCAATAAAAGATTTCAGGGCTCTCTTAGATTCATCTAAGAAAAAGCAGTGGTACAGTTATAGACAGAGCCTTTTCCAGATGGTTCAATTTTTTATCGATCTTTTTTGATCTTTTTATCTATCCACTAAAAATCAACATGTTAGATAAAAGGTTGCAGTACCTATTCAAACCCATTGGTGCTGCAGGTTGGCGACCAAAGAGCAAAGCCACTGCAGCGACCATTGGGAGGAATGATGAATCGCTACTTCAATCGCGCTTCGGCTTGCTCAACGGCAAATGCCACTTGCTCTGGCGCAACGCCGCCTAGGGCATTACGTTTAGCCAAGCAAGATTCTATCGTAAGAATCGCGTACACGTCTTCTTCAATCACTGGCGAGAAGGCTTTGAGCTCTGCTAGTGACAACTCTTCTAGCGCACTGCCCTTTTCAATTGCACCGACCACGGCAACGCCGACGATATGGTGCGCTTCACGGAAAGGAATTCCTTTCGCTACTAGGTAATCAGCTAACTCGGTCGCGTTGGCATAACCTTGCTGCGCCGCTTCTAACGTACGTTCACCGTTAACTTTGATACCATCAAAACAGAGCGCAGCCATTTCAATACAATCGAACCAAGTATCGAGTGCATCAAATAGCCCTTCTTTGTCTTCCTGCATATCTTTATTGTATGCCAATGGCAGTGCTTTCACTGTCATCATCATGCCGGCTAAAGAGCCATAGACACGCCCGGTTTTACCACGGATAAGCTCTAGTGCATCCGGGTTTTTCTTTTGCGGCATCAACGATGAACCGGATGTAACGGTATCGGCTAATTCAATAAAGTTGGCTTCACCTGAATTATAGAAAATCATGTCTTCAGCTAGACGAGATAGGTGCAACATTGAAATCGACGCAACCGACATCAACTCCATCACATGGTCGCGATCCGAAACCGAATCTAGCGAGTTACGTGTTGCGCGTGTAAAGCCAAGGTTTTGTGCAATCAGCTCTCGATTCATCGCATAGGCAGTACCAGCCAGTGCGCCAGAGCCAAGTGGACAAGTATTCAGACGCGCGACTGCATCTTTTAAACGGGAATGGTCACGCTCAAACATTTCAACGTAAGCAAGACACCAGTGAGCAAATGTCACAGGCTGCGCACGTTGCAGGTGAGTATAACCTGGTAGAACGGTGGTTTGATGCGCCTTCGCAACATTGACCATTTGCAATTGCAGGTCTTCAAGCGCTTTTAATAGCACTTCGCCTTGCTCACGGCACCACAGTTTTAGGTCGGTCGCCACTTGGTCGTTACGCGAACGCCCTGTGTGCAGTTTTTTACCCAAATCACCCACTTTGGCGATCAGTTGCTGTTCAACCCAAGAGTGAATATCTTCCGCATCCGAAGCTAAGATCTGCTTTGGATTCTCTTCTACGCTGACTTTCAGCTCATTCAAAGCCTGTTCAAGTTGCAGCTGCTCTTGCTCGCTCAACACACCAACTGTCACTAACGCTTTTGACCATGCAACCGAACCGACAATGTCTTGCACTGCGAGACGATAATCAAAACGAAGCGAATCATTGAAGTCTTTAAAACGTGTATCTGCTGCTTGGGTAAATCTACCGCCCCATAGTGCCATTGCATCTCTCCTGATAATCAAAGGATCCAGCCAAAGCTGAACCCTTTTAAGTCGGTCACATCGCCCAGACTCCGCTGAGCTTATTGGTTCTGGCAGGCTTTAACCTGCCAGTTTATTTATTATACCAATCAGCATAAGTCTTTGAGCATTCTTGCTGATTAAAATCGCTGATAACGTTGTTGCAGATTTTGTAATTAGAATAACTAGTTAGCGGCAATCTGCGCCTAGTTCTAAGCGATTTTTCTTGCGCAATTTTCTGACCACTTACTTACCCTGATTGGTATTACTTTTTCTTTGCTGCGTTTAGCGCTCTGATTCTGCTTGGTAGCGAGTACAAGCGGATAAAGCCGTCAGCATGGCTTTGGTCATATACTTCATCAGCCCCAAACGTTGCGAATTCTTCGCTATACAAACTGTTGTCTGAACGCTTCTGCGTTACCGTCGCTTGACCTTTGTAAAGTTTAATCACAACTTCACCATTCACGTCTTGTGCAAGTTCGTCTGCTGCTGCAAGCACTGACTTACATAGTGGCGTAAACCAACGACCATCGTATACAAGTTGAGCAGCTTTCACACCTAATTCTTCACGGAATTCGTATGATGTCTTATCCAATACCAGTTGCTCTACACCACGTAGTGCTTCCATGATGATGGTGCCTCCTGGTGTTTCATAACAACCACGAGACTTCATACCTACAAGACGGTTTTCAACGATATCGATACGGCCAACACCGTGCTTAGCACCTTTATCATTTAAATAAACCAGTGCGTTGTATGGCGTCATTGTTTCACCATCAACCGCAACCACTTCACCTTTTTCAACTTTCAGCATGACGTATTCTGCTTCATTTGGCGCTTGTTCTGGATCAACTGTCCATGCCCAGCAATCTGCATTGGTCGCATTCCACGTATTTTCTAGCACACCACCTTCTGTTGATAGGTGCCATGCGTTAGCGTCACGCGAGTAGATCTTAGTAATTGAAGCAGAACAAGGAATGTTACGCGCTTCTAGGTAATCGAGACACTCTTCGCGGCTTACCAAATCCCATTCACGCCAAGGCGCAATCACTTTTAGATCCGGAGCAAGAGCGGCAAACGCACCTTCAAAACGCACTTGGTCGTTACCTTTACCCGTACAGCCGTGACATAAAGCATCGGCTCCAACTTTACGTGCAATCTCAACTTGAGCCTTAGCAATAATTGGACGCGCCATTGAAGTGCCCAGTAGATACTTGCCTTCGTAACATGCACCAGTTTTTAGCGTTGGGTTAATGTACTCAGCCACCATCTCTTCTTTTAGGTCAACCACATAGCATTCAGATGCACCAGAAGCCTTGGCTTTCTCTTCAATACCCTCCAACTCATAGAAGCCTTGACCGACATCGGCTACAAACGCTACTACTTCACAATCGTAGTTCTCTTTTAGCCACGGGATAATTACTGAGGTATCGAGACCACCAGAGTAAGCTACTACTACTTTATTTACGTTTACTTTGCTCATTTTTCTTTCTCCGAGCCTAAGCGTATGACGGCTTAGGTACTAATCCTTGTTATGACTCTCTACACAGGTTTTGTCTGTGCTAGAAAATTTACTGCGGCAGAAATTGTGTGCCGATACTCTCACCCGCGAAAAGCTGGGCTAATTTTTCTGGGTAACGCCAAGTAGCCACTTCAATAGGACGACCAAGGTCATTCGCCGCTTCCAGCGCCGCTTTAACCTTAACAATCATGCCATCAGTGATCACTTGACCATCAATCAGTTGGTTAGCTTTTTGCTCATCTAAACTCTTGATCAAATTACCCTTGCCGTCCAATACACCGCTCACATCTGAGAGCAAAACCAGCTCTGCATCAAGAGCGCCAGCGACCGCAACGGCAGCTTGGTCAGCATTAACATTCATCATTTGACCATCGTCGGTTAGACCAATTGAGCTGATAATTGGCAGTGCGCCCGTCGCTAATACCGCTTGCAATACCGCTGGGTTACCCGGCGCCGCTTTACCGACTGCACCAAGCTCAGGATCAAGCTCTTCAACCTGACACAAACCGCCATCCGCTAGGCTAAAGCCGACTGCATTCAAACCATCTTTGATTGCTTGACCTTGCAGTTGCTTATTGGCAGTGCCCGCTAGCGCACCGGCAATTAAACCAATTTGGTCGTAAGGGGTAACACGTAGACCCTGTTTTTTCACCGTCGGCAACTGTAGCTGTTTCATCAGGTCATCCACTAGGTAACCACCACCATGCACAATCACAATTGGTCGCAGCGCCTGAACTTGGTAGTTCGCAATGGCTCCAAATACTTGGCTAAGCGTGTCGGTACATGACAGGGCTGCTCCGCCGAGTTTGATAACTAATGGATTTTGTTTGCTCTCTGTCATAACTGCTCCTTGGTATGACTGACCTTGATAAGACTGACCTAGATATAATGAGTTAAATCAGTGCCGTGATTTCAGGGTATCCGTAGTGGATGTTCAAACATTGCATCGCTTGACTCGATGCACCTTTTAATAAGTTGTCGATCACCGCACATACAATGATGTGCTCGCCTTGTACTTTCCAACCGATATCGCAGAACGGTGTGAACTGAACGTTTTGTAGCTTTGGCATGCCATCGACTAGGCGAACCAAAGGTTTATCTTGGTACGCATTAGCAAACACTTGCGCGACTTGCTCTGGGTTTACACCCGCAGAAAGTTTCATGGTGATAGTGGCAAGAATGCCACGTTTAAAGTCCGCTAAGTGCGGGGTGAAAATCACATCACAACCTAAATGGGTGGCGATTTCTGGCTGATGACGATGAGCGAATACACCGTAAGGTTGTAAGCTCACTTCACATAAACTGTTAGTTAGCGTTGCCTTACGACCGGCACCCGATGCACCGCTAGTTGCGTTAATCACTGGCCACTGATTAGTATCGATTAAGCCCGCTTGCAGCAAAGGTTTGATTGCCAATTGTGAAGCAGTTGGGTAACAACCCGGTACCGCCACCAGTTGGCTTTGTTTGATTTCTTCGCTCGCCCACTCAGCAAGACCGTAAGCGGCGCTATCTAGCCATTGTTCGTGTTGATGCTCAAAACCATAAAACTCTGGGTAGAAGCCGCCCTTTTTAACTCGGAAAGCACCCGACAGGTCAAACACTTGGCAGCCATGCGCTAACAGCGTTGGCGCTAAATCGTGGCTCACTTCGTGCGCAGTGGCGAGAAAGACCACATCTGCATTTTTCGCGACCGCTTCAACATCCACCAGCGGTTGAACTTGGTCATCGACCAAACCGGCTAACTTACCGTGCAAAGCAGAGATTGGCGTACCTGCATCTGCGCTGTTGGCGGAAACGTATAAACCTGATAGCGTAAGCTCTGGGTGTTTGTGCACCATCAGTGCAAGTTCTGCTCCGGTATAGCCAGTGGCACCAATGATGGTCGTTTTAAGCATTTTAAGACATCCGTATCGTTATTTAGCGTCACTCAATGTGACTAAAAAACTATTCAAAGTGTTTTTTAATGATTTTTTATTCATTAAAAATGATTTAATATGTGTTTTACCTTCTTAGTTAACATCTGTCAACAGGGAAACGAAGATAATATGCAACTACCGAGCTTTATTGAGGTCTACCGCGGCCTAATTTCTACTTCCTCTATCAGCTCTTCTGACCCAAGTTGGGATGAGGGTAACCAGCAGGTTATCGAGAAACTTGCCACATGGCTGAAAGATGTCGGTTTTGATGTGGATGTCATTCAAGCCGCGCCCGGTAAATACAATCTATTGGCCAAGAAAGGTCATGGCGAAGGCGGGTTACTACTCGCCGGTCACAGTGATACCGTGCCGTTTGATGAGGGACGTTGGAATTTCGAGCCACATGCGATTACCGAAGCCAATAACCGTTTCTATGGTTTAGGCACTGCCGATATGAAAGGCTTCTTTGCTTTTATCTATGAAGCTGTAAAGAAGATTGATTGGAGCAAACAGACCAAACCGCTCTATATTCTCGCCACTTGCGACGAAGAGACCTCTATGCTTGGCGCGCGCCACTTTACTGATAACACACCGATCAAGCCGGATTACTGCATTATTGGTGAGCCAACCAGCTTAGTGCCGATCCGCGCTCACAAAGGACACGTCGCCAATGCGGTGCGCGTTACTGGTAAATCAGGCCACTCATCCGATCCTGCGCTTGGTGTAAACGCAATCGAGATCATGCATGAAGTGCTTTTTGCACTGATGCAATTGCGCGATAAGCTGATCAAAGAGTACCACCATCCGGGCTTTGCGATTCCAAACCCAACGCTAAACCTCGGGCATATTCATGGTGGTGACAGTGCCAACCGTATCTGTGGTTGCTGTGAGTTGCACTACGATGTGCGGCCTCTTCCGGGGATCAGCTTAGATGGTCTGAGCAATATGCTGCTGGGCGCTTTGCAAGAAGTGCAAGCCAAATGGCCGGGAAGAATTGAAATCACCCCACTGCATGATCCCGTGCCGGGCTTTGAGTGCAACCACGACCATCCATTTGTCGGTGGCATGGAAAATATCTGTCAGACGCCATCGGAAACCGTCAACTACTGCACCGAAGCACCATTTTTAAGCCAGCTATGCCCAACCTTAGTATTGGGCCCCGGCTCGATTGAACAAGCCCACCAGCCGGATGAGTTTTTGGCGTTTGAGTTTATCGATCCAACCATCAATATATTGTCGAAGTCGATCTATCAATATTGTTTTGATTAAAACACCTAAGGCGGCAGGCTCCGATTCTGCCGCTTTACCATTCACTTCGATCATGCACTGCTCCGATGCTCGCGACTAAAGCCTAATAGGGAAAGAATCAAATACGGTTTATAGTGATTTCGTCCACAAAACCACCGCGCTCTGTAATAAATTTTCAGTAATTTAGGCAAAATAAGCGCAATTGTTCGAAGTGAACGAAATGACACTATTTGTGCAAAATAAGCTGGCACTATTTGACTGTTGGCGATATTTTTAGCTAGATTGTCTATCGACAAGGAACAATGGATGTAATTTTTTTACAAGGCAGGATGATAATGAACGAGAAATACTCTGCTCTACGTAGTAATGTGAGCATGTTGGGTCACTTGCTCGGCAATACTATCAAGGATGCACATGGAGACGTGATTCTTGAAAAAGTAGAAACCATACGTAAGCTTTCTAAATCAGCACGCTCTGGAAATCCAGCAGCTCGTGAAAATCTGATTGACGAAATCAAAAGCTTACCGAATGAACAACTCACTCCTGTTGCTCACGCCTTCAATCAGTTTCTAAACCTGACTAACATGGCGGAGCAATACCATACAATTTCACGTCATTGTGATGCACATGTTTGCGAACCTGATGCCATCAACACTCTGTTTTCTAAACTAAGCCAAAATGGCATTGGTAAACTCGATACCGCTCAAGCGGTTCGTGATCTGAATATCGAACTGGTACTGACAGCTCACCCTACTGAAATCACTCGTCGCACCATGATCAATAAACTGGTGAAAATTAATGAGTGCTTATCCAAACTTGAGCTGAGCGATCTCTCGGTAAAAGAGCGTCAGAAGACTGAACGCCGCCTAGAGCAACTGATCGCCCAAAGCTGGCACTCAGACACCATTCGTCAACAACGCCCAACGCCACTTGATGAAGCGAAATGGGGCTTTGCGGTTGTTGAAAACTCGCTTTGGGAAGCGGTACCAGATTTTCTCCGTGAGCTTGATGAAAAACTTGAAGCTTACCTAGGCGAAGAGCTGCCAATTGATGCAGCACCAGTACACTTCTCATCTTGGATGGGTGGTGACCGCGATGGTAACCCATTTGTGACACACACCATTACTCGTGAAGTACTGCTCCTTTCTCGCTGGAAAGCAGCCGACCTATACCTAGGCGACATCAACGAGCTAGTAAGCGAACTGTCGATGACACGCTGCAACGATGAAGTACGCACACTCGCTGGCGAAGATGAACACGAACCTTACCGCGCGATCTTAAAATCACTGCGTAAACTGCTCAATGACACCAAAGATATTCTTGATGCTAAAATCCAAGGTCAAAAGCTAGCAGTTAAAGCCCCACTGCAAAATGCCGAGCAACTATGGCAGCCACTATTGGCTTGTTATAAGTCACTGCACGAATGTGGTATGGGCGTGATTGCTGATGGCTCGCTACTGGACACTTTGCGCCGCGTAAAAGCATTCGGTGTACACCTAGTGCGTTTGGATATTCGTCAAGAAAGCACTCGCCACTCAGATGTAATCTCAGAGCTAACACGCTACCTCGGCATTGGTGACTATGACCAATGGAGCGAGCAAGACAAAATTGCGTTCCTAACTCAAGAGCTGAGCTCGAAACGTCCGCTGCTTCCGCGTGATTGGCAACCATCAGAGCCAGTTCAAGAAGTACTGGATACTTGCCGTATTATCGCTGCGCAGCCACGTGATGCCTTTGGTGCTTACGTTATTTCAATGGCGCGTACAGCGTCAGATGTACTCGCTGTACACCTATTGCTGCAAGAAGCCGGCTGTCCTTACCGTATGGATGTTTGCCCGCTGTTTGAAACCCTCGACGACTTAAATAACGCCGAGTCAGTGATCAAGCAACTAATGAGCATCGATCTTTACCGTGGCTTTATTCAAAACCATCAGATGGTGATGATTGGTTATTCAGACTCAGCCAAAGATGCTGGCGTGATGGCTGCAGGTTGGGCGCAATACCACGCCATGGATGCACTGGTTAAAGTGGCTGACGAAGAAGGTATTGAGCTGACACTATTCCACGGCCGTGGCGGTACGATTGGTCGCGGTGGTGCTCCTGCACACGCAGCACTACTCTCTCAACCACCGAAGAGCTTGAAAGGTGGCCTAAGGGTAACCGAACAAGGTGAAATGATCCGCTTTAAGCTTGGCTTACCAGAAGTAGCGGTAAATAGCTTCAACATGTACGCCAGTGCGATTCTTGAAGCAAACTTATTACCACCACCAGAACCAAAACAAGAGTGGCGCGATCTGATGAACGTGCTGTCTGAAGTCAGCTGTGAATCATACCGAAACGTAGTGCGTGGCGAACCAGACTTTGTCCCTTACTTCCGTCAAGCGACACCTGAATTAGAACTAGGGAAACTTCCACTAGGCTCACGTCCTTCGAAACGTAATCCGAACGGTGGCGTAGAAAGCCTACGTGCGATCCCTTGGATCTTTTCATGGAGCCAAAACCGCCTCGTATTACCTGCTTGGTTAGGTGCGGGAGAAGCGATTCAGTACTCAATTGACCAAGGTCATCAAGAGTTGCTAGAAGAGATGTGTCGCGAGTGGCCATTCTTCTCAACCCGTCTTGGTATGTTGGAGATGGTTTACTCGAAATGCAGTATTGGTATTTCTCGTTACTATGATGAGCGTCTTGCTGATCCTGAACTATTGCCGCTGGGCGATCGTTTACGTGAACAGCTACAGAAAGACATCAAAACCGTGCTTAAAGTCGAGAACAATGAGAACCTGATGCAAAGCGATCCTTGGGGACAAGAGTCTATCCGCCTGCGTAATATCTATGTTGAGCCACTCAATATGCTGCAAGCTGAATTGCTCTACCGTACCCGCCAAGTCGAAGACCCATCGCCGGAGCTAGAAGAAGCTTTGATGGTGACGATAGCAGGTATCGCTGCTGGTATGCGTAATACTGGTTAAGCATAAGCTAGGGTCATAATACAGCAATATAAAGGTCGCTTTCATAGCGGCCTTTTTGTTATCAAATAGCATAAAACACTGGTGATATGCGTCGCAAATAACCATAACCTGATAACATTTAATTTCATTTATAAGACAATAAAAACCACACTTTCAGTATAAAATACTGAATAAATAATTTATTGAGTGTTTTGTCAGTTTTTTGTCGAGTTTGCTCCATCTATTCCACTTTATGCTTATTATTTAGATATACTAACGCTCCCCTGCGAAACACATAAATAATACAGTTCGCAGTTGCGGTTATAGTAACCGCACTAGGTGAATAACGGCTTTTTTAAGGTGACATGACCAACTTTGTTGGTACTGCCTTCATCGACATAACACACGTGCCTATAGAAGCGCATCAAGATGTTGGCGGTTGATTTGAGTTTTATTGACCATTTGGATTATAGACATGTCATTACCACACGTAATTCTCACAGTTCTTAGCACTCGCGACGCTACTGGATACGACATCACCAAAGAATTTTCTAACACCATCGGTTACTTCTGGAAAGCTAGCCACCAGCAAGTTTACCGTGAACTGAACAAGATGGCGCAAAACCAACTTGTGACGTGCGTGCTTGAGCCGCAGGAAGGCAAACCAGACCGCAAGGTATATTCAATCACTGACGCAGGCCGTATTGCGTTAGGTGAATGGTTTGACCAACCTACTGCTCACCCAACCGTACGTGATGAGTTCTCAGCTAAGTTGATGGCATGTTCAGTACAGCCCTCAACAGCCTTTAAAGAACAATTGGCAGGCCTTGTTGAAGAGTCTCGCAAGTTAGTTGATCACTACAAAGAAATCGAAACAGCGTACTATTCAAATACTGCCAATCTAGATAAGCAACAACGTCTAGAGCGCCTAACTCTGCGCCGCAACCTACTTCTGCGTCAAACGTGGATTGAGTGGGCAGATGAAGTGTTAGCAGAACTAGAATCATTAGCATAACACTCGGTCGTAAAACACTGACAGACAGATAAAGAAAAAGGTTGGCACTGCCAACCTTTTTTATACCCTGCGGATTAACGCTTATCCTGATTGGTATTAAATGCCATCGCCATGCATAAATTGCTGCGACTTGCCATTAAATTGCTGGTCCATATCGAGTGATGGTTTATCAGATTGTGGACGACCAACAATCTTCGCGGGAATCCCCGCTACCGTGGTATGAGGAGGAACTTCATTCAATACCACAGAACAAGATGCGATCTTCGCCCCTTCACCAACTTCGATATTACCTAAGATCTTCGCACCAGCACCGATCATTACACCTTCGCGGATTTTCGGGTGACGATCGCCACACTCTTTACCCGTACCACCTAGCGTTACATCTTGTAGAATCGATACGTCGTTTTCGACTACTGCCGTCTCACCAATCACAATACCCGTAGCGTGGTCTAGCATGATACCGCGACCAATACGCGCAGCCGGGTGAATATCCACCTGACACGCCACCGAAATTTGGTTTTGCAAATAAGTCGCCAGTGCCACTCGACCTTGCTTCCACAGCCAGTTAGCAACGCGGTAGCCTTGCAACGCATGGTAGCCTTTCAAGTAAAGCAGTGGGATTGAATACATTGAAACCGCAGGGTCACGATTGACCGTCGCGCAGATATCACACGCTGCCGCTTCAGTAATACTTGGGTCTGCAGCAAATGCCTCTTCCACCACCTCACGTACTGCCATTGCTGGCATTGACGCAGTGTTAAGCTTGTTGGCAAGAATGTAGCTCAGTGCCGCACACAAGCTATCATGCTTGATGATGGTGGCATGATAGAAACTTGCGAGCATTGGCTCTTGTTCAGACTGCTCACGCGCTTCCTGAATAATCGTCTGCCATATCTGTTTTTTTTCACAATGCTTCATATTGATTGAACCTTTCTAAACGACGAACTTCCTTGTTATGCCTATACCCGTCCTACTTGAAGTTGCAGCGGTGTTGACTGGCACTCACAAACCTCATCACATAGACCATCTATGCTCAGAGGCTTTGTTCCTTTGTCGCCTACCTGCATCTCCAAGTTGTTTGGGTACATCCCCTTAATTATAGATTTGATGGGATAGATTAAGCTTCTGCTTTTTTATCGCGAGCGAGTAAGTCTTTAGCCGCTTCTCGCGCGTCTTTGTTTTGGTAAAGCACTTGGTAGATCTGATCAACGATTGGCATCTCGACGCCCATACGCTGTGCCAGCATCCACACTTCTTTAGTATTGCGGTAGCCTTCAACCACCTGACCAATCTCTTGCTGAGCGGTATCAACGTCTTTACCTTGACCAAGAGCCAAGCCAAAACGACGGTTACGTGATTGGTTATCAGTACAGGTTAGTACAAGATCACCCAAGCCAGCCATGCCCATAAAGGTCTCTTTATGCGCACCCAATGCCGCACCAAGACGGCACATTTCTGCTAGACCACGAGTAATCAATGCAGTACGAGCGTTGGCACCAAAACCAATACCATCCGACATACCCGCACCGATGGCGATAACGTTTTTCACCGCACCACCTAGCTGCATACCCGTAAAGTCACTGTTGGCATACACGCGGAACGTTTTACTACAGTGGATTTTCTCTTGTAGATCAGCCACAAACTGCGCATCTGGTGATGCAACCGAGATAGCAGTCGGCATACCCATAGCCAGCTCTTTAGCAAATGTAGGACCTGACAGTACAGCGAGCGAATAGCTTTCACCGAGAATATCGTGCGCCACCTCTTTGAGTAGACGACCTGTCTCAGGCTCTAATCCTTTGGTTGCCCAACAAATACGCGAGTTATCGTGCAGGTAAGGCTTTACATTGCCTAACACAATACCAAATACATGGCTGGGTACGACCACCAGCAAGTCACGGCTCGCTTGAACTGCCTTTCCTAAGTCTGACTCTACAATCAACGACTCAGGAAAATCAACGCCTGGTAAAAACTCATGGTTAGCACGCTCCGCTTCAAGCTTCGCCATGTGCTCAGGCTCATGCCCCCAAATCACCACATTGGCGCCATTACGAGCCAGAGAAATAGCAAGAGAGGTGCCGTAAGAACCAGCGCCTAAAACCGTCATTGCGATCTCTTTTCCGTAGGCATTATTGATGTTTGAATTTGTCATTCGTCCGCCTGTTCAATATATATTGAGTTGTTATACCAAAACCGCTTTAGCCACAAAGCTAAGTTTGAGTATAACCACTGTGCTAAAAACAAAAAATGCACAACGCACGCTGTTTACGCGATGCCTTGTGCATTTTAATTGCAATCTTACCAATTAACAAAAAACGTTAATTAAGCTTCAGCTTGGCCTTCGCCTTGTTGAGCTTGCTGTTGTAGATAGTTCATGAACAGCGCATCAAAGTTTACTGGAGCAAGGTTAAGCTGAGGGAAAGTACCCTTCATTACTAGGCTAGAAATAGTTTCACGCGCATATGGGAATAGGATATTTGGACAGAAAGCACCTAGACAATGTGCTAGTTGACCAGCTTCCATATTCTCAGCAGTGAAAATACCACCTTGCTGAACTTCACATAGGAATGCAGTCTCTTCAGCGTTTTGCACTGTAGTAGTAAGGCGAAGAACAACTTCGTAAACACCAGCACCTAGCTCACGGCTTTGCGTGTCTAGATCTAGCTTCACTTCTGGATTCCAATCTTTTTGGAACATTTCAGGTGAGTTTGGCGCTTCAAAAGAAACATCTTTTAGGAAGATGCGTTGAATTACAAAGTTTTGCGCTTCTTGTTGCGGTGCTGCTTCAGCCATGTTCGAATCCTTTATTCCTTAAATTTCAAATTCTGCTTGAGACTAACGGAGAGATGCGTTTCGCTCTATCTGGACACGCAAAATCGTGCCACAATTCACATCTCTCTCAGTCAAACGCCGATTTATTACTCAGCGCTTACTTCTTACCACGTACTAGAGGTAGGTTTGCTTCGCTCCAAGAGACTAGACCATTCTTCAGAACAAACACTTGTTCAAAGCCAGCTTTCGCTAGTAGGTTTGCACTCTCTTGAGCAGTTTGACCTGTCTTGCATACCACAATAATTGGGTCAGCTTTACGATTTTCAAGGCTACCAAAGTTACCCGCTTTGATATCTGACGGTAAAATGTGAAGTGCTTCAGTAATGTGACCTTTTTTGAACTCGTCTTTTGAGCGGATATCAACAACCACACCGTTCTCACGGTTGATCTTGTGCGTCATATCGCCCGCAGTGATCTCTTTGTACGCTGCAGTCGATGTTTTAACGATATTCATGATAAGTGCAACCAAAAGGCCAACCCAAACCACAGACAGAATCATATTCTCTTGAAAAAACGCGATGTACTCTTGCATATCCTGTGCTCTTGTATAAATAAGAGGGGCAAATCGGTCGCCCCAGTTTCAAAATCAGATTGGGAGTATAGCGGGCTTGTCATCTCTAGGCGAGTCTAGAACTGCAAGAATCGGAGATCCTGACCACGCTTTCTCGCAATATTAAGTTAAAGTTTTAGGCAATTGGGAATGGGAATGCGGTGACTTGATCAATATGATCGCAACCAAGCGCGAGCATAATCAAACGATCAACGCCAAGGGCTACCCCTGCACACTCCGGCAAACCTGATTTCAACGCTTCAATTAAATGGTAATCAATTGGTTGCGTCGGCAAACCCATCTCAACGCGCTTAACATTATCTTGCTCAAAACGCGCCAGCTGCTCCACGGGGTTATCAAGCTCATGGAAGCCATTTGCCAATTCAATTCCTTTGAAATAAACCTCAAAGCGATCAGCCACGCGCGAGTCTGCTTGATTAATCTTGGCCAATGCCGCTTGGCTAGCTGGAAAGTCATAAACAAAGGCTGGCACTTGTTGACCAATCTTTGCCTCAACCCCAATGCTAAATAGCAGTTGCAATAACGTGTCGCGGTCTTGCTCTGGCTCCGCAATATCACTTAAGCCTAACTTAGCCGCTACTTGCTTAAGCTCCCCCATTGAGCCTTCTAGGGGACACACGCCAAGCACATTAATGAATGCTTGCTGGTAAGTCATTCGCTCTGCTTGACCAACCTTTAGCACTAACTGAAGTAATGCATCCATCTCATCCATTAGCTTGTGGTGATCAAACCCAACGCGGTACCACTCGAGCATAGTGAACTCAGGGTTGTGGTAGCGACCGTTTTCTTCATTGCGAAATGCTTTGTTGATTTGATAGATGCAACCACTGCCCGCTGCCAACAGACGCTTCATATGAAACTCAGGGCTGGTCATCAAAAATAACTTACTGCCGTCTGCGTAGCCTGGGCCAATAAAATCGGTTTGAAAGGTATGTAGGTGGATATCGGTTACGGTGGCGTGGCTCATTGCCGGCGTATCGACCTCAAGGACATTGCGCTCAGCAAAAAAGTGGCGGATTTGGCTGAGAACACCAGCCCTTTGTTTAAGTAAATCAATCGATGCGGTTGGTTGCCAGTTCATCTTGCTACCTTGTATATCAAACCAATCAATGGGCGAGGAAGATATCATAACAATCAAAATAAGTATTTAACCAGCGTGATGAGGAGCAAGAAAGCTTGTCAGATCGCCAACAGATTTACTCAGGAAACAGTACGCGTAACGCATTTATAAAATCCATTATCAGTGATTCAAACTTATCTTTACAGCGATGTAACAGGCGCAATATCCACAACTTCATATTACGAATAATCAGCCGTGATTAGCCTCACATATCCTATAAATTGTATGCCCACAAGTTCATTACCGGAGTAAAAACCGGATCAAATCAATTTTTACCCTTAGCCCCTCTTTTACACTGTTTGTAACACTTTTGAGTCGTGTGTAGCACGTTCTTCCTAGGCTAGAAAGTAACCGACTGCACCTACTCTATTACTATAACAAAGCGGCTATAGGCTGCACTTACACACTGGAGGATAACTGTGCAAACTATCATCACAGATATCGCAGTCATCGGCGCTGGCGGCGCTGGTCTTCGTACTGCTATTGCAGCGGCAGAGGCAAACCCGGACTTAGAAATCGCTCTGATCTCTAAAGTTTATCCAATGCGTTCCCACACAGTCGCGGCAGAGGGTGGCTCAGCGGCAGTTATCAAGGATGAAGATAGCTTAGACAATCACTTCAACGATACCGTTGGCGGTGGTGACTGGCTATGTGAACAGGATGTGGTTGAATACTTCGTTGAGAATGCGACTCGCGAGATGATCCAAATGGAACAATGGGGTTGTCCTTGGAGTCGTAAAGAAAACGGTGAAGTCAACGTACGCCGCTTTGGCGGTATGAAAGTAGAACGTACTTGGTTCGCAGCCGATAAAACCGGCTTCCACATGCTGCATACCCTCTTCCAGACTTCAATGAAGTACCAAAACATCAAACGTTTTGATGAGTACTTCGTACTTGACCTATTGGTTGATGAAGGTGAAGTGCAAGGTCTTATCGCTATCCATATGGCGGAAGGCGAACTGGTTACCATCAAAGCTAAGTCTGTGGTACTAGCAACCGGTGGTGCGGGTCGCGTTTACCACTGCAACACCAACGGCGGCATCGTAACGGGTGATGGTATGGCAATGGCTTACCGCCACGGCGTACCACTGCGTGATATGGAATTCGTACAATACCACCCAACCGGTCTACCTGGCACAGGCATCTTGATGACCGAAGGTTGTCGTGGTGAAGGCGGTATCATTGTTAACAAAAACGGCTACCGCTACCTACAAGACTACGGCATGGGACCAGAAACCCCTGTTGGCGAGCCGAAGAACAAATACATGGAACTGGGTCCGCGTGACAAAGTTTCTCAAGCATTCTGGCACGAGCAGCAAAAAGGCAACACCATCAAACACCCACTGGGTGATGTCGTGCACCTTGACCTTCGCCACCTAGGTGAAGAGTACCTACAAGAGCGTCTACCGTTTATCTGTGAACTTGCCAAAGCTTACGTCAACGTAGATCCGGCGAAAGAGCCGATTCCAATTCGCCCTACCGTTCACTACACCATGGGTGGTATTGAAACCAACGGTCAATGTGAAACGCGCATCAAAGGTCTATTTGCCGTTGGTGAATGTGCATCTGTTGGCTTGCATGGCGCTAACCGTCTTGGCTCAAACTCACTGGCTGAGTTTGTGGTATTTGGCCGCGTAGCCGGTGAACACGCGGTTCAACGCGCAGCAGAATTCAAAGGCTGGAATGACGAATCAATCGCGGCACAAGTGGAAGCAGTTGAAGCTCGCATTGAAGCGCTGATGAACCAAGAAGGCGATGAAAACTGGGCAGATATCCGCACGGAAATGGGTCACACCATGGAAGCGGGTTGCGGTATCTACCGCCAAGAAGATTTGATGCAAGCGACAATCGAAAAGATCACTGAGCTGAAAGCACGCTACAAGAAAATCAGCATTAAAGATAAAGGCAAAGTGTTCAACACTGACCTACTTTACGCTATCGAAGTGGGCTACGGCTTGGAAGTGGCTGAAGCGATGGTTCACTCAGCAATCCTACGTAAAGAGTCTCGCGGTGCGCACCAACGTCTCGATGACGGCTGCACAGAGCGTGATGACGTGAACTTCCTTAAGCATACTCTGGCTTTCTACCAAACGGATGCAGCGCCAGCTATCGACTACAGCGATGTCACCATCACTAAGTCACAGCCAAAAGCGCGTCTATACGGCGAAGCAGCTGAGAAAGCAGCGGCTGAAGAAAAAGCAGCAGAGAAAGCGGCAGCGAAAAGCGTAGAGGAGCAAGCATAATGTCAGCACATCGTATTCAAAAAGTAGACATCCTGCGTTATGACCCAGAGAAAGATTCAGAGCCGCATTTCCAAACCTTTGAAGTGCCGTTTGATGAAACTATGTCTGTACTTGATGCACTCGGCTACATCAAAGATCACCTAGATAAAGATCTTTCTTACCGCTGGTCTTGCCGCATGGCGATCTGTGGTTCTTGCGGCATCATGGTTAACGGCGTGCCAAAACTGGCGTGTAAGAGCTTCTTACGTGACTACATTGATGGCGTGAAGATTGAGCCTCTCGCAAACTTCCCGATCGAGAAAGATTTGATCGTTGATATGACGCCATTTATCGAGCGTCTTGAAGCGATTAAACCTTACATCATTGGCAACGATCGCAAACCTGAAGATGGCACCAACCTGCAAACGCCTGAACAGATGGCGAAATACAAGCAGTTTGCTGGCTGTATCAACTGTGGTTTGTGTTATGCAGCGTGTCCGCAATTCGGCTTAAACCCTGAGTTTATTGGCCCTGCGGCACTAACCCTTGCACACCGCTACAACCTAGATAGCCGTGACAATGGCAAAGCTGAACGCATGGCGCTAATCAACGGCAAAAACGGCGCTTGGGGCTGTACCTTTGTTGGTTACTGTTCTGAAGTATGTCCGAAAAACGTCGATCCAGCAGGCGCGGTTAACCAAGGCAAAGTCGAGTCTTCAATGGATTTCGTGATTGCGATGCTTAAGCCTGACGGCAAACCTGTCGATTCAGCAAAAAGTACAGAGGAAGCTTAGTATGAGTAACCGTAAACCTTATGTACGTGAGATGAAACGTACTTGGTGGCAAAGTAGCCCTTTCTACCGCTTCTACATGCTGCGTGAAGCAACAATACTGCCTCTGATCCTATTCACGCTGTTCCTAACCTTTGGTTTAGGTGCACTAGTCAAAGGCCCTGAGGCTTGGCAAAGTTGGTTAGAGTTTATGGCAAATCCTGTAGTAGTGGCGATCAACATCGTTGCACTAGCAGGTAGCCTACTGCATGCACAAACTTTCTTTAGCATGATGCCACAAGTGATGCCAATTCGTATCAAAGGCAAACCAGTAGAGAAAAAGCTTATCGTACTTGCTCAATGGGCAGCGGTAGCATTTATCTCTTTGGTTGTTCTGATCGTTGTATAAGGAGCAATGTATGAAACCGAATTATAAAGTTGACCGTTCTCCTGCTCGTTCAGATGAGCCTATTTGGTGGAGCCTATTTGGTGCCGGCGGCACTTGGTTTGCGATGATCACGCCAATTACTGTTCTAGTTTTGGGCATTTTGGCGCCGCTAGGCATCATTGATGCTGACGCACTAAGCTATGAGCGCGTAGCTGAGTTTGCGACTAGCTGGATTGGTGCGCTGTTTATCATCGCTACCCTTTCACTACCAATGTGGCATGCGATGCACCGTCTACACCACGGCATGCACGATCTGAAAATCCACGCAGGTGTGGTAGGTAAAGTATTGTGTTACGCATTTGCGGGTCTAATCTCAGCACTATCAGTGATCTTTATCTTTATGATCTAAGCTTCACTCTGAAATAAAAAATCCCCCATTAATTTAAGCTATTAACTGGGGGATTTTTGTAACTGCAGGAAATTCTTGATCAGAAGCCGACCTAGATAAGACCTTGCTCTTTCGCCATTTGCTGGGCGATTTTTGGCGCATTCCACAACGATGGCAAAATAATGAAAGAGGTAGGCACAGCCGTGATCACAATAAAGGATTGCAGTGCGGAGATACCACCGTCGCCCATTGAAATCAGCACAATCGCGACTGTCCCCATCACCAAGCCCCAAAATGCACGGATCAATGCATTCGGTTGGCTATTACCAGTCATTACCACACTGATGGTATAAGTCATTGAGTCACCAGTGGTGACAATAAAGGTGGTGGTTAACACTAAAAACAGAATCGAAATCAGCATTGGGAACGGCAATTGCTGGGTTATCGCAAGTAACGCACCAGGTAAATTAAAGCCTTCAAAGCCCGCTTGAATACTGCCTGGGTTAGCTAACTCAAACGCTAATCCGCTACCACCAACAATACTGAACCAGAAACAGGTGATCAGTGGCGCAGCAATACTGATCGCCAGAATCAATTGACGAATGGTGCGGCCACGAGAAATGCGGGCAATAAAGATTGCCATCATCGGCGCGTAACCAATAAACCAGCCCCAGAAAAATACCGTCCACCAGCTTAACCAGCCAGTATCACCACGATAAAGCGCCATAGGGACAAAGTTATCGACCATGCGCCCTACCCCTTGAATATAGCCATCAATGATAAAGCTGGTTGGTCCCGCAACCAAAATAAACACCACCAAAGCTAGCGAAAGGATAATGTTGTAGCGGCTGACAAGCTGAATGCCTCGGCTTAAACCGCTTAGCGCTGACAAGGTATAACAAGCCATCGCGAGTACGACCACAAGAGTTTGGGTTTCAAACTGATCCGGCAGACCAAACAACGCATTAAGCGCATAGCTAATCTGCAAGCCCAAAAAGCCAATCGGACCAATCGTGCCCGCAGCAACCGCAATAATGCTCAACGCATCAATGCTGTTGCCGAGCCAGCCATGAATCGCACGCTGGCCAAAGATTGGATAAAGCAAAGTACGCGGCTTAAGTGGCAAGCCTTTATCGTAGTGGAGGTGCATTAACACAATTGAAGATAAACAACCCAAAATGGCCCACGCCAAAAACCCCCAGTGCAAAAATGACTGCGATAGTGCATTGATAGCCATATCACGAGTGCTGATCGAGCTATCATGATCACTATAAAATGGCGGCGCTGAAACAAAGTGTGCAATCGGCTCAGCCGCAGCCCAAAAGACACCACCACCGGCCAGTAGAGTACAAAGTACAATCGATAGCCATTTTGAAGTTTCAAGTTCAGGTTTGGCTAAACCGCCCAAACGCACATAACCCGTTTGACCAAGGGCGATAAACAGACCAATTACAAAATTGGCGAACAACAATATTTGCCAGTAGCCACCAAACCATTGGGTAGCATAGCTAAAACCAGTATTAACCAAAGAGGTCAAAAGCTCAGTATCAAGAATCGCAAGTAGCACGAACAAAGAAAGAAAAGTGCCACTTAACCAGAGCACAGGGTTAGACAGCTCCAGTTGGGAGCGGATAGAAGGTTTACTCTTTTGAGTAATAGATGAAGTTGAATAATCAGCTTCAGAAACGCAGGAAAGTCCTGCCGCCAAAGTGCCTTTAGACATTAGTGTCTCGCTTTTTTTGGCCCGCGTTAACGGGTTAGGCGTATTTCCCCCACAACTCATCCAGAGCGTGAGAACGATCACAAAGGCGAGGTATCATACAGACACTTTTATCAAATTGCACACCAACAACCGGTTCAAACGACTAACTAAACTATTAAATTATCTATAATTAGCTAGTTAAACCCTTAATATGCGGTCAATTTCTCTGAGTTAAAAATTTGTATAAAAAATATCTTAACGACAATGGAATTAGTGTGATTTTAGGTGAATAAATGCACAAAAAAGCCCCACCATATGGCAGGGCTAGCAAACTTCAATTCGGGGAATTAAAGAATAAAGCGGCTTAGATCTTCATCTTCAACAAACTCACCTAGACGCTCTTTCACGTACGCAGCATCAATCACCATCTTGCTGCCAGGCTTATCTGTCGCTTCAAATGAAATCTCATCCATCAAACGCTCCATCACCGTATGTAGACGACGCGCACCGATGTTTTCCGTGGTTTCATTTACCGTCCATGCTGCTTCAGCGATTTGCACGATGCCATCTTCAGTAAACTCAACATCCACTTCTTCAGTTTTCATTAACGCAATGTACTGCTCAGTTAATGATGCTTTAGGCTCAGTCAAAATGCGTTTGAAGTCATGACTAGAAAGCGCTTCAAGTTCAACGCGAATTGGCAAACGACCTTGCAGTTCAGGGATCAAATCCGATGGCTTCGCCACTTGGAATGCACCTGAGGTGATAAATAGAATATGGTCAGTTTTCACCATGCCGTGCTTAGTTGATACTGTGCTACCTTCAATCAATGGTAGTAAATCACGCTGTACGCCTTCACGTGATACGTCAGGACCTGAGCTCTCACCACGTTTACAGATCTTATCGATCTCATCGATAAACACGATGCCGTTGTTTTCAACGTTGTAGATCGCCTGCTCTTTTAGCTCTTCTTGATTCACAAGCTTAGCGGCTTCTTCCTCAATTAGGGCTTTAAGTGCATCTTTGATCTTTAGCTTACGCTTTTTCTTAGTATCGCCAGCTAGGTTAGAGAACATGCTTTGTAGCTGATTGGTCATCTCTTCCATGCCAGGAGGCGCCATGATTTCCACGCCCATTTGTGGCGCAGCAACATCGATTTCAATCTCTTTTTCATCTAATTGGCCTTCACGCAATTTCTTACGGAAAATTTGACGAGTATTTGAGCTGCTTTCTTCTTGTTGCTCGTTTTGCCCCCACGCATCACGCGCTGGCGGCAGCAATGCATCGAGAATTCGCTCTTCGGCTTGCTCTTCGGCGCGGAATTTTACTTTTTCCATCGCTTGCTGATGCGTCATCTTAATTGAAACATCAGTTAGGTCGCGGATGATAGTTTCCACTTCCTTACCAACATAGCCAACCTCAGTAAACTTGGTCGCTTCCACTTTGATAAATGGAGCGTTCGCTAACTTAGCAAGGCGACGAGCGATTTCAGTTTTACCAACACCCGTTGGGCCAATCATCAGAATATTCTTTGGTGTCACTTCAGCACGTAAGCTCTCTTCAAGCTGCATACGGCGCCAGCGGTTACGCAGCGCGATTGCTACTGAACGTTTGGCTTTATCTTGACCAATGATATGGCGATTCAATTCATGAACAATTTCACGTGGAGTCATTTCAGACATAATCAAATTCCTTTAAATTCCTACGAACACTATCTTTGGTTTTATTCAGCTTTATCTGCTGGAATTTCTAGTTCTTCAATAGTGTGATGGTGGTTGGTGAATACACAGATATCACCAGCAATAGTTAGCGACTTCTCCGCAATTTCGCGCGCGTCTAACTCAGTATTTTCTAGTAGTGCCGTTGCCGCCGCTTGAGCAAAGTTACCGCCTGAACCGATCGCGATTAGATCGCGCTCTGGCTGCACCACGTCACCGTTACCAGTAATGATCAGCGATGCCGTTTCATCAGCTACGGCAAGCAGTGCTTCAAGCTTACGCAACGCGCGATCGCTGCGCCAATCTTTTGCCAGCTCAACAGCCGCTTTAGTCAAATGACCTTGGTGCATTTGCAGCTTGCTTTCAAAGCGCTCAAACAGAGTAAATGCGTCTGCTGTACCACCAGCAAAACCTGCCAGTACTTTACCGTTGTACAAACGGCGTACTTTGCGCGCATTACCTTTCATGACGGTATTGCCTAGTGATACTTGTCCGTCACCCGCAATGACAACTTTGTTATTTCGACGCACAGATACGATGGTAGTCACGAGTAGGGCCTCTTATTTTTAAAATTCGCTATTAATGAGTATATGCGGATAACAGAGGGAGAATTCAAGGGAGAATCTCACTAATCAAGCCCCTAAAAAATTCTAGTTTGGGAGTTATCGGAAAACACAACTACACTCAAATTGAGTCCATGGATGAACTAAGTAGGGTTACAACTATATGAAAATACTAGTGACAGGTGGTACGGGCTATATTGGAAGCCATACTTGCATTCAACTAATACAGGCGGGTTATACTCCAGTAATTGTTGATAATCTGTGCAACAGTAAAATATCTGTCCTTCCTCGTATAAAGCGCATTGCAGGCCATGAAATAACGTTCATTCAGGCCGATGTTCGAAATAAAGAGGCAATGGTGGATATCCTTCAAGGCCATGACATCGACGCTGTAATTCATTTTGCAGGTTTAAAAGCTGTTGGTGAGTCTGTCGAGCATCCTTTAGAGTATTTTGATGACAATATTCATGGCACCCTAACTTTGATCGATGCGATGCGTGAAGCGATGATTAAACGCCTAATCTTCAGTTCCTCTGCTACCGTTTATGGCGACCCTGCTTCAGTGCCAATCACTGAAGATTTTCCAACTAGCGCAACCAACCCATACGGTCGTAGTAAATTGATTGTTGAAGAATGTCTAACTGACTTTCAAAAAGCGAATCCTGATTGGAGCATCACTTTGCTGCGCTACTTTAACCCGGTAGGCTCACACCCTTCAGGTTTGTTAGGTGAAGATCCTCAAGGTATCCCAAATAATTTAATGCCTTTTGTCGCTCAAGTGGCTGTAGGTCGCCGCGAATTTGTTTCTATATTTGGTAATGATTACCCGACTCAAGACGGTACCGGGGTACGTGACTATATTCATGTCATGGACTTAGCTGACGGCCATATCGCTGCACTTCAACATGTTGGTCCTAAAGCAGGCCTACATGTTTATAATTTGGGGACCGGTAATGGCTACAGCGTTCTCGATATGATTCATGCGTTTGAAAAAGCATGCGGTAAGACAATTCCTCATCAATTTGCTTCTCGTCGCAGTGGTGATATTGCCGAATGCTGGGCAGATCCAAGCAAAGCAAAACAAGATTTAAAGTGGTCAGCAAAACGTAACTTAGAAGAAATGACCGCGGATGCTTGGCGCTGGCAATCTACCAACCCTCAAGGTTATCCTGAAGATTAATCAGCACTTTAAAATGACAAGGCATACCGTGAGATATGCCTTGCTATTTCAATCGATAATAACCACTGTACTACTGCGTTTCTTTCCAAATCGCGCATGGTTCAATTTTGGCTCGCTGCAATTTGTGCTTATCTCGCTCTGCATCGCGCTTCAGCTTATATGGACCTAGCACTACGCGATACCATGAACTGCCGTCTTTCTTACGCACTTCACTACTAATACCTTGGAATGCGATATCCAACTTACGAGCTTCTGCTTGCTGCGCATTTTTGTACGCGCCGCATTGCATGATATACGGGATCGCCGAGATCACTTGTTCTTTGGCTTTCACTTCCACTTCACGGCTTGGCAAGCTATCAACATAATCCCACTTCTCTTCTGGAGGAGGCGGAATAACCTTTGCAGGTTTAGTCTCTTTCTTGCTTTGCGTTGAAGATAAATTGTTGGTGACCTGAGGCTCTGGATCTTGACTCAATGTGTATAAGCCAAAGCCAAAACCACTCAGCACGATCAAAGCTACCAGTCCGCTACGCCATGGTTTGCGTTTCGCCGGAGCGGGCTTTTTCTTTGCGGGTCTCTTATTGGCTCCACGTTTTACGTAATCTCTACTTGCCACAGTTGTACTACAATCTCAGTAATTTATTGCTAATATCTTAATCCAGAACTCTGAACGATAATAGCTTGGGAGCTATTTGCTAACAGAATCAGGTGTAAAATTTGACATTAGTTAATAAAAAAGCGGCAAAATCTTTTTGCCGCTTTTTTAAGAAGTGTGACCCGTCCTAAATAACACGCGGTGGCGCAGCACTCTTACGTACCACTAAGTTGGTCTCTAGCAGGCGAGAGCCAGTGCGCACATCATGGCCACGTAAAATCTCTAGCATCATCAACATAGCTTGACGACCAATCTCGTAGCGAGGCTGAGAAATTGTCGTCAGAGGTGGATCGCAGTATTGAGCAAACTGAATATCATCAAAACCCACTACAGAAAGATCTTGAGGTACACGTAAACCAAGGCGTTTTGCTTCTTGAATGGCGCCAATTGCCATCGCATCGTTATGACAGAAAATCGCGGTTGGCGGCTCAGGAAGCGTAAGTAATTGACGCACCGACTTCGCGCCATCTTCAAAGCTAAAGTTGCCGTGAATGCTGTAGGCAGGATTCATAGTAATGCCTGCTCGACGCAGCGCTTGGAGGTACCCCTGCTGACGGAACTGACACAAGGCCGCTTCCTGTGGGCCGGATATTTGTGCGATACGCTTATGACCAAGCTGCGTTAAGTAGTTTACCACTTCAAATGCAGAAGTAAGGTTATCAATATGAACGGTTGGCAACTCAAGCTCAGGAGCAAATTCACACGCCATCACCATAGGCGGCAAATTTTTCTGCTCAGGCTTACTAACATCAAATGGAATATCAGTTCCTAGCAATAACATACCATCCGCTTGCTTAGTAAAAACTAAGTTAACAAAGGAATTCTCGCGTTTTTTCTGTTGAGCGCTATCACCAAGAAGAACAATGTATCCATGCTCCATCGCGGCATCCTCTATACCGCGAATAATCTCGGTGTAGTAGGGATCGCAGATATCAGGAACGATCGCAATGATTGTTTTAGACTCGTTACGTCGCAGATTGCGCGCAAGTGAGTTTGGTGAGTATCCAGCTTCTAGCACTGCATCTTCGACGCGCTTACGCGTTGCTGAAGAAACTTTTTCAGGATTCATCAGCGCCCTAGATACCGTCGCTGTAGAAACCCCTGCGAGCTGAGCAACATCCTTCATTGTCGCCATAAGTATAACCCTCTTAAATTTTCCCTTGTTAGTAGCCTGAGCCACCCAAGCCTTATTGCTATTGATGGACTATACCCATGAGAATACAAAATACTGACTTCTAAAATTCAATTAAGAAACTGGTATTTTGAGCAAACATTAGATATATGTGCCCACTCTTTAATTGTGTCTTTTCTTGGTAATTAGGCAAAAATCAAGCTCGTTCCACCTCTATTCACCAAGATGCGTAATATTTCTTGTAATAGTGTATTTATTTCACACCATAAAGTTACGGCATATTTAACAAAACACGACCCATAACCGAGATTTGCATCACAAAATGACTTTCTAATGTAGCGTACGTAACATTGTAAAATCGAACTAGCTTAGATCTTGAGGTTCTATATCTAGTGACCAACGCACTTTTTTGCTATTAGGTAATACCTCAATAGCTGGTTTAGCGCTTGCCAACAAACGCTGCATTTTAGGCCTAGTTTGCGTTTGCAAAAGAAGTTGCCAGCGGTACTTTCCCGCTTTTCTCGCCAAAGGTGCAGGTGTTGGTCCTAGTACTTGGCATTCATCATCAAACAATGGATGCGCTTCTAAGGTATATCTCACCTGACGCAAGAACTCCTCAACCACTTCACTGCTGTTGGCTTCTGCGCGAAACAAAGTGAGATAAGTATAGGGAGGCAACATAGCAAACTTCCTTTCCTGAAGGGCCGTTTGCGCAAAACTGCGATAGCTATGATTCAACAACGCTTGCAGCAAGGTATGCTCCGGATGATGTGTCTGCAAAATCACTTCACCTTGCTTACTTGCACGCCCTGCACGACCAGCTACCTGTATAAATAACTGCGCTAATCGTTCTGAGGCTCTAAAGTCACTACTGTACAGTGAACCGTCTACATCCAGCAATGCGACTAAAGTGACATCTGGGAAGTGATGACCTTTGGCTAGCATCTGCGTACCAATTAAAATTTGGTATTCACCTTTACGGATCGCCGTCAATGCACTCTCTAAACTTCCCTTACGCCTTGTACTGTCACGGTCAATACGAATCGCTTTGTGCTCAGGAAACAGCGTTTTGAGCTGCCCTTCAAGCTGCTCTGTACCGACTCCAACCGTTACCAGATTAGTAGAACCACACCCTTGGCACTGATGGATAATAGGTTGTTGTGAGCCACAGTGGTGACAACGGATCTCATTGCTGTATTGATGGTAGGTATAGTAGGCATCACAGCGCTTACACTCAGCAATCCAGCCACATTCGTGGCACATCAAAGCGGGAGAAAAACCTCGGCGGTTTAAAAATAACATCACTTGATTGCCCGCATTTAAATGCCTGCGCATCTCAGCAATCAAAGGCGCTGATAGGCCACTCTCTAAATATAACCCTTTTACATCAAGCACTTTATTGGTAGTCGGTTTCGCATTACCAGCACGCTTAGACAACTCCAAATGGTGATATTTACCACTGAGCGCATTGTGTAAGGTTTCTAACGCTGGTGTTGCCGAACCAAGAACTATCGGGATTTGCTCTTTATTGGCGCGCATAACCGCCACATCACGGGCATGGTAGCGCAGGCTGTCTTGCTGCTTATACGAGCTATCATGCTCTTCATCGACAATAATAATGCCTAAGTCAGAGAATGGCGTAAGTAACGCAGAACGAGTACCAATGACAATCCCAGCCGCTTTATCTCGTGCACTCAACCAAGCGTTGAGTCGCTCAGTTTCATTTAATCCGGAGTGGATCACTTCTACAGGCACATTAAAACGCTTACGAAAACGGTTAATTGTTTGAGGCGTTAAGCCGATCTCAGGGACCAGCACCAAAGCTTGCTTACCTTGCTCCAGTACGGGCTTGATAAGGTTAAGGTAAACTTCAGTCTTTCCTGAACCCGTCACACCTTCAAGTAAATAGCAGCCAAAGCCTTGAGCACTATTAACAGTCGCGATGGCAACAGCTTGCTCTTGATTGAGCTTAGGTTTATCGACCTCTGCTTCTACTTGGCTACCCCAAGCTTTTATTACTGGTTTCTTCTCTACCGATTCAACCCAACCTTTTTCTTGTAGAGTCTTAAGTGTGGTGCCAGAGATTTCTTGGTCGAGTAACTGCTGATGAGATACCGGACCGTATTCCAGTGCACGCATCGCGCTCGCTTGTTTAACCGCCCGCCCCAGACCAGCCATCAATTGGTTCTTACCTTGCTCTGTCAGATGCCATTCGACCAAAGTAGAAAAGTCCGCTGGTTTACCTTTGCGTAATGCGGTCGGCATCGCATTTGCCAGCGTGTCGCCAAGTGGGTACTGATAAAACTGACTGCACCATTTGAGCAACTGATACAATGAATCTGCCCAAACGGGTTGGCTATCAAGCACCTGCTTGATGGCTTTAAGTTGGCTTTGATTGAATTCAGAATGATTGGTTAACTCTGTGACAATGCCGATTAAAGTTTTCGGTCCAAACGGTACAGAGACGCGCCCACCAATCACCGGAAAAAGGTGACTAGGGATCAGATAGTCAAATTGCTTATCTAAGGGTACAGGCAATGCCACCCGAGCAATGGAAGGACGCATATAATTAACGCTAACAGTTGTGAGTAATAAACAGAATCAGTCTAAAGCAAAACGTCGCTTGATTCTATTTCCCTCTCCTCTCGCATTTGAACCATCTGCCGCCTGAGTGCCTATTCTTACCTAACATCATCACATCGTTATATCTCAAAGAAAATAAAGGCGGAGACTTCAGCTAATGGTGAAAAAAGTAGCAATAATTTAAGTAAATCTGTTGATCCTCACTGGCGGATTCATTACTATACTGCGCCTTAGCATTATGGCTTGAGGATTTATTCATCAAGCGGTATGCGATATTTTTTATTAACTACGTGTGGTGTCCGGCTTAGAATCGGATGGCGACACGGCCTATTTGAGGTTTTCCCATGAAAGTTGGTATTCACCCAGAATACAAAGCAGTACAAGCTACTTGCTCTTGCGGTAACTCTTTCGAGTTCAACTCTACTCTAGGTAAAGAGTCAATCCACCTAGACGTATGTGACAAGTGCCACCCATTCTACACTGGTAAGCAACGTATCGTTGATACAGGCGG
Organism: Vibrio fluminensis; assembly: GCF_015278125.1. Taxonomy (GTDB): domain Bacteria; phylum Pseudomonadota; class Gammaproteobacteria; order Enterobacterales; family Vibrionaceae; genus Vibrio; species Vibrio fluminensis. Next base: position 116,025 of record NZ_JADILO010000011.1, read on the forward strand.
CCGTGTTGATCGCTTCAACAAGCGTTTCGGTGCTCTATCAAGCGGCAAGAAGTAATTACTACTTTTATACCGATTATAAAAAGGACGCTCAGGCCTGTCTCTTATACACAAATCCCCAAGCCACGGTTTGGGGATTTTTTTGAACTAATTTTAAATTTCATGATCTGATCATCTAAGCAATCACAAGGATGATTATCATGACTTATATAGAACCAACCCTTTGGGC
>NZ_JADILO010000101.1 GCF_015278125.1 Vibrio fluminensis
CTACCAACTGAGCTAAGGAGGAACTATTCTGTTTGTGTTACTAGAACACTAAATAAGTGGTGCCGACTACCGGAATCGAACTGGTGACCTACTGATTACAAGTCAGTTGCTCTACCTACTGAGCTAAGTCGGCACATCATCAACAAGATTAAATCTCATCGATTTAAAGTGGCTCCTCCTGCTGGGCTCGAACCAGCGACCTGCGGATTAACAGTCCGTCGCTCTACCAACTGAGCTAAGGAGGAACTATTCTGTTTGTGTTACTAGAACACTAAATAAGTGGTGCCGACTACCGG
>NZ_JADILO010000102.1 GCF_015278125.1 Vibrio fluminensis
CTCCCGCAACCAAATTTAATCAATAGCAATAGCTGTTGATATGCGACACTAGCTCAGTTGGTAGAGCGCAACCTTGCCAAGGTTGAGGTCACGAGTTCGAACCTCGTGTGTCGCTCCAAATTATCTAGTTAGACGCTTGTCTGATTAGAGTAAGTTCTCATTGTACTCAACAATGACATCCGGACGCGGGATGGAGCAGCTTGGTAGCTCGTCGGGCTCATAACCCGAAGGTCGTAGGTTCAAATCCTGCTCCCGCAACCACATTAAGATAAATTGCTCAGGCGA
>NZ_JADILO010000012.1 GCF_015278125.1 Vibrio fluminensis
GAGGAGTTGGGTCTGTACTCGTTGCGAAATGGGTATGAGTCACTAAAAGTATATTCGGAACCGCCGTATGCGACCCACGCTTGTACGGTGGTGTGAGAGGACGGAGGCCGTGAGGCCTCCTCCTACTCGATTGATGTAAACCAGCACAGAAGCTTTTAAGTTAAGCTATTTACGGTGAACGTCGTTTAAAGTTGGCAAAAGTTGGTCGATCATCGTTGATAATTTGAAATTATCAACGAAAATAGGCGCAGTTTAACTATTGCGAGTTGGTGAGCTCTTCATTGACCCAATACTTCGAGCCAGAGATATTGGCATCAATCAACAGCCCCTTCGGATCGAGCTGATAAATCGCGACGCCACCATTGAAGTGCGCACTGAGTTCTTCACCCTCATCTCCTGCTACTACTGAAGCTTCCCCTGCGGCTTCCCAGCCTTTCTCAACAAAGTTATCGAAGTCCGATTTGGAGTCGAATAGTACGACCTGCTGGTAGAATTTGCCCCCAATCCCCAATGATGCTCCTAAGCCAAACATGCGCATATAGGTGCGCTTATCGGTTTGGCGTTCAACCGCGACTCCTGAGCCCGAATTCGTATGGAACATCAGTGAAAACTTACGTGAATCAAACACTGCGTAGCCATAGGCTTGATCGTAAAGAGTCTTAGCACTGGCGTCTTGATTAAACAGTTTAACTAACGCGGTTTCTGCCATCAGATCGATCGCTTGGCGGGCTTCTTCTGGTGTATCGCCTTGAATCAATTCATCGATTTTTGTTTCTGCTGCAGTGAGCCATTCTTTACTCTGCTCAACGCTGGCATCGGTCCATTCGCCAATGGTATCGATAGCGTCTGACGACCATTGTGATAAGTCTTGCCATGCTTGCTGCGAGAATTCCTTCGTGCTGTCCCAAGCGTCTTTGGCACCATCGGCAATCGTGTCGGTTAAGGTGTCAAAGGTTGCTGTTACTTTTCCCCAGCTGGCATAGGCTGAAGAGCAGGCAAGAGCACTTAAGATGGCAATGGTGAGTTGTTTTTTCATCAAGTCCCGCGATTATGTTGTCGATCCTTACGCAAAGTTTAGGTGAATTAGCGTGAAAGAGAACCGCTCGCACATTAGGAGCGGATACACATCACACATGTTTTAGCCAAGCTGACACAAAAGCCGTATAGGACCGGAGACGATTGCATAGCTTGGCAATATAGATGTTCAATCACACGAAGGCTCGGCGATATGACTGCGATCTTGGTAGCATTGATAGAGAGTAGACCAGACGGCTTCACTGACATGTTCTAGCGGTATATATTCCGCAAAAATAACCCCTGATTGGTTGGGAAAGGCTTGCTCGGTATACCCAGCAACTAAAGGGTCATCGCAGTAATGGTTCCAGTAGTCGATGCAGAGCTCTTTGAAGCGCTGTTTGGATATAGAGTCTCTATTTTCAACTAAATAGTGCAGGTTGTGGCTCGAGTTGGGTGGCGTGAAATACTCCCTTGATTCAAATAGAAAAAGGGCAAAGAGCTGAATGGCTCGGGTATCCCAAAGTTTGTAGCGATGAAAGTGCTCACGATAGTAATCAATGGTGTGGGCGAGGAGATTGTCAAAACTCAGCTCAGCCATGTTGGAACTGAAGGTGTTCTCGATATTGAAATGCTCGATATCCTTTAAACTCACATCGGGTCGAGTGTAGTAAAAGATCATCTTACGGCAGACAGAAGAGAGTGAACCTCTAAATATCAGGCTGTTGTGCGGCTGTTTCATCGCATCATCAACCAGGTCTTTGGCCAAGTGTGTGAGAAATTGAGTGATAGCAAGGTGTAGTTCGTGCTTGAGCTGATTAGTCAGCGCGATTTTGATATTAATGTGGCTGTGCGATTCGTCTAATGCAATGGTAATGGGTTGCTGGCAGTGTGCTCGGCAAGCCTGTTCAAATTCTTCGCTGACACGGGTTAAGTTGGCTTCGATATTAAGAGAGCGACAAAACTCATCAAGCTGGTGATTAAGCTCTTGTTTTAAAATCGTTAATTGAGAAAGGTACTCTTCAATTTCTCGGTCAGTAAGCTGATGATATCGAGGTTCATTGATCACTGAGTTCATAAGGCAATACTCCGACTTATTGCCTTAATATACGCCCAACCAAGTAAGCGGTTTTGTGGCTAAGGTCTAAAAATTGCTGGTTCTGTCGCACCTAATCGTTTGATTGTGCGCGCTCAGCTATTAGAGCAGCCGCAATTTAGAGCGGAAAAAAAGAGATAAAAATAAAGCTCCCGAAGGAGCTTTAGAGAGTGGATTACGCTTGCGCTTTCAGGTGTTTCTTCACCTTTTTCATCGCCATTTGACGCTTAAGCGGCGAGAGGTAATCAATAAACAGGTTACCTGACAGATGGTCGATTTCATGCTGCATCACAATCGCGAGAAACTCGTCGGTCTCGATGGTGATAGGGTTACCGTGACGGTCTTGAGCAGAGACGACGACAGATGTGTAGCGTTCAACATCAGCGTAGTATTCTGGTACTGAAAGACAGCCTTCTTGACCCATTGCCTTGTCACTGCCACTAACGACTTCTGGGTTAACCAGAATCAGCGGATCATTGCGCTCTTCTGATAGGTCAATGACCACAACCGCTTCTTTATGACCGACTTGAGTCGAAGCCAAGCCGATGCCATTGTCGGTTGCGTAAAGTGTCTCGAGCATATCGTCGATAAAAGTTTGGATTGACGCAAAGTCTTCCACTTTTTCTGCATTTACTTTTAAGCGCGGATCAGGCGCGGTAAGAATTTCTAAAACTGCCATAGCTGGTGCTGCCTCTTTACTTTGAGGCGACGGTGTATCACGGAGTTGTGGGTATGATCAAGAGTCTTGATCAAGCAGCGGAGATCACCACGCGCTCATTTTCTTGTACATCTGTGATATCGAGTATGGTGCCGTTAAATGTTGGGTCAGCGATGGTTTCGAGTAATTCTCTCAGTTGGTCGCCGTTTTCATCAAAGCGAGATAAGGCATTGCGTGGCAGTAATTTGACCAATGAGCGTGCTAGCGTTGCTGGCACTGAAATAGAGTCGACTAATTCTCCAGAACGATAAGAGAACGTTTCAATTTTAATCGCGCGCATTCAAACCTCCAAATTGTCTGCTAAACGCCATGATGACGTAAAAGCAGAAAATATTTTCCGAGTGATATCATCGATTGACAAAAATGCTTTCGTAGAGCAAGTAAAGATAGATCAACGGTTTAGCCAATTTAGTTGTGGAAATAGACAAGGGTCACAATAAAGTGACCCTTGAGTGGTTTCGAATTATTGCGCTTTGCGATCTTCGATACGTACTTCCGTTACTTTCGCCAGTGCATCCGGACGAGCTAGGTAAGCTTTGAAGCCTAGAGAAAGAGGCTCGCCAGCACGCTCTTGGCGGTTCTTACCTTCAGTGAAGGCAGCAAAACCGTCACCACCGTCAGCGAGGAAGTTGTTGGTTACTACGCGGTAAACTTGCTCATCCACCATTGGCTTGCCGTTAAGCTTGAGTTCTAGTACGCGTTTGCCATCTGGGCGAGAAGAGTCGTAAGCCATGTAAACGCCGCTTGATACTTGCATTACGCCATTGCTCAGACCTGCTGCATGCTCCATTAGTGAACGGATTTGCTTGCCGGTTAAGTCCATCACCACTGGGTAGTTAGGGAACGGTAGCGCATCGATTACGTCACCGTAAGTAATGTCGCCCGCTTCGATGTCGGCGCGAATGCCGCCACTGTTAGTAAACGCCAGTTCACCGTCAGGGAAGTTTGGTAGCATAGAATCTGCCACTAGGTTGCCAAGTGTTGATGATTCACCGTATGAGCGAGTAAGAGTGTTTTCGCTGTGAGTCAGTTTCTCAGCAACGATGGTTTCAACCACGCCTTTCCATTTATCAATGCGCGCTTGAGTCTCTTTGTCTGCTTGCCATTCGTCAGCCCAAATGGTTTTTAGGTCGAACTCGTAATCTTTGATCTTGCGTGCTTTTTCATCAAAATCGATGGTCAGTTTACCCACGTTGATGCCGTAAGCATCGGTTGAAACGATCAGTGTATCATTCACTTCAATCACTTCAGGTGTACCCACGTGCGCGTGACCAGTCACTAGAATGTCCAAACCTTTTACTTGTTTGGCAGTTTGAATGTCTTTATCTAAAGCACGGCGAACATCGTTGTTGCCTAGGCTTGATTGACGCGCAGGTGTACCTTGGTGAACCAGCAAAATGGTCACATCAACTTGTGGGCGAAGTTCATCAAGGTATTTTTGTAGGTATTCAATTTCATCACGCGCTTCAAGGTTTTGACGCATGTTGGCTGCAACGGTGTCGTAGAAAGCGAATTTGCCGTGTAGACCAATGATGCCTAGTTTTAGACCGTCGCGCTCAACGATGGTGTAAGGCTTATCCCAAAATGGTTTATCTGTTCCTTCGTAGAACACGTTGCCGAGTAGGATTTCAAAGTTTGCTTTAGCAAGTTGGACTAGCGTGTTATCCCAACCGTAGTCGAATTCGTGGTTACCGATAGAAGCCACGTCATAGCCCATGGTGTTCATGATATCGATAATGGCTTCACCCTCAGTTAGGGTATCTACCGTTGAACCTGAGAAGTAATCGCCTGCATCTAGCACAATAGTGCTTTCTGGCTGTACTGCTTTTTCTTGTTTGATGTACGTTGCGAGGTTGGCAAAACCACCCACTGGGCGCTCTGCGTCAATGTAGCGCGCAATGTAAGGATCAACCTTAGCGTGAATATCATTGGTGTACAGAATGGTAAGGTCCTTCGCGCATAGCGGTGTTGCCGCTAAAGCGATCAAAGATGCAAGCAAACGTTTTTTCATGTTCTTCTCCTTTAGATAAACGGGCGGCAATATACGGAAACGTTTGGCTAGAAATTCAGAAGTGCATCACAATTTAATTTGGAAAAACGAATAGAATGGCGCGATTTTCATTTTTTGTTGCTAACTAAGTGCTTGATTTAAACGTTTGCAAAAGTCGTCATTGCAAAAACCTTGGTGTGGCGAATGCGCCTGAATACCAATATAACGTTCGTCCGCTCGGCTTTTTGTCGATGCGTTGTGATGCTTGCTCCGCGACTCCGCCAATGCTTGATAACCAAAGTTATCGGCTGATTTGGCAACATTGGCAGCAGCAGCTTGCCCTAGTCATGGGGAGCGGTTGCCCAGACTGTGGTTCACAGGCGGTGAAGCGTTTCGGGCATAGCAGCAATGGTAAGGCGCGTTTTCGCTGTAAGACGTGCGGCAAAACGTATTCTGTGCGCAATTCGGTGATGAAAGGGCAGCAGCAGTTAGTTTCCCTGATTGATAAACAGATCGCCAAGCCGATTGAGCTTTGCCGAAATCAGCAACAAGAAGGTGAGCAACAACAAGGTGAAGGAGAAAATGTCGATTTGATTCAATTGGCTGCGCAATACGGCGTGCATTTCGACCGCGCTTGTGAGCAGCTAAAACGTCGCGCGTGGCAAACGCTATGGTCCCAACCGGCTGCGGATAATATGGCGAGTGTGGTGTTCACCTTAGGTTATAAAGGCAGAGATAATAATCTTTGGGGGATCCTCACCACCGATATGCAAAGTGACAAGATCCTCCATTTAAGTACCACATTACTGCCGCTCGCGCTGCCGACATTAGGGCGCTATCAGTCCTGCGTTGATGCGCCGCCGTTGGTTATTGAATCAACGGATAGCGCTATCGAGCTTGCCCATAAACAAGAGCAGCGTTTTCTCCATCGTCAGCAGTTTGACCGTTGTGATTTTGGGCAAGGCAAACTGAGTAAATCATCTCAGTCTCATGCCTTACCCGTGCTTACTGCGCATGCGCATTTTGCCTTACTTAAGGCATTGCATCATGGTGAGCAGGGAGGGGCGCATGTATTGGCTCATGAGGTGTTCTTGCGGGGTGCCTGTATTACTCAATATGCGCAACAAGTGAAAAACCAACAAATGGCACTGGTCTATGTGGTAGGAGCAACAGCGGGTGAAACGCAAGCGAGCGTGCGTTTGCTTACCACACGCAAGTTAGGCTGGTGGCAGAACATTTGGCAGGAATATGGGAATGAATCAGGCGCGACGAAAGCCTATTCAGTGTTGTGCGGTAAGACAGAGATGCGCGCTGATGAGATAAGTTTGATCAGCGCGACAAAAGCATTGCGATTTATTGAGCAGCAGAGTCAGCGGCTTAATTTAGACCAAATGACCGCCTCACGATTAGAGAGCTTGCTGCTGGCGCTTGCCGCCAATTATAACCAAGCTCTCTAGCTAGGATTGGTGTCACTAACGCCAGTTTAATACTTGCCAATTTGGTCGGTCAGCGAGTGCTTTAAGCTGCGGGCAAGGATTAACTAAGTGGACATGATCCGCGTATTCACACAGCGGTAAGTCGTTGATTGAGTCAGTATAAAAGTGCACCTCAGAGTAGTGTTGAGACTGCTCTGACAACCACTGTTCCAATCTGGCAACTTTGCCTTCTCGATAGCTTGGGATGCCATCGATTTTTGCGCTGTAGCAGCCGTTTTCGACCACCATATCAATCCCCAATGCAGCAGGGATACCAATACGACGACCCACGGCGGCGACTAAGAAACTGACGGTCGCGGAGATGATCACCATATCCGCATTTTGCTGATTGAGTTGTTCGATAAGCAGCTGTGAGCGCTCAAACTGCTTGGGCAGAATACGCTGCTCAACGCACTCGAGTACCAGTTGGTCTACTTGTGCAATCGACATGTTGGCAAGTGGCGCCATGGAAAATTGCAGATAATCTTCCATATCCATTTTGCCTTGCGCGTAGAGCGCCATCAGACGCTTATCCTCGGCGAGGAAATTGTCTGCACTGGCAATGCCTTTTTCGACCAGAAACTCATTCCAAATCATGGCGCAGTCACCATTGATTAGAGTTTCATCCATATCAAATACATACAAGGGATTCGACATTTTAAGCACTCACTGGTTGAATTTCATTGAGATTAAATAGTAGATCCAGTTGGCTACCATTTGCCAGTAGGCGCTCTGAAGAACGGTTCAATAAATCGACGGTGAGTTCACAATCTTGAACATCGACTTGGTAACGGATCACGTTGCCAAGTAGCTGATGGTTTTTAATGATGCCGGTTTGAGGCGCTGAAATATGGCTACCGTAGTGGCGACCATGCTCCTTGACGTAGATAGATTCTGGGCGAATTGCGACCTTAGATTGACTCTCAATATTGAATAGCTTCTTGGCTTGATTGGCATCGACTAAGTTGTAGTGCCCCATAAATCCAGCCACGAATTCATTAGCTGGGTGGGTGTAGATCTCTTCCGGGTTGCCAGCTTGGACGATTTCGCCTTTGTTCATGAGGAAGATTCTATCTGACATGATCATCGCTTCTTCTTGATCGTGGGTAACAAAGACCGTGGTGAGGTTCATCTCTTTCTGAATATCACGGATCTGCTGGCGTAAATGCTTACGGATTTTGGCATCCAGCGCGGAGAGTGGTTCATCAAGCAGCAGAATGCGTGGTTTGACGACTAAAGCACGCGCGAGCGCCACGCGTTGTCGTTGACCGCCAGAGAGTTGATGCGGATACTGCTTTTCCTTACCTTTTAAATCGACCAATTCAATCACTTTCGCGACCGATTGCTGAATTTCGTCGGCTGAGAGCTTTTTCATTTTAAGTCCAAAGGCAATATTGCCTTCGACCGTCATATTGGGAAACAGCGCGTAAGACTGAAACACCATGCCGATGCCGCGTTCTTGTGGCACTTGATGGGTGATGTTGTGCTGATCAACCCAAATCTCCCCTTCATCAACCGGGTTTAAACCCGCGAGGCTGCGTAACAGTGTCGACTTACCACAACCACTTGGACCAAGTAGGGTGATGAATTCGCCTTGCTCTATGGTGAATTGAATCTGTTCAAATACCGTGTTGTCACCAAAACGTTTGGTTAGATTTTTTACAGTTACGTAGCTCATTGTTGTGCTCCTCGGCTAAAACGACTGGCTAGCCAAGTCAGTAAGAAAATAAATAGGAAATAAGTCATCACCAATGCTGAGGTGAAATGTCCGCTGGTTTGACGCATGTTGTAGAGATAAATCTGCAACGTCTCATAGCGAGTGCCGACCAAAATGTTGGCAAATACAAACTCACCCAAAAGGAATGAGAAGGAAAGAAACAGGGAGGCTAATAAGCCTTTCTTTAGGTTCGGTAAAATAATCAATAAGAACGCCTTGCTGGTACTTGCGCCAAGCAGATACGCCGCATCCATTAAGTCATGCAAGTTGATGGCTTGAAAGCTATTGGCGATTGCGCGATACATAAAGGGCAGCGCAATGGTGAAGTAGGTACCAATTAAAATCCAAGGCGTACCAATTAAGCTGATTTCACTGTCGGCATACAGCTGCAATAGACCTACAGATGAGACAACCGGCGGCACGGCAAACGGCAGCAAGATGAGAATGTTCATCAGCTTATCGAGTTTAGGAAAGTAGTAAAACACGACAAAAATGGCGGGCAAAATCAGCACAACACTGAGCGCCAAGGCTGACAGACAGATAAACAGCGAGCGCCCAAATGCGTGTAAAAAGCGCGGGTCTGTCAGCAGTTTGATGTACCAATCGAATGTAAAGCCATCGGGCAGGATGGTTGCCCCCCAGCTTGATGACAGTGAATAGATAAAGGTCGCGATAATCGGCACTAACATGATGCCAACAATCGAATACACCACGGTCTTATGAAGGCGAGTATTTACGTTTTGCATCAGTTACTTCCTGCCTGCGTAGCTTTTAGAAATCAACCATTGGTTGATGACGGTAATGAATGCCAGCAATGCCATTAGGACGACAGAGATGGCTGCCGCTAAATTGGGCTCTAGGAACAGATCACCAGAGACGAGGCTCGCAATACGCACGGTGATGACGTTGTAGTTCCCCGCGGTTAATGCATAAACGCTGGCGTAAGCGCCAATTGCGTTGGCAATCAGAATAATAAAGGTGCCAAATAGCGCCGGAGAAAGCACCGGTAAGGCTATCTTTGTCCAATAGTGCGATGTTTTCGCGCCCAGCAGCGCGGCAGCGGCTTGCCAATCATCGTTTAAGGCATCAAATGCCGGGTAGAGCAGTAATACCGCCAGTGGGATTTGGAAATAGATGTAGATGGCTAACAATCCCCATTTGCCATACAGATCAAAGCTACCCAACAATCCATGCTGTTTCAGGAGTAAGGTAATAGCGCCGTTGGTACCAAGGATAATGATGAAAGCAAAAGCAAGGGGTACGCCCGAGAAGTTGCTGCTCATGTTAGTAAAGGCGATAACCCCATCACGTAGGCGGCAATTCACGCGACGCAAAGAAGAAACCAACAAGGTCGCAATGGCTAAGCCAAGTAAACTTGACCAAACCGCTAACCATAAACTGTTGCCAAATGCCTGCATCATAAAGGCGGAATCGAGCACCTCGTAATAGTTCGCTAGTGAGATTTCCTCTTCATAAATAAAGCTGTTGAACAGTACCCACAACATCGGCGCAAGTTGGAATAGATAGAAAAACAGACCAAATGGAATTAACCATAACGCTGGCTTAAGGCGCGCCCACCATTGTTGTGGTCGTGCTTGGGTGTATACCGTGGCACTGATAGTGCGACCGGTCGAGATAGCAGAACTGCTCATAGTGCTAACAATTCCTGAGGGTAGGGTTTGCTATGGTCAAGATTGAGTAACTGACAGACAGCACCACAAATCTCGGTTTGTTTGATCGCGGTCTGTTCGACCTCAGTGAATTGGTGGCTAAAACGCTCGCCAATCACAAACAGCGGAACGTCACGCTCTGACGGTAAAATCCCGCCATGAGAGAAATCGTTATTCATACCATGGTCACTGGTGATGATGATTTGATAGCCATCAGCCAGCCAAGCGTCGATATAGTTCGACAGAATGATGTCAGCTTGACGCGCACTATTACGGTATTGCACTGAGTCCAAACCGTGTTTGTGCCCCATATCATCGATGTTCATTGGATGGATGAGGAGAAAATCAGGCTGGTAGGTGCGGCGCAGATGTTCGCCATCCAAAAATAATGCTTCGTCTGGGTAGTGATCCCAGAAATAAAAACAGCCATGTTGAATGTTTAGGTCGTTATTGTGGGTAAAGCGGTCGCGAACGGGATCAAAAGGGGCGCGATTATACAGTTCGCTTACCCAATGGTAAGCCGCGGCAGCCGTCACTTTGCCTTGTGCGCGTGCGAGGCTAAAAATTGATTCATGTTGAGAGCGGCGCACCACATGGTTATGGACAATACCGCTGTCGACAGGACGTACTCCAGTCAGCAAGCACTCATAGAGAGGGCGTGAGAGTGAAGGTAGTTCACATTGTACTTTGTATAATGTGGCGCGCTGCTGTTCTATTAGACCGTTTAAGTAGCCCATACATTGTTGGGCTACTTGATAGTTCAGTCCATCTAGAACAACAAGAATGGTCTTATTGCTCATGGTTTATGACTTACTTGTTATGACTCAAAAGAGCGGGTTACTGTTGGTGAATCAAGACGCTTTCTTGCCACTGGCGTGGAAGTTTGCGGGCTGATTTTTCCCATGCAGTAAAGTCGGTTACTGGGTGCACGTTGCTGTATTGGTCGTTAGCGATCAGCTTGTCTTGCACCGATTGAGGTAAGGTTACGCTGCTGCGAATTGGTCGCGCATAGCCTTCGGCAAGATTGATTTGTCCTTGGTCACTAAAGATATATTCACGCGCCAATTTGGCTGCGTTTGGGTTTTGCGCGTATTTGTTGATGATGGTGGTGTAACCTGAAATAACCGACCCATCTTGTGGAATGTTGACGCTAAAACGCTCGCGGTCGATTTTGTCGCGATAGTTTAGCGCGTTGAAATCCCACATGATTGCCACTTCTACTTCGCCTTTTTCAAGGTTGGCGATGCTTGGGTCGGTAAAAGATAAGCGACCTTGTTTAGCCAGTTCAGCAAAGAACTGAATTGCTGGTTTCAGGTTAGATTCGTTACCCCCTTTGGCAAATGCTGCCGCAAGTACGGCGTTGTTTGCTTGAGCGGCAACGCCGACATCACCAACAGTGACTTTGTAGTCGCCTTTGAGTAAATCATCCCAACTGGTCGGCGCATTTTTTACTAGGTTGTTGTTCGAGATAAACGAGATGGTGCCGGTGTAGGCGAGCGCCCAGTGACCATCTTGATCTTTTGCCCAATCAGGGATGTCATTCCAAGTGGTCGGTTTGTATGGCTGAGTCACACCTTTTTTCACTGCAACGCGAGCGAAGGCAAAACCGACATCACCAATATCTGCGGTTGCATTTTTCTTTTCTGCAGCAAACTTTGCGATCTCTTGCGCTGAGCTCATGTCAGTATCTTGATGTTTTAAGCCGTAGTTTGACTTGATATCTGCCCACGTGCCTTTCCAGTTCGCCCAGCTATCTGGCATGCCGACACTGTATACCGCGCCCTCTTTTTGCGCTGCGCTGATCAGAGTTTGTAAATCAGCGTTATTGGTTGCTGCTGAATTGATTTCTGATGAATGGCTTTCTGCTGAAATAACTGGCATCGAAAGTGTCGCTGCGATCAGAGTAGCTGATACGGCAGTGGTACGACTTAGCAATTTGTTCATTGTCTCTATCCTTCTGGACTAGGTCAGTAAGTTCGAGTTGTATGCTAGGGATGGAATGTGACGATTTAGCGCAATAAATCTGACAGTTTTTCGGCAATTGTGTGGCAGTTTTATTTCACTTTAACTGGCTGTTTAATTTCATATTTCCGTCATAAATGGTGATTAAGGTGCTGGGTTTTGTAAAATTTGAACCCGCCAATACAAGGATGAAACCGTTGAGTCGAGTGAATACCCAATTAGCCAGAATCAAAGCCGATATTCGCCAGCAGATTGCTGCAGGGGAGCTGCTGCAAGGGCAAAAACTACTGGGAGAAAGAGCACTTAGCGAGCAGTTTTCTACTACGCGTATCACCCTTAAAGACGCCTTGATTGCGCTGGAAACGGAAGGGCTGATTTATCGCGAAGAGCGACGGGGTTGGTATGTCTCGCCACCGAGAATCTGTTACAACCCTCTCTCACGTTATCACTTTCAGCAAATGATTCATGAGCAGTCACGAATAGCAGATACTAAGCTGCTAAATGTCGTGAAAATGCCGGCATCTGGTCTTTATCAGGAGGTGCTTAGCGTGGAGCGAGGCTGCCCACTTTTGCTTATTCAACGCTTGCGCTATATCGATGGTAGAGCGGTACTTTTTGTTGAAAATGTGCTGAAAGAGTACCTATTTGCGGGGATCTTGTGTTTTGACTTAACAGACTCGTTAACCGCTATTTACCGTAACCAGTATGGCTATCAAACCCAACGCTCTCGTTTTGAGGTGATTCCAACCTCCGCACCGAGTCATGTTGCTAAAGCGCTCAACTTGGCAGAAGGTCAGCCAGTGCTAAAAATATGCCGAGTGAACTACAAACAAGATGGTGAGTTGATGGATTGTGAGTTTGAGTATTGGCGTCCGGATGCGGTGAAAATTCAGATTGATAGTGAGCGAATGGACTAAAGGTAATCGACAACGATTTGTAACATCTTTATTTTTCGGCGTACTTTCCGCTAACCTAATGATTCTATGGCGTTACTCTGTGCCATTGAACGTTGATGCAAGAGACGGTTTCGATCATTTTAGCCTGCTCCAACCACTTATCTATCCAACTTAGTTAGAATTGCTCACTTACTGGCGTTTTGGCGCTGAATAAATATAGCCATCGATGAGTGGTTAACGAATGACTAGGTTAGGTATCGTCGATATCTAGCCGCCAAAGAATCTGTTGTATGCCTAAATTGAATCTAAACCTGAATCATGCCAAGAGTGGAAGTGTGTTCTCGGATACACAAATGACGGACAAACTTGAGTCTGCTCTATCTCCGAATTACCAACGCTCAAGTAAAAATATTGGATTGAGTGCTGGAATTACGGATAAGCATCTTGAGCGGCGTTGGAAAGTGTTAGATTCGATGACGGACAAACAAGTGCTGTTTGATTCTTTTACCCAGCAGCATTATCAAGAGTACGCCAATAACATTGAGCACTTCGTGGGTACGGTAAATGTTCCGGTGGGCATTGCTGGGCCGCTACGCATTAATGGTTTGTTTGCTAACGACGACTATCTGGTTCCTTTGGCAACGACCGAGGCGGCTTTAGTCGCCTCGTATAATCGTGGCTCAAAACTTATCACAGCGGCTGGTGGCGTTAGTGCGATGTTGCTTAACGAAGGGGTAAGCCGCACCCCAGTCTTTGCTTTCCAATCTCTGGCTGAGTCGGCGCAGTTCGTCAGTTGGGTGGTGACGCAATATGATCTGTTTCGCGAACTTGCGCAGTCCACCACATCACACGGTAAGTTAAAGGACATTAACGTTAATATCGAAGGCAACCATGTCTATCTAGTGTTCGAGTTTGTGACAGGCGATGCGTCTGGTCAGAATATGGTGACCATCGCGACTCAGCAGGTATTCAGCTACATCTTGGAAGCGAGTCCAATTCAGCCTGTCGAAGCTTTCTTAGATGGCAATCTATCGGGTGATAAGAAAGCCAGTGGTTATGTGCTGCGCTCAGTTCGCGGTAAGAAGGTCTCTGCGGATGTTACGATTTCTAAACAGCTCGTCCATAAACATTTGCACACCACGCCTGAGGCTATGGCAAGTTTCACCCAGATGAATACCGTTGGTGGACTGCTCAGTGGTTCGATTGGCGTTAATGCGCATTATGCAAATGCGTTAACCGCGCTTTATATTGCTTGTGGGCAAGATGCGGCGTGTGTAGCCGAGTCGGCTGTTGGTATTACTCGTATGGAAGTTACTACGCAAGGTGATTTGTACGCATCGGTGACGTTACCTAACATCATGGTGGGCACCGTTGGCGGCGGTACAGGTCTGCCTACCCAAAAGGCATGTTTAGATATCCTTGGCTTGCATGGCAGTGGCAAGGCCAAAGCACTGGCGGAAGTTGCCGCTGGGCTATGTTTGGCGGGTGAGTTGTCGATTATCGGTGCATTTTGCGCAGGCCACTTTTCTCGTGCACATCAAAAATTGGCACGTAAAAAGGTGAGCCCACAGCCAGCTAATTAATAAGGTTATAGCTATAGTGTGGTTAGTGTTTTCCTTAAATGATTTTCTGACATGGACGCGAAATGATGCTGTGGATCATTACTAAATACGCACTGACGGCTGGGATTGTGGTGTTAATCTCCGAGGTCGCCAAAAGAAGCGATAAAGCAGGCGCTTTAATTGCCGCTTTGCCGACTGTCACCATATTGGCTTTGATTTGGATGTATATTGAAGGTCAGGGACAAGCGAAACTCGCCAACCATGCTTACTACACGTTTTGGTATGTGCTGCCCACTTTGCCTATGTTTCTTGCCTTTCCATTTTTGCTCAGTAAATTCACTTTCTGGCCAGCATTGGGTATTTGTGCGCTTATCTCGATAGTGTGCTTTTTTGCTGTAGCTGTCATCGTTAAGCAGTTTGGGATTGAGCTAACCTAGATACGCTACTCTCGACGTGCGATCAAAAATGGCGGAGTGAATCCGCCATTAATCTATTTGCCATCAAGCTTAAGATGCTTGCTTAGTACTTTTTCTCAAAGCACATAGTTAGCTCTGTGGTTGACTTGTTATCCGTCGTGTACTCAGAAGCGTAAACAAGGCTCCAACCATCGTAAGTTGCTAGCTCTTCGTTGGTATCTGAATCATTAGTCTCAACAGTCACACAACGTAGCATTTTTGATGCGTTGTCCGCATCGAAGTCACGCATTTGACTGGTTACGTTAGCACCAGAACACGCTGTAAGTGCAAGAAGAGTTGACGCTGCAAAAAGTGCTTTTTTCATTGTTATTATTCCATATAAAACATAGCGGCAGGAAAGTAATGGAATGATGTTCTATTTGCAAGGCGATTTTGTTGTTAGGCGAGAATAAAAGTCTAGTATTTGAATTTTTTAGCGACGAGTGCGCACGATTTAGTAAAGGTTAGTATATCTGTCGATATGTTCTAAAGTTCGTCGGTTGTCGTGATGCAAACTTTAGATAAATAGTGAGATCTCGGTACTGCTCGCAGCACTTTTTTGTGAAGGTGTGGACGTTGTTAAAAATTTGTGCTGGTTAGAATGCCTTTGATTTACACGAACAAAGGAAAGGATTATGTCTGGTTTTGGTCAGCATTTAGAAGTTGATAGCGCTGAGATCTACTACCAAGTGTCAGGCAATCCTGATGGCCAACCGCTCGTGATGTTGCATGGCGGTTTAGGCAGTAGTGAAGATCTTGATGGGCTAATGAAGTTTATACCGGATCTGTTTAAGGTGATTCGGATTGATTTACGTGGGCATGGACGTTCGACGTTAGGCGAACTGCCACTAACTTACACTCGTTATCAGCAAGATGTTGAGGCGGTGTTGGATACACTACAAGTTGATGAATACCATCTATTTGGATTTAGTGATGGTGGGACAGTGGGGTATAGGCTCGCAGCTTGTAACCAACGTCGAGTTCTAAGCTTAGCCACGCTAGGATCTCAATGGCGTTTGGAGCCGGATGATCCATCGATTGGACTCTATCAGTCTTTGACAGCAGATGTCTGGCAGCAGGAGTTTGAGCAAGAGGTTGCTTTGTATCACCAAATTAACCCGCAACCGGATTTTAAGCGTCTCGTTTGTCAGGTGAAAAAGCTTTGGCTTGATACATTCGATAGTGGTTACCCAGAAGAGTCGGTCGAAAAAATCGCTTGTGCAACGTTAGTGATGAGAGGTGATAAAGATTTCCTATTTTCACTCTCTGAGGCGGAAGAATTGTGTGACCGCATTGAAGAATCAGAGTTTTTTAATGTGCCTTTCACTGAACATGAAGCACACAAAGATTACCCTGAAGTTGTCGGGGAAGTACTGAGACGATTCCTGCAGATTAATCATTAAACTCTAATGGTAGTTAGAACCTCGCTCTTACGGGGTTCTTTGTTTTTGTCAGATTATACCTACAACAAATTGTACTTTTCCTGATTTTATTGCATTAAAATCAATCATTTATTATTTTGATTCAACATGGGTGTCAATTAAAAAGGTCATTTGAATTTAATATCGTGACAGAGAATCACATTGCGGATAAAAAGTCTTGTTTTCGAGAAAAAACCAATAACTAACGACTAATTTTGCTCTCTACAATAAGTTACAAAGCTGTGATGACCACAGCGATTTTTGTGGAAGTAGAAAATGTTAAAACGTAATGCACTTCAATTAGCAATATCGATGGGTATCGCAGCACTATCTGGCGTCGCACACGCCGATAGCTCAAATATGGTTAACCCGGATGCGGGCGTGGTGGTTGGTTACTGGCACAACTGGTGTGATGGCGCAGGTTACCAGCGTGGTAATGCACCTTGTGTGACTTTGGAAGAAGTCAACCCAATGTACAACATCATCAACGTTTCATTTATGAAAGTGTTTGATGTTGCGGAAGGGCGTATTCCAACCTTTCGTTTAGACCCAGCAATTGGTTTGTCAGAGCAAGAGTTTGTTAACCAAATTGGTGAGTTGAACAAGCAAGGTCGTTCAGTACTGATTGCTCTTGGTGGAGCTGACGCGCATATCGAATTAAAAACGGGTGATGAGCAGGCATTTGCTGAAGAGATCATTCGTGTGACTGAGCGTTACGGCTTCGATGGTCTAGATATCGACCTAGAGCAAGCGGCGGTGACAGCTGCGGATAACCAAACTGTGATTCCAGCGGCTCTGCGCATTGTAAAAGACCACTATCGTGAGCAAGGTAAAAACTTCCTGATCACAATGGCACCAGAGTTTCCGTACCTTAAAAAAGGCGACAAGTACGTTCCATATATCGAGAACCTTGAAGGTTACTACGACTGGATTAACCCACAGTTCTATAACCAAGGTGGTGACGGTCTTTGGGTTGATGAAGAGAACGCATGGATCACGCAGAACAGCGACACAATGAAAGAGAAGTTTATCTACTACATCTCTGACTCATTAGCGAACGGTACGCGTGGTTTCCACCAAATTCCGCATGATAAATTGGTATTCGGTATCCCAACCAATATTGACGCAGCGGCGACAGGTTTCGTTAAGAACCCACAACACTTATACAGTGCTTTTGAGCGTCTAAACGCTCAAGGTCAACCATTACGTGGTGTAATGACTTGGTCTGTTAACTGGGACATGGGCACGAATGCGGCGGGTCAAGCTTACAACGAGCAGTTTATCAAAGACTACGGTTCATTTATTCATGGGCAAACGCCACCGCCACCATCGGAAGGCGAGCCAGTATTTAAAGGTTTGACTGACGTTCGTGTGTTACATGGTACAAGCTTTAATGAGCTTGCGGGCATTTCTGCCTCGGATAAAGAAGATGGTGATCTGACCGGTTCAATCGTTGTTGAAGGTGTTGTTGATACCAATCGAATCGGTACTTATGTACTGACATACCGTGTACAAGACAGCGATGGCAACGAAACCGTCAAAGCGCGCAGTGTGGATGTATACAGCCAAAAGCCAGTATTTGCAGGAGTAGCAGATACTACGGTACTTGTTGGCGCTGAATTTGATCGCCTCGTAGGTGTTAAAGCGACCGACGCAGAAGATGGCGATCTCACCGCTGAAATTCGCGTTGTGGGTGAGGTTGATACTGCGATCACTGGCAACTACACGCTGCAATACTCAGTGACTGATAGCGCGAATCAAACAGTACGTGTTGAGCGCAATGTGACTGTCAGCGATGGCAGCAGTTGTGCTAATGCATGGAATGCGGCTGCGACATACGTGCAAGGTGACCAAGTGTCGCACGAAGGTGCAACATGGGAAGCTAGCTGGTGGACTCGCGGTGAAGAACCTGGCACAACGGGTGAATGGGGCGTTTGGAAGAAAGTTTCTGATAGCTCTTGTGGTGGAGAAACGCCAGATCCTGAATTGGGCGCTGAGCTTAAAGTTTCTGGTCTAGCTGCGGAATACGCAGCTGACAATGGTGAAGTTCGCCTTGCGTTAGATCTTAAAGCAAACAAACCACTTGATGTGACGGTGATGATTGCTGACAGCACTGGCATGGTTGTTAATCAGGCTAGGGTAAATCTGGTTGATAGCAAATCGATTGCGATCGATATCTTTGAGGCGAAAGAAGGTCGCTACACATTAGATGTTGTTGGTAAAGCAGAAGATGGTGAAATGGTGGTGTTTACTTCATCATTTATGGTTAAAGAGCAGGGTACAGTAACCCCGCCTCCAGGTGACTACCCTCCATTCCAAGCAGGCACTAACTACCAAGCGGGTGACATCGTACTGGGCGCTGACAATGGTCTGTATGAATGTAAGCCTTGGCCATACACAGCTTGGTGCTCAAGCGCGTCTTACGCACCGGCAGACAGCCTGTACTGGCAAGATGCTTGGATTAAGAAAAACTAAATTAATCAATTCGTTATACTAATAAAAAGCACCACGCTAGTGGTGCTTTTCTTGTATTTAGCGATGCCAAACTTACTCTTCTGCGTATTGTTCTAGCAGTGCTTCAAAACGTTTGTTGCCATGCAGTGACTCAAAGTCTTTTTCATGGGCAATTAGGTCACGAGTCGATGGACTGTTGTCAATTGCGCGTTCCAAATCATCAATTGCTTGTTCCTCAACCCCCAATCTCGCGAAGGCACAAGCGCGCTGATAAAGTGCCGGGCCATTGCTTTCATCCAAATCGAGTACACGGTTACAAATACTTAAGGCCCAGTTGTATTCATTGGCTTCCATTGCAGCATCTGCTTTATAGGTGAGCGCTTCCAAGTCTCCTGGACGAATATGTAAGATCTCATCGTAAACCGCGATTTTTTGTTCAGGAGTTTGTACGCTTTGTGCACGCAGCCAGAGGTTGTGTACCTCGTTAATTATCTCAATTTCTTTGTTGTTTTCACTGATGATGCGTGTTTTACGTTTTAAATCTCGCTCTAACGCAACGAATTTTTTCTCATATTCTTGTGCTATCGCTTCAAGACGTTTATCTGCCATTTGGCGCGTGTTTACTTTCAACTCACGTAGAGATTGCCATCCGACAAAAGCAATCAATGAGGCGACGCCGGCGATGATATAAAAGAAGTAGGTGACCGTGACATTGGCATAGTTGAGAGACTTGTCGGCGACGGCGAGTTCACGATCAGTGATATCAATGACGAGTCTGCGTTCTAGATCTTGCTGAGACTCACGGAGTGACTTTAATTCGTCTAAGATATATCGCTCCATCAGTGGGCGATCAAGTAGGTCTGATTCTGAGTATTTTTCTTCGGCAAAGCTAGAAAAACTAGCGGTGGTAAGGAGGATCAAAAAAAGTGAAAGAATAGAGCGCATTTGGCTTCCTTACTGTAAAAATGTTGTAGATTTTTATCGTTCTTTTTCACAGTAGCAGATCGGCGTATGGTAACGCAAAGCGTTCCCTGATCTTTTGCTTATAATTTGCTCTCCTCTCGGTTGTTATTGTAAGTAAAGTTTGGCGAACTCCTCGGCGTTGATTGGACGGCTAAATAGAAAGCCTTGTAGAAAGGCGTAATTGTATTGGATCATTAGATGTTTTTGTTTCTCATCCTCGATTCCTTCCGCCACAACTTGTAAGTCAAGTTTATCGCAGATAACGGATGTCGCTTGGATGATGGCGAGTCCACTTTCATCATTGGACTGAACAAAACTTTTGTCCAATTTCACCATATCAATCGGTAATTGTTGCAGTACAGAAAGCGAAGAGTAGCCAGTACCGAAATCGTCGAGATATATTTTGACACCAAGATTTGACAGTTCACCCAGCCATTGTTTCACATCGTCCATGTTATAAACCATGCATGACTCGGTTAGTTCAATTGCGACTTGTTTAGGGTTGACTTGATACTGTTCCAATAGGCGCTTGATATAAGAGCTAAAGCCACTATGCAATTGAATTCTTGAAACGTTAATGCTGACGACAAAGTCATCACCGAAGCTGTTTTTCCAGAGGCTTAATTGTCGAAGAGCATTTTTTACAACCCAGTCTCCCAGCGCAACAATTTGTCCGGAATCTTCAGCAATCTGGATGAACTCTGCCGGTGATATGTGGCCCAGTTCTTTGTCATACCAGCGAAGTAATGCTTCTGCGCCATGGAGGGTTCCACTTTTACCGCAGATGATCGGTTGATAGTGAAGGCTAAATTGATTGTTGGCGATCGCTGATGACAAATGCTGGCGAATGAGTGATTTTCGAACCATTGCTCGCGCAAGTTCATGAGTAAAGATTTGATAACGGTTTTTACCTTGCTCTTTGGCTCTGTGCATTGCGTAGTT
Organism: Vibrio fluminensis; assembly: GCF_015278125.1. Classification (GTDB taxonomy): domain Bacteria; phylum Pseudomonadota; class Gammaproteobacteria; order Enterobacterales; family Vibrionaceae; genus Vibrio; species Vibrio fluminensis. The sequence goes on from NZ_JADILO010000012.1 coordinate 20,336, forward strand.
CGCATATTGAATCGTAGTTTCAACTGATAGGTCGTCTTGGGTGCTGAAAGTGGTACAACCCAAACTGGCATTGACGGATACGCTTACTGAGCTTTTGAGTTTGTATTGCTGGCTAAGTTTTTGATTTATATGTGAAAGCTTTTGTTCCAATGACTCTTGGATAGGTAAGAGTACGACAAATTCATCTCCGCCAAAGCGGGCAATTGCAAATGCCTCAGGCAGTAAATATTGCAGTCTTTTGGATAACGCAATGAGCAGTTGATCACCTAAAGTATGGCCGTAGGTCTCGTTGATCATTTTAAAACCATCGAGATCAATAAAGACCAAGTGAAAGGCATTTTTAGTTTTGGTCCAAGAACTGGCTTGTTGTAACAAACCATGGCGATTATACAATCCCGTTAAATAATCATGGTTTGCTTCAAATTGAGCCGTGAGGATTTGTTCTTTTTGTTTGCTAATATCAGTGAGTTCTAACAGCAGTTGATCACTGTGCTCTATCCAATGAGCAGAGACGCGAAAACTATACAATTGTTTTTCAATCGTTAAGTTAATTTCTTTACGCAGTTCACCAGAATGTCGAGCTTCTATCAGCCATTTTTCCGCGCGTTGTTGGCTGCCTGTTAGTGTCGATAAGTGGTTTACCGACAGTCTTGAGAAATGTTTAAAAGCGTCGTTTTCACTGACGATGTAGCCATCACGGTCAAAAAGCAGAGAGAGATTAGAACCTTTTGAGAAAGCAAGGTCACCGCGTAGCTGATTTTCCTCAGAAATTGCGTGTACGAGCATGGCTAAACGTCCATTTTCAAGCTCGATTCCCGAGAGATCGCACAGAATACGCTTATGTTTTTGATTAGGTGAAATGTTCCACCATGTACGAAAAGCTTCCCCAGCCATGAACTTTTCACGATAGGTATCTAGCGTTGCTTTTACAGCTTGCGACATGCCTGACTTTAAATCTCGTTGAGTAAGCTCTTGAAGGTCTTGGGTTTCCCAGAGAGTCAGTGCGGCAGGATTAGCCCATAAAATTTGCTGGCGATCAAAGTCATAGATCCAGATTGGCGTCTGTAGTTGCCCTAAATTTTTGAAACGATCCATTGTTCACTCTCTGGTAGGTTGTTATTTAACCAAGTGCGTATGCTATTGACCAAGGTGAGAGGCTTCAATATTAATTACCGCCAAGTGTTAAAAAATCTTTAAAGTGAGATTTATTTCTTTTTTATTCCAATTAGGTCTCAGAAATAAGCAAAAACCCCTCGCGAGGGAGGGGTTTATTAGAGATACGTTCGTTATCATTCAAGAGCGGGCATTAAAGCACTTGTAGAATCTCTTCCATTGCTAGACGAGCTTTTGGTTTGCCGTGGTTATAGTCTTCACCATCTTTGTGGTAACCCATCGCTAGGGCCACTTCACATACGTAACCATCCAGCTCTTCTTTGAATAGCTCACCGATAAGCTCTGGATCCACGCCTTCCATTGTGGTTGAGTCAATACCTAGACGCGCGAGAACGTGCAGCGTATTGCCAAGTGCTAAGTAAGTTTGCGCACGAGTCCAGTTGCCGTTGAAACCATTTGCATCAGTATTTGCTTCAGCAAATGTGTAAGCGCCATCAAGCATGTTGTTGTACATGTCTGCTGGTAGGTGACCTGAAGTCACTTCCGCGTCGACTACTTTTTTGTAGTTGTCCTTGGTGTAGTTTGGGTTGTAAGCAAACAAAACAACGTGTGATGCTTCTTTAGCATGCGGTTGGTTAAATTGGTGCTTATTCGCGAAGGTGTCATGAAAACGTTGTTTTGCTGCGTCACTTTCAATCACAATAAATTTCCAAGGCTGTGAGTTAATAGATGATGCAGATAGACGAATTGCCTGGTAAATCACATCGAGATCCGCTTGTGAAATGCGCTTTTCAGCATCGTAGCGTTTTGCAGTATAACGTGATTGTAAGTCAGCAATAATTGGATGTGTCATAGTCGTACCTTTTGAATTCTATATTGGCGCTTGCCGTGTCTACGAAGTGCATTCTAGGGGGAACGACAGGAGAGAAAAACTATCTCGCAATTGAAACATTATCAAAAAAATATTGATAATGACGATTTGATAGAGTTCGGCTGATAACAGAGAGCGAAACTCAGTTCTAGCTTCTAAACTGGTTTAGAGATAAGTAAACATAGTAGGAGAGAGCGATGGCTGAGAGTGATAAAGATAAAGTCAGACAGTTATTAATTGCTACGCGTTTCGGTGTCTCTGCCTCCGAGATGCCGATCATTATCAACGTGGAACAACAAATTGGCTTACAAGTTATCGAACAACTCAAAGCGGAAGGTGAAGATGTTCAATCACTAGGCGAAGGCTCTAATCCACCGGAACTGGTGCTTTACTCGATAGGAGAGATAGAGCCTTAGAGACTATTTTATTTTGGCTTTGCTAATCGCTTTTGAAACTTATTAGTCATTGGTTTTTTTCTATCATATTGATATTGTGATTAATCTTTCATCTCGAACACAAAAACAAGGAAGTCATCATGTTCAAAATGCGATCTGCTACGGAAGCCGATGTCGCGACCATTTACAGATTTATTCATGAGCTCGCGGATTACGAGCGTGCCTCTCATCACGTTAAAGCCACCGAAGACGATATACGTACAAGCTTGTTTTCCGACGATGCCACAGCTATGGGGTTGATCTGTGAACATCACGGAGAAGCAGTTGGTTTCGCGGTCTACTTTTTCAACTATTCCACTTGGATGGGCAAGTATGGACTGTACTTGGAAGACTTGTACGTGACACCAGATCATCGCGGCTCTGGCGCTGGGCGATTAATCATGAAAACGCTGGCAAAGATGGCGTTAGAGAACAACTGTGCGCGTTTTGAATGGGCAGTGTTAGATTGGAATCAACCGGCGATTGATTTCTACCAAAGCATCGGCGCACAAGAGCAGAGTGAGTGGCGCACATATCGTTTAGATGGTGATCACTTAACCCGCTTTGCCGAGCAAGATTAGTCAAACGCAGCGAAATGCTGCGTTTTTAGTTGCCCACAATCTTGATTAAATTCTCTGCGGTCGCGATTGCTTGCTTGCGATTGGCGATATTCAGCTTCTGATACAAGTTACGGATATGGGTTTTAATGGTGGTGCCTGCCACATCCAATTCGTGCGCAATTTGTTCATTGGTTAAGCCGGAATAGATTAAGCCCAACACTTGCCATTCACGCTGCGTGAGCGGGCTATTACGCACCAGTTCTGGAACTTGAGGGTGATGCACCAATCGGTCAACAAACCCTTCGTCAAAATGGTTCGCGCGTGAGCGTTGCGCCAGATTGACCGATTTCAGCAGTTGATTGACTCGGTAACGAGTGAGATCATCAAGTTCGGCCAGGAAATTGTGTTGCTCGAGCAGCGGCGTGAGCGCTTCAATATCGTAAAGAAAGTCACCAACGATGCCGGTTTGATTGGTCAGAAACAGCGCTTGCTTCAAGCTTTCAATGGTGACTGATGGCTTGTCAGCGGCAAGGTTGATTACTGCGCGTAAGATTGCATTACGGCTGGTGTCCGCCACCAAGTTGTATTGTAGCGCCGCATCCTTGAGTAAGTTCAGTGTATCAGTCGCTTGGCTATGTTGTTTGAGCAACGTCTGCGCGCGAGCGATGTTGCGCCCATGCAGTTGGGTAAAATGATTGCATGCTTGTTCGATTGGATAGCTTTTATCTAGCCAAAGCTGAATGCTGGTGTCATCTTGCTTTGCCTGCCAAAACAGCAGTAAACAAAGCTCAGCACTCGCCGTTGCATCGGTATGATAAAAGGCTTGGGCAAGGCGCAGTTCAATTTCGAGCACATACTTGGCGGCTTTATCTAATTCCCCGCGGCAGATGGCAATGCGAGCTAATAAAGAATAGCTCTGCAACTGCAACTTATCAGGCATCGGTTTAGTTAATGAGAGCGCCTGCTGTGCATATTCCTCCGCCTCTTCTAGACGATTCCAACTAAAGAGTAATTGGGCACGCACGCGCAGCAAAAACTCGTGCAGAGGGTCTTGGTTTAAATGTTGATCTTCAATCAATTTAAAGCCGCTTTCCTGCACATCAAATGCAGCTTGCAAATAGCCTTTTGCTACCAGAATTTCACTCTGTTGAGCAATAGCCCAAAGCGCTTGGTGGTGAACTTGATACTGGCGTGCGAGTTTTTCAGTTTGCTGCATCAAAGGTAATGCGCGGTCAAGGTAGCCCAACACATGATTGACTTCGCCAATAACAGATGTGGCGACAATACGGCTATGGAAAGCTTGCCCATCAATCTGGCTCAAGGCTAATTCGGCGAGTTGTAACGCGAGCTCTGGTTGATTTTTGCTGACAGCAATCTGCGCTTTTAAAGCGTTAAATTCGCCAATGTCACAGTCATTTGTCGCGATGTTAGCGGAGTCTGCGTGATGTAAAATCAACTCAACGTCTTCATGGCGTTGCTGGCTTTGTGCAATCCACGCATGCAACAGACACAAGGTGGCATTACGATAGATTTGCTCGCTACTCAAATGACTTAATATTTGCTGTAAATATTCGAGTTCACCACCGTTAAATAACTGCCAACCTGATTGCTGCAATATCTCGACGAGCATTTGTTCACAATCGGCTTGTTCTGCATGCCAGAGAGCTTGCTTGGGATTAGCGTGTGCTAGCCAAGCTTGCGCGGCAGTTTGATGCAGGACTAACTCTTGGTCAGTGAGTTGGACTTTCCTTTCGTGGACCAAAAATTCTTTGAACAGGCTGTGGAAGCGAAACCAGTTATATTGCCCCTCAATCGGTTGAATAAACAGCCCAAAGCGTTGCAGGTTTTCAATCATACTTTGCGCATCACTACGTTTTGTCACTATCGCCGCAAGAGTATGGTTGAATCTATCGAGTACCGAACATTGCAATAAGAACCGCTGGGTATCTTGGTCGGTATTGGCAAACACTTCCTCTATTAAATATTCCCACAAATGTGTTTGATTGAGCTCGCTAGGCTGCGTATTTGCGGCAAGCGGCGAGTTGTTTTGATAGCGGGTTTGCCATGCGATTAGCTCAAGTGCGGAAGGCCAACCTTCTACGTAATCAAACAATTGCTCCACTTTGCCTGCTTCAAGCGGAGTGTCAATTCGCTGCTCAAGGAAAGCTCGCGTCTCTTCTACATCAAAAGCCAACATATTTTGTTCAATTTCACTGACTAATCCGTGAATACGTAGGTTGGATATACCCAGAGGTGGCATTGAGCGACTGGTGATAAGTAGCGTGAGGTTATCTGGCATGAGTTTAATGAAATATTTCATTGCCTGATGTATTTCTGGGTCTTGAATATGATGGAAGTCATCAAGCACTAGATAACTGTTGGCTTTGTGTTTACTGATCTGCTTGAGCGCATCTGTAAGCAGCTCCATGACGCTCAGTTGCGGGTTTTGCTCGGCTAATTTGAGGGTGGATTTACAGGATTGGCCCGTCGCCTCATTCAATGCTGCAACAAAGTAACCAGCAAAACGGTAAGGCAAGTTGTCATTTTCGTCAATGTTGTACCAACCGACACTCTTTTCCACTTCAACTAACTGTACTGCCAGAGCAGTTTTGCCATAGCCAGCGGGGCCGCGCAGCAATATCAGTTTGTGTGGTTTATTTAGCGTTAAGCGTTGCTTGATTCTTTCACGCGCAATCAGCGACATGGTGTAGCTTGGGCGACTGAGTTTAGAAGGAATCCACATCCTGTTTTGATCCTTATACTCGATAAATTGAGTGGGTTTTAGCTTATGTTACGCGATAAAGCAGCATTAGACGTATTGCTGCTCAGTGGTGATGAATTAGAACAACGGCTACCTCACGCTTTATTACTCTCTACGCCTTATTTGTGTGATGAATGTCACTTATTGGCTCCGAAAGGCAGAAAGTAAGCACAATTTGTCGCTAATAACTGAATTGCAGAGATAAATTTTGTTGATCAAATTCACGAATTTGGGGATTAGTCTGGTTCGGTTGCCAGGCGGATTGGCTTAGTGGTATGGAATGAAAATAGCAGCTTTAAGTGATGCGTATCACTGAGTTGGGCGACTGAGTTAGCCTAAGAGTGATATTGGTCACGTGTTGTTCGGTTTTAAGTCCACTACGCCCCCCAATCTCCACCTTACGGGTTGAAGCTCTAGGATGATGTATCCCCGCTTATGCCTAAGCAAGATACGACTATCCTATTTGCAGTTATGGTTGGGATCGTGGCACCACTCGATGTAACTAGCGTAACGGCTAGCTTTTACTTCTGTAGTGCGACCGACCGTAACGTTTAGTTGTTTAGGCTCAGTACCGCCCAAGAATTGCTTATTAACTGGGTTATGACAGGGAAACGAGAGAGATTTCAACGATGAAACCGACACAGCAGATCCATTTCGATAAAGCTTCATTCCAAAACAGTGTAAAAAAACACCTTAGCTCAACCTACGCCACCACCATTGAAAAAGCGTCAAGCCGCGCTTGGTATTTGGCCATGGGGCGTGCCCTCGCAGAATTGACGACGTTTGATCTGTTAGAAACTGAACAAGATGAAAAAATCCGTAACGCCAAGAGTGTGAACTATTTGTCACTTGAGTTTTTGATTGGCCGCTTAACGGGTAATAACCTGATTAGCATGGGCTTATATGAGCCAATTTCTCAAGCGATGGAAGAGCTGGGACAAAACTTAACTGACCTACTGGAAGAAGAGCGCGACCCTTCCTTAGGTAACGGTGGCTTGGGGCGTCTTGCCGCCTGTTTTATGGACTCGCTTGCCGCACAAGAATTCCCAACCGTGGGCTATGGTCTGCACTATGAATACGGTTTGTTCAAACAATCATTTGAGCAATGCCATCAAAAAGAAGCGCCCGATGCGTGGTGTGGTGTAGAAGGGTATCCATGGGAAATTGCTCGTCCTGAATTGGCACAAGAAATTGGCTTTTACGGTCACGTTGAAGTGAGTCAGGATAATGGTCGTGAAGTGCGCCGTTGGGTGCCGGGCATGACCGTAAAAGCAATGCCGTGGGATATTCCAATTGTTGGTTATCAGAGCGATACAGTTTATCCATTGCGCTTGTGGGAGTGCCGAGCTATCGCGCCATTCTCACTTGAGAGTTTCAACAACGGTAACTATTTTGAAGCGCAGCATGCGCTGATCGATGCGGGTAACATTACTAAAGTTCTTTATCCAAATGATAACCATGAGAAGGGTAAAACGCTGCGTTTAATGCAGCAATACTTCCATAGCGCAGCCTCTGTACGCGATATCTTGCGTCGCCATGAAGAAGCGGGTCATACCTTAGCTTCGCTGCCGAAATACGAAACCATTCAACTTAATGATACTCACCCAACCATCGCTATCCCTGAACTGATGCGTATTTTTGTTGATGAAAAAGGCATGGGTTGGGATGAAGCGTGGGCGATTTGTTCAAAAACGTTTGCCTACACCAACCATACGCTATTGCCTGAGGCGCTTGAGACTTGGAGTGAATCACTGATTCAACGTCTACTGCCTCGCCATATGGAAATCATCTACCACATCAACCACTTGTTCCTAAAAGAAGTACGTGAGAAGTGGCCAGGCGATGTTTCAAAGCAGCGTAAGCTTTCTATCATTCAAGAAGGCTTCCACCGCATGGTGCGTATGGCGAACCTGTGTGTCGTTGGCTCTTATGCTGTCAATGGCGTGGCCGCCTTGCACTCAGAATTGGTTAAGCGGGATCTATTCCCTGAGTTCCATGAACTGTATCCGAATCGCTTACAAAACGTGACTAACGGCATCACGCCGCGTCGTTGGTTGAAGTTCTGTAATCCGGGCTTGAGTCAATTGATTACAGACAAGACAGGCGAACAGTGGGCTGCGGATCTTGACCAACTCGAGGCGATTTCTCAATACGCCGATGATGCAGAATTTCAGCAGCAGTTTATGGCGGTGAAGAAAGCTAATAAGCAGCGTTTAGCGGATTGGGTAAAAGCTAACATGGACATCGAGCTTGATACCAATGCGATCTTTGATGTGCAGATCAAGCGTTTACATGAATACAAACGCCAACATTTGAACATGTTGCATATTTTGTCACTTTACCATCGTCTGCTTAATGATCCAGATTTCGATATGGTACCTCGCGTGTTTATCTTTGCTGCCAAAGCAGCACCGGGCTATCACTTGGCTAAGCAAATCATCTATGCGATCAATAAGATTGCCGAGAAGGTAAACAGCGATCCTCGTATCAACAACAAGCTCAAAGTGGTGTTCTTGCCGGATTACCGCGTCAGTATGGCCGAAATCATTATTCCAGCGGCGGATGTGTCAGAGCAGATCTCCACTGCGGGTAAAGAAGCATCGGGTACCGGTAATATGAAAATGGCCCTCAATGGAGCCTTAACAATCGGGACTATGGATGGGGCGAACGTAGAGATTCGCGAAGAAGTGGGCGATGAAAACATTTACATCTTCGGTTTAGATGTGGATGAAGTTGAACGTCTGCATGCCTCTGGTTACAACCCATATGCTTACTACAATGCGGACCCATTGCTAAAAGCGTCGCTCGATCTCCTGATTGGTGATGAATTTACACCAGGTGAGCCGGGTAAGTTGGGCGCAACCTATGACAGCGTTTTGGATGGTGGTGATCCTTACTTAGTGTTGGCGGACTTTGCCTCTTACGTTGAAGCACATGAAGCGATTGATGCGCAATATCGTGACCAAGCGGGTTGGGCGAAAAAAGCCATTCTAAATACGGCATTAGTCGGCAAGTTTAGCTCAGATCGCAGCATTAGAGATTACGTTAACAACATCTGGCAACTTGAAAGCGTTAAGCGCTAACGAGAAAAAGACCACCGTAAGGTGGTCTTAGTTTCCACATTTTACCGCTTTCGGAGAAGTTTATGATTAGTAATACCGTACTCAAACAGGCCGCTAGCTTGGCTCATATCGCTGACTCTTATATCAGCGCTTGGGGAACGCCAGCAGAGGTAGAGCCAGAGAGCATTGTGCGTCTGTTATCCTCGCTAGGTTATGACACCAGCAGTGATGAGGCGTTGCTAGCAAGTTGCAGTAAAAAATCTCAAAAGGAGGTGCTTGCGCCAGTGTTGGTACTCAAGGAGAACCAAGCGTTTGAGTTTGCGCTGAATATTGGTCAAAGCATCCGGGCAAGTGAGTTTAAATGGTCAATTCAAACTGAGCAGGGAGAGCACTTCACTGGGGAAGTGAGTGCAAACGTTGTGCGTGATGAGCGCACCACTGGGGGATCGCTAGTGGTTGCTCTCCCTAGCCAGTTGCCTTGGGGATATCACCAACTCAGCGTCGAACGCAAAAGACGTAAAGCGCCTTATCAAGCCCGTGTGATTGTGACTCCGCAAGCTTGTTTCAAACAAGCCGCGATGGATCAGGGCAAAAAAATGTGGGGTCCAAGTATTCAGCTCTATACGCTTAAGAGCAGCCACAACTGGGGGATGGGCGACTTTGGCGATCTGAAACAATTGGTGGCAGAAATCGCCTCTCGTGGTGGTGATTTCGTCGGATTAAACCCAATTCATTCATTGTTCCCTGCAAACCCGGAAGCGGCGAGCCCGTACAGCCCATCTTCGCGTCGTTGGTTAAACATTCTCTATATTGATGTGAGCTCAGTGCCGGAGTTTGCGTTGAGTAGCCAAGCTCAACAGGTTGTGGGTAGCGGAGAGTTTCAACAGCGATTACAACATGTACGTGACACCCACTGGGTCAATTACAGCGAAGTGGCGGCGCTGAAAATGAGCATTTTGCCGCTACTGTTTGCTGAGTTTAAAGTGCGTCACATTGAAGCTAACAGTGAACGTGCGCGTCAGTTCTTGGAGTTTGTTGAGCTTGGTGGTGACAGCTTGCTGCATCAAGCTGCCTTTGATGCTTTACATGCAGAGTTACATCAGCAAGACCAAAGTATTTGGGGTTGGCCTGTATTCCCTGAGAAGTATCAGCGTTTTTGCAATCAAGCGGTTCAAGAATATATTGAGCAACATCGTGACCAAGTCCATCTGTATATGTATCTACAATGGGTGGCGGATTGCCAAGTGAAAGAGGCGCAGCAGCTGGCTGAGAGCAAAGGCATGTCGGTCGGTTTATATCGCGACTTAGCAGTCGGTGTGGCGGATTCTGGTGCAGAAACTTGGGCTGATAGCGGTAATTTAGTGCAAGATATGAGTATCGGCGCTCCGCCGGATGTACTCGGTCCTCTAGGGCAAAACTGGGGCTTGCCGCCATTGAATCCTCAAACGCTGCAAGCAAAAGGTTTTCAAGCTTATATCGATTTACTTCGCGCTAATATGAAGCATTGTGGCTCTTTACGTATTGACCATGTGCTTGGTCTGTTACGCTTGTGGTGGATTCCAAAAGGTGAAAATGCCACTAAAGGTGCTTATCTCTACTACCCGGTTGAAGAAATGCTGGCAATATTGGCACTTGAGTCTCACCGTCATCAATGCAGCGTGATTGGTGAAGATCTCGGTACTGTGCCTGATGAAATCGTCGATAAACTGCGTGAAGCGGGCGTGCACTCGTACAAAGTGTTCTTCTTTGAAACATCTAAAGAAGATGGGGGTTATCTGTCACCGGCGCATTATGCTGGGCAATCTATGTCTGCTCTCTGTACACACGATATGCCAACCTTACGCGGTTTCTGGCATTGTGATGATCTTAAAATGGGTAAAGAGCTTGGGCTGTATCCGGATGAAGAGCAACTGCAAGGGCTGTTTGATGATCGTCTTAAGAGCAAGCAAGGCATTCTCGATTCAGTTGCATGGCACGGATATTTGCCAGAAGGCATTGGTCGTGATGCCTCTTTGGTGCCGATGGACAAACACCTAGCAGAAGCACTGCAACTGCATGTGGCTGCGGGCTCATCAACGCTACTTAGTGTCCAGTTGGAAGATTGGCTTGAGATGGATCAGCCAGTCAACATTCCCGGAACAGTGAATGAATACCCGAACTGGCGACGTAAGCTATCGATGGACTTAGAACATATTTTTGGTTTGGATGCGGTCAATCATATTGCGGATAAACTATCACAGGTTAGAAGCAAGGCTTCTTCTTGTTAAGCAGATAAATCAGAGGGTAACGACTGATGTAGCAAAGTTTGATCTCAATGCTCACGTCGCGACCCTAATTCGAGATACTCTGCATATTGACGCTTAACCCAAGTTGTTGGGGTCGGCGGAATTTCAAATAATTTTGCCCGTGACGGCTTTGTTTCACGGGCTTTTGCTTGTTGCTATTCTTTGCTAGTGCGAGTGGTCGGAGTGATTGGTTGAGGAAAGGCTTTTCTTGTCAGTCGCCTTGGGTCATTTCGTCGCGTTGAGAAGTTCGCGGCAATTTTGAACAAAAAAGTTAGAACAACAAAAGTTAGGTTAGGGAGAGAATAACTTGAATACCACGGTAGAGAGAAAAACGCAGGCTTATAACCAGCTTTCAGGGGCTTCTTTTTCCGACCCATTCTCATTCTTAGGGCCATTTTTAGAGCCTAAATGTGGCTCTTTGCGAGTCTGGATGCCGGGGGCGGATAAAGTGGAAGTGGTGCTGGATGATCAGACCCGTATCCCTTTGACCCAAGAAACCGAAGGTGGTTTTGTGATGTCGCAACAACGCGACCTGCGTTTTAGCCACTATCAGTTAGCAGTGGATTGGTCTGGTGTTGAGCAGTTAGTTGATGATCCATATCAGTATCATGCCATTTACGCAGAATACGATGACCTGCATACGCCAAAGAATATGTATCGCCACATGGGGGCGCAATTTGTCACGTTAGAGCGTGATGGTAAGCAGATTTCAGGTATTCGTTTTTTGGTTTATGCACCTCATGCTAGCGCGTGTAGCTTGATTGCGGACTTTAACCACTGGGATGGTCGTCGTACGCCGATGCAGCGACTCGACTACGGCATTTGGGGTATTTTTATCCCTAATTTAAGCGAAGGTGTTCGTTATAAGTTTGAGCTTAAAGGACCAAATGGCGAGCGCATTGCGCATAAAGCCGATCCATGGGGCAGCTTCGCAGAGCAATACCCATCGTTCTCTTCAGTGACTTACGACCATCAACGCTATGCGTGGCAAGATAACGAGTGGCAGCAACGCCCAGTGACGGACAAACGTAAGCAAGCACTGGCTTTCTACGAACTGCATGCAGGCTCGTGGCGTCGCGATGAAGATGGACAGTTCCTTAACTACCGTGAACTTGCTAATCAATTGGTCCCTTATCTGGTCGATCTTGGCTATACCCACGTTGAACTAATGCCAGTTTCAGAGCACCCATTCTACGGATCTTGGGGTTATCAACCTGTGGGACTATTTGCGCCAACCAGTCGCTTTGGCACGCCAGATGATTTCAAATATTTTGTTGATACCTGCCACCAAGCGGGTATTGGTGTGGTGCTTGATTGGGTGCCAGCGCACTTCCCATCAGACGATCACGGTTTAGCCAATTTTGATGGTACGCCACTGTTCCATGATCCGGATCCACGTCGTGGTTGGCACCAAGATTGGAATTCTTATATCTACGATATGAGCCGTGAGCACGTTAGACGTTTCTTAGTCTCTAACGCTCTGTATTGGTTCGAGCAATTCCATATTGATGGTATTCGTGTTGATGCTGTGGCTTCGATGTTATATCTCGACTACTCGCGTAGTCACGATCAGTGGATCCCGAATATCGACGGCGGCAATGAGAACTACGACGCCATTGCAACGCTTAAGTGGATGAACGAGGAGGTGTACAAACACTTCCCGAATGCAATGACGATTGCGGAAGAGTCAACAGCGTTCCCGGGTGTATCAGCCCCGACGTATCTTGGTGGTTTAGGCTTTGGCTTTAAGTGGAATATGGGCTGGATGCACGATAGCTTGGCGTACATCAAAGAAGACCCTGTGCATCGCAAGTATCACCACAATACCATCACTTTCCCGTTGATTTACGCCCACAGTGAAAACTATGTTCTGTCACTTTCTCACGATGAGGTGGTGTATGGCAAAGGCTCGATTCACAACAAAATGCCGGGTGATGAGTGGCAGCAAACCGCTAACTTGCGTGCTTACTACGGTTATATGTACGGCCAGCCAGGTAAGAAGCTCAACTTCATGGGCGCTGAACTGGGTCAAACCGCTGAGTGGAATCATGATGATCAGCTGCAATGGTTCTTATTGCAATTTGGTCGCCATCAAGGTGTGCAAGAACTTACTCGTGATCTTAACCAGCTCTACCGTCAAGAGGCGGCTTTGCATGAGTTGGATTGTGAGCCAAGTGGATTTGAATGGCGCTTACAAGATGAATCAGACAGCAGCATTTTGGCGCACGAACGTATCAGCGAATCTGGGGAAAGGATCTTAGTTATCTCGAACTTCACGCCTGTGCCACACAATCAATTCCAATTGGGTGTGCCTGTCGCTGGGCGTTATCAATTACTGCTTAACACTGATAACACCAAATACGACGGCTGCGGTTTCGAGGTGCGAGAGTTGATTAAGACAGAGGACAAAGAGAGCCAAGGGCTTGCTCAATCTTTGCAGATAAGTTTGCCGCCACTTTCGACTTTGTTTTATAAACTGCTCGACTAGATAGAAATGACTATGCCTCACTGAATCAGTGGGGCATTTTTTTATCAAGGGGGCTATTTTCTCCTACACTGAACAAAAAAGGAGAAAAAACAAGATGATTACCGCACTCTACGCCTCGTTACTCACCCTGCTAATGATGTGGTTAGCTGTCCAAGTGATCAAGCAGCGCCGCACCAATCGTGTTGCTCACGCGGATGGCGGAATTGAAGGGCTGCAAATTGCCCGCAGTGCCCAAGGTAACGCCGTTGATTATATTCCTATAACGGTAATCTTACTGGCATTGGTCGAATACAACGGCGCAAACAGTTTGATTATTCACGGTTTAGGCGTGTTATTTCTAGTTGGGCGAATCATTCATGCGCGGGCGATATTGGCCAAAGACCTCAAAGGGCGTGTAATGGGTATGAAGCTGACCTTCGCGGTGATGTTTACTTTAGTGGTCTTTAACCTTATCTACTTACCGTTTGATAAGTTGTGGTAGTGATGAATTTTAGATGGCCGCCAGCATGGCTTCTGGTTTTAGTTGGCTTGGTTCTCAATATTCTCGCGATTCTAATGTCGAGTGTGGTGCTGGAAGACCTCAGCAGCAAGATGTCTGGCTTTAATGAGCGTAAGCAAGACAATCTCTATTCCATTCAGTTAGCGTGGAATAGAGTGGAAACGCTTGAGCGCAAAAAAGAGTTGGCGTTAATTTATCTTAGCCAATCGGATTCGGTGAGTCACAGTGCTGATGCTTCGCTTGTCGCAAGTGAATTAACTAAACAGTTAAGTGACTGGGTTGGTGAGCCTGTTCCCTCTTTACTCACCACAAACCTCAATCAAATTATGGCAGTCATCGAGCGCGCGCAGAAAACGCAACGTGAGCAGATTGATAACTTTTATTTGCAGAATTTGACGTTCAATGAACGGTTGAGTGCCTTGGATGAACAGATCGCTTGGTATCGCAATATCAGTTTGTTTTTACAGGTGTTTGGACTGGCGTTAATTCTGGCAAGAGACCTCGCAAGAAAATAAAATGGCGTAACATCGGTTACGCCATTTTATTATTAAGCCATTGAAAAATAATTGATAAGTTATCTAAATAGCCACTTGTTGAGTGGGGTTTTCTCTACGCCTTTCACCAACAATAGCGTCAGAATTACTGCGCCAGAGAAGACCATCGCATCTTTAGCTGGGCCGGTTAACTGCATTGCGCCTGTCACATTCATCATCACAATGATGAGCGGTAAGTGCGCCACATAGATAGCGAGTACTGATTTGGATAAGCTCATTACCCACGGCGAGTTACCCAAGTTCGGTTTTGCCAACAAGAATAGGAAGATGCCTGTTCCCCAAAGCATGGTACCAAATAGGAAGTCGTTGCCATTAAATGGCTGCTCGTAACCGGTGAGGAAGAAAGCTTCGCCGAAGTGCAAGGTCATGCCCACTAGTGCTAAAACAATGCCTTGCGCTGGGGTTGCTTGGATATTTCGCTCGCGAACAACAAAACCAATCGCAAACATTAAGGTACTGAAAAATGGTCCATTGCGAGTAAAGAATGGTGACCACAGCTCAGTGATGTTGACGTAGCTGCCCGCCAGCACGCCGTAAATGTAGAGAACAATAGCGACTGGCAGTAGCAAGCGCCCTTTACCGGCTTGTAGCAGTAATGCTGTGATTAACGCTGCGATCATTAAAGCTGGAATAAACCACAAGTGAACTAAGCCGCCCTCCAGCAAAGTATTCACAGGTGCTTGCATTAGGTAGCCCCAGTAGCCGCTGCGTTCAGCCAAATAGCCCTCAGTCATCACCTTGTGTAAGTTAAATGGCATTAACAGACAAATGACACTCCAGACTATAAAGACGCGAATCAATGGCGCACAGTAGCTCTTGAGCGTTGCCATTGGTGTTGCGGTGAGTTTGGGCTGAATTAAATAGCCAGAAATTAGGAAAAATAGCGGAACTGCAAAGCGAGTCGACTGGTTAAAGATATAACCAAACCAAGGGGTGTCTTGGTAAAGGAAGTAACTCAGGAACATTTGGCAATGCATCGCCACGATGACGAAAATCGCTACAAGGCGTCCGAGCTCAATGCTAGTAATTTTTTTAGTTTCCATAACGTCAACTTAAGTTATTAAATTGCGCACAAGCTAGCAGGAAAACGTTTATATTCAATGGATGTGCGTCAATTCCTACGATGTTTCAGTCCTAAAAATGTTTAATTCGAGATGAAAATCAAGTTTGTGATCTGGTCTGATGTTTGGTTTAAGGGTTGTAAAATAGAACGTTCGTGCTAAAAATAGATGATTGAAGAAAGATGGTGGTGCTATGAGTAAAGGGCGATTGACGCGAGAAGCGATTTTAGCCACCGCGTTTGAGTTGGCGAGTAAGAATGGTTTAGAGAGTTTAACCATTGGTGAACTTGCCAAGCAGTGCGGCATGTCTAAAAGTGGTCTGTTTGCTCACTTTAACTCTAAAGAGAATATGCAGCTATCTGTGCTGGAGTATGCCAATTTGGTCTTTGCTCAGCGGGTAATTGTACCGGCACGCAGTTTGGGTGATGAAGATATCATCCATAAACTCAAAGCGTTACTGGATCTTTGGCTTGGCTGGAATCATTCGTTTCAAGGTAGCTGTATGTTCCTTGATGCTTGGAAAGAGACCGGCAGCAAAGAGACGCCTATTCAGCAGCAACTCAAAGCGACCATTTTGAAATGGATTGATTATTTAACCATTCAATTACGTAAAGGACGAGACAACGGCCAATTTCGTGCAGATTTGGATTGTCAGCAGGCGACGTTTGAGCTGTATGGGCTTTACCTAAGTGCACATCTGTTTTACTCCTTGCGTGGTGAAGAAGCAAGCCAAGCGCACTTTTGGCAAGGGATTGATCGCCTGATAGCAGACTGGTCAACATCAGCCTAATGGATTGATGGAAGAGTAATGAGGTGGAGGGTCAAATGCTCTGTCCACTTTTTTTAGCAAGATAAAAAGCACGGTCGTTCGTTTTTATGATGGCAACGACGATGCAATTAAACCAATACTAATCTAAACAAGTGAGTCGTCTGTAAGAGTATACAAGTGCTTGTTTCGGTTGGTTTAAATACCTCAAGGATAGGTAACATGAGTGAGAAGATTTATTTTAATACCTCGAACAAGTTCAGTTTCAAACGTAGCTTGGTCAATATCTCAACCAGACTGCACCACCGTTTAGCGCCGAGGCATGCAGAGAACACCGCTCGTAAGCTTTTGTTGACGCCTGTGCGTACTCAGGCAAAAAATGCGTTACCACAAGGCATGGTTAAAGGCAAAGTTGAATCTAAAGAAGGGGTGTTAACCACTTATTCACTCGGCTCAGGTCCCGTTTGGGTTCTGACTCATGGCTGGTCGGGTACGGCGAGTCAGTATTTTCCTTTGATGGAGCATATTGCGAGCCGCGGCTTTACTGCTTTGGCTTATGATCATCCCGGCCATGGTGAAAGTGAAGGGGTTTATGGCCATATTCCTGCGTTTGTTGGTGGGTTGGAGGCCATCTTAGACAGCGTCGAGGATGTCGCAGGACTGGTCGGTCATAGTATGGGCACGGCGTCGGCTATTGAGTGTCATCATATTAAGCTGGTGGACAAACCGCTGCTACTTATCGCACCCGTGCTGGATTATGTTGATAATTTATTTAGTAGCGTCGCTCGCTCAGGTTATTCGATGCGTCTATTTAGCGCGGTGGTGGAAGAAGTTCAGCAAGCCTATCGCTACCCAATCCAATCGATAGATCCCTATGGCAAGTTGAAACTTCGTCAATCGCAAACCATTATTGTTCACGATGAAGCGGATAAATTCACCAAATTTTCTGTGTCGCAAAGAGCAGCGGATGAAATAGAAAATGTGACGTTGGTGGCAACACAAGGTCAGGGACATGGGCGCGTAATGAAGTGTCAGCAGGTATTGGATAGCTTTGATAAGTTAATAATTAAATCATAAGCTTAACATTTATAACCACAATGTTGATGCGGTTAACAAATTCGCAAAACAAAATATTTCCTTAGAGGGTTATGTGGGATCATTTGCTATGCCAATTGGCCCTCATAAGGAAAATAACAATGAATAGAAATGATAGTGTCCCTTTGCCCAACAATACACGGGAGTGGTTAATCAACCGTAATAGCTTAATCATCCTCGCAGATATTGCGCTGTTTTGTGTTCTTTACTTCACCTTGCCGTTTGAACCTCAGGTTGTACTGGGGCTCAGCATGCTGATTTTTGTCGCCATTCTCTGGTTAACAGAAGCATTGCATGTCACGGTAACCGCTATTTTAGTGCCGATAATGGCGGTGCTATTTGGTGTGTTCAATACTCAGACTGCCTTAAACAATTTTGCTAACTCAATCATCTTCCTCTTCTTAGGTGGTTTCGCTTTGGCCGCTGCTATGCACAGACAAGGCTTAGACAAAGTTATCGCCGATAAAGTATTGATTGTCGCGAAGGGTAAGATGAGTGTTGCCGTCTTTATGCTGTTCGGTGTCACTGCGCTGCTTTCAATGTGGATCAGTAATACCGCCACCACCGCTATGATGCTGCCTTTAGTACTTGGTGTGTTAAGTAAAGTAAACGAGGAGAGTGGTCATAAGACTTACGTTTTTGTATTACTTGGCATCGCGTACAGCGCGAGCTTAGGTGGTATTGCGACTATCGTGGGCAGTCCACCGAATGCAATTGCAGCGGCCGAAGTGGGTTTAACCTTTACTGATTGGATGGCGTTTGGTTTACCGACTGCGGCGATCTTACTGCCACTTTCAATCGTTATTCTTTACGCTGTGCTCAAGCCAGATTTACGTGGTGATTTTGAACTTAACCACGAACCAATACAGTGGGATAAAGGTAAAGTAGTGACACTGGCTATCTTTGCAACCACGGTATTTTTCTGGATTTTCAGTAAGCCTATTAATGCGATGCTAGGCGGCTATGCCAAGTTCGATACTATTGTGGCGTTAGGTGCGATTGTTGCGGTTAACTTTGCGCGCGTGGTGCACTGGAAAGATATTGAGAAAACCGCTGACTGGGGTGTATTGCTGCTGTTTGGTGGTGGTATCTGTTTAAGTAATGTGCTTAAAGCGACAGGCACCAGTGTGTTCTTAGCTAATGCATTGAGTGAGATGATCGCTCACCTTGGTATTTTCTTTATTATCGCTGTGATTGCTGTGTTTGTGGTATTCCTGACGGAGTTTGCCAGTAACACCGCCAGTGCCGCGTTACTGATCCCTGTTTTTGCCACGGTAGCCGAAGCGTTTGGTATGTCACCGGTGATCCTATCAGTACTGATTGCAGTAGCAGCATCATGTGCCTTTATGTTGCCAGTCGCGACCCCGCCGAACGCGATTGTGTTTGGTTCTGGGCACGTCAAACAGAGTGAGATGATGCGAGTAGGTTTGATTCTAAACGTTGCTTGTATTGTGGCTCTCACGTTTATCGCAATGACGTTCTGGGCATAAGCACAATAATAATAAATAATTAGCTCAACACGATTCTAACGCCTTGCTCTGAGAGTAAGGCGTTTTGTTTTGTTGGCTATAGCGAAATCAAAGAAGAGAGTGATTTGGTGTGTTAATTTAGCGCCCTGTTCACCTTTGGAACCATCATCAAAAGTCGCCATGAGTAACGATATTCAAGCCAAAATCGCCAGTTTTACCTCGATAGAAGAGGCGTTGGATTACTTTGACATTGGCTACGCGAGTAAATTTATCAATGAGAATCGTGTTGAGTTGGTAAAGCGCTTTAACGGCTATTTGATATTGGAAAAACCTCAAGACTGGTTCGCAGCGCGTCGTGCATTGAAAAATGCCTACTGTAAGGTTCAGCGTTCAAAACTGGATAAGCATACTCGTCAGGCGTGTCGAGGCTGTACGACTTGCCAAAGAAGGTAGCGCGTGGTTTTCAATAGTTGTTTAGGGAGCGGTGGATAAAGCGGCAACTGCCTTTGGTTTGACCGTTGCCACTTTGCATAATGTCTGTGCGAGAGATTACTTCTCTGCTGCAACCACAGAAATTTCTACCAGTAGCTCTTCACGTGCCATGCTTGCTTGAACACATGCACGAGCTGGGGCATGACCTGCTGGTACCCACGCATCCCATACTGCGTTCATCTCGGCGAAATGCTGCATATCTTTGATATAAACAGTCGCGGAAAGCATATGCTCACGAGAACTACCCGCTTGCTCAAGCAGCGTATCTACTTTGTCTAGCATAGTTTGTGTTTGCTCAGTAATGCCTTTAGTTGCGTCAGCACATACTTGACCACATAAGTAGATGGTTCCGTTGTGTTTAACGATGCGGCTCATACGTTGGTTAGTTTCTTGGCGTTCAATCATGATTTCTCTACTTCTTGTCAATGATTTGATAGATATCGAGCAAGGGTAATGAAATTGGTCAGGTTATTCGAGCAATGGAGTGTGAAGAGGTGATCCCAGTTTTGATTCTAAGATTCTGTTAGGTGTAGCGATTGACAGAAGTGCTTGGAAATGCGCAATCAGTTTTTAACGTAGGTATAAAAAAGCCTGCTATTGGTATGTACCCATAGCAGGCTGATCATTTTGCTGAGTGTTTTACTCTAACAATTGCTGATTATTACTCAGCTGACTTGCGAGAAGCCCAAACGTAAAGCAACTCAAGCGCGATTGTAGCGCCAGCAAGTGCCGTCATGTCTGCGTGATCGTACGCTGGAGACACTTCCACAACGTCCATACCTACCACATTCATGCCTGCGAAACCGCGTAGGATCTTTAGCACTTTATCTGAGTTCAAGCCACCACATACCGGAGTACCTGTACCCGGTGCAAATGCAGGGTCAAGACAGTCGATATCGAAAGTTACGTAAACAGGCTTATCACCAACGATACCGCGCACTTGCTCAACGATTTCATTAGCTGACATATCGTTTGCTTGCATTGCGTTGATAACGTTGAAGCCGTGATCTTGTTTTTCGTATTCAGTACGAATACCAATCTGCACGGAGTGTTTCGGTGAAATCAGACCTTCGTTCGGTGCATGGTAGAACATCGTACCGTGGTCGTATGCACTGCCGTTTGCATAAGTGTCAGTGTGCGCATCGAAATGAATCAATGCCATTTCACCGTGGTGTTTAGCGTATGCACGTAGGATAGGTAGGGTGATAAAGTGATCACCACCTAGAGCCATCAGCGTTTTGCCATTTTTAAGGATTTCACCAGCCGCTTTCTCTAGACGGTAAGTGAAGTCTTCTGCATCACCGCAGTCAAATACAAGATCGCCCGCATCAATCACTTTAGCGCGATCGAATACGTTGAAATCCCAAGGGAATTTTTTACCTTCCCATGCTAAGTTCACTGAAGCGCGACGGATAGCATCAGGGCCCATTCGAGCTCCTGGACGACCAGAAGTCGCCATATCCAGAGGCACACCCAGTACCACTACGTCAGCATCACTGCCGATAGGGTTACGTAGGTATGGTCGGCGCATAAAACTCATTGAGTTTGAGTAAAGTGAATAATCAGTTTTACTAAACAAATCATTCATTTAGAAATCCTCTAAGTAGGTGTAGCCACAGAGACCTTGTTCTAGTTCTTGTAGTACCTGTTGTTGTTCTTGTTGGTCAACACGCTGGTTGACGAGCTCGCGATAATGCTCTCGAATGTTGTCTACGTCAATGTGTACGTAACGCAACATGTCTTCTACTGAGTCGCCGACATCGATTCGCTCGATGATTGCTTCGCCTTCATCGCTTACTGTCACAACCGCACTGTGCGTATCACCAAACAGGTTATGCATATCACCAAGGATTTCTTGGTAAGCACCCACTAGGAAGAAACCCATTAGGTATGGTTTATCTGGATTCCAAGCTGGCACTGGTAATGTTGTCTCAATACCTTGGCCTTCAACGTATTGCTCAACAGCACCATCTGAGTCACAAGTGATGTCTAACATCACCGCACGACGGTCTTCAAGTTCATCTAAGCCTGACAGTGGTAACACAGGGAATACTTGGTCGATACCCCACGCATCTGGCAGTGATTGGAACAGTGAGAAGTTAACAAAGAACTTGTCCGCTAAACGTTCGTTTAGTTCGTCCAAAATTGGACGGTGGAAACGGTTCTTGGTGCTCATAGCACGACTTAACTCAAAGTAGATGCGCAGTGACATCTGCTCAGCCCAAGCTCGTTGATGTAGGTTCAATACACCTGTCGCAAACTGAGAGTGTACTTCTGCCAAGTCTGCTTGAGTATCGTTATAGATCTCAATCAGTGCGCGAGCGTCGCTGCCATCTTGCAGGTTATGCCAGTTACGCCACATGTTTTGCAGTAGCGTTGGTGCATCTTCTTCCAGCGTTTCAACTTGCTCTGGTTGGTACGCTTCTGTGCCAATTACGTTGGTGATCAGCACTGCGTGGTGTGCCGTCAGTGAGCGGCCTGACTCAGAAATGATCACTGGCATTGGCTGGCCGTATGCCTGACAAACGTCGCCAACAGTGCTAACGATATTGCGCGCATACTCAATTAGACCGTAGTTCATTGAGCTAGATGATTGGCTACGTGTACCATCGTAATCGACCGCAAGGCCGCCACCGATGTCGAAGAAGTCGATCTTCGCGCCCATTTCACGCAGTTCGCAGTAGAAACGTGCTGACTCATTAACACCGTTACGGATATCACGAATGTTAGCCATCTGCGAACCAAGGTGGAAATGCACAAGCTGCATAGCATCAAGCTGATCTTCTTTTTTCAGACGATCAATAACCGTCAGTACTTGAGAGGCTGACAAACCAAATTTTGATTTTTCGCCGCCACTTGCCTGCCATTTACCTGCGCCTTGAGAGGCAAGGCGAATACGAATACCTAAGCGTGGTTTCACGCCCAGACTCTTCGCTTCTGTTAGCACAAGATCAAGCTCAGATAGCTTCTCAAGTACGATGAAAACTTTATGACCCAGTTTTTCACCGATCAGTGCCAGACGAATGTATTCACGGTCTTTATAGCCGTTACATACGATCACTGAACTGGCTTTCTGCGCTAGACCTAACACAGCGAGTAGCTCAGGCTTACTGCCAGCTTCTAAGCCTAGTTGTTTCGTCTCTAGACTGGCTTGGCTAGCAAGGATCTCGTCGACTACTTCTTTTTGCTGGTTTACTTTAATTGGGTAAACCAACAGATAGTTGTTCGGGTATTGATACTCTTCAATCGCTTGGTTAAACGCATGACAAATACCATGTACGCGTTGATGCAGGATTTGCGGAAAGCGAACAAGTACAGGTAAGTTCAGCTGATGTTGTTCAAGCTGAGTAACAATATTGCTTAGTGGGATTTGGTGCGCTTTATCTTGAGTAGGAGATACGTACACTTCGCCTTGGTTATCGATACCGTAGAAACCTTGGCTCCAGTAATGCACGTTGTAATCCGCGCGCACGCGGTCTAATTTGGATGTTTTTTCCACATCTATTCTCACGAAAATAGAGAGAAGAAAATGAATCAGTTTTGGCTGATATCACACCTGACACGGCATTGCAGCTTTCTCGTGTCCGCGCGCATTAACGGACAAAAAGCAACCAGAGTAAAACAAATAAGATTTATCGTAATGATTAATATGCGTTGTTAATGATATAATTAAAAATAGATGAAAAGTTGTGCAATTAAATCAACAATTTCAATGATTGGTAGTGGTTTTTACCATGAGATAAGAAAGTCGCAATCGTTTCACTTGCGCGAAAATATTTTTGCGATTAAGAGTGGGAAAGGTAAAAAAACGCCCCTA
This sequence comes from Vibrio fluminensis, assembly GCF_015278125.1. Taxonomy (GTDB): domain Bacteria; phylum Pseudomonadota; class Gammaproteobacteria; order Enterobacterales; family Vibrionaceae; genus Vibrio; species Vibrio fluminensis. The sequence continues at coordinate 43,663 of NZ_JADILO010000012.1, forward strand.
AAGGTTAGAGGCGTTTTAGGCTATTAATCTTCTTCGACTAGGCTAGTATCGTCAGCGTAATCGTCACTTGCTTCTGGCTTGTTGCGACCATTCAAGGTATGGAAACGCTTACGACCGCGAGAAAGCTGAATGTATTTTAGCCAAACACGCTCAAGTTTAGATTTTGCTTTACCAGGGTTTTCGATAACTTTAACGAAGTGTTTCTCTTCAGCATTTTGCGGAGAAAGTTCGCCAGTTTCTAAACCAAGCATAGTATCGCCGTAGACAGTTAGGACTTCTTCTTCTGCAAGAGTAAAGTCACCAGATTTGGCAAAACCACGTGGGAATTTAGTGTTGTCGTAAAAACGCTTTTTGCCATGACGAAATTCAGTGTCAGACATTTCGATTAACCTCAAATGGTATGTATTGGACGAAAGACCAGTGCTATTGAGCTGCTAAATGTCATTTCGCCCTAATCAGCATTGGTATATGGCGAAAATTAGGCGTAAAGTTGGAAAAAGAAAAACAAATAATTTTTCTCATTATCATTAAATTTTATTGTTAAATCCGTGTAACACTTTGCGCATTCTTGCTTTATTTATTGAGGATTTACCTGTTAATCTTGCTGCGCTTTTTTCTGAGGTATAACAATGGACGTAAAAGTCTTTAGAACGTTTTTAGAGTTGGCAAAAGTACGTCATTTTGGACGTGCTGCTGAAAATCTTTACATAACCCAAGCTGCGGTAAGCGCACGTATCAAGCAACTCGAAAGTTACTTTGATACTCAATTGTTTATTCGCGATCGAAATAACATCAAACTCACCTCGGCAGGCGAGCGACTAGTGAGCTATGCGGAGGTGATGGTCACCACGCTGCAACAGGCCAAACTAGAGCTATCGTTAGAAAGCGGTAAGAAATTGCAACTGACCATGGGTGGTACACCTAATGTGTGGGATGCCTATTTGCAAAACTGTTTGAGCGCGACAACAGAAGCGTTTGATGGTTATGGTTTTATTGCTGAAGTGATGGGACGCGAAGCATTAATCCGTAGTTTACAAGAGCGCACACTCGATATGGCGTTCGCTTTTGACCAAATTAAAGCTGATGAACTGAACTGCAAGAAAGTGGCAGAAGTGGTTTTGATGTTAGTTTCAACTGAACGATGCTCTGGCGAAGATGTTTTCGCAGATAAATATGTTTATGTGGACTGGGGCACTAAATTTGTGTCTGAGCATGCCGACCGACATGCCAAGATCCCAGCGCCTTATTTAAGAACATCAACTGCTCGTATTGCGTTAGATTTCATTCTAGAGAAAGGCGGCAGCGCTTATTTACCAGCCTCTTTAGTTGAGCCTTTTATTGCGTCGGGGCAGCTACACAAAGTGGAAGGTGTAGAAGATTGGTGTCGTCCAATCTACTTAAGCTATCGCAAAGCGAGTAGCGCAGTTGAAGCCATTAAACAGGTTGAAGAGCTAGTTAAGGGTATCGACCCTGTCACGGCATACAGTATTAAGCAAGCGGCTGACTGCTAAATTGAAAAAAACCATCTCATTTGAGGTGGTTTTTTTATGCTTCGAGATTAACAAATAAAAAAAGCGGAATACAAGGGTATCGTATTCCGCCAAGACTAAGGACTTAGGATTTGAAATTGAAAGCGGTCTTTAGTCGAAATTAGATAATCTCTGCAAGCTGCTTTAATGCGTGCTCTCGGCTCGCTTGAGCTGACTCTTCGCCCATGTTTAATGCTTCTGCGTAAACATATTGCACATCAGTAATACCAATAAAGCCCAGCATAGTACTGACGTAGCTTTCGATTGAGTTACGTGGGCTGTCTTTATGCAGGCCACCGCGCGTAGTAACTACAACCACTTTTTTGTTGTCGATAAGACCAACAGGCCCTTGCTCTGTATAACTAAATGTCACACCCGCTCGAGCGATAAGATCGAACCAGTTTTTGAGTTGGGTTGGAACCATAAAGTTGTACATAGGTGCAGCAATTACTAGCTTGTCTGCGGCTTTAAGCTCATTAACTAGCTGATTTGAAAGGTCTAAAATTGCTTTAAGTTCTGGTGCTAGATCATCGCCATTGCCGCGCAGTGCCGTTGCAACGTTCGCGTCAAGCATCGGTACTGGGTTGGCTGCTAAATCACGTTCGATTAGGTTCGTTTTCCCTTCCAATGCGGCATCAATAAGCTGGTTAGATTGAGAGTATTCACCAAGAATGCTGGATTTTAAAATAAGTGTTGTCATCGGAGGCTCCAAATTTTTTGAACGTGTCGTTATCTGTTGAAACGAATATTAAGTGACGAGAAGGCCATTCATAATCCGTACAATTAGATTGAGGTGTTCAAAAATTTCGAATAAGTTACAGAATAAGGGCAAGGCCAGTAAATATTACTGATTGGATGCGGGGGCTTGAAGCTGAAAGAAAAAAGGCCCGCGTACCACGGCAGGCCAAAACAGGTAGTGCTTTATTGATAAAGCTTGTTATTTTCCGTTACTGTTTAACGCTACATTTTCTCAGTGAATGTGCGTGTAATAACGTCTTGTTGTTGTTCTTTGGTCAATGAGTTAAAACGAACCGCATAACCTGAAACACGAATAGTCAGTTGAGGATATTTCTCTGGGTGCTCAACGGCATCGAGTAACATCTCTCGGTTCAGTACATTGACATTAAGGTGTTGTCCGCCTTCGATCATCTCATCTTTGTTTCCAGCTTCGTGGTGGAAGTAACCATCCATTAATGCCGCTAGGTTTTGTTTTTGCATCTCAGCATCTTTGCCCAGTGCATTTGGCACGATAGAGAAGGTGTAAGAAATCCCATCTTTAGCGAACGCGAATGGCAGTTTTGATACCGATGTCAGTGATGCTACTGCACCGTTTTGATCGCGACCGTGCATAGGGTTAGCACCAGGACCAAACGGCATACCTGCACGACGACCATCTGGAGTGTTACCGGTTTTCTTACCATAAACCACATTTGAGGTGATGGTCAGAATAGATTGAGTCGGAATCGCTTCGCGGTACATAGACATCTTCTGAATCTTTTTCATGAAGCGCTCAACCAAATCGCAAGCAATGTCATCGACGCGATTGTCATTGTTACCAAATTTTGGATAGTCACCTTCAATCTCAAAATCGATAGCGATACCCTCTTCATCACGAATTGGTGTTACTTTGGCAAATTTGATTGCAGCAAGAGAGTCTGCGACAACGGATAACCCGGCAATACCACATGCCATGGTGCGACGTACATCGCGGTCCATCAGCGCCATTAGTGAAGCTTCGTAGCTATAACGGTCGTGTGAGTAGTGAATGATGTTAAGTGCAGTCACATACTGGGTTGCCAACCAATCTAGCATCGCATCGAAACGTGGCATAAGCGCGTCAAAATCGAGTACAGCATCTGAGATAGGTGCTTGTTTTGGTCCTACTTGCGCTTTAGATTTTTCGTCGATACCGCCATTGATGGTGTACAGCAGCGCTTTCGCCAAGTTTGCACGCGCACCAAAGAATTGCATGTCTTTACCGACAATTTGTGGGCTAACACAACAGGCGATCGCGTAATCATCGTTGTTGAAGTCCGGACGCATCAGATCATCGTTTTCATACTGAAGTGATGAGGTATCGATGGACACCTTTGCCGCGTATTTTTTGAAGCCGTCAGGTAACTGTTCCGACCAAAGTACCGTCATGTTTGGCTCAGGAGCCGGTCCCATGTTGTATAAGGTATGAAGGTAACGGAAGGTGGTTTTGGTAACGAGAGTACGACCATCCACACCCATACCCGCCATGGCTTCAGTTGCCCAAATTGGGTCGCCAGAGAAGAGTGAGTCGTAATCAGGTGTACGTAAGAAGCGCACCATACGCAATTTCATAATAAAGTGGTCGATCAGCTCTTGAGCTTGTGACTCGTTAAGGATGCCATTGGCAATATCACGCTCAATGTACACGTCGAGGAACGTCGAAGTGCGTCCTAGAGACATCGCTGCGCCGTTTTGTGATTTTACCGCAGCTAAGTAACCAAAGTAGGTAAACTGAATCGCTTCTTGTGCAGTGCGCGCCGGCGCTGACATATCGATACCGTATTTAAGACCCATGGTACGAATATCTTTTAGCGCTTGAATTTGATCGGCGAGTTCTTCACGCAGACGGAGTGTTTTTTCGAGATCTTGTCCTTGTTCAAGGAAGCTTTGAGTCGATTTTACTTGCTCTTGCTTGTCTGCAATTAAGAAGTTAATACCGTATAGAGCCAAACGGCGGTAGTCACCAATGATTCGACCACGACCATAAGCATCCGGTAGACCCGTGATAATACCGGATTTACGACATGCGAGGATATCTTTGGTATAAAGATCAAAACAGACTTTGTTGTGTGTTTTACGGTACTCAGTAAAGATTTTTTCTACGCTTGGATCTAATTCACGACCGTACACCTCACAAGAGGTTTTCACCATACGGATACCGCCATTAGCGATAATTGAGCGTTTAAGTGGCTTGTCTGTTTGTAAGCCAACGATGGTTTCTAACTCTTGGTTAATATAACCAGCGTCGTGAGAAATAATGGTAGAAGGTAGGTCAGTATCGAAATCTACTGGAGCGTGAGTACGGCTCTCTTCTTTAATACCCTCAAGCACACTGTTCCACAGTGTGGTGGTTGCTGGAGTCGCTTCAGCTAAGAATGACTCATCGCCTTCATACGGGGTGTAGTTCGTTTGGATAAAATCACGAGTGTTTACTTCGGTTTGCCATTGACCAGAAGTAAAGCCTTCCCATGCTTGTAGCATTTCAGTAGTCGGAATAGTCATGAGTAATACCTATTGATTTATGATGCTGTATACAATCCAAAGCTGTTTTGTGAATGCAGAAAGGCGTCCTGAGTTCATTTTTAGGTGAAGAATGTTCGCCTTACTCAAATAAAATTAATTACTTAGCTTTGAATAAAAATTAGTTGGGTTGATTTCATTTGGGTGCAATTAGGTTCGGATTTGCCCCCTCAACTCGATGACTGGATACTATGCCTGAAGGGTGTATGAGTAAAATGAATGTATTTCATTTTTTAAATGCATGAAACGCATTTTATGGTCGAGTAAGAATGAGATCACGTTAGAGTGTGAGTGTTCACTTCTGTGTAATACTTCATTTTTAAATGCTTGTGTATTGTTTTCGCTAGTAACCTTTTCTGTCTTTGTCGGATTGAGTTGGGTGAAAAGGACGAGGAAAAAGTGAGCGGAAAAATAAAAAAAGAGTTGGTTTGAAGGTCGCCCCTCTAACTAACTCAACAATATTCTGGTTGTGACCAGAAACGGATAGGTCTGATATTTAAGGTATAAAGTGAGGTCAGATAAACCACTGCGAACAGCTATAGGTTCATTAGACTCTCAATTGACTCTTCAAAAGGAAGGTTATAGGAATTAATCCCATAGCCATCAGTCGCGTCAATGTAGATATCAGTAATCTTTGACTGCCCGTGGTATTCAATCACGCCAAGAGACTGTTCCACTGTTTTGCAGATTAATGTTGAGTTATCGTTAAGCCTGATAGTGCAAGATTGTAAGTTCATAGCCAACTCCCTGTTAGTGCACTTTTGATTGGTTTCGCCAAGGGAATCCTTCCCTCCCAATAACTAAAATTAGTTAAGGTTTTATCAATAAGCAATTTGTTGTAGTGAAATTTTGCAAATTAACGCTTTAGTATTAAGTTCCGAAAATGGCGAGTGCGGCAGGAGAATCACTGTACACTCTAAAAGAGTTGAGAGTTGAGAGTTGAGAGTTGAGAGTTGAGAGTTGAGAGTTGAGAGTTGAGAGTTGAGAGTTGAGAGTTGAGAGTTGAGAGTTGAGAGGGATGATGGCGGACAATTTTGAGCAGTTTCAATTAGCACGGCAAACCCGTGATGCTCGCTTTGATGGGCGTTTCTTTGTTGCAGTAAAAACCACAAAAATCTTCTGTCGTCCGATTTGTCCGGCGAATTTACCCAAAGAAGAGAACGTTGAGTACTACACTAATGCCGCTCTCGCGCTACAGGCAGGTTATCGACCATGCTTGCGTTGTCGACCGGATAGTGCACCTAACTCATGGGCTTGGCAGGGGAGTAAAACCACCTACCAGCGAGCACTTGGTTTGATTGAACAAGGTGAATTGCAGCAAGGATCGTTACAAACATTAGCGGAACGGTTAGGCATATCCGATCGTTATCTGCGCCAACTGTTTGAACAGAATTTAGGTATGTCCCCTAAGCAATATGCTCTCTATCATCAGCTGTTATTCGCGAAACAGCTATTGCATTCAAGTAGTATGAGCATCACAGAGATTGGCTTTGCGAGTGGTTTTAATAGTACACGTCGCTTTAATGATGCATTCAAAAAAGCACTACGGCTTTCGCCGAGTGATTTAAAACGTGAAGTGGCGAATGGTAGCGCACGTAATAGTTTAGAACTGAGTTATCGCGGCGCTTATGATTGGCGTTATACCCTCAAATTTTATCGCCTACGAGCGGTTCAAGGGCTCGAAGAGATCGGTGAGAGCAGTTACCAACGTCATGTGCAAATCAACAATAAACCGGCTTGGTTTCACATCGATTTTGCAGCGAAAACTAATAAGGTGGTATTGCAATTTGAATTGGCGGATATCAGCCAGTTAAAGCATCTTGTCACCAATGTCAGACGCATGTTTGACCTCGATGTTGATGTTAATGTGATAGAGCAGCATCTAGAGCAACTTGAGCCTGGGCTAGTGATTCGTCATGGTATTCGTATGCCCGGGGTTTGGAGCACTTGGGAAGCGGGTGTTAGGGCTATTCTCGGTCAGCAAGTTTCAATCAAAGCGGCGATTGGTCAGTTGAACTTGTTGGTGTCGACTTTGCAGCCGCACGGTGCCACGCATTTTCCTACTCCCCAAGAGGTGAGCAGCGCTGATTTGGGTTTCTTACGCATGCCGCAAAGTCGCCGTGATACGCTCAAACGATTTGCTGAGTTAATCGCAGCAGAACCCGAAGCGGAGTTTGAAAAATGGCTGGCGCTTAAAGGAATTGGTCCTTGGACGGTAAACTATGCCGCGCTGCGTGGTTTATCTGAACCCGATCGATTCTTAGAAGGTGATTTGGTGGTTAAAAAAGCGCTTCAACAATTCACTCAACTTAACAGAGACAATGTTTCGCCATTTGGCAGTTATGCGACCTTTCATTTATGGAGTCATGCAGGATGAACCTCTTTACAGTGATAGATACCCCATTAGGTAAGATGACCCTTCAAGCCAACCAACATGGTTTACTCGGTGCTTGGTTTGAAACTCAAACCACACAACCGAACGAATTGGGGGTACGTGATGATGAGTTTGCCTTGCTGCGTGAAGCCAAAACTCAACTTGATGAGTATTTTGCTGGTATTCGCAATCAATTTGATCTGCCGCTCGCCGCTCAAGGGACCGCGTTTCAAACTCAGGTTTGGCAGGCTTTAACCACCATTCCTTTTGGTGAAACTTGGAGTTATCAACAACTGGCGGATGCCATTGATAATCCGAAAGCGGTACGCGCAGTGGGACTGGCGAATGGTAAAAATCCGATCTCGATTATTGTGCCATGCCATCGCGTAATAGGGAAAAGCGGCAAATTGACTGGCTATGCGGGTGGCGTTGAGCGTAAAGCGGCGTTACTTAAACTGGAAAATATTGAATTTGATGTTTAGTGTTGCTCTGGCTCGCGGTAGCGATCGGGATTAAAGAGTGGTTTGCTTGGCATAAAATAACTGCACGCTTCACGAGTGGCGAGAGTAGGTTGTTGCCAAGCCGCACAGAGATCTTTTTCGTTATCGCGCGCACGAGTAAATTGCCGACATTGTCCACATTTAAACATCATTGAGTCCCTTCAATTTTGATGCTTAGAGTGTATGGCGATTTACCAAGGGAAAAATTGATCTATCGCCTGAATTGGTTTTTAACTAAGACTTTAAAACGTACTTTCAAATCGTACTTTCAAATAAGGTTAAATAAGAGCGATGTTCAAGATCTTGAGGCAGTAAACCAAATTGCTGCGCTAGCTGTTCCAAATCACTTCGGTAGCGCGCCAACGCACTCTCGTCTTCCGTCATAATGGCGAATTCGGCGAATTGACCTATATTGGCTAACTGATCAAAGGTGATATGGAATTGCCCAATAAAGTAGATGCTGCGTGTTTTCTGCGTGATTAGTCTGACTTGATACCCCATATTTTCCAGCATGTTACGCGCATTCGCTGAATTGGTAATATTGGTCGCTTCACAGCGGTCTGCTTCGGGTCCTTTTACGATCCACAATTTAATCCCAGACGGCTCCATCTCACGGATTGAGACGGTTTTACCTTGCTGCTTGAGGGTATGCTCTGGAGTGTCAAAGTACCAATCGGTTTCTTGATTTTCATGCACCATAACTTGATGCTCAAGAGAGTTAAGGACGCGATAAAACGCGTCCTTATTTTTGACTCGAAACTTCAACTCGACTTCATATTTCCCTTTGAAGTGTTCTTGGCTCATTCGGCGTCTTTCTGTACTCGTTTGCTTTTTGGCACATAGTTGAGAATTGAAATTGGCACAGGTTTGCGTGGTGCAAAGCCTTCAACTTCACGGCGTTCAATCAGGTGACCCAGACGGCTTTCAATCATGCATAGATTTTTGAAGTTATCTTTAGATACGAACGAAATCGCTTCGCCTTGCGCATCCGCACGACCGGTACGACCAATACGGTGGACATATTCGTCAGCTGGGAACGGTAAATCGTAGTTAATTACGCGCGTTAAGCCATGAATATCGATACCACGCGCGCCAACACCAGTTGCGATCATGTATTGAATCTTGCCAGCTTTGAAATCTTCTAGCAGTTGACTACGAATGGCTTGGCTGCGCCCACTGTGGAATGCTTCGGCAGCGATGCCACGCTTCTCTAGCTGCTGGGCTAGTTTTGCCGCGCCATGTTTAGTCTCGATAAAGATCAACGCTTGGTCCCAATTGTTCTCTTTGATTAGGTGTGCCAGCAGTGACGATTTCATGTCTTTATCAACGGTGATAAGCCATTGTTCGATGTTCTTTTTCGATGCTTGGTTTGCTGCAATCGAGATTTCGTATGGCTTATGTACCGCGGTTTTGGCAAGATCACGTACTTTGTTTGACAGTGTTGCTGAGAACAGCAAGTTCTGAATATCGGTTGGCAGGCGATCGAGGATCTTGTTGATGTCATCGATAAAGCCCATGTCTAGCATGCGGTCAGCTTCATCAAGTACTAATACTTCGACTTCTTCAAAGTAAACCGCGCGTCTGGCGTACATATCAAGTAGACGACCAGGGGTTGCCACCAAAACATCGACGCCTTCGATCAACGCCTGTTTTTGTGCTTTCTCGTCAACACCGCCGTACATAGCCAATGAAGTCAGTTTTAGGTGCTGACCATATTGGCGGACTTTTTCTTCCACCTGAATGGCCAGTTCGCGGGTCGGGGTTAAGATAAGCGCGCGAATGCGTTTTTTACGTTGCGTTTCACCTTGGCTTAACTTTTCTAGAATAGGTAATACAAAGCTTGCCGTTTTACCCGTGCCTGTTTGCGCGGCTGCAATAAGATCTTGTCCTTGCAGAATCACAGGAATCGCTTTGGTTTGGATATTGGTAGGCTTGCTGTAACCCAATTGTTGGATAGCGTCTGTGATAGGTTGGCTTAAGCCGAGTTTTGAAAATGGCATGCTTTCACTCTGTATAAATGACCAAAGGGGCTAGTGCCCCTTATTTGCGTTGAGTTTAGCATGAACAGGCTAAATTTCTTTCTCTATTTTGTCAGCCATTTTATCTTCAAGTTCTTCTTTGTTCTGCTCGCCCTTTTTGAGCATGTCATCGACTTTTTGGCCTTCTTTATCCATCTCTGCCTTTACATCAGCCTCGGCTTTACTTACGTCAGCTTCAGCTTTACCCATTGCACTATCACGTTTATCCATCATTTTTTGCTTCGATTCATCCATCATATCGGTTTTACCGTGATGATCGGCAACAACTAAAGGCGTAAATAGAAGTGAACTAAGCAGAGCTGCCAAATAAGGGATTCGATTCATAACAAGACCTCTCCATTGATAAAAGTCTTATTGATTATTGGTCAAATCATCGCCTTTTTCCTGTTATTCGGTAGATTGTTGAGGTGGGGTATATGCTGGTTAGACGAAGCTAACCAGCAAAATTAAACAGAAAGAGCAGGTTAGAATAGCGCGCTATTCATCCAGAGGTGGGCGGCAATACTGGCAACATACCCAAGCCCGATGACCGGCGCCCATTTTAGATGACCAAAGAAGGTGTACTTGCCATGTGCGGCGCCCATAAGCGCAACACCTGCCGCAGAGCCGATAGAGAGTAAACTACCGCCGACACCTGCAGTTAAGGTGACCAGTAGCCAGTTACCCATCGACATTTCAGGTTCCATGGTCAGAACCGCAAACATCACTGGGATGTTATCAACAATCGCAGAGAGTATCCCTACCATGACGTTGGCCCAAACAGGATCCCATTGGTAGTACATGATCTCTGATACCATGTTGAGATAACCAATCAGGCTCAAACCACCTACACACATGACCACGCCGTAGAAGAACAGTAGCGTATCCCACTCGGCATGGGACACTCGGCGAAATACATCAAACGGTACCACTGAGCCTAAACGTTTGAGCGCTAGGTCATCACGGTTGGCGATTGCCACTTGTGCTTTACGTGCTAACGAGCGCTTAAGCGTGCGACGCAGGAAGAAACCGAAAAATTGCAGATAGGCGAGACCCATCATCATACCGATCACTGGTGGGAAATGAAGAACCGCGTGGAAAGCCACTGCAGTGGCAATGGTAAGAATAAACAGCGCAACGATACGGCGTGCCCCACGTTTGAGCTCGACATGCACGTGGGCGACGTTAGGTTTCGCATTAGGAATAAACCAAGACATGATCACCGCAGGCACGATATAACTGATCACTGAAGGGGTAAATAGCGGCATAAACTCAGAGAAAGAGACGTGACCAGCCTGCCAAACCATCAGTGTGGTGATGTCTCCAAACGGGCTAAATGCCCCCCCGGCGTTTGCGGCTACAACGATGTTAATACAGGCGAGGTTGATAAAACGCGTGTTATCGCCGCCGACTTTCATTACCACGGCGCACATCAGGAGTGCGGTGGTGAGGTTATCGGCAATCGGTGAAATAAAGAAGGCGAGGATACCGGTTAGCCAGAATAGTGCTTTGAAGTTGAAACCTTTACCCACCATCCAAGCTTGAAGTGCGTCAAAAAGCCTTCGTTCTTCCATAGCGCTGATGTACGTCATGGCAACCAGTAAGAACAGCAGCAACTCAGCATACTCGAGTAAGTTGTGCTCTAATGCCGCATGGGCTACATCCATTTGTCCTTGTTGTGAGTAGACATAACCGACCATTGCCCAAATGATGCCAGCCGCGAGCAGTACCGGTTTGGATTTGCGCAGTTGTAAGTACTCTTCGAGCATAACAAGAGTGTAGGCAAGACCAAATATGATCAGAGCAGCGTAACCGACTGTAGATTGGGTAAGATCAAGAGGGGACAGTTCGCTACTGGCGGCGAATGCTGGGTAGGGCAAAAATATCAGGCCAATCATTAATGACCATAAGCTTTTCATTACTTCACTCCTTGAATGTCAGAAAAGCGCTCGAGTCGAAGATTATTGATGCAGTCTTACAGCTTGCTGCATATATCTTATTGTTAGTCTTCCCGTGACTACTACAGAGTTGGCGACTGCAGTTGTTTCAGTTCGGTCTGACGATTTAATTTGTTATTTAGGCATTAATTGACTCGGCGCGGATTAATAAACTGCGCACATTCTAAAGACCTTTTTACAGATTGTTTGTGAGATAGGTGGTATTCGACTGATTCTCTTATAATTTAATAAATTATAAGAATTTTATGAATGTTTGTGATGTGCAATGTTATGAGCTTTGAGTGTAATTAAATGCTAATTTTGCTGTATATCACAAAATATGACACTAAGTTGAAGTGTATGAACAGATTTAATATCGGCTTGATACGGATCAGATTTCTAGCACAATAATTCCCACAAAATCCGTCAGGGTTACTAACCTGACGCTGACATAAAACGCTTTTTATAGAACGAATTTTCCAGCGACTGAGTTGTAGCTCTGTTGTCCTGTCTAATTATTAAGGTGTTAAAAATGTCCACTCCCAACCCAATTGAACGCAAGGTGACATGGGGATGCTATGTCGCACTCGCATTCGCTGTCGTGTTTTTCTCTGGCTTAATGCAATCTAATGAATGGTATGGCGTATTCGACTTCACCACGCTAAATGGCTCATTTGGTAAAGTCGCATACGGCGTACAAGAAACCGCTGAAGGTGTTGAAGCGGCAACCACGTCATTCCGTGGTAAAGGTGGTAGCGGTGCGCGTGATGGCTTTATCTTCGCATTGACGCTGATCCCAACGGTTATGTTCGCACTAGGTGTGATTAACGTTCTTGAGCATTACGGCGCACTGGATGCCGCACGTAAACTGCTTTCTCCACTGCTACGTCCGCTTATGGGCATCCCTGGTAGCTCAGGTCTAGCGCTAATCGCATCGCTACAAAGTACTGATGCAGGTGCAGCAATGACTCGTCAGCTTAAAGATGAAGGTCGTTTGACTAAACGTGAGACTGACGTATTCACTATGTTCCAATTCACTGCAGGTGCGGCGATTGTTAACTTCTTCTCATCTGGTGCGGTGCTATTTACGCTAACTTTGGCTGACGGCTCACTGGCTGTGTCATCGTCAATTGGTTTGGCTGTAGGTGTGATGTTCCTATTTAAGTTTATCGGCGCGAACCTATTCCGCGTTTACCTAAACATCACAGAAGGCAAAGAAGACAAAAACCAATCAGCTGAGCTACAAGAGGAAGCAGCAAAATGAGCGAAGTAAAAGCAAAGAAACCTATGGTAACGGACATCTTCGTTGAAGGTGCGAAAAAGGGTTGGGTAATTGCGACTACCTCTACAGTACCAAACGTATTGATGGCGTTTGTGATCATTAAAGCGCTGCAAATCACGGGGGCGCTGGATCTAATGGGTACTATTTTTGCGCCTATCATGGCAGTTTTTGGTCTTCCTGGCGAAGCGGCGGCAGTGCTAATTGGTGCTTGGATGTCTATGGGCGGCGCAGTCGGTGTTGTTATTACGCTATTTGACCAAGGCATCCTAAACGGTGCGCACATCGCGATTCTTGCTCCGGCTATCTACCTAATGGGCTCACAAGTGCAGTACATGGGTCGTATCATGGGTCCTATCGGCACTGAAGGTCGTTACATTCCAATTATGATCGCTATTTCTGTACTGAACGCGTTTGGTGCAATGCTAGTGATGAACCTATTTGTGTAAGGTGTGATGATGAACTTTTCACTTGAACAATATTTAGCAGAGTTACGTCCATTGATTGACGTGGATTGCGGCACTTACACGCTAGAAGGCATTGAGTTTATCGCTAGCCAGTTTGAAGCGAAATTTGCTGAGATGTCTGGTTGGAGCGTGAAACGCATCGATTGTGGCAAAGCGGGTGTCGGTCTAGAGATCCGCAATCAACCAGAAGCAGAGATGATTGATGTGATGCTTATTGGTCACATGGATACTGTTTTCCCAGTAGGCACAGCGGCTGCACGCCCGATGACGACGGATGCTGATAAAGCATACGGTCCTGGCGTATCAGATATGAAATCTGGTCTGCTAAACGTGGTTTACGCGATGCGTAACCTAGACCAAGCAGTATTGGATAAGCTATCTATCTGCATCTGTATGAACCCTGATGAAGAAACTGGTTCTACTGATTCCGTTGAGTGGCTGCAATCTGTGGCGAAAAATGCGCGCAACGTATTGGTTGCTGAAGCGGCTCGCGCTGACGGTAGCCTTGTGAAAGCACGTAAAGGTCTAGCAGGTTACAAGCTAACCTTTAGTGGCAAAGCGGCACACGCAGGTAACGATCCGCAAGCAGGTCGCAGTGCAATTACTGAGATGGCAAACTGGATCTTAGCCATTAATGCGATGACTAACTTCGAGTCAGGCACGACACTTAACGTTGGCGTTGTGAACGGCGGTACAGGGGTGAATATCGTTCCTGACCACGCGACAGCATTAGTGGATGTACGCTTCTGGAGCAACGACGAGTATGCGGATGTGGACGCTAAGCTAAAAGCGATGCTTGAAACGCCGTTTGTTGATGGTGTGACGATTACGCTAGAGCGTGAAACATACAAGCCTTCAATGGTTGCAACTGATAAAACTCATGCGCTAATGGCGCTGGTGGAAGAGTCTGCGCAAGAGCTTGATATCGCTATCGGCTGGCAAGAAGTCGGTGGTGGTTCAGATGCAAACAACACCGCAATTCTTGGTGTTCCAACTCTAGACGGTTTTGGTCCGATTGGCGCTGGTTTCCACAGTGACCTTGAATACTTGCAGTTAGATTCAATTGAGCCACGTATCCGTATGCTGATGCGTGTGCTTGAGAAAATCGCCGCTTAATAAGCTCAAAAATTTAGTCAAAGTTCCCCTAATATCAATCCCCAAGCTTCGGTTTGGGGATTTTTTTATGGTTTGGCTTAATCTACAGATATTTTAATCAATACTAAACATGGTTATGGAACGACGTGTCGCATTATTTGGAATGATAAATAGTTTGCTCTAAATCCTGCCTGTATAATCTTTAATTGCATGAATTTTCAGGCTTTTTATTATTGTGGTTGAGTTAATGAAATCAAAAATAAAAACTTTGTGGCTACTTCTAGTAATGGCGATAATTGGCTTCTTAATTGTTATTTGGATTGATAAGAGTGACATTGACTCTTCTGCACCAAGTCAGGCATTACCAGCATCTCTTGAGCGTTATGCCACACAATTGCTCAAGCACCGTGCGACCGAACCAATACCAGAATTACCCGATTACCTATCTGAAAGCGACCTGCATCAATGGTTTAAAGTGGGCAACTCCACAGAACAGTTTTTTAGTAGTTGGATGTTGGCCAATGAAGCAATACGGAGCGGGCAATTCATAGATGCCGAGCGACATGCTGAAACCAGTATTAGTTTGTTAGTTGATGATACACCTATAGAACTGCGAGCAAAGGTATTCTTTGATCTAAGTCTTGCTCAGATTAAGTTAAATAAGCTCAATGATTCTGCTAAAAGTTTTCAACAGGTCTCGAGCTTGTTCGACGGCTACAACGGCCCGCACAACGAAGTCTTTCTTACCTATTTCATGAAACGAGCGTTTGAACTATCACATCAAAAGAGCTCGAGTGGTGAACTGGTTGGTTACTGGGAGGATATCAAGCGTAAAGCGACAGCAATGCAATATAAAAGAGTGGATGACGTTTATTATTATCTAGGGACTGCTTATTGGAATGATAGTCAATTCGTTAAAGGAGTGAACCTAAAAATCGAGGCGATTGAGATTAGCTTGGCTCGAAAAGATTATGAGCAAGTGCAGTTTATGCTTACTGATGTGGGTATAGATTACTTGTATAACGGTAATTACCATGAGGCCATTGAGCAGTTTAATAAAGCGATTGAATTTAATAGAGATATTGGTTCTAACAATCCTGAGCGATTGCATTACATTCTAGTTAAGCTTTATTCGGCATATACAGAAGTCAATGATTTAGCTGAAGCAGAAAAAACGCTAGTAGCTGCTCAGGAGCAGTTGGCTCAGATGTCGCTACCAGAAGGTAAGGAGCACTACCAAACATACTTTTATGCTATGCAAGCAGATTTGAAACGCCGTTTAGGGGATGCTAAAGAAGCTTTACGGTTGATAAAAATAGCTAAACAGCGTCATGAGGGAGAGTTTCATGCACGAGTTTATCAGTTTGACGTTACTCTAGATACGATCATGGGAGATATCTACTATCTTAGGAGAGAATTAGACAAAGCTGTTGAATATCACAAGCAAGCAGAGAACAAAATAATCGAGCGGGATCTGTATTATTTGGAAACCGGTATCAATCGCAAGTTGTATCTAGACTACCTAGCACTAAATGAATTAACGCTTGCGCTCCGTCATTTAGAAGCAGAGAACCGCTTACAGGTGAACTGGCGATTGAATGAAAACAGGCAGTATTCGCAATATATTTATAGTCAATTTGAAACCAAAGAAAAAGAAGCTCGTATAGCTGCTCTTGAACACAGCAAAGAAGAATCAAAATGGATGTTTATGTTTTTAATGGTTGTTTTGCTTAGCCTAGTGCTATTCACTGTGATGCTAAAATCCAAGAATAACAAAATTGTGCAGTTGAATGGCTTGCTAACAACACTGAGTAATACCGATGGTTTAACAGGGATATTCAACCGGCGAGCGATTGATGAGTATCTTCCGGTCTGGAACTCATACCCTTCATTATGTTTTAAACGCGCCATCTTTATGATTGATATAGATTACTTTAAGAACTATAACGATCAGTATGGTCATGCGGCTGGTGATGTTGTGTTGCAATTGGTGGCTAAGACACTTAAAGAACAATGTGGAGAAAGTGAGTTCGTGGCTAGATATGGTGGTGAAGAGTTTGTTGTGGTGTTGAGTGATATTGATAGAGAGGCTGCTTTGGGGCTGGCTAACCGTATCCATGAGGCGGTGGAAAAGCTCAATATTCTACATAGCAAATCCTCAGTTAGCGATAAACTAACGTTGAGCTTGGGCCTTTTAACTTGTGATTCTAATATCGAATCTGACATCAATACGATGATGAAAGAAGCAGATAGAGCATTGTATCAAGCTAAATCTAAAGGACGGAATCAAAGCTGCTATATCAACTACTGTGCATAGTAAATGCCTTTTGTTATTGATCGTTCAAAGATGGCATTAATCTTAGGTTCATCTTGACTCATCTATGCTTAAACACATATACCCAAGTGACTTCAAGATGCAGGATTCAGAGCGTTGTCATTGATTTAAGTTCCAGGAAAACGATGCAGCGAAATAGTGAACTATTTCCAAGTCGTTTGACACCGAAATTGAAGCATTGACACGCTCCCGAAGGGCGAGTTGCCTTGGCTCGCACACTTCGTTAACGATTTTTGATTTAGAACCACTAGATCTTCAATTCGTTGCCTTGTCTGCAAACCAAGGCATTCTCGCTGAACCAAGCACCTTGAGGTTACTTGGGTATAAATAGAACTCGAAGTAGATAGAGTGAGGAGGAACAGATGACCTCATTAACTAATGACAATGTGGCTTTAGAGCTTGAGCAAGGTGTGGCTTTGCAGCTAGAGCAATCACAAGCCCCAGCGCCAGATGAGAAAACCTTTTGGCATAAAATGAAGAAATCCGCCAAGCGTGCAGGTGAAGAGCTTGCGGTGATGGGGATTAAATCTTGGTTAGCAGTGGCTGACTCGAACACTTCAGTGCGCCATAAAGCGGTGCTAGGCGGCGCGCTCGCTTATTTTGTGTTACCAACGGATATGGTGCCGGATGTGATGGCAGGTGTTGGCTTTACTGACGACATGGCAGCCTTAACACTGGCAGCAAACTCAGTGGGGAGTGCAATTACGGATGAGCACGAAGCGCAAGCACGTGATAAATGGCACTCAATGACCGAATAGATAACACTTTCAAATTTCATAAAAAATCCACCGCATACGGTGGATTTTTACACTGTAAAGTGGTGCAACAAAGCGTTACGCTACGGTACGTTTAAGATGCACTTCTTCTTCTGCTTCACCGGCTTGAGGGTCATTAAAACGAGCCTCATCCAATGCGCCTTCCGATTTCGCGACAATAATAGTCACTGCGCTATCACCGGTGATATTTACCGCAGTGCGAATCATATCCAGCAGGCGGTCAACACCCATAATCAGAGCAATACCTTCTAGTGGTAGACCAACTTGGTTCAATACCATCGCTAACATCACCAAACCAACGCCAGGGACACCTGCAGTACCAATAGACGCCAGTGTTGCTGTCATGATCACCATTAGGTAATCCATCATGGTCAGATCAATATTGAACGCTTGAGCGATGAAGGCAGTAGCAACACCTTGCATGATCGCTGTGCCATCCATGTTTACAGTCGCACCTAATGGAATGGTGAACGAGGAAACGCGGTTCTCAACGCCCATCCGGTGCTTTGCTGTTTCCATTGTGACTGGAATGGTGGCGTTTGATGACGCCGTTGAAAAGGCAAACATGATCGCATCTTCCATCTTACGTAGGAAGGTAATCGGGCTAAGACCGGTAAAGCCTTTTAGCATCACACTGTAAGTCACGAGACCATGTAGCAATAGCGTACCTGCGAGTACTAAGAAGTATTCTGCTAGGTTGATGATGGCACCTAAACCAATATCGGTGAACAGTTTTGCCATTAGGAAGAACACACCAAAAGGTGCCAAGTTCATCAAGATAGCCACAAGTTTCATGATCACTTCATTCAGATCTGAGAAGAAATCAGCGATGCGTTCACCCGGCTTACCTGCTGCACTGATGGCAATACCAAACAGTACCGCAAACACAATTACTTGCAGGGTCTTACCTTCAGCCATTGCGCTGATAGGGTTGGTTGGGAACATATCGATGATCACTTGACCAAGCGATGGTGCTTGCGCTGATTGGAATGTGCTAGCTGCGGTCAGATCTGCACCTGCTCCTGGTTGGAATAGTGTACCCATCGTTAGCGCTAAGGTAATCGCGATAGCAGTGGTGGCGATATAGAAAGCGAGGGTTTTACCACCCATGCGACCAAGGGTTGAAAGGTCTTTAAGAGAGCTGGTGCCACACACCAAAGAGACAAAGACTAGCGGTACAACTAGCATCTTCAAGCTAGCGACAAAAATCTGTCCACCAACTTCAAACAGTCCATTTACTACATACTCGTCGACAAATCCGCTGTCAGCAAACAGGGCTCGAATGGCAAAGCCCGTCAAGATACCCGCTACCATGCCTAAAATTACGCGGCCGGTGAGCGACATCGGTTTCTTGGTATTCATTTTGAACACTCCTTATAGTTTTACCCCTCCAATGGGGAGGTGCAGGAGGTTAGCAGTGGAAAGAGTAAAATAAGAAGGAAAAAGGTTTCTTTGTGGTTATAGATGTGATCGCAATCACTAAATAAATGTGATTTATTTCATATTTAATGTGTATATTTTGCTTCTTATCATCATTAAATGGTGACTTTACGCACAATGCGTATTGGTCGTTATGACGGAATTTCGGATAAAATTAACTAAAGTTGGTTTAATTTCGTTGAAAGTTGGCAATTTTGGTCGAAATTTGGCGAAGTTTGGTTTGTGTTGGTTAAAAGTGCTCACACCCTGACCTCAAGGGAGCGATGATTAGTCATAGGTATCACAGCACTAAGCCGTTACAATGTAATTTGTTTAGATTTGAGAGAAGTCATTGATGAAGATTTGGGTTGATGCGGATGCTTGTCCGGTTGTTATTCGCGACATTCTATACAGAGCGGCGCAACGTACCGGTGTAGAGGTGACATTAGTTGCCAACCAGTTTATCCGTACACCAGCAACAACTAACATCACTATGCTGCAAGTAGAAGCAGGTTTTGATGTGGCAGACAACGAGATTGTGAAGCGTTCACAAGCAGGCGATCTGGTGATTACCAGTGATATTCCACTCGCTGATGAAGTGATTACCAAAGGTGGGCATGCACTAAGCTCCCGCGGTGAACTGTTTACCAAAGAGAACATTAAGTCGCGTCTCAACATTCGCGATTTTATGGAAACGATGCGCAGTAGCGGTATTCAAACCGGAGGTCCAGCACCTCTAAACCAAGCCGACCGTCAGCAGTTTGCTAACCAACTTGATAAGTGGTTAGTACAATGGCAACGCGCGCAAAAGTAATCTGATTTTTCCGGCTGTCAGCACAGTTTTTGTTCAGAGTTGACTGTTTTGATAGCCGTTGCCCTCCATCCTATTTACCCTGTAATTGCCACACTTGATGATACTGCTATGCCAAGAGATACCTTGCCTGTCATAGCCTATAAGTAACCATAAGTGATTTGGTCATAACGAAAAACAACTAATAACTAATAAGCAATGTGGCGATCTTTTATTTGCGATTCCTAGGAGAACGACATGGAAAACAAATGGGAAGACTTTGCCAAGAACTTTGAACAGAGTAATAACTATGTGGTTGGTATAGATGATATTAACCGCGTGAAGCAACGCTTGGCGCGACACCGTGAGCTTGGTGATGTGCTTGAGTTGGGCTGTGGTAACGGCACCTATACGTCGAGCTTATTAGCGTCAGCCAAAAGAGTGGTTGCCACGGATGTGTCACAGCCAATGCTGGAGGTGACCAAAATTCGCTTTGAACAAGAGCCTAAAGTCGTAGTTGAGCCAGCCGATTGTTTTGCTCTCAGTTATCAGGATGCCAGTTTTGACACGGTCTTTATGGCTAACTTACTCCACGTTATCCCCAATCCTGCCCAAGCGCTACATGAATGTATGCGAGTGCTTAAGCCTGGTGGACAGCTGATCGCGGTTAGTTTTACTCTGCATGATATGAGCTTTTTCAATAAGCTAGGACTGAAATATCGCTACTTAAGAAAATACGGCTCTAAAAAAAGTAATAACTCAATCGTAATGACGCCCGTACTTGCCCACGAACTGGCGGCATCGGCAGGCTTGCAAAATATCGCAACAGAAATGCTAGGCCAGAGAGTAAAAGCTGTGCATTTGAGTGGTGTGAAGTCAGAGTAACTCGTTTGCTAATCACATTTTCTTTGAACTAATTAATTTGATGTTACAGAGGATAATGTAATTTATCGAAATAATATTGTTCACAATGATGCGATGCACTTCATGGCTAAATAACGATGTGTGTCGAATTGTTTTGTATTTCAATGAAAGGATTTATCGAATGTTATTCTAGGTTTTATCGTATTAGTATCATCTGAAAAAATACAATACATTTGTATGAGTTGTATATTAATGAATGGTAGCTAATAATTTTAGTCTTAGTGGTGGCAATGATTGAATTTAAATCTGTAATAGGCAGTCTTTTGTTTGTTTTTATGACTTTGTTTTCGATAGTGTTGGTTATATCCCCTACTATTCTGTTTTCATTTAGAGATAAAAGTAATGATAAAGTCAAAGCTGAATTTGGTCTTCTCTGTGCTAAAGAAGGAGTTTTGACAGTTAAAGGAATAAAAGTCCAAGGTTTTCTCAGGACTTATTTGGTAGTAACAGGCGTCATTTTTGCTTTGTTAGTCGTGATCAAAGAAGCTACGCTTTAGGGATTAATAATGCCTCAATTTATCCGAACTTTTTATAGAAATTGTTTGATAAGTATACCTATATTCGCACTTGTTGGTATTAAGAATATACAGGATGGTGCAGGTTTCTTGTTTTTATTTTTTGCATGTTATAATTCGATGATTGCTATTGCTCTTCGAAATAGAAATATCATTTCATTCTTGCTCTTTCTGTGTATCCCTTTGTTTAAAATGATTGTCACTATTATTGATTTTGGGATTGACGAGGTTGATGTTAAGTTTGAGTTGATAATGTCATTCGTTTGGATGGTTGTTTGTCTGATTTTTTATCGTATCTATGATGTCAGTGATTACTTTAAGCGTGAATAATACATGCACTTCTTTTTAATTTGTGAATAGAATGATTTTGTATTGGCTGCTAACTCTATGTGTAGCTTAAATGTACAAGATGATTATTTGTTGTAGCAATCTCGGCGTAGAAAAATCATGCAATCTTTACTAAGAATGCTCAAGAGTTAGTGGCAGGTTAGCCGCCACTAAATTTTGCGTGTTGATAGCACATCTTTTAGGCTTAACGCCATCAGCGTTAGGTTAGTAGCCCCTGCCAGTAGCTCAATGACCTGTACCGTATAGAAAGTAGCACCAAAATCACCTTGGCTTGCTAGTGAGTTAAGGTATAACGCAGCAGGCAGCAGAACGACCAAGCCGTTGATGGCAATAACGGGCATGTGTTGCTTTTTACGCCCAATCGGTCCAACGCCCATTTTTACCTTAGGTGCCAGTTTCGCGCCAGTCGCACCTGTTATCGCCATAAGTGGTATTAATCCCCACACGGCATAAGCAATGGTTTGTTTTACCGCAGCAACCGCTTGTTGCGAGGCGAAGAGTTCGCTAACTAAGGTTGAGCTAAAAAAGCTAGCAATAGTAATGAATGCGAGTACTGCGCAGCTTCGATGCAGGGTTTTAAGTTTGCGGTTCATGCTCGTGTTTCCTCATTTTTAACGTGAACGATAACTACGGTGACAATTGCGGCAGGTATCTTCTGCTCGCTCAATTCCTTCTTCAGCCATATCAACATTGCGCTGCTGGCTGGCTTGATACAGCTGACTAATACCTTGATCCATTTTCGTCATTAACTGTTCAAATTTGGCGGGATCTTGCCAGATTTTTTCGTTCGCTTTACTGCCATCATGGCTACCTTGAGGGAAGCTTGTGGTTAAGGTTTGGCTCGCATCAGTCAGTTGTTTCGCGACTTGTTCAAGTTGTTGCCAATCAGTGTCATCGCCGTCAATAAGATCGTTTGCGCTATCTAACTGTTCTTCAATCAGGCTGAACACCTTTTGACGCGTTTCGATGACATCCGCGTAGTTATTTGCCCAAGTAACACTTGGCAGTAGCAATGTTAGTAGCAAGAGTGTTTTGTTCATTTTTAGCTTCTCATTAGTGGGTCTGCATTTAATTTACACAACAATAGTTGCGTTAGCAACTGTTGTTGTGTAAATTAAATGGCAAGTAAAGCTAAGGTAACCAAGGAATGTGCCTTAAGTGACTCATTCAATTATGAAAAGCGAAAGGTAGAAGATGAAAATTAAAGTATGGGATGGCGCTACGCGTCTTTATCACTGGACTCAGGCGGGGTTATTTGTCGCGCTGATGGCAAGCGGCAAGTCGGGTAATGGACCACATATCGAGTTAGGTATCGCGTTGTTTATACTGGTGATTTGGCGCGTGATTTGGGGTTTTGTCGGCAGTGAAACCAGTCGTTTCAGCTCATTTATACGCTCGCCAAAACAAACTTGGCACTATGTGACAGGCAAGATGACAGCTCGTCTTGGGCACAATCCCCTTGGTGCTTGGATGGTGGTTGCGTTAGTGGTGAGTTTGCTATTGCAATGCCTTTCTGGCTTAGCCTTGGCGGGGTTACTTGATGGTCTACCCATGGCGCATGTTTGGCTAAATGATGACGTGTTTGCGTTGTTGGAGTCATTACACTTAATTCTGGCTAACTTACTTCCGGCGTTAGTTGCTTTGCACCTAGTCGCGATTCTGGTCTATAAACTGCGAGGTAAGCCTTTAGTTAAAACAATGATTACGGGCTTTACTAAACCCACGGACTTTCCGTCGGCTGAGCAGCAGCCATTGAACCAATTGTTGCCACATGAAATCGCTATTCAACCACAAATCGCTTCACCAGCATTCGCATTTTTGATGCTAGTTGCTGCGGCATTAGTTACTATGGCAATTATTGCATTTTCAATTTGGTGATTCATGGTAGTGGTATGAGCGAGAAATTTGATCGACAAACTAGCTTTGGTTGGATGATAAATGTTGTCGCAGGTAGAGCGGAAAAAGTATTCGATGCTGAGCTGAAAAAGCATGGCTTAAGCGTGGCGCTATGGCCAACCATGATGTGTTTATGGGAAGAAGAAGGCGTGACACAGCGGGACATTGCCGCTAAGTCGAAAGTAGAAAACTCCACCACGACGCGCACGCTGGATAAACTAGAAAAGCTTGGTTTGGTGGAGAGACGCGCCGATCCAAATAGTCGCCGCTCTCACCGCATTTTCCTGACCGAACAAGGGCGAGCGCTTAAAGCGACGTTAATTCCTATCCCGGTGGCCGTGAATCAGCAGATGCTAAGTAGTCTCAATCAAGACGAACAGCAGCAGATGATCGCTTTACTGCAAAAAATGGTGGCAGCGATTTAGTCGTTATCTTATCCGTTTACCGAGTCATGTAAGTTTGCAAAACTCGGTTTGCTGACCAGTTTCGCCACACTGATGTGGTTGAGTACGGAATTAAATGGCGAGTGGCGCATAAAGTCGAGGGTCGGCTGCTGCGCACACTGCTCAAATAATTCGGGTAGACGGAACTCGACGTAATCTAGAGCGCAATGCAGGTAGAGTACCGCAAGTGTTGCCGCTGGTGCTTCTTCGCTCTGCTGTTTTTCTAGATGGTGGTTTAACTCTACCAATGCCCTTTGCACCGCGATGATTGCGCGTTGGTGCAGTTCATTGGGCAGTTCAATAAAGCGTCCTAAGGCAACGGATTTAAAACTGATCTCCATCAGCGTTTTCGCCATGCCAGTCATAACGGCTTCCCCCTCGTCTGCCATCTTTAGTGGCTGAACAGTTTGGGGTTGATAGCGGGCAATGAGGTAGTGGCAGATGGTTAAACTTTCGATGACGCAGTGACCACTATCTAACTCCAGTGCTGGGATCATACTAAACGGATTCACTTGCAAGAGTGCTTGCGGAGATGCCCATGGATCAACCCAGATTAATTCAAGTCTCTTTTCCTCCGTTAGCAGGGCGGTTGCCAGTGCAACGCGTGAAAAAGGAGAGGTATCATTTAAGTAGAGTTTCATTGGGCTTCCTTAATGACTGGGGTGACTAAAATAGGTCAGCACTGCGGCGAGCACGAGAGCGCACGTGCTGGTAATAAATAGTGGCTGGTAGTTAGTAATTTGGGGAGCAAGGTATGCGTACAAATAGCCGAACACGCCTTGAGATAAGGCAAACGCCATGGTGAGCATGCCCCATGCCTTGGTATTAAGTTCATAACCGACGCACTCAAGTGTATAAGCAGAGATGAGTGCCACCACGCCGGTAGTAAACAGACCAACCAGTAAAGATGACAGCATTAAACCCGCGAGATTAGTGGTGAGCGTTGGTAATAATACCCCAGTCGCTTTTAACAGGAATACGCTGCATAAGGCGAGTTTGAGATCCAGTTTATCGCCAATCGAGCCAACTAGTATGGGTCCTAACGCTGCACCAACGCCGAAAATTGCCCACATTGCCCCACCCAAGGTTAACGACCTATCAAGATCTCGCACGATAAAATCGACCCAAAACAGCGTATGTGGCAGATAACCTATGGCATCAAAAGCATAAGCACACACTAGCCGCCCAAGTGTTCTTTGCTGTGACTTAGATAGGGTATTAAGTTTGGCGGAGGAGGGGCTAAAACTCGAATTGGCTTCGGTTTTTTGCCAAGTAGACCAAGTCGCAAAGGTGGTGGCGAAGGTGATGGCGGCAAGGAGCAACCAAGCAGCAGATATGCTCTGTTGCAAAATGATTGGCAGCAAGCAACCGGCTAGCATGACACCAAGCCCAATGCCGGAGAATATAATGCCGCTGATACGCGCTTTGGTTTGCGGCGGATGTAAACGCACGATCAAAGGTGGAGCGAGGATCATCAGCATCGCACCGGTTAACCCTGCCATGGCTCGAAGTAGAAAATAGTAACTAAAGCTGATGTCTTGCAAAGCGCAGCCGAGAAAGCTCAAACTGCTGAGTAACATGGCTACGCGGATTAAGCTGACCGCTGTGAAGTAGTGCGTTAGATATTGGCACAGTGGGGCACCGAGAATATAACCGATAAGGGTAGCCGCACCTAAATAAGAGGCTTGCGCTTCATCGAACCATCCCGCATGAATTAAAGCTGGCATCATCGCAATGTAAGCAAAACGCCCAATGCCATTGCCTACTAAGGTTGCACTGAAACCTGCCATGGAATAGGCATTAAATAACTGTGGAAGAGAACGAGTTAAGTTAGGGTTGTGCACCTTGATTCCTTGCTTACACATCTAGGTGAATGTTGAAAGAGATGTTTGACGGCATCTCTTTCAGTTTGTCTTCAGCCCTAAGCTTCTCATTTTCGAGTGATATGCGCAGTTAGACTTTAGGTCAACAAGCCTCCGTTTTATTTCGCATTAGACGGTTTATTGGTAGCGATAAGGAGCGAGCTTTTTCTGATTAAACTCATCGATATCATGCCCAATCCAGATTTCGGCTTGCTTTTCTATTAGCAACTGCTCAACACGGGCAAAAGATGCTTTCGTTTGTTCAGGTTGGTTAAAAACAGGGATCGCTTTTTGAGCTCGGTTTTGGTGCGAGTGGTAGAGATCGCCACTGAGCACGATCGGTCCGTAGTTTGGCAGGTCAACATAGAGCGCTTGATGCCCCGGTGTATGTCCAGGTGCGGAAACAATCACGACAGACCCATCGCCAAAAACTTGATGGTCACCCTTAATGACTTCTACTGAGTCTTTAAGATTCTGATATTGGGTTAGGTCAAACCCTATCTTAGCAGAGATCTCTGCATCAAAGGCAACTTGGTGTTCATTCTCTTGGATTAGCCATTTAGCCGAGCTGAATTGGTTGGCGTTACCGGTATGGTCGGCGTGTAAGTGCGATAGCACGAGGTAGTCGATATCATTCGGCGCAATGTTCATTGCGGTTAGTTGCTCGTTAAGGGTGATAGGTAAAGTGAAATGAAAAGCGCCACCCATGACTTCCATTCCATCCGCGAGCTTGTTTAGTCCATCATTAAGACCGGTATCCCATAGCAATGTCCCTTTGGGATGCTGGATTAGATAGCAGCTATTGGCTGACTGGAGCGGATGCTCGTCAGAGACGTTTGGGTTAAACATACTAGGCTCGCGAGCTTCGATTCTGCCGCAATCGAGCACACTGATGGAAACATCCACTTTGCCATCACTATTAAAGTGATTAAATCCATTAGCCAATGCGGTAACGGGCAAAGCGAGGCTGAGTAAAAGTAGTCGATTGTTCATCAAGCTTATCTCCATTTTCTTGAAGTGACGTGTAAGTTGCCCCAGTCTAGGTAGTTTTAAGCGCAGCAAAAACGGCATAATTTGGACAGTGCATTCCAATAATGGGACGATAGTGTGAACTTTAACGACCTTCTGATCCTCAAAACCATTGCTGAGCGGGGGAGTTTTGTCTCTGCGGCAGAACATCTTGATTTACCCACCAGTACGGTCAGTCGACGTATTGCCGAGTTGGAAAAACACCTTGGAGTGAAGTTGATTCAACGCACTTCGCGTACCGTGCAGTTGAGTGAGTTAGGGCAACTATTGAACCAGCAAACAGCGCCGCATCTTGAGGGGTTAATTGACAGTGTGACCTTTCTACAGGATCAACAAGAGCACATCAGCGGCAAAATGGTGGTGGTTTCGCCCATTTTCCTTGGTTACTTTCGTCTCTCGGAATGGCTAGGGGAGTTTCAAGCGCGTTATCCAAACCTGGATCTTCATTATCGAATCAGTAACAGCATCGAAGACATTCATACTGAACAGGTTGATTTAGCGATTCGACCCGGACCGCTAAAAGATTCTGCTTTGGTCGCTAAGTTTCTCTATCAGCCTGAGATGCGTCTCTACGCCGGTCTTCCGTGGATAAATAACAACACCTTGCCCACCCAACCCGGTCAACTCAATGGCTTAAAGTCACTGACCGTGCCTTACTTTGCCAAAAGCTGGAATCTCTATAAAGGAACTCAACCCAGCAACAGTAAAGCCCATCAGGTGACAACGGATTATCGCACATACGCGAATGATTTTGGTCCGGTCGCTGAAGCTCTCGTGCATAACTCGGTAATCGGAGTTTTGCCAAGTGTGTTTGGTGATGAGCTCGTCAAGCAAGGGAAATTGGTGAAGCTGTTACCTGAGTACCAAGTTGAGCCACCGGGGCCCATATACGCCGTTTATCCTTCTAAACAGTTTTTGCCGCGTAAAACCCAGTTGTTAATTCGGTTTCTAGCGGAAAAGTTTGCTGCACTTTAGTGAAACGAGCAAATATAAACGATCCCAAATACAGAATGTTGGTTTTTACCTCGAGAAAATCATACGAGCAAACATCTATTATTTTGTATGGTTTGAGTCTAGCAGTTGGCACGACTTTGTATTAGTATTCGCGCCCCTTAAAACCATCTCTCTTAAAACACAGGTAATCTTGAGTGTTTAATTTTGAAATAAAGCGTTTGCTTCTTAGTGCTGTTGTTATTGCAGTGGCACTACTATCTGGGTGTTCTTCATCATATACAATGGTATCGGCAACACCACCTGAAAATTATCAAGTTCTTGGTAAGACTAAAGGAAGCGCGTCAGGTTCTCTTGGTCTACTGGCTACTGCTTACTATGTAGTTCCTATGGGCTTAAATAGCAGAATAGAACGTGCATACGATGATGCGATTGATCAAGTACCAGGTGCTACAGGTTTAATTGATGTTACATATACAGAATCATGGACATGGTGGTTACTCGGCACTGCTCGAACTGTTACAGTTGAAGGTACAGCGATTAAGGAGAAACTGTGATGAAAGCTCTAGTTAATGGCTGTAAAACTCTATGTATACTCGTTTTTCTGTTACTACAGGGATGTGTTAGCAATCCAGTTTATTTTGGCAACGTCCACAATATTGGGCAAGAACACTACGATATGGAGAAACCAAAGATGGTTTCGGCGTCTGCTAGTGGCTTCCAATTACTTCTATTTATTCCGATAAATATCAATGACAGACATGAACGTGCATTTAACGAAATTAAGTATCAAGCAGGTGACGGTTTAATTGGAAATATTCAAGTTAAAGAATCTTGGACATACGGTTTCGTTGGTACTCAGTATACAACGACTATTGTAGCTGATGTCTATCCACGTAAACCTCAAAGCATGGTTGCGAATTAAGCCAAAGTTAAAAATCTCCGATACTATTTCACATCTAAAATATTATATATGAAAAAAATCATCCTGATCTCTTTGCTAGCATTTACGACTATTGGGTGTTCAACGGTTCCTTTAGAACCACAGTCAGTAGAAAATGAAGTAGAAAAATTTAATACTACTCCGGACAAAGCAAATGTTTATATCTATCGTAATGCCGGAATTGGAACTGCACTCAAACGAATGATTTGGGTTGATGGGTGGTATTTAGGTACTACTGGACATAAAACTTATTTTTATACTCAGCTAGAGCCAGGTACTTACGATGTCTCTACTGAGAGTGAGTTTAGTCCAAACCATCTGTTGATTGATGTAGAAGCAGGTAAAAACTACTACATACAGCAAACAATCGAATTAGGTGTTTTCGTCGGTGGTTCAAAATTACGTCCAGTCCCAGAAGGCCAAGCCCAGGAACATATTGTTCCTTTAAGGCTCGCTAAACCTTATGTTCCAGAGTAACTCAAAGCTCTAAACGAAAACGCCCCAAGCGATTAGCTGTGGGCGTTTTTTGTAAAGACTTAAGGCACTTTGGTTTCAATATTTAATTGCCCCGCGAGACCGGCTTCTCGGTGCACCTTGAGCTGATTAAATTCTTCCGATGCAGTCATATCGAGCAGCGCTTGCCGAGAGGGGTATCTGACTATCACAAATGAATCCCAAAGCTCATCGACTTGCCCGAGGATCAATCCGGTCACTTCAGAATAGAACACCACCTCAGCACCATATTTCTCCAATACTTTGAGCATCGGCTGTCCATACAAATCGTACGCTTCTCTGCCGGTAAGGTTGGTTTTTCGACCATCCGCATATTCCGCTTGGTCGCGAAATTTAAAGAGATTAAGCAGGTGGATGGGACCACTCTCTGGCGCAGTTTGCAGTCTGTCCATCTGTTGTTCTGTTGGGTGTAATTGATTGAGCACTTCCATGTTATCTCTTGCCTGTCTGCTTGATATTGAATAACAGGTTAACATTTAATCAGCGTTCGTATGGCAGGATTAAATTCGATTTTTCAGTGGTCTATCGAAGGTTTGTTTGCTTCATAGTGGAAAGTTACTTGGGTATAAGTGATTAAAAATATTGAGACTTTCGTTGGTGATTTACGTACAAACCAAGCAGTAAACAGATAAATTAGTCACTACACTTACATTAGGCAGTCAAGCATTAGGCACTGGTGCATTAGGTAATGACGCATTAGGTAATGACTCAGTAGATGACGACAAACAAAGAGCCCAATATGACGACTTTGATTAACGCCGATTTTGACCAGCGAGTGGTTGTTCGCCCCAATGAGTACCAGTGGGTCGCCTCACCTATGGCTGGAGTGGAGCGGATGATGCTTGATCGAGTAGGTGACGAAATCGCGCGTGCCACGTCACTTGTTCGTTATACGCCAAACAGTAGGTTTTCCGCTCATATTCATGGCGGCGGTGAAGAGTTCTATGTCCTCGAGGGGGTATTTTCTGATGAACACGGTGACTATCCTGCGGGTAGTTACGTACGCAATCCGATTGGAACCGAGCACACGCCGCGCATTGGTGTGGATGGGGCAACCATCTTTGTTAAGTTGCATCAATTTAGCCAACAAGACGTTCAACCCGTCAACGTGAATACGCATCAACAGCTTTGGCGACAAGGATTAGTGGACGGGTTAGAGGTGATGCCGTTACACGAGTTTGAGTCAGAGCACGTTGCTTTGGTAAAATGGGCGCCGAATACTCAGTTTAACGCTCACCAACATTGGGGTGGTGAGGAGATCTTTGTGTTAGAAGGTGTTTTCTGTGATGAATTTGGAGAGTACCCCGCTGGCACTTGGATCCGTAGTCCGCATTTAAGTCAGCATAAGCCGTTTACTAAAGAGCGTGGCGCGCTGATTTATGTGAAAACTGGGCATTTGTGACTCTTGTAGTCATATGGGATGTATAGAGCAATATTTGTCGTGTTGATCGATTTATTTCATAAGTCGTTACATAACTCGCTCTATTTGTGCTTTACATCTGAGGCAAGGCAATCAACACTTGCCCCCGAACTTTAATAGCAGCCGAAATGGTAAAATAAGTAATAGTCTATGAATAACACGACCGCGAAAAAGTCGAATCCTCTGTTTGAGATCCTGTTTAACGTGTTTATCCCTTCATTCATTTTGATGAAGTTTAGTGGTGATGAACATCTAGGTACGGCAATGGCATTGGTTGTTGCTCTCATGTTCCCTATCGGCTACGGCGGTATGGATCTTATCCGCAACAAGAAGTTTAACTTTATCTCCGCGCTGGGTTTTGTCAGCGTGCTACTCACGGGTGGTATTGGTCTTCTAGAGCTGGATACACGTTGGCTAGCGCTGAAAGAAGCCTTGATCCCTGGTTTGATTGGTTTGGCGGTACTAGGCTCTACGTTTACCCGCTACCCACTGATGCAGAAGATGATCTTGAATGACACGGTACTGAATTTGGATCTGATTAGGCAGCGTTTGCAGCAGAATGGTAAAACTGAGCAGTTTGAGCGTTGTTTGATGTCGTCAAACTATCTGTTTGCGAGTACTTTCGCTTTTTCATCTGCGATGAACTACTTTCTAGCGACTTGGATTGTGACCAGCCCGGCGGGTACTGCTGAGTTTAATGAAGAGTTGGGTAAAATGACGTTATACAGTTACCCAGCGATTGCTATTCCGAGTATGTTGATGATGTTTGGTATTTTTTACTACATCTGGCGTCAAGTTCGTGCGATGACTTCGCTTGAAACTGAGCAAATCTTCCATACTAAATAGTCTCTATTCAGTTGCCAGTTAGTCTAACTGGCAACTCTTCTGTTGTTCCTATCTGCACTTGCTTTACGTCACTAATCACGAATTTTGCCACGTAACGTCTTGGTTTGACTCTTAATTCCTTTCGCTTTCAAACGTCTTTCTTTTGAACCGCGGGTTGGTCGGGTTGCTTTGCGTGCTTTTTGCACCACCATAGCCGCGCGTATCACTTCGGCTAGACGGTTTAATGCATCCTCTTTGTTTTGCTCTTGAGTGCGATATTGCTGCGCTTTAATCGTGATCACGCCTTCTTTTGAAATGCGTGAATCACTCAGCGCGAGTAGGCGCTCTTTGTAGAGGGCAGGGAGCGTAGAGTGCTTGATATCAAACTGCAGATGAATGGCACTGGAAACTTTGTTGACGTTTTGCCCACCCGAACCTTGCGCGCGGATCGCCGTCATTTGAATTTCCCAGTCACTGAGCGTGACACTATTTGATATTTTAAGCATGACCTTTCCCATAAAAACAAAGCCACAGCGTGGCTGTGGCTAAGTGTACACTAAGACTTATCGATTAAACCAATGTTGCTGCGGTTTGGTTGCCCATCGCGATAAGCGTATCTAGGATGCGCTCCCCATCCGCACGTAAGCCGTTGTGCTCATATTCATTGGTAATCCAAGCTTTAGCGTTTGGCATGGTGGCTAACGTTTCACGGCTATAATCCATCTCGACAAACATATCATCTGCATAAACCACGCAGCTTACCGGAACTTTGTTGTGCGCCAGCTGGATTGGGTCATAGAGCGCACCCCAGTCGGTTTTGTTGGCTAAGATTTCCGCCGCTTGTTGCAGTGGTTTTAGATTTTGGTATTGCTCAAACATCCACGGGAAAACCATTTCACCGGTAAACAGGAATGGCTGACCTTTTTGGTAGTTAAACTGGGCGTATTGATCGCGCACGCGATGAGCACTCCAATTGGAAGCGAAACCTTGGCAGTAGATAGATTCGTGCAAGATGGCGTAGATCGGGTTGGTTTGGAAACCTTGCTCTGCCAGCATGGCATTGAGAAACTCATAACGAAGCTGTTTTTGCCCCTCAATATCAACAAAAGCATTTTCTAGCCAGTAGTAGGTACTAATGAAGCTATCACTCATGCCGAAATTGATACCGATTTGTTGAAATTGCTCAACGGTAAAGCGCTGCCCGTTTGGCAAGAACTCTTCATGGTCGATTAGGTGATCGGCAATGGATTGGCAAAGATCTTGAGCATGTGGGAACTGAGCAAAGAACGCTTGGTTTTTATCGAGAGTGCGTTTGAAGGTCGCGTGATATACATCATCAGCATGGCGCGAAATGGAAGGTACACCACCGGTGATGTAACTACGCAGAATGCTTTGCGGGAACAGTGAAAGGTAGGTTAATGAACAAAAACCACCAAAGCTTTGACCTAATATCGCCCATTGCTTAACGCCGAACTGTTCACGGATCAGTTCGGCATCACGTACGATATTGTCAGCACGAAAATGGCTCAAATACTCCGCTTGCTGCTCGGGTGTTTTCGCTGCCAAGGTTTGGTGGCTAATCACAGAGCTATTGCCTGTACCGCGTTGGTCGAGTAGCAGTACGCGGTACTCTTGTAGTGCGCGTTTTACCCATCCGCTATTACCTGTTGGGCGCAGCGCAGGGAAGCCCGGACCGCCTTGAAAGAAGACTAGCCAAGGCTTTTGGCTTTGTTCATCACCTACCAAGCGAACTTCACGAGCAAAGATAGTGATCTCACCTTTATCCGACTGAGAGTAATCCAAAGGTGCTGAAAAATAATGGGGTAAGTAATGTAATCCATCATCGATAAATGCGTGTGCGTATTGCATGCTTTCTTCCTAAGCGGCGTATTAAATAACGTGACGGCTTAATGTTAGGTCATTGATTGATATATTGATATGGGGTTTGTCCTGTTTGCTGTTTAAAAAAGGCGATAAACGCACTGTCACTGGAAAACGCTAACTGATGAGCGACATCGGCAACAGTAAGCCCTTGTGAGAGATACTCAATGGACTTGAGTAGCCGCCATTGCTGACGCCAAGCTTGATAAGGCATACCTGTCTCACGACTAAAAATTCGGCTGATGGTTTTACTGCTGGCGGCGATTTGCTGGCTCAATTGGCTCAGTGATGGCGCATTGCTGGGGGTATCAACTGCTTGTAATTCATCAAGCCAAGTTTGCAAACGGGCATCCTTGGGAAGTGGCAAGAAGAGAGTTTGCGTTTTCGCTTGTTGCAGTTCTTCAATAAATAAATTTAGTGTATTGCTCATCTCATGAGATGGCTTGTCCCAAGCCCAAAATGACATTCGCTCGATTAATTCACGCAACAGCGGAGTGACTTCTATGATGCTGACATCGTCACCACCAATGTTGGCGTATTGTTCACTGAGATACAGTGATCGGTATTCAACTACATTGTTCATTCGCGCGCAGTGCAGGGTGTTCGCAGGAATCCATGCCGCTTTCGTCGGTGGCAATACACATTGCACCTCTGCGAGGGTAATCGTCATACACCCTTGTGGAGCGTAGAGCAGTTGACCTTTCTGATGTTGATGTAATCCCGAATCATGACGCCCAACACGGGCAGCGATACCAATCACCGGGTTGTCGAGATCATCGGGGGAAAATTGGGTGGTTTCGTCGATGAGCGCCATTTGTCCTGATCTTGATGTAATTAGTCTTAATCCTATTAATAGGACTTTAGCACATTTGGTTAGACTTCTCTGCGTGAATTAACGGAGAGAAGAAATGAAAACGAAATCTGCGATAGGGTTGATGGTATTACTGATGATGTTCCCCCAAATCGTTGAAACCATCTATAGTCCGGCGCTGCCTTATATTGCCAAGGGCTTTGACGTCTCAATGTCACAGGCTGGAATAACACTATCAATCTACTTTACCGCTTTTGCTGTAGGGGTGATGAGCTGGGGTGTAGTTGCTGACAAAATGGGTCGTCGACCTGCGATGTTATTGGGTTTGTTGGTGTATGGAGTAGCGGCTTTGGGCGCGGTTTATGCACAAAATTTTTATTGCTTGTTGGCAATGCGTGCTCTGAGTGCATTCGGTGCGGCGGTGGGCTCAGTTGTAACACAAACTATGTTGCGAGATACCTATGATCAAGAGGAGTTAAGTAAAGTCTTCTCTCTGATGGGAATCGGCATTGCGATTAGCCCTGCATTGGGACTACTGCTTGGTAGTGTGTTGGCGAGCCACTATGGTTATGACGGCGTGTTCAGTGCGCTCGCGATGCTTGCTGCGTTGTTGTTACTGCTCTCCTTTCGTTATTTACGCGAAAGCCAGCCTCAGCGTAGCGCAAATGTCACGACAAACACGCTGACCAAGTCAACCATGCTGATGTTAGCTAAACGTATGATTTTAGATGGCGAATTATGGCGCAGTGCATTGCTGATTTGTGGCTTTAACGTGATGCTGTTTAGTTATTATCTACATGGTCCATTTTTGTTTGCTCAGCTTGGGTTTAGCTCGATGCAATTCGGTTTGAGTGGACTCCTTCTTGCTGTCGCGACCTTTATTGGTAGCCAATTTAATCAACATCTTGCTAGACGCAGCATCACGGCGACTCAACGGGTTCAATTGGCTGCTGGGATTGCGTTGTTAGGAGGCGCAGGTGTTTACATGAATAGCCAATCCGTATGGTTTTTAGTGCCGATGATGCTGGTGGTGATTGGGTTTAGTCTTGCGATACCGAATATCTTAGCGGGTGCTTTAGCTACTTATAAACAGCAAGTTGGGTCGGCAGGGGCGCTATTTGGTTTAGGTTATTATCTTTTAATCGGCTGCGGCATGGCGCTGGCGGGGAAAAGTGCGAACTTAGGTGAGATATTGACGTTTTCTGCGCTGATCACTCTCTTAGTATCTTGGTTAAACCGGAGCAAGAGTCGGACGTCTATTGTGTAACAAACTAAGAAGTTAGACTGATTTTTGAATAAGAATTAGTCTATATTTTAACTTGTTACGTAATTGTTATTTTTGCTATGGTGGCTATTAATTAATCTGAATGGGGGAATGGATGGTGGATATTGCAGGATATCATCGAGGCATAATTCAGAAACGAACCGATTGGACGGAGCAGGTTTTTAGCCTGCGAGTCACTGGTGCGCCTCTACAGTTTAAAGCAGGGCAGTTTACAAAGCTGGCGCTACTGGATGAGGACGGTAATGTTATCTCGAGAGCTTACTCCTTGGTTAATGCCCCGCTGACTAGTAGCGATATGCTTGAATTTTTGATTGTCGCAGCACCCAATGGCAAGCTTAGCCCGAAGTTACAAAATCTTCGCGAAGGTGAGGGCATTTATGTCTCGCATTCCGCTCACGGAGATTTGATCTTTGAGACGATTCCGAAACAGACCAAAACATTGTGGCTCTTGTCGACAGGAACCGGAATTGGGCCATTTCTATCACTCTTAGATGATATTAGTTTTAGACCTAATAGCGAGAAAATCGTGCTGGTTCATGGTGTGAGGCAAGAGTCCGACTTGGTGTATCGTTACCTCATTGATCAGTTAGTACATGAGTATCAGGGGCGTTTAGCCTACCAACCTGTAGTGTCACGAGAAAAGGTAAATGATGCGCTGCATGGGCGTATTACGGATTTGATTTCGACGGGAGCCTTGATGGAGCAGTGCGAGGCGCAATTTGACGCTAGCCATAGCTTTGTGATGCTGTGTGGTAATCCTGAAATGATCAAGGATACCACTAAAGCGTTACAGCAACTCGGTTTGTCTAAGCATCGTCGCGCTGAGCCGGGAAATATTGTGTTTGAGCGCTATTGGTAGTCAACTGTCACTCTGGCGTGTCATTTTTCATCTATCGTAAGGCATTTGGTCGAGTGCCCAAAAGTCTAGAGTGTGCTGTACTTCTTTACAGCGTCCTTTCAAGATCTGGTAACTTGGTTTAAAGGTATCACCCAGATAGGTCGTGCGAATTAGCTCACCCGTTTTCAAGTCTACTTGGGAAACAACTCGTCCTTTAAAGTTTTGGAACACAACAAACTGATCGCTTTGATAGATTCGCTGTGGGCGGTAGTAGAGAAAATTATCTTTTGTTTCCAACAACTCGCATCTTAGTGGCAAAGAGTTAGGACCCGTAGAGGATGGGGATGTTGTGAGAAGCAGTATAGAGAAAATTAAACCATTCATTCGTCATCCTCGTTAAGCACCATGCTGAATTAAGTATAGAACTGCATTGAGTATCATGAACTAACTAATTTGGTTGAATTAATATAATAACCACAGGTTATTTTTTCACCTGATGAGAAACTCGTAATTTGTTTAGCTCGTGGGAATGCTTACTTCCAAGTTAATCTAAATGTTGTCTTAAATAAGTCATTGATATTTATTGTGCAATCACTGACTACGTGCTTATTCCTATCGGTATAAGTTTTCAGCCCCATGGAGTGCAGCAATGAATTTGATCGTCAATGTACATAAAGGCGTCCGTAAAGTCGGTTTTGAAATGGCAACGCGACAAGCATGGAAATGCGGAGTGAAGGCAAATTTGGTTAACCGCGTAATTGGTGTGGCTAAAGGACAGGTTGTCTGTGTAGTGGAAGGGGTTCGGGCCGAACTGTCTACTCCGTTGAATAATCCGTTACACGATGATGAGAAACAAGGCCGATATATCTTTATTGGTGGCGTGTGCTGGGAGCCTAACTCTCTGCTTGCACCTGGTTTTCCAGATTTTATGTTTATGCATTTGCGCAATTTAGGCAATAAACACAAATACATGACGGATGACGAACTGTTTTTTAATCTCGCCTAATTTTTATCGGTGTTGAACAGGCAAACAAAAAGGAGGCATAAGCCTCCTTCATTCATTCTTAGGTTTGAATTAGAAACCTTTGATGTTTTCCGCTTCTAGCTCAGTGAAGTATTTCACGGTTTTCACTTTCAGCTCTTGTGTCGATGGCTCGTCACATACGATGACTGATTTAGGGTGTAGCTGCAGAGCAGATACAGTCCACAGGTGGTTTACACTACCTTCAACAGCGGCTTCTAGTGCCTGTGCTTTGTTGTGACCAGTCACTAGAATCATGATCTCTTCTGAGTCTAGTAGTGTACCTACACCGATAGTTAGTGCGTATTTTGGTACTTGGTTGATATCGCCATCAAAGAAACGAGAGTTCGCGATGCGAGTATCTTCAGTTAGAGTCTTGATGCGAGTACGAGAAGATAGCGAAGATGCAGGTTCGTTAAATGCAATGTGACCGTCGTTACCTACGCCACCCATGAATAGGTTGATTTTACCGTAAGACTTAATTTTATCTTCGTAACGCTTACATTCAACTTCGTGATCTGGTGCGTTACCGTCTAGAAGGTTGATGTTTTCTTCTTGAATATCAATGTGATTGAAGAAATTGTTGTACATGAATGAACGGTATGACTCTGGGTGATCCGCTGGGATGCCAATGTATTCATCCATGTTGAATGTTACAACGTGCTTGAAGCTAACTTCGCCAGCTTTATGCAGTTCGATTAGAGCATTGTATGTTGCTAGAGGCGTACCACCAGTAGGTAGACCTAGAACGAACGGACGCTCTGCTGTTGGTTGGAAATCATTAATGCGCTTAACGATATGTGCCGCTGCCCATTTACCTACTTGTGCTGCTTGTTGAAGCGGGATAAGTCTCATTTTCTGCCCCTGATAATTAGAATTCGGTACGCTGTGTCATTATTTTGCATTATAAAATAAGTGATCTTGATGTTCTATTGTTTTTGGTCAAATTTTACGTTTTCTTTTTCAAATACTGCGAAAAGTCAAAAGGCATACGTTTGCATGTTGTCTATTTGTACGTTTAATGATGCAAAAAAGTGGGATTTTTTATTGAGCGAACTATTATCAATGAGCGTTATCTTTCAACTTTCTAGCGATAACTTGGGATAAAAATCGTCACCATATCGCCAAACAAGTTAACTTGGCATATCCTAGTGCCATATCGTAAAAATCGGCGAGTTAAAAAATAAAAAGCTCAAAAAACTCGCAGCCGAGCCGATAAATAAGTGTGATTTCAATGTTAAACGCGACGTGTGAAGTTAATTAATGAGTATGATGGGAATTGCCATAGGGGCAACCGGACTTCTTTTGCTGCTATTGTTTGTTTGGATGCTGGCAATATCGGTTCGCCAGCAGCGAGCAGAGAGCGAGCGCAAACAACGTGAAAGTGCTTATCGCAAAGCGATAGCTCGTGATCGTAAGCGTGATCAAGAAGAAAGACTGAGAAAAGCGGAAAATGGCGATCTTGCCATGATCCTTTATTTTGCCAAGGAAGAGGAGCGAGTTAACCTTCGCAAGGCTCTTTATTGGTATATGAAGGCCGCGCAACTCGACAATATAACCGGAATGTACGGTGTTATTCGGATTTGTGACCGAATGAAAGAAGATGTGGTACTGCGCCAGCAAGCGAACTACTGGCGAGTTGCCATCGCTGCAGCCGAAGGTGACTTAGAGGCAAAACATAAAACCGCAGAGGCGTTATTCTTGGGGCGAGGCGTCGAACAAAACGTGACCAAAGCGAATCTCTTAATGGAAGAGGCTGCGAACGCACGATATGTTCCTGCGATGTTATTTTTAGGAGATTGGCTGGTTGCAGAAAATAATCCAACGCCGTCGGCTGAAGATTCATTTTATTGGTTCTTGCAAGCAGTTAAAGCAAAAAGTAACGAAGGACGTCTAAAACTTGGCTTGTGCTACATACAAGGTATTGGTGTAGAACAAGATTTTAAGCAAGGTTGCTATTGGCTGGAACGAGCTGGAGAAAAAGGCTATACACCCGCAATGTTTAAAGCTGGTGAATACTGGCTAGAGTACCACCATCAAGGCAAGTTCATCGCTTATATTTGGTTGTTTATGGCGGCGCAATTGGGTAATGATGAAGCCCGAGCACTGCGTGACAAATTGTCTTTGACTATGGGGGTTGATACGGTCGTTGGGCTGCAATCTTTAGCCAAACCAATGCTTAAACGAATTCGTGAAAACAGAGTGGGCAAACATGCAATTATAAAAGCACTTAACCGACTATATAAACGAGAATTTGATTATTTAGCCTATGATCTTGCCCCTGATAGTGAACGGATCAGCCTTGATGAAGAATCGGAAATGCTCGAATCAGGAGAGGGATTGCATGATGAGCAGCCCCAAGAGTTATCAATGAATTCTCCATCTATATCCCAATCTCCTACGTTGGACTTTACGCGTTCGCCAATGGACCAACCAAAATCTTGAACGATTAGTGCAATATAGAAGCGAAAGACCGAGTGAGTATCTCTCTCGGTCTTTTAGTTTTTAATGAGGGTATTCAATCCAACTTGTGCCATCTAATGAAACATAGTATCTGCCATCAACTTCTATTACTGTCGACCCCGAATTCTGCGCAACGACATCAGTTTGCGGTAGGTTCGCGGTTAAGTCTTCAGGATCAAACTGCTTAACTTGATAGATGTCTTTGTCGAGGATATTGGCGATAAGTTGTGATAGTGCTAGATAGCTGGAAGGCGCTTCTACATGTTTAGTTTCACCTTGACGCTGTATATCTTTACCAAAAACCTTCAGGCCAACTGGTGTGTGAATGATGGTGGGTGCTGGAATTTCACGCATCCCTGAAATTTGCATTCTATCTCCACGCATTCCTGCCCCATGCTCAGGTACGAGCGCAACTACAATGTTGCGTTCTGACGCTTCAAGCGTTTTGAAGAATGCGTACAGGTCGTCTAGCAGATTATTCAGACGCTTTTTGTAGCTCACCATTGACGTGGTTGAGTTGGCATTAATAATGCGGTTACCGTCATGCAGTGAAATTGAGTTATACAAGGCAACAACTTTGTCATCGCTATTGTCTAGCCTGCTTTGCCACCAGTTATCGAGAACTTGTTTATCTCGGAATATGTCTGAACCATCAAAAGACTTTTGATAGGGTGTAAAGCCTTGCTGCGACATTAGGTCTGCTTGTATGTCGCCATCTTTTTTTATTAGCTCTAGGAAACTGTCAAACACGCCGTTATGGTTCATTACTAGGTTTTCTTTGAAACCTAACGCTTTCAGGTCATCAAATAAGTAGCATTGCTTAGAGGGAGCGGTAGTAAACAGTTGGCTATGTTTTTGCTGACCGCAACTGGCTCTCAAGAGTCTCACCACCGCCGGACCGCTATAAGAAGTCGCAGAGTTAAAGTTGTCGAACATAATGTCGAACTCTTTAAACAATGGATGATCGGCTAAACCGGCAATTTCAATATCGTCCCACGCGACCGAGCAGATACTGAGCAACAGCAGATCAAAAGGCGCATCTTTTGAACTCTCAGCGTTAAAATTCACTCGTCTTGATGCTTCTTTGGTAAAGAAATCGGCGGTCAAGGTGTTTAGGGTTGTATCGTTGATTTCGCCAATTACGGGCGGAGAAGGTTGACCGGTGTTTGCAGTCGCTTCCGGTAACACTGAGAGTTTAGAGTCTAAATTGGCAGTTTCTTTGGGATCACTAACGTGTGGGAAACTGATATATAGCATCGCCACAGTAACCAAGACTGAAACACGCAAGAACTGGCTTAAGATGAAGTAACCCGCGCACAATGCAAATAGTCCAATGAGCGCTTGAAGTGACACAAAGCGCCCCAAAAGTTCAATAAGATAACTGAGCTCGAACTGCATCAATTGTCCCATTTGTGCCCAAAGTCTGTCGAGAGGGGGCAGATATGAGTCATAGTGGAGCAGCCAAGCTGCCGCAATGACTGCGATAAAGTGGCGGATATAATTGAGTTTAACTCTGCTTACAGGCAGTAAGATAAACATGAGCAACGCGAAGTTTTGCAGCGGATGAAAGTTAATCACCCCTTGTAAATAGAGAGCAATTTTCGCGATAAAGTAAATATTCCACCAACCTAGGCTGATTGAGAAACTGGGCGTTGTTTGCGTTTGCGATGCCATTGCTTAGTCTTCTTGTTTAGTATCTAGTTCAAAGTAGCGAGAACGCTTGAATTTTTTTGTATGAAATGCTCGTATTGCTTGAACAGCATCTCGTAAGAAATAGCCGAGCAAAAGACCAACAGTTAGGCTGACGCTTACAGTGAGCAAAAAGTCGTTGATATTCATTATGGCCTCTTAAGAGCAATGTTTTTTCTAACGGCAAATAGAGCAGGCATTGCCGTCAAGGGCTGTTGATTGGCAGCAAAAATTTCTCTTTCAATAGTTAAGTCGGTTACTTCGTTAGAGATAGCTGCTTGGTCGTCAAGGATGTGCTTGAGCTCTGAATCAATATCGTATTGAGTTTCAAAGGTGTGCGTTGAATGAAATAAGTCGCGCACTGGGAACTCAAAGATATTATTTAGAGCAATACCGATATCACTGTGGCGGATGGCGCTAAACAGCACATAGAGCGCTTTAGTGCTGGCGGTCACGACATCACCATCTCGCTTGATGTGGCATAGGCGAAGACATTCTTCAGCTTGCATCCCTGGCAACAAGTTGAGTTTTACCAAGGCGAAGTGCACTTTCGATTGAGCTGACGTTGACATTATCTCACTGCAGTAGTGTGTAAACTCATTACCATTTAAGTAGCCCTTGCTGCCAAACTTTAAGTCATATTTTAGTAAAGTATCTAAATTATTTGGTATCTCGCGGCTAAGTACCTGCCCTTGTACTGCTTCGACTTGAGTAATAAAGCGCATATGAGGAACTTGTACCGGGCAAATCAGATTGACCCCAGCTCTTAGTAGGAATTTTTCATCTGCGTAGCGCAAGCACTGTTGCGTTTCTCTGATGATAATTTTTAACTGTGGTCCTGCTTGTGCTCTTAGTTGATAGCAATCTAAAGCCAATTGTTGCACTTCATCTTGGTTTGAACAGCTAAAAATAATTGTAGACGCTCTAGGGGCATCTAACAGTGACAGCAAATGTTGGTTATTGTCAGCAACGTGCATTGCCTTGGTTATTTTCTCTCTCTCCCCAATAGCTTGCCGAGACACATAGATTCTATCGCTGTCGGATTTGTCTTCGGTGATGTGTTGAGTTTTCTGTCTTGTTTGCTGAGTTGCGACAAAATGACCATCATTTTGTTTAGTGAAAATATACTCTTGCGCGGCAATGACACCATGCCTATTTGACCAAAAGTCGATCAAATAGCTATAGCGAGAGTGATCAATCGCGGTCATGGTTGCTAAGCCTGCAATCGAGCGATTGTGAGACAACAACTTTGGTTTCAGTATTGCTGTGGCTAAACTGCCATAAATACATAAGTTGAGTTTAGCTTCATTTTTGCTTGCCAAGCTATTGACGCTTTGTAGAAATTCGTCTATTTCTCGACCGTTATTGTGTGAGAGGAAAGAGTCGGGAATTAATATAAAGATGTTTAATTGTTTCGGTATATTTATTTTGTGAATGTCTTTAATTAGATTTATTGAGATAATTGTCTTTTTTTGACTTTTTCCATTAATAAAATAGCTTTTCTGAAGCGGGCTTGATGATAAGGCATTGAATTTGTTATTGGTGCTTTCATTTAATCCCAGAGATAATGACTCTTTACTGATAAAGCTAATCAGTGCGCTAGTTTGTTCAATGCTTAATTTGCTTAAAATAAAGTCAACTGTCATGTGTTTGTTAGAAAATAAATTTACATATGCAGACTTATTTTCCAGTTCGCTTGTAATTGGGGATAATCCTGTTATTGCTGACATGATAATTGCCTTTTAATCAGTGGTTTAAGCTATTTTTGTCTGTTCTTAATGCTTTGGCTTATGCTTGTTTGTACTGAAATGGTTATCGGTTATGACAAAAAAATGACGCGAAGATATTAAACTAAATTGATCGAAAGTTAAATTGCATATAGCATGCTCACCTTGATGTTTATGAGCTTAAATTAATGTCTTACAGATAGAGACATAATATCAGTCGATGTGTTTTTAAGCTTATATGTCGTAAATGGATAATTACAACTTACTTTCAAAATATAGTTCTGAAGTCAAACATCATTTGGAGTGTTAACACGCGAAAGTTCAATGTCTTACATTGTCATTATGCTTCGTGTTGTATATTTTCGGTGCGTGGAATTAGCGCATCTAATCGTTATTAGCGTTATTAACTTGGGATTCTAGTGTCCGACGAGGATGTCGACGCTCCGGTTCAATATGCCTGTAATGTGGAAAAGATGTTTTGTCACAGCCAGCAAAAGACATTAATTCGATCTACTCTTCATATAACTTGCTTCAACATCAATACGTTGAAACTGCAGAAAATGAATCGTACTCCAAAGTAAAAAGTAAATGGTTGGTGTTACAAAGTCAGTGTCATCACATTGACTCGACAGTAACCCAAAACAGTACGAAATTAGTAGGTCTTACAACGGAAACAGTATGAAA
The DNA here is from genome assembly GCF_015278125.1 of Vibrio fluminensis. Taxonomy (GTDB): domain Bacteria; phylum Pseudomonadota; class Gammaproteobacteria; order Enterobacterales; family Vibrionaceae; genus Vibrio; species Vibrio fluminensis. The sequence continues at coordinate 87,526 of NZ_JADILO010000012.1, forward strand.
CGCCTTCTACTCGTTAGTCTGAGGGGCGGCTGTGGCTCGACCACAATGACCGCGAACTTGGCACAGTCATTAGTGAAGATTAATAAATCTGTGCTCGCTATTGATGGTGTACCAGAAAACCTGCTGCGTCTCCATCTGGGCTTACCTTTTGAAGAACGAGATGGTTGGGCTGCGCGCGTACTCACAGACGAGCATTGGTATGATGCGGGCTTTTCGAGTCCGCAAGGAGTGGACTTTCTGCCATTTGGCGAATTAGAGGCAGATTCACGTCAGCGTTTTTATCAAAATCAGTCTCGAACAGTGACGAGTTTGAGCCACGCTTTGCTTGACCTTGCAGAGCAATCTAAGTGGCAATTGTTCCATGGGGAGTTCTGGCAAATTTCAAACATTGATTGGCAAAACTTTGTTGCATCGATGGATATGGTGTTTGTCGTGATAAAGGCTGACGCGATGAACTATGCGTTGCTTCAGTCACAATGCCTATGTAACCAGATACTTCGGGAACTCATGGATAGCGGGAAAATCCGTTTTATTCTCAATCAATACCAGCCAGAAACTGAAATAGGACGCGACTTTTCATTAGTACTGAAGCAAGAGTTGCAAAGTTTGTTGGTACCAGTATTTATGCATAAAGATACCGCTCTAGCTGAATGTGCCGCTAACTTGACCACGATTCAACACTATGCCCCGATGAGCCAAGCGGCGAAAGATTATCAAGCTCTTGCTTTTTGGTGTGTATCTTCTCTTGCTTCAAGTACTAGTCAGGATTAAGTGATGAAGGGGCTTAACTTAATCTTTCAGCGTTGGATCGTAGAACGATTTGAACAGCACAAAAACAGCTATGAGCAAGCATGGCAATGCCGAACGAGTTGGTTGGGACACTTACTCTTAGGTGCTTGGTTTAGCTTTAGCTTTGTGTTTCTAAAACCAGTGATTGCAGGCGTTCCCTCTTGGAAGCTACCTCTGGTCTATTTCCCGCAAGTGAACTTTGCCGCCCCTCGTTTATTTGATGCTGTTCGCTTTATCGTTCAAAGCATTTGGTTGATCTGCTTTAAGCAATGTGTGAATCGCGGTGGACTGTATAAAATGCGAAGGCTTGCGATAAGCGCGATGATTCAGTTACGCAAAATTTTCTATCTTCCTTTTGAATCAGTCGCCAAAATAGTCAGTTGGTTAGAAAAAACCGCTAACCAAGCTAAGCAGCCAGAGTTTCGCCAAGCGATAAGAACGAGTAAGTCAGCACTGGTTCTAAATTATTTATTATTGTTTTGTGTCGTCTTGCTGGCGCTGATCTGTTTTACCGTTCCATTTGGCTATCAAGCGCAACTCGTCTTTGTTGTATTACTTTGGGCGTTGGCAATGATGGTCCGTCGCTTGCCGGGTCGTTTTCCGACCATGCTATTAATCATCATGTCAGTGACGGCTTCTTGTCGTTATCTCTGGTGGCGTTACTCTTCCACGTTGAACTGGGATGACCCGCTAGCTCTGGTTTTAGGTAGTGTCTTACTGATTGCTGAAACGTATTCGTGGATAGTGTTGATTTTGGGCTATTTCCAAAATATTTGGCCGCTTAATCGTAAGCCAATCGAAATGCCGCAAGATACCTCTAAATGGCCGACGATTGACCTGATGATCCCAACGTATAATGAAGACCTCGATGTCGTTAAAGCGACGGTCTATGCTTCTTTGGGCGTTGATTGGCCAAAAGACAAGCTCAACATCTATGTGCTTGATGATGGTAAACGCGATAGCTTTCGCGATTTTGCTAAGAGTGTCGGAGTCAATTACATTCGCCGCCCAACCAATGAGCATGCCAAAGCCGGTAATATTAACTATGCGTTGAAGCAAACAAGCGGCGAGTTCGTCGCTATCTTCGATTGCGACCATATCCCAACACGTGCGTTTTTCCAGCTTACAATGGGGATGTTTGTTAAAGACCCTAAACTCGCACTCGTGCAGACACCACACCACTTTTTTTCGCCGGACCCATTTGAAAGAAACTTGGCAAACTTTCGTAATGTGCCGAATGAAGGCAGTTTGTTTTACGGCTTAATTCAAGATGGTAATGATTTGTGGGATGCGACCTTCTTTTGTGGCTCCTGTGCGATTTTGCGCCGTCAGCCATTAGAAGAAGTGGGCGGGATTGCCGTCGAAACCGTCACGGAAGATGCGCATACCTCTTTACGCATGCATCGCCTAGGCTATCGCTCAGCTTACCTCAAACAGCCAATCTCAGCGGGCTTAGCGACAGAAACTCTATCAGCTCACGTTGGACAGCGTATTCGTTGGGCCCGAGGGATGGCGCAGATTTTTAGGGTAGATAACCCACTAACGGGCAAAGGTTTGAAACTCTCGCAAAGACTGTGCTACGCCAATGCGATGTTGCACTTTTTATCTGGGATCCCACGGATTGTCTTTTTGATTGCGCCTTTGGCGTTTTTATTACTGCACTCATACGTTATTTATGCACCAGCGCTAGCGATTATTTTGTATGTGTTGCCGCACATGATTCACGCCAGTATGACTAACTCTCGTATGCAAGGGGATTATCGATATTCCTTTTGGGGTGAGGTTTATGAGACTGTGTTGGCTTGGTATATCGCGAGGCCAACGACGGTTGCACTGTTTGCGCCGCACAAAGGTTCGTTCAATGTTACGGCGAAGGGGGGCTTGGTAGAGAAGTCCCACTATGACTGGGTTATCTCGCGCCCATATTTAGTTTTGGTAGCATTCAATATTCTTGGCTTCGCTGTCGGTTTATATCGTCTCGGGTGGGGGCCTCAAGATGAGTTTGGGACAGTTTTAGTTAATTTGATCTGGACGATGTACAACTTGCTGATTTTAGGCGCAGCGGTTGCGGTTGCGGTTGAAGCTAAACAGGTACGTAAAGACCACCGTGTAGATGTCTCAACACCTATTGCGGTACGTCTAAAATCTGGTCATTTACTCCAAGCGACACTGAAAGACTTTTCGTTTGGAGGGGTGCGAGTTGAAATTGCCGGCGTAGAGCAAGATGCGGCGCACTACCTTAAGGGACAATCTTTACACATTATTCTTAATCGCGGTGGCCAAGAATTCGTTTTCCCTGTCACTGTCACCTATGCTCATAAGGAAACGTTTGGTATGCAACTCAATGAGTTGTCGCACCAACAACAAATCCAATACGTTCAATGTACCTTCGCTCGTGCAGATACATGGGCGAAATGGCAACAGGGGTATCAAGCCGACAAGCCTCTCTCTAGTATGCATGCCGTACTTCATGTCGGCTTTAATGGATACAAACGCTTGCTACGACATTGTCCTAAGACGGTTAGAGCCTGTGTCGATGCTCTTTTAATTTGTATCAAGTTTATTTGGTCTCTTAGACCTCGCTATGTCCCAACCAGGACCTTAAGTCATGCTCAATAATAAAAAACTAACAGCGTTGACAGCGGCTATAGCTCTGATGAGTTTGTCGGGTAGTCTCGCAGCACAAGAAGTAAATCAGTCAGCCAATGTCTCTGTCGTGCAATCTCATGCTCTTGAGAGTTCGTCAGTATTTAAACGAGTTGTGCCATTTAGCCAGCTTGGCTATAACAGTTCGATTGCAATTCAAGGCAGTGAAACCAGCGCTTACGTCGGGTTCGGCTCTCGTTTGGATGAGGTTGTCTCCCAAGCTACGCTTTATTTCGACATTACCCCGTCTCCAGCGCTTCTATCGCTGGTTTCTCACGTTAAAGTTTACTTGAATAATGAGTTGATGGGCGTCACGCCAATTGTTGACGGGCAACAAGGTAAAAAGCTTAGTTTATCGATGCCATTGGATACGCGTTTTTTCAGTAACTACAATCAGATACGTTTTGAATTGATCGGCAATACGCAAAAAGATTGTTCCAATCCCAATGACGCCAGTATTTGGGCTGAAATCAGTCAGACTAGCCGTATTGAAATGTTGGTGCAGAAGACTCGCTTGGAGAGCGATCTTAGCTTGTTACCAGCGCCATTCTTTGATGTGCGCGACTTTAGCCAGCTGAATCTGCCTATGGTAATGGGCGACCAGTATGATCTAGAAGAGATCAAAGCGGCGGGTGTGGCTAGTTCATATTTTGGTTCGCTCGCGGGTTGGCGTGGCGCGCAGTTTCCTTTGAGTTTTGACACTTTACCGCAGCGCAACGCCATTGTGTTTGTGACCAATGACAACAAGCCGGACTTTTTGCGCGATTTTCCCGATAGTGACGGCCCTCGTTTGCAAGTGATCACGCATCCGACCGACCCGTTTGTTAAGTTGTTGCTGGTTGCTGGTCGAGATAGTGCTGACTTAAACACCGCAGTAAGAGGGTTAGCGCTTGGTAACCAAGTTTTAACTGGACCAGTAGCTAAAATTAATCGTGTAACTCAAATTCAACCACGAGCGCCTTATGATGCGCCTAACTGGGTAACTACAGAAAGACCTGTGGCATTGTCAGAATTGGTTGAGCAAAAATCAATGCTACAAGTTGAGGGGCGTACACCTCCGCCGATAAGTGTGAGTTTGCGTTTACCTCCCGATCTATTTACTTGGCAAAGCCGTGGTATACCCATGGATCTTAACTATCGATATTCGCCGCCAACGGAGGACCATTCAGGTTCTCGTTTAACTTTGAGTATCAATGACCAGTTTATTGAAGCATTCAACTTAACCACGACCGGTCAAGGTGGCGGCTCAAACCGAATTCGTATTCCTTTACTCGATGATACGCTGTTGGGTGGCGAGAGTCGGGTACGAATTCCTGCATTTAAAGTGGGCAGTAAAAACCTAATTGAGTTTGAATTTGGCTTTGCTTCAGTGACGGATGGGCAATGCCAAGTCACTCAACCAAGTAAACAGTATGCCGTAGTGGATGGTGATTCGACCATCGATTTTAGTGGTTTCCCTCACTATATCGAAATGCCAAATATGCGTGCATTCGCGACGTCAGGATTCCCTTATACCCGTATGGCGGATCTTTCGGAAACTGCGGTTGTGCTCCCGCCAAATGCACCAGCAGAAGTGCTGCAAACTTTTTTGAATATTATGGGTTCGTTGGGTGGCGGTTCAGGTTATCCAGGTATTCATGTTTTGCTGACGGATCAATGGGATGCCGAGAAACTTAGCGATAAAGATATTCTCAGCATTGGTTTAGACAGTTCGTTATTGCAAGCTGCGAGCGACCCAGATCAAATTGATTTAGTCGTAAAAGCGGGTGAGCGTCAGATTCGTTTACCAAGTAAGAATGAACAGCAGTTGGGTTTGAATTGGATGAGCCCAACAACGACAGGTCAACAACCTGCCGATTTTGTTTCAGTCGAAGCCAGTGGGGCATTTGCAGCGATTTATGGTCAGGAGAGCCCATTTACCAGCAACCGCAGCCTAATTTCGATTATGGCGGCTCAAGCAAGTGATTTTGCGGTTGTCGATCAAGCATTAGTTGATTCAGGTAAGCTTGATTATATGTTTGGTTCTGTAGTCACTCTGCGAAAAGATGAGGTGGCAAGCTACAACGTGGGTGAGCACTATTATGTTGGTCAACTGCCAGTGTGGAAGCTAGTTTGGTATCACTTCTCTAACCACCCGATCGTTGTTGCCTGTTTTGCGGCGCTATTGGTTGTGATCGTGACTATCGTGTTGTGGCGTGTATTGCGCCAAGTGGCATCTAAGCGATTAGAGAAGGTTGAGGAGGAAGAATGAAAAAGCTGATGGTATTGGTGGCGGTTTTTCTTTCTTCATCGGTGTTCGCTGAAAGTTGTGAATGGTCACAGTGGCAAACTTTTAAGTCGGTCTATATTGAACAAGGTCGAGTGGTTGATGGTAGTGATTCGCGCAGAATCACTACCTCGGAAGGCCAGTCTTATGCACTGTTTTTCGCACTTGTTGCTAACGACAAACAAACTTTTGCTAACTTACTCAATTGGACACAGCAACATCTGGCGGGTGGCGATTTGACCGCTCAATTGCCTGCTTGGCTTTGGGGTAAAAAAGCCAACGGACAATGGGGGGTGTTAGATAGTAATCCGGCTTCTGACTCCGATTTATGGATTGCCTACACTTTAGTTGAAGCCGGTCGCTTGTGGGATAATTATTACTATCAATCGCTGGGTTACTTGTTGGCTAGCCGTATCTTGCGCGAAGAAACGGTGACGATTGAAGACGGTGGCTTGCTGTTGCTGCCCGCGCCGAAAGGTTTTGTTTTGGAGGATGGCTATCGAGTAAATCCTAGTTATGTTCCTTTACAAGTGATTGCTCGCATGCGCTCGTTGTACCCGCAGCAACCCTGGGGTGAGATGTACCAGACTAGCGTAAGTATGCTGACTAAAACGATGCCTAAGGGGTTTAGCCCTGATTGGGCGCTTGAGGATGCCAACCAGTATCAAACGGACCCTATTACAGGAACGATTGGCAGTTACAATGCCATTCGCACTTATTTATGGGCGGGCATGCTCAATGATAGCGTGGCAGAAAAAAGCGCATTAGTTGAACAAATGCAGCCGTTTGTTGAGGCAACGAGTACGCTTGGCGCCCCCCCACGAGAAGTGAATACTCAAACAGGTAAGTTTAGTAACAAGGGCAGTGCCGGTTTTTCTGCCGCAGCACTACCGCTCATTGATGCAGTGGCAGACAAGGACTTATTGCAACAACAAGCTGAGAGAGCGAATACTTTGTTGGTCAGCGATAGGAACGACTATTACTACGACAATGTACTGAGTTTATTTGGGATGGGTTGGCATCAAGGCCATTATCGTTTTGGTTTGAATGGTGAATTAGTGCCTGCGTGGAGCAATTCATGTCAGTAAATGGACGCGCTTCATGGTTGGTTTCATTGTGCTGCATAGCGGGTGGAGTAGGAGTGGCTCAGGCGGCGAATTTTAGTTCAAAGCCGTTGAGCAAAGAGCAACTTTTAGGTGTTTATCAACCGATTGAACCCACGCAGTTTTCGACCTCTGTAGCGAGAGTTAATTCGGTAGAGTGGCTGATTGAACAATTGAAGTTAGCGGATGCCATTGGCCGTGATGATATTGTCGAAAGCACGTTAGAAAGGTTGTTCGCGATCGATGAAACCAGCTCAATTGGTTTGTTCTATCAAGCGAATATGTTTTTGAAGCGTCAACAGCTTGATTTAGCTCAACAGACCTTTGAGCGTTTAAAACAGAGTGCGCCGAACTCTTCGTATACCCGTGACCTTGCCGAAATCATCGCTATTCGTACGAATAAAAGTGCCGACTACCAGCGCGCGAAGTTGTTGGCAAAATCGGGGCGTTACCAAGAGGCAATAGAGGCCTATCAAAGCCTTTTCCCGTATGGGATGCCATCGGCAGCGCTACAACTTGAATTTCTCCAGCTACAAGGCAACCTTACTCAAAACTGGCAAGCGGTGAAACAAGGTCTGGAACGACTCAATGTTGAATATCCGGGAGTTCCACAGTTTCAGTTGGCTTTGGCAAACCATATTCGCAAACGAGACCCTGCCAATGCGTGGATTCTCGATACTTACAATAAGCTAGCATTAGTACCATCGGTTGGAAAAACTGCGGCGACATCTTGGCTAAGGGCTTTGGACCAGTTGTCTATTTCCGCACAAGTTGTTCAGCAGTACGCGATTTTAGCCAGCTACTATCCGACAGATTTGGAAATTCAGCGGGCAAATCAAAGCGCAATCAAACGTTGGAATACCGAGCAAGAGCTGCGCAAAGACCCGACTTACTTAGCGAAGTTGAAAGGTCTGCAATTGCTTGAGCAAGGCAAGACAGAGCAAGCGGCGGTTCAGTTGCGTTATGCATTAACCACCCGTCCAGATGACCCTGAAATACTAGGAGGGATGGGTAAGGTTTATCTACGCCGAGGTCAGCAACAGAAGGCATTGGAGTATTTTCAACGTGCGCAGACATTAGACAAAGATCCAGATAGTGCGAGCAAATGGACAACGCTGGTGGAAACCTCTCGTTACTGGAGCTATCTCGACCAAGGTGACGCCTTGATGGCGCAAGGGAAATATTCTCAAGCAGAACAGTTTTATCGCCAAGCGACTCAGTTAGATGGATCTCAACCCTATGCCTTTACCGATCTGGGTGCTTCCCTTGTTAGTCAAGAGCAGTATGTGGCTGCGGATAAAGTGTATCGCCAAGCTTTACAGCTAGAACCGCTCAATGGTTCGGCATTGCGTGGACGTTTGGATCTTCGAATTGTCCAGAAAGATTGGTTAGGAGCTCTATCAGTCGCTAAGAGCTATTCCTCTCAGCAGAAATTGGTGGTGACGGAAAAAATCAAGGAAATTGAATCTGAAATTATCTTAGCGAATCTACGTCAGGCTATTGAGCGAAATGATACGGTGATGAAAAGTGAAGCTTCCAATCAGTTAATTGCATTGAATCCGAGTTCGCCTTGGCAAAGGTTAGACATCGCGAATGTGATTCAGTCATTGGGAGAGGAAAAGCGTGCAGATCGCTTAATGGCTGATTGGAGTCAATCTAGCCAAGATCCAGAAATGAAATTTGCTTATGCGCTGTATCTTGCCCAAGAATATCGTCTACTAGATGCGACTCAACAACTAGAGAGTATAGATAAACTCGACCGGACGCCAGCAATGCAGCGCAACTTAACCCGTTTGAAGTTGGATATTGAGTTGAGAGATGTGCAGCTGCGCTATCAGGCTCAACCAAAGTCTGTTACCGATTCACTGGATGCTTTATCCGCCAAATATGCAGGACAAGTTCAACCGCTTGCCCGCATTGTTGCAGCTTGGATGGCCATCGAGGGTGCAGACAAAGCAAACAAGATCTACGCAACTCTTTTTCCTTTGCAAAGTTGGTCGTTCGATGACCAGTTAGCTTATGGGGAGATGATGGTGAGTTTGCAGCGTTTTATCGATTTTGATCTGTGGTACAAACAGCAAACATCCGATGTTGGGTATGCTTCGCTTAGCGTTTCTCAAGTGTTGCAATTTGAAGAGTTAAATATTCGCCGCTTGTTGGAAGAAGGGGATGTGTTGCTCGCCACACACCAACCACAGCAAGCGCTTGAGGTATTTCAGCAAGTCTCGACAAGTAGTGAGCCGTTTCTCACTCAGGCGCAAATTGGCATGCTGCAAGCGAGTGCTTTAATCGATGAGCAAGCCATCTATCATGATTTACATTTGATCTTGCTGAAAAAGAAATCGAGTTTGACGGCTGCGCAATTGATGGCCGTGGCTGAGATTTTTAATCGTCAAGGTTACCGCGAAGATGCCAACACTCTTAATCAGGCGTTGGATAGTGCGGTTGACGCCAATGCTCTCGCGTATCGAAATAGTATGGCGATAGCGATGGATAACCAACAATGGGACTTAGCCGAGCGCAGGGCTTATCAAGCACTGGATAGTGACCGATTGGAAAATGGCCCTCAGCTTAATGAGACAGATCAACCTTCTTTAACTCTACGAGAACTTTATGATAGCGCTGAGGATTATTGGCTGACTCGTAATGTAAAAGCGGACATTGATGCGTTGCGTGACCGCAGTGATGGACATGTCATGTTTGGTTGGGATTACAGCGCTCGTGACGGCAATAACACCACTAACCAAGTTCCGATTGAGGCGCGAATTCCGATTGAAGAGTGGGATGGGCATTTGCTGCTAAGAGCAGATTATGTGGCTGTTGATTCAGGTAAGTTAGAGTATTTTGAAAAAGACCCCGACCATTCGCCAAAAGACAATGTGGTTGAAGGCAGTGCTTCTGGTGTCGCTTTGGGGGTTGGGTGGCAAGCGCAAGACTGGCAGGTAGATATAGGTACGATACCAGTTGGTTTTGATCATACGACTTGGGTTGGTGGGGTTCGTGTTGATGGCGATCTCGGTGAGTTTGGCTGGTCGGTCGATGCATCTCGAAGACCAGAAACCAGCAGTACTCTCTCCTATTCGGGGTTAAGTGTACCTGCGCAAACCAGTGAACTTTCGGGTGAAGACACTAAATGGGGCGGGGTAGTGAGTACCGGACTGAAGCTCAACTCAAGTTGGGATATTGGTGGTCCGTACGGTTTTTGGAGCAGTGTCCAGTACCATTCGTTGACGGGAGAAAATGTAGCGGATAATACTCGTCTAGGCCTATTAGGTGGTGGCTATTACAAACTGATCGCAACAGATAATCAGCGTTTGAGCATTGGGACGAACTTGATGTATTTGAGTTATGACAAGAACCTTGGTGAATACTCACTGTATCACGGTGGTTACTATAGCCCGCAAAGCTATATTTCAGTTTCACTACCGATTAACTACTATGGCCGCTATGACGGTACTTGGTCTTACTTATTAAGCGGGTCGATTTCAAACTCATGGACGCAGCAAGATGGGCCGTATCTTGTGGAAAAAGGCAAGTCAGAGCGTGGTGGTGGGTTTGGTGCTTCATTGCAAGCGGCAGTAGAAAAGCGGGTGAGCAAGCACTGGTATTTTGGCGCGTTGATAGATTTGCAGCGTTCGGAATTCTACACGCCAAACCACTTTATGCTTTACGCGAAGTACACTTTCAATGATCGCTGGCAGCCGATAGAGTACCCGCCCCAGCCGCCTATTTTATATAGCGATTTTTAGATTGAGATGATCTATAGGCAATAAAAAACCGAGTGTTTGGCGCACTCGGTTTTTAGTATGTTGTGTTTAACTTAAATGAATTATCAGCTTAGTGAGGGCGATTTTCTTTTTGTTTCTGCTTGCATACCGCAGCAGTAAATACGACGTCCGTAGAGCTGTTTAACGCGGTCTCTGCTGAGTCTTGGATAACACCGATGATAAAGCCAACCGCGACCACTTGCATCGCAATCTCGTTTGGAATACCAAATAGCCCACAAGCTAGTGGGATCAGTAGTAGTGAACCGCCAGCCACGCCTGATGCGCCACAAGCTGACACGGCTGCGACGATGCTTAGTAGTAGGGCCGTCATTAGGTCAATTTCGATGCCCATGGTGTGTACTGCTGCCAACGTTAGCACTGTGATGGTGATAGCTGCGCCACCCATGTTAATGGTTGCACCTAGAGGAATAGAGACAGAGTAGGTATCTTCATCCAATTTCAGTTTTTCGCAAAGCGCCATGTTTACTGGGATGTTAGCTGCACTCGAACGAGTGAAAAATGCCGTCACACCACTTTCACGTAAGCATTGGAATACCAATGGGTATGGGTTTTCGCGAGTTTTAATAAACACGATGAGTGGGTTGATCACTAGGGCAATAATTGCCATGGCGCCAAGCAAAACAGCAAGTAGGTGAGCGTAGCCAGCTAATGCAGAGAAACCTGTCGTTGCCAGTGTTGAAGCCACAAGACCAAAGATACCCAGTGGTGCTAGGCGAATAATAAAGCGCACGATTTGCGACACGCCGTGGCTAAGATCTTCAAATAACGCTTTGGTTGATGCAGATGCATGGTGGAGTGCAAGACCAAGTGCAATCGCCCAAGCTAGAATGCCAATGTAGTTGGCATTTTTAAGCGCATTGATTGGGTTATCAACTAATTGGAATAATAGGGTATGCAATACTTCACCAATGCCTTGCGGTGGCGTTGCACCTTCTGCACCAGAAACCAGAGTCAAAGTGGTAGGGAAAAGGAAACTCATGGTCACTGCGGTCAGCGCAGCGGCAAAGGTGCCAAACAGGTATAACACCACGATTGGACGCATATAGGTGTGTTGATTTTTCTTTTGGTTAGCAATCGATGCCGCAACCAGTATGAACACAAGAATCGGCGCAACGGCTTTTAGCGCGCCAACGAATAACTCACCAAGTAGACCTACGCTTACTGCGTGATCCGGAGCGATTAGAGAAAGTGCCACACCTAAAATTATGCCGGCTAAGATCTGTAGTACTAAATTTCCTCGTGCAAGCCGAGCTAAAAATGAATTGTAAAGCATAATAAATCCTGCATTTTGCTTTGGTTTATTGTGTCACGAGTTCGCTTGATGACTTGGTTTACATCAGAATGAAACCAGATTATCGATCGTATCGAAGCTAAGTCGAATCGTTGCTAGCGTAGCCTGCTGGCTATCTCGAGACAGAAGTAACCTTTGATTATTGTTTTGATGTTCTCTCCACGAGTGGAAGAGAAGCAACTTATACTATCCTTCTGAGATATTGTGTCTAGGAATAATTAGAAAATAGAACTTAATATTAACATTATCTACATATTTGGAATCTAATTTTGACGTTTTACGGTATTTGATAGATAAAAAAGGGGCTAATGCCCCTTGTTGGTTATGCAGTGCAATGCGTAACATTTTAAATTTTTATTCAAATCATTGCTTAGTAAGATTGTTTGCGCGAGCGGTTTTCACTCTGTACTGAGCGGCAATATTTAGTGAATTGCTTGCTCTTAGAGCGTTGTTCAGCCAAGGTGGCACCATTCCACTCTTGTTCACGCATCAATTTGAGGTAATTGGTGACACGACGCTCATCAATTTCACCACTCTCTAACGCTCTAATGACAGCGCAGCCCGGCTCGTTGTTATGTTTGCAATCACTAAAGCGGCATTTATCGACCAGTGACTGAACATCGCTAAATGTTTGCTCTACGCCATCGGCACAATCGTGGATTTGCAGTTCACGCATCCCCGGAGTATCAATGAGTACGCCACCACTAGGTAACAAGTGAAGAGAGCGACTTGTTGTGGTGTGACGACCTTTACTGTCATCCTCGCGAATATCGCCAGTTTGCTGGGTCTGCTCGCCCAATAACGTGTTAACTAGCGTTGATTTGCCCACACCTGAAGAGCCCATAAACGCGACGGTTTTCCCCTGTTTACACCAACTTGCCAGTAGTTGGCACTGCTCACTATCAAGCGCGTTAAGTGTTTCGACAAATAGCATCGGATCCAAAGCTTGCACTAGTGCGCGTTTGTCTTCGCTATCTTCGCATAGGTCCGCCTTTGTTAGGACAATCACAGGTTCTACTTCGGCATCGTGTGCGATTGCAAGATAACGTTCAATACGGCTTAGGTTGAAGTCGTCATTGAGAGAGCAGACGATAAACAGCGTGTTAACGTTGGCGGCAATCAGCTGTTCTTCAACTTTGCTGCCAGCTGCTTTGCGGCTGAATAGTGACTGTCTATTTAGCAGACGAACAAATTGGCCGTCAGCATCCAGAACTACCCAATCTCCAACGGTCATATCCGGCAGAGATTTGTGTATTGCTAGCGTACTCAGTCCACGCTCTGCAAGTAGAGTGTAACCGCTGCGATGATGTTCAGAAACGCGCGCTAGTTGATTGTGTTCTAAATCATCTAGGGTAAGTTGCTGGTGAAATAGGTTGCTCCAACCAAGTTGGTTGAGTGTTATGGTGGAGTTGGCATTTGAATTCATTTTAAATCCCAAGGGCAAGCTAAACTGCGAAGTGTTGTTTTGTAGTATCTCGGATGAAATGCACATTATCAGTATAGATGACAGTCGTGACCGTCTAGCTACCTCTGCGTTCTAAGTGCATTGCTACAATCATACTTTCTTCCTGAATGATTCCGCGTGGGCAGAATAGCAAAAGAGGAGAGCCTTAGCCCTCCTCTTTTCTCACTTGGTAATAATCAATGGTGGTGGTGTTTCATACCACTCATGACTTTTTTGATCGGTGCACTAAACGTTTGCGTTTTACCATTGGCAAAGGTGATTTCGACATCGATATTCTCACCTTCAACTAGAGGCTTGGTTAAATCGAACAGCATAATGTGTAAGCTGCCTGGTTTAAGGGAGGTGTGGCTGTGAGCTGGAAGTGAGATTTTTTCAATTTGGCGCATTTTCATCATGTCGCCATCGTGAATGACATCATGCAATTCTACTTTGCCAGCGGCAGGCGTTGATGCCGATATGATCGCGCGTTCTGTATCACTGTGGTTCATGATCTCGACAAACACTGCGCTGGTGGCAGCATTTGGTGGTGTGGCGCGAGCATAAGGGTTGTGCAGCATTACGTCAGTGGCCTGAGCAAGTGGGCTTAAAAGTAATGTCGCTAAAATTAGCGGCTTAAGTTTCATAGTTAGTCCTTTGTTATTTTACTCAAGATTTTCAATCGCTAAAACAATGGGAGCTGGATTGAGTGTATGAGGCACTTTTGTGATCAACTCACCATTTGGCTGTAAGAAATAGAAGTAGGAGTTATGGTCAATGGTATAAGCCAGCTTTGATTCTTTCAGTTCTGTTCGCTTAAACACAACCCCATATTTTTCGGCGAGAGGCTTCGTAATTTCAAGCTCTGCTGATAACCCCTCAAGCTTAGGGTGAAAGTATTGTGCGTATTCATGGGCTTTACTTGCGATATCTCGCTCCGGATCCAACGTAATAAAGATTGGACGGATTTTATCTTGCTGAGTTGTATCGAGCTGATTGAGTGCAGCTGAAAGCATTGCCAATGATGTTGGGCAGACATCGGGACAGTGGGTGAAGCCAAAATACACCACGCGAACACGAGGATCTGTCTCATCGAATAGGTCGACGTTTTTTTGGTTTGTCCCCTGGAATACCGAGGTATTTTCTGTTTGGTTATTCGCTGTTTGGGCTTGGTTATTGTCAAAATAGAGTTTTAGACCGAAACCTAAGCTAAATGCAACGACCAAGATTAGTGACCAATTTTTATTCATCGAGCCATCCTTATTGCCACGTCTACAGATTGGCTGCCATCGCTTAATGTCCCAATCCACGTCATATCATCCATGGTGCAAGCAGGTAACAATACGTCTGATTGATACTCACCGCTCGGGGTTCTCGCAATGGCAAAACGAGCAGTCCCCATATCCATTTCGTGTCCTTGTAGCGTCAGCATCAAGTTTTCATTTTGGTGACTTGACCACTTAACGCTTAAAGTAAAAGGTTGTAAGGGTTGTGCGGTATCTTGGTTCATCGAGATTATGACGCCATCTTGCGCACAAGCTTCAGTAGACAATTGGCAATAGCTATCGAGTGATACTTTGGGTGATGTTTGGAAAAAACCGATTAGGTCGTTAGCGAAAAAGCCAATAGAAACGGCAACCAAAGCTGAAAGGAATTTTAATAGTTTACTCATAGTAGACATACAACCGACTGAATAGGCAGCATGTTACCATACTGATAATGAGTTGGATTGGCGTGCAAACAAATCTGTGTTGAATGTCATACTAGATGAGAATACTTAACATTTGTTTGTCAGTGAAATTGTCGCTCAGTGAAAGTGAAAAACGCAACATTTAGCGATAAGAAATGTTAGAAACCCAGCATATCACTGGGTCGCTAACAGGGTTCCAAATAGTATTAGGCGTTTTATCTGTGGATGGCATAGATCGCGTGATCTAGAATGCGATCGCCGATTTTCTCACTGTTTGAGATTACACCCTCAAGAATCATTCCACAGCGCTCGGCGACAGCACGACTTGGCTTGTTGTTGACCGCCGCGGATAGCTCAACCTTTTCCATGTCGTACTTAGTGAAGGCTAAGTTAATCAGCTTACTGACCACTCGGGTCATGATGCCTTTACCTGTTTGTGCATTAGACAACCAATAACCAATTTGTACTTTTTTTAGCTCATGATTGATATTGTTGAAGCTACAATTACCAACGATATTACCTTGGAAAATAATCGCACAGGTAAGAGATTTACCTTGAGCGTAATCATCGAGAGAGCGGCCAACAAATAGACGGAAGTCTTGCTCTGTTTGACAATAAGGCGGCCAAGCTAACCATTGAGATAAATAGTCGAGTTGTTCACTGACTATTTCTGCGTAGATTGGCGCGAAGCTCTCCTCAATCAGGGCAAGTTGTATTTCATCATCGACCTTGATGGTAAAGAGGTTGTCTAGTGTCATACCCAGCCTTACCGTTATTGTTGATTGATGTATTGCTTAAACTTCGCTTTCGTTTCGGCGTCTGCTTTTTGATACCAAAAATGCAGCATCTCTTCGGCCGTATTTGAGTCAACTTTGATATTGGCAGGCAATGTTACAGCGACAGCTGATGCTGATGTTAAAGCGGCAACACCATTGGTACGGTTGTATTCTTTAGACTCTTGGACAAAATCGCGACCAATTTGCATGCCATCTTTACGTAGAGCATCTTGAGCAATAGTTAGCGGTTGATTTTGCTGGTCTACAAGAACGACTTGCCAATTCTTAATTTGCTTCTCTGCTTCGCGCTCGTTTCGATACTCGGGTAGGTCTAAGCTGAGCTCTTGATTATTGGCGGTGAATTTGGTGATCACCGGATTGCTTTCAACGATGACGCGGTCATTGCCTTGTGAAAAATAAGGGGTGTAACGAAACACGACTTGGTTTTCACCATCAGCGAGAGTCAGAGATTTGATTGAACTAAAAATGCCACCTTCGACATCGGGTTTTTCGGCGTTAACCGCAAGAACTTGTACGTTGTCTGGTATATTGATTGTGATAGCAGCATGTGCGTTAGCAGCGAGAAATAAGCCTGATAGAAGAGTGGCAACGGTTTTCATTTTAATTCCTTAAATAGCAGCAAGTAATAACCCCAAAATAGCGTTTAGATACCGATGTTGGTTCTGAATCCAAACTAAGATAACGCACTATTTCAGCGGCGATAATCTGAATGTAAAAACTTAATTAAAACGTCATTTTCATTGTTGTAATTAAAGAGGATGAAACGACGCTTTTTATAGTGTCTATATTTTAGTCTTTATCCAATCGCCAAGTGTGTTAACTTTCTGAAAAGGTGGTGCTTGTCACGCAGCATAACAGAGTAAATTCTCAATTTTTCTAATTAAATAAAAAAACGACCCGGTCTGGGTCGTGTTTTTGATTATGCGCTAGCGGCTCTGACTTTACCTTGCATCAAATTACTCAGAACTTCGGCTTTTGGACCATCAGCAATAATGGCACCTTTCTCCATCACAATGATTCTGTCAACGATATCGAGCATCGAAGTCTTGTGGGTGATCAGAATGAGTGTCTCATTTTTCTTTAATTGCGCGAGTTGCTGCTTAATATGCATTTCTGAGCGGTTGTCCATGGCGCTGGTGGGTTCATCCATGAGTAATACCGGAGGGCGGCCCAAAATAGCTCGTGCAATCGATACTGCTTGGCGTTGTCCACCAGAGAGTAATTGTCCACCTTCACCTACTTGACGTTCCAACCCTGCAGGGTCTTGTTGAGTAAACACCGTTACGCCAGCTCGATTTGCCGCATCCATAACATCTCGATCGTCAGCTAGAGGGCGACCTAGAGTAATGTTGTCACGAATAGAGCCATAGAAGAGGTGATAGTCTTGTGGCACGCAGCCGATATTGCGTCGAATATCAATGTGATGAAGTTGGTCTATATCGGTATCATCAATGCGAACGTGTCCTTCGGTTGGTTTGTATAAGCCAAGAACGAGTCGTTCTAACGTGGTTTTACCTGAGCCGATACGTCCGATTATCGCGACTTTTTCACCAGGGTTGATGGTTAAGTTCAAGTTGCGAATAGAGGCAATTGGAGAATCAGGGTAGTGGAAAGTAACGTTATCCAGTTCAATTTTTCCGTGGATAATCGGGCGGTGAATATAACGTTTACCTTCTTCTTGCTCTTCAGGCATTGCCATCACTTGTTCAATGATGGTCATGGATGATTTTGCTTGATTATAACGTGCAGACAGGACCGACAATTGGACCATTGGACTGATTGCTCGGCCACTAAGCATGGTTGCTGCGATTAAACCACCCATGGTGAGATTACCTTCGGCAATCAAATAAACACCGAAGATGATCATTCCTACGTTGGAAGATTGCTGCACAAAACCCGCGATGTTTTGAATGCTGTCGGTAATGCGGCGGCTTTTGATATTCCAATTCGCCATATGTGCGACGGCTTCTTCCCAACGGAATTGAAACTGACTTTGTGCGCCGAACAATTTTACCGTTTCTAAGCCCGCTAAACTTTCTATAAGGTTAGCGTACTTCTGTGAGGCTAAACGAGAGCCTTCTTCAATGGCGCGGCGCAATGGTCCTTGAATCAGCAGAGAATAGATGATTAGGAAGATCACCCCTGCAATCGGGACAAAGACTAAGTTACCAGCCATCAGCCAAATTAAAACTAAGAATAGGATAGCAAATGGTAGGTCTATCAATGAGCCGATAGTGGCTGAGGTAAAGAACTCACGAATCGATTCAAACTCTTGTAAATGACGGGCAAACGCACCAACCGATGGTGGACGGGATTCCATACGGATGCCTAACACTTTGCTGAATAGCTTAGAGGAGATAAGAATGTCGGACTTCTTACCTGCAACATCGATAAAATAGCTGCGCATCAACTTGAGTATTAAGTCAAAGAAGAAAATGACAAAGATACCACTTGCTAACACCCAAAGTGTTTCAAAAGCCAAATTAGGCACGACTTTGTCATACACTAGGCGAGTGAACATTGGGGCTGCGATGGCAAATAAGTTGATTAATATCGAGGCTATCAGTACATCACGATAGATGCTACGTGACTGCCAGAGCGTGCTCCAAAACCAGTGCCCTTCTTTGGTTTTCAATACTTCTGGAGAGCGTTCGTCGTAACGGAATTGCTTTTTCACCAAGAAGTAACGCCCAATATAGAGTTGCTGAAGCTCCTCTAATGGGATGGATATAGGGACGAGTCCTGACTCTCCAGTTACGATTTCTGCTTCTTGCTGTTCTGCGTTGATGCTATTTAATACGCAGGCGTCTCCGCCTTTTAGCAATAACACGACGGGTAACACTAGCTGTGAGATTGAGCCGAGTTCGGCACGATTCTCTTTGGCGACCAGTCCCGCTCGCTCAGCAGAACGCGGAAAAAGGAATGGCGTTAGTTTACCTTCAGATAAAGGCAAACCATTGATCAAAGCCTCAGGTGAGTTTGCTAGACCATAGTACCGGCTAACGTAAATGAGAGAATTTAATAAGGGGTCTTGCATACTAGCTGCCTTTCTCTTTCTACTTTTCGACAATGAAGCCTTGGAAAATATCGATGAAATGCTCCGATAAGAAATTGAGCTGTGACTGGGTCTCAACTCGCGAAGCGATCGTCTTTATACCTAAATTATGGGCGGTTCTTGAAATAGATGTTAGCGTAAATTTCTGTTTTTCATCTTCTAAATGATGCGTGTATAAATAGTCCAGCTTAACGTATGCTGGTCTAAATTCATTGATGTAATCTAATGATTGGAAATTACGTCCGTAGTTATCCACCCCAAAATCTGCACCAGCAGTGCGCACAGCATTACAGAAAAGCGCTGTGTGGTGAGGGGAATTAATAAAGCAGTTTTCTGGTATCTCAAAATGAATTTTTGCTGCCAACTCTTTGTGTTTATTGAGTTGTTGGCTTACCCAACGAATGAAGCTCGGTTGTGAGATGCTGCTTTGCGCAATGTTGATGGCAATGGGAGCATCAGACATCGTCGGGTCACTTTTGAGCTGTTGTAACACAGACGAAATGACATATTCATCCAAGATATGGCTGGCATTGAGTTGCTCTAGTGCGAACAGATATTGGTTGGCACCATAACGCTGATCCCCATGTTCAATCGCACTGAACATCTCATAGTGATAGGTTTGCCCAGTACTGGTGTTTGCTGCTTGCTTTCTAAAGGTAAACCAGTCGTTATTGATTGCTTCTTCGACCAGCAACTTCCACTGCTGTTTACCCATGATGGTTGTTGAGTCTTCGCTGGTGATATAGCTATAAGTTTGATCGGGATGATTAGTCGCATCAGCGAGTGCGTTATCGAGCAAGGTTAATATGTCAGAAGTGGAGGTACTGGTAGAATTGTGCACCACGCCGAGTGAAGCATTTGCTTTTGCCATACCTGTAGGGTCTGCATTGAGATCTTGTACGTAGGTAATGATGCTTTCGGCAGTGAGTTTCAACTCCGCTTCATCCATGTTAGGCATCACGAAGGCGAATTCATCTGACGAAATACGGGCTATCGCGATTTCATTGGTGTTGATGCCCACTTTTAAATGGTCTGCCATCTCGCGCACCATTTTATCTCCAGCCTCGTAACCTTTGTCATCATAAAGCTCTTTGATAAATCGAGCTTCAAGGATCGCGACACCGCCATATCCGCCTTCGCTTAACCAGCCGTTAAGTTGACTCATATAGTAAGCGCGATTACCCAGTGTTGAGACAGGGTCGATGTAAGCACGTTCTCTAAGCTGTTGTGCTTCTTTGGCTTGGGCCTTAAATGATTCTTCTAGCTTTGCTGACATACTGTTAATGCCTTCAACCACACTAAGAAGATCGGTTGTTTTTGGTAGCGGGAGCGGTTCACCAAATTGGTTTTGTGCCACGAGTTTCATCTTGGAGACGATCATGTTAAGTGGACTTAGCGCTCGCTTAAGTAAGAACGAAATGGCAAAAAGACCAATCAATAAAACAATACAAAACGCGATGACAAGATCTTCAAAAGCTAGCCAGAGTTGCTGATAGGCGCTGCCGGGATGGCTAATGATTTCCACTTCTGCCAGTTGCATCCAGCCACTTGTGACCACGCGACTATCATGGATAGGCTCGAAGAGGTTGAGCGCAATAAACCAATTTGGAACGTTAGTCGGTTTGATAGGGTAGGTACGCACGATTTCCTGATTGCTGTCTAAGAAAATAAGACGTACTACCGAATAACTGGAACCGTCAAAAAGTGCATTGATCACTGACTCGACCGCGACGGTGTCTTTGTCTTGCAAATATGGCGCAAGAGCAAGGCCAACCGTGTTAATCGTGTTGTTAACTTCAGAACGTTGCTGCTGCTCGAGGAAATTTCGAGTGGTATTGAACTCGATCACTGATACTGAAATCAGCAGCATCATGGTGACTGCAATCATCCCTGCGACAAGCTGTTTATGTAAGGTCATAGTGGCTACTCATCGTAATTGATTTTGGGTTTCCGTAGTTGGAGTGACTTTTCGCGTGCACGTAAATCATTCCACAAACTCAAGCGAGAGGATTTTCCCGCCAGTTGTCCATTTTTTGATTTCATTAACCACAGATTGCTACCGTTGAAGCTGTAAATAGGCAGCAAGTCACGACGCTTAGAGGCTGTCGTGATTTCTGGATTAATGTTGTCAAGAATCAATGGTTCAGCGCTTGGGTGTGAGTAATAAGCGAGAACCATGTGAAACTGGTTTAACTTCAGGGCCTTAACATAGATAAGGCGCAATTTTTTATCTGATACACCTAGCTCAAGCAGTGAGAAGTATTTGGCGATGGTAAAATCTTCGCAATCACCAGCATTGCTTCCCAAAAACTCTAGAGGCGTTGCCCAATAATCGTTCTTTCCCCAAAGTTTGTCGTCATTAACAAAGTTAAGTTGGTTAAAGAACTGGTTCACGTGGGTCAACTGTTCGCGTTCAGATAACCCTCTATATACCGTCATTTCATTGCGCCAAGTTGTCACTCGTAAACCCGCGCGTTCTCCATAAACGCGAGTCACTTTTTCGACTAAGCGCTGTTCTGTACTATTGAGTGCGAGTGATGTTGAAGCACCAAATAGGCAGACAGATAAAATACCAAGTGTTTTAAAAGCTCTCGACGTCCTTTGAGTTCTTTTAAGGGGAAAAGTCATCTACCTCTACTCTTTTAAAGCGTTGGTTCTAGCACTCAGTATTGGTTTGAGTAAATAATCCATTACTGTTCGTTTACCGGTGATAATGTCGACAGAAGCGGTCATGCCAGGAATGATCGGTAACGAGTCGTCTTTGTTCAGAGAGGTCTCGTTGGTGCGTACTCGGACCAAATAATAACTGTTGCCTTCTTCGTCAGTCGTCGTATCGGCACTGATGTGCTCCAGCTTGCCTTCTAGTCCACCGTATTTGGTGAAGTCATAGGCACTAAACTTAACTATCGCAGCAAGCTCAGGTCTTAAGAATGCGATGTCTTGCGGAGCGATTTTAGCTTCGACTAGCAGGGTATCTTCGCTGGGAACGATTTCGACAATATCCATGCCCGGTTGAATTACGCCACCAACCGTATTGATATTAAGCGTCTTGACTGTACCTGTTACGGGAGAGACAACAACGGTACGATTCACACGATCTTCTAGACCAACCGTCGATTCCGTCATTGCAGAGAGTCTATCTTGCGCATCGTTGAGCTTCTCTTGCTGAGCAGAACGAAACTTCTGGGCAGCATCGATACGACCTAACATGGATTCTTTAATGGCGGAACGTAAAACAGGAACTTTTAACTCGCTTGACGTCATTTCACGACGAGTATCATTGACTTGTCGCTGCAGTTTCAACAGTTCAATGCGTGGTACGACGCCTTCTTCGGCCAAGGGACGCGTGATGTCGAGCTCTTTACGTGCAAAGCTGTAACTTTCTCTTAGGTTTCTCACACGAGCTTGAATCTCAACTAAGTCTTGTTGCTTTTGTTTTACTTGTTGGTCTATTAGTGAAAGTTGGTTACGCAGCTCGTTAAGATCTTGTCGGTATTCTGCTTTTTGTCGAGCGACGAGTCTTGGACGATCTTGTTCAAAGTTTTCAGGGTAGAACAGCTTGTCGTAATTCAGCTTGACGCTATCTTGCCAATTTTTACTGTCAAAATCCTCGTTGATCGCAACGCTAGCGAGAGAGGCTGAAAGTTGGATAACATTGGCTGTGAGGTTCGCAACCTGTTGCTCTCTTTCTCTAAAGTCAGAACGAAATCGGGTATCGTCGATGAGTAAGAGTTGTTGCCCTTTGCTAACGAGTTCGCCCTCTCGAACCAAAATCTCTTTTACCAAGCCACCTTCAAGGTTCTGAATGACCTGTACTTGCGAAGAAGGTACAACTTTACCTTGCCCTACAGTGACTTTGTCAATCTCAGCCCATGATGCCCATGCGATGGCGATAATGAAAAATAGCAGCATTAGCCACAACATTATTCTGGCACTACTTGGGGTGTTTAAAAGCAGGGCGGCAGTTTTGTCATCTACATAATCCAACTCATCTGAATTGAGACGGTTGTAACTGCTTTTGCTCATAAATATTTCCTAGCGATGACGACAAGTATTTGTCTGATTTCATAAGCTTAACAAATTATTGTTAATAAGTTGATATAAAAGAACTGGATATATCAAAGAAAATCGTAAACTAAAGAGTGATCCAGTTTTTATTTACTGACTTAAGTCTAGTACCGGAATAGGTTCAGCACTTGAGTTATCAATAATATGAGCGCACAATCACGCAAACAATGTTCAGGAGTGAATATGGAACTTGAAGATATTCGACGTGAGTACACAAAAGGTGGTTTGCGTCGTAAAGACCTATTGAGTGACCCTATCGACCAATTCAACTTATGGCTGCAACAAGCCATTAATGCCAAGTTGATGGATCCTACTGCCATGACAGTGGCAACTGTTGATGAAACAGGTCAACCTTACCAACGTATCGTACTATTAAAGCACTGTGACCGTGATGGTTTTGTGTTCTATACCAATCTTGGTAGCCGAAAAGCACAGCATATTGAGCATAATGCCAAGGTGAGTTTGCACTTTCCATGGCACAATTTAGAACGCCAAGTGAATGTGATTGGTGTTGCTGAGAAGCTTTCAGCAATGGAAAACATGAAATACTTTACCTCTCGTCCAAAAGAGAGCCAAATTGCTGCGCTCGCGAGTAAGCAAAGTAGCCGAATTTCAGCCCGTGGTGTGCTAGAAGGGAAGTTTCTTGAGTTGAAGCAGAAGTTTTCTAACGGAGAAATACCGGTGCCTTCTTTCTGGGGCGGATATCGTATTAAACCAAGCAGTATTGAATTTTGGCAAGGTGGTGAAAGCCGCCTACATGACCGCTTTTTGTACTCGCAAGAAGCAAATCAGTGGGACATTGACCGTCTTGCTCCTTAAAACAAAAAAACGCCTTCGGGCGTCAGATTGATGACGAACCCCGCTTTTTCAAGCGGGGTTCTTTTTTGGAAGCGACCGTAGGTCGCGATCGCGATATTTTTTGTTATACCGTGCGCAGAAGCTTCCATTCATTACATAGGCATACAGAAG
>NZ_JADILO010000013.1 GCF_015278125.1 Vibrio fluminensis
TTGCTTCTGTATGCCTATGTAATGAATGGAAGCTTCTGCGCACGGTATAACAAAAAATATCGCGATCGCGACCTACGGTCGCTTCCAAAAAAGAACCCCGCTTGAAAAAGCGGGGTTCGTCATCAATCTGAGGGTCGACAATGTCGACCCTTTTGCTTTGCTGTTAGCTAAAGATTATTTCGCTTCAGCTTTTTCCAATTTACTTTGGCGGTATTCTTCGCGCTCACGCTTACTAAACAAGCGTTCAACTACCACGAAGAATAGCGGTACAAAGAAGATGCCTAGGAAGGTAGAACCCACCATGCCACCTAGTACACCAGTACCAATAGCATTTTGTGCACCAGAACCTACGCCCGAGCTGATCGCTAGTGGCACAACACCTAGACCGAATGCTAGTGATGTCATTAGGATCGGACGCAGACGAACACGAACCGCGTGCAGTGTTGCATCACGTAGGCTTGCACCTTTCTCGTAGTACTCTTTAGCAAATTCAACGATTAGGATCGCGTTCTTAGTCGCTAGACCAACAGTAGTTAGAAGACCTACTTGGAAGAATACGTCGTTTGGCAGACCACGTGCGTTCATCGCGACGATTGCACCGATTACACCTAGAGGCACAACCAGAATTACCGCGATAGGCACTGACCAGCTCTCGTATAGCGCCGCCAATACTAGGAATACAACTAGGATTGATAGAGCGTAAAGCGCTGGTGCTTGGTTACCTGATAGACGTTCTTCATAAGATAGACCATTCCATTCGATACCAAAACCAGTTGGCAGTTTCGCCGCCATGTTTTCGATGTCAGTCATCGCCGCACCCGTACTGTAACCCGGAACTGGCGCACCTTGAATGTTCACCGCTGGTAGACCGTTGAAACGCTCTAGACGTGGTGGACCGTATTCCCATGAACCCGTTGCGAATGCAGAGAATGGAACCATCTCACCCATGCTGTTACGTACAAACCATTTATCAAGATCGTCAGGTTGCATGCGGTATTGGTCTTCACCTTGCACCATTACTTTCTTGATACGACCACGGTCGATAAAGTCATTTACGTATGAACCACCCCATGCAGAAGCCAATACAGAGTTTACTTCAGCAATGTTCAGGTTAAGCGCACGCAGCTTAGAATGGTCGATGTGCAATTGGTAAATTGGCGCATCTTCCTGACCGTTTGGACGAACACCCACAAGGTTAGGATCTTGTCCTGCCATACCTAGCATTTGGTTACGAGCCGCGATTAGCGCTTCGTGACCATGACCACTTCGGTCTTGTAGGTAGAAGTCGAAACCACCTGCTGTACCTAGTTCCATTACCGCTGGCGGTACAAACGCAAATACCATCGCTTCTTTAATCTGCATGAATGCGCCCATTGCGCGACCCGCTACAGATTGAACGTCAGTGCCTGGCTCGGTACGCTCATCCCATGGTTTTAGGTTGATGAACGCCATACCCATGTTTTGACCCATACCAGCAAAACTGAAGCCCGCTACAGTAAACACAGATTCAACTGAGTTTGCTTCTTCGGTATTTAGGTAAGTTTCCATCTTATCAAGCACTTTAAGCGTGCTCTCTTGCGATGCGTTTGCTGGCAAAATTGCTTGAGCAAACATTACGCCTTGGTCTTCATCTGGAAGGAAGGCTGTTGGCATACGCAAGAACAAGAAGCCCGTACCAATCGTGATAGCAAGGAACACCATAAACATACGGCCAGTACGTTTAATGATGCTTGCCACACCTGATTCGTAACGGTTAGTACAAGCGTCAAACCAACGGTTAAATGCACCGAAGAAACCTTTATCTGTGTACGCGTGGCCTTTCTCAACTTGCTTAAGCATCGTTGCACAGAGCGCTGGCGTCAGAATCATCGCAACCAGTACCGATAGCGCCATCGCAGATACGATAGTGATCGAGAACTGACGGTAGATAACACCAGTCGAGCCAGACATAAATGCCATGGGAACGAATACCGCTGATAGCGTTAGACCGATACCAATCAGTGCACCAGTGATCTGGTCCATAGACTTACGCGTCGCTTCAAGCGGCGTACAGCCTTCTTCTGACATGATACGTTCAACGTTCTCTACTACAACGATGGCGTCATCCACCAGAAGACCGATGGCGAGTACCATCGCGAACATCGTCAGCATGTTCACTGAGAAGCCAGCCGCCGCCAAGATACCGAACGTACCTAGCAATACTACTGGAACCGCAATCATTGGAATTAGCGTAGCGCGGAAGTTCTGCAAGAATAGGTACATGATAACGAATACCAGTACAATCGCTTCTAACAGCGTCTTCACTACACCTTCAATCGAGCTACTTACAAATGGCGTGGTATCAAATGGCACAACCATTTGCAGACCTTGCGGGAAGAACTCTTCCAATTCAGACATACGTTCAAGAACGGCGTCTTTAGTGTCTAGTGCGTTCGCGCCACTCGCTAGCTGGATAGCTAGACCTGATGCTGGTTTGCCATTGTAAAGGCCTTCGATCATGTAGCTCTCAGCGCCTTTCTCAACCTTCGCAACATCACTTAACAATACTTTCGCGCCCGTAGTATCAGACTTCAGCACAATGTTGCTGAACTCTTCAGGGGTTTGCAGTAGTGATGAAGACGAGATTGTTGCGTTAAGTTGCTGACCTTGAACCGAAGGAGCTGCACCCAACTGACCCGCAGAAACCTGAGCGTTTTGCTCACGAATCGCGTTCATTACGTCATTGGTTGTTAGGTTATATTGATTCAGTTTTAGTGGATCTAGCCAAATACGCATCGCATATTGAGCACCAAACAACTGAATATCACCTACACCAGCCACACGGCTGATCGGGTCTTGAATGTTTGACGCGACATAGTCCCCGATATCGGCTTTATCCATGCTGCCATCTTCGGATACGAAGGCGACAACCATCAAGAAACCACTACCGGCTTTGTTTACGCTAACACCCTGAGCCTGCACTACTTGAGGTAGCAAAGGCATCGCCAATTGCAGTTTGTTCTGCACTTGTACTTGGGCGATATCAACATCAGCTTCCGCATTAAACGTAAGCGTAATAGTTGCATTACCAAAACTATCACTTTGGCTGGAGATATAGCGCAAATGGTCAAGACCAGTCATACGCTGCTCAACAACCTGTGTTACTGAGTCTTCTACCGTTTTAGCCGAAGCACCTGGATAGTTAGCATTAATTACCACTGTAGGTGGTGCAATCGTTGGGTATTGCGACACCGGCAGAGTAAAAATCGACAACGCACCTGCAAGCATGATGATGATTGCAATCACCCATGCAAAGATCGGTCGATCAATAAAATAACGAGCCATTATTAATCCCTATTAGCTTGCTTTTTCATCACTGATTAGTGACGGAGCAACCGCAGCACCCGGACGAATTTTCTGCAATCCTTCCACCACGATCTTGTCGCCATCTTTCAAGCCAGAAGTAATTAGCCATTGGTTATCAATCGCTTCCGCAGTCGTTACGATGCGAGATTCAACTTTGTTGTTTGCATCCACAACCATAGCGATAGCTTGACCACGAGGGTTACGAGTGATTGATTTTTGTGGCACTAGAATCGCAGCAGGATCGGTACCTACAGTGATGATTGTGCGAACAAACATACCCGGTAGCAAAGTACCTTCTGGGTTAGGGAACTCTGCACGTAGCGTTACTGCACCAGTCGTTTCATTAACTGTCACTTCAGCAAACTTCATTGAACCTTGATGCTGGTAAACGCTACCATCTTCAAGGATTAAGCGTACTTGAGCAGATTCAGGCTGCTGTAGCTGACCGCTTGCAATACGTTGCTTTAGACGAAGCATTTGTGTGCTCGATTGCGCGATATCAACGTTAATTGGATCAAGTTGAGAAATCTTCGCTAGTGCTTGTGGCTGGTTAGCCGTAACTAGTGCACCTGGCGTTACGCTAGATTTACCAATTTGACCAGAAATAGGCGCTTGAACCTTAGTGTAAGCTAGGTTGATTTCAGCGTTGTTGATCGCCGCTTTAGCCACAGCCACACTTGCTTTCGCTTCAAGGTATGCCGCTTCCGCTTGATCAAAATCTTGTTGGCTGATTGCTTTAGTTTTCAATAGCTCTTTAAAACGCTTCGCCGTTGCACCTGTTGATGCAAGTGCTGCTTCTGCACGTTTTAGTTCCGCTTTAGTACTAATCAGTGCCGCTGCATAAGTTGCATCATCAATTTGGTACAGAGATTGACCTTGTTCTACATAACCACCTTCAGTAAAGCTACGTGCAAGCACGATACCATTTACCTGTGGACGAACTTCAGCTTCCATATACGCTCGGCTGCGACCAGGCAATTCCATCGTAATTGCTTGTGGTTGGCTTTTCAGTTCGATGATATTTACCGGAACAGCCGGTGGTGTTTGGTCTTGAGATGCCGCATGTGACGACATGTCACAACCAGACAACCACAATGCAAGCGAAATTGCAGAAGCAATCCTAAGTTTGTTGTTCATTTAATCTCCATTGAAAAATTTCAACTTAACGCAGATCGTTACCCTCAAAATGGAATTGTGCTAATCGCCAAATAGGCAAAACACACCCAATGTAAGAGTGCTTTATTTATAAAATTTGAAAACCACCCTTCTAGTGAAAAGGCGTTTACTATCCAGATGGTAAATAACGCATGTAATATGCCACAAATAGTGGGATCAATGTAGATAAAAATATCGAATTAATAAATAATTTTTCTAGTACAAGTAACCAATTCTTACCATTAGCCACTTTTCTTGTTTTGATTAAAATAATTTATCCATCATCAGGCGATTACTATTTACATAATTTAAACAAATAGATCTAGGTAACACTTTCGCCAAATGAATTCAATTGATAGGATTCCTCTTTATAATAATTAAAATAAAATCAATAAAATCATACATATAGGGCGATATTGCAATGAGTAAGGATTTGCTAACATCTAGTCCAAAGCTCAACATTCAAACAAATACAGATTAATTTACATACGTAGTGAGTAAAATATTTGTTACTGGACAGAAAATTTAGATATTGCATTTTGAGGAAAAACGTGAGCAATTGAATGAGTAATTTTGGTGAGAATCAGGAGAGATTAAACGTTAATTGCTTGGCATTATTTTTCGCTAATTTAACTAGAGCATGCGCAGAGAAAGGAGGGGTCATTATTCATTTTTACGAATAAAAATTTCTGTTCTAGTTTTTACCCTTTATTGTAAGTATCAAATCACAGAGTGATTGTTTGAGGTTGCTTACTAATATGAAGAAAAAGGCAAGCATACTAACTTGCCTCAACATGATCATGAAAAGTAGTTTTTTGCGTTGTTATAGCAAATATCTTGCACCAGGTTTCCTAGCATCGGCAGATCGCGTGGTACTTCACCTTTCTCTGCCCATTGTCCGATCATATTACAAAGAATTCGACGGAAATACTCATGTCGCGTATAGGAAAGGAAACTGCGAGAGTCTGTTAGCATTCCGACAAATTGGCTCAGTAATCCCAATTGAGAAAGTTGCTGCATTTGGCGTTCCATGCCATCTTTTTGGTCATTAAACCACCAACCTGAACCAAATTGGATCTTACCCGCGATACCACCGCCTTGGAAGTTACCCATCATAGTTGCCATCATTTCGTTATCACGTGGATTTAGGCAGTACAGAATTGTTTTTGGCAGTTCATTGGTCACATCCATGGCATCCATTAGGCAAGCAAGTTGCAGAGCAAATGGACGGTCACCAATTGAGTCAAAACCACAATCCACACCAAGTTGACGCAGCATACGCGTATTGTTGTTACGCTGTGCGCCAATGTGTAGCTGCATCACCCAACCGCGTTTTGCGTATTGCTTGCCTAGCCATACTTGTACTGCAGTACAGAACTGGTCAATTTCTAGATCTGATAGCGTTTCACCGGATAGGCGACGGGCAAGGATGCTATCTAGCGTGCTTTCGACTGGTACTGCTGCGTAACGCACAATTTCGATACCGTGGTCAGCCGCGCGACAACCGTGGGCACTAAAGTGCTCAAGACGACACTCTAACGCGGTAAGCAGATCAGCAAAACGGGTGATTTCCACATCTGCCGCTTCACCTAGCAGTGTCATGTATTCAGCAAAGCCTTCAAGCTCGATTTTAAACGCACGGTCAGGACGCCAGCTTGGTGCCACTTCCACGTCAAAGCTTTCATCTTCCGCAATCGCTTTGTGGTGTTCAAGCGTATGAATGGGGTCGTCAGTGGTTCCCGCCATGACCACATTCATTTGCTTCATGATGCCACGAGCTGAGAACTCTGGGGTTGCCAATAGCTCATTACATTCGTGCCAAATCTCGTCGGCGGTTTCAGGACAAAATAGCTTACCCGTTACGCCAAATGGGCGACGCAGCTCTAGATGAGTCCAGTGGTAAAGTGGATTACCCAGAGTTTGTGGAACCGTTCTCGCCCACGCTTGAAACTTGTCATAATCCGAAGTTTCTTTACCTGTGATCAGTGACTCTGGCACTCCTGCTGAACGCATACCACGCCATTTGTAGTGATCGCCTTCCAGCCAGATTTGCCCCAAGTTATCGAACTGACGGTTCTCCGCCACTTCTTTAGGGTTTAGGTGGCAGTGGTAATCATAGATAGGCATAGCTTTCGCGTAGTCATGGTATAGCTCGCGAGCAATGTCATTACCAAGTAGAAAATCTTCACACAGAAACATTTTCATGATCTTACTCCACGACTAAGTCAGCAACGGTCTGACGAGCGCCCTTATCAAGCAAAGATTGATAAGCGTTGCTTACAGCATCAATCACTCGCTGATCTTTGCCTATTTCAGCAGGAAATATAGACTCAAGAGCAAGTAACGAAGGTACAACCGACACATTCAAGCCATGCGCATCACAAATTGTGCGCAACTGTTGTGACATAGGGTCACTCACTTCAATCGGCTTACCTTGTTCATCACTACCAGAAACATATCGCATCCAACCAGCAATCGCTGTCGCAATAATTTTGAAACTACTCTGATGTTTTAAATGGTAGTGTAAGCTTCCGCCTAAACGTTGTGGGATCTTTTGACTGCCATCCATCGCTATTTGCCAGGTACGATGTTTAAGGTTCGGGTTTGAGTAGCGATCGATCAGCATATTCGCGTACGCCACTAAATCAGTCCCCTCAGGCATCACCAATGAAGAGGCTTGCTCCTTAAGCATTAAATCTAAAGCCACTTGTTTAAAAGCAGGATCTTCCATTGTGTCAGAAATATGCTCATAACCAGCTAAATAACCCATATAAGCAAGAAACGAGTGACTGCCATTCAGCATGCGCAATTTCATTTCTTCATACGGCACAACATCATCGACGAATTCTGCGCCGACGATGTCCCAGTTAGGTCTGCCTGATACAAAGTTATCTTCAATTACCCACTGACGAAAAGGCTCACATACCACCCCGCAAGGATCTTCACAGCCAAGAGTCTGAGCGATTTCATTTAGACTTTCCGCAGTTACCGCTGGCACTATTCTATCCACCATAGTGCAGGGGAAGGTGACATTCGCTTCAATCCAATCACGCATTTCTGGCTCAACCAAACTTGCATACCCAAGTATGACGCCTTTAGTCACCGCGCCATTCTCTTGAATATTATCGCAAGACATCACAGTAAATGGATCCAGACCACGCTCGCGGCGCAGCTTAAGCGCTTGCACAATAATACCCAATGCCGTTTTCGGTGAACTTGGATTCGTAAGGTCAGCGACAATCAATGGATTATTTAAATCAAGCTTGCCAGTAGCCGCATCAATACAATATCCCTTCTCGGTAACAGTAAGAGAAACGATTTCCACCTGTGGTTCCGCCATTTTCTCTAAAACGGCAGGCAAACCATCAAATTCTGGATGAAGTGATTCGGTAACCGAGCGTACGATATGAGCTTGAGTGCCTTCAGCACCTTTAAGAACAACGCTAAAGCAGTGATCTTGGGCACGCAAAGATTCAATTAAATCCTCTCCACCAAATAAGTTGACCTCGCAAATCCCCCAATCAGATCCTTCAACTTGATTCGTTTGATCGGTATATAACGCCTGATGGGCACGATGAAAAGCACCAAAGCCCAAATGAACAATTTTGGATTTGAGTTTGTTCTTGGCATAGGTCGACTGAACAACTTCACAGGGTAATTGATGATTGGCGATCGTCTTCATTAAACTATTCTCTATTCTGCAGGATAAATAAAGCAGCCCTAGAACAGGGCTGCTGTCAATGGATTACCAGTTCCACAAAGTGCCATCTTCAAGGCGAGCTATTGGTAGGTTCGCTGGTTGATATGGATACTTTTTGGCTTCTTCTTCATTAAAATCAACGCCCAAACCAGGCTTGTTACTCGGATGCATATAACCATTTTCAAAGGTCCAATTTGTCTCAAACACCGATTGCATGCGCTCGGAGTAGCCCATAAATTCCTGTAGACCAAAGTTTGGCACCCACATATCTAAGTGCAAACCTGCGGCCATACCAATAGGCGAGATATCTGAAGGGCCATGAGAGCCAGTACGCACTTGATACATTGCCGCAAAATCAGCAATACGGCGCATGTGCGTAATACCACCAGCATGGGTTACCGTTGCACGGATGTAATCAATTAACTGCTCTTCGATTAACTGCTTACAATCCCAAATAGAGTTGAATACTTCCCCTACAGCAATCGGTGTTGTTGTATGTTGACGAATCAAACGGAACGCTTCTTGGTTCTCTGCAGGCGTTGGATCTTCCATCCAAAATAGTTTGTAGTCCTCAATACTCTTACCTAAACGAGCCGCCTCCATTGGCGTCAAACGATGGTGAATATCATGCAATATATGATCATCAAAACCGAATTTATCACGCACGGCTTCAAACATCTTTGGAGCGAAGTTTAGATACTTCTCTGTTGACCATGATTCAACGTTAGGACGAATACCTTTGGACGCAGGTTCATAAGCCGAGCCCTTTGACTTGCTGATACCATAGTTACTCGCAATTCCCGGAACCTTGGCCTGCACTCGAATCGCTTTAAAGCCCATTTCTTGGTGCTTAGCATAATCTTCAAGTAGCTCATCAATGCTGTGACCTGTCGCATGGCAATAAACCATCACACCTTCACGCGATGCACCACCCAGTAGGTCATAAACCGGCATGCCAGCAGCCTTACCTTTAATGTCCCACAGGGCCATATCAATTGCCGCAATGGCCGTCATAGTCACAGGACCACGACGCCAATAGGCACCACGGTAGAATGTCTGCCAAATGTCTTCAATCTTTGACGCATCCATACCCACTAGCTGCGGGCACAAATGGTCTTGCAAGTACGAAGCTACTGACAGTTCACGTCCATTAAGAGTCGCGTCGCCAACGCCATATATACCGTCTTCTGTTGTAATTTTTAGCGTGACAAAGTTACGATCTGGGCATGTAACAAACACTTCTGCTTTTATAATTTTCATTTTAAAACCTCGAAAGAATCCCCAACCCCTCCTGAAAGAAAGGCTGTAATATCAATGCATTTAACTTTTTATATTGGTATTAGTTGTAAACCATATTTGGTAAGAAAAGCACCAAGTCAGGAAATATGATTAAAACAACCAACAATAGGAATATCGCTAATAAAAATGGAACTGATTCTTTAATGTAATCTTTAGTTGGACAATCCAATATTGAACATGCCGTGAACATTGCTACCCCAACTGGTGGAGTCATGCCACCCATTGTCACGATTATCATCATCAAAATACCAAAGTGAACAGGGTCAACCCCAACACCTTGAATTATAGGCAAGAAAATTGGCGTTAATAAAAGGACATTAACTGTCGCTTCCATAAACATACCGACAATAGCTAAGAACACTAAAATAATCACCAAAAGGAAATACTTATGTGTAGTAATATCTAATATTTCTTTCGATAAAAATTGTGGCACTTGATTATCAACGATTACATAACCGAATATTCCAGAGAATGAAATAATCAACATGATGACAGCGTTGTCGACTACCGTTTGTTTAAGCACTTCAACAATTTTAGCTATGGTTAATTCTTTATAAACGAACAAACCAATAAACAACGCATAAAACACCGCGAATGAACCTGCCTCTGACGGCGTGAAGATACCAAAGCGAATCGTCACGATAAGCAGGATTGGGAACAACAATGCCCAAAAACACTCTTTAAGTGTAATGAAGACCTCTTTAGCTGGCGTCTTATGTTCTTGCTCGCGAATATAGCCTCGTTTGTTAGCAACGATACTGACTGTCACCATAAGGAAAACCGTCATCAGTAAACCAGGAACGATACCCGCTAAAAACAGACGCCCAATCGATACCTCTCCAACAAAGCCATATAAGATAAGGCCGATACTTGGTGGAATCGTAGCTGTGATTAGACCGCTCAAGCCAATCGATGCTGCAACAAAACCTTTTGAGTATTTGCGTTTCAGCATGTCCGGACCAAGGATTTTTGATTGCATCGCAACGTCTGCAACTGCTGAGCCAGATACGCCGCCCATAATCGCACTAAGCAGCACGGTAACATGGGCTAAGCCCCCGACTAAATGCGCAGTAATTTTCGAACAAAAAGCAATCAGACGCTGAGTAATCCCCGCAGAGTTCATCAAATTACCAGCAAAGACAAAGAAAGGTACCGCAAGCAACGCAGGGTTTTGAGATGCCAGAACCATCTTCTGTACAGGAATGATAAACGATGAAGCACCATCCACGACAAAAAACAAAACACTTGATATGGCAATGGCAAATGCCAGTGGCATTCTTAACATCAGAAAAACAATAAAACTGATAACCAAAACACCCATCGGTGATATTAGTGAGTTAATAAAATCAGCCATTTTTTCTGCTCCATCTCTCTAAAACACTCACTAATTCAGTACGAATCATTAATACACAACCAATTGGTACTGAAGCAATTAAAAATGCATAACTAAGTGGCTCGGCTTGTTTACTAACATCCCAATTCATTAATATGTAACCAACAAATACAAGCAAGACGACTAATGACATTAAGTAACCTTGAATGTGTTTTTTATTACTTTGATAGAAATCAAAAGCAATTAAACATAAAAATGAAATGGATAAGAAAATAACAACGTTGAATTCACTTATTTCGAGAGAATCAAACTCTCGACGACTTTTCGTCGCAAGAAACCATCCGTAATATGCAACAAAACCTAAAAATCCTATTATCGAAATAGACCAGATATCAGCAATTCTATTTCTCCAGACCATAGGCAATTTTTCTTCGAAAAACTCTACTCCTATATGACGCTTTTGGCTTAATGCTAAATCACTGCCCAAAAAGATTACCCAACCAAATAGCAGTTGGCTGAGGTCAGACATCCACGCTTGAGGATGTCCAACCGCACGCAGCAATGCAGCAAAGAAGACTAGGAAGGAGATCAAAAACAAGCAGATACCCGCAATGTTTTCTTCCCACTTTAAAACTTTTCCATTAAACGATTTTAGGTACAACATACTCCCTACCCTTCTTTAATTTGCTTATTTAAGCGCTTGTTGGAGTTGTTGATACTCTTGCTCATAACCTAGCTTTTTGAACACAGCTTGAGCGTTTTTAATAAATGGTGTTTTATCTACTGGCACAAACTTCACACCATAGTCTTCTTGCATGATTCGCTTGTATTCAGCGATTTGTGCATTCGCCTGCTCTGACGCATAGTTTCCTGCGTTATAAGACTCTTCGGTTAAGATAGTTTGATACTCTTCCGGTAGTGATTGGAACCAGTCTTCACTGACCACCAAAGCCGTCATCAATTGGAAGTGCTCTGTTTCTGCTACAAATTTCACCGTTTCTTGTAAGCTACCTGAAATTACGGCTGGCAACTGAGCTTCGAATCCATCTACCGTACCTTGTTGCATCGCTGGATACGTCTCTGCCCATGGCAATGCTGTTGGCGTCGCACCTAGTGAACGGACGGACTCAGACCATACCGCCGCACCTGGCGTGCGAATCAGCAACCCGCTAAGATCTTCTGGCTTATTCACTTCTTTATTGGTGAAGAAGCTACGGCTGCCTTGGAACCAGTTAAATGACAAAACGTGTAGACCTTCTTTTTCAAGTTTTTGCTCCCAGCCTTTAAACACATCGGTCTCAACAATACGTTTCATCTCTTGGTAATCTTTCGCTGCATAAGCAACGCCGATGACACCAATCTCTTTTGAAAACACACTCAAACGTCCACTATCCGTTAACGCTGCTACGTTTTCACCAAACATTGCTTGCTCTTGGATATCTTCCATCGAGCCTAGTTGTCCACTTGGATAAACCTCAATTTTCAGCTTACCGTCTGTACGTGATTCGACGGCTTCTTTCATCACCATACTGCCAGCATACATAGGGTCTTTCTCACCCACTGACATTGAAATCTTTAACGTGTAGTCTTTTGCAACTGCGGAAAATGGCAACGCAGCAGCTAGTAGTAGGGTAGAGAGTTTCATGTTGATGTTCATAGTTAATACCTTTTGTTTTTATGTTTATTTATTCAGGTAGGAGCTCTGCTTTATTCTGTAATTTCAACGATGACATTCATAATATGATCGTGAATACATTGATAAGCTTTGTCCCCATCTCCCTGTTCAATTGCAGAAAAAATTAATTTATGGTCAGCGATCCACTGGCCTCTAGAAGCCGGCTCATCAGCAAGTTCATCCATGCGTTTCCACATGTCTCCCGCCATATGTAACGTCATCAACTCCTCATAGAAGTTAATCACTAGTGGGTTATCCGAAACTCGGTTAATGGCTTTATGGAACTGGCGATCAGCATCAACCGAGGCTTGATGACGAAGCGTTGCTTCAGAAAAGAACATCGAGGATTCCATCATCTTGATGCAATTCGACAGTTCTTCAATTAACTCAGGCGTCTTATTCTCAGCCGCAAATCGAGCGAGTTGCGGCTCGATCATTAGCCGAGCTTGAAGAATCTCAAATGGTGTTACTTCAGGCTGGTTGTTCTTAACCGTTAGGCTTCTGGTGTCATTGACAATAAAAACCCCAGCACCTTTGCGAATATCTGCAATACCTTGCATTTCTAGATAAACCATTGCCTCTCGGACAACAGTGCGGCTCACTCCCAACTGTTCGGCAAGCTTTCTTTCTGGCGGAATACAATCTCCAACCTGATAGATACCTTGTTTAACTTGTTCAATGATGTCATTCGCGACTTTGACATACAGACGTTTAGAATTTTCAGCCATGGCTCTTTTATCACTTTGGTTATTTTCAAAGCGATAGTAGTGTAAATATTGGTCTAATACTCAGATCAAGATCTCATTACAATTATCAAAATTGTACAGACCAATTTTAATAACAACGAACATAGAATCACTAATAAACCAAAAATAACAATGGGTTAATTTGGTTTATAGCTGTGTTTGCCCATAGCTAAACTAAAAATAATTTCATCAATAGTGATCGAAAGCACAAAATTGTACAGACCAATTAAAGTAAACAGAGTCATCAAAGGAGTGGTGGTAATAGTTAGGAGTAACGAAGTTGAATTAAGGAATAGAGATATGGAGAAGGCAGTTGAAAAGTGAAAAAAGGAGCGCTAAAACAACGCTCCTTTGGCATATTAAGACGAACAACTAGCTTCTCAGCACGCGTTCAATTTCACTGATGCTGGTTGGGTCATCAATAGTTGATGGTACGGTGTAGGATTCGCCATCAGCGATTTGACGAATCGTGCGACGCAAAATCTTACCGGAACGAGTCTTGGGTAGACGCTCGACCACTAAGGCATGCTTAAAGCAGGCTACTGCGCCAATCGAATCGCGTACTTTACTGACTAACTCACCTTCCAGCTCTAACGAGTCAATGCTCACGCCATCTTTGAGCACCACGAAACCAAGTGGAAGTTGCCCTTTAAGCTCGTCATGGATACCCACGACCGCACACTCTGCAATTGCAGGATGACCGCCAACAATCTCTTCCATTTCACCGGTAGATAGACGGTGACCGGCAACATTGATTACGTCATCAATGCGCCCCATGATAAATAGGTAACCCTCTTGATCAA
The DNA here is from genome assembly GCF_015278125.1 of Vibrio fluminensis. GTDB lineage: Bacteria > Pseudomonadota > Gammaproteobacteria > Enterobacterales > Vibrionaceae > Vibrio > Vibrio fluminensis. The sequence goes on from NZ_JADILO010000013.1 coordinate 14,057, forward strand.
AATAGCCACCGTCTCCAGAAACATAATAACCTGGGAACTGACTGAGATAACCGGTTTCAAAGCGATCGTGGTTGCGCCATACCGTAGGTAGGCAGCTTGGTGGCAATGGACGCTTGAGTGCCACAAAGCCTTGTTGATTCGCCGCCACAGGCTCACCTAACTCGTTGAGGATTTCAACCTGATAACCTGGAATTGGCTTAGTCGCCGAGCCTGCTTTAACTGGCATGAGCTCGACACCGGTCGGGTTGCCCGCAATTGCCCAGCCAGTTTCCGTTTGCCACCAGTGGTCAATCACCGGCTTGTTCGCTTTACTCTCGACCCATTCTAATGTTGGCGGATCAAGACGTTCACCCGCCATAAAGATCGCCTTGAGTGATGATAGGTCATACTGCTTGAGGCAATCGCCATCGGGATCTTCTTTCTTGATTGCGCGAAATGCGGTTGGTGCTGAAAACAAAGCATCAACCTGGTACTCTTCGCACACTCGCCAAAATGCACCAGGATCTGGCGTACGTACTGGTTTACCCTCATACAAAATCGTTGTGCAACCATGGATCAGTGGTGCGTAGACAATATAAGAGTGACCCACAACCCAGCCCACGTCCGACGCCGCCCAGAAGACACCATCTTGCGGAATATTGTAGATAGTAGACATTGAATACTTCATCGCAACGGCATGACCACCATTATCACGTACAACCCCTTTCGGCTTACCCGTGGTGCCCGAGGTATAAAGGATATAAAGCGGATCAATAGCAAGCACAGGGACACAAGCGTGAGGAAGCGCGGCTTGAAATGCTTGCTGCCAATCGATATCTCGCTCTTGAGTCAATTCTGCTGGGCACTGAGGGCGCTGTAAAACAAACACTTTCTCTGGTTTCCAGCGGCTATCCATGATCGCTTTATCGACCATCGGTTTGTAGGGGATCACTTTATTGACTTCAATCCCGCACGATGCGGTTAACACGACTTTTGGTTCGGCATCTTCAATACGTACGGCCAGTTCATTTGGGGCAAAACCACCAAATACCACCGAATGAATAGCGCCAAGGCGTGCACAGGCCAGCATTGCCATCGCCGCTTCCGGGATCATCGGCATATAGATCACCACACGGTCGCCCTTTGTCACGCCTTGGTTCGCCAGCATGCCCGCGATTCGTGCCACTTGATCGCGCATTCCTTGGTAAGTGTAACTTTGTTTAGCTCCCGTCACTGGCGAGTCATAAATCAACGCCGTATTTTCACCTCGCCCTTGCTCACAATGGTAATCCAGCGCCAACCAACAGGTGTTTAATACACCATCAGCAAACCACCTTTCGATGCTATTTTCATCATTAGCTAAGATCGTCTTTGGCGCTTCAAACCAATCAATCTGTTTCGCTTGCTGCTGCCAAAATTGCTCGGGTTGCTCTTTCGCCCATTGATATTGTTCTAGATATGCAGACATTTTGCTTCCTCCAGTATCCCCCTATGACTTAGCGATAAAGTAATAAGCTTTATGTGGTGTTGCTCAGCCACCACCACGGCTACGTCAAATCATTGGGGTATAATCAAGTACCTTGAGGTTACTTGAGTATATTAGTCTTCGATCGCTCCTTGCGGTTAAAGCGATATCTCAAATTCTTTTTTAGTTATTAGCTGCTCGTATTTACTCGAACACGTTGAAGGGTACACGCACGAACCCCTCCATGAGCACTCTGGCACTGCGGCTCATCGACACCTTATTGATTGTCCATTCACCACTCATCAGGCTCGCCTGTGCACCCACTTTTAGCGTGCCCGATGGGTGACCAAAGGTGACGCTACTCTTCTCACCGCCACCAGCGGCTAAGTTAACCAAGGTACCCGGAACACTGGCAGCAGACGCAATCGCCACCGCTGCAGTACCCATCATGGCATGGTGCAGCTTGCCCATTGATAACGCTCTAACATGCAAGTCAATCTCGTCGGCAGTGATGGTTTTACCACTCGATGAGAGACAAGTTTGCGCGGGTGAAACAAACGCAATTTTGGGCGTATGTTGGCGGCTTTTCGCTTCCTCTAAGTCAGCAATCATCCCCATTTTGAGTGCGCCGTAGCTGCGGATGGTTTCAAACATCGCTAACGCTTTTTCATCGTTGTTGATCTCTTCTTGTAGCTCAGTGCCTTGATAGCCAAGTGATTCCGCATCAATGAAGATGGTGGGAATCCCTGCGGTAATTAAGGTAGCGTTAAAAGTGCCGATCCCCGGTACATCTAAGCGGTCAATCAGATTTCCGGTAGGAAACAAGCTGCTGTCTCCTGCTGCCGGGTCAAGAAAATCCACTTGGATTTCTGCGGCAGGGAAAGTCACACCATCGAGTTCAAAATCACCGGTTTCTTGCACCCGACCGTCAATCATTGGCACGTGGACGATAATGGTTTTGTTGATGTTAGCCTGCCATACCCGCACCTCGGCAATGCCATTGCGAGGCAATCGCTCTGAGCTGACTAAGCCCGCTTGAATTGCAAATGGTCCGACTGCGGCGGAGAGATTGCCGCAGTTACCACTCCAATCAACAAATGGCTTGTCGATAGAAACTTGCCCAAACAAATAATCAACATCGTGATCGGGTTGCTCGCTGGCAGACACAATCACGGTTTTACTGGTGCTTGAGGTCGCGCCGCCCATGCCGTCGATTTGTTTGGCATAAGGATCGGGGCTACCAATCACGCGCATCAGTAACTTGTCACGCGCTTCACCCGGATGCTGCGCTTCTGGCGGCAAGTCATTAAGGCTAAAGAACACCCCTTTACTGGTGCCGCCACGCATGTAGGTTGCGGGTACGCGAATTTGAGGTTTGGTTCGGATCATGTTCACCTCTTACTGCGCTAGGAAGTCTTGCGCAAAGCGCTGCAATACGCCGCCCGCTTGGTAAACACTGACTTCATCAGCGGTATCCAGACGACACGTCACTGCCACATCAAGCTTTTCGCCATTCGCGCGGGTGATCACCAAAGCTAGGTCAGTACCCGGGGCTATATCGCCTACTACGTCGTAAGTCTCGGTGCCATCAAGGTTTAAGCTATTGCGGTTCACACCTGGCTTAAACTGCAATGGCAACACGCCCATACCGACTAAGTTGGTGCGGTGGATACGCTCAAAACCTTCAGCAACGATGGCTTCAACGCCAGCTAAACGCACGCCTTTGGCTGCCCAATCGCGCGATGATCCTTGCCCGTAGTCTGCCCCTGCCACCACTATCAATGGTTGTTTGCGCTTCATGTAGGTTTCAATCGCTTCCCACATACGGGTAACTTTGCCCTCTGGCTCAATGCGAGCCAGTGAGCCCTGCACCACTTCTCCGTCTTCTTTAACCATTTCATTGAACAGTTTCGGGTTGGCAAAAGTGGCACGCTGCGCAGTTAAATGATCCCCTCGGTGGGTGGCATAAGAGTTAAAGTCCTCTTCCGGCAGCCCCATTTTCGCCAGATATTCACCAGCGGCACTGCTGGCCAAAATGGCATTCGATGGCGAGAGGTGATCAGTGGTGATGTTGTCACCCAAGATAGCCAGTGGACGCATGCCTGAAAGCGTTCGCTCGCCAGCCTGTGCCCCCTCGCCTTCTTTCTGCCAATAAGGTGGACGACGAATATAAGTACTCATTTCGCGCCAATCGTACAGTGGGCTTGGGCTGCGCTCGGCATCATCAAGTTTAAACATTTGGATATAAACTTGATTAAACTGTTCAGGCTTAACGTATTTACCCACCACCGCATCAATCTCTTCATCACTTGGCCACAGATCATTAAGGTAAATAGGTTTACCTTGAGCATCCGAACCCAATGCATCACGCTCAATATCAAAACGAATCGTGCCCGCCAGCGCGTATGCAACCACCAGCGGTGGTGATGCAAGAAATGCCTGTTTGGCATAAGGGTGGATTCGACCGTCAAAGTTACGGTTACCCGATAACACCGCCGTTGAATAGAGATCACGGTCAATGATCTCTTGTTGAATCTCAAGGTCCAGCGCACCACTCATACCATTACAGGTGGTACAAGCGTAAGCAACGATGCCAAAACCGAGCTTTTCCATTTCTTCCAGCAGACCCGCTTCTTGAAGATAAAGCTGCGCCACTTTAGAGCCCGGGGCGAACGAGGACTTAACCCAAGGCTTACGCACTAAACCCAGTTGATTGGCTTTTTTCGCCACTAAGCCTGCCGCCACCACGTTGCGTGGGTTGCTGGTGTTGGTACAAGAGGTAATCGCTGCGATGATCACTGCACCATCCGGCAGTAATCCCTCTTCTTGTTGCCATTCACTGGCAATCCCACGAGCCGCAAGCTCAGAGGTTGGTAAACGGCGATGTGGGTTAGATGGCCCGGCCATGTTGCGCGTTACGCTTGAGAGATCGAATTCCAGTACGCGTTCATATTCCGCACTATCTAAATCATCCGCCCATAAGCCGGTCTGTTTGGCATAATTCTCTACCAAAGCGACTTGCTCATCATCACGACCAGTCAGCTTGAGGTAATTAATGGTTTGTTCATCAATGTAGAACATCCCCGCCGTCGCACCATATTCCGGTGTCATGTTGGAAATGGTTGCGCGGTCACCAATGGTTAAGTCACGCGCGCCTTCACCAAAGAACTCAAGGTAGCTTGAAACCACACGTTCGTTACGCAGAAACTCGGTGATCGCCAGTACGATATCAGTCGCGGTTATGCCCGGTTGACGTTTACCGGTTAGCTTCACGCCAACAATGTCCGGTAAGCGCATCATCGATGGACGACCCAGCATTACCGTCTCCGCTTCCAGACCACCTACACCAATCGCAATCACGCCTAGCGCGTCGACATGGGGAGTATGGCTGTCAGTGCCAACGCAGGTATCAGGGTAAGCAATGCCTTGTTTGGCTTGTACTACAGGTGACATCTTTTCTAGATTGATCTGATGCATAATCCCGTTACCAGCAGGGATCACACTGACGTTTTCAAACGCAGTTTTACACCATTCGATAAAGTGGAAACGGTCTTCGTTGCGACGATCTTCAATCGCACGGTTTTTATCAAATGCATCCGGATCAAAGCCGCCATGTTCAACCGCTAGCGAATGATCAACGATCAACTGCGTTTCAACCACCGGGTTTACTTTGGCAGGATCGCCACCTTGCTCGGCTATCGCATCACGCAAACCGGCTAGATCGACCAAAGCCGTTTGACCAAGAATGTCATGGCAAACCACGCGGGCCGGGTACCAAGGAAAATCAAGGTCACGCTTACGCTCAATAAGCTGCTTTAAGCTTGCTTCAAGCATGCTTGGATCACAACGACGCACCAGTTGCTCAGCTAGTACGCGTGATGTGTAAGGCAGTTTGCTATAAGAATTTGGGGCAATCGCATCCACCGCTTCACGGGCATCAAAGTAGTCGAGTTGACTGCCCGGCAGAGGCTTGCGGTATTGGGTGTTTATTGTCATAGGGTTACTTCCAGTCTTTTTACTCTTGCCACATAGCGTTTGTCAGGTTGCTAACTGCGCTGATAAACACTATGTGGTTTGAGTCACTCCAATCTTCAAAATCGTGCGAGTAACAGATACCCATCGGTATAGTTAGCGTTGCTCGATTGGTACCCATTCTTGATGCTCAGGACCTGTGTAATCGGCACTTGGGCGAATGATGCGGTTATTCGCGCGCTGCTCATAGACGTGCGCAGCCCAGCCAGTCAGACGACTCATTACAAAAATAGGGGTAAACAGTTTGGTTGGAATATCCATAAAATGGTAAGCCGAAGCGTGGAAAAAATCGGCATTACAGAACAGACCTTTTTCGCGCTTCATGACAGATTCAACACGCTCCGAGACCGCGTAGAGATGAGTGTCACCCACCGCTTCCGAAAGCTCTTTCGACCAGCGTTTAATCAGCGCATTGCGCGGATCGCTTTCACGATAAATCGCATGACCAAAGCCCATGATCTTGTCTTTGTTCTCCAGCATGCGCATGATGTTGTCTTCTGCTTCTTCTGGCGTTTGCCAGTTCTCGATCATTTCCATTGCCGCTTCGTTGGCACCGCCGTGTAAAGGCCCACGTAAGGTACCAATTGCGCCTGTGATGCATGAGTGCAAATCAGACAGTGTCGATGCGCACACGCGCGCCGCAAACGTCGATGCGTTAAACTCATGCTCCGCATACAAAATCAATGAACAGTGCATCACTTGCTTATGTAGCTCGCTCGGCTCTTTATCTGTTAGCAGCTTGAGGAAGTAACCACCGATGGAGTCTTGAGATTGGTCTTCGGTATCAATTCGCACGCCATCATGGCTAAAGCGATACCAGTAACAGATCATCGCAGGGAATAGTGATAGCAAGCGCTCTGTGGCGTGCAATTGCTCAGAGAAATCTTTTTCTTGTTCAAGATTACCGAGTACCGAACAACCTGTGCGCATCACATCCATTGGGTGTGCATCTGCCGGAATGAGCTCCAACGCATGCTTAAGTGCTTGCGGTAAACCACGCAAGCTAAGTAGATGGGTCTTGTAAGTATCCAGCTCTTGTTGATTGGGTAAGTGACCACGTAACAAAAGATGCGCCACTTCTTCAAATTGAGCGTTATTTGCTAGGTCTGTAATATCGTAACCGCGATACGTTAGACCTGTCCCCGATTTACCGACAGTACATAGTGCAGTGCTACCAGCGCTTTGGCCACGTAGACCTGCGCCACCTAATTCATTAGTAGGCATGTTGAACTCCTTTTCAGTCTGACTCCCCTTCCTGATGGAACCTCTACTAGGTCGGGTTATCTCTGTTTTTATCTGAGTCAGACGGTTTCACGTTATTGGATGATTAAGTAATGATTTTCTTGGGCTTCCCAGTAAGCTATTTTCCTTCGGAGAAAAGCTTATCCAGCTTATCTTCGTAGTCGTGATAGTTAAGGTGGGCATAAAGCTCTTTACGCGTTTGCATCTCACCAATTAAAGCTTCTTGGTTGCCCTCTTGAAGTAGATGCTGATAAACGTTTTCAGCCGCTTTATTCATCGCGCGGAATGCGCTAAGTGGGTAGAGCACCATATCTACATTCGATTCGGCTAATTCTTCACAGCCATAGAGTGGCGTTTGACCAAACTCAGTAATGTTGGCCAAAATTGGCACATGCTTACCGGTTGCTTTCGCTAGGGCGTTAGAAAACAGGTTGTATTGACCAAGCTCGTTGATCGCTTCTGGGAAGATCATATCTGCGCCTGCTTCAACGCAGGCAATCGCACGCTCAATGGCACTTTCGATGCCTTCTACCGCTAACGCATCAGTACGAGCCATGATGACAAACTCATCGTTGTTACGCGCATCAACCGCTGCTTTAACACGATCAACCATCTCTTGTTGGCTGACGATGGCTTTATTTGGGCGATGACCACAACGTTTCTGCGCCACTTGGTCCTCAAGGTGTACCGCCGCTGCGCCGGCTTTTTCCATGGCTTTAATGGTGCGAGCGATATTGAAAGCGCCGCCAAAGCCAGTATCGATATCCACCAGCAGAGGGAGATCACAAGCATTGGTGATGCGGTCAACATCGACCAACACATCATTGAGCGTCGTAATACCTAAATCAGGCAAGCCATAAGAGGCATTGGCGATACCGCCGCCCGATAGATAAATCGCTTGATGCCCAACATTCTTCGCCATCATGGCGCAATATGGGTTCACGGTTCCTACGATTTGTAGGGGATTATTATTTTTTACCGCGAGTCGAAACTTCGCGCCAGGAGATAAGCTCATCCGTTGTTATCCTTATCAGTTCTGTGGTCCTAATTATTTTCAGCAAGAGAAATTTGTTGTTCGATCAATTTGCGACTGCCTGATATGTGGCGACGCATTAACATTTCAGCGAGTTCTTCATCGCGATTACGGATCGCTTGAAGAATAAATTTGTGTTCATCCAGCGCCTCTTTAGGACGCGATTGAGCGCGCGGAGATTGGTAGCGATACATGCGCAGCAGGTGATAGAGTTCATCACACAATAGGGAGATCAGCTTTTGGTTACGGCTCGCTTTGATAATGCGATAGTGGAAGTCAAAATCGCCCTCTTGGTGAAAATAAGAGGCACCAGCGACTTCATCAATGTGCGCAGAGTGCTGTGACAACAGCATTTCTAAAGCGAGGATTTCTTCTTGGCGAATATGTCTTGCCGCTAGACGCGCGGCCATGCCTTCCAGCGCTTCACGTACGGCATACAATTCAACTAGCTTTTCAGGAGATAAAGTGATCACCCGCGCTCCCACATGAGCAACGCGTTCGATTAAACCTAAGCCTTCTAAACGCATGATGGCTTCACGTAGTGGTCCACGGCTAACTTGATAATGTTTGGCTAACTCGGGTTCGGAAATCTTGCTTCCGGAAGGAAACTCACCACTGACAATTGCCTCAATGAGCACCTCAGTCAAGGTCACCGATTTGGTGTTATCCTTGCCTGTCAGCTTATCTCTTAATTCAGGATTTAACTCGCTATTCATATCAAGGCTCTTTGTCTGTCACTGTGCTTTGAACTTGTGTGCGCCTAGCGAAAAAGAAAACCGCATCAACAAACACTCAAAGTGGCAACATTTATTTAACTTGATTATAAAATAGACCATGACATTGTCGACAATCAAGCTAATTGTCGACAATTTAGACTAAGGTATAGTATCGAGTGATTGGCGAAGAGCGAGAGTAAGCGATCGAGATAAAGTCACTCTCTAAGGTCGACTCGTTGATGATGCTGTAATATTAAAATTCGACTGAAAGCATCTTAGTCAGTAGCGTGACGAAGCCTTATTTAAAAAGGATTTGATACACAGAAAAGAGTTAAGCTGCTGCCTAACTGGCGAGGAGAAAAGGCTACGGTTCAATGCCCATCTTAGCAACAAGAAAAGACATCCGATGGTGATGTTCAATCCATTGAGGATTGGCAGCACTGGTTAAGGTCACTAAATGGTGAGTGTCGACAATAATTCCCCTCATAAATAAAGGGACATGGTCTGAACTGATTGTCGACAAAAATGAAAAAGCCTCACTATTGAGGCTTTAGGAAGATTAACGAGCCATACACAGATAGCGCAGTGTTAGGCACTTTATTGCTTTTTAAGTTGTCGCCAGTTCATGACGCTCAATAGAGCAAAGAACGCCGGATCACTCCAACCGAAACCAACAAAAATCCCTGTAACGCCTGCGTAAGCCGTAATAATGACACCAAGCAAATTACCAATCAGCAGCGCTTTAAGTAGCTGTGTCATAGCAAGACCCGATTCAATATCTCGCATCAACCAACTTACCGCCGCAACGCCTCCAAGAAAAGTTGAGGTGTGCTGTGATAAGAAATACGCATATTGATCATTAATTTCTACCCCATACATTGGCCACATTAAGCTCGGTACGAAAAACAATGCCAAGGCAAATAGAGTATAAATAGTGCCGTGAATGGTTAGGAATGTTTTGTTGTTCATTGATCTATCTTTAATAAGTTAAATGGTTGCTTGGCGCGCAGTTAGTTAATTGGTGCGTTAGTTAATTGGCGCATGGTTAATCGCGCTGAGCGGTTGATTAATATCGAAAATGACACCACGGATGTTGTTTATCCCCATTTGAGTCAAGCGCTCACTGTGCATGGTTAAATAAGCTTGTGCCGACGTTTCATCAGCGAACAAGTACACGCCACCGCCGAGTTGGTCCTTTTCGCTTTGCGTCCAAATTTTCCAAATCAAACCGGGTTCATGATTAATGGACTCAGCCAAACCTGTCATCGCTTGAACCATCTCTTCACCAAAAGGACCATGAAAATCAAAATCGACTTGCAGTAACTTCATCATCGCAGCTATTCCTCACATGTTGTTTAACCTAAGCGAGATGTCACCTGACTGCTCGCTGTTGATGAGAAGATTATTACCTTTATGAATTCGACAAAAAAGTTCATAATATTGCCATTAACTGTCTAAAAACTTGACCAATGCGTTTAAAAACAACCCTAGAACAGTGGCAGACTTTGCACCACATCGAGCAAGCGGGCAGCATTCAGGCGGCCGCGCAGGCTTTAAATAAAAGCCACACGACGCTGATCTATTCGGTAAGAAAGCTTGAGCAGCAACTTGGGGTTGAATTGCTGACGGTACAAGGTCGCAGAGCGGTATTAACTGAGCACGGAAAAACATTGCTGCGACGCGCCGATTCGATGCTCGAGCAAGCCCATGAGTTAGAGATGATCAGCAAACAACTCAACAGTGGTGTCGAGTCGCAAATCACGGTCTCTCTTGACCACCTCTGCGACCCAACTTGGCTCTATGCACCAATGCAGGCTTTTCTCGCAGACAACAGTGCAACGTCAATCCAAGTGATTGAAACATCATTAAGTAAAACCACCGAAATGGTGACAAGTGAGCAAGCGGATATCGCGATCATTAACTTACCTATCACCAACTACCCAGCACAAGCGTTTGGCACCACCACCATGGTTCCGGTCGTCGCTCATGATCACCCACTGACAAACAAAGACAATCTCCAGTTGGCTGATTTTGCTACCACCTGCCAAATCGTCGTGAGGGATTTAGGTGAGAACAGCAACACGAAACGAGATGTGGGTTGGCTTAAATCAAGACAGCGGATTACGGTCGACAATTTCGACCATGCGCTGCGCGCAGTGGAACAAGGCGTAGGTTATTGTCGATTGCCGCTGCATATGGTCAAGCAGTCCCACCAGCAAACAATCACTGTGCTTAATATTGAGCACTCACAGCGTTATCAAGTCGCGCTGCACATTACTCTGCCCAAGGGCGCTAACACCGGTCCTGCTGCGCTTTTCCTGTATCAACAGTTGCTTAAAAGTGCGCAAACGCGAATATAAATTATACAAAAAAGGCGCTAAATGCGCCTTTTTGATTATGAAGAGTGTATCAACTTACTTTAAGTTTAGAGCCAACTCTAAGCCGCGGCCGTATGCTTCATCCGCTTGGTAAGCATGCTCTACATGACGCTGTTTGATGAACTCAGGTACACCATCCATTGCACGAGCCGTATTGTCGAACAGAGTTTGACGCTGCGCTTCGCTCATTAGACGGAATAGGTCACCCGCTTGGCTAAAGTAATCTTCATCAACGCGATGGTCGAAGTTATCACCGTTGCCATTGATGCGTAGCGGTGGCTCAGAGTAATCTGGTTGCTCTGCCCACTCTTGCTTGTAGTTTGGCTCGTAACCAATGGTTGAGCCGTAGTTGCTGTCTACGCGCATTGCGCCATCACGGTGGTAGCTGTGAACTGGGCAACGAGGTGCGTTCACAGGGATCTGGTGGTGGTTAACGCCCAAGCGGTAACGCTGTGCATCACCATAAGCAAACAGACGGCCTTGCAGCATCTTATCTGGTGAGAAGCCGATACCTGGGACAACTGCCGCTGGGTTAAACGCTGATTGTTCAACTTCAGCGTAGAAGTTTTCCGGGTTACGGTTCAGCTCAAACTCACCAACAGGGATCAGTGGGTAATCTTTTTGAGACCATACTTTGGTTAGGTCGAATGGGTTGAAATTAACTTCATCCGCTTCTAGTTCAGGCATGATCTGTACGTACATCTTCCATTTAGGGAAGTCTTGACGCTCAATCGCTTCGTAAAGGTCACGGTGGTGGCTTTCGCGGTCTTTACCGACAATTGCTTCTGCTTCTTGGTCTGTTAGGTTTTTGATGCCTTGCTGAGTCTTAAAGTGGAATTTCACCCAGTAACGCTCGTTTTCTGCGTTGATAAAGCTGAAAGTGTGGCTACCAAAACCATGCATATGGCGGTAAGAAGCAGGGATACCACGATCACTCATCACGATAGTGACTTGGTGGAATGCTTCTGGAAGTGAAGTCCAAAAATCCCAGTTGTTGGTTGAGCTACGCATGTTAGTGCGTGGGTCACGTTTCACTGCGTGGTTTAGATCTGGGAATTTTAGCGGGTCACGCAGGAAGAATACTGGTGTGTTGTTACCAACCAAGTCCCAGTTACCTTCTTCAGTGTAGAACTTAAGGGCAAAACCGCGGATATCGCGCTCTGCGTCTGCTGCGCCACGTTCACCCGCAACGGTGGTAAAACGAGCAAATAGATCGGTTTTCTTACCAATTTCAGAGAAGATTTTTGCGCGAGAATATTGAGTAATATCGTGTGTTACGGTGAAAGTACCGTACGCACCAGAGCCTTTAGCGTGCATACGACGCTCAGGGATCACTTCGCGGTCAAAATGCGCAAGTTTTTCAAGAAACCATACATCTTGTAGCAATTGTGGACCACGAGGCCCCGCAGTCATTACATTTTGGTTATGTGCGACAGGGCAGCCAGCAGCAGTGGTGAGTTTTTTACTCATGTTCATCTTCCTTCCAGAAATAGTTTTATTTGTTTTCGGTCTCAACCGATTTCTAAGAAAGAAGATTAGTCCTCAATTGCCGGATAGCAAAAGCAATTATACTTATTAGTGCGATAGGCAATAACTATGGTTTAACCATTTGTTAAATAACAAAATAAACAAAGTTAACCAGATTCATTATAACTATTCGTTATAGTATTAAATTTCGACAAATTATAACCCAAACCAACGATTATTCCGAACAAATTTAAATCACCAATCGATTTCCCCCTTTGTTGACAACACTAATATTTAACAATTGCGTTTTTGAGATTGAAATCGCCTTAATTCATCGTGTTATTAGAAAAAGTATCCCAATAGATAAAAATATTTTATGCGTAATTTGCAGTATTTCTTGTTAGTCTTGGCAAATAAAATTTACACATTGTTCTGAAATTATTTTCAGTAAGGGTCTTTTCTTTTGAACATGAAGTTGTTTGGTAGTTCCCTCATTTTAGCGGGAACCGCATTGGGTGCAGGTATGTTGGCGATTCCAATGGTGCTAGCGCAGTTTGGTTTTTTTGTTAGTGCAGGCTTGATGTTCGTGATCTTTATTGGCACTACTTACGCGACCTTGTTACTTGCTGAGGCATGCACCAAGACTCAACAAAGCACTAGTATGAGCAGTACGGCTTACTTCACGCTGGGTCGCAAGGGTATGCACTTTACCAACATTCTTTTTTACCTATTGCTTGCTTGCCTAATGATTGCCTACACCATCGGCATTGGTGACTTGCTGCACAGCATGCTGCTTGAAGTCGGCGTTGACCTTTCACCGGTTGTTGGCTACACCATTTTTAGCTTGATCATGGGCCTAGTTGTCGTAGCTGGTAAATCTTATATCGACAAACTTAACCGTGGTCTTTTCATCCTGATGATCGCGATGCTGTTTGTGGTGATTTTCTCGCTAATCAACAACATTGAAATCGCCAATTTGAGCCAAGAAAGTTCATTTACCACCAGCGACGTAGTTCAGTACAGCGCGGTTATCTTTACCAGCTTTGCCGCGATAATCGTGATCCCTTCACTGGTGAGCTACAACCAAGATGCAACTATCGCGCAAATTCGCAACATGGTGCTGTTAGGCTGTGTCATTCCCTTGGTTTGTTACCTAACTTGGCTATTTGCCGTAATTGGGAACTTGGGCGTAGAAACAGTGAGCCAGTTCGATAACATCTCACAACTGATTGCTGCATTTGATGGTGAAACTAGTGTATTGAAAAGCGTCGTGGCGATTTTCTCAGCGCTTGCTCTGATCACTTCATACCTTGGCGTATCGATGGCTCTGTATGACCAAAACAAAGATGCGATTTCAAAAAATCCAGCCATCGCTTACTCGCTGACCTTTATTCTGCCACTGGTACTGGCTACACTATTCGCTAATCAGTTCATCAGTATGTTGGATTACGCCGGTATGGTATTGGTATTCCTTGCGATTTGGGGCCCGCTAGCAATGGCGATTAAAGTTCGTAAGCCTGATTTCGTCCTGGAAGGTCGCACTGAAACCTACACGGTTAGTGGTGGTCAGCCAGCACTGATCGCGACCTTTATGTTTGGCGTACTAATCTTTATCTCTTGGTTTATGGGCTAATTTCAAACTAGGTCCATTCACTCTAGTGTTTAGAGAGCCTTTGGGCTCTCTTTTTTGTCTCATAAATAAGACGAAAAATGAATAACCATTTGTTGCCAATATTATTTTTTTATTGCTTTCCGAGTCCCTCAACAACAATCTCCTTTCTTATCAACAACAACCACGCACTAAGCAAAAATACGCACAGCAAATAGTATAAATTGAGTTAAATACATAGTGGCAAGAGTATGATTTCTGAGCTAATTAAAAGGAGGGCCAAATAAAAAAGGGACGATAAAATGGCAAAACCTCTACTCTATTCTCTTCCGCTTCTCTTACTTGCTCCAACTGTTTTCGCAGAAGATCCTGCAACCGAGGCAAAACGCGCGCAAACTGTTGCGGATGTCATTGACCGACCTGGGGTACTTACACCCAAAGGTCAATTTGGTTTAGAAGCTTCATTGAATTATTCGCAAAACTCCTCAAATCGAGTCAGCGTTGTAGGCTATACGGTTTTGCCAGCGCTTGTAGTGGGCCTGATTGAAGTCAGCGACTCTGACCGTACGACTATCACCGCAGGTTTAACAGGGCGCTACGGCTTAACGAACGCGACAGAATTAGAAATTAGACTGCCCTATGTTTACCGTAACGACCAAATATCAGCCCGCCCAATCAGTGATGGAGCCTCTGACGAAACCATCAACAAAGACTTAGATGGGGGTGGCTTAGGTGATATCGAGTTTGCCGTGCGACACCAATTCAACTTTGACACTGCTCCATACTGGGTTGGTAGTTTACGTATTAAATCTGATACGGGTAAGTCTCCCTATGAGATTGATACTGATCCACTGACCAACGTCTTAGACGATGCGCCGACAGGGTCTGGCTTTTGGAGTGTAGAACCCGGCATTTCGATGATATACCCAACCGACCCAGCCGTACTATTCGCAAGTGTTTCGTATATATACAACTTCAAAGAGGACTTCGATATCAGTGGTCAAAACGCTGAAATTGATTTGGGAGATACTATTTCGTTAGGCGCAGGATTAGGCTTTGCGATTAACCGCGATTTATCATTATCGATCGGTTTGAGCCATCAAACTATCTTAGAAAGTAAAGTGAATGGCCGAAAAGATGACGAAGCGAAACTATTGCAACTCGATTCGCTCAATTTCGGTATCAACTACGCGTTGTCACCTACAACATCATTAAACATCAGCGCGCAGGCAGGTTTAACGGAAGATACACCTGACTTCCAACTCACCGTTCGTGTACCTTTTACCTTCTAACTATATAAAGCACACATAGTAAGAGCCAGCGACTATGTCGCTGGCTCTTTTTCATAAAAACATTAATTGAAATTAAATTGCAGTGACTGCTGAATCTTATTACTGCGCTCTAATCGTTTTAGCGCACCATTAACCTGAGCATCAATATTGATTGCAGTCTCAAAACCAATGACCGTATCATCCAACGAATTTTGAATAACACGATTAATGGCAGATTGCGTAATGCTTGGTAATGGGGCACTAATTTGACTTACTGTAATCTGAGGTGTCTCAACGACTGGCGTTGAAGGCGTTGTCTCTGTTGGTACAGAGTCAACGTTTGGTAGCGTTTCCACGCTAGGCACCAAAGATGTAGCATTGCCACTTCCCACCTGAACCACGGTTGTTGCTGGGATGACTTCTGGCTGGCTTGCCACTAAACGACCATTTTGAAAAAATAGATTGGCGATTCGATTATTAAATAACGTTTCACCATTTATCGAAGTTGCAATATCCACCCCTATGTTGACCATAAAGTCATCACCAAAAAAACCACCTCGATAACTTGCCAATTCTTGGCTATCGAGTGGTTCAAGGTGATTCAGTTGATAAGATGCTGCCACAGGTGCACTTAAACAGGCGCATACCGCGCTTATCAACCCTATTTTTCTGAACATTTTAATACTCCCCACTTTCGGGTAGCGTGATACTAAATACACCTAAAGAGTTCCGAGAAACACCAGAATCGACCGGAGCAGGCGCATAAAGTGTGTAGTTGTCGTCAGAGATGTAGCTATTTCTGGCAATGTTGACATGATTGCGAATCAACAACACAATGCCTGAATAATACTGCTCAAAATCGGCAAATTTCATTTGAATGGTTCCCCTAGATGGGTCACCAAGAATTACCGAATGGCTATTCATACCTTTAATGACTACAAAATGCATATAGCCATCAAAGTTAACTAAAGTAATGCCCGGCACTCCGATATCCTGCATCTTACCTAACGGGATTTTAAATCCGTCAGCGTCATAGCCTAGATTTTGTAAGTAATTTCGCATATCAAGCAGCGAGAAACCGCTTTCTCTGATCTTATCTTGATCACCTTGTTCGAACATAACTTTGAAAATCGAGTTTTCATTGACAGAATACTCATAGTGATAGGTAAGAAGTGACGCTAACGCAGCCGAACCGCAGCTAAAGTCATACTCTTGGCGAATAACATCACCAAACAGTATTTCTTTATAGCTCTTTACCGGAACATTAAACGCCCCACGATGAGGCAAGTAAGTTAATGCATAAGAGGATGCTGAAAAGATCAGCATCCATAAGGTTAAGATTCGCCAAAAAACCATATCATTTCAGTGTCAGGTTAACGACTGTTGAGTTTTGAATCAGTACATTGTTACCGGTGTTTTGGATCACGTTGGTAATACCAGAAGCCGACTCGAGTGCTCCGGCTCCGATATAGTTACTGCCATTAATGGTATTGGAAGCAACATTACCTTGACTGTATCCATTCACATCTGAAGACGCTGAAATACTATCGATATCGATGTTGTACTCATCACCTTCAAGTATGTACTGTCCGCCTCTTGAGCTATCCATGGTGTCCATGGATAGCTCCAAGCCGTCTGCCAGCACCAAATCTTCAGCATAAGCGTTAACAACGAGAACACTGCTTATTGCGAATAGTGCTAAGCGCATGACAATCTCCAAACTTAGTTAGTTTTAACGGTAGCGTTAGTCACAACAGATTGTTGAACCATTGAGTTCGCGCCTGCTGATTGACCCACTGTAGTAATACCAGCTGCATTATTGAAGCCAGTCATGTTGTTCGTGTTACGAACTTCAACACCAGCACCGGCACACTTACCACAGCCTCTATGGCGATATCCCATACCTGCTGCTTCACCGTACTCAACTTTCGCGTGCGTAATTTGACCGTCAAGATCAGATTTAGCGACAACCATATCTACTTCAAAGCTCAAATTGTGGCTAGCATCGATTTTGTTTTGGCTCTGACTCATGATTTGGTTTTGACTGTGTTCCATAGTGTTAGTGGTATTAGCACTATCATTCCACTCTTTGTTGTTGTCATCACCATTGCCTACGTTAGCACTGTCGTTCCACTCTTTGTTGTTGTCGTCGCCATTGCCTACGTTAGCACTGTCATTCCACTCTTTGTTGTTGTCGTCACCACCACCTTTGGTATAGGTATTGTTGTCATCACCAGCACCGTTGTAGTTGTTGTCATTATTGTCATGACCGTTATTTGATGTATTACCATCGTTACCGTTATTCGTGGTTACGGTGTTGTTGTCGTCACCAGCACCATTGTAGTTATTGTCGTTATTGTCATGACCATTGTTAGACGTATTACCATCATTACCATTGTTCGAGGTATTACCATCGTTGCCATTGTTGGAGGTATTACCATCATTACCGCCACCAGTATTAGTCACGTGGTTGTTATCATTACCCGGACCGTTACCGTTATGGCTCAACAAATCAATATCGTCTCCACCACCATGACCATGACCGCCGCCGTGGCCGCCACCGCCCGCTAAAGCTGCACCACTCATTACCATTGCTGCCATTGCGATTGCTACGCCAGTTTTTTTAAGATTCATAACCTTCACTCCGTTGTGTATCCATGTCTGAATTGTTGGTTTATGCCCTTGAGCAACTCGATTATAGGTAGGCATCTGGAAGCACAAGTCTCAAACTTGAGACTGCAAATGGAGGCGAGATTGATATGCGCAGTTGAACAAAAATGGTTGAATATGCATCTTCTGAATAAACATAGAGTTACGAAGTGAAAAATCTCTTCGACTGAGTGAAGTATGAAGATTGAGTCGGGATTCGACTGACGGTACGTACCATACTTTGGCGTGCACAACTCCTACTTTTCACAGGCGGTAGATTTACGACTTTTAGAGTCAAAAGCCAAATAGAACAAGAGATCAGAGACTTAAAGGCACTAGTATGAAAGGCTGCTTAAGGCCGCCGTTTTCGACTAAACTAAATAACTATCTATTACTGATAATAAAGTAATTAGTTGTAATGAAATGAATCACCATCGAAGATTTCTTGAATATACTTTATGTGACCCGCGTCAATACAGGGGCGTGAGACAAGATGAAACCAATAAGAAAGAGGTCAGAGACAGTGGAGATGACAGCCAAGCAAGTGATCATTTTGTCTGAGAAATCGTTGCAGACAAGTTTGATGGAAAAACAACTCACCGAGAAGCTCGATGTTGAAATAGAGGTTCTTTCAGCCACTCAGTTAGATAATGAAATAGTTCCTAAACCTATTGATTTGATATTGGTCGATTTCGAGCAACTCAAAACTATGATCGCCACTGAGATTCTTCCTAACTTTGATCTGCTTAAACTCGATGTCCTTATCTACAATATGCCTCAGGACGAAATCCACTGTGAGTACGTATATTGGCAATCTCTCAAAGGTATTTTACTCAGTAACGCGCCAATCGATCACTTATGCAAAAGTGTTTCCTATGTTTTAAAAGGCGGTTTATGGCTTCCAAGAAAGTGTTTAGAAAGCTTAGTGCAGCTAAGACGCAACCCGAACTTGGAACGTTGCCAACTCTACACTAATCTGACAACGCGAGAGCGACAAATTCTCGACCACGTTGCTTCAGGAAAATCCAACAAACAGATCGCTAATACCCTTTTCTTGTCTGAAAGCACGGTAAAATCGCATGTGTATAAGATTTTCAAAAAACTGGATGTACACAAACGCAGAGACGCTATGCACATTACTAAAGCAATGCACAACAATCATGCGCGGTTTGAGTAATTGGGGGATGGAAAGAGTTAGAGAAGAGCAAAACGAGGTTTTCGCTTTGCTCAACGAGAAGAGATTAAAATTTCTTCGGCGCAAAACCAGTCATAGCATCTAGACGAAGCTGTTTGCCCATTTTTGTCATAGGATGAACAACAACCAGACCTTTAACCGACTTTTTAAGCTTACCTAGGTCCGCTTGTTCTTCTTTAGTAATTTCACGAGAGAATGGCATATCCAACAGAGTCTTACGCTCTTTATTTAAATCGTAGTCTTGCTTACCACGTAGCGAATTCACTTTCTTCGTCAGATCCTCAACCTCATCCGTAAACTTAGAGATCATCGCCTGATCATTGCGGGTTTTCGCTGCATCCAGTTTACGCTGCGCACTATCTAGGCGGTTGTGAAGTTTTTGAAGATCTTGCTTTAAGCTCATGGCAATTTGTCTCTCTCGAATAATGAAGGGCGGCGAGTTTATCATACTCATATCTAGAGCCCTAATTATAATCGATTCAAAGCTAAAGTCGCATATCATCAGACAAAAACTGGCACCCTAAAACGTCAGCCCTTAATATTATGTAAAATATCTAAAACCTAAGGATGGCCATGTTTAGCTATTTGACCAAACGTCTGCATTTACTTTGTTTAGGGCTGCTTTGGAGTACCTCTAGCGCCAATGCTGATGTGCAAATCATTTATCTCACTCCAGATTCCAAGCTAGAAACGGAGGCCAAACAAGCCATTGTTGATAGCGACGTAAACCTCCTGCTGGTGGAACTATCCAAACAACACTTTCCGTTTAAAAACAAGCTAACTGTCCGATATGGTGGCAACGAAGGGCCACTGTATGACCCTCAAGAACACACCATGTTGATGCCATACAGTTTCTACAACGAAGCATTGCAATACTTCAAACAAAACCAATATGAGGAAAAATTTGGCCGATCTGCACAATTAGGTGCCATAGACACGATCTTACACACTTTGCTGCATGAGGCTGGCCATGCCTACATTGAAGATCAATCGATTCCGATTTTGGGCAAAGAAGAAGATGCGGTAGATAATTTTGCCGCAGTCATCATGTTGGAGTATGTGGAAGATGGCGATAATGCGGCGATTAGCGCGGCAGATATGTTTGCTTTCGAATCTCAAGATAGACCCGAGTACTACCAAGCTGATGAATACATCGGTGAGCACAGCTTTGATTTACAACGCTATTTTTCCACCTTATGTCTAATTTTTGGCAGTGATCCACAAAAGCATAATGAGCTACTTAACGAAATCGACAAAGACCTCCTTGAAGAGAGAAAAGAAAATTGTATTTCTCAATACCAAACCATTAGCCATAACTGGCATATTTATCTAAAAAACAAAGACAACACATACTTTTAACACGTTCATCCCACCAAATACCGCTAAGATTGAATAAAAAGTTGCAGCCACACCAAGCTGCAACTAGTTCTTTCGCACCAATAATTAAAATTTATCCTCTTCAGGTTCACAGTAATCTGCCGACACAGTTGTTAACATACTTTATACGCTTGTAACACAAACGCCTGTCGTTTGAACAAAACAGAATAACGAGTGCGGGAAAAATTTATGAATCTAACTATAAGAACACGTCTATATTTGATGTCCTTTTTACCTTTGCTACTGATCACTATCGGGGTCATGGGAGTAACCTATGTTAAAACCACTGGCTTAACAGCCCAACAAGTCGACTCCACCAGTAGCACCATGATGAGCCAAAAAAAAGGCGAATTAAAAACCTACGTACAAATGGCAAGATCAGCAATTCAACCCTTCCTAGACCGTGGCGCATCATTACAAGAAGCACTGCCTACTCTAAGAACGCTCGAATACGGTGAAAGTGGTTATATTTTTGGCTACGACTCAAAAGGTGTGCGCTTATTTAACGGTAACAGTACGAAAGGCATCGGCGATAACTTCCTCAACCTACAAGATAAGCAAGGAAATTATCTCATCCAAGACTTGCTCAAAAACGCTAAAACGGGTGATTTTACGACGTATTACTTCCCTAAATTGGGCGAGACTGTCGCTTTGCCAAAACTTAGCTACTCAATCTATATCCCTGAATGGGATCTAATGATGGGCACAGGTTTTTATACTGACGACATTGATGTTGTCATTGCAGACATGAACAACAATGCCAACCAAGCCCTTGAAAATACATTGTTAATGATTGTTCTGTTCTGTTTAGGCATATCAGTCATTGTCGCCATTGCGGCCATCGCAATTAACCGTTCGATAATGAAACCACTTGAGCAATTCGATGATTCTATTCAGTCATTTGCTAATGGTGATGCCGACTTAACTGCTCGTATGGAGTCATTCAAAGCCCCAGAATACGCGCGTCTAAGTCAAAATTTCAATATTTTCGTTGAAAGCTTACAAAATATTATCCGTAACGTAAGTGATGTAGGCCAGCAAGTCGTATCTGAGACCACCAGCATGTCTTCTCGTGCAGCTCAAGTAGATGACTTAGCAACAGGGCAACGAGAAGAGACGGAACAAGTCGCTACAGCGATGACAGAGATGACCACAACGGCTCAAGAAATTTCTAACAACGCCAACCAAGCGGCAGATTCTGCACGAGAAGCTGATACTAGTGCGCTCGAAGCACAACAAGTGGTCAATGCGGCAGCGAGTTCTGTAGGTGCTCTTGCTGATGAAGTACATCACGCAACCGAAGTCATCTCTCGCCTAGAGGGTGATGTGCAGAATATTTCATCGTCTCTAGAAGTTATCCAAGATATCGCCGAGCAAACCAACTTACTCGCGCTTAATGCGGCCATCGAAGCAGCTCGAGCTGGGGAACAAGGACGTGGTTTTGCAGTCGTCGCGGACGAAGTTCGCAAGCTGGCAAGTCGAACTCAAGAGAGCACTGGTGAAATACATAAAATGATTCAGCAGCTAAAATCGGCTTCAGATGATGCGGTTAAAGCGATGGAGAGTAGCCAAACGAGAAGCTCAGACACGGTAAATGAAGCAAATGCAGCGGCAGAAGCGTTAGTGAAGATACAGCACTCTATTGCGACAATCATGGATATGAACTCTTTAATCGCAACGGCAACAGAACAGCAAAGCCTTGTAGGGCAAGAGATTTCTGAACGCATCGTGATAATCTCTGACCAAAGTTCGCAGTCAGCTCAGCTTGCGAATGAAAACCGTGCTGGCAGCCAGAATCTCAATAGCCGAGCCAATGAGTTATACGATTTGGTAAATCGCTTTACAGTGTAAAACTGCCCACCAATTGTACAAACTATGCAATAAAAAAGTGACCTCTCGGTCACTTTTTTATTGGCCAATTTAACGCTATTTTTGCTGAACTAAGGTGTAATTATCTGCCATCTCACCTTCAACTTTGTTGCCATCAACATCCAGCATCATCAGTACATTTTCACCAACAAAAAATTGCTGAGAGTCATCTTTGTCAGACAAAGTAATCGTATCGCCTTTACTGTTCCATACAAATTCACCCGTTGATTTGTACTCCCCTTCTTCTCCTTTGCCTAAGTAAACTTGGTCATAAGAGTAGGTACCATCAAAATTGAGCGTTAATGAAGTTGCAATACCAGAACAATCCGCACAAGGTAGTGTACCTAAATAGGCACCTTCCCAATCCAGTGAATTACGTGCGCTATGTGTTAATCGTGGTTCATCAACCTGGTCGGTTTCAGGTCTTAAAGTACTGCTTGCTGCTGAAATCGTCGATTCTGCTGCTGATTGAATGGTTTGAATGCCTTCTGTAACAGTTTCAGTCATACTATCTAATGGCTGCCCGTCAGCTTGTTGTGCAGCTTGCTCTTGTGGCGCTTTACCAATCGGTTCACTTGGAGCTTCGTCTTGGCAACCTGCTAATACAAAGGCAGAGCTCGCCAATATCAATAGTGCTTTTTTCATCTTCTTTCCTTATTCAACAAACGCGATATACCTCAGTAATCATAGAATCGTTTATGTTACTTACGTCAGAATAAACGCAAATTAATGATCCGCTATTGTCAGGAATCTTTGATAAATAAGAAATATCAGCTCATTTGATTACTTACGTATGATGAATCATCTTAAACTTGGTGAAATGACAACCCCACCTACTGAGTATCTCAGCTTTTCTCGTGCAACCTAAATTAGCATCAGAATAATCACCAGATCTTTTTCACCCCTTGCAGCAATGCTTCAATAAATAATGACAGTGCACGCGGCTGATAACGACGCTGCTTATAGACCAAATACGCTTTGCGATTGCTACGGTTATACTCAGGTAACACTTGCTGCAAATTTTGTTTTGCTACTGGCTTAACGTGACGCAAGGGCAATGAGGCAACGCCAATCCCTTTTTCAACCGCTTGAATCACCGCCAAGATATCATTCACGACCAGTTTGGGCTGAATCGACATCACCTCCACCAGCTCATCTCCGCGATAAATCGGCAAGTCGATAATATTATCGACCGACACCCACTCTTGTTCACGCAGCTGCTCTAAGTTGGTGATTGGTGCCACTCTCGCCAAATATTCTGGGCTGGCAAAAAAGCCGTGCTTGGCTTCAAACAGTGGTCTGGCAATCATCCCTTCCATCTCGCGCAAGTCAAAGGTCATCAACAAATCACGGTCGGTTTGCGGGACAAGCTGTTCTTGGCTTAACACCAGATCAAGCTGTACCTTCGGATAACGCTGAAGAAATTCCTCAACCACATCTTCAGCAAAACCACGGTAGAAATTGTAAGGTAAAGCCAGTTTAATTTTGCCCTCTACATCTTGGCGATCTTCACTCAACTGTTCAAACGCGGTTTCGATACTTTCCATACCACTTTTAAAAAGATTAAAGGCATGCATGCCAGATTCTGTCGCCGCCAGTTCCCGACCTTGCTTCTCCAATAATCTCACATTAAGCCGCTCTTCTAGTGCGTTTAAACGGCGTGACATGGTGGAAATCGGTAGACGTAACTGACGTGAGGCTTCTTGCAGCGAGCCGAACTCTACGACAGCACAAAACAGATAGAGATCGTCAATGTTTCCAAATATGGAATTCATACTTCTAATCCTGCTTATTTTTCCATTAATTGAATGGTTATATAGTCTATTTACACCAAAGCCAAGCAAGACAGGAGAAAAGCATGAACACAAAACAATTTTGGCTCACCGCACTAATGTCCTCTTTCACGATGGCGCTAATGATGTCTGGCGTACTGTCAGGCTATAAGCTTGGCTTTAACAGTGATTGGCCTTTGATCTGGTTAGAAAGTTTCAGTTTAGCCTGGCCGTGCGCGCTATTTCTAAACCTAACCGTATTGCCACAAGTCCGCCGTTTCGCTGCATGGATAACAGCTTAACCAAAAATCACAATTCAAATAAAACAACAAACAAGGAGGTGAACAATAATCCAATATGAAGAGAAGCCTAATGACAGAAAAATTCTACCAATACCTGCTTTACACCGTGCTCAGCATCACCATCTTTTTCTCACTCTTCTTGGTGGCCGCTGACAATATCGCCCCTTTTACCACTCAAGCGTCGTTACATCGCACCATCGCAACCATTGCGCCCGAAACCTCTGGGGTAATTGAACAAGTCGCGGTGAAAAATGGTCAACACGTACAAGCGGGCGAGACGCTATTCCGCTTAGATGATCAAGGCTATCAGCTCAAAGTTGACCAAGCCAAAGCGGAATTGGCGCAAGCACAACAAGCGTTTCTAGCCAGTACACAACAGCTTAATGTCGCCAAACAAACGCTGCTACAAAAACAAGAGCAAGAACACAATGCCATCGCCAAGCTGGCGCGTAATAAAGCCTTGTACAAGAAAGGGCTCACCACCACACAAGCGATTGAAGACAGCGAATTGAGTGTGAAAGTCGCCAAAAGTGCTTTGCTTGCCGCGCAAGCCGACATTATGCGCATCGAAGCGCAATTGGCAGACAGTGACAGCAATGCCGCCATCCAACTGGCTAAAGCGAAGTTAGCCAGTGCCGAGCTCGATGAGCAGCACACTCATATTACGGCGCAAACGAGCGGCACAGTCACCAACTTGCAATTACAACCAGGCAGCTACATCAGCCAAGGCACTACCGCTTTGCTACTAATAAACGAATCTCAAGCGTGGCTAAGCGCCGATTTCAATGAAAAAGGCATTACTCACTTAAACACCAACAATCACGCTTATATCGCGTTTGACGCGATTCCAGGCCAAGTGTTCACTGGACATATTGAAAGCCAAGAGCGTGCCATTCGCGATAGTGATAACAGTAATGGTCAACTAGTTGATGTGGTAAACGATACTCGTTGGATCCGTGAGCAGCAAAAAGTACGCGTGCGTATTGTGCTAGACGATATGCAACCAGAAATGGCGCAGCGCTTAATTTCCGGCTCAAGAGCATCCGTGTCGGTACAAAACGGTTCAACCATCATTGATGCCATCAGCTACAGCTGGATCCAGCTAGTATCACTGTTCCGTTATATCTACTAATTGACTGACAAAGGCGATGAGTATGACATTCCCTGCCCTATTCAAATTTGATCATGTATCGCAGCGCAATGAGGCGCTGCGTATCACGCTGGCGATTACGGTGTGTATGGTGCTGGGTAAGCTGCTTAATCTTGGTTCTCCAGTCTATTTAGCGCTCTATCCAACCATTATCATGACCAAGGCGAAAGACTATTCTTGGTTCGGTTTAGGCAAAACCTTTGCGCCAACACTACTCGCGGCAAGCTGCGCTTTAGTGGTGAGCAACACCTTCTCACAACATCCATTTATTATTTGGACCATTAGCCTGATCTTTTTCGATTGGATGCGCCGCAGAGCAACAACACCCGCCAAAATGGGCGCCATGTTGATGCCAACTTTCAACTGGATTTTGGTGATCGTCTTTGCTCAGCACACCAGCGCCGATATGACCACGCGCATCCATGAAATCTTGATTGCTATGGTGATCACCACACTGGTGTGCAAAGCCGCTGTGGCACTGTTTCCAGTTGCCAGCAAAGGAAAACCGCCAGTGTTTGAAGAAACACCGGTTAACGCCGAGCAGCGGCTATTGTCGCTTGCGCTAATTGGTATTGGCGTTGGTTTTTTACTGCAAGTGGAAATGTTATCCGCCACTTTCTGTCTGGTTCCGGTGATTGCCGCAGCTACCCAAAGCCAAGCCGATGCGTTTCGCCAAGTGGTGGAAAGACGGTTTATCACCCAAGTGGGCGGCTGTGCACTGGCGTTTATTTTTACCTTAGTGCTTTCTGGTCACCAGACCAACATTGGGCTTTACGTAATCTTACTTGGCGGCTTGATCTTTCTGCTTGCCAGCATGATGGCTAAAGCAGATTTCAAACTGCGTGACCTCCATGGCGACGCACTACTCGCGACTATGTTGCCAATTCAACTCTATATTGGCGCGAGTGAGATGGGCTTAGAGCGTACCTTCCTGCGCGGCTGGCAACTGGCAGTCACGCTCGGGATTTTGTTTACGCTCTACACACTGGTCACGCGCTCACGTAAACCAGCATGATATTTCGATATAAAAAAAAGGCTTCGCAATTGCGAAGCCTTTATCGTTTGTCACCCGCTCAAATTAGATTTCAGCGTTGTGGTAAACTTGTTGTACGTCGTCACAGTCTTCTAGAAGGTCTAGGAACTTCTGGAATTTCTCTTGATCGTCAGCACCAATTGCGTGGTAAGCCTGAGGAACAAAAGTGATCTCTTCAACGTCAAGAGTAAGTTCTGGGTACTCAGAGTTTAGAGCCGTTTTCACTTTGAAGAACTCAGTGTTTGGCGCGTAAACAGTGATCACACCGTCTTCAAGCTCGATATCAGTAACATCACAGTCAGCCATCATTAGCGCTTCTAGTACTGACTCTTCATCGTCACCTTTGAACTGGAATACAGCTTGGTGAGCGAACATGTGAGATACAGTACCTTCAACACCAATTTTCGCGCCTGTCTTAACAAAGCATTGACGTACATCTTGGAAAGTACGGTTACCGTTGTCTGTTAGACAGTCAACGATTACGCTAGCACCACCTGGAGAGAAACCTTCGTAGCGCGCTGGTACGTAATCTTCACCGCCGCCGCCGTTAGCTTTGTCTAGTGCTTTTTCAATAACGTGTGCTGGCACTTGGTCTTTTTTAGCTTTAGCGATTAGGTGACGTAGAGACAAGTTCATGTCTGGATCTGCGCCGCCATTTTTAGCTGACATGTAAATTTCTTTACCGTACTTGGAATAAACTTTAATTTTTGCGCCTGCAGTTTTCGCCATAGAGGCTTTGCGCACTTCAAAACTTCTTCCCATCGGGATGATCTCTCTTAATTTAAATTTAACGCGAAGGATTTTAGCAAAAATTCGAGGCTTTTCAATTTCGCCTCTAATACCTGATATAGGTAAGCTCGGGCTTACGCGACACCCATAAGTCGTTTGTATTTTACCACACACTCAGTAAACCAAGTGCGCTCAGTATCATCGACGATCTTTCCTGCTTGTTGATCAATCTCATCAGGCCCTGTTTTGGCTTCTTTCAGCTTCCACACAAGAAACGCAGCTTGCTTATCCAGCTCCACTTTGTTCTTTTCATCTGCAGGTAACAACGACAAATTTACCGACATAGTCAGATCTCGATTAAAAATACGAGGCGGAAATATACCACAACAGAAGTAAATGTTGAGAAAAGAAAATGGGGTGAGATCAAAAACAATAAAGGGTGGCTTACAGAATAGCCACCCTAATGGGAAGTATTGCCTTAATTTGGCTTAGTGGAGCAAACCTAGCTCTCGAGCTTCTTCAATTGTTAAACCGCTTTCACGAATCTCGCGTAATGCCTCAATACGGCGACGAGCTTCAGCTGATTTAACCATCGAAGTAGGTTTGTGTGATTCAACTTCTTCCGTGAAGTCCCACTTACTTGCAATACTTGTCATTTCATCATGGTCTAAAGAATTGATGGACATAAAAACCTCCGAGAAAAACCATGCAAGGGACGGGCTAATCTTTAGCAAACGCGACCCTAGCTTGTTAAGTACAATCGGTCGAGAATGTGACTTCGATAATAGTTCATAAAGCGATAATAAAAATCGCCACAAATTGCTTTGCACCGACTAAAATTGCGCTGTACATTTAAAGAATTCCCCTGCGAAAACCTACCTTGCTTTAGATCACGCCAAGCACAATTTTTCATCAGCCATTTCACTGTCGTACCTAACGTTTTCCTCGACTCATCCTGACTATTTTTAGATCGACTTCACCCTTTTATCCCAGACTTCTTTTCTCAATCGAAATAAGAGTTAATGATAATCATTATCCTTATCAATCAGGTTTCGTTATGAGTGAACATTTTTTAAAGCATGCTTTTCATGCAGAACCAATCATACAAGTGCGCAATTTATGCGTTGACTATATTACCGACAATGGTGATTTTAACGCCGTTAAGTCGGTCAGTTTTGATATCGGCAAAGGTGAGATCTTCGGCCTTGCCGGAGAGTCAGGCTGTGGCAAAAGTACTATCGCATTTGCCATTAACCGCTTGCATAAGCCGCCTGCGTTTATCTCTGGTGGACAAATCAACTTTGAAAGTCGTGACCTTCTTAAGCTGCCAGAAAGTGAGTTTAATACCATCCGCTGGAGTGAAATTGCGATGGTATTTCAAAGCGCAATGAACTCACTCAACCCCGTTTTGCCTGTTCAAGAACAATTTGCAGACGTGTTACGTCACCATCAAGGTCTAAGTGAAGAACAAGCGAAGAAGCGCGCCGAGCAACTATTAGATTTGGTCAATATTCCTCGAGAGCGTCTCACCGAATATCCGCACCAGTTCAGTGGCGGTATGCGCCAACGCTTAGTGATAGCGATCGCCCTCGCGCTCAACCCTAAAATGATCATCATGGATGAACCGACAACTGCACTTGATGTGGTGGTGCAACGAGAGATCTTGCAACAGATCTATCAGTTGCGTGAAGAGTTTGGTTTTTCCATTCTATTTATCACCCACGATCTCGCGCTGATGACTCAACTCTGTGATCGTATCGCGATCATGCGGCATGGCGAAATCGTCGAAGTCAACACGGCCAAAGAGATCCGCGTCAACCCTCAACACGCTTACACACAAAAGCTCTGGGCATCGTTCCCGAATATTCACGAAGGAAAACATCAACAGCAAGGAGTTCCAGCATGAGCGAACCTATCATCCAAGTTAATGATATTGTGAAAGAGTTTAATGTCGGCGGCGGTTTTTCTTCCGTTGAACGCTTTAAAGCATTGCAAGGCGTTAGCTTCAATCTGCATAAGGGACGTACGCTTGCCCTCGTTGGAGAGTCTGGCTGTGGGAAAAGTACCTGCGCTCGCTTGATCACTAAGGTCTACCCTACCACCAGCGGAGAGATCTTATTTAAAGGTCGCAATATCGATGAGATCAATGGCCGCAAAGATCTCCTCGATTACCGCAGTAAAGTACAAATGGTCTTCCAAGATCCCTTTGGTTCGCTCAATCCGACTCATACCATACGACATCACTTAACTCGCCCACTCAAGATCCACAAACAAGTCGAAAACAATGCAGAACTCACCGCCAAACTGGATGAATTGATCCAACTGGTCGAGTTAGCGCCCGATACGCTCGATAAGTACCCACACGAGCTAAGCGGAGGTCAACGTCAACGGGTTAACCTTGCGCGAGCATTAGCGGTTGGCGCTGAAGTAATACTGGCCGACGAACCCACCTCAATGCTTGACGTTTCAATTCGTCTTGGGGTGTTAAACCTTATGCAGCGCATGAAAAAAGAGCTCGGCATTGGCTTTTTGTATATTACTCATGATCTTGCCACTGCCCATTATATCGCGGAAGAAACCGCGGTTATGTATAAAGGACAGATTGTTGAGTGGGGGGATACCCAATCAATTTTGAATAATCCTCAGCACCCTTATACTAAGTTACTCATCTCTGCAGTGCCGGATCCCGATCTACCATTTGGTCATTTGGTCGAAACTGAACCAAACTACTCTTTAGAGGCTGATCAAATTCGCGCCACCAGTGCCACATTGCAACATGGCGTACAACAAATTGGCCCAAATCACTTTGTTAAACAATGGGATGATGCGGCATGATCAAACTAGAATCTTGGGTAGCGGCGATCAGTGATTGGTATCAAAACCGGAAACATGATCAAGATGAATCTTTATGTTCATTAATCCTGTCTGTCCCTGATTCTGTTTGGGGGCCACAAGTCACCGAACTGCAAAGCAAAGCCATCGCCTGCTGGTTAGATGGGTGTTTGCGAGTTTTTCACGGGTTGCGATATAGCAACCCAGCCAAAGCCTATCAATACCTCCAACTCGCCAGCAGCAAATTACAAGCAACGGCAAGCCAACCTTTAGCCGATATTGAACTAAGGGATTGGTCAATGAAGCGTTTGCAGCACTTAACGGTACTGGCTCTCGAGTTTTGCAATCAACAGACGCATGATCAATGGCAGCAAGAATCAGACAAATTGATCGAGTCACATGTGCAGTTTATGGCGGCGTACAATTGGAACGAATCTCGAAAGCATGATCAAGGAAACCCTACTTTTCATTGATCTGATGCGCAATTTGTTCTTTCTCCCCTTGATCATCTTTCCGTTATTTAAATCATGCTTCCGATTGTTTAAAGGGCTTAGCGCCCTTTTTCTTACCTTTCGCTATGTAAGATAAATCTTCAATAACGAACAACGGCCTAAAATGCGAAGCTTAACGCGCAAACTCTCTCAACACGCTAACGTACCGGAAGTGTGATCAAGGCAAATATCTTTCTATTATCAATATGCTTAATACAAGAGAGCTGATACTATCGTTTTAATAGTCGGGGTGCCGCTGCCATTGTGCAAAGGCTGAGATCGAATTTCGAGACCCGTAGAACCTGATTCAGTTAACACTGACGTAGGGAACTATCATCACTTTGCTACCGCTTACACACAGAACCCTAGCGCCGATCCATTTCACGATCGCGTTAATGCTTCAGGTCAAAGTCAGTTCCTATTCGTCAGACAATAGGAGCGACCATGACGCAAACTCGCCATACCACTGCTGCAAACTCTTCTTCACACACACCGATTGTGTTGACTATTGCTGGCTCAGACAGTGGCGGCGGCGCAGGAATCCAAGCCGATATTAAAGCCATATCGGCAACGGGCAGCTTTGCCTGTTCGGTGATTACCGCCATCACATCACAAAACACTCAAGGCGTTTCTGCCATTTTCCCAATTCCATTGGAGCACGTAGAGAGTCAGTTAGACGCCGTATTTACCGATCTCAATATCGTTGCGGTAAAAATAGGTATGTTGGCAGACGCAAATATAATCAGGGTCGTTGCGAATAAAATTAAGCAATATCAGCCAAGATTTTTGGTGGTGGATCCTGTGATGGTTGCCACCAGCGGTGACTTGCTGCTTGAGCAATCGGCCATCAGTACCTTGAAAACTGAATTACTGCCCTTGGCTGATATTATCACCCCTAACCTTCCTGAAGGCGCCGCACTGACTTCCCTTGCCATACCCCAGTCTCAAGCGGAGATGAACGACATGATCAACGATCTTCGTCAGCTTGGCGCCAAAGCGGTGCTGCTAAAGGGCGGGCATCTAGAAAAAGATCACAATAGCAACGATCTACTGATCACCATGAACAATGCCGAACTGATCAGTGCTAAACGTCATCAGACAAAAAATACCCACGGCACTGGCTGTACCCTTTCTTCTGCCATCGCCTCATATCTTGCGCAAGGTAATGAGTTAACGGACGCGGTGAAACTGGCTAAACACTATATTTCACAAGCGATTGCGCATGCCGATCAATTGCAAGTGGGACAAGGTCATGGACCGGTACACCATTTCTTTGCTTTCGCTGCAGAGCAGTAAAGCCAATGGTGACACAAACATTGGGCGTGGAAATCAATCACGCCTACTTACAATACCAAACCAACACAATAGCCACGCTAGCGAACGTTAATATGTCGGTTCCTGCTGGATGTTGGACGGTGCTACTGGGTCGCAGCGGTAGCGGCAAGACCACACTTTTACGCTATCTTGCTGGGCTGCTAGGTGACAGCGTCACAATTAAAGGTGAAATACGTTCGAGTGATGGTCAACCTTTTGCTCAACGCATTGCCTACATGGCACAACAAGACTTATTGCTACCTTGGCTCAACGTGCTGGATAACGTCTGTCTCAGCGCCAAATTTGGTTCCACTGCTCAACCGAAGATGCAAGCGCAAGCACTGCTTGATCAAGTTGGTCTTGGTCAATATGCCAACGCTATGCCCGATCAATTGTCTGGAGGAATGCGCCAGCGAGTCGCATTGGCGCGTACTTTAATGCAAGACAAACCTTTAGTGCTAATGGATGAGCCATTTTCTGCGCTCGATGCGGTGACTAGACACAAGCTTCAAGGGCTGGCGGCAAACTTACTCGCCAACAAGACCGTGATTCTAATCACCCATGATCCGCAAGAAGCTGTCCGTCTAGCCGAACAGCTTTATGTCTTGCAGGGAACGCCTGCACACGCGATAAAACTCAACGTGCCCAATACTCTACCACCAAGAAATCTAGATGCTGAATGTGCTGCGTTACAGCAAGCTATTTTGCAACAGTTGGAGCATGACTATGACTGATGCGACCCAACATACTGCTCCAGTAAAGCCAAAGAGTAAACGAGAGCAACTTGACCGACCTGCGCTAAGACTATCCCTTAGCACCTTGATAATACTGGGATTATGGCAATTCATCGTCGTGGCGTTTGATATGCCGAGCTTTATCTTACCAGCCCCTATCGATGTCTTACACACCATGATCACGCGCTATCCGGTATTGCTCAAACACACTTGGGTGACAGCACAAGAAATCTTGCTCGGCCTTGGGCTTGGTCTAATGATGGGCTTACTGTTTGCCCTACAAATGTTGTTATTTGAGCCCTTAAGACGCTGGTTACTGCCAATTCTTATCGCCAGCCAAGCAATTCCTGTTTTTGCTATTGCCCCTATATTGATGCTCTGGCTCGGCTATGGCATTGCCTCCAAAGTCGTCATGGCGGCGATCATTATCTTCTTCCCAGTGACAACTTGCTGTTACGACGGCCTGCGCAATACACCAACGGGTTACCTTGACCTTGGTAAAACCATGGGGGCGTCTAAGTGGCAATTGCTGCGTCATATTCAATTGCCAGCCGCTTTGCCGACATTAGCCTCAGGCATTCGCGTTGCAGTGGTCATCGCCCCCATTGGAGCTGTGGTTGGGGAGTGGGTTGGCTCAAGTGAAGGGCTAGGCTATCTGATGTTGCAAGCCAATGCGCGGATGATCATCGATGAGATGTTCGCTGCTTTATTCATTTTGGCCGCCCTATCCATCGCACTCTATTTCACCACCGATAAATTACTAAAAACCGCCATCCCTTGGGAAAACAAATAGGCGAATTCAAAAGGAAAAATCATGCTTAAAAACACGCTCGTTCGTATCACGGTTCTACTCACAACACTTGCTAGCAGCCATCATGCGCTGGCTCAGGATAAAGAAATCAGCTTGATGCTGGATTGGTTTGTAAACCCAAACCATGGCCCAATCGTGATCGCTCATCAAAAAGGCTATTTCAAACAACAAGGTATACAAGTCAATATCTTAGAGCCAGCGGATCCCACCATGCCCCCTAAGCTCGTTGCTGCTGGCAAAGTCGATATGGCGATTTCATACCAACCAAATTTGACCATTGATGTGGCGGCTGGGCTGCCTTTGATCCGCTCTGCCACCCTCATCGCGACGCCGCTCAATACGTTAATGGTGCTAGACAATGGCAAAAATAGTGAACTGGCCGATCTAAAAGGCAAAAAGATCGGCATTGCGATTGCCGGCAACGAAGAGGCCACCATCGGGACAATGCTCGCGCAAGCCAACGTCGCTTATTCTGACGTGGAAATTATTAACGTAGGCTGGGCTCTCTCTTCATCACTCGCCTCTGGCAAAGTGGACGCTATCTGGGGTGGTTTACGTAACTTTGAAACCAACCAACTAGCATTAGAGGGCTATCAAGCAAAAGCATTCTTCCCTGAAGAGCACGGCGTACCTGCCTATGATGAATTAGTGTTTGTCGCCAATGCCAACACCTACGACAAGCAAGCAATTCAAGCCTTCAACCAAGCCTTAGAGCAAGCAACAACCTACATCGTCAATCACCCTAAGCAATCTTGGCAAGAGTTTGTCGCTTACGCGCCGGACACTCTTAGCAATGAGCTGAATCAACGCGCATGGAACGACACCCTCACGCGCTTTGCGCTGCGTCCATCGGCAGTTGATCTAAAACGCTATGACGATTACGCCCAATTTATGTATGCACAGAAAATCATCACTACCCTACCTAAAGCACAAGATTACGTGCCTAATTTTAACTAATAGAGGCTCATTCATCATGCATTACCAAGATTTAATTAACGCTTGTCGACAAGATTGGCAGCAATACACCGAACATGATTTTGTCCAACAGCTAGCGCGTGGAAACTTAGATCAGGCCTGCTTTCTTCACTATCTCAAACAGGACTTCTTATTCCTCAAACAGTATGCTCGCGCCTACGCGCTGGCAATTTACAAAGCTCGTACCTTGGATGACATGCGTCGCGCACTGCCAAGTGTCCATGCCCTACTCGACTCAGAAATCGCTCACCATGTAAGTTATTGCGAACAATGGGGGTTAACGGAAGCAGATCTTGAAAACGAAGCTGAAGATTTTGGCACCGTTGCCTACACACGTTATGTGCTCGATGCTGGAATGAGTGGGGACCTAGTCGATCTCTACGCCGCACTCGCGCCTTGCTCAATTGGTTATGCGACTATTGGCAAACTTTTATTGGACGATCCAAACACTCTAATCGAAGGGAACCCTTACGCCAGTTGGATCTTGCTATACGGAAGGGATGAATTCCAAACCGGAGTTGCCTCAGGAGCTGAACACTTCAACCAGCTACTCGCCGAAATAGACATTGATAGCACCCGTGGGCAAAACCTCATCCATGTATTTAAAACCGCGACTCGTATGGAAATTGCCTTTTGGCAACAAGGGCTTGATGCCCATTTAGTAAAATAGGAAGCAGCCATGTTAATCGAACAAATCTCGCAAGCACTCAATGCCGTTCGCCAGCAAAAACCGCTGGTGGTCAATATCACCAATTACGTAGTAATGAACAACACGGCCAATGCATTACTGGCGATAGGCGCTTCTCCGATAATGGCGCATTCAAAACAGGAGATGGCAGAAATGCTCTCTTTCGCTGGTGCATTGGTGATCAATATCGGCACTCTCGACAGTATTTGGACACCAAGAATGGCGTTTGCGGTTGAGCAAGCCAATGCCAACAACAAAATCGTCGTACTCGACCCTGTGGGCTGTGGTGCCAGTAGCTTAAGAACGGAAACATCACGTCAAATTGCTCGCTTAGCGGATCGTCTGATCATTCGTGGTAACGCATCGGAAATTATCGCTCTAGCCGGCGAACAAGCACAAAGCAAAGGGGTAGATGCACTCGATAGTAGCGACGCCGCGCTCGGCGCTGCCCACTTCTTAGTCAAAGAATATGGAGCCAACGTAGTAATTTCAGGTGAGACGGATTACATCGTTAGCGATAAGCGCACTGTAAAGCTCTCTAACGGGCATGAAATCATGCCATATGTCACTGGGATGGGTTGCACGCTAACCGCGCTTACAGGTGCATTTGCGGCGATTGGTGATACTACAGGATTAGCCGCGGCGGCAGTGCTAGGGGTCGCGGGTGAAATCGCCGCAGAACAAGCAACGGGACCAGGAAGTCTACAAGTGACGCTGCTCGATACACTTTATCAACTTGATGAAGCTCGCTTAGTTGCGCGCCTAAAACTGCAAGTAAGTGAACACGCTTAATTCATGATACACAACTCCCCTGTTCAACCTGAGCAGGGGAACAATAGGAAGCCTAATGAATCCTTATCGTTTATATCTAGTTACCGATGATCAACAGGACTTAGCCACGCTCTTACGTGTCGTAGAGCAAGCCGTCGAAGGCGGCGTGACTATGGTTCAAGTGCGCGAAAAACATGGTGATGTACGTGCCTTTATCGAACGAGCCATGGCAGTAAAGCAAATACTGCAAGGCACTGGCGTGCCGCTGATCATTAATGACCGAGTTGATGTCGCATTGGCCGTTGATGCCGATGGCGTTCACCTAGGACAAAGCGATCTCCCCGCAAGGATCGCGCGTAAACTGATTGGACCGGATAAGATCTTAGGCTTGTCGATCGAAAATGAAGATCAACTCAATGTCGCCGATCAACTCCCCATTGACTATATCGGCTTAAGTGCGATCTTTGCGACACCAACCAAGACGAATACCCAGAAACATTGGGGGCTCGCGGGTTTGGAGCTTGCACTTAGCAAAACGCGATTGCCTATCGTGGCTATTGGGGGAATTAATCGCGCCAATATTCCTCAACTTAGTGCAACAGGTGTTGATGGACTTGCGCTGGTTTCAGCCATAAGTCACGCAGAAGATCCAAAGTTAGCCGCTCAGGAGCTGTTGGCGTTAATGTGATGATAACGGAAAAACAATCAGCAAAATTTGGACAAAAAAAAGCGAGTTCATAAGAACTCGCGAACAATTCAGAATGAATGTAACAATATGAGCCAATCTATAGGATAGGAACTATCCTTAAATTTCATCAGAAAGGACAAAAGGTGTTGTCTATTCGTGATTAATCATAGCGTTTGGCTCATTTCCATTGTCAGTACTCTGTCAGCGTAGTGTAGTAAAATTGTTCATTTACCACTCAACTTCTCAATCAGATCGCGACCTCATCAAGCGCTCGGAATACCGACTCATCAAGATGACCATCCATCACTTGTTTACACACTTTACGCCTTACCGCTAACCCGGCAATCAAACGCTCGATCGATAAATGTTTATTGCTACTTTGCGTATTGTACAACTCAACCATCTTACTCAGCGTCTCATATGGGATCGGATCTTCTCCCACTCTCAACCAGTCAAGCTTGTCAACGAGCTCTAGACACTCTTCACGGATAGATCCTTGGGAATGCCCTGTCATAGCTGCTAAAGCCGCTATACTGCGCTCTAGGGCCTCCTCAGAGGTATACTTCGATAGGGTTATCGTAATTTCGTCTGCGTTAATCTCGACTAAGTGCTTTTTTTGCTTCACTCGACGGCCTAAATTGCCCTTTGGTGAGCGCTCTTTGCGCTGAATAGGTTCAAACTCACCGTCAATGATTTGCGAAAGCTCATCCAGCTGTTGTCTCGTCACCATCTCATTACGCAATGGGTTAGGCAGTGTTGGCGCCATGTTCCGTTTACCAGCGTTGGTAGTACGAGCTCGCGAATAACGCAGAACCTCCTCGACGTCGCATTTAATGTCGACTTGATAATCCGTGATCTTGTTTTTCTCAGCAATGGCCGAGATCGTCAAATGGTAACCCCATAGGTTCACGACAAAAAGATCATCCGCCCCTTTACCATCAGACAGACGCTTTAGTTCTCGGATCAGATCCATCGAAAAACGTCGCCATTCGATATTACGAGCTAACTTCTGATTTAATTCGCTCAAAAGCATGACGTCCGTATGACGACGTGACATACGGCTACGGAAGTAGCTGTAAAGTTGGAATACCAATGTATGCTGTTTCAAGATTTCAGGTGGAAACAAGAAGAAATAATCTCTTGTCAGCAGCTCTTCATAAAACGATGGTTCCCAAACCAGAATATACAAATTTGGTTTGATACGAATCTCGCCGTCAGCCCCCTCAGTAGGCGCCTCTTCCGATGCCGTAATGGTTCGAGCGATAAAACGGAAACGATCGCTTTTAAAGCCTTCAGGCATATTTTCACTCAACCAACGCCCGGTCAATTCATGAAGTTGAAAATCGGTAAATTCGATACGATCGATACTGTCACGAATCGAGTCTCGTGCCGGTCCACTGTCCTTTTTGCCGCGTAACGACAGAATGTCCGTGATGTAGAGTGGCGTCTTGTTTGGCGTTTGCTTAGCATCCAGCTGATACTGGTGTTGATGGTGATCATGGTACTGCACAGTTAGAGTAAACAATGCAAACAGAGTCATCAGATCATCAACGGTCATAATATTTTTAGATGATCGTGTTTCGATCACTGCACGCGTTCCAGAGATCGAAACCATCGACTTTTGATAGTTTTTACGGGTTCTTGGGGGTGCCAACGCTTGATCGATAATACCCGCCCAATTTGTAGGAGAGACGACAAACTGATCCGCTTCATCTTTCATCGCTGGTGGCGTATTCAAGCCATATTCATTTAAAAGTCGTTTATTAACTTGAGTCTGAGCCAGTGCTTTCGAGCGCTTCTTCTTCTCGGTTTGTTTAACGCTTTCAGTTACCAAGCTCGTTGCACCTAATGCTGAGATAAGTTTATTAGGGTTTACAAACTTATGCAGCATGGTTTTACCAGCTAAACCTTCTTCGAACTTTACGGGGATTTGGTCAAACAAACCGACATTTACAGCGGCACGCAAACGTTGCTGAATAGCAGCTCGAGTAATTTGTCCATCCGTCGCTTCAATCAATTCTGTGGTTGAGACAAGTCCATCTTTACTGCGAAAACCTCGTAAAGAGATTAAGTTGAGTAATTCAACGATGCTTTTGGTTACGCCTTTGAAATGCTGGTATTGCTCGATCCAGTCTACGGCTGCTTCAGACACTTCAAAGAGATGTCCATCTTTATGACTGCGTGGCGCTTTGATCAGTATTTTTTCTTCAGAACTCATTCTTGGATCCGTGTCACATAAGCCGTAATATCGATATTGTTCCCGAAGAATAAAGAAAAAAAGATCATAAATAAAGAAAAAACTTATTGTTCTTTTAAACTGATCTTTCTGATTATATTGATCTAAATTGATTATATGATCTATTGATCTGATTGAGATTTTGCTCGTAACTAACTGAAAGTAAAGTTGTATTTTTTTTGGCTTGTGAAAGCATGATCATGACTTTAACGAAAACATGATCATCGTTTGAATGAAAGCATGATCAAAAAGATAAGAAACGATGATCATGAAAACTAAGAAACAATGATCAACGATGCTCTCGAAGCATGATCATCAAAGTTGCACACCTTATCCACAGGGGGATCGTTGTACTTCGCTGCGAAATGGTTGCCTTACCTTATTTGGAAGAGGAAATTCCCGTAACAATGATCAAGGTAAGCTCGCATTCTACTGATTTCTCGAGCGAGCTTCATTGATTTTCCTATTAAAAATTCAATTTGAATAGAAAAAAGCATGTTTTCGGTGATGGGAAAGGAATAATGAAAGCATGATCAAGGAATTTTGTGTTTATCCGCGTTATTACCACTGTCTCACCGATTTACACCCGTTCTGGACTCTATTATCCGCAAAGCTAGTGTTCATCTACATTTCACCGTAAATTAAGCTCGAATTTACATGCTTCCGGAGCGATGACTTCCTTGATCATTGATCCAACCGTTGATCGCCTATCCCTTCGCATGGTAAATCGCTGTTTAATGGATAATTTGCCTTGATCATTTTTCCATAAACGTGTTTTTACCCCGAAAGCATGATCATGTAGCTCACCTTGATCATGCTTTCAGAGTTATAAATATGATATATCGTTCGATTTCCTTAATGTCGCCATCGTTTTCTTAAACTCTATTGTAAAACCTTAATTTCCGCATGAAATTTGATAAATTGATTTGACACTGACCGTAAATTACAACGATATTCTAATCGTTCCGGTGAGATTGGATAAAACATATCCAAATGGTCATATTTTACATTGTAAATTAGTGACGCTGTAACACTTGAATTCTATTCAACTTTTCGAGGAATTAACCACAGAATAATTGGCGAAATTTTGACTAATTTGTCTCAAAAATCATTTAAAGGCTATATTTGTCTCAAATTAATGTGATGCTTGTCGATAGGAGCTTGTTCACCTTTTTATTGTAAAAAGCATTAAGTGCTGTACAATAGCGGTAGGTTATTAATAACGGAATTTGGCGATGAAAAGAGAACAAACTATTGAGAATCTCATTCAGCTAGCAGAACAAACAGCGCAGGTTCAAGCAGACCGTATTGAGATTGTGTTGGAAGAACGAAGTGATGAACATTTTCCACCAATGTCAAAAGCTTTGATGGAAACCCGTTCTGGTTTGACTCGTCGTAAATTGGATGAAGCGATCAGTAAGTTGGAAGCAGAAGGTCACCAATTTACTAAAAACAATGCCAACCACTATTCAATTTCACTGCAAGAAGCGCATATGTTGATGGACGCAGCTGGCGTACCAAAGTTTTATGAACGTAAAAAGCATGCAGTGAATAAACCATGGATTATCAACGTACAGAACCAAAAAGGTGGTACTGGTAAATCTATGACGGCAGTACATTTAGCGGCTTGCCTAGCACTAAATTTAGATAAGCGTTACCGTATCTGCCTTATTGACTTAGACCCGCAAGGTTCATTGCGTCTATTCTTGAATCCACAAATTAGCGTGACGGACCATGACAACATCTATTCAGCGGTTGACGTGATGTTAGAAAACGTTCCGGAAGGAGTGGAGATCACGAAGGATTTCTTGCACAAAAATGTGCTTTTGCCAACGCAATACCCGAACCTTAAAACGGTTTCTGCATTCCCAGAAGATGCGATGTTTAACGCAGAAGCGTGGCAAAATCTATCGCAGAACCAATCATTAGATATTGTTAAGCTTCTTAAAGAAAAATTGATCGATAAAATTGCTGACGATTTCGATGTGATTATGATTGATACCGGTCCGCACGTAGATCCTCTGGTATGGAATGCGATGTATGCGTCTAACGCTCTGCTGATCCCATGTGCTGCTAAGCGTCTTGACTGGGCATCAACGGTAAACTTCTTCCAACATCTTCCGACAGTTTACGAAATGTTCCCAGAAGATTGGAAAGGGTTGGAATTCGTGCGTCTAATGCCAACGATGTTTGAAGACGATAATAAGAAACAGGTGTCGGTATTAACAGAAATGAACTATCTGCTTGGTGACCAAGTTATGATGGCGACAATCCCACGTAGTCGCGCATTTGAAACCTGTGCCGATACGTACAGCACTGTTTTTGATTTAACAACCGGTGACTTTGAAGGGGGTAAAAAAACCCTAGCAACAGCGCAAGATGCGGTACAAAAAAGCGCATTGGAACTTGAGCGTGTGCTGCACAGTCATTGGAATTCACTAAACCAAGGGTAATTACTCATGGCAATTAAAACTTCAGATTTAAACGCTAGATTATTTGGCAAGACCAATAAACGCGTTGCCACGACGCCACAAGAAGCTCATCAAGCTGCGAAAGAGCAAGCTCATGTAATTGAACTTTCAGTTGCAGGCGAGGAGATGGTTGAGTTTAAGTTGACTCGCATCGAAGCGGATCAAGTAGAAAAGCAAACGGTAGTATTTGCTGATAACGCTCGTGAACAATCATTTCTGAATGAGCACGCACTATCTGACGTGTTAGTGACATTACGCGAGCGTGGTCAACAATACCCAGCTGTTGGTCGTATGCGTGAAGATGGCAAAATCGAGGTTCTCGATGGTAGTCGTCGTCGTATGTCGTGTATTTTGGCGGGTAAACCATTCTTAGTTTACGTGGCTCAAAATATTAATTCAGAGCACGCTAAGTTTCTTTCTGACGTTGCGAACGCGCATAAACCGCTGTCACTATACGAAAAAGGTAAAGAGATGCAGGCTAAGCTTGCTAGTGGTGAAGCGGAAGATCAGAAAGCATTGGCAAAGATGTTCCAGTGCAGCGAAGCATTAGTGAGTGGCGCGCTTAAAGCGGCAGATTTACCGTTAGAGTTGTTGCAAGCATATCCTAATGTAGCGGATCTTGGACGTCCAACTATCGTTAAGCTGCATAAGCAATTTAGCCAACTTAGTCATGCTGACAAAGGCATCTTGCTGAAAAAGTGTCGTGACAAAGATGGTT
The DNA here is from genome assembly GCF_015278125.1 of Vibrio fluminensis. GTDB lineage: Bacteria > Pseudomonadota > Gammaproteobacteria > Enterobacterales > Vibrionaceae > Vibrio > Vibrio fluminensis. The sequence goes on from NZ_JADILO010000013.1 coordinate 56,054, forward strand.
TTGCGTGGCAACGCAGCGAAGCACAAGGCGTAGCGCGTATTACTAAAGATGTTTCTGAAATGATTGAAGCATGGATTGAAGAGTTATCGCCAAGCAAACGCGCCGTAAGTAATAAAGTTGATTTGATTAAAGGTCGTGTAAGTTACAGTCGCAAAGGGGCCAACCTTGCGTTGAATCTAAAGAAAATTGACGAAAAAACAATGCAAGATATTTTCGCATTCTTAGAAGACAAACTTAAGTAATGTTACTTTTACTACGTTTATTAAGCCGCTTTTTAGCGGCTTTTTTATTGGCTGAGATTTGATTGTTAGCCGGTTTAGTACTTGTCTAAGTTTTTGCGTTATGAGTCATAAAGGCATGAGAATTGTGCCTCTCTATATAGGTTGGGTATATACTAGCGAGAAATATAATCGTATTTCTAAGTTATGTTATCTGAACAACCATTTCTCGCTGAGCTGCTACAAGCAGCAAAAGTAAATAACCACCGCTTTGGTGTTGTGCTAAGAGGTGATGACGCCTGGTGTAATGATTTTTGTCAACACGCTGCGCAGTTGATCCAAGGGTCCTGTTTTCAGCTAGGTGGCGAGCCATTGCTGTTTGCTACTCAATCACGGCCAATGAATAAAGGGCAGCAGCTACTGGGTCATGAATGTGAGTTACTGGTTATTGATTTGAGTGGAGAGTTCGATGCGAACAGTATTGCCTCTGTGCTAGGAACTCTACGTGGTGGTGGCATTGCTATTTTTTGTAATGCCGACTACTCGTCAGAAGACTTCGCTAGACAATGGTTGCAGAGATCGCTCAAACAATTATTGGTAGTGGAGCAGGGCAATCTGCTACCGTCAATTCCCCACAACGACAATCGATTAGAATCACCACACGATGCATTCGAGATGCAGTCTCAGGCGGTAGAGTTGATCAAGAAAGTTGTTACCGGGCATCGTCGTCGTCCGTTGGTGCTCACTGCTGACCGAGGTCGAGGTAAAACCAGTGCACTAGGTATTGCTTCGGCGCAGTTGATGTTGGAGCGCAAGATTAAAATTATCGTTACCTCACCAACTATCGGCAATGTTTCCCCTTTGTTTGAGCATGCAGAAAAGCAGTTAGGCTCAGCGACCAGAAGTAAGTTTAAATTAGAGTGGCAAGGTTCATCGATTGAATTTGTCGCGCCAGATGAAGTGGTGAGAGGCAACTTTCAATGTGACTTGTTGTTAGTGGATGAAGCTTCTGCGATACCATTGCCTATGTTGAGAAGTATGGTTGAGCAGTATCATCGAACAGTATTTGCTACGACGATTCATGGTTATGAGGGGTGCGGACGTGGTTTTACGTTGAAGTTCCAAACTTGGCTAACTGACAATCGACCTGGTACTCGCTTTTATCACATGGATACGCCAATCCGCTGGGCAAGTAACGATCCGCTTGAGATTTGGCAGTATCAGACCTTCTTACTCGATGCCGAGCTCGGTGAGTTAGATGAGAGCGCTGAGCTAGTGAAGCCGTCGCTAAAGCTCGCTCACTATAGTAAAGAGCAACTGTTCAATGCACCTGACAAGCTTCAGCAGTGTTTCGCCTTATTGGTTAACGCTCATTATCAAACTACCCCAAACGACTTGATGCTGCTATTGAGCGATCCTGCAATGCGGTTGTTTGCTTGTTTCAGAGACGATATCTGTATTGCTTGTATCGTGGGGGTGGAAGAAGGGCAGTTTGATGAAGAACTTGCACAACAAGTTTTAATTGGTAAACGTCGACCAAAAGGCCATTTAGTGGCATCTTCGCTTGCGTCTCAACTGGCATTGGTGGCACCGTCAGTAGAGAAGAGTTTACGTATTATGCGCATCGCAGTTCATCCTCGTTTTCAGAGCCACGGAATTGGTGGCGATGTTCTCAAACAACTTTACTTGCAAACGGACTATGATTTTTACTCAACCAGTTTTGGTGTGACTGCTGAATTATTTAGATTTTGGTTTGCTAATGGTTACCGTCCAATCAAGCTTGGTATTCAACGCGACCAGGCGAGTGGTTGCCATTCTTTGATTATGGTTCATGGTGAGAGTAGTTGGATTGAACCCGCTCAAGAATTGCTGACGCAAAGTTTCCGTTATCAATTGACCGATCTCTACAAGCATCTCGATATTCCGTTAATTTGCGTTCTTGCTAACTCTTTTTCGAATCGAGTTGAAAAGCTGAATCGTTTAGAGATAGATATTTTACAAGGATATGCGCAAGGCGGTTCGAGTTATGAGAATGTAGCGATGATACTTGCGAAATATATTTGGGCTAATCCGATGGACACCTCAAGTGCACTGTTGATACGTAAGGTGCTTCAACAATGGTCTTGGTCCGACTGTGCTCGTGAATTCAGCTTGTCTGGACGAAAGCAAGTCGAAGAGCACATCAGGCATTATCTGCAAGCCATTCTCAAGTAGTGCCCTCGTTATTTACAGTGTAAAGACCAAACTGATTTACATTGTAAATAGACACTATTGCGGATTTACACTGTAAAGTGATTGTCGTATTTACAGTGTAAATCACCCTAATGATAGATTGATTATTAATGCGGTTGTCTCGTTATAACCAATTTGTCTATTTAGCTGATCTCCCGACAGAATATGTGCTCACCACTCTTGTCATATACCGCTGTGCCGTTCCGAGCATTTGCGTAATGAGCAATCCTTCCTACACTCAACAATAAGCAATTAGTTTTACTTGGCTAGGTGTCTCTTTCCCATTCAACATTATCAATTCTTGACGCTATCGGTTACTAAACTGAAACGTTGCCATGTTTGAAGTATTCGTTGTCTACACGACTAACTGGGTAAGAGACAAACTAGGTATGTATCGCCATTAGAGCGATTGAGAGGGAGGGCTCATGTCTGTTAGAGCTGAAATTGATACAGCGGCTAAGCGAGTGGTCATATTTGTCAAAGGGCCATTTGGCTTCAACTTAATTCAAGATTTTAAACGCTGTTATGCAGATAAGCGCGATTTTAATTTCGTCATCGATCTAAGAATGGTCGATTACATAGATAGTGCGGGTCTGGGCATTTTGATCAACATGCAAAACTACCTAGAGAAAAGTGACGGTCAAATTAGGCTAACGAATACATTGCCTCAAGTGCGAAAAGTCTTGGCTATATCGCGATTTGATAAAAAATTCTCGATTGAGTGAGGAGCAAAAATGCGAATCATGATTGTTGACGATCAAGCGAGTAATCGGGAATTGTGCCGTATGATGCTAAGCCACGTTACTTCAAGGATTGATACTTTTGAGAGTGGGGTAGGTGTTGTCGATGCTATTAAGGCGTTGAGCACGCCGCCTGACATTGTATTGCTTGATGTAATGATGCCAGAGCAAAATGGGTTTACTACAGCTCAACAAATTAGGGAGGCTTTTCCCAGCCAGCATATCGCGATTATTTTTCTAACCGTTCTGGACGATCACGATTCCTTTGAGAGATGCTTATCACTTGGGGACGATTTTGTTTTGAAGCCGGTAGAAAGCAGTGTGCTGTTGGCAAAAGTTCAGGCCCATTACCGCATTGTCACTATGCACAATGAAGTGATGTCTCAGCGAGACGAGCTCAGCGTTTTTCACGAACAGATCCGATACGATTATGCGATTGCGGAATCAATTTTCTCTCATTTAAAAGATGAAATGAGTGCGCAGGTAAAACATGTTTACGGCATTGATTACATTTCAACGCCTTCGACGATTTTTAACGGAGACCTAATTGTTGTCGCGAACCGACCTCACGGTGGTGTGTATGTGATGATTGCTGATGCAACAGGCCACGGTTTACCTGCTGCAATTTCGGCTATCCCCGCCACTCGCGCATTTTTTTCTATGGCAGCGAAAGGCATGGCATTAGGTGAGATTGTTGGTGAGATTAATGATGTGTTAGAGCGCTTTCTTCCTTCGGGAATGATGCTTGCCGCCAGTTTCTTTGAAGTGCGTGCAAGCGGTTTTGAGGTTTCATGGTGGGGGGGCGGTTTACCCGATGCCTATATTCTTGATGCCGAAGGACACATAGTTCTTCGGCTTGAATCGAAGCATATGCCTTTAGGCGTTTTGACGAGTAAAGAGTTTGAAGCAAACTTAGTGCATTTAAAGCTCGAGCCTGATCAACGAATCATTGCCTATACTGATGGCGTTATCGAAGCGGTTAGCGCGGAAGGGGAGCTGTTTGGACAGGAGCGATTAGAACGCGTACTTGAATCTGGTTGTATGACCATTCCGACCCTGTATCAATCGGTACGCGAGTTTGCAGATAAAAGTGTAGAAGACGACCTTTCTATTCTTTCAATGCAATTCCCTATTTCAAGTGATAAGAGTATTGCTGAAGTTAACACCTGCAACTTGTACAGTAACCTATCAGTTAAGTCTGAATTGCATTTTTCTTCAACGGTCATCAAGCAGGCTACCTTAATGGGCGATATTCGTCATTACTTATCCGGAATGGTATTTGGCGGCCCGCATCTTGATTTGATTTGTTCAATGTTATCCGAGTTGGTCACCAATGCTGTTGAGCATGGGTTACTCGAGATGGACAGTTCAATAAAAGAGCTTCCTGAAGGTCTTTTCCTCTTCTATCAGAAGCGAGAAGAGAAATTGGCGCAGTTGCGTGAAGACGCGTGGCTGAAGTTAAATTTTGATTATCATCCGACCGAACGTTGTTTGGTGGTTGACTTACAACATAATGGTGTCGGGTTTGAATACAAGGAGTACCCGAAACAACACTCTACTCAGCTTAATCATGGTAGAGGTATCGTTCTAGCGGCAGAACTTTGTGATTCACTGACCTACTCTATGGAAGGCACGAAAGTTACTGCAATCTATCGTTTCGATGCCGAACATAGTTTTCCAACGTCGCGCTAAAGGAGCAATTTACATTGTAAATCTGTGAAGTCGTTTTGTTGTGTGCTTGGTCTAAGAAGATTGATGAGATAACGACAACATAGATTGAGATGAATCTTCTATCTCGATTTACCCTGACTGCGACCTGAATCTAACTATCAATTCCATTGCTTGAACAGCAGTTCTCCTCGCGGCATATTGAATATGCAGACTTTTGAAGAAAGTTCCCGTTTCTATAGTTATTGGAGTCATCATGTTTAAGCTGCAAACTTGTCGGTTAATTTTACGCGATATGCGGGAGTCTGATGAAGCGGCTTTTATCGCACTCTCTCAAGATAGCAAATATCAACGCTTCTACAGCGAAGAAGATTGCGATGCTGAGAAGTATCGACAGCTCACCAAGTTATTTATCGCCCAGGCGTTAGAGCAGCCGCGTAAGGCTTACCAGTTGGCGATAGAGGATACATTGACAGGTCAGTTTATTGGTACCGCCTGTTTGCGTTTAGAAGCGGACCAGCAAGCATCGATTGGCTGTGGTTTGTCACGCTCAAGTCAAGGTATTGGTCTCATCCAAGAAGCGATGAGTGCACTGGTTGAATTCGGTTTTAGCGAGCTTGGTGTACACCGTCTGTATGCTGAGACGATAAGTGAGAATCTCCCCGCGATTAAATTGTGTCAGACACTGGGTATGGTCAAAGAGGGGCACTTCCGCGAACACCGTTATTTTAAGCACCAATGGTGGGATACTGTGGTTTATGCGATTCGTGTTGATGAATGGCAAGAGAGGCACTAATCAATACGGCTACTATAAATGACTAACCAATTTACATTGTAAACTTAGCTAGCTGATGAGATTTGATTTTCGTTAAATCTGATTTTCAATGAACTAGGTTTGCAATGATTTTGGCTTGTACCAAGTTTGCGGTATCACAGTTCTAAGCGATACGTTAGGTGAAAAGGGAATTGATAATGTATGCGGTAATTTTTAAAGCCAAGGTAGGCGTTCAAGATGAGCAGTATGGCAAGATGGTCGCCTTAATGCGCGAGTTGGCTTTTAATCACTATCACTGCCAAGATTTCATTGCAGTAACAGAAGGTGAGCAAGAGATTGCGATTTCCTATTGGCATAGCGAAGAGGACATACGCAATTGGCATCAAGACAGCCAACATCAAATCGCTCAACAATTGGGGCGCGACAAGTGGTATCAATCTTACAGTGTCGAGGTTGTAGAGGTTAAACGGCGGTACGCTTATGCTGAGAATTAGGGGCATTGTTGCCCCTTAATCATAATTGGCGCTTAAGCGTCTTGTGCTTTGAGTTTTTGTTTAATTGTGATTTTGAGGTTATGCATAAAGTTTTTAAAGTGTGGCATTAACTCTACGAACAAAGGATGTTTACGATTAGCCATCATTGTTGGTCCAAGGAGACGCAATGCAACGGCGACTTTGGTCGCGGTGTTAGTTTCTAGGTCGGTGCCTTGTTTGAGTTTATCTATGGTATTAAACAGGTCTTCTCGATCGCAGTGTTCAAATTCAGTGCGTTGAATAGATTCCTCATTAGTCGAAATCTCCTCAATCGTGACGCGGTAACGTTTTTCTCGACGGATTTTATCAATCATCTTATGCTCTCATTTTTAAAAGTGGTTTTGGGTGATATTTTCAACAACTTGGTTGTTTGCAGTGACTGGAAAGATTGCAACAACCGTTAATTAAGTTGATAATGTCAACTATAGTGTTTTGGTTGATAAAGTCAACTATGTTTTGAAGGTAATAAAATGGCTGATGAAAAATCATTAGAAACTCTGTTTCACTTAGTGCACAGTTTGAAGCGGAATTTACATGAGCAGATAGAGCAGTTGGATTTGGATATCGCGCCGATGCATGTCCGGGTTTTGAAGATAGTCACCCATCAACCGAACTGCACGGCTGTGGATATCGCCGGCTTTTTGTCTCGTGATAAAGCGCAGGTGACGCGATTGCTTAACACCTTAATTGAAAAGCAGTTGATTGAAAAACGCCCGAATCCGCAAGATAAGCGCAGCCAATGCTTAAAAATAACCGAGAGTGGTCAAGGGATAGTGAGCCAAATAGCCAGTGTGGATACTAAGCTGCATGATAAAATGACCGCAGACTTGAGCGCAGAACAGCTTGAACTGTTTGAGCAAATCGCCGGGAAAATGGTACGAAATCTCAACGACTGATAGGCGATAAATTCTCTAGTAGCGGCTATGCAGGCTTAATATGCCCGTATAGCGCTCTAAAACGCCTTCTACAGCGTTTAAACATCCTTTCTATGTATCGAGTGGCAAATAAGATTTAACGGTCCCTCAATCATTTCTAGCGTGATTTTGACCTGAGTTTGATTGCACTTCATCGCCAACGCGACACCATGTAGATAATCCACCAGCAAATGCAGCGCGTTTTGTTGATGTTCTGCCGGCAACGTTAGTTCATCGACAATGGCATTAAAATGCTGTTCAAAGCGGTTTGCAGGTCCCTCCACCTTCATCGACAACAAGGTATCTAATAGCCCTGAGTAACGCTGTAAGAGTTCTAAATAACTCCAGGCGAGGCGATTAAGTTCTTGCTGCCAACTCGCGCCTTGTTGCGGTTGGTAGATCTGATCGATCAGTGACACTGTGATCGACTCAAGAAGATCATTTTTATTGGCGTAATAGTGATAAATCGCCATGGCATCGACGTCTAATTCAGCGGCTAAGTTGCGGATACTTGGCACTTTACCTTGATCAAGCATCATGCGTTTGGCTTGAATCATGATCGAATCACGGTTTAAACGACCGGTCACGCCACTAGGTCGTCCTCTACTCTTGTTCTTGACACTCATCGGGATCAACTAATACACTTTAATTCTACAATGTAGAAATTATAGAAAAGTTCCTTCTCTTTGCCAACTCATTTACTGGAGTATTGCTGTGTCTAATATTGTTTATATCGCCACAAGTATTGATGGTTTCATCGCTGATAAGAATAATCAGGTCGATTGGTTACACGATACCCCGAATCCTAACCTCGACGGCTCGGATTTTGGTTTCTCAGTGTTTATGCAGCAGGTCGATGCGCTGGTGATGGGGAGAAATACCTTTGAAATGGTGGCGAGCTTCGATTGTGATTGGCCTTATAGCAAACCAGTGTTCGTACTCAGCAATACACTGTCGTCGATCCCAAGTGAGTATCAAGACAAGGTGTTCTTAGTCAAAGGCGACCTAAAGCAGGTGGTGGCAGAGCTTAATCAGCAAGGGTATCAACGTCTCTACATTGATGGTGGAAAGACGGTGCAAAGCTTCCTTGAACAAGATTTGATTGATGAGATGATCATTACCACCATTCCAGTGGTGCTGGGTGGCGGGGTGCCACTGTTTGGTGAGTTAGCCGCCCCACTTAAATTTACCCACGTTGCAACTGAACGTTTTCTAGATTGTTTGGTGCAAAATCACTTCGTGCGCCTGAGATAGTTAAAAACGCCACACAAATGCGATCTAAACAATATTCGGCAGGTTATGTGGCATCCACTGTTTAAGGTGATCTAAAAACAGCGAGAGGCGATACGGGATGTGTTTGCGCGTAGGATACATCCCATAAATTCCAACAGGCGGAAAGTCAGCAATCCCTTTAATTTCGACTAATTCGCCCTTGGATAAAGGCTGGCTGACAAATATTTTTGGCAGCATCACGATGCCCATTTTATCAATTACGGCTTGGATTAAGGTATGAGTATCTGAGATGACAGCGATCCACGGCTGTCTAAAAGTAACGTTCTTACCATCAACACTTAAGATCCAGTTGTCACCATAGCGATTTGTTCCCATGTGCAAACAATCATGTTGCTCGAGATCGGCAAGATTGGTTGGTGTGCCGCGTAATTGCAAATAACCAGGCGACGCATAGAGCCCCATCGTTGTCTGACCTAACTTGGTCGCGATGTAAGATGAGTCCTGTAATTCAAAGGCGAATCTAAAGGTAAGATCGATTTCGTGTTTAATAAGATCAAGTTGTTGGTTGGCAAGTACCAGATCAAAGCGAATGTTTGGATAGTCGCGACGAAACAATTTGATCGCTTGCATCAATATCGGTCCCATCGCATCGGGCGCAGATAGACGGATCAACCCCGTCGGATTCACTTGGTGAGTGCTGCTGAGCGAATCTTCCAGTGCATCGATCTCATTCAAGATCGCTCTTGCTCCTTCATAATAGCCTCTGCCTCCTGGGGTTAACTGCATACTGCGCGTTGTACGATTGAGCAGAACAAAGCCGAGTTGATTCTCTAATGCCGCGATATGGCGACCGACAATCGCCGGTGTGAGCTTCAAAGATTTTGCCGCTTTTGCAAAACTGCCTTGATCGACAACGGTGCAAAACAGCTGCATGTTTCGGTATTTATCCATTCGATACTATTTGTATATTGTTAAGTGATATTTGTGCTAATTGTGTCCAAACAGTATAGGAATTATCTTTGCTCTCGCCAACAGATAGCGACGTTAATGAGCGTCGCTACTGCCCATTTTGAAAGAGAGATCATGATGAAGTTGTATGTATTTGATAGCTGTCCTTACTGCGTCCGCGTAAAAACATTGATTGGTTTGAAGCAGCTTGATGTCGAACTAAAGCCGTTTGCCCTCGGTGAATTACCGCAGCAAGTCGCAGATAAACTGACTCAATTTACGGTTCCAATCCTCGAATATACCAATTCTGAAAGCAGCACTGAGCTGATGACAGAAAGCTTAGATATTCTGCAAAGGTTAGATTCACTTTATCAGCCTTATCTAGCCAGCTATCAACTTTCTTCGCAACTGGAGCAAATTTTGACGCAGCTTAAGCCTCTGACCGCTAAGCTATGCTACCCGCGTATGCTGCATTTAAACCTACCTGAACTTGCTACTGAGAGCGCGGTTACCATGTTTACGCAATCACGTCAGGAAATGTTTGGCACTAGTTTAGATCAGTTGTTAGCGCAAACCTCAACGTATCTTCCAGCACTTGAGCAGGCACTCTTTGAGATTAGCCAACAATGGGATTTGGCTAGTGCGGCTAAACAATCACGTGATTTGACGATTGATGATATCGCGTTATTTGCTGAGTTACGCAATTTGACCATGATTGGTGAGCTAACGATGCCTAGCTCAATCACTGCTTATTTGCAGACGATTTCTCGTCTTAGCGGTGTTGCGCTATACACGCCAATTTTTGCTCAATAAGAGGGTTTTATGATGGCAAATAGCAAGCTGTTACCACTGCTGATCATTTTCTCATTGGTGCCTCTGGGGCCTTTGGCAATTGACGTCTATTTGCCGTCGTTTCCTCAGATGATCGAGGTGTTTTCTGTCACGGATGCCGCGATGCGTCAGACCATTTCGATCTATATTTTAGTGCTGGGTGTCAGTCAATTGATCGCGGGGCCACTTTCAGACCGATTTGGACGACGATTTTCTGCGGTGATCGGTAGCTTGATCTATGCATTAGGCAGCTTAACTGCGATCTATTCGCAGACGATTGAAACGTTATATTTTGCCCGTGCTCTGCAAGGTTTGGGTGCTTCGTTCACAATGATCACCGCAATGGCGTGGGTGCGAGATAATTATCATGGCAATCAAGCAGGGAAATTACTCAGCTATATCGGTGGCGTGACCAGTGCAATTCCGACGATCGCGCCTCTGGTTGGAAGTGGCTTAGCGACAGCGCTAGGTTGGCAAGGCGGTTTTTATATGATGACCGCGATTGGCGCGCTACTCGCTATATCGGCTTGCATGAGTTTGGAAAAGCCGAGTAAGTCAGTATCAAATCTAGCTCAGAATAACAAAATACTGACCTGTGATGTGAAAGCAATCTTCCGCAACAAAGCGTTTGTTCGCTATTCTGTGGCGAACATGCTTAGCTTTGCTGGGTTATTAACTTATGTCGCTGTGGCACCGAGTGTAGCAATGGTCGAAGCTGGCTTGAGCCAAGTGATGTTTTCTGTTCTGTTTGGGGCGATTGGTGGCGCGCAAATTTTGTTTAGCTTGCTCGCTCCAAAATTAATCCAGCGAGTGGGGCGCAACCACACGGTGTTAGTTGGTTCGAGTTTAACTGCGCTGGCAGGTATCGGGCTAGTCTTATTTTCATCAGCTAATATTTATGGATTTTTTGTTGTTGCTGCGATAGCCAGTGGTGGTTTCAGTGTGATGTCAGGGGCGGCAATCTCATTGGCACTAGAACCTTTTAAAAACTGTGCAGGATTGGCAGCATCGCTGGATGGTTTCCTGCGTATGGTTGGCGGTGCGATGATTGTGGCACTCTCAGGGTGGGTGACTTCTGACAGTACATTGAGCTTAGCGATAGTTTATCTATTGTCAGTTTTGCCGATATTGATGATTGTTTTGCATGGCAAATATCAACGGCAACCATCAAAAAGTTGAGATTAACCTGATTCTTTTGAGTGAGTTTACACTGTAAAACGGAAAAAGCGGTGAGTTGAAATCACCGCTTTTGATTAGACCAAGAACCCACGGTATGGGATTAGGTCAGTGGTTAGTTGTAGCGAATATTGATTTGCGCCATTGCGGCTAAATCATCGATATCATCATTGGCCCAGCTGGTTTGAAGCGTAAAATCGGTATATTTACTCCATTGATACTGTGCTTTGATATCAGCAAATGTTGCTTCAAGGTTTTTGTTACTACCCAGCTCATTGTCGATAGTCATCTGACCGCCAGCAAGTTGCAGGTTCCACTTATCACTCGCTTGCCAATTGATGCGCGCTGCGTAAATTTGACCGTCGTTATTTTCATGGCCCAGTCCACCAAAGAACTGACGAGAGATTGGGCTTGGGTTGTTGCGATCGCTGTTGTTGATTAAGCCAGAATAGGTATCGAACCCACGCCCCACCAAACCGCCATCAATAAACCCAATTCCTTGCGCTTGAAGCACAATACTTGGTGTCAACTGATAGCTCATTTCTAAGAAACCCGCATAGCCATCATTACCCCAAGTAGTGTGGTAGCCATTTTTTTTCGTCGAGTCTGATAGAATGACGTTAGCCGCTCCTTTGAATGTTAATTGGTCAAAATTTAGACTAAAAAAGGGTGAGATGTTATGGAAGTAGTCAATACCATAACCTTGTTGAGGAATGCCTTGACTCGCATCACCAATATTTTCCGACCCCCCGTCGAAATAAGCCCACAACATGCCCCAATCGAGTTGGCTATGGCTACCGACAGCAGCTAAAGCGTACATATGCACATCTTCATAAACATCGAAGTTAGATTGATGTTCATCTTCAGCAAAGCGTAGATCGTAAATACCTAGTACGCTGATGTTGTTGCCTTCTCCGTAACCGTAAGTTTGCATTGCCAGCATACGATCGCGGCGGTCATTTTCGATATTAAAACCATAAGCCCAATCGGCGCGTTGACGACCGGCTCTTAACACCAAGCCATCATTGGCGTATTGTACGAAACCTAAGTCGATCGATAAACCGTCAGCATTGCTACCATCGGTGTAATTGGTGCCTGCGCCACCACTATGGCGACGGTCACCTGACCAATCGTAATAGCCTTGCCAGCGTGTATTGATTGACCAACCATCTTGTAAGATGAAATTGGTCGTTAGACGAAATCGGCTGCTGTAGCCATTTTCTGATTCAGTATCTGATGGATCAATCGCGTGCGCTCTTACGTATGCATCGACCCCCCAATCCAATTTAGCCTCGTCACCAAGCTCTACGATGGCAGAATGGGTAGCAAAAGACGTGCAGATCCCCGCTACCGCTAAATATAACGTGTGCGTTTTCATTGTTTACATCCGTTTGATTCCGGTGCCCAGCTCTCACTTAAACTGCAAGTACTGGGCGTTGGGCACCGTACAGAAAGATCTAGCGGTTTAAAAACTCGCTGATTTTTTGATAGGTCAGTTGACACTCTTCTTTAACAAGATCTTCCATGTTAACGAAGGTGTGGATCATATCGGGGAAGTGGTAGTGCTCAACTTTTGCCCCCGCGCTTTGTGCCATTTCACAGTAAGCAATGCCCTCATCTCTGAGCGGGCAGAACTCAGCAGTAAACAGCAAGGTTTCTGGTAATTGCGCAGTCATTGGCTGGTGTAGTGGCGAGGCTTGCTTGCGATCTTCACCATGTTGGAAATAGTTGTCGAAGTACCAAGCAATTTTGCCCTTTTGCAGTAAGTAGCCAGTCGCATTTTCTTCCATCGAATCGCTATTCATTGTGTAGTCAAGACTTGGGTAGATCATCACTTGCTTAGCGATCGTGACTTGTGGATCAAATTGAGCTTTAGCACTGACCGTTGCCACTAGCGCACCACCACCGGAATCCCCAGCAATCGAAAGGCTTGGTAAGTAATTTACTTGGCGTTGATCTAAGGTTGGCCAAAGATGCTGAACGACCGAGTAAGCGTCATTAACACCGGCTGGGTAAGGGCATTCCGGCGCAAGGCGATATTCTGCAGCAACCACTATATGATTGGTGGCTAATGCGAGCTTACGACAAATCGGATCATAGACCGTCACACTGCCTGCCATATGACCGCCGCCGTGGTAATACACCAGCACTGGAAGCGCTTTGCTTGGCTGAGGGTGGTAGATACGCACGGGAACTGGGTATTCGCCGCCTTCAACCACATCATCTTGAACCCATTCTAGTACCGGAATCTCAGTGACTAACCCTTTGGTTAGATTCGCTAAACCTTCGCGAGCATTGGTTGCGTTTGGTTTGAAGCCATTCTCTACTAGTTGATTAACTAAGAGATTAAAATTGTCTAACCAAGCTTCTAATTTTGGACTAATTTGACGCATAACGACTCCTTAAGCGCTTTTGGTTTCAGCATTGATGACTTCAGGTTTCTTGCCCGTTTCAGGCAGGAAGAAACTGGCGAGGAAGAAGGTTGATGAGCAGATAACAGCGAAGGTTGCTGCGTATGCGATGTTACCCGTCATGTCCGCAAGTACACCGGCAAAATACATTAATACGGTTTCGATCATGTAAGAAATAGACCAGAACATACCAAATATCACTGTAATGCGTCCTGGCGTCATATTAGGTAGCTCTTGTGGCAATGTAACGAGTGAGGTCATCGGTACGAACATAAAGAACCCCGCCATAAATGCCGCGATATATGCGATTGTCGCGCTGCCAGTGGTGATCATAAGTGCTGCAAAGGCTGTCATGGCAAGACCACAGTAGCGGATCACAGGCACGCGCAGTGGGTAACGTTTCGCGACGATAATACCCGCGATCGTGCCAACCATACCGGCTCCGATCATGATAGAAGAAAGGTATTTCGCTTCAGCGGCAAATGTTGGTACCAGTGGGAATAGGGCAAAAACCGAGATGTAGCAGAATAGTAGGCCTGAATATGCAATGGGTAGCCACCAGTTTACCGACTCTTTCATGCCGTCTTTTAATGTGTATGCGGCTTGTTCTTTGTTATCCGCAGTGCTTGATAGCGAGAAGTCATCACTGATAAACCACCATACTACAAGGATTGCTAAGCTGATCGCTGAGATAGCCAGAATAACATTTTGCCAATTACCGAGACTCGCGAGCAGTGAACCCGTGAACAGGATTGCCAGTAAGTTACCCATGTTAAAGGCTGCAGCGTTGATGCCGTTGATCAATGGGCGTTCTTCAGCCGAGAAGTATTTGATGACAATAGGGTTAAAATACACAATGGCGAATGCGCCACCAAAACCCATGACTAAGCGTGAGAATACGTATAGCGGGTAGTTTGAGGCAAAGGCACCAATTGCTCCTGCGACGATAAGCAAAGAAGCAATTGTGAAGGCTTTTTTTGGCCCCATTTTGACCAGTAACCAAGCCGCGGCTAAGTTACCAATAATTTTGGCAATGGTAATCGCATTGGTCATCCAAGTGGCAGCTGCCATACCGTCGATGTTGTAGTAGGACATGATGTCTTTGGTCATCATTGAACCTGCTACCCAAGACATGGCGAACAATGCATAGGTGAGAAATATCGTTATCTCAATAAGATGTTTCTTGTTCATAATGTGTACCTTGTAGGGTGATATTAGATTTATTTTCCAAGGTTAATAATACCCCAATAAAAACAGGGTATTATCCTTAATTTGCAATAATGAATTGTGTGAAGTTGCTAGCAAAATTGTTTTTATATCTTTATTTTTCAATAAGATAAAAAAATCCCCGCGAGTTGGCGGGGATGAAATTTGGGTTGCTAATATGCTTATTACGGCTGTAATAATGCTAGCTTTTCAATATCGACAGGCGCATCGTAATCGACGTCATTAAAACCAAATCCATTCAGTTGCAAAAAGTCGAGTTTGTAGCCATCGTAGTCGCCGATTTGGCTAAAGTTATCAGCCGTCATCTGTGCCATAAGTGTTTTGACTTGTTGTTGAGTTTCGGGCTCAAGTTCCCAGTCATCAATACGAATCAAACGCGCTTCATCGACCGGTACATGCTCCTGATACAAGCGGTTAGCGAATAAACGCTGCATCTGCTCTATACAGCCTTCATGGGTTCCTTTCTGCTTCATCACCTTAAACAGTGAAAGAATGTATGGCGAAAAGGCAGGAATAAAGACACTCGCTTTGGTCACCAGAGCTTTACAGACCGAGACGTAAGCCTCGCCGCCAAGTTGATTAAGGGTTTGATTCAATGTGTCCGCTGTACGATGCAGGTGCGCTTTGGCGCTGCCTAACGTCCCTTTATGGTAGATTGGGTAGGTGACTTCAGGACCGACGTAAGAGTAAGCAACCGTCTTGCAACCTTGTGCCAGTACTTGGGCGTCTGCCAACATTTCGATCCAGCTTTGCCAATCTTCACCACCCATCACTTTGATGGTTGATTCCATCTCTTCTGCGGAAGCTGTACCCACTTCCATGGATTCTAGGCAGTCTTTTTCAATATTAATGGTTGGCCCGACAACCGGCTCGCCAGAGGTTTTGATTGCCGAGCGCCAAAGCTCACCCGTCTCAGGGTTCGGTCTTACACCCGTTGCCAAGCTGTAGACCACTAAATCGACCTGACCACCAAATTCATTTTTGATGTAGTCGACCACTTGTTGGCGCATGTCAGCAGAGAAGGCGTCGCCGACGAAATTCTTAGCAATCAGTCCGTGTTTTTCTGCTTCTTGGCGAAAATAGATGTTGTTGTACCATCCGGCAGTACCGACGCCTTTGTCGCTAGGACCACGCTCAAATGAGACGCCAATCGTATCAGCTTGGGCGCCACCAAAAGCGAGGCTGATACGTGACGCTAACCCAAAGCCTGAAGACGCGCCAAGAACCAGCACCTTTTTTGGTCCTTGAGCAATCTGCTGCGCATTTTGGACGTAATTGATTTGGTTCAGTACCGCTTGATGGCAGCCTACAGGGTGAGCAGAGCGTGCGACTACACCTTGAATTTGAGGTTTAATAATCATGGTAAATCCTTAAATTTTAATGCTTTGGAGGCATAACTGTCGCCATACCTTCAATAACGACTTTGTTATTTTGATTAATACTGCGCGTTGCGAGTTTGACGATGTTCTTCGCTCGATTGATCTCAATTACTTCCACTTCAGCGCGAATGGTGTCGCCGATATAAACCGGCGCGGTGAATTTCAGCTCTTGTCCTAAGTAGATGGTGCCGGGTCCAGGCAGCTGCATGCCGAGTACCGCAGAGGTTAAGCCCGATACCATGATGCCGTGCGCCACGCGATTGCCGAAAATACTCTTCTGCCCAGCAATTTGGCTGACATGGACGGGATTGATATCACCGCTGATGCCGCAGAACATCTGGATATCAGATTCGCTAATGGTTTTTTCAAAGTGGGCACTTTGGCCCAGTTCTAACTGGTCAATGGAATAACTCATAGTGGTGTTTCTCATGGAAATAGTTTTGCGATAAAAACCGTGATTCTTATGGCAAGACTATCTCCCTCTGTGAAGAGGGAGAGTCGTTTTACGCCGCGACATATTGAGTGTTGATTTCGCTTTGCTCGTTATGTGGCTCACTCTGCAGCCCTGCCGTGAGCGTTAATCCCATCGGTTGGTCATTAAAAATGCGTGCATCCATTAGCTTAAGATCAGGGCTGATGAGCGGTTTGAATGCCATTTGTTGTAAGACATCTTTTTCCAAATCTACCCCAGGCGCGATTTCAATCAGCTCTAAGGTGGTTTCGCCCAATCTGAACACTGCGCGCTCGGTAATGTAGAGCACGGGTTTATGGTTACGTCTGGCGATATCGGCGGAAAACGTAATTTGTTGCACTTGGTTGATAAGCTTTTGGATATGACCATCGTTGATGATTTTTAGCTCACCATTGCCAGTTTCAATTTCAAGCTTGCCTGCGGTAAAAGTGCCGCAGAAAAATACTTGCTTGGCATTTTGCGTAATATTGATAAAGCCACCGCAGCCCGCGATTTTGCTGCCAAACTTAGAGACGTTAAGGTTACCGAATTGGTCGCATTCTGCTAAACCAAGGAAGGCCTGATCGATGCCGCCGCCGTCATAAAAATCAAACATTTGATCTTGAGTGATGACTGCTTCAGGAAACGCTGAGGCGCCAAAACTCAATCCACCAGCAGGCGTGCCCCCAATGGCGCCGGGTTCGACAGTCGCAATCATTTGATCGGTAATCCCTTCTTCATCAGTTACTTCGGCAATGACTTCCGGCACGCCGATACCGTAATTTAGGATCGCACCTTGTTTAAGCTCCATAGCGGCGCGTCGAGCAATGATTTTTTTCGCATCCAAACAGCGAATTGATGAAGCTTTCTCCGTGGCTTGGCCTCGTCCGCAATAGGCTGGGTTCATTGCCTCTGCGAAAGTCTGCATGTGCTCTTCAGGCTCTGCGATCACTACCGCATTAACAAAGATACCCGGAATGCGCACTTGTTGCGGATCGAGCGTACCTGCTTTGACCAACTGCTTAACTTGTACAATAACGGTGCCACCCAAGTTGGTCACTAACTGAGCTGCGGCGAGGTTTTCTAAAAACAGGCACTCATCTTCCATGGTGATGTTGCCGTTTTCATCTGCGGTTGTGCCACGAAGTAACGCCACATTTGGGTTGATCCGTTTGTAGAAGAGAAATTCTTCACCATCAATATTCATGACAGAAACGCGATCTTCTGTGGTGACTTGGTTGATCTTGCCGCCGCCAAGGCGAGGATCAACAAAGGTGCCCAAACCAACGTGAGATAAGGTGCCAGGTTTGCCTGCCGCGGAGTCGCGTAAAAGCTGAGCAATGACACCCTGCGGGAAGTTGTAGCCTTGAATTTGATCTTGATTGGCGAGTTGCTGCAATCTTGGGATCAGCCCCCAATGCCCACCACAAGCCATACTGACCATGCCAGGGTAGGAGAGGTGATTGGTCGCTTTATCGACGCCATTGCCCTGGCCGGCAGTGAAATAGAGTTCGAGGTTGTTAGGGTGGCCGGTGTTTAAATAGCGCTCACCAACCGCTTTTTCGATCGCTTCAGGAACCACAGCGCCAATAAAGCCGCCGAGAATCACTCTGTCACCATCATTAATTAAGTTAGAAGCTTGTAGGGCTGTTAACACTTTTATTTTCATTATTAGTTTTCCTTCTGGAAAAATATTATTGCTTTGAGCAGATGCTGCTTAGCTGATGGAAAAAGTGTATTGGCTTCTGATTAATGAAAAAATAGACAATAAAAGGAAAGATAATTGCGTATAAGGGATAATATGAGTTAAGAGAAAGGCAAATAAAAAGAGCAACCTAGGTTACTCTTGATGTGTGAGTTATTCCGCTTCAGAGATTTCTCTGACGCGCCTAATTAGGTAATCCTTAAAGTTGACGCAGCGCACGGGCATCTGCTTTCTTGGACGATAGTAGAGGCTAAATTCGAACTCACTGTTGGTGTACTCACGAAGTACAGGCATTAATGAACCATCGTTAAGCTCATTCTCAATTAAGCGCACTGGCAGATAGCCAATACCTCCGCCATTGAGTGCTACGGTTTTGATAAATTGGCTGTCTTCCACTTCGACGGTTTGTGAGATATTTACCGTGGTCATCTCACCATCTCGTTCAAAGACCCACTTACTGCCACCAACCAAGGTCGAGGCATACAGGCAGTTGTGACGGCGCAAATCTTCTGGTTGCTCAGGCTCACCATATTTTTCAACGTATTGCGGTGAGCAACATGCCATCAGCGGGTATTTCAGCAGTGAACGCTTGACCAACAAGCTGTCTTTTTCTTGAAAACCTTGATAGATGGCACTGGCTCGAATAGCAAAATCAATCTCATCGATATGATCCATATCGAAGGCCGTTTCTAGGATACGAAAGGTGACATGCGGGTGTTGTTGCAGATATTCACCGACGATGGTACCGAGAAAATCACGGGCAAAAAGTGGGGTAGAGGCGATACGAATGATGCCTCGATCGTCATTTCCGAGGTTTTGTATTTCAGTAAATATCTCATCTATTTCACTATTTACGCGATTAAAGCGTTCAAACAAACGTAATCCCGCTTGTGTTGGCACCACTTTGCGCGTTGAACGCTTGAGCAAGCTGATCCCCATACTCTCTTCGAGTTCGATGATCCAACGGCTTCCCGCTGATGCAGATATGCCATAGTGCTTCGCCGCAAGGCTAAATGAACCTGTACGGACAACATGGAGGAAATAGACGATTTTATCGAGCATAGTAGCGACCTTAATTATTGCATTTACAGCGCAATAAATTTATAGCTCAGCTAAGAATTCGAGAACATCTCCTTAGTTAATATTAGCTAACTAGGTCAAAATTTCTTGTTTAATCATGTCAGTCTCGTTTAGTACAAACAAAGTTATGCTTGGTTTTCAATATTAAATTATCCCTTTTTTGCAATAGTGTTTTGAATTGGAATCAGTCAACAAAGCGCCATTCACTTCATAGAATAGGTTCACCTACTGCGAATAAAACTATGCCAAGACATAGCCTCGCACCCTATCAAAATAAGGTGAAATTATGCTTACCAATAAAATCTGTATCGTAACTGGAGGCGCTCAAGGAATTGGTCGCTGTATCGTTGAAACATTCGCGAAGCAACATGCTGCCATGGTCTATGCATGCGACATGAACACGCAAGTCGCTCAAGAGTTAGAAGAGCAGTATGACAATGTCAAAGTGAAACAATTGAATGTTTGTGATCGTGCCGCGATACAAGGTTTAGTGGAGGAGATCCAAGCTGCGCATGGCAAAGTCGATGTGCTGGTCAATAACGCAGGGATCACTCGCGATAACTTGCTTGATCGTATGACAGAAGATGATTGGGATCTGGTGATCAACGTTAACCTAAAGGGTGTGTTTAATATGACTCAAGCTGTTGCCCCAGTGATGATCGAAAACGGTGCTGGATCGATCATTACGATGTCTTCGGTTGTGGGTACAGATGGCAACATCGGTCAAAGTAATTACGGCGCAACTAAAGGTGGTGTTATTGCGATGACCAAAGGCTGGGCAAAAGAATTTTCTCGCAAAGGTGCACAAGTACGTGCGAACTGCGTAGCGCCTGGGTTTATTGAAACGCCAATGACAGTGGATTTGCCAGAGAAAGTGTTGGATTACATGAAATCAAAAACGCCGCTGGGTCGTATGGGTAAACCCGAAGATATTGCCAATGGCGTGGCGTTTCTAGCCAGCGATAGTGCAAGTTTTATTACCGGTCAGACGTTGAAAATTGATGGCGGTTTGGTGATTTAAGAGGGCAGTAAGATGAGAAAAGTTTATATCGTTGCTGCTAAGCGCACTGCGTTAGGTAGTTTTGGCGGCAGCCTCGCGGCTATCCCTGCTTGTAAGCTTGGTGGACATGCAATTCGCGCGGCGTTGCAACAAGCGAACGTAGTACCTGAATTAGTCGATGAAGTTATTGTTGGTAATGTACTTGGCGCAGGGCAAGGAATGGGACCAGGTCGTCAAGCCGCCAAGTTTGCGGGGGTGCCTGATTCAGTACCCGCTTATACGTTGAATATGATTTGCGGCAGTGGGATGAAAACCGTAATGGAAGCGGCGAGTAAGATCAAAGCTGGGGATGCCGATTTGGTCGTTGCTGCCGGGATGGAGAATATGTCGAGCGCTCCTTATGTGCTGGATGGTAAAAACCGCTTTGGCAGTAAAATGGGTCATCAACAACTGCTTGATACCATGATTAACGATGGTCTGACCGATGCGTTTAATCAGTACCATATGGGGATGACGGCAGAAAACATTGCCGATAAGTACCAGATTAGCCGCCAGACTCAAGATGAGTTTGCCTTATGTAGCCAACAGCGAGCGGTAGAAGCGATCAATGCGGGTCGATTCAATGATGAAATTGTTCCTATTGAGGTTATGCAGCGACGCCAAATGATCAGCTTTGCTCAAGATGAATATCCGCGTCATGATGCTTCTATTGAGAGCCTAGGAAAGCTTAGACCGGCGTTTAGGAAAGAGGGCAGTGTGACGGCAGGGAATGCATCGGGCATCAATGATGGCGGTGTCGCATTTGTGCTTGCTTCGGCTGATGCAGTCGCTATTCATCAGCTTAAGCCGTTGGCTGAGATCGTAAGTTACGGTCAAGGTGGGCTTGATCCGGCGTATATGGGGTTAGGCCCTGTGCCTGCGGTAGAGCAAGCTTTGGACCGCGCACAAATGACCTTGGCAGATATGCAGTTACTTGAATTAAATGAGGCGTTTGCAGCGCAAGCACTTGGCGTAATGCACGGTTTGAGTGAAAAGTATCAATTGCCTATGACATGGTTCGATGACAAAACCAACGTTAATGGTGGCGCAATTGCGCTTGGGCATCCGTTAGGTGCATCTGGTGGCCGTATTTTGACGACCTTGCTTTATGAGATGGATAAGCGTCAACTGGAGTATGGTTTAGCGTCATTGTGTATTGGTGGCGGCATGGGCACTGCGATAGTGATCAAAAAACTATCGGCGTAATTCAACGTAAATATTGATTTGCCAAAAAGCGGTGAGTTTAAATCACCGCTTTTTCTGTACTCTTAAGACCTCTCACATCTCTAATCATCTATTCTCACATCTTTAGCTTCAAACTCTCAGATCTATAACTCTCATATCTCATTTCTCTCTTGATAAATTGCTGGTTTTATATCGAGTAAAGGCGTGCCGTTTAAGCAATCTAACCCTCTGACAATCAGATAGTCTTCACCAATCTCCTCAATCGGAAGAATAGCCGCACCAATAGGATTAGGACGGTGTGGTGAGCGGAGTGCAAACGTGCCTACTGGTTGTCCTTGTCTACTTTGCAGCATGAGATCGCGCTTCGCCTGCTCAAGCCAGTAAAGAATAAGAATGGGCTGCCCTTTCGCGAGACCGGTTAGAGCACTTTGGTATTGATCATCTAGCTGAATGCGGCAAGGGCTTTGATGTTGATGGATGTTATGTGGACATGCATCAAGGGTTGCAAAAGGAGTTTGGATGGTGCCGATGTAGTTTAAAACATTATTCATGGCGTTATTCCTCACGCATTGAAATTAAGCTATAGAAAAACAGAGTGATTAAGATGATGGCTCCGCCAATTAAGCTTGCGTTGGCTGGTATTTCAGCGAAGAAAATTAGTGCCCAAATTGGAGCGAGAACCGTTTCTAGCATTAATGTCATTGAGACTTCAGCAGAGGTAATGTAGCGCGTGGCAACCATTGAAAATACGCGCCCTAGCGGTGCTGTAAGCAATCCCATTGCTGCCATGATCAGCCAAGTCTCTAAGCTATATTCGCTGGGAGCGGCAAAGGAAAACATCACGATTGCCAGTAGCAATCCACCTAAGCCAACAGCAGCTAAGCGACTAACGTGATGAAATTTGCGTAGTAAGGTAAACATTAGCGAAACACAGATCACGGAGAACAGGGCAAGTAGATCACCAAGCCAGTAGCCGGAACCAAATGATCCTGAAACCACCACACTAATACCGATCATCACTGCGATGATCGCTACTACGGTTGAACGGTTGATCTTTTCTTTCAACATTAGCCAACTGAACATCGCGGCGATGGCAGGCGTGGCACTTAAGATGATAAATGTGTTCGCGACCGAGGTATTTTTGAGACTAAATACCAAGCCGGAAGCGCTCCCCACCATAAGTATCCCCGCAATCAGCAATGGCCAACCGCTCTGTTTAACGGCTTGTCTGATTCCGCGTTTATCATTGATTTTAAGCAAGATCGGCATTGAGATAGCACTGAATAAGCCAAATAAAAAAGCGGTATCGAAGCCACTGACGTTGGCGTAGCGAATAAATATCGGATCTAGGCTCATTAGCATTGCGCCACCAATCGCGAGCAAAAAACCATGACGGCGGGTTGGGTTTGGCTGGGTTATGTCGCTAGTTAAGTTCATGAGAATTACTCTTATTAATAAATCATACCGATGAGTATGATTTTGTGTCTCGCTTGAGTCAAGAGAAATCATACCGTATAGTATGATTGTTATTTGGCAGTAAACTGAGCAAGTCGAGTTGATGAGTAAGATTGAACAGAATAGACAAAGAAAAAAGCAGGCGATATTAAGCTCAGCGAGAGAGAGTTTTCTTTTGGAAGGATATGTCGCGACTAGCGTGGATGAAATTGCGAGTCGAGCACAGATCACTAAGCAGACGTTGTATCGCTATTTTGCTTCCAAACAAGAATTGTTTGAGGCGACACTGCATGATATTGCGAGCCAGCACGACCAGTCATATGTAGAAGCATTGCAACAAAATGATGTTCGTATGGCGCTGGTTAGTTTCGCTGAAGGCTTTGTACAATTTCACCTTTCAACCGAGCACCTGGCAACCTATCGATTACTAGTAAACGAAAGTGTCCAAGCGCCCGAAATGGTGCAAAGCTTCTTTGAAGTGGGACCTGACTCGACAGAGCAAGTATTAGCGGATTTTATGCAGCAGCATTTCCCGCAGCACGTTGATAAAACCGAACTTTGGCTAGCAATGTTACTCGCGCCGAGAAATGGTGCTTTGCTTGGGATGCAAAACTTAAATGAGCAACAGATTAAGCAACATGCCGAAAAAGCGACGGACTTTTTCTTAGCGGCTTTGTCAGCTTAAACGATGATGCCCTTAGTTGGGACAAGATACTGATTCAAAGAGCCCTGCGCTCTCAATCCTAGGTTTTGAGAGCGAGTGGCTGACTCTTATAGCGGTTAATTAAACCGTTACCACCGATTTTTGTTTACTGTATCGGCGTAAATTTGTCTTCTGTCGGTAAATTATATGTCGATGTTTACAATGTAAATTGAATATTTTTTGTCAGACTTGTCGCATGAGATTTGGCGTTTAATTGAGCAATTCATTGACAAGGTAGAATGAACGCTTTACTTTAAAGGTAGAGTAAACGTTCTACCTGAGGTTAAATTTATGCTTAAACATCAAATTGCAGCGGATCTGGAGAAAGCCTTCAGCCAATTCGGTTTTGCAGAACCGAGCGTGTCACAGCTAAAAGATGCCTGTAATGTCAGCTTAAGAACGCTCTACAAATACTATTCCTCAAAAGAGCAGATGATTGCTGCGGCTTTAGAGCACCGTCATCAGCGCTATATTCAGTTTTTGCTCGAAGACAACCGCGCAACAGGGTTAGAAGGCGTGTTGATTATTTTCGATAAATTGGCGGTTTGGATGCGTGAATTTGCCCCTAATGGCTGCATGTCGAGCAATGCTGTGGCGGCTTTTCCTGACAATAGTGAAATCCGACAAGCTGTCACAAGGCATAAACTCGACGTGCTGGAATTATTGAGTGAAAAAAGCCAGCAGCCTCAAGTTGCAACTCACTTGTTGCTAATCCATGAAGGTATTTCAAACTCATGGACTGTGTTGGGTGAGCAATCAATAGTCAGTGCAAAACAATTGGCGACTACGTTATTACATGGAGAAGTACAATAATGAATATTCCAAAGCAGATGAGAGGCGTCGAACTAATCGGTCATGGTGGTCCTGAGATGCTTCGTTATCGAGAAGATATTGAAGTGCCTAAGCCGAAAGAGTACGAAGTGCTCGTGCAAGTGTTAGCCGCGGGGGTGAATAACACAGATATTAATACACGCACCGCTTGGTATTCGAAAGGCGATAACGATAGTGCAGACGCGAGTTGGTCTGGGAAAGCGCTTGAACTTCCGCTTATCCAAGGTGCGGACGTGTGTGGAGTGATAGTGGCGGTGGGCGAGTGTGTCGACTCTGCACGTATTGGTGAACGCGTGCTGATAGAGCCAAGCTTGCAGGAAATCAATGGTGAGCAATTAACATCTCCTTGGTATTTTGGCTCAGAATGTAATGGTGGTTTCGCGGAATACACGGTTGTATCGGTGAAACATGCTTATCCTATTGATAGCCCGCTTTCTTCTGTTGAGTTGGCAACTTTTCCTTGTTCCTATTCCACGGCAGAAAATATGCTCACCCGCTCTCAAGTTATCGATCAAGATACGGTATTGGTAACAGGCGCATCAGGGGGCGTTGGATCGGCGGCTGTGCAATTGGCTAAGGCGCGTGGCGCTCGCGTGATCGCGATCACCAGTGCGGGTAAAAAACAGCAGTTGTTGGATCTTGGTGCAGATGTGATTGTGGATCGCAGTGACGATCTGGTTGAAGTGTTGGGTCAGAACAGCGTTGATGTGGTGATCGATCTCGTTGCTGGTCAGCAATGGCCTGAATTACTTAAAGTACTGAAACCCAAAGGGCGTTATGCAGTATCAGGGGCTATTGGTGGAGCGATGGTTGAACTTGATGTGCGAACGCTCTACCTAAAGGATTTAAGCTTTTTTGGTTGTACAGTGCTAGAGCCGCAAGTGTTTCATAACCTTGTTAAAGTGATTGAATCAGGGAAAATTCAACCAATTCTTGCTCAAGTGTTTGATTTGAAAGATATCAATCAGGCTCAGGATACGTTTGAACAAAAACGTCATGTCGGTAAAATCGTATTATCGGTGGCTTAACGCCTGTTTAAGCTGCACGGTTTTCGATCTTTATTTGGTTGTCTATGCCCAAGCAACCTGCGGTTACTTGGGTGTTTATCCTATTATTTTGTATCGGCATCGGGCGCATCCGGCCAGTCGCGCACGTGCACATCCATCTGTGGAAACGCAATCTCGATACCATGCTGTTTAAACAGTTGATCGATCTTCTTGTTAACCAGATGAATGGTTGATAAGCGGTGATCGATCGAATTGATGTGGATACGCAATTCAAAGTCTAAACTGCTGGCTCCAAATGCCAAGAAAAATACTGAAGGTGCAGGATCATTAAGAATCAACGGATGCTCTTGCGCTGATTGATAGAGGAGATCCTCTACTTTCTCCACATCCGATCCATAAGCGACGCCAATCGGGATCACGATACGGGTAATCGAATCGGTCAGCGACCAGTTGATCAGCTTTTCAGTAATAAAGGTCTTATTTGGCACTACGATCTCTTTGTTATCCCAATCAATGATGGTTGTCGCCCGGGTTTCAATCTTACTCACCGTGCCCGATAGATCGTTGATTGTGACAATGTCACCGATTCTAATCGGTCGCTCAAACAATAAGATTAATCCCGAGATGAAATTGGCAAAAATCTCTTGCAGACCAAACCCCAGCCCAACGCCGAACGCAGCGACTAACCATTGTAGACGAGACCATTGAAAGCCAAGTAATGCAAAGGCAGATAATACCCCAGTCATGAGGATCAGATAACGCAGTAAAGTTGTGACTGCATAACCGGTACCCGGTGCTAGCTCTAAGCGGCGTAGTACCAGTAGCTCGAGAATGCCGGGTAAGTTCCTGACACCCACAAAGGTGACGAGCAAGGTGATTAGAGCGTAGATGAGGGATTGCAGGGTGACATCAACCAGTGTGGCACTGCCACTGATGGTTTCGCTCACCTGCCAAACCACGACATTGTTAAGTAGAGAGGTCATTTCGAGTGCGCTCGACCAAAGCGTAATGATTGCGATTACTAACCCAATGACTGATAACCCACGTAGTAGTGTTAGTGACTGCTCACTGACTTGTTCACTCGCTAACCCTTGCTCCTCAACTTCAGGAAAATCTTCACGTAACTCAGCAATCTCTGGTGGTTCATCGGCTTGTTTTTGTTGCTGGGCTATCAGTTCTTCTCGCCGTGCAAGTAGGCGTTGATAGTTGAGTTGACGGTGTTCGAGCTTTAACCAACGTTGACCAAGTTGGTAAATAAATAGAATGGTTAACGCGACAAAAATGGTGGCTTGTTGGTAAACCAGTAACATCCATGCGGCGATATAGAGCCCGAGTATGGCCATAATGGCTATTGCGAGCATTGAGCCCATAATCAAACTTCGTAAGAACATTAACCCCACTCTTTGCCCCAGTGAGTTGGGTAAGGCTGTGGGCACGCGGTGATGTTTGAGCAATGCCGAATAGACAGCCGTTAAGCTTAAAATAAAGATCAGAAAGCATACCCTTGATGCTTCGGCTTCCTGCTCTTGAGCCACTAGCTCCACACAAAAAATTACAAACAGAAACAGAGTAAATGGCCAACGAACGCGCTTGCTGTGTTTATGTAAGTAATCACAAACGGATTCGGGCCAGTTTAAGTGGAGTTCAAGTAATCCCTTTTTGCTGCTGATGGTGTGGCTAAACTCAAGCACAAATAATGAGGCAGCACTGCCAATTATCAGGGTACGAAAATCATTGGTGTTATCTGATGGGAGGAGCCAGAACAAAAGAGCCGCGGTGATGACATACCAAATGGGCATAATTGCGGCTCTGATCAGTGTAGAGAGCAGTAATAGAACACTATTTTGGAAGCGATCTTTTACTGGGTGTCCAAACACGACTTTAAACTCATCTCTTTTGCACAGCGAGTGCTCAGTGAGCTTGCGATATATGAAGTAGAAAACCAATGAGTAGAAAATGAATAGGGCACCAACTTGAGTCAGTTTTGTTGTGTCCAGACGATCCATCGTTGATGCTAGCGGGGTGGATGAACCAAACCAGACGGTCTTATTAAAACTGGTTAAGTGCTCCCATAACGGTACATTGCTTCTGGTCCATAATTGTTGTTCTCGTAAGAAACTGCGCGCGTCCTCGACTTCGAGAGCGTATTGATTGAGTGATAATTGAAGCTTGCCTAGTGCGACGATCAATTTTTCATAATCTTGGGATAATTGACTGAGCAGTTGATTGGATAAATCTGCTAGCTGATCGTTTGGGGCAGCTTGAGGCTGCGACGCCAATACGGCGTTCGTGAGCGAGTAGTCATTGAGTAACTGGCTAATTTCATATTTTCTAATATGCGTGTTCGCAATCGTATCGGGAATGGCTTTGCTATTGACGGAATTGGGTAAGCGGCGTAGCTGCGCTCTGATTGAAGCACCAAAAGCGGTACTATTACGCAGCCAAGAGAGATTCTGTTTTATGAGCTGTTGCTCTTCTGCCAAGCTGCGGCGCTGAGCTTCGGTTTTTTGGGTTTCAATTCGTGCTTGGTCTATATCGACCAACACTTTTTCCAACTCTTGGGCGTATTGACGAAGTTGGTCGACAGCCGCTTGCCTCTCTGGCTGGTCTTTCTCGACCTTTTCGCTCACATCGAGTGCTTCGGCAATCAGTGCTCGAACTGACTTTTGTTCAACCTGAGTGAGTCGTTCTTGCAGATTAATGATCAAGGGCGTGGCGGTTTGAATTTTCTTTTCTAGTAGCTTTTGTTCCAGTCTAAGCAGTTCAGTGCGCTCGTCGAGACTTTGCAGTTCAAATGAGGTCACCTCGCGTTTGAGCTTTAGCTCCGCCAAATTTGCACTTTGCGACCACTGTTCTATCTCACTCTCTTGTGATTGAGTCGTTAGAGATGCTTGCTCAATTTGCTTGTCCTGTTGAGCTAGGCTGATAGGAAGAGCTGTTCGATCGCTGTTGAGTTTATTTGCTTGGTCACTATTGGATTGGTAAGAACTACGCCACTCACTCATTGCGGCTTGAAGAGAAGCGATCGCTTGAGTTAAGTCGTTATAACTGCGTAGATTATCGGTGGCAAAAATCTTGAGATCGTCGGTATTTTCTATTTGTTGATTGAGGCGCTCACGCAGTGTTGGGTATTGATTGATGATCTGCTGAAAATTATCGCGCTCGGATTTGAGTTTCTCAAAACTGTTGAGCTGCACACGGAGTTTGTCGTATTGCGCGATCAGCAGTTCGTCTTTTGGCGACTCAGTCTTTAGTTTACTAATTTCAGCTTCAACACTTTCTACTGAAGGCAACGCTTGAGCGCCAACTGGTATACAAACGAATACTAAAATGAGCACAAGGCACAGTTGAGGCACCCAGGTTGGTCTTATTCCAAGCAAATCCAGCTCCTTGAGGTTACTTGGGGATAAAGATAAGTGTATATGCAAAATGACCATTCAGCCTGACAGCTAGATTTGCGTTACTTGGACTTGAGTCATGATGACTGATTTACAATAGGTGCAACTAGATTGATATTAATTTTCACTTATCAAGTTATTTTGATTGAATTTAGAACCAGCCTGACACAATTAGTAACCTTACTGTTGAGAAAAATGACGACACGTGTTTGAAAATGTTAGCGATTTCATACTTATATTTAAGCAACTTATATACACTTAAAGTAGTAAACACTTGGTTCAAAGAGGGCTAGTTGGTTCTTATCAGGACCCTACATTTATCTCTTAGTATTAAGTTTCCAAGCGGTCATTCGTTTAAATCAATACTGAATTAGGTGAAATATGTGGAAAGAGATCGTCTCTTTATCTGACGATGGCAAACGAGTCGTGGCAAAGCTTCCTACCGGTCTGTCGCTATCTCGTGACACGGTGTTAAACAATTTGCCGCAGGCTTTACTTGGGCTAGAAGCTCAGAATTTCTTTGTTTATGATGAAGAAGTGTTGCGTTTTCTTACTCTGGCTAAAGAAGGAAAAGCCGAATCTTTCCAAGGAATAATCATTGCTGAAAAACTTGATGCCTTTGTTGAGCTAACGGTCTCAGATGATGGCATGTTAGCTACGATGATTATTACTGGTGCTTATGGCGGGAAACCGCTAGATGGCCCGACACTCTTACAGACATTAGCTGGTGGCTCGGTAACGAAAGGCATTAATAAGTTAGCCTTAAAAAAGGTACTAGCGGTTAGCCGTCAACTTCAGCCAGGCAAACAATTCTCTCAGCCAATCGCGGCGGGCAAAAGCCCCATCAACGGTAAAGACACTCAGTTTATCCCTTTAGTAAAAGATGTATCTAAACAAGTTCTTGCTCCCGTTGAAGATGAGACGGGCAAAGTTGATATGCTTAATCTTGGCGAGACAGTCAGTGTTGTCGTCAACCAACCTTTAATGCGTCGAGTTGCTTTCACTACGGGCGTTCCGGGTTTAACGGTACAAGGAAAAGTTATTCCTGCTTTAGATGGGAAAGATCTGTTGCTAAAGGAAGGCAAAGGATCACTCATTTCAGATCAAGATCCAGATGTATTGATCGCCGCGGTTGCCGGGATGCCGATCCTTCGAGATTCGACCGTTGACGTAGACGACGTACTGATACTCGATACGATTGGAGTTGCGACTGGACACGTTAAGTTTAAAGGTAACTTACTGGTTAAAGGTAACGTTGAGTCAGATATGAAGGTTCGAGCCACAGGGAATATCACCATTGGTGGTTTTGTTGAATCTGCAGATATTCAAGCCCAAGGTGATATCGAGGTCGCCAAAGGCATCATTGGTCATAATGTTTCTGATAATCAGCAAAAATCTTGTGTGGTAAAAGCTGGTGGAACTATAAAAGCGAATTACGCTCAATTTTCTGAATTACAAGCTGGGCATGATATCGAACTTACCATTCATTGTATGAACAATGAGATTCGCTGTGGAAATAACTTGGTGGTCTGCGATAAAAATGGTCGTCAAGGTACACTGAGCGGAGGTAGCGCTAAAGTTGGTGGTAAGGTTCTATGTGTGAACTTGGGAGTTGAAGGCGACACCGCAACATTTGTTCATGGTTTTGCGCGCTATAAGATGCATAAAGATCGTCAGAGTAAGTTCCGCGATCACTATCAAGTTTCGCAGGAGTCTACTATGGATATCGTGCGTAAGGAGCTAGAGTTCAAAAAGCGGCCTAAAGCTGAACGGAGTGAAGAAGAAGCGGAACAAATTGAAGCAAGCAAAATAGCGGCCAATGCCCAGCTAGAAAAAATCAAAAGGGCGAAAGAAACGCACCAAGAAGAATTTGATCGCTTGCTGACAGAAAATACTGTGCAAGCAACCAAGAAGGTCTTTACTCGCGTGATTGTTCAGTTTGGGGAGGATAAAGTGACCACTAAGCGAGTGCATGGTGCTGCGGTATTTTCCTATAACCATTTTAAAATTGAGTGTAGCTCGATGATCGACGAAGAGTTGTTGCAAGAAGAGTTATAGGCGCCAAACCTTCAGTACGGTGAAACATTGTTGGAACATCCTTTTTTTAACAGTAGTGAGCGCACGGTGAAATAACGCGAATTTCGCAAATTATATTTCTCGTATAGCAAGAATTGCTAGATTTTTGTTTTGCGGATTTGCTCACTATCTATATTTTCCTTTGCTGGCACAATTCCTCATGTGGAACGCGATTAATTATGCTGGCATGCATAGAATTGGCGGCAATTTAGAGAAACGTTTGCCCTCGTCATTATTGTCAGATAATAAAAAAACACACATTCTTACTTGATGAGAATTCGTTATTCTTTGTCTTTATAAATTCTCATATCCTAGGAATACCATTTGGTCAATCCAATCCGAAACGTTACAACATTAGTATGAATTCGATGAAGCAAAATTCTGGTCAGGTCAACGAAAAACTGCTGCAGCTATTAATGCAAGTTGCAGTTAACGACGAGCCTGTGACTGCCAAGACTCTTAGTGATCTTTTAGGTACGCCAATTAGTAGTCTTTACCGTCATTTAAAATTACTCAAAGAGTGGAACCTAATTGAGGAAAGTCCAAGTGACAAAACCTTGATCATAGGTCCGGCGGCACTACTTTTAATGCGTAGCTATGAAACCAGTCAACATGATTTGGATGCGGTTGATGCCGTTCTCAACCGCTTGCAAAAGCAAACTGGTGAAATGGCTGCTTACATGGTGCCGGTTGGATATCGCGCACTGTGCGTGAGCCGCAAAGAGAGTATGCAAGCCCTGCGCTGTAGTTACGTTCAAGGACAGAGCCAACCACTATTGCGCGGTGCATCATCGAAGGTAATGCTTGCGTTTATGCCGGCACAGCGCCGTGAAAAGATTTTACGTTACTTTGGTGAAGCTCACCGTATTAATGAGTGGCAGCAGGATCTTGACGCGATTCGTGCACAAGGTTACGCATTCAGTACTTCTGAGATCGATCCTGGTGTGTCCGGTATCAGTGCGCCAGTAATGAAGGGATCGAAGCTAGTGGGTGCGATTTCAGTTATGGCTCCTGCACATCGAGTTCAACAAAATCAGCAAAGGATCATCCTTCACGTACTTCAAGCAGCGAGGGCTCTGCCCCCAGAAAGGTAACGCATATGTTCGGCTTATTTCGACGCAATAAAACTCACAGTATTACTGGTGTTTCCGCTTTCTCAATGGTGTTGATGAGTATTTCTCAATCCATAAAACCGATGAAAGCCGTTGAGTTCGAAATGGCCGATCAGAGTTTGCAGGACGTTTTTGATTGGCTAGCTGAGCAAGAGAACAGTCGCTGGTTAAATGGCGGCCACTATACACTGTCTGAACAGATGATTGGCCGCTATCAACTTAATTTAAGCCGTTATTTAGGCTCACATACCCTTCCCGTCGTGTTTAGCAATTGCACTGAGGGAGTGCTTCATGCACTACCATTGATCAACAGTCATCAAAAAGAGCTTGGGATTATTCATATTGGTAATCAATTTGAGATAAAACCCAGTCTCGAACCCGAATTGGGTTCGGCCTATCATTTCGCACTGGCGCGTTTTAGTGAACTACGCCTATTTTGCATGGGAATTGATAGCTCACGGCAAAGTGAAAAAACGTTTGAATACGCAGAAGATCTTGGTTGTGATTGGATGACGTTGTCAGAGTGCCAGTTTACGCACCGTTTCCATATGAAAGAGCAACTTGCAAGCTACTTAGCTCATTGTGATCAAGTCGTATTGAATATTGATCTTGCTTCATTGTGTTCTCAATCATTTGGCGGGACAGATCGCCAGTTAGACATACAGATGATTAACCGCATCATTCGTCAGTGCTTAGTTTCTGGCAAGGTGAAGATGGTTCAGCTGGTTGGTTGGAAAGACAAGCATATTTTCGCAAAATCAACATTAGCGATATTACAAGAGTTGGCCGGAATGGTACCAACGACCGATAAAGTTGCGTAACCAGTAATTTATCGACTAAAGCTTGTGCTGACACTCTAGATGGTGTTCTTTGAGCAGTTTCACGATAGGTGTATCAAGCGAATTTCACGTCTGCTAAAAATACAAAAGCTGGCTAAAGAGCCAGCTTAGACGTTGCTTTTTATCTACAATTTTACGATTTCGTTGCTGGTTTATTAACTTCTTTCCAGTATTGAATGCGAATTCGATGTAATTGTGCTTTTCTCATTTTCTTCATGAAATTTCCTCACTTAATTCTTGCTGCGATATGCGCATGTGTGAATACAGTTCCTCATGAACTCTTTGAATGTAGCTGTGTTCGGTTTCTATAGCTAGGATTTTGATCACATTTTTGTGCCGAAATCCTGTTGTCTTTAACTCTTAATATGGCTGACATCTCACTATAATCTCCGTGACAATAAAAAGTCATAAAAATGCCACTTAAATTAAATTTAAATAAAACAATTATTTAACCATTAAATTGCCGCTTATTTATTTCAAGCATGTTTGATGCCAAGATTTTTCAGTGCTCATGTCATATGTAGCCTGAATTCGAGTGTGATTTTAATCATGTTTAATGATGGAAATGTGACAGGTTTCTAACCCTATAGAATTGAACAAAAAACAACCTCAGTGCGACTTTTTTGTTGGCATAAATTTTGTGACCTTGTATCGCTTTTGTTATTCACTTGATTGACTAAGCAATTTTCAAGGCGTAGATTGTAAGTATCTGTTAAACCAATGAGAGGTAACGCTATGTTAGTTTTAGCATTTCTAGCAATCGCTATAGGCGTATTTTTTGGCTCTTGGGTATGCCACCACGGATTACCCATGATGGGGCTGCATGTGGATACCTCTGATGCTTTACTTATTTGTGAAATGACAGGACAAGACGTGCTAGAAGCATAAAATCGCTGAGTGTGAAAAGAGAGCCTAATGGCTCTTTTTCAGTTTCTAAGGATGTGAAAACAGATTAACGGGAGAGAATGGCTTCGATTTGTTCAATGACAGTGTTGAAGCGAAGCGGCATGTTGCCACGTTGTTTGGTTATCAAATATAAATCTTCAGCGACTTCCTGTTTGGCTTGATAGATAGCAATTTTGTCTTTATCAGGGAAACTCTCTAGCGCACCTAATGGTAGAACCGTAAAACCAAGCCCTTTTGATACCGGTAGTAGGATTTGACTGAGTTGGTTGACGTATCCGCGGATCGGCAGTTGATCAAAGCGCAATTCATTTAGCCATTTTTCTCCGCAGCTTTCACCATAGAGCGCCAAACAGTTTTCTGCATCCGGATGGTTGATCATTCCCAATTGCTTCAATTTATCGAGGTCGAGATCCTGATTTGCTAAATCAACCGGTAACATAAGGCACAGTGGTTCAGCACTAAGCTTTTTACTCATCAAACGTTTATCTGTAGGTACACTAGTAACGATCCCCAGATCGGCTTCACCTGAGAGAATGTCAGCCAATACTTTTCTTTTTGGTGCTGCTTCAATGTGTGGGATCAAATCAGGGTGCTGGCATTGAAGATGCAAAAGGTGCGGATAGAGCAGTAACGCTAAGGAGCCTGAGCAAGCGATACGTACCGCTCCTTTGAAGGGGGAATCAGGCTCTAAGCTCGCCAGAAGTAATGATTCTCGTAACTGCATTTCTTTCGCGTAATCAAAAACCGCTTGCCCCTGTGAGGTGATATCAAAACTCTTGTTGTTACGCTCAATCAGAGCATAGCCGCATTCTGCTTCTAGCTTCTTAATGTGCTGACTCACGCCGGGTTGAGTCATAAACAGTTTTTCAGCGGTGCGAGTAAAGTGACCTGTCTCGATGAGAGTCACGAAGGTTTTGAGCCACAATGGATTTAGCATAGTTACACTGTTCTGATAATCATAATTTATACAAACAAGATTAAATCATAATAGATAATTCTAAAACTTATTGATGCTTTTTTTCGTACGCAAACAGGTCTAGCAATGCAATTCGAAGGAGAGAAATCATGCATCCATATCCACGAACCTTTTCTCATATCGGGATTTCGGTGCCCGATTTAGATGCCGCAGTTAAATTCTACACCGAAGTGCTTGGTTGGTATGTCATTATGCAGCCGACGGAAATTCTTGAAGACGATTCGGCGATTGGAGAAATGTGTACCGATGTATTTGGTGCAGGATGGGAGCGCTTTCGTATCGCCCACCTTTCCACGGGGGATCGTATCGGTGTTGAGCTGTTTCAATTTAAGAATCAGCAAAACCCAGCGGATAATTTTGAGTATTGGAAGACGGGAGTCTTTCATTTTTGCGTTCAAGACCCCGATGTAGAGGGTTTGGCGGAAAGAATTGTTGCCGCTGGAGGTAAGAAGCGGATGGAAAAACCACGTTATTACTACCCTGGTGAAAAGCCGTTTCACATGATTTATATGGAAGATCCGTTTGGAAATATTCTCGAGATATATTCACACAGTTATGAGCTTCATTACTCGGCGGGTGCTTACAAATAGGGTTACGAGCAGAGCTCTTTATTCACTGATTAAAGAGAAGTGGTGTTTTTGTCTAAAATAAGCGCAAACTTTCTGCAAATTGACAGCAAATTGATAATTCGACCAAGCTCGATAGCTAATATGCGAAGCATTAGGTGACAGAGAGTAATCGCTCTTTGCCGACACTTCTTTTTTGGTGAGTTACCCGTTTTTACGGTAGCTACTGGTTTACGTACGTCTTTCAAAATTCTAGGAATTTCCCTCTCGTACAAAAGACTACAATAAGATGAGTTGCTGGTTATGAAAAATATCCTTTTAGGCAAGCGTAATGGCTTGTTCTTACTTGTATTACTATTGATGCTAATTGCGCCGATGAAACTCTTGGTGAGTCACATTGAGCTGTTAGCACCAGTGAGTGATCTGCAAGGGATGTTTTTTACCCTAGTGACGAACTCTGCGGGTAGCGGTGGCTTTCTTATTACACTCGCGGTGCTTGTCGGTGGCGTTTTGACCCTTAAGCTCTCACGCAAAGAGCATTTGGCAAAAGCGATGCAACTTGTGTTGATTTTACTGATAGGCTTTGCGGCCAAAACGGGTTTGAAACAAGTCACAGAGAGTCCTCGACCTTATACTGAGCTTTTGTCCCATCAACTGTTGGTGCCCAATCCTGATCATTTTTATCATCTCTCGGCAACGCAACAAGAAAAAGTCATCACTAAAGTGACGGAAAATGTCAGCCATTGGCGTACCCAACATTGGATGGGCGAAACAGACTATTCATTTCCTTCTGGGCATACTATTTTTGTTGCGATTTGCGTGGCGTTTTTCGGTGGCCTGTTTATGGAACATAAACGCTATATGCTAACAGCTGGCTTAATGCTTTGGGCGGTGAGTGTGGCTTATAGCCGATTGTGGTTAGGAATGCATAGACCAATAGATTTGATTGGCTCAATTCTGTTTGTGATGGCCGCTTATGCTTTATTGCCTCACTTTGATGGTTTAGCGAGTAAGCTGAGTCAGCAACTAAACCTAGCTAAGCGCTGCACACACTAAATTATCTAAACGTGTCTGCATTATTACGCTGAAGTAATAGTGATTCATTTTTCTGCCTATTATCAAATAACCATCAATAAATAATAATGAGTCTCCAGTCATTCATTTAATTTGGAGACCATTATGGCCAATGGATTTACCAGAGATGGTGGCGTTCAAGAACAAATCGATGCCACTATTGTCGATGCAATTCACCGTGCTCGTGCCAATCTGCATCGTGAGCACAACGATACAGAATATTGTTTGGAGTGTGGTGAAATCATTCCCTTAGCCCGTCGCAAAATTATGCCTGGCGTAGAATTGTGTGTTGAGTGCCAGCAACAACAAGACGTGCGCCAGAGAGCAACCTCGGGCTTTAATCGTCGCGCAAGTAAAGACAGTCAATTACGTTAATCGTGTGATATCCAAGGTGCGAGATACCAGATTCTCCCTGCTAGGTGCTGTGTTTGTTAGGTAAAGTGC
Source organism: Vibrio fluminensis (assembly GCF_015278125.1). Taxonomy (GTDB): domain Bacteria; phylum Pseudomonadota; class Gammaproteobacteria; order Enterobacterales; family Vibrionaceae; genus Vibrio; species Vibrio fluminensis. Next base: position 93,186 of record NZ_JADILO010000013.1, read on the forward strand.
TTTAGGTTCTGTGTTGAGTCATCGCTACTTTGGATATCAACTGTCAGTCTTATTCCGCTGCAAATGCTCGATACTGTTTCGCATTAATCTTGCATGCTTGATATGATTATCAGGATTGATATTGAGGTGATTTGATGAAGAAATTTTTGTTGGGATTGTCCGTTTCTGCCTTGCTGAGTGGCTGCTCGCTACTTGTGGGTGAAGATTACTTTGGTGAAGGTTGGAAAGGCGAATCTGTCGAACAGTTGACGGGACACTGGGGAGAGCCTGAGAGTACAACTGATCTAGAAAATGGTGGTCAGGAACTGATCTACAAATTATTCGATGATAGCTGCACTTATGTTTTTTATACTGATGCTTCAGGTGAGATTATCAATTACAAATATCAAAGTACATTTTTAGGGACATGCAAGCCTATCGGCTAATCGGTCTCGCTTCTCCAGTTTTATCCTTTCAAATTCATCTGCCAACCAACGACCAATATAGAAACTTTTGACCTGAGACCGAACTAGAGGGACTTTTGTCCTCTTGTTCTTATCAAGCCAGCGTTATGCTTGGCGCAAGAAATATCAACACACCAAACGATTCGACTTTTATCTTTAGATGCTTTGCATCTTTTGAGAGAAACGAAAGCACGATCACGATAGGTCAACTCTATGAACGTACTTGTTATTAATGGTCACCCGAACCTAGACAAATCTTTTGCCAATGCTGAGATTTTAAAATTGCTCGAACAGCGCACTGATTGGAACGTGGCGCATGCAGCAGATTTTGCCGGTGATATCAAAACCGAGCAGCAACGTCTGTTGGACGCTGAGCTGGTTATCGTACAGTTCCCTTTGTACTGGAGCACTTTTCCTGCGGTGATGAAAGAGTGGATTGATCAAGTGTTCACTTATGGTTTTGCGTTTGGTCCGGATGGCAGTCAGCTAAAAGGCAAAAAGCTGCTGTTCTCAATTACCGCAGGCGCGACGGCTGAGTCTTACTCTGAAACAGGCTTTAACTTTATGCCGCTTGAGAACTATCAACGTTCTTTTGAGCATGCATTTAAAGCTGCTGAAATGGATATTCTTGACACGGTTGTCACGTTTGAAATGAACGCGATTCCAGAGGAAGGGGGCGATGTGGAAAAGACGATCGCACTAGCTCATCAACATGCGAACCAAATTATTTTCGCAGTCAAGAATGCAGTAAACGCTCACATCGGATAAATCATTATGTTTCAATCATTAATTGGTATCGCCGTACTTCTTGGCGTGGGCTTCTTATGTTCTGAAAATAGAAGTCAAATTAGCTGGCGCGCTGTAGCAGGTGCCTTTGGCATTATTCTCGTGGTGGCTGGTTTTGTATTGGCGACCGACGTGGGTGCCGATGTTCTTCTGGCCGTTTCAAATACCGTTGGACAGGTATTTAGTTACGGCGCAGAAGGGATTAAATTCGCTTTTGGTAGCTTGGTTAACTTCAGTGTTGATGGCATTGGCTTTGTTTGGGCTCTACAAGTATTGCCGCAAATCATCTTTACGGCATCGCTAACCTCACTGCTTTACTACTTGGGTATTATGCAGTGGTTTGTACGCATCATTGGCGGTGGTCTACAACGCGTTCTCGGCACTTCTCGTGCAGAATCAATGAATGCGGCAGGTAACATCGTGCTTGGCCAAACTGAAGCGCCGCTCTTGGTTAAGCCTTATCATCGAGTTCTTACTCGTTCACAGATTTTTGCCATCATGGTTGGTGGTTTATCTTCTATTGCAGGTTCAATTCTGGCAGGTCTTGCAGGCATGGGGGTAGATTTGAACTACCTGATCATGGCGTGTTTCATGTCTGCACCTGCTGGATTGATGTTTGCGAAACTGATCATTCCAGAAACAGAAGCAACCATCGATGAAGTACCAGAATTACCAGATAACGAAAAGCCAACCAGTTTTATTGATGCGGTAGCAAAAGGTGCCATTGCGGGTACTTCTATCGCCGCTATCGTTGGCGCAATTATCATCTCATGTATTGGTTTGATGGCGCTGCTAAACGGTGGTCTAGGTGCCATTGGTGCTTACTTCGGCTTTGAAGGCTTAACCGTTGACGTGATTTTAGGCTTTTTCTTCTCACCTGTTGCTTGGCTAATCGGTGTGCCTTGGGATGAAGCGATGTCGGCAGGTTCGTTCTTAGGTCAGAAAATTGCCCTAAACGAGTTCGTTGCTTTTGCAAGTATGGGCGCGGTAGAGCTCAGTGACCGTACAACTGCGATTATGACGATTGCGCTGTGTGGTTTCGCTAACATTGGCTCAGTAGCCATGGTGGTTGGTGCGTTAAGTAGCATGATCCCAGAACGCTCTGGCTTAATTGGTAAATTAGGTATGAAAGTGCTGCTTGCGGCAACATTAGCAAACTTGATGAACGCGGCGATCGTAGGTTTGTTCGTTTAATTTTTCGGAGCAGTCACTCGTGGCTGCCCTCAGTTGCTGATAGAAACTTATCTCCTAACCAGCCGGGATAGAGATAGCGCCACTCGCATTTTGCCAGTGGCGTTTTTTTATTTAAGAAAATAGCAGCGATTATTCATAGGTATCAAGGAAGATACGTAAAGCTTGCTCATCAACGATTTCTAATCCTTGTTCCCCTTTACGGATAAGCTCTTTATCCATCAGTGTTTTGACCGCACGGCGATAGACGCGTCCGGAAGTGCCAAAACGTTCGGCTTCTTGATTCACTTTGTCAAAGCCTGTTAGTGATGGGCTGGTCTTCTGCTGCATCAATAAATCATAAGCAATGTTGTAGGTGATTGGGTGCAATAAGCGACTGGTGTAAATATCCAGTGAATCTAGGTAGTCATCAGCCAGTGCTGAGGCGAAGAAAAATAGCATCTCTGGTTGCTGCTGCAGGAGTTCAGCCAGCTTTTTCAAGCAGATAATATCGACCTGCATATGTTCATCGGCGACGACATTCCACTGGCAAGGCGTTTGAGTAAAAAATTCCATTTCGCCAAAAATATGATCGTCACAGTTGGCTTCACCAAGCTGAAAACGGCGTCCGTTAGCGGCGAGAATACTCATAGAAACCCGACCTGCGGGCACGACATAGATGTAATTCAATGGCTCGCCTTGGGTCAGAATTGCTTCACCAGCACCAAAGTAGCGGCTGCCCACTTGGCATTGATAGATAAACTGGCGAAATGCAGCACTCTTTTGTTGTAAAAGGTCACTAAAGCGGCCATTGGCGTAGGGTTTAATTCTCATCTTTTCTCACGTTTTTACTGTTGGCACCGCAAAGTGTTTTCGGTGCAATTATCGCAGCTCTATTTATGGGTAAAGGTCGCAATCTTGCTCAAGAGCACCTTCTATTTGATGATTGTCACATGGTGACAATGGCTACGATTTAAATAGGTTTGTGCGGGACAAAAGTCCTCCTGCGTTGAGGAGTAACTCGCCTAAGATTGGCGTAGTTTAAACACATTATTATCGGACTTCGATATGCGCATGGTTGAAATGGTGGGTTTCTCATCACTCAACTATATCCTGCGCAATCTAACGGTCTGACGTATAAGAAGTAAAAGGAGCAATCCATGCTGAAACAGCCTCATATTGGTGTTGATGCAACGCAAGTCGCCCCCTTGGTGATTGTCTGTGGTGAGCCGGACCGCGCAAACCGTATTGCCGCTCGGTTTGATCACGCTGAGTTGGTCTCGGAAAATCGCGAGTACCGCTTGTTTACTGGTGAATATAAAGGTGTGCCGGTGTCAGTGTGCAGTACCGGCATTGGTGCGCCCTCGATGATTATTGCGATTGAAGAGCTTAAGCAATGTGGCGTGACTCATATCGTACGCGTTGGCTCAGCAGGCGCAATGCAGGCAGGTATTGGCTTAGGTGAGCTGATTGTGGCAGAGGGTGCGGTCCGTGATGAGGGTGGCTCAAAGTCTTATGTTGAAGCTTCTTACCCAGCTTACGCGAGTTTCTCATTGTTAAAAGCGCTGGATAACTATCTCACCAACCAAGCGACGTCTTATCACTTTGGTGTGGTGCGCTCACACGATAGTTTTTATACCGATGATGAGGACGCTATTTGCCATTATTGGAATAAAAAGGGCATTTTAGGCGCGGATATGGAAACCTCAGCATTGTTTGCGGTGGGTCGCTTACGTGGTCTTGAAGTGGCGTCTATTTTGAATAACGTGGTGCTTTACCAGCAAGATGTCAAAGAAGGTGTCGATCAGTACGTCAATGAAGCAGAAGTGATGATGCAGGGCGAAAAACAAGCCTCTCTAGCCGCCTTAGAGGCACTTATCGCTCAAGCATAAGGTTTGTAAGCCCTTTAATTCAATCACGCCCCAAACGCTATTTAGGCTTTTGGGGCGCTTTTTTAAATGAACAAATGAATTTAGTCAGTAATGACAAATTCGATGTCACTATACTCAAAGTAATTATTGGGTAGGCGACTGGTGACAATGGAGTCGATGCTTTTGAGATCAGCAAAACAAGAGAGTGACTTTTTGTTGAATTTTTCACTATCACAACATACAACGACACGGCTCGCCTGCTCACACATTAAGCGCTTGGTTTTGCCTAAAGAGATATCCGCGGCAAATGCGCCTTGCGGATTGATAGCATTGATGCCGATAAACGCAATGTCCACATTGAGCGTTCTTAGAACCGCATCATAGTAGTCGTGGTAGGTGCAGTGATATTGGTTTTTTACAAAGCCACCTAACATAAAGAGTTTAATGCCGTCGAATAATTCGAGTATTTTGGCAATTTCAAAGTCGTTAGTTATGACAGTGAGATTTTTTTTGTCTTTTAAACTGTTGGCTATGTGAATCGTAGTGGTGCCAGTATCGAGCAGTACGACTTGATTATCTTGAATTAGCGTGGCGCATTTTTTGCCAATCTTAATTTTTTCGACTTTGTTGGTATCGCTGCGAGAGTCAGAATTTACTTCGACCTGGATTTTGCTTTTAGACATTGCGCCACCATAGGTTCTGTCTAAAAGATCTTTAGCCTCAAGCCTTTTCAAGTCATTGCGAATCGTCGCTTTGGTGACTGAGAACTGATTAGCCAAATCATCTACAGTCACTTTACCAAAATGCTCAAGAGCCTCAATGATATGTAAATGCCTTTCTTCTGCAAACATTGCGTTCCCTACAAAAAAAGTGGGCGAACCCACTTCTTATTATTTGAATTGATCAAATTCTATCATTTCGCCATTTGGACCTTCAATCATAATGTAGGTCACTCCATCTTTTCCAAAAGGTAACTCGGTATCAGGGACGGTGAGAGGAATGCCTTTCTCCGCTAGATTTGATTTAATACTCTTTAGATCATCTACTGTTATCGCAAAGTGATGAATCGCGCCAGCTTGTCCAGCGACGGGCTCTTGATCTAACTGATAGAGCTCTACCAGAGTTCGACCAAAAGCTAAAAAGGTAATATGGTTGTTTCCGCCTTTACCCGAATCTAAGCTATGACGTTCGATAACCTCAAAACCAACCTCGCGATAAAATGTCTCGCTGGTTGCGATATTTGAAACGGGAATACCAATATGTCCTGAAAAATCGGTTAGCTGCATAGTTGTGCTCCATATTCTGTTATGCGATAGCATCTAAATTGTCGAGTGCATCATAGAAGCACTGTGAACTGTCATAGAGGGCATTAAACAGTTCATACTCTTTGGCATAGAATTGAACCCATTCGGGATTTGGCAATATTTCTCGTTCAAATCGAACGGTAGTTTCTACAGCCTGTTCGATGGAATCGTAGAGACCGACGCCAACGCCTCCGATCATTGCGCAGCCCAGAACGCCATTTTCATCCGCGGTAGTCTTAATGATGGGTTTGTTGTAAATAGATGCTTTAATCTCAAGCCAGAAGTCATCTTTGGCTCCACCACCAGATGCAATGAAGTAATCGATTTTGCTGTCCATCAAATCAATATTGCGCTTAGCCGCAAAAGCGACACCTTCCATTACCGCTCGGTATAGATCTTTCGCTCTATGTTTGCGTGCAAGACCGAAGAACTGTGCTCGAGAGTTGGTTTTGTTTGAGTTGCGTTCACCTGTCAAGTAAGGCAGAAATATCAATGAGTTTGCACCTACTGGTGATTGTTTTGCTAATTCAACAAGTTCAGCGTAAGAGATAGTGTTATCTTGTAAAGCCAAGCGAGCCCATCGCATCGCATCGCCACCGGCATCAAGAATACTGAACATTCCCCACGCAGGGTTAGCTAAGTGAAGGTTGTTTAGCAGTAAGTTTTCCGATGGGTTATCTGTCACTACAGTAATGAGCGTTGAGGTTCCTGTACTGTCTGATGCTTGGCCGACTTTATAAACACCAGAGCCCAACAGTGTTGCAGCAAAGTCAGAGGTACCAGCTACAACGGGCGTGCCTTCGGGAATTAAAGTCTCTTTAGATGCATCGTCAGTGACATAACCGATAACGTCTGATGCCAAGTGAACAGAGGGCAGAATGTCACGAGGTATTCCCATTAACTCAAGTACAGAGTCATTGTAGTTGCGCGTTGCATGATCCATTAAGTAGAAACATGACGCTTCACTATAGTCTGTGGTTAAGCTGCTGCTAAGTTTAAAGTTAATAAAGTCTTTTGGCATGACGACTTTGTATATGTTCGCCCAAACATCCGGTAAATTTTCTTTCACCCACATCAATTTAAATCCAGACCAAGCCGTGGTCGGCGGATTGTTGACGATTTTTGCCAATTCGTCTGGTTGAGTGCGCTCTTTGAATTCTTGGACAATGCTTTCGGTACGCTTGTCATTCCAAAGAATGGCGCTGTCGATTGCGAGTTCACCTTCTTGGTTGATTAACACTGTGCCATGCATCTGCCCGCATGTTGCCACAGAGGCGATACGGGAGAGCTTATCAGAATGTTTCGTTAATAATTCGCTAGTACAGCTTTTCGCACCAAACCACCAAGAGGATGGGCTTTGTTCTGACCAGCCGATATGTGGGGTAATTTGGTCGTGCTCTTTTTGGACGATATCGATGATATGCCCGTTTTGTTCGACTAGTGCAGCGCGAACACTTCCAGTGCCGACATCTATCGCTAGAACGATATCTTTCATATTGACCTACCTTAATTATGAAAAGGTGCGATTGCTCGCACCCTTATTTGTTATTGGTAATCTAACTCTGGGAATAGCTCAGGGTTTGCTTCAAGTTGCTCTAAAACCTCTTTAGCTGTTTTTAGGCTAAGGCCAAAGCGTCGCACTCCGACCGCGTAAAGTTGTTGTACAAGTTCAAGCGAGCGAATACCACCGGAAGCTTTTACTTGCGTTGCTCGACCATTTATTTGATCGACGATCATTGCACAGTTTTCTACTGTTGCCCCTGTTGCCGTCCAACCAGTAGCGGTCTTAACCCATGCCATACCAGCATTGACAGCAATTTCAGATACTTTACGAATTTGCTCTTCGTTTAGATAGTGAGTTTCAAGAATTGTTTTGATTGGTGTCGGGTAAGCCGCTTTCACTGCTGCGTTTAGCTCTTGCTCTACGTAGTCATAGTCCCCTGAAAGAACACGGCCGACATTGCACACCATATCAATTTCACTTGCGCCATTCGCAATCGTTTGATGAATTTCTGCGATTTTTGTACTTGTTGCAACACCGCCTGATGGGTAACCAATTGGCGCTCCGATTAAAACTTCTGGGTAACCTACTAGCTCTTCACGCAGCATTGGAACCCAGTTCGGCAACACATGTAGAGATATGATGTTGTATTTTTTAGCAAGCTCGGCGCATTCAATAATGTCCGCTTTGGTGCTTTGTGCTTGCACTGCGCTTAGGTCAATCATTCTTGCTAGGTTACGACAAACGTTGTTCATTGGAATTTTCCTGTTATGTTCAATTAACTGATGGAACCATTAGAAAACATGTGTTCTGGTGTGAAAACTGACGAAAATATTCTTCGTGATAGCCGCGTAAAAACAGTGATTGAAGTAAGGTTTTTAGTGATTTGTGTCACTCAAAATTGCGTAATTAAATTTGTTTTTGTTTGATTCGCAAACGAAATGGCAAAAAATAGCAGCCAAACGAAAAGAAAGGCCGCTTAAATAGCGGCCTTGTCGGATGAGAGTGTTATTCAAGATTCCATTTTTTAACGATGGCCTCTGCTTGAGATAGGATTTCTTTAGAGCAAGGAGAATTTAAAAAATCGGCATTGTCTTTTACTTGTTGTTCTGTATGTGCTCCCGCGATAATTGAACCTATCTCTTGCTGCCCCACCAACCAATGTAAGGCGAGGTGTGCCAGTGGAATATTGGCTTCGTTAGCCAGTACTTTCAATTCTTCAACGCAATTGAAGTAGGGCTCAAATCCAATCCCATTTAGTTTTGGGTTTGCTGCGCGTGAGTCATTGCTGTCCCAGTTTCCTTCTCGTTTGAGCGATCCAATGAGTAAGCCTTGCATCAAAGGTGAGTAAGGTAGGTACTTAATGTCGTGTTGATGACAAAATGGTAGCGCTTCATCGCGAGCTCGGTACTCGAGAGGGATATTGTGATAGTGACGAGGGTTCTGTTCTAGTAAGTTATATAGGCCCTGGAATGTCGCTATTTCAACATACTGCTGCATTTCTCGCGTCATATCTAACGAATAGTTAGAGACACCGATGTGACGAATTTTCCCTGATTTCTTTAGCTCCAGCAGTGCCAAAGCCGTTTCTTCAATCGGGGTTGTAGGATCTGGCCAGTGTACTTGATAGAGATCGACATAATCAGTGCCTAATCGGCTTAGAGAATCTTCAACTTCTTTAATAATGCTTTGTGCACTGAGGTTATTTTGCGGCTTTTTGGACAGATCGTTGTCATCCCAGAGTAGGCCACATTTAGTCGCGATAATAATCTTATCTCTTTGCTCACTTTGAATCGCTTTACCAAGCACTTTTTCAGCATTACCAAAGCCATAAATAGGAGCAATATCGAAAAAGTTGATGCCTACGTTTATTGCTTCTTTGATGGTTCTTATCGATTGTTCTTCGGTTACATTGTTCCAAGTGCCTCCAATTGCCCAGCAGCCAAACCCCATAGCAGAGGCTTTAAGATCTTTTATGTTTTTGTATTTCATCGTTTTCACCAAGGTCATTATTTAAGTTAGTAGAGAAGTTAAGTCTCTTGCTCATAAATAAAAATGGGGTGAAATGGACAAATTGACGTCAATCACAAGCCGGATTTAGCATGAATAAATAAGGTGATGCTTATCACTTTGTTTTCTCTTTTTTTCGAAATTAGTGCCTTTTAGTGCGACTTTTTTCCTATTAGAGAAAGAAAATGCAAAATTGACGTGTGCAAGATCACGTTTGATTTTTTTTGCTTTGCATTTGGATGAAACGGGTCACGTTCAACATTGACCTGAGTTTCTTTGCGGGCCTCCTTGTTCAAGAATCATAAAAAATTAATTCATAAATAAGGGTTGAATATGGCTTCTGTTTCAATAAATAACACTGACGCTAATGGAGTGGAAAACGTCGCAGCCGAGCTAGATACGAGCTGTTACTTACCGAAAACACCTTGGGTAAAATTCATTTTAGTTTGCTTAGTCTTTTCCGTTTGGGGGATTGCAGCAAGTTTGAATGACGTTTTGATTCCCCAATTCCGTAAGGGGTTTGAGCTGTCAGATACGCAATCTGCATTGGTCCAGTCAGTATTTTTCTTTGGTTATTTTGCCTTTGCGTTGCCAGCAGCAGCGGTGGTAAAAAAATACTCGTACAAAACAGCAATTGTCGTAGGTTTAAGTTTATATGCTCTGGGCTGCTTTATGTTTATCCCTGCAGCAAACATGATGACTTATGCTGCGTTCCTTGGTTGTTTGTTGGTTATATCTTCCGGGCTAGCATTTCTAGAGACATCTTGTAATACCTACTCTACGTTGATGGGGAATATTGACACCTCAACTCAACGACTCAATTTTTCGCAAGTGTTTAACTCTGTTGGTGTTTTTCTAGGTATATTCATCGGCCAACAACTGGTATTCAGTAAGGGAGACGCATCTCACGAAGAGCTATTAGCGATGGCTCCAGAGGCCGCGGACATCATTCGTGCGGAAATGGTAGGGCAGGTTGTCTCTCCATACATTTACATGGGTGTTTTTCTACTCGTGTTGGCGGCGATCTTTGCTTTCGTTAAATTTCCAGCTTGTCGACCACAAGAAACTCAAGTAGAAGAAAAAGTTGACGTTAAAGCGGCGATTGGACGCCTGTTACAGATCCCGCACTTCCGTAAAGGATTGATGACTCAGTTTCTTTATGTGGGAGCACAAGTGGGTATTTGGTCTTTCACGATTCGCTTTGCTCAGATGATTTACCAAGGTTTAACAGAGCACACTGCGGCAAACTATCTTATGGCTGGCCTAGTGATTTACGCGGTAGGTAAAGCGATTGCAACTGCGATGATGAAACGTATTGAGCCATCAAAACTACTTGGTATTTATGGTGTAATTAACTTTGCGTTAATTACCTTCGCGGCACTCAATCCATCGGAATTGTCTCTGTTTGCGGTGATTGCATCTAACTTGTTTATGTCGCCAATGTTCCCAACTACTTATGGCTTGTGTATTAAAGGTCTAGGTAAAGATACATCTTTCGCTGGTTCATTGGTGGTTATGACTATCGGTGGTGGTGCAGTGGTTCCACCTCTAATGGGGATGATGTCTGATGCGCTAGGTGGCAATATGCAGTTAGCATTCTTACTTCCGGCACTATGCTTTGCTTATATCGGCTACTACGGCATGTACTGCAATAAGCGTGGATTATAGCTTGGGGCTAATAGCTAGGTAGCGAATAGTTAGGTAACTAGCATTATCAAACAGCAACTCTATTGAGTTGCTGTTTTTTATCTCTTATTTCTGCCAACATTATTGACGTGAGTGCGAGCGCACAATCTCTTCATTTACCCAATTTAATAGCTGTTTAATCGCGCGAGAAAGCACCTGATTTTGCCGCACTATGTAACCTAGGCTGGTGGTAGGAAACTCAGGCAAAGGCGTAATCGCAGTTTTTAAATTGAGTTTAGGATGCAGGGAAAACTCTGGCACGATGGCAACGCCAAATCCCGCTTCTGCCCAGTCAATTTGCGCATCGACACTGCCGACTTCCATCACGCGATATTTAGGCAAATTAAGCGTAGGCAGAGCGATATCAAGTAGGTCGCGGGTGCGAGTATCATGACCAAGTAAGATCAGCGTCGGTTCTTCTTGCATATTGTCCCACTGGCCTTGCTGCCACGCTTGCAGCCCATCCCCTAACGCGCACCACTTTACTTGTTGTAACTCAGTGAAATGCAGTGGTTGGCTCTCTTTTTGCGCCATCACAAAGCCGAGATCCGCTTTGGCACTTTTAACCAATTCTGCCGCTTGTGAAGAGGTGGTATTAAGCAGCGATAGATCAATCCCAGGGAACTGTTTTTTGAACGACTGGAAAGGTGAGATAAGCAGTAAGCGCGAGATGATATCGCTTGCGGCGATGGTCAAGGTACCTTGGTCTAAATCATTGATAGCATTGATATCTGCTTGGCAAACTTGCAGCTCCATCAGGGTGCTTTTGGCACTTTTTAGCAGTCGCTCTCCCGCTTGAGTGAGGCGAAATGGATTGCGTTCAATCAGTTTAACTCGAGTGGCTTGTTCAAGCTGTTTGATGTGCAGACTCACATTGGGCTGCGTCATATGCAGTTCATTGGCGGTCTTGCCAAAGTGCTCCAAACGAGCCAAAACAACAAAGGTATTGAGCCAGTTGAGGTCTATCATAATTGTCCTCGTTAGGGTTCTATGCCGATCGCAAAAATCATTATAATCCCATATGGAATCCTTATTAGGGTTATAACGATTATTAATTTTTCTTATTTTGAGCGGATGTTTAGGATAAGTCCATCGCTTTTGAGGAGAGTTAATTATGTCGTCTATTGTTGTTGTTGGTGCAAACTGGGGTGATGAAGGTAAAGGTCGAATCGTTGATTATTTGGCAGACCAAGCATCAGCAAGTATCCGTTTCCAAGGTGGTAATAACGCAGGTCACACTGTTGTAAATGACTTTGGTACATTCAAACTACACCAACTACCAAGCGGCGTATTTAACCCAGACTGTATCGCAGTTCTTGGCCCAGGCATGGTAATTAGTCCAGCATCACTATCGCAAGAGATTGCTGAAGTGGAAGAGTCAGGCGTAAAAGTAAAACTTTGTATTTCTGACCGCGCAACGCTATGTCTGCCTCTACACGCTCTAGAAGATACGCTAGAAGAAGTGCGCTTAGGCGACAAAGCGTACGGTTCAACGCGCCAAGGTATTGCACCTGCGTACGGTGACCGTGTAATGAAGAAAGGCATTCTGGTTGGCTGGCTAAAACAGCCTGAAGTGTTGGTTGAGCGCATCAAATTCTGGATGGACTGGAAACTGCCGCAACTGCGTGCGTTATACCCAACATTTGAATTTGAGCAAACTGCACAAGAGATGGCGGATTGGCTACTCGAAGTATCAGCGCCTTGGCGTGATGCGATCTGCAACGTAACGCTTCCTCTAAAAGAGCTACAAGCAAATCAACAAACACTGCTATTTGAAGCTCAGCTAGGTGCGGGCCGTGATCTTGTGTACGGTGAGTACCCATGGACGACTTCTTCTAACGTAGTTTCTATGTACGCAGGTATTGGTAGTGGTCTACCAGCACTTCGCCCTGAACGTGTTATTGCAGTCGCGAAGGCATTCAGCTCATCGGTTGGTACGGGCACGCTAATTACAGCGATGGAAGAGCAAGATGCATTCCGTGAACTAGCAGGCGAGTTTGGTGCAACTACTGGTCGTCCTCGTGATATGGGTTACTTCGATGCAGTTGCAACTAAGAACGGTGTTGAGCTACAAGCGGCAACGGAAATCACGCTAACTAAAGTTGACTGCCTAACTGGTCTGAAAGATCTGAAGATTTGTGTTGGCTACGAAGGTGAGCACAGCGAGAACCCAATTTGGCCACAAACGGCTGCACTCGCACCAATCTATGAGAAGATGGAAAGCTGGAGCGAAGACATCACAGGTTGTCGTCAGTTTGAAGAGCTGCCACTAGCGGCGCAAAAATACGTATTGCGTATTGAAGAGCTAATGGGCGTACCAGTGAAGATGGTTTCAGTTGGTCCTGGTCGTGAGCAAATGATCGTTCGATAATCAGTGATTTAAATTACACAGAATAGGAAGGCTGACCATGGAAGGTTGGCTTTCTTTCTATTTGGGATTTAAAAAACTGAAATACTTGCTTTGTATTTCTTAACTGATCGGACTCATTCAGTTTTAACACTGGGTGGTTGAGAGTTAAGGGTAAGGGCTAAGCCATATAAATCCACAGGTGGCGCTGTGTCTTTCTCATTTATAGCGGTTAAAGCGTTTGGCTTTGCCCTTGTTCTCTGAGTGCACTTTCTATTCTAGAAAAGCATTTGTTCAGCTGTTGTTGTCGCTGCGATTCGACAGACGAGAGGATTGTCTGAAGAATGGGGTGACGAATGAAGCGTAAGCTTCAAAATCATCAAAAAAATACAATGAACTCACCTACCTGAGAATTATCTTTGCCAGTAATACTGCCCATCGATGTTTCTTCACAGAAAGAGAAGTCTAAATCTAATTCACTTAAAGGACTATTTGCCAGCACAAGACGCTTTAAAATGTCACTATTAAGTTGATGAATGTTCGCACTCCAAGTTGTTTTGTTTTTGAATATATTAAATGTAATTAGCAATAGCGTACCTATTTTTTAAATGTTGAATTATCACGTTTTTGTTGGAACCAAAATCTTTTTCGACCGATAGAACGAGCCATATTATTTACCTATTTGTGGAAGTTTAAATTTCCCTTTTCGACTCGTACTAATAACGGTGTTAAACAGCGCTAGTCTGAGTTTTTAAGGGCTAGAGTTATACCTTAGCAACGCTTGATTACAGTTTTGCGAACGGCAAGCAATAGCTTCCCAGCACAGATATACTGCGAGGAAACAGATCGACAGCGCCAAAGCAACGAGTGCTAAGCACAAGGCTGCAACTAGGTTTTGGTATATAAGAAATTAGGGAAGGTTGTATTGCCCCTTCGACGTCATTAGGGGGCGCATCGTCAGTATCTGTTACTTTGCACGTTAGTCGTTGTGAGGTAAAAGATGCTCTTGGTCTCTCATTAGACCTTCTAACCTTCGCAAACAATAGTCATTGGCTGATAAACGTTATTGATATCATTTCATGCTATCAAGAAGTTACTGCAAAAAAACACACTATTGTTTCGGAATTTCTCTTAATGCACTGAACTTGGAATTCATTCTTCAATATAGATTTGAGGGTATTACAGGGAGAATCTTGCTAGGGATGTCACTGGAAGACTTACTATACTTTAACAATTCGATTGTCAGAGCAAGAGCGCAATATACACCTTTTAAACTGAATTACTAGTATTATTTTTTAAAATTTTCTATTAAAACTTTTCCAATTGTGCGGCTAATACCAATCAGGATAAGTAAGTGGTCAGAAAATTGCGCAAGGAAAATCGCTTAGAACTAGGCGCAGATTGCCGCTAACTAGTTATTCTAATTACAAAATCTGCAACAACGTTATCAGCGATTTTAATCAGCAAATGCGCACGTTTTTGCCAACTTGTATCAAGGTTACGCTGCCGAGTTTTCTCGAATTATTGATGATAAACCCGATGAAAATGGTCTGTTTGAAATCTACCCTCAACTAGGTGACAACGTCACTGGTTATTTGCTTTATATTGATGGTGTACCTGCAGCTTTGACCTCAATTGCTGAAAAAGCGCCACAGCAGTTCGATATCTGTGATTTCTATGTGGTGCCGTATTTCCGTAAGAATAAAGTCGGTAAACAGTTTATCTCGAAAATGTTCGATAACTTGCGAGGATCTTGGGAGATCAAGCAGGTAAAAGGTGCTGATCATGCTGTGAAGTTTTGGCGCGATGTAGTGGGTGACTACGCGCTAGCTGGCTGTATTCAAGGAGAATGGAGCGAAGATCAGTATCAGGATGAGAAATGGGGTGTGGTGACCAGACAATACTTTACCGTTAAGTAGGTCACGGCTTACCTTTTACTGATAGAAACGCATAACAGGGCATCCCAGTTAATGGGACGCCCTAATGATTTCTGCGTACTCAACTAAGCACTTTTCTGCATACTTTGCGTGCGGTACTGGACGATATCTTCAATCGTCAATACTGGCATATTGTGCGCTTTTGCAAACGTTACAATCTCAGGTGTTTTTGCCATTGTGCCGTCTGGATTAGTCAGTTCACACAACAAACCGGCAGGTTGCAACCCTGCTAGTGTTACTAAATCAATGGTGCCTTCAGTATGACCACGACGAGTTAAAACGCCGCCAGCACGAGCGCGCAGTGGGAATACATGGCCAGGACGAGCGAGATCGCTTGGTTTGGCATTCGCAGCAACAGCCGTTTTTACTGTGGTCACGCGATCTTGCGCTGACACACCGGTTGTTACCCCTTCTTTTGCCTCAATGGATACCGTAAACGCCGTTTGGTTAGCGCTGTCGTTATTTTCTACCATTGGTGGTAGCTCAAGTTGGTTAGCATGCTCTTCGGTCAAACATAGGCACACAATGCCGCTACATTCGCGAATCATCAGTGCCATTTGCGCAGCCGTTAGATGCTCAGCTGAATAGATGATATCGCCTTCGTTTTCACGATCTTCATCGTCTAGCAGCATAACGCCTTGGCCGTTTTTAAGCGCTTCGATAGCGTTGGTTACACGTGTGATTGGGTCGCCAAATTCGGCAAGTAGTGATGTCTGATTCATGGTTAACTCCTATTCATTACCAGAATCAGGGCTCATTGGGAGGGATAGAACACAATGCAAAATGCACCAGCTCACGGCAGGCAAAATCTGCCTTTGATCTGGTGTGTTACTCATTCTCTCTCATCCGGACTATAACCGTCGGCTCTGGCATCTCACCAGATCTGCTGACCTCGACGAATCGAGCGCTCGCGGGCTCATCTAAAAAGATATACCGCCGGTAGGGACTTTCACCCTGCCCTGAGAATTACAGTTTTAATTTGTTTGCCCAATAGATTAGGCGGTTAAAGGGTATTACAGAAAGGGTTGTGATGGAAAGAAAAAGTGAGAAAAGAGCGGTGAGAAACACAAATAATAGCGATTTGATTTGTGCAAAAACAGCATAAGTGCTGTTCCGACTTGCTAGTTTTTCAAAATGATGCGCGGCCTATAATGCCCCCCATTCGCTAAGGCGTAACATTATGACTAATGGGAGTTTCGAACTATGACTAGTCAATATCACAACGCAGTGCTTGATGATCATGCATTGATTGAGGGGCTTAAGTCGATTAATCCAGTATGGGGAGACATGACCGTCCGTGTAGCAGGTGAAGCCTGGGGTATGCCGTTAATTGACCAAAAAACGAAAGCACTAATCACACTTGCCCTTGATCAAATGGCTTTGAATGTTGCTGGTGAAGGTAGCCCATTTGCCGCGCATATCGATATGGCGATTAAACAAGGTACAACATACGCTGAAATTGAAGAATTGATTGTTTTTACCTCGGTATACACAGGCTTCAATAAGGGTGCAACAGCGATGGGTGCATTGAACAAAATTCGTCATGAACGAGGAGATAATTAATGGCTATTCCAGGACTATCAAAGCCGGATCATATTGGTTTTACGGTGCCAGATTTGGCTGAGGCGATTGAATTTTTCCGTGAGCACTTTGATTTCGAGTTAGCTTACGAATTTGGTCCATTTTCCGCTGAAGATGGCTGGATGGCGGATCACCTTAATGTTAATCCTCGATCAGTTATCAATAAGATAGCTGTATTGAACGCTAAAGGTATTAACTTAGAAATTTTTGAATATGCAGATACTGTTGAGCGCCAAACAGTAACGCCCAATAACGCTGATATAGGCGGACACCACCTTGCATTTTATGTCGAAGACATTGATGTGGCAGTGGCCTACCTGACTCAACACAATATCCAAGTATTGGGTGAGCCAACTGTTATGACCGATGGCCCTTCAGCCGGAGAATCATGGGTGTATTTTATGGCTCCTTGGGGAATGCAGTTAGAGTTGGTTTCATACCCTAATGGTAAAGCATATGCGAACCAATCATCTGTAGCGTTGTTTGATCCAAGATGAATATTGTTTTTATTGCGCTAATTATTGTGGCTGGAATGGGGCTCTCATTCGAAGCTGGTTTGCTTGGGCCTCTTGGCGAACAAGTTGGCCATCTATGGGCCACATTAAGTATTTTTGCGGTTGGCACTGCGTTACTTTGGCTGATTCGTCATTTCACTCCTAATGGTAAGTTTAATGACTGGAACACGATTCCTAAATGGCAATTGGTTGGTGGATTATTAGGTCCTCTTTATGTTGTGGTTCTGACCATGGCTACGCCAATTCTTGGTGTCGCAATGACAATGATTTGTATCCTGTTTGGACAAGTGACAAAGAGTTTTGCCATTGACTATTTTGGGTGGTTCGGTATGCCCAAGCAGAAAAGCAACCCGTTACGTACTATGGGTCTTGGATTTATTTTCTTAGCTTTGTGTTTTGTCTATTTGGGGGCCGCATGACATTGATTATTTTACTCACTATTGCCGCCGGAATGGCACTAAGTTCTCAAGCTGCGATCAATGGTCGTTTGGGTGCGAAGGTTGGCATTATTGAAAGCTCACTACTGACATTTTCTATCGGTACTGTGGTGACTACTCTGCTGATCTTCTTTTTTGAGCCCACTTATCAAGCGACATTGTTGACCGTACCAAAGTGGCAATTGTCAGGGGCTTTGTTTGGCATTGTCTACATGATTGTCATGGTTGCAGCGGTGCCAAAAGTGGGAGTCGCGATAGCCACTATCGCAACTATTTTTGGTCAAATGGTTATGAGTTTGGTCATAGATACTCAAGGTTGGCTGGGGAATGACCCTATTGAGCTTAACTATTGGCGAGTGTCTGCAATGATTTCGATCGGTTTGGCGCTGATCTGTATCTATTGTGCCAATCACCAAAACAGTCAAGCTTCACTTAACTCACAACAAGATATTCATCAAAAGGAAATATCTAATGTCAGCTAAAACACTGATCGTTTTTTTTAACTTAAAGTCGACAACTCATGAAGGTGATTACCTTGAATGGGCTAGAAACGCAGATTTACCAACAGTACGTGGACTTAGCAGCGTCAAAGCTTTTGATGTGTTTAAGGGAATCAGTATGTTTGGTTCCGATAAGTCATCGCCATGGCAATATTTTGAGGTGATTCAAATCAACTCAGAGCAAGATTTTCTTGTCGATATTGGGACCACTGAAATGCAAAATATTGTCGCTCAATTTCAAGCGTTTACTGAAGACGCGCATTTTATAGTGACCGAAAATATTATTGCGGCTTAATCCCTTACATAAACACGTTATAGGCAAGCTATTTATTAGCTTGCCTTTTTTTATGTTTCGACAGTAGGCTTAGTGAATTGACCGAGGAGAACAGCTGTGAACTATGATGTGTCTTTGCTGGAAATAAAACTTTTTTTGTTGACCACTCAATTGGGGAGTTTTTCTGAGGTTGCTCGTCGTCAAGATATGACACCTTCTTCAGTCTCACGAAAAATGTCGCAATTAGAAGAGAAGGTGGGCACCAAATTGTTGCACCGACACACCCGCTCATTATCGTTGACTGATGAGGGTGCGGCGTTTAGTAAACATTGCGCGGAAATTATTGAACAATATGAGTTGGTCGTTGAGCGTATTGAACAGCGAGCGGACACCCCCCGAGGGACAGTCAAAATAAGTGCTCCGGTCGCTTTCGGCCGTCAGCATATAGCGCCTTATCTCTCCGAATTGTTGGAACAATATCCATTGCTTAAGATCGAGATTCAGCAAACAGATGCTATTATTGACCCCGCCGCTGATGGCATTGACCTGATGATTCGAATCGGCGTCCCGCAAGATTCATCATTACGCATGAAGCGTTTAGGTAAGCAACGTTATGTGATGGCAGCCAGTGCGGGATATTTAAAGGCTTATGGTGTTCCTGCAACAGCAGAAGAATTAAAGCAGCATAACTGCTTGGTGTTCAAAGGAACCAATGGATTGCAGCGCTGGTTTATTGGTAAAGAACAATTAGAATCGTTTGAAGTTTCTGGTTCGCTTTATAGCAACAATGCAGAAACGCTGGTGTCTGCCGCGGTTGGTGGTTCAGGGCTGGTGGTGTTTCCTACTTGGTTAATAGGTGATGAGCTTAAAACGGGTAAGTTGGTTGTAGTGATGAGTGACTACCAAGTCTCTACCAGTTATGAACAACAAGTGATAAGCGCGCTATATCTTGATACTGATAAACTTGCCGCCAAGGTTAGGGTTGTCATTGACTTTTTGGCTGAGAAGTTTGCACATCCACGCAATAAAGAGCTTTGCTACTGGGATATTGTTTAATTTATGAAAGCGTGGAAGCAGCCTTTACCGGGCTATGAATGGCTTATCCATCAAGTGTGGTACTTGGAAGTCGAGGATGGTGAGGTGATAGAGCCTAAACCATACTTGATTCCTAATATGCGTGCGCACTTGTTGTTTACGCCTGAGATGCAGGCTTACAGCTACGACAATGGTGAGTTGATACTCTCGGGGCGAGGAAATCATCTGCTGACTGCGACCGATAAACTGCTATTGCTGGATGATCACCCTCCACTAAAACGTATCGGCATTACGTTTCGCCCTGAAGCGCTTTATTGTTTGAATCAAGAAGCTGTGCAACACATCAATCAGTGCCAATGGTTTGATTGGCTAACATCGCTGTTTGATAAACAATTTCAGCGAGTACTTTGGCAATCTTCAGACGATGCGACGCAGTTACTCAATACGGTAAAGCAGCATTTTGACTCGCTCTCGATTTCTCCAAACCCAGATAAGGCATTTTTACTGGTACAGAAAGCAGTGGCTTTGATTGAGCACCACATAGAATCGCCCGATGGGGTGGATGTGGCATGGTTGGCTAACGAATGCGCTTGTTCGCGTCGAACCCTTGAGCGTAGCTTTAAGCTTGTGGTGGGTTTGAGCGTGAAACAGTATCTACAGATGATGCGTTTAGAGCTGATGATTCTATCTATTTATCGGCAACAGAGAGACATTGATTGGACTGAGTTTTCCCAGCAATTTGGTTTTAGTGATCAATCTCATTTGATTCGTACTCTGAAGCAGCAATTGGGTAAAACACCCTCGAAATACCTTAAGAAGCGGGATTTAACCATCGATATCTACGGAGATTTTGAATAGTCACGTGATGTGAAAAGTTGTCGCAAAAATCCAATTTGTCGCCCAAAGGCTTTGTTACTATTGGTGCAGAACAAGGCGCAATAAAATGAGCGCTAGGAAAGGTAATAATGACTAATCAAAAGAAAATCAATTTTTTAGAGCTTAAACAAGGCAAAGCTGTCGCCCTCAGTGAAACATTGACGATTGAGCTTATTAAGCCGTCAGACTTAGCCGAGATCATCGAGATGTTAAACGATGACCGAGTAAACCCATATCTCTATTTTGCACCTGCTGACAATAGCTTATATGAGGGATACTTTAACCCTCTGATTGAAAGCACTCAGCAAGCAATCTCGACAGGTGAATGGGGTGACTCGTTGGTATTTGTCATGCGCGATCTAGAGGGCAGGTATATGGGCATGACTGCGGTGACAGCAGTGATGTTTCTTGCGGGTAACTATGAAGTTGGGTATCAATTGCCTTTCCACGCTTGGGGACAAGGCATTGCGACTCGTGCTTGCCAACTGATGACGGAAATTGGTTTTAACCAGTTAGGTGCACATAAGATTTCAGCTGATTGTTACGCTGCCAATGTAGGATCATACAAGACGCTTGAGAAATGTGGCTTTAAACAAGAAGGTCGTCAACAGGATTACTACAAAACGCAGCATGGGTTTGATGACAAGTTGTATTACGGAATGACTCAAGCAGAGTTTAGTCAAATTTAGACGCATACCTACGATCAATTGTCGTTTCGCAGTTCTAAGATTGAGTTAAAATACGAGCTCCTTGCTAATACCAATCAGCATAAGTCTTTGATCATTCTTGCTGATTAAAATCGCTGATAACGTTGTTGCAGATTTTGTAATTAGAATAACTAGTTAGCGGCAATCTGCGCCTAGTTCTAAGCGATTTTTCTTGCGCAATCTAAGATTGAATTCGCTACTGGCGCAATGGATGCACAAACCCATTTAGAACTGACGACAGGTCTTGAAGCGCACAGTCAAAACTTAGCAGCACCGACTTACGATAAACAACATTTCAATTGGACGGTGAAAAATGAGCAGGGCAAATTAGTCGCTGCGCTCACCGCTGACTTGCTTTGGGATTGGCTCTACATTAGTGAACTTTGGGTGGATGAAAGTTGTCGAGGCACTGGCATGGGCAGTCAATTGATGCAGCAAGCAGAACAGCATGCTATCGCGCACAACCTGTCTGGTTTATGGCTATGGACCCAAAGCTGGCAAGCCCCGGTATTCTATAAACGCCTTGGCTTTGAAGAGTTCACGACTTTTGACAACTTCCCTGCAGGTCATAGCCGTATTGGTTTGAGAAAGACCTTAGAGTAAGCCTCGTTATGCCAAAGAAGCGTGTGTTGGTTACTTGCGTGACTTGGTGTAATTAACGAAATGCAATTAAAAACCCCTTTGGTATTCCAAGGGGGTTTTATTATTTCGCAAGGTTAGGGTTGAGGGCTTAGGCTAACAGTACGCACTTAGCTAACGCTTCTTTGACTACGCGTGAACGATCTTTGGTGAGCGGTTCCATCAACTGCGTCGCATCATCTGCTTGGCTTAAGATTTCTGGCAGTTGTGCGCGTCTGCCTGCGTGCAGGTAGTTTAGCGTGTGTTCAAAATCACCATATTGCCCACGAGCATGGACTTGAATAAACTCGCCACAGGCTTCAAATTCCGCATGCTTGATGCAGAATAAAGTCATGTGCGCAGCATCGATCTCCAATTGCCGCATCCAGTTAAGTAAAAACAGCATGCCTTCTTCCGAGACGTCTTCTTCACGCTCTTGCTCCAAATAGCTATCGAAATCAATCTCACCTTCGGCAAGTTGATGGATTAGCCAAGCTTTCTCGTGTTGTCGCTCGATGAATTTAAAGCCGCGATAATCGTGGTTAAATAGCAGTTTAGCCAGCTTGTCACGCTGAGGCTTCTCTAGCATCCATAATAGCTGCCCTAAGCTGTAAAGGCGGTATTCATCCAAGCTTGGACGTAAGTTTTCCGTTTCGATTTGCGCGCGATAAAGGGCAGAAATGGTCGGATAATCAATATTCCCAGCCAGGTAGGCTAAGGTTTGCTCAAGTAGATGCTCGATACGTTGCGGCGTTTGCTGCAGTTCATCAACGCGTGTTAGTACCGTTTGATGATCAACGGCTTCATCAAGGATAACCAGCATGCCATTTGGCAGCCCGTTTTGATAAACTTCGAGTGGCACTTCTTTATCAGCCATCAGTACAACATATTTATCGCCTTGTTTTTGTACTACGGTGCTTGCGAGCCAGCTCATACCATCCATATGGCACGGCTTATCGTGCACGGTGTGCTCATTTACGATCACTTGTTTGCGCAGCTTAGAGTGTACTTTGTCCCCTTCACCCACATACAGGCAATTTGTGCCTAGCTCGTGACCGAGGGCAAACTCCCACGAAGTGGTGTTGCGCTGGATTACCAGTTTCAAGGCACGCTCAAAGTCATGCTCAATGTCTAAATTGATGTCTGGGTATTTTAGCGATGCGTGATGTAAGAAAGCCACACGGGTACTTTCATTAATAAACTTCAAACCTTCATGCAGCGCCTCGGCTTTTTTACGATCTAGACTGCCAAACATACTGGTCGAGGTATTGGTGATCTCGCTGTAGCGATCCAGCCAGTGGGAGTACTTTTCTATATCGCGAGTACCGCTCACTCGGCTCATCTCATAGGCTTTGAGAATGCCGGGATCGATGCCTGCTTTTTCAAGTTGCTCGTGAATCTCAATATCATCCAACACGTTGTCGAATTCGATACCCCATGGACCATCAGAATAGGCGCGCAATACGTTGCGTGCAACGCGCACGGGCGCGAGTGCTTTGATAAATTGCCATAGGCGATCCGCTTGTGCTCGCTGTGGCAGAGGCAGTTGTCTTAGCCAAAAGGCAATCAAGGTGAAGCGTTGGAAGTCTTCATCATGATCGTGTAAGAACTCATAGCCTGGTTGCTGTTCGCTGAATTTACTGAGGTAGAGATTGCCTCGGCAGCAGTCATCACGATGCAGTTGCGGCTCTAACAGTGTCAGTAAGCTGGCTTGATCTTCACTTGGATTTTCGGCGCAAAAGTAGTCGCGTACTCGGGCAATATCTTGCTCAGTGAGTCCTTTATGCTCAGGGCAGTGATAGTTCCCTTTGATAAAGGCTTCTTCTAGAATCTTATCGACCGCTTGTTGCCAAATATTCTGTTGCTTTAAGTAGTTGAAAAGCGCTTCGGTAACATCATCGCCAATGCGTTGATTAAAATCCGCATGCAGTTGATAACAGGCAAGCGCGATAAAGCCCATATGTGCTCGCGGGTAATAGTTGGGATGACATAACTCACGAGAACTTCGCAGCACACTGTCGACCAACTGAAAATTCTTTTTATATAGAATTTCATCGTTATCGGTGAAGGAGTAGAAGATGGATTGCATTTCACGTGTTAGCGCGCCATCTTGCTCATCGCCATCCTCGGTTTTTGGCTCTGGCAATTGACTGTAGCGACGGTAGTAATCTTGGCGAGAAATGAGCGGCTCGTCGTCATCAGTAAGCGACTCCATCATATACTCACTAAACTCGCGTTTGCCTAGTGCGCGATAGAAGACATCAATTACGCGCAAATACTGTGCGTAACGTGCTTTGAGCAGAGAGACTTCGTTGTCAGGGGTGATGGTGAGAGTGCTGATCAAGCCATTAGCATGTTCAATCGTGGTCTCTTCACCAAAGTGATCCGTCAATAAATCCCCGCGCACAAGCTCAAGAATACTTTCGATCTCTTCAGCGATGCCTTGGTTGTTGTATTCCCATTTACAAACATGATCATCGATATGACCCGCCATCTCAGGTGCATGTTGATGGGCAAGAGGTAAAAGTTCGATCTCTTGCAAAGATTCTAGCGCTTCTAGCTCAGAGCCATCTTCGATGTAGCGCCATAAACGCTCACCTTGTGGCAGTGCAAGGATCAACGGTTTAAGTACTTCACTGCCATAGTTAAGATCAAAGCGGCGGTCGTCACGTTCGAGATAGGCTTGGTATTTGGCGCGTTTTTCCAATGCACGTTCAGCAGGCTTAACGAGGTCTCCAGAAACATGGTTTTCGATATAGCATTGCAGATCGTACGCTTCATCTTCGAGGGTACTGGCCATAAATGGCTGCTGCATAAAGGCATCGTCTTCTTGCTCATCATGGTCATAGCTGCGGGCAAACAGAGTTTGATAGAGCCAGATAACTGGTTTGTAGCCGCTTAAATCGGCTTCGTCGTCGTCGCTCTCGTCATAACTTACCAGCAGCACAGGTTCGGCTTTAAAGCGCTCCACCATCAACTGTTTGAAACTGGCGTATTGGCATGGGTTCTGTTGTAAGTATTCGCCGAGTGGCTGATAAGTGGTGTCGTTGCTGTATGGTTCATCCATAAACATCGCCAAGCGGAAACTTGGATTATCACACCAAATGAAAGCTTTGATCACCTCAGGGTGCCAGCCATGTTCATTTAAAAACGCGGCGAGGTATTCTTCGTATTGCGTCGCGTGTTCATCGTCCCAGTAAGGGATAAAGAACTGACCGACTAAGTAGGCGTATTGCAGATCGGTTTTTGCCAGCATATACACCGCTTCAATGCCAAATACGCGCATGTCGTCGATCCACATATCGTCGGTATCATTAACGCGGCGCGCGTAAGCAACAATCGCTTTGGCCGTTTCGACTACGGTCGCTTTTAGCTCTGGGTACTGTAGGGCAGCGGCAAACAAAATCACTTCCGAGATATAGACTTCGCGCTGATCGGTGATTTCGTGGGCGTAATAATGGCTGCCACCTTCCTGCCCCATATGCAGGGCGGATTTGAGTAGTTCAAGGTTGTTGCCAGCATCGCTTGGCTGCAAGCGGCGCACACCTTGTGCGTCTTGCTGTTTGAACTCCACATCAAAGTGATGCTGGTTAAAAGCTTCGCCACTATCTAATAGCGCTTGGTACTGAATGAGTGCTGATTTAATTTGCTCAGGCTGGTGGATATCGAGAGCGATAATTTGGGTTTTATCAAACTGGTTCATGGACCGATACTGCATGATGAAATAACTGCAAGCACAGTAAGTGAAAAACTTCTTATCGCAAAGTCAGTTGGCGTAAAAAACAGAGGTCACGCTTGTACTGTTATCTGCTCTATCACTTCCGCGTTTATCAATGCTGAATATTCGGGCAACTTTTTGCTCAGCCGAGCAAGATCTTGCCTGAATTGAGCAAGATCTTGCCCAGAGGGTGAATATTATCAATATAAGCAATTGAAAATTATAGGGGCCGTGCTTGGCATAGCTTTTGATTAGTAGAGGGTGAGTTATTTACATATCAACTAATTTAAGGATAAAGCCATGCCAACTCCATGTTATATATCACTAGAAGGTCAAACTCAGGGACTTATTACTGCAGGCGCATGTACTGCTGACTCAATCGGTGATAGCTACGTTGAAGGTCATGAAGATGAGATGCTAGTACAGCAATTCGACCACGTAGTAACAGTACCAACTGACCCACAATCAGGTCAGCCTTCTGGTCAACGTGTGCATAAGCCGTTCAAATTTACGGTTTCTCTAAACAAAGCTGTACCAC